>JAKAUN010000012.1 GCA_021817605.1 Thermoplasmata archaeon | reverse complement strand
AGAGGTTTGTCGAGGACCAGATGACTCGGGTCGTTCTCAACGAGAACGGCAAGGTCAAGTCGCTTCGGGCGTACGGCAACTCGGCGGATCTCTACCGCCAGCTCGGCCTCTCGAAGTAGACCCCTCCGCTCCCGACGTCTCGGTCTAGGCTCGAAGGCAGTCCCAACCCTTTTCCCGGCCCGTAGGGCCGGGTCTCTATCGCGGTGCGTTCCTCGGTTCGCCGAATCCTCGAGGGCGTGCCGGCAAAACGCGTGGAGTCGACCTCATTCGGTTCTTGTGTCCCCGGCGTCGCGTGCCACTAGGGTAGTGACATCGCACCCGCTCCCCGGCGGGAAAGCGCGCGGAGCGATCGGCTTCACCTCTGGTTGAGTGAAACCAACACTCACGACGCGGCCTATAGGCCCATTCACCGTCAGAAAGTGGACCGCGTACGCGCGTCGGAAGTCCTGCAATCGTGCTCAATACGCGCCCGTGGGAGCAGGCAACGAGAAGGGCCCGCCAAGTCAGAGGAGAAAGGGAAGCAATCTCTTGGTGTGTCTACAGTAGTCCGCGTAGATGTCGCCGAGTTCTCTCGTGAGAAACCTCTCTTCGGACAGCATCCGATGCCCGTAGGCAATGCCGAAGGCCGTCACGGCCACAAGGACGGCCGCCCAAGATTGGAATGCGAAGGCAATGCCGAGCTGAATCAGCAGAACGCCCGTATACGAGGGGTGACGCACCAACCGGTACGGCCCGGACTGCACTATCTTCTGACCCTTCTGGATCCCGATCACATTGGAGAAGTATCGCCCCAGGACGGCGATGGCCCATTGACGCACGGTGACGCCCAGCAGGATCAGGGCGGCCCCCAGGAAGTAGGCCCAGGCAGGAAGGACGGACACACTGAACACCGCGAGCAGGACGGATGCGGCGATGACCACCTCAAAATCGAGCCAGGCGATGACGTTCAGTCTTCCCTGACGTTGCTGAACCGACCTGCCCTTTCTTCGGCGGCTCGGTATGATGACCCCTCCGATGATTTCGCTGACGATCCAAATCCCCACTACGACGGAGAAAAACAGGGGGTATGGACCTGGGTGAAGAATCAGCGCTCGAATGTCCATCTCTGTATTCATTGAGTGCACTCAGGAGATTTACTAAAGGGGTTCTTCCGGATTCTGGGTGGGTGGCCGGATGGCGTAGGAGCGACTCCGGCCCGTCGGGGGACTCCGTGCCGTTCGCGCACCCCGGTGCGAAGGGAGCCAATCGGTCACACCCCGACGGTTGTTGCCACGCAGAGGTGGACTTGGATCGGGGGAGGTCTTCGCTCACGGCGCATTCGGGCCGAGTTAAGTGTGGTGTAGCAGGACATCTGGCCGTCTGAATTATCAGGACATATGGCCGCCCCAAGGAAGGGGTGGCCTTGGTCAAGGAAGATGTTCGTCTCCGACTGCGCGCGGTCCAACAGCATCTCGAACGTGGCGTCCGATCCTCGGAGATCTGTAGGATCTTCGGGATCTCGGATCGGACGCTGAGACGCTGGTGCCGATACTACCGAGAAGAAGGCGTCGAGGGGCTGCGGAACTACTCGCGCCGTCCTCACCACAGCCCCAACCGGATCCACGGGAACCTGGTCAATCGGATCCTCCAGCTCCGACGGCAGCACCCTGCCTGGGGAGCTCTGCGGATCCACGCCCTTCTCCGACGGCGGGGGGTTCAGGTCAGCGCGATCACGGTGCACCGGGTCCTGAAGCGTCATGGCTTCATGGTGTAAGTGGGACAGCGAATCTCCCCGAAAGTGGGATGTCGAATCTCCCCACCCCTCCCGGGCCCTTGGAAGAGAGGGTGCGGGGGAGGAACCCGGTGCTTCGACTGGAACAGCAGGCAGAGATTCGTCGGATGTCGACCGAGAGAATGTCGATCAGTGCCATCGCCCGCGAGCTCGACCTCGATCGAAAGACCGTTCGGAGCCTCCTGCATCTCGGCCCTCCCGGAGAACGGCATCCTCGGGTCGAGGCGCCGAGTTTGCCGGACCCGTTCAAGCCGTATCTCCAGGCACGGATCGCGCAACATCCCCTCTCGTCGATCCGTCTTCTCGAGGAGATCCAACGCCAAGGGTATGCGGGTGGCTATGACCTGGTCAGGCGATTCGTCCGTCCGCTGAGGCAGCAGAAGGAGATCGCCAAGACCTCGTTCCACCGGATCGGCTGACGGCACGTCGTGCATAGGACCAGAACGGGCGCCGGCTCGGACGGTGTTCCCGCCGGAGGTTCCTCCTCCCCTCCGAGCCGACCTATCGGGACTGCCCGCGGGTCTCGTGCGTAGTTCCTGGGGGAGCGAGACTCAGAAAAGACCGGGCCGGCCGTGGCCGGCCCGGTGGAACGGGTTGACTCTACTTGGGGCGGTGGCAGCCGCAGCGAGAGCAGCTTGGAGGCGATCTCGCGGTTGAGATCCCCGAGGTCCACGTGACCAAGCGGACAGGGTGGTCCGCGAGCACCAAAGGTACAACTCTCTGACGAGCCGGGCCCGAGGGGGCCTGATAGGATAATCTATTAGAACCCATGCGACATCTCTCATGCCGTGAACCCCAAGCGACCGCCTCGCCTCGAGCCGTTCCTCGCTGAGTCCGACGACCGCCGTCGGTGGCACCGGAACGTCGCCCAGGGGAGCCGCGCCACGGCCGATGTCTACGTGCGCCGTCTCGCCGCGTTCTGCCGCCTCATGAAGGTCCCTCCGGAGGGACTCGCCCAGATGGGGGACAAGCCACTCCGTGACCTCGTCATGGACTTCGTGGATCTCGAGTCCCGCGCCAAGCACGCAGGCTCCTACATCCACAGCACCGTCAAGGCCGTCAATTCGTGGCGGAAGCACAGCGGCCGTGCCGCGGTGACCGGGGTGAACATCCGCGGTCGAGAGTCGACACCCACCCTCGTCGATGAGGTGGCGCCCTCGCCGGGGCAGGTCCGAGCCGTGCTGGCGAAGGCACCCCTCCGGAACCGGGTCGCCTGTGGACTCATGGCCTACAGTGGCGTCCGGCCTGAGGTCCTCGGCAACTACCTCGGGGACGACGGGCTCACGCTCGGAGACTTCCCCGAGCTCGACCTCAGCGGCGACGAGCCGAGGTTCCGTAAGGTCCCCGCGCTCGTAGTGGTCCGAGAGTCCATCTCGAAGGCCGGACACACCTACCTCACGTTCGCCGCGACGCCGGCCTGCCGGGCGATCGAGGACTACCTCAAGTTCCGCATCGCCGAGGGCGAGAAGCTGACCCGCGCGAGCGACCTCGTGAGTTCGGGGCGGGGGCGCCGGCCGTTCCTGCGTACCATGAATGTCAGCGAGGGGGTCCGCGCAACGTTCCGGTCCCTCGGGATGAAGGACCGACCCTACGTGCTCCGGGTCTACTTCGAGACCCGACTCGGGATCGCCGAGGGACAGGGCAAGGTCGCCCACCGCTTCGTCATCCACTGGGGCGGGCACACCGGCGACATCACCGCCCGTTACTCGCTGAACAAGAACCGCCTGCCATCGGATCTCGTCGAGGAGATGCGGGAGGCGTACCGTCGCTGCGAGCCGATCCTCACGGGGGACGTCCCCTCCGAGGGAGACGTGCGGCGGGAGGTCGCGCGGGTCCTCCTCGGCTCGCTCGGCTACTCGGAGAAGGAGCTCGCGGGAGTCGACCTCACCGACGTGGAACAGGTCCGGGCGCTCACCCAGCGTCGGGTGACCCCGACTCCGAAGAAGCAGGCGCTCGTCACCGTCGACGAGCTGCCGGGTTACCTCGACCGGGGCTGGACCTTCGCGGGGAATGTGGGTCAAGACCGGGTCCTCCTCAATCCCCCCGCCGAAGCAGCAACAGCACCCACGAGTCCGCCTTTGCTGCTAGGACCCGGAGGGGAAGGACATCCGGTTCCCCCTCGATGAGCCGGCGGGTTGGGTCCGTCTCGGGAAGCGCGCGAGCAGCCCGCTTCAGCGGACGGAGGTCTACGGTCCGCTCCTGATCGAGCTCCGTCAGGCAAGCTGGGGCTGGAGCGGCGGGATTCGGGGCCTCGCAACCGCCCCCAGACAGGGGGACTTCCTGAACGACAACCTCCTGCTCGTCGGGCTCGGCGACCTCTTGGGTTGGACCCACCGAGCAATCCCCGCTCATTCGAACTCTCTCTGGCACGCCCCGAAGGGGATGCCCTCCGAGTGGCGGACACGGAAACATTCCCCGTGCTCCGTCTCTTCGTGGCAGATGACAAACGAACCCGTGGAGGTCAGGATGGTCTCGTGGAGGAACTCCGAGTGGCCGCAGGCCGGACAGGCGTCGGACGATTGGATGGCATCGACCTGGTCAGCAGAGAGCGAGCTGGGGTGGATCGCACCGACAGACGCATCGGCGCTCATGCTCCGCCTCCACGACCGTTCGGAGTCGGTCCGGGAGCGACCCGGGGCCTCTCCTCGATGAGACGGCGGATGAGGCGGTCGAATGACTCTACACCGACGGGCTTGCCCTCGGAGTCCACGATCTGGCGTCGGAGGGAGGCCAGCAGGCGCCAGGTCTCGGGCCGAAGGCGCACCACCCCCTTGGGTGGAAGGGAAGGACCGAGACCCGGAGCGCCGGCTCCGAAGAGGGGCGATGCCTTCCCGACACCTCGTGCGCCCATTCGTATCGTTCGTAACGGATACGAACGAATTATAAGCTCTTGCGCATACTCACGTTACCACTGTGACGCACCCCCCGCTCCCGAAGCCGAAGAAGAAGATCCTGCCGAAGGTTTCCGTCGCCGGCCGGATTGAGCGCGGCTATTACGAAGATCTCGTCCACATCATTGACGGGGACGACCACTATAATCGGCTTGGAGACTTCGTTCGAGAGGCTGTTCTAGAGAAGATCGATCGCTGGAAGAAAGACCACCCGATGGGCCCATCACCAAGCCGCGGCCGTTCATGAGCGTAGTCGTCATCGCGCTCCCAACGAACCCGCTTTCCGAGTAGTTCCGGCATTACGGTTACCCAACAAGTGAATACGCGCCCGCACCCGGTGGCCTGCCTCTGGCTGTGTGGTGGCACGGTCGAACCGAGTGAGCCATCTTAAGGTCGATTGGACTATGAACCCGAAGGAGTTCGGCACCCCGGCCTCATTTCCTCCCGAGAGGAGATGCCAAGAGGTGTAAGCTCGGAGCGAGACTTGAAAGCAGTGAGGGCTCGTCGGAAGGACCAGGGTGCAGTATCGCGCTACACATTCGAGGAGGTCCACGAAACCCGTGTCCCCGAAACGGGCCACACTCCCCTCCTGCCTGTGAAGGAAGAGGTGGTGGACCTCATCATGGAGAATGGCTGGGCGAGTGGAATCAAGGTCGGGACGCGGTCCGACCTCGCACGCCCGCTCTTGGTCGACATGGACCCGATGGTCGACCCGGCCCTATTCTGGTCTGGGAAGCGGAGCAAGAGGGCTATTCCGGTTCTCCCCCTCCAAAGGAACGAGGTCGTTTCCGAGTCCAAGATCGGACAGGTCGTGGAGGCGGCCAAGGAAGCGACGCTCAAGAAAGAAGGGCAGAAGCGCCTCTCGGCGTACTTCGCAGAGTTGGAGAAGAGCCTTCGAGAGTCCGACAGAGACCGGAGGGTTGAGTTCTACACGCACGACGGTGGATGGAAGAACAAGCTCGTCTGCGGGGACTCGCTGGTCGTGATGGAGTCTCTGCTTAGGTACGAGGGACTCAGGGGGCAGGTTCAGACCATCTTCATGGACCCCCCCTATGGGGTCTCCTACAACTCAAACTTCCAGCAGAGGGTCGACTCGGCTGAGAATGTTGAGGAAGAAGGAAAGGACGACGTCGTGACAATCAAGGCCTTCAGAGACACCTGGACGCTGGGCGTTCACTCCTACCTGTCATATCTCCAGGAGCGGCTCTACTTGATGCGAGAGCTCCTCGCCGAGACCGGATCTGTCTTCGTCCAAATCAGCGAGGAGAATGTCCATCGTGTTCGGCTCCTTATGGACGAGGTTTTCGGAGCGGAGAACTGTTGCGGCCAGATCGCCTTTAGGCGAACAGGGACATCGACTAAAGATCTGATCGAGGTCGTCGCCGATTACTTCCTGTGGTATGCGAAGAACAAATCCACGGTGAAGTACCACCCTTTGTACCAAGACCGAGAACGGGTTCTCGATGGATATCAGGGGTTGATGCGCGAATCGCGTGACGGCAAGACTGAGGCTCTGAGTCCCTCCGAAATCGAGGACCCCCGTTTGATTCCTGACGGATGGAGGGTGTATGTCACGCAACCTATCACGTCTCAGCACCCCAGCGAGACTCGCGGGTTCACGTACGAATTCAATGGGGACAAATTCGCTCCTAGTGAGGGCCGGCAATGGTCCGTTTCCAAGGAGGGCATGGATCGACTCGCGCAGCTCGGTCGCCTCGTGAAGCACGGTAAGACACTTCGCGTAAAGTACTACCCCTTCGAGGACTCTCCAGTAACCCCGCTCAAGAGCATCTGGCTTGACACTCCATTGGGCGGCTTCCGTCGGGAGAAGCTCTACGTGGTTCAAACGCCTACTAAAGCGGTCCAGCGATGCATCCTCATGACAAGCGACCCAGGCGACCTTGTATTCGACCCTACATGCGGGTCCGGCACGACGGCTTACTGTGCAGAGAGGTACGGGAGACGCTGGGTCACCTGCGACACGTCCCGCGTGGCCATCAATATCGCACGCCAGCGATTGATGTCTGCAGCCTTCGACCATTTCAAGCTGCGAGGCAAAAGCGTCTCGGATGGTTTCGAGTACGCAACTGCGAAGAAGTTCTCAGCAAGCACCCTTGCGTACGACATGGAACCCGAGTCAATCAAGTTGGTTGATCGCCCGGAGATCGTGAAGGGCGTCGTGAGGGTTACTGGACCATTCGAACTCCTCACCATTGGCCGGTACTCTGTCGAAGACTGGAAAGGCTCTTTCAATGAGGGAGGCACGGTTGAGAATTACATCACCGTCATCTGCCGGCTGTATCGCAAGGACGCGGCTCCCCAAACCTCGAAGGGGTTGATCCATGCCGTCGTCGAATCTCAGAAGGAGAGGTTTGCCATCTCTGTCGGTCCCGTCTCGGGAAGGGTAACCGCCAAGCAACTCAATGATGCCGCCCAGGACGCTCTGGCTTGCGGCCTCCTCGAAGCTCACATTCTAGGTTGGGCCTTCGAAGCAAACGTGGGCGAGATCAAGTCCAAGCTTGAGGCCCAAGGGAAGGTTAAGATCAATCTCGTGGTGATTCGCCCTGACACCCTAATGGAAGGGCTCAAGACGACCCAGCCGGGCATGTTGTTCTCTCCGCTGTCCCTTCCAGACATTCGCCTTAATCCAAAGGAGTCCGGAGCCTCCTCGAAGGAGTTTACTATCTCCCTGGAAGGCGTGGGCGTCTTCGACAGGGAGAAGCGCATCACAGACTACAAGAATGCAGACTCTGGCTACGTCGCTGCATGGTACCTTGACGAGGATTACGACGGGGATTGCTTCGTTGACTGCCAGATGTTCTTCGACTTCAAGCGCGTACCGAACCTCTCCAGTGTTCTGTCCAACGATCCTGATTCCGAGGATTTCGAACTGAAGCTCGAGTCGGCACCCTTCTCTCCTGGAAAGTATGGTCGTATTGCGGTCAAGGTAGTCGACGTCTACGGGAACGAATCTACCGTGGTGAAGAGCCTTCCCAACTCCTAACCATGGCGTACTTTGTTGACCGCGTCGTAATATGCGACGCCTACGAGGAGCCAGACCGTTTCTACGACTTCCTCCCCGGAGGCCGGACCCAACTCGTGGAGGGCCACCGGCGCCCCTCCATGCGCTTGAGGTTCGCCTCAGATGCAGGGGGAGGTCGCACTCTTGAGAACCTTCTTGGAAGCCAGACGACACTCGACACTTCCACCGCAACGCCAAACCGGGAGCTCAACGATTTTGTCAATTCGTTGCGAGACGAGGTCAGGGAGTGGCGGGACGGGACCGGGCCATGGGCTGGTCGGCCGTACGACGGAATCGCCGAGGTGACCAAGGAGCTCCTCTACTGGTGGTTCGGTCGCCCGGAGGAGCGGAAGTCCCAGGGTAGGCGATTCTTCTTTTGCCAGAGGGAGGCAATCGAGACTCTGATCTATCTATTCGAAGCCAAGTCGGGCTACAAGATGCCCGAATCTGGGGCTCTGTTGCGCTACGCACTCAAGCTCGCGACTGGGACAGGCAAGACCTTGGTGATGGCCCTCGTGGTTGTCTGGTCGTCGTTGCATCACGCGCGCGTCAGTGGATCGCCGCTCTCCGAGAATCTCCTCGTTCTTGTCCCCAACCTCACGGTCCGTGATCGCGTTCGAGGGACTCCTCGCGGGGACGGCCTGGACCCTTCGGGTGAATTGAACCTCTACAAGGAATACGAGCTGGTCCCCCCCCAATACTCGACGGTCTTTCACCCCAATGTCCTGGTGAGGAATTGGCAGTCAGTTCGTCTCGACGACGAGCGGGACGACTGGACCAACGACGATGCTGAGGAAGGGGGCAGGTTCATCCCTGCGTCCGTTCAGTGGGCAGCGGATCGCCGGGCTCAACGGGACCCAACCGGCCCGATCCGCCGAGCAATAAAGGGCTGGAAGGACCTCATTGTCATCAATGACGAGGCCCATCACGTCTACGGTGAGAAGAGAACACGACGCGGGGAGGACCCGGACTACATCCGTTGGAACAAGATCATCGATTTGATTTCCAAGGTCGCAAGGATCGGCCTTTGCGTGGACCTCTCCGCCACCCCTTGGTACGGGTCAGGGTCGACCAAGCCAGAAGGAGCGCTGTTCGAATGGCTCATCTCAGATTTCTCGGTTTACGACGCTTTCGAGTCGGGGCTCGTGAAGGTCGTCCGGCTCCCGGAGGAGAAGGGCGGGGGCCGTGCGTATCTCGACATCTGGGATATGGTCAGGGGCGCAAAAACCCAGGGGGAGTACGTTTCGTCATGTAAGGGCGCTATCGCGAGTATCTACTCGAGCTGGAAAACGGAGTACAACGAGTGGAAAGCCAGTCAAGTTCCCAATAAGGGCCCCAGTCCCGTGATGTTGATCGTCACTAGTGACGCGAAGAAGGCTTCCTGGATCTTTGCACACCTCACGAAAGACTACCCGCTCCTACGGAACGCCGACCCCGATGACCCCAAGTCATTCTTCACAATTCAGGTCGATTCACACGTCTTTGACGCGGATGAAGGGTTGGAACTCGTCCTTCGCGAGATGGTCAACACCGTCGGGCGGCGGGGGATGCCCGGGGAGAAGGTCCGGTGCATCGTCTGCGTGAACATGCTTTCAGAGGGGTGGGACGTGAAGAACGTGACCCACATCTTGGGCATTCGCGCCTTCGGTTCAGACCTCTTGACTGAACAGGTTATCGGGCGTGGTCTTCGCCTGACGAACTACGACGTGCTCAATCAGCCGCTGGCCGAACGTCCTGCCGGATACGAAGAGACCGTAGATGCCTTCGGGATTCCATTTATCGGCTTCCCGATTCAACGTCGGAAGCGGGTAGCAGCTGGAGATTGGGGAAATAAGCCAAATTGGATCCAACCCGACTCTCGAAAGGCCGCCTTCGCACTGGAAGTCCCTCACGTGCGCTCTTGGGCGGTAGGAATCAACCGGCCCCTCGCGGAACTCGTGAAGACCGGGTGCATGGAGAGCCTTGTAATTGACTCCAAGCACACCCCATCTGACATTCGCGTCAGACCCGTGGTTGGGGGGAAACCTGAGGACGTGCTTACACTCGCGGAGTTCCGAACGGATTTCCCCCTGATGCGTACGGCATTCATGGTCGCAGAGGAACTCTTCGAGCGGACGAATCCCGGGATCGCAGCCTCAACCGGGATGGGCCCTTCCTTTGACGAACTCCTCGAGTTCTCGAAGGCCTACTTGGAGGAGAAGCTGCAGACGCGTGGGACCGCAGACCCGAGGGACGTAGGAATTTTCTACTGGCGCTCCCAGCTTCTCGACCTGCTTGAGGGGACCATCCGCTCGGTCGGGGTTGTAGACGCGAAGCCGGTGCCGATCCACGCAGAACCACCTTTCCTCCAGTCAGGAGCTATCCGACCGTTTCAGTGGAGCGGAGTAATTGCCGAAGGCAAGAGGAGCCACATGTCTCTGGTGGCATGCCACAACGACTTCGAGAAACACTTCGCAGATTTCCTTGACCGTGCGCCCGATGTGGAGCGCTTCCTTAAGAACGAGCGGTTGGGCTTCTCCATCACCTACTATCAGATGACTCGACCCAAGCAGTACTACCCTGATTTCGTTGTGGCGACTGATGGGAGTCACCGTGCCAAGACCTACTGGCTGTTGGAGACGAAGGGAGAAAGGCACGAGGACACTATCCTCAAGAGCCAGGCAGCCCGGCAGTGGTGCGCGAAACTTAGTGGTGACAAGTATGGTGTCTGGAAGTACCTTCTTGTGCCACAGCAAGAGTTCGAGCGAGCTGTCGGTAAGGGAGTTGATTCCGTGGCGAAACTTGCGAAGTTCATCACGGGTACAAGTTGACGGAAGAGTGAGAGACAAGCCCGAGTCCGCGGGGGGTCCCCAACCCGAATGATTACACAACCCGATTTCGAGGCGGAACTTCGACACCTGAGTATCGATCCCGCCCCCCTTGGCCCGCTGGTAGTTGACCTAGCGGACGCGGACCACTTCGTGGTGGCGGGGCCGGGCACAGGGAAGACCACGGCCCTCGCATTGCGAGCCCTGAAACTGATCCTTGTCGATGAGGTGGATCCGGCGTCCATCCTCGCGACCACATTCACGCGCCGTGCGGCCGCGGAGGTTCGGTCACGCATTCTACAAAGGGCAGACCAGATTCGGCAATCGCTGCTCGCTAAAGGGTCACTAGCTCTCAAGGGCCGTCTCTCAAGGATTGACTTTAACCGGATACGTACGGGGACCCTCGATAGTCTATCCCAAGAGATCCTTACTGACTACCGCCCTCTCGGGAGTTACCCGCCCGTCGTCATCGACCAGTACCTTGGGGACGCCCTCATGCTCCGTGCCGGCCTCTTCGACCACGGTCGGTTCCGACGTCAGGAACTCGTGGACTATGCGGTCAGAGTACTGGGAACGTCTCGGGGTCTCAGCCCGAAGAAACTGTCGGCCTTCGTCCGCGAGATTCACGAACGCGCACTCTACGATCGGACGGACCTAAACGCTTTCGCTGGCGCCGGAATTCATGCGGGAATCCCGATTGCAGTAGACGCGATCGAGGCATACCGAGCCTACCTCGCAGCGAGCGGTCAGGTCGACTTCGCTCTTCTCGAGCAACGATTCCTTGACGACCTTCGGTCCGGCCGCCTGAAGAAGTTGCAAGAGGAAGTCCAGGTCGTCCTCGTCGACGAATACCAAGACACCAACTTCCTCCAGGAACTCATCTACTTCGAGCTCGCCAAGGGGGCGAAAGCAAAGGGGGGTGGCATTACCGTTGTCGGAGATGACGACCAGGCGCTCTACCGATTCCGGGGGGCCACGACTTCCCTGTTCAGCGCGTACCCAGGACGGGTCCACGACGCTGTCGGGATCCAGCCGCAACAGGTGAACCTGGTCGAGAATAGGCGTTCCACCGACGATATCGTTACGTGGACGAACGATTTTGTGAGACTTGATGGGGAGTACCACGGCGTCAGGGTTCCGAACAAGCCCGCGTTGATCCGTCGACGACAAGCGGCTGGCCGATTCCCTGTACTAGGCATGTTCCGGCCGACCATGCAGGAACTCGCGGAGGACCTCACCCAGTTAATCGATTCAGTCGTCAACGGGAGCGGATTCCCCATTCCGAGATCGAAATTGGTGCTACAACGGAGCCCTCAGGGCGGGTCTGCTGCTGATGTAGTGATGCTCTCTTCCTCCCCCCTTGAGGAAGGGGAGTCGGGGCCCCTACTTCCGCTAGAACTCCGGCGACGCCTTGGCGGCCTCCCCCACCCAATCAAGGTCTACAATCCCAGGGGGAGAGATATCGCCTCGGTGCCAGAGGTGGGCCAGCTCCTGGGCCTGATTCTCGCATGTGTTGACCCGACTCAGAACGGACCGAACTTGATCCCCAACTTGCCTCGAGAGGCATTGAACGTGTTCACCGTCTGGCGACAGGAGGCTCATCACTTTCAGGCAAGCAATCCCGCCCCCCAAGCACCGCTCCCGATTGCGCAGTTTGTCGCTGCATGGGCTGCCCGGACACCCATCCGACCCAGGTCGCGAGGCCGGGCGCCTGCGACATGGCCGCGAGATGCTCCGTTGCTTCAGCTCGTCTACAACCTGCTGACCTGGTTCCCATACTTCCAATCTGATCTGGAGGGCTTGGCCTACCTCGAGGCCATGAATCGGACGATCACCACTGCAAGCAACTTGGGAAAGTTCGATGCCTGTATTCTCGGAGGCCCGAGCGTACCGCCGCAGGTCGCCGACAAGGCCTTGGTGGAGCTGTATTGGAACGTCTTTGTTCCTCTCGCGCTCGACTTTATCGAAGTCGACGAGGATCTCCTCGAGACACTTCCCCGAGATCGTCTGGGGATCTACTCCATCCACCAAGCTAAGGGGTTGGAATTTCCATTGGTAATCGTCGACGTCGGGAGTTCCTTCAAGCAGCGTCATTGGGCGCATGCGTTCAAACGTTTCCCTAGGGACGAGGGTCCCTCCTCGCGTATCGAGGACCAGTTGAGGCGATTCTCCCCTCTCGGCGTCCCCGCCAGGCAGGGACGGGATCGCTGCTTCGACGACCTGATCCGCCAATACTTCGTCGCCTACTCTCGTCCTCAAGACGTTCTGCTGCTCGTCGGCTTGGACGCCCTTCGGGCACCCCAGAATTCTGTCGAGCACGTAGCACTAGGTTGGGACCGCACTGGGACGTGGCACTGGCGGGGCCTAGGCAACCTGACCATGGTCTGAGGTTAGCAACATGACACTGAGTGTGAAACAGCCACCGTACAAGATTCCCACGTACTCTTTGACCGGTGATCTCCTCTCCTACCTGACTTGCGGCCTCCAGTACCGGTACCACAACCGCGGCGCTCTTCCCCCCTCGACCCCAGTACAGCTTTGGTTCGGAGAATTCATCCACGGCGTGATGGAGGAAGCGTATCTTCGGTGGAAGGCCGGGAAGCTGAACAAGTTCCCCTGCGATTGGAAGCCGGACGTCTGGGACATCGAGACTACTGTCGACCGACACCGCCTGAGTCCCAAAGGACTCACTCCCCCCTCGAACCTCTTCGACAGAAACGGGGTTGACCAAAGGATTGCAAGCCGGCGAGCTGTTTCGTCATTGAACGTCTGGGGACCCGAGCTGTTTCCACTCATCGACGAGGCAGAAGTGCGGCTCCGCGGCATACGCGCTCTCAGGCCGCCGAATCTGCAGCCCCGAGCCGATTACTATGAGGTCCAGGGGGTCGTTGACGTACTAGGCTCGCTGACCCTGAGCCGTGCGAGCGCGTCAAACCTCATCGTGAACGCATTGAAGCAGGAGCTGGGTGATCTCTCAAAACTCGGACCCTCGTTCGAGGTCATCGTCGACTACAAGGGGATGCGGCGCCCAGCGAACAATGACCCCAAATGGAACCAGTATGCGTGGCAACTGAGGACGTATGCTTGGTTGAGGCGGATGCAACCCCAGTCGCTCCCCACCGCCGCTGGGGTCCTCCTCTTCCTGAACGAGCTCGAACCTTCTGCCGAAGACATATCTCATCTCCAAGAGGAAGTCAGAGCCGGAACCACGGATGTCCTGCCGGTTGGTGCGGACCTTGCGGCCTTGAGCACATGGAGCAAGAAGTCGAAGGGAAAGTCTGTGCCTCCTCCAACGCTCTCACAAGACTATCGAGTCAAGCGATCGATTCGAGTAATCTCGGTCGACGAAGATTCTGTTCAAGCGAGCCTGAAGAACTTTGACCACACGGTCTGGGAAATCGAAGGTGGCGTCGCGCAGGAGGTCCGAGGGATCCCCATTCAACAAGCCTGGGGGATGCCCTACCTGCACAAGCACGGTCCTCCTCCAATCGCAACCTGTACGGCGTGTGATTTCAAGAGCTACTGCCCCATTCTCGCGCACACCGGCAAGCAACCGCCCGTCTCCGTCCCCTGACTGGGACCGGTGCTTATCCCCGGATCCCTGCGGCGGTGCGTCGCAGTAACCCTACCTGCACTTGGCCACAGACATGAGCCCCTCGTCAGAAAACGCGTAGCCAACAGGTGATGAGCAAGACGCTAACTCGAGCACCGCCGAGCGCACTTCGGGCGCTCCCCGGCGCGATTCGCTTCCAGTGGAGCGCCTCCCTGAAGTACTTCCGTTCCATTTTCTCGTCAGGAAAGACCCGGAATCGGCGGGACAGCCCCGGCATTGTGGCTACACGATCTCCATCGGCCGGCCGAAGTCTGTGGCCAAGTCAAGCCTACACATCCCGGCGGAGGGGGTACATCTTGTCGATTTCGCTCCAGAAGTGGGTTGCGAGTCGGATGTTGAATAGGGCGACGTCGCAGGGGTGAAAGATTTCAAACTTGTCTTCGATCCCGAAGACGCGCGTCACGTGGAGGCTGGGAAGCCATTCACTCGCGTTGGCTGGGACAGCAAACTTCCCCCATCGGGCGTTAATCTCCAGAGCGCTAGTGTCGTAGCTAGGGACGATACCGTGCTTGGAGCAGAGCGCCTGTGTCTTGATGAGGACGGGGAAGGTCCCCATACCAAAGATGTGGAGGCGGCGTATCTTCTTCCGTCGAAGCATCGGTAGGATGTTCTTCAGGACCTCGAAGTAGTCCTTGGTGAGCCCGGGCCGTTGCCCGATGATGCACTGCCCGCCCATTCCGATTACGTCATCCTTCTCGGAGAATGAGAGGATCTCCTTGACACAACGCGTGTACTGGCCTGGGCTAACTCCCTGATTGCTGAGGACTAGCCGTCGGGGTTGCAGTTCCTTCCGTTGGTCGGCCAGGTGTTTGGCGGCGTCAATCGTCTGGTCGACGTACTTTCTGCCAGTGCGACCGTCCACGCGCAGCTTGACCCTCCTGCCGTCCTCGTTGAAGGTCTCATCGACGAGTCGATCGTAGCTCACGATGTACCTAGACTGAAAGCCCACCCGCTCCTCGAACGCTAGCTGGCGTTGTAGTGCGCTCTCAAAGCTCAGACGTTTATGGTCACTGATGTCCTGGAAGGCACCGCTATCTAGCAGAATCTCCAAACTGCGGGCCGGGCGCTCTAGCCGAACCCCGTACTTGGGGTTAAGGCACAGCCGCGGGCTAACCGTTTCCGGCGAGAAGGACCGCCGATTCAGGTTGTTGTGATTCTTCGAAACAAAGAATTGCATCCTACACCGGTCTCAGGCGCTCCCCCAGCGGCTGGCATCATGTGGAGCACTTTAACGTTCCTTCGCGTCACGTTCTCGCCGATTCCAGCGCCGGCACCTGCTCCCCTTCTTCACGCTCGCTGGCTGGCCCACACTGACGGTCCATTTCAACGCGTTGATGTACCACCTACCTGCCTGTGGTCGATGACCCCGAGTGCCTCCCGGAAGTCCCTGTTCTTGCGCTCGGCCGTCTCGTGCAGCGCGATCTCTGCGAGCTTCTTCAGGTCCTCCGGGACATCCTTCCTCGATCGGATGGATTCGTAGAACATCAGGGCCATCTCCCTCGCGCCGTCCCAGTACTCCCTGTCGAAACGATTCATGACAACCCCCCGGAGGCTCGGAACCCATGCACTGGCGCCTAAGAATCCCAGCGTGGGGTCGTGAAACGGTTCCGACAGAGACCGTCGCCGAACTCCGCGCCGGCCGAGGTGACGCACGCTACGGTGGTACGCGGCCAGTTCATATGCGGTTCCCCTCCTGATCTCCTCGGGTTAGGCGGGCGGACGCGCCTAACCCACCGCCCGCCGAGCCCACCCGAAAATGCAGGGCAAGAGGGCGGGCACAAAGGGAGCGAGACACCGACCGATCACCGTGGCCGCGGCGGTCATCGCGGCGCTGGCCATGGCGTTGACCATCGCCGTGCCCACCCTCTTCCCTCCCGTCACCGAGGAGAGAACATGGTCGGCAATCAATCTCAACTTCGGCAGCAACCCGGTCAGCCAGCAGCTGGAGATCCAGTTCGCCCGGGTGAGCTACATCGACCAGCCCACCCAGTTCAACACGACGGGTTTCACCGGCGCGACCCTTACGGGCAACGGCTCGTTCGTCACGAACTCCTCCGGCTACGGCGTCCTCCAGTTCAACTCGACCACGGGGGCAAACGGCGTTGCGAGCTACCCGGTCGGCGCCTTCCTTGGGGCCAACGTCTCCTACGCGTTCGCCGATCAGCGGGTCGCGCTGAACGGTACCGGTACGAACTGGACCCTCGAGCTCTCGGAATCGAAGGTCGTCACCGCGCCACCGCCCTCGGGCAATGTCACCGATGCCTCGGCGGGTGCCGACCAGAACGCCCTGTGGCTCAAAGCCGCGTACGTGGCCGGCAACTACTCTTTCTCGGTCAGTGACTGGGAGGCGAAGCCCGGTGGCTTCCAGACCCTGACCACCATCGACTTCCCCTCGAACGACGAGCTGCCACCCCTGCGGTTCTTCGAGGTCTACCTCTATTCCCAGAAGCTCCAAACCGTCGTCAGCCTCGTCGACACGACCGACGCCCAGGTCATCGGTTCGGAGACCGTCCACCCCGTGCTCGACGGGAACCTCTCGAAGCTCGGCTACCTCTCCGACGTCCTCTCGATCTCGTCGGGGAGCAACGCCGCAATGGTCCTCGACACGACCTATTTCGTCGACCACAACGCGTACGCCGACGCACCCGGGGCGCAAGGGGCGGTCGCCGGCGTGCGCCCGCTCGTGGCGGGGGCGTTCAGCTCTGTCCCCGTGGCCCCCTTCGACCCGGCGGTCGCCTCCTACGCCAACTACACCCACGGCCCGGACGACCAGAACGCCTACTCGAACGTCAATGCGAGTCTCAGCGCCTTCTCGTCGGTCCTCAATTCGAGCAACCCCGCCAGCGAGACCTCCTCGGCGCTCGACACCCGGCTTGTCCTCAACGGGTCCTCCTCGTCGACCACCGCCTTCGCCAACCAGTCCCTGACGACGTTACGGGCCCAAGCCGAGAACACGGGGGTGCAGTCCAGCTCGACGCTCTACCTCACCACCTGGTCGCCCCAGACCATCCAGACGCAGATCGATTCCTTCCTCACGAGCTACATCAGCGCCCGGACCGGAGTCCCCGCGGCCGACGTCGAGATCCAGGGGTACCTGATCTCGAACGTGGCCGTCCAGACGACCTTCAGCAGCCAGGCCGCGAAGACGATCCACGACTACCTCGCGAGCGCCATCCCGGGGCTGCTCGCGGCCCACAACCTCGCCCTCGTCAACCAGACCACAGGGGCCATCGACGCGGGCGCCGACATCGGCGAGTTCATGGACCTCGTATCGGGAGCCATCTATCCCGCGAAGACCGACGCCCTCGGAGGCGTCTTCGACCCGGTTGACGGGACGTGGTATGCCAGCGCCGAGGCAGCGGGTTTCCCGTTCGGAAGCGGCGTCTCGGTTTCCGGTGCGGTCCTCGTCCCGGGACAGGCTGCCTTCCTGGGTTGGACCGCTTCCGGAATCCCGGAGTTCGGCCCCGGCGGCTGCTTCATCGTCTGCCTTCCCAGCGTCGGCAGTGGGCTTTCCGGCGCCGCCTCGGCCGTCTCGAATTTCTTCAGCGGTGCCGCGAGCACCGTCTCCAATGCCGTCGGGACGGTGTCGAGCACCGTCACCAACGACGTCATCAAGCCCGCCTCGGGCGGAGCGAGTTCGCTCGGGAGCGACTTCAGTGGATTCGCCAGCGACGTTTCCAAGGCGGCCAGCAACGTCATGCCGTTCTTCGGCGGTACCCTCCAGAACGTCGGCTCTGCCGTCACCGGGACGATCTCCCACGGACTCAGCTCGATCTCGGGGAGTATCGCCAGCGCCGTTTCGGGGGCTGCGGGTGCGGTCCTCAGCGGCGTGAACTCGGTCGGGAACACGATCTGGCACCTCGGGGGAGCGGCCGGCTCGGCGATCGCGAACGGGGCGAGCACCGTCGTGAACACCCTCGGGAAGGCGGTGAACACCGCTGGTGCCGTTCTCTCACCATTCTTCGCTTCGGTCGCGAACCTTCCGAGCACCGTCTACAATGCCGCGGCTACCGCGGGCCGGGGCCTCTGGAGCCTCGGGAGCAGCATCGCGAGCGCCGGGATGGGCGCCCTCGACACGGTAGGGCACACCATCGAGCAGGGCGTCGGCGGGGCTTGGAGCGCCATCACCAACGCGTTCGGCTCCCTCGGTTCGGACATCGTCAACGGACTCAGCGGGGTCTTCAGCGCGCTGAACCCGTTCAACTGGCTCTCGGGGCTCGGTGGGAGCGTCTCGGAACTCCTCACGGTGATCATCATCGTGGTGGTGGTCGTCGTCGCGGTCCTGGCCATCGTCCTCGTGCTCCGCCACCGCCGGGGCCGCAGCAGCGGACGTGAGGTCGGTCACCACCGGTCCGGGAGCCGCCGCCGCGCTACGCGGGCGTAGGTCCGCCGCCCGTGAGCGCGATGGACCCTGAGGAGAGGCGATGACCACCCCGGCGAAAGGAAAGCACGGACGGGGAGGAACATCGGCGATCTGGGCGACTCTTACGATGATCCTCGTCGTGGAAGCGATCTTGGACGTCGTCCTGCTCCCGGCGGACGAGGTGCTGGTACCGGCCGAGGCGATCGGCGACATCGCCTTCATCGCGGTCTCCCTGCTCTCCGTTCTCGCCTCGAGCCGGGGCACCGGGCGGGAGATCCACTCCCGGCGCGGGACGGTCGGCCGACTGCGACGGGGCCGGCGGGGGATTGGCGGCAGCGGCATCGCGGTCGTCGGGTTCTGGACGTTCTTCCTGGCCATCCTGGCCTTCCAGTGGTGGTTCGCCATCCACCACCCGGTTCTGACGGTTCTCCTGTTCGTCTTCGAGCTGGGGTTCGACCTGCTGCTTCTCGTCGTGGGGGTAATCCTCACGGCGGGGTTCCTCCTCTCGCCGCGACACGACTCCGGCCGGGAGGTGGGCACGTGACTGCTCCGTGTCGCCTCGCATGGGCGCTCCTCGTCGCCCTAGCCGTTGTCCTCGGGAGTGTTGTGCCCATCGACACCCTCTCAACAGCCAGCGGGGCTTCAGCGAACCCGGCCCGGAGCGACCCGACGGGGGTACCGGAGGTAGCGCACCCCGCCACGGGTCCGAGCTGGTCGACGTCCGACGTCTGTGGGGCGACCACGAAGGCCGGCCGCGTCCAGCCCGGACCGACCTGCTCCCCCAACCCACCGGACGTGATCCCGACGGTCGTCACGGAAGGCGCGGTCTTCGGCGCGAGCCCGCAGACCGGGCAGGTCGTCTTCTGGGACTCCGGATGGGAGAACCACGGCTTCCAGATGACGTGGGAGTTCGACAACTCTACCGGCACCTGGATCAACGACACGTCGACCACCGGGGCGACCCACCCGGACCCCGCGGCGAGTGCCGAGGTCGGCTGCATGACGTGGGACCCGGTCGGGAGCTACTTCCTCGCCGTCGCGGGATCGTCCACCCCCGCCGGCACGGGCGCGGAGACGTGGACGTTCTCGAACCACCGGTGGACGAACGCCAGCATAGACCTCGCCGACTTCGGAGGCACCTGCACGCTCGTCTGGGACTACGCGGACCGGGAGGCGGTCCTCTACTATCCCGACTACTACTTCGACGCCGCCTACACGTTCGTCTGGACCGGCACCGCGTGGAGCAACGTCACCATCTCCAGCGGGACCGGCGCGCTCGGCTGCGCCTACGGCAACGCGGCCGCATGGGATGCCCACGACGGGGAGGTCGTTTCGTTCGGGGGGGCCGGGTGCGGGCCATCGACGGTGGAGAACTGGACGTGGGCGTTCTCGGGAGGAACCTGGACCAACCTCACCGGAACCCTCGGGCCCGTGCCCCCAGCCGGCCGCTACGATGGCGTCGCCGGCGTCTCCGGAGGCGTCCTCCTGTTCACGGAAGGGTCGTCAGTCAACACTGCGCCCGAGCACTGGTTCTTCGGGGCCCGGAACTGGACGCAGGAGACGGTCGCCCCCGACCCGGTCTACGGCAGCGCCTGCCAGCGGAGCAGCCCGATCATGGGCGCCGTCGGCACCACGACCGCGTTCCTGTTCGGGGGCGACCCGATCGCCACCTCGGGTTCGTCACCGTGCTACTGGAGCGGCGGGGGCTACTTCAACGACAGTTGGGAGTTCACCGGGACTCCGGCGCTGAGCAGCCCGGGCTCCGGAGGCTCCATCCCGCCGCCCGGGAACGGTTCGGGCGTCCCGTCGCGGGACGGAATCTCCTGCGGCAGCGAGGTTATCGCTTGGACGAACGGTCCAGCACCTGCCGGGACGAGCCTCGTCAACGTCACGGTCTTCCTCTACCGGGGTTCAAACAACGATTCGGCCCCCGTGCAGGTCGTCAGCGCGAACGGTCCCGCGACCAGCCTCCAAATCAACGGTCTCGAATGCGGAGCCGACTACGTCTTCCAGGTCCTCGACTGGTATAGCGGAGGCCTCAACGGACCGCTGAGCGGGGAGTTCGGTTTCGTCACCGCGGCGGCCCTTCCCCCGTCTCCCCCCACGTGCCTCTCCTGCGGGTCGCCCTCGTCAGTGTGGCCGTGGGCAATCCTAGCCCTCGTGATCCTCGTCGCCGTCGTGACCGTCCTCCTGCTCGCCTCGGGGTCCAGACGCGGTGACCGCGCCCGGAGGATCGGATGAACTTCTTCGACAAGGGGGATACTCCGGACCGCAAGTCGGTCCGGCTCGGTCGATTCCACGAGGTTCCCGCGGAGATCCACTACTCCAGCGGATCCGACCGCTGGTGGTACCATGGTCCGCTCTGGGTCCAGGAGACCCGCCCCGTCCGGGAGGAAGAGCTCAGCCCCGTCCTCGCCGACCCGAGGAACGCCCCTGTCATCGACCAGCTCCGCCGGAAGGTTCCAATCGAAGGGGTGGCCCACGCGCTCTCCGTTCCACTGGCCGAGGTCCGCCGTGTCGAGGCGGCCCTTCCCCATGCGCGCGAGCCGCACCTGCTCCGCCTCTACGGTCTCGCTCGCGCTCCCAAGGAGGAGGAGCGTCTCATCGTCACCGTCGACCAGGACCTCATCCACGAGGCCCCGATGGTTCCGTACACGCGGACCGAGAAGGGCGCCCGCCGTCTCCAGTGGGCGACGATGGCGGCGATGGGGATCGTCGACGCGATCTTCCTCTTCGCGATGGCCACCCTCCTGACCTCCGGACCTGCCCTCGCACTCGGCACGGTGGCAGCCCAGCAGCAGCTCCAGTCCCTCTCCCTCGCCTTCGGGGAACTCGTCGCCCTCCCCTCGGCGATCCTCGTCACGTACGTGCTGATGGCGCGTCGGACCCTCGTTCTCGACATCGAGGTCCAGCCGCTGGTCGAGGGGCTCCAGGATGCCCACACGGAGGCGGTCTACCTCGTCAACAGCGAGAAGACCCCATCCTCGGCCTATCTGGCGCGCCTGCTGCGACTCGACGCATCCTCTCTCCGCGGTCTCACCGAGCAGATCGCGCGATTCGAGTCGGATGCCATCGCTAACCTGCAGGAGCAGGCCCGCTCGTTGAGGACCGAGCTCGACGCGGCGAAGGTGCTCGGCGCCGAAGCGTGGAGCCAGGGCACGGACCTCCGGGCGCTGGGACAGGACCGGCCCTCCTCGATCCACAACGATCCCGGGAGTTTCTGGGTGCTGCTGGCGATCGTCGCGGTCGTAGTCGGAGTGGCCGTCTGGGCTGTGATGTCGTTGGGGGGCTGACGATGGCCCGCTTCCCATCCCTGCTCCTCGTGGTTCCCCTCACCCTCGCGGGCGCGCTGGTAGCCCTTCCGGGTCTGGGCCAAGCCACGCCTTGGGGCGCCCCGGCCGTGCAGTACTTCAGGCTGGACCCCGGCACTCCCACGGAGACGGGGACGACCTTCGACATCCCGATCTTCGTCCTTGGAGAGCCGGCGGGTGGACCGGCCAACCGGTCCGAGACGAAGCAGGCGTGGCAGGACCTCCAGGTGGGAATTCTCGACGCCACCCCGGCTTCCTTCACCAACTGGTCGGTCCCGGCGTGGGGCGCGGGCCGGTTCGACCTTGAGCTTGTGCTCACCGGTGGCGAGGTGGCTCTGCTGGAGGCCGGGCAATCCGTCCTGGTCCTCAACTCCTCCATCGTCGTGAACGACTCGGTCCTCGGCGCCTCCGGGCTGATCGATGGCTCGACCCTGAGCTCCTCCGTCGTCGTGGGGGCCTGGTGGAGCACCGTTTTCGGCATCCCTACGCCACCGCCCGACCCATCCTTCTCCTCCCTGCACGGGATCGTCGACGACCTCGCGTGGTTCGGCGATTCCACCGCCGGTAGGGCAGCCTACGCGGCTACGACCCTGGTCGCGATCCTCCTCTACCTCTGGGAGGGCCACAAGCTGGCTCGGGCAAAGCTCCTGGGCCGACCTTCGGGGTCCCGGCGGGAGGCGGCCTGATGGCGCCGGGCACCGTTCTCCTGCTGCTCGTCGCCTTCGTCGCCGCCGTCGGCCTGCTCTTCGCCGTCGCCGCGGCGTTGAAGAACTGGGTCTTCGAATTGAGCCCCCGCGAGTGGGGCTACACCGTCGTCCTGACGTTCAGCCTCGGCGTCCTCACCGCCGCCTACTTCGACGGGGACGGGACGCTTGAGCTGCTCGGGATGGTTCCAATCTTCCTCGCCATCATCTGGTGGGTCGCCCGACTCTGGCGCCGCCACCGCGTCCGGTCGATGCGGGCCGGGGAGGGATGAGATGGTCCGGGACTACCTCTCATCCTCGGTGCGACCGGGTCCACTGGTCGACCTGGGGGAGAAGGAACGGCTCTCCTTCTGGCGGCATCACGCGGTCGCCATCCAATCGGATCTGTTGGAGATCACCGGTTGGCTCGGCTTCGACCCGGCTCGGGCCATCCTGACTGCGACCACGCGGGGCGTGCGTGCCGTCCGGGCCGAGTCGAGGCCCCCCAACGTCCTGTTCCTCGTTCCCCCGGAAGGCACGAGGACCTACCAGGACTGGGAATGGTGCCTTCGGTACCTCCGACTCGAGCAGAGCCGTCGCTGGCTCGTTCGACAGCAGGTTCTCGAGGCAGAGGCGAAGCTGGAATCGGCCGAAGCCGAACTCCGTGCCATTCGCGACCGGCATGCCCGACTCGACGCCCGTCTCCGGGAGATCGCGGAGAAGGTCCGACGGGAGCGGGCCAGTGACCCCGCTCGTACTCCTACCGTCCCTCCCGCGGAGCTCGTCCAAGGGCTGGCGGAGGCAAGAGAGAATCTGACGGCGTTCCGCGCTGCCCAGCGCCGTAGGGAGACGATCCAGCTGCGTCTCGAAGGGCTCCGGGACCACCTCGTCCCCCGAGTCTACCCCGGACTCTGGGCCCGCGTCAACGCGTTCCTCGACCTCCAGGCGCTCTCGGTGGCCAATGTGGCGGGCGAGGAGTTCCGAAAGAGCCCACGCCCGCTCGTCGGTCTCGCTTCCCGTTTCGAACGGGAGCTGGAGGAGGACTGATGCCGGCGACCGGGCCCGATTCCGAGGAGCGGTTCAGGGCGCTCCCGAGCGGGAAGATCCTGACCGACGACATCCAACGGATGCAGGACGAGGCGATCCTGAACTGGAGTACCTACGATGACGAGCACCCGTACCCGGTCCTGAGCCAAGTCTGGCTTCGCGCACGCGCGGCAGCCCGGGCGACGCTTCGGGAGTCGGAGAACGATCCCACCGCCCGTCAGCTGATGCACCGGTGGGCGGAGCTGGACACCAAGTACGGGGAACCCCGGGCGCGGCGCTGGGACCTTTCGTCGCTGGAGGCGGAGGAGCGGGAGGAAGCGATCGTCGACTACCTCCACGACAGTGGGCTCCTCGGGCTCCGGGAGGCCGAGAAGACGGCCCCCCGCTACTACCTCGCGGACCGGGAACGGGAGGGGGAGTGATGCCGGACTGGACGGAGCCCCTCGCCCGGGAGATTCTCGAGGACCGGGTCGATCGGGGAGTGAGCCCCGAGGGCGCAGGGCGCAGGGCGCGGCGTTACCGATCGTGGTTGTCCGCCCTACCCGAGAAGCACGACCGGGCCACCTGCGAAGAAGAGGCGCTGATCCGCAAGTGGCCGGGGGACCTCTGCTTCCACACCGGACAGGCAAGCATCTTCGTGGCCCGGCAAGGGGCCGGAAAGACGAACACGCTGGCCTACCTGATTCAGAAGGCCATCGAACACCGGCCGGGGTGGGACGTCTACACGAACATCCCGTTCCCCTGGGATGGACAGCTGGCCGGGGCAGTCCCCGCCCCGCCTCGCCTTCACCCGGTCAAGAGCCTCTCCCAGTTGCTTCGCGGCATCGCGAGCACGATCCTCGCCGGGCGCATCCCCGCTGTCGCCGTCGACGAGATGGACCAGGCGTCGACGAGCCACGAATGGGCTTCCGACCGGAGCGAATCCTGGACCAAGTTCCTCTACGTGGAGCGGCACTTCCGGGTCCGCGGTCCGCTCCTTGCCTACCACGTCTACGAGCATGTGCCGCTCCCCCTGCGCCGGGTCGGCGACCTCCGGGGGAGCTACTTCCGCGTCGTGGTGCTGGGCGGGGAACACCTGCTCGCACGGGTCGAGGACACCTCGGCGTGGTGGGGGGTGCGGGAGAGCGTGCTCCCGTACCTCACACTCGGGCTTCGGGGGTTCGACCTCGACGTGGACATGGCCGACCTGGAGCGGCACCTCGACGGGGGCCGCGAGGAGGTGGCCCGGCAGACGCTCGCGTATCTGGACGACCTCGCCGAACGGCGCCGAGTGGAGGCGGAGATGGCCTTCGCCGAAGCGCGCAGGGCCCACGAAGCCTCCGTGGCGAACCGTAACGCGGCCGTTGCCCGGAGGGATGACGCCTTCGAGTGGCGGAACGAGGAGATCGTCCGTGCGTTCATGGACCGCCCGCAAACGACCAACGCAGAGATCCGGGAACGGTACCAGACGAACATCGGTGGCCCCCTCCTCGCACGCCTGAGGGCCGACGCCGCGAGGCGGCGCACACACCCGACGCCACAGGTAGGAGGTACGGGGTAAGCCCATGCTGCCGCGCGAGCTCTCACGCGCGCGCGTGGGGAGAGAGAATACTCCTCACGATCACCAGTGGGTAGTTCGAGGAAGGAGGTGGGTCTGATGGACCCCGCCGCGGCCGGCGAGGCCTTTCTGGCCTCCTTCGTCCTCGCGACCCCCTTCGTCGCCTTCCTCCGGCCCCGTCTGCTCAGCCTCGCAGCCGGGGCCACCCTCGTCGCCGTTGGGGCGCTCCTGGTCGAGGTTCTCGTTCAGGGCGCCCTCAGTCCACTGTACGCCTCGGCCGTCGTCCTGATGCTCGTCGCGCCTCCGGTTGAGGAACTCCTGAAGTTCCTCGTTTCCGGGACGACAGGCGCCAATTTCGCCTCGGCTGCCGGGGCCGGCATCGGCTTCGCCGCCACGGAGAACGCGCTCTACTTCCTCGCCTCCTGGAACGAGCCGGCCGCCCTCCTGGCTACGTTCGTCGCGGTGCGGGCGCTGACCGACCCGCTCCTACACGTCACGAGCACCACCATGACCACCCTCACCTGGCACGGGCGGAGCTGGGGGCTCCCCTCCGGGCTTGCGCTGCACATGCTCTGGAACACCGCAGCGCTCGTGGAGACGCTGGTCGACCCCGCCGTTGGATTCCTCATCATCGGGGTCGCAACGGTCGTGGTGGTCGGGATCCTCGTTCGTCTACGACGCGACCGCGAGGTCCGGGACACGCTCGACGACCGCTGGCAGATGAACCCGTGGACGGGGGCGCTGCGGGTGGCGGGAATCACATGACGGTCCGGAGGTAAAGCGATGGAGCAGCAGTGGTCGAAACACGTGGGGCATCTGGAGGAGGGCGGACTCCACGGCTGGTGTGCGAGTTGCCCTCCCGAGGAACGGCACCGGGCGATCGAACGGACCGTGCGCGCCGACGGCTACGCAACGGCCGTCCGCCGGCTGAACTTCCTCGCGAACGTGGCGAACCGACGGGACAACGAGCACCTGCACCGCGTCGCGCGCGAGGATGTCGAGTGGACCGAGCGGTGGGAGAAGGACACGAGGGAGGACGAGGACCGGCGGAGGGAACGCGGGGAGTTCCACCGGGTCGAGGCGTACCGAAAGGATGACGGGGAACGCGTCCGGGCCCACCTCGCGAGGAATCCGAGGAGGCGACGGTGAAAACGCCGACGGGACCCAGTGCATGGGCGGTTCTCCGTCTCCGAAACGAGGCGTCGCTACTCAGGGAGAGGAAGCGGCAGGTTCAGGGCTACGGCTACCTGCCCCACGAGCTGGCCTCGCTGTCGGATGCCGCCTCGGCTGCGGACCGCATGGCGGCGTCGATAGAGGCGGGAGACCGGCGGTCTCTCCGGCAGAACTTGGCCGAGTTCGACAAGTTCGTCGACTACGCCGGGTCGGCCTCACCCTACGGCTGGAAGCCCGGGAAGACCCCCGTGGACGAGGTGGTAGCCGCTTGGGAGGAGGACCAAGAAGCCGGCGAAGCGGACGGGGACGAGGGAGATCTCGTCAGGCAGAAGCCAGGCACCCACGCAGTCCGCGCCTACACCAAGGTGGAAGGGGAACGCGTACGGGCGCATCTCGCACGCAACCCCAAGAGGAGGCGGAAGGGGTAGGTCCACGCGATCGAAGACCGTGGGACCAAAGTCCCCCGCTCGATCCTCAGGACAGCCCTTGGCGGAACCCTCCGGGCCGTGACCGAACTGTCCAGTTCCTGCCCGGAGCCCCCCCATAGGTGGCTTACCTGCTCGTGATCGGAGCCGGTCAGGAACAGCCTGCACTCTCCGGGTGGTTCTCGTATTGGGCCAGCGTCATCGCGAGCGACCCCGGATTCTGGTGGTATGGCACTGGGATCCTGACGGCGTGCCTCGCCACCTGCCTGATCCTCGGAGTCGTCCGCAGACTGGCGTACGTCGTGGGATTCCTCTTCGGGCTCATGCTTTGACCGATCTCGAATGGGTTCGGCGGTCCCTACGCCGCCCCAACACCGACGTCGGGGCCGGCCTGCTCTACGCCGTGCTCTTCCTGCTTCTTCTCCAGATGGATTCGGTATCCGGCCCGGCTGGCGATGCCGTCCTCGAGCGCCGATTGCCGAGGTGGCGGCTGATCGGTGGCGAGTCGTTTCGCGGGCTCCCGGTGGAGGCCTCCCGCGAACGCCGACCGGTTTCCGCTGGCCGCTATTGACGGGGAGCGGCCAGCCATCGGGAGAGTCGAGGAAGCCGTGCATGGCCTGTCCGCCAGATCCAGTGGTCGACCGCCACATACTTCCCCGCGCCGCCCGCGAAAAGAATGAGGTAGATCAGCACGTAGAGGGGGTGAGGGCCAACGTCGGTCCCCCCAGGTATCGCAAAAGTGCTCGCCCATTGCGTCAGAAGAAAGAGGACGGACGACACACCCCCGACGATGCAGGCGAACCGAGTCGTTACGCCCAAGACGAGAGCGATCGCCAAGTAGGCGGTGAGTCCCGCGGTGATCCACGCGAACGCCGCTGCGTGCGCCGCGACGAAGTCTGCCACGCCCGGCCCTCCTAGACTCGTGGGAGCGAAACTGAGCGCGACGTCCTGGAAGCTGGAGAAGAATCCGTTGCCCGGGTCCACGATGAAGATGAGGTTGAGGACCCAGACGAGACCGATTCCCACTCGGAGCAGGTCGATGGACATTCCCTTCGGGTCCGATCGCCACAGATCCCGCAGGTGGCGGTACCAACCCCGTACCGGTGGTCGCGCGGGAGTGGACGCGGGAGCATCGACCATCCGATTCTCGGCCATGCTCCTACCAAAGAAGAGGGGTATATCTGTGGGACACACCCTGCCGTCGGTCGTGACGAACTGGGTCTCAGTTGCGTCCGTCCACCGAGGCGACGACATCGGACTCGCGAAGGGCTACCCAGGCAACAGAGTCCCTCCACCATCGTACGGCCGCGAGAGAAGAGCCGGGCCTCTCCCCACCCCCCGTGTTCCGTTGTCGAAATGAGGAGTTGCCGCACAGGAGGAGGGGTCGTTTCTCGTCAGGAGACGATCCCTAGGGGCGGGTACGATCTCCTACATTCGGTCTCAGACCTGGATGCTTGTGATCCAGCTCTGGTCGACGTAAATTAGCTCGAGCGCGCCAGCCGTGGTTCGAGAACGGACATGAGTCGCTTTTGACCCAACTTCCCCAGGTGCAAAGGAAGAAGAGGCCGTCTCCCCTCCCTCGCCCTATCAGAGAAACCGGGGAAAACAATGGTCCGATTTCTGCACACGTCCGACTGGCAGATGGGGATGAAGGCGGCCCAAATGGGGCCGAAAGCACGAGCCGTACGCGAAACCCGCTACGATACCATCTCGAAAATCTCGGAACTCGCCCGCCGCCAACGTGTCGACTTCATCGTATTGGCAGGTGACGTGTTTGACGATCAGGATGCCGACGACGCTGTCGTCCGCCGCGTGACTGACGTCTTGAATGGAATCGACCCCATCCCAGTCTATGTTCTCCCGGGGAATCACGATCCCATGGGACCAGGTTCCATCTGGGCCCGCGCCTCGTGGCGAACCCGCATCGGCGCGAACGTCTGCCTCCTCGACGGGCCGAACGAGGTCTGCGTCAACGAGGAAGTCGCGCTCTACCCGTGTCCGCTCCGCCAGAAACGAACCGCACGAGACCCCACGGCCTGGATTCCACCACGTGTGCCAAATGACAATCGCATCCGCATCGGCGTTGCACACGGCGGCCTAGATGTCCTAGGGACCTCTGTAAACTTTCCAATCCCGGCGAACCGCCCGGAGCTCTCAGGGCTGGACTACCTCGCGTTGGGTGATTGGCACGGCCTGCGGATTCAGGGACGTTGCTTCTACCCTGGAACGCCGGAGCCGACGGCTTTCGACGAGCACGACCCAGGCAATGTCCTGATCGCGGAAGTCTCCGAGGCCAGTGCAACTCCCTCAGTCCGGCCCGAACGTGTAGGGATCCTTCAGTGGCATGCGGAGGATCCGCAAGTATCGGACCAAAGCGACGTCGGCGCGCTGGAGCGCCGACTCAAGTCGCTCGGCCCATCTTCATCGCTGGTCCTCCGGCTGCACCCGCGGCTCAACACCGCCGCCCGAGATGTCCAAGAGACCTTGGCGGGCCTCCGCCTCGAGCTCGAACAAACCACGTTCTTCCTCGACTGGCCCGAGGAGAGTCTGCAGGCGCCAACCGTTCTGGAGACCTCTCTGCCGTTGGGCCTGATTGCCGAAGCGGACGCCGTCCTTGAAAGCAAGAACGACGGCAGTTCAGCCGCTCCGTCCCCAGAGGTAGTCTCCGAGGCCAGGACGATCCTCCGGCAGTTCGTTCGAGAGGCTCAAGGATGATCGTCGAGGAGATCACTCTTCAGGGCTGGAAGAGTTACCGCGAGCCACGGACCTTCCGCTTTGGCGACAAGGTCAACCTCCTGGTTGGGCCGAACGAGGCCGGGAAGAGCGTACTCCTGGAGGCTCTGCAGCGGGCCCTCTTCGACCGCCACAGCGGAGCCTCGGAGGAAATCAAGGCCGTTCAGCCTCTTGGGACGACGATTGCGCCTGAGATTACAGTCATCTTCCGAGTCAACGGCCAACGCTACAGAATCTGGAAGAGATTCCTCAAGGAGCCCCGTGCGGAACTGTCGACGGAGCGGGGAGGGGTTTTTCAAGTCCGAGATGACGGGGACGACGCGGACAGGAACGTTCTGGAGATCGCCGGCGGAACCTTCCCGGGGAAGGGACTCACCCAATCCAAACACCGGGGTCTTGCGGAGGCGCTGTGGTACTTGCAGACGGAAGCCGCCGTCCCGGAGAAGACTTGGAACGAAGGGGTCCAAAGGGGTCTGGGGGGTGTGGTCCAGATTGCCGCCCGCACACCTCTCGAAGAGGAGGTAATCGACCGTGTCACCCGAGTGCACAACGACGTCTTTACCCCCACCGGGCGGACCAAGGCCGGGAGCGAATTAACGCTGGTGCGCGAACAGACCGAGCACTTGGCGGCCCGTGTCACGGCTCATCGAGAATCACGGGAGCGTATCCGCGAGTCCAGAGAGGCAATGGAACGTCTCGAAACAGAGGTCGAGGAGAAGACTACCCTTCTCGTTCGCGCGCAAACCGAAGCCCGTGTGGCAAGTGAGGCGGTTGAAGCCTCGGGAGCGGTCCTCGAGAAAAAGGTCCGCATGGAGGCCGAGCTGCGGTCGGCCAGAGAACGATCGGAGAATTTGAAGAAAGTACGATCAGGCGTTTCGGCCAGGAAGGAGGCATTAGAATCTCTCGCCGCGAGCTTGCCCGAGAAGGAAAGGAGTCAGCGGGACAGAGAGGCCGAAGCGAAGGTCGAACAGCAGGTGGTGGAGCGGTTACGCCGGCAACGTAAGGAGGAGAAGGAACCCGAACTGAAACGCGTCGAAGCAGAACTGGAGAGCCTGACCGGCCTCGAGCGTCACCATACCTTGGAAAAGACTATCCGGGGTCTCGAGCAGTACCTCAGTCGCCTGCACGCGGCAGAGGAGGAGCTGGGGAGCAGGGAAAAAGAGCTCGAGCAATCGAACTCCCCCACCGTCGCAGAGTGGGGGGAGTATCAGCAGCTCTCGACGCAACTCAAGGTTGCCGAGGGGAAAGCGCAGGCCAGTTCAATTCGAGTGGGGATCGAACTTCGTAAGAAGACATCGCGAGTCACAGCGAATCCGGTCCCGAACCGCGAAAATGGGGAATACCTAATCGCACGTCCCACGACGTTCGATATCGATGGGGTGGCCCGTGTTCACGTTCGCGGAGTCGGCGCCTCACTTGAAGAGCTATCCGCCGAGTGTGATCGTCTGCGAGCGGAGAGCGCGGAAACCCTTCGTCACTTTGGCGTCATGGATGCGGACGCTCTCGCCAAGGCGTTCGCGTCCCGGCAGGCGCTCGAAAGCGACGTGAAATCCCTTCGCAAGAAGGTTAAGGACCTCAAGAACGAGAATCCTACCGCGGCCAAGGAGTTGAAGGACTCTCGACGGGGCCTCGACGATGAAGCGGCCAAGCTCGGCAATATTCCGGTCGACGCCAAGAGTTGGGGTGGTGAGCGAATCCGGTCCCGCATCGGGGAACTCAAGCGCACCAAAAAGGAGATGATCCAGACCATCGACAAACTCGACAAGCAAGAACGGGGTTCGACTACGAGGGCGGAGGGACTGCTGCGGGAGGCCGCAGACCTCGAGATCCAGCTGAAGGAAGCGCTTGCCAAGAGGGACCAGCAACGGATGGAGTTAGAGAAAGTCGTTCAGGAGTACGGATCTCTCACCGCTTTGGACCGCGCGGTGACGGCCGCCGTCGACGAGGTTCTCCGCCTCGGAAAGACCCGCGAAGGAGTTGAGGAGGAGATTGCCCAGAAGGTGACCGAGCCGAAGGAGCGGCTCACCCGGGCTGAAAGAGCGATCAAATCCCTCGAGTCGCGCATCACCGAGATCCGGCGCGAGTTGGCCGGCCACGAGAGCCGGGTCGAAGAGATTACTCGCCAGGGTGTTTACTCCGCAGAGGGCGACGCAGGGGGAGAGCTAGGGTTCCTCCAGCGTAGACTCCCAATCCTCGAGCGGCGCGCCGCCGCTGTCGAACTCCTTCGCGCCGTTCTCTTGGATTGCCAAGCGACGCGGACGAGGGCGCTCACCCAACCGGTTCGAGAGTTAGTCGGACCCTGGCTCCGGAGCCTAACCAGCAGCAGGTACAACAACATCGACCTCGATAGCGATCTACTCCCGACTTCGGTTGGAATGACCGATGGGACCCCCATCCCGCTTTCCCTTCTCAGCTTCGGCACTCATGAGCAGGTCATCGTCCTCGTTCGGCTTGCCATGGGCGTGCTCGCAAGCAGGGACGAAAAGCAGGTGGTCGTCCTGGATGACAGGTTGGTGAACGCCGACTCGGTAAGAGCCGGCCGGTTCCTAGGCATACTGGAGGACGTGGGGGAGAAGTGCCAGATCCTGATGACGACCTGCAACGATGGTCTCTACGCGGGGTTGAACGCGGAGATCGTACGCGTCCCGGAGGGTGGAAAGACCGGAAGCGAGTGAGGATGTATCTGGGCACGGACTTCATGGAACTGGAAGGCGAGCGATGACTGCGTCTCCCTCTGCGGTTCGTCACCCTCAGAGATGGGACCGCCTTGACTAGTTCTACTTTGACAGTCCCGGCGGGTGCCCGATCGCGCAGCCTCACAAGGGGACCGCCTCCGAGGGCCGAGGAGGCGAGGATCTCCCTCGCAGCCCTCGTCTGGGGAACGGTTCGTTCTCTCCGGCTGCGGCGGCTCGGGCCTCGCGGCCCGCTGACGAGATCATTGCCCGCCGCTCCCGTCGGGAGCGCGTCTCACCAGCGCGGTGCGTCCAGGTAGTCCCGCCAGTCGCTCGAGACGAAGATGTGCCCGTCCTCCGTCAGCTTGGGGGGCCTTCCCATCGCATACGACATCGTGATCAGCAACCGCTCCCGCCGGTCCCGGTCCTCCTCCTCGATCAGCCGCTTACCCAGTTCGATCGTCACCCGGTGCTGCACCCCCAGCTTGACCGTCGGCAACGTCGGGAGCGGCTCCCCCTTCTTCCCCTTCCCTTGGGACCTCTGCACCATCAGGAACCCGTGGGCCAGCGTCACCATCGTCACGTTGTGGTGCCACCCCGGCCACGTGCGTCCCTCGAATTGATCCAACCCCAGTTCGCTCTTCGCGTGTTCGAACCATAGCTCGATCCCCCAACGAGCCCGGATCAACTGGAGCTGGGCCCGCAGCCCCAGCTCGTCCAGACCCCAGATCACGTAGGCCTTCGTCTCGTTCGTCCTCCGCTCGAAGACGACCCAGACCTCCTCCTCCTCGATGGGCTCTCCCTCGGCGCACACCTTGGCCCGAAGCCGGGCCACCTCCATCGTCAGGTTCCCCTTCGTCCCCTGCGACCAGGTCACCCTCTTCCACGCCTTCTTGGGAAGTCCCTTGGCCACCTCCGAGAGCTTCCGCGACTCCCCGGGACGTCCGTCCTTCCCGAGCACCGCCACATGGGTCCGGGTCGGCGGCACACCCAGCACATACGCCTCCTTCCGGTCCCGCAGGGCCTTACGGAAGTCCCCTGCCCGACCGTAGTCCGCGTCGGCCGCCACCGCCCGGTGCGGGATCCCCAACGGGAGGACCCGGTCGATAAGGCCGAGGCCGATCTTCCACTTCGGCTCGTACTCGATCTCCGCGGGGACGTGGGTCTTCTGGCGATGGACGAGATCCTCCGCCCTCTCCTTCGGGAGGTAGAGCCGCATCCCCATCCCGAAGCTCTCCGTGTCGGCGTAGCGCTCGGGGTGGGGGCGGACGTAGGAGAGGCAGACTCCCACCTGGCAGTTCTCCTCCTTCCCTCGGTTCCCGCAGTACTGGCGGTACACCCCCGCGGAGTCCTTCCCCTTCTTCGGGTCCCCCTCATCATCCAAGGCCAGGACCCCGTTCGGGGAGGCGAAACGCCTCCCCATCTCCTTCGCGTGGGCAAGCTGGACGAGCTCGGGGGGCCAGGGGGAGTCGGTGATGAAGTGCTGGGTCCGGTGGTAGGGGGTGGCGGTGCGCTCGGCGAGGGGCTGCATCGACTTGACCTCCTCGTTGCCGAGGAGGCCCCAGGCGTAGAGACGGGCCTGCTCCGCCGTGCGACCGGTCCCGTCGAGGTCGAAGAGGGGGGCGTAGGTCCGGAAGTAGCGGTCGAAGGCCGGGTACCACGGCTCCCGGGTCTCGGGGTTGAGGTCGGCGATGGTCCGGGGGGGCTCGTTGGCGCGCAGGGGTGCGGCTCCCATGCCCGGGAAGCCTTCGGAGGGTATCTTGAAACTGGGAGTTCCACCCGAAGAACCCCCTCCCCCTGCCGGGCTACCTCGGAGGGGCCGGAGCGACTGTCAAAGTAGAACTAGGCAAGGCCCGAATGAACACGGAGCGCTGTTCGAAACGGCTCGAGCCGTTTCGATCCCACGGCCGGAGCTCCCTGCCTAGATTGCGGTGCCCTACCGGACGTCGCCCACTTGCATGCCCTTGCCCCTAGCTCCGATTTCTGTTCAAGTCAACACCGGTGGGTAACGTATGCGCGTCCCCAAGTCCCACCAAGGAGGGTTTGTAGCAATCGGGCTTGCAACTCTCTGCCGCGTGCCCCCACAGGAGTTCACCCTGCTCGACATAGTAGCTCTGTTGGGCGACTCGCCCGCGGGGAGGGAAACCGAGGACAATTCTTTGGAGACGCATTAGCATCAAGGACGCTACGAGTCCGTTACTCGAAATTACACTCGGGGCGCGCGGGAGGTCGGAATCGAATCCTCTGTCAAGGCGTCGGAGATACGCGTTCGGCCCCCTCATCTCTGGCCGTTCACGCGCCATGGAGGCCTCCTCTCGGGTGTAGACTCCTGTGCATTCGAGGCAAGGGGCGCCGGGGGCCGCTCCGGAAACCTGGGACCTACCGATGACTCGACCGTTGCCGTCGTCGACAAAGAGGGTGGTGCCTCCGTCAATGACGGGAATCATGTGGGCATATGCAACATGATCGAGCACCTGCCTTCCCGCAGGATCGTCGCAAGCGTTCAGAATTACATCGCAGTCCAGCAGCGGACGGATGCCGGACTCTTCCTGCACGCTCCCGATGACGGCCAGGACCTTGAACTGGCTGGCAACCGCTGCGGACTTCGCTACGCGTGCGCAGTACAGGACTTTCGCCCTTCCCATGTCTCTTCGCGACGCGCCGACTGCCCGATTCCGGTTCTCGAGTTTGACTGTGTCGTAGTCCACGAGGACGAGTTCTCCCACGCCAAGTCGGGGTGCGAACTCCGCAAGAATGCTCCCAACGCCTCCAAGCCCAACGATTCCGACGCGAAGTCGCCCGAGCCGTTCTTGTCCCTCCTGACCCCAGATTAGAACACTGCTTTCCACCTCCTTCGCCGCGCTTGCGGATCGACCTGCTGAGGCGGCGAAGTGCAGATCGATGTGACCTGGTCCGACGACGCTGACGACGCTCGCGTCATGGTGGACCCCACTTCTCGGCCCGAATCGTCGTGATGCGGCCTCCGCCGGAGTCCTCGGCCGTCTCCAAAAGTACTCGCGCACCCGCCAGCCACCAGAAGGTCCGACGATTCCCGCCGCGACTGGAGCCGCCCCTGGCAGAGCCCTCGATTGGTGCCAGAGTAGTTCCCGCTCATGCTCTAGATCTGGAGAACTCGGCTGGGGCGACGTCCAGACATCACTAGGGGATCCTGGGTGGGAGTGGACGACTAGGAGCCCCGACCCGCTGGGTTCCGTCGAAATCAGGTCCAATGCCCGGCTGAAGTAGCGATGGGAGAAACCGAGGCCTTTCCTATCCCAGTAGACCCAGCCGGGGTCCTGCGGGACAATCCGTCGAAGAAAGAGACGGCGCCGGCGGAGACCTGTGGCCGAACCGAGAATCCCGACAAACCCCCTTTCGGGCGTCCGGGGCCCCTCTTCCGAGAAGAGCGTGTGGATCGCGAGGGCCTGCGCCTCGCCGGTGAGGGCGAATTCCAGCTCCTCTACGCCAACCGGATTCGACGTTCGTACCATGCGACCACCTTGGTGATGTCGGTCGGTGCTGACAAGGACGGTGCTTCCCCGAGTGGACCGGCGCCCCAACTCCAGCTGTAGTAATGGGCGCCCCCCAGAGATCCAACTGGCCTGCACATGTCGTGATTCGGGTTGTGGCCTGGCACAGCGTGACCATCCTTCGGGTTCAGCGGTTCCTTGGTGACCATCCCGTGAGGATTGGCGAACGGAAACTGGATTGGGAGGCGAATCCAAACCCCGCGCCGCTCGGGCTCTGGGTACTTCGCCTGGTCGAAATGTAGCTGGGGAAGCCAAACGTAAGCCCAGTTGTCCGCGACTGCGTCGACCTTGACTTCGGGAAATCCGTCGGCCCGAAGGTGAGCGAGTGCCGCGCGGAGGGGTTCCGGAAGCCCATCCTCGGCCACGTCAGCTGAATCCCCCACCGCCCGCGGTGATTCTGAAGAACTTGCGCTCTGGGAGGTCGAGGTTCACCTTGTCGGTCGGTTTGAACTCCGCGACCGCGTTCCCGTTTTTCTTGTTCAGGGCCTCCAGGACCAGCCCGGCCGTGTTGGCCACCCCCGCCTTGCCCATGATGTCCGATGCCAGGACCTCGTTCTGATTCCACTCCTCGCGGATGTCCCCCACGAAAATCTCATGATGTCCCGGGTGCTCCGCAGGTCGCACGATTTCGTTGCCTTCCGCCGTACTCGATCCCCCCGAACAGAGTACGGACCCGAGATTAATTAAGCATGTGTGACTTAACAAGCTTACTAAGCTTAAGTACGGTGGATGCCGTACAACGTCCTACATCGGAGGAGGTACATGGTCCACCCCGCAGTTCGGCTCAGGGTTCACTTTGCGGCAGTAGGCTTGCAGATTCGGCGAGTTGTTGAGCCCGCCCGCGACCTTCAGGCGGATGTCGTGTTGCTCGTCACCTTCAGCCTCACGGATCGACTCCGTCACGAATTGGGGAAGATCAAACAGCTACTCGAAGAGTCGACTCCCAAGATTCGGACCCATGTCGTGAATTGCGACATCTGGAACGCCGGCGCGGTAGTCGACGAGGTGGGTGCCATCGTGACTTCTGCCCCTCAACACGAGTACTTCTACAACGTCTCCTCGGGGGCGAAGACCGCATGCATCGCCGGAACGATCGCCGGAATGTTCTGGAACGTCAAGCCTTACTATGTCGCGGTCGACTACGACGGAAAGACGGTTCACGGAGAGGAAGATTACCCGGTACACGGACCGCCCCAGTTTATCCCCACTTTCGAGATCCCACTCCTCGACCGGGCGAGCGTGACCGCTCTTCAGTACCTCTGCTCTCGAGGAGGGCCCGTCTCCAAACGTGACCTGATTCGGCACCTCAGCGATCAGGGTCTGCTCGGGCCTCGACAAAGCACGATCGCCAGCCCTCAGGCACTTCAAGCCCAGGCGAACACCGTCCTCGGTCACCTCGACTCATGGGGCTTCATATCCTCCGAGGGCCGAGGAAAGCAGCTCCGAATATCCGCCTCGGAGCGCGGGGTTTGGGGTAACAGGATGTTTCAGCATCAACTGACCAAGCGGCCAAGGCTGGGCATCCTAGGCTAGGACCACCGAGAACAAAGTCAGCCCATCAGTCACACCCCAGCGGACCCCGCCGAAACCCTGCCCCCTGTTCTGGGGGTGGAACTTCGCTCACGGAGCGGGACCCGGGTGGCTGAACCCACCACCGTCCCCAGACGGACATCCAGCAAGCGGAAATCGAATCGGCCCCTGCGGAACTCGGGACCGGACTTCACCATGCCGACTCCGGAACACGCACCAATCGATCCCGCGGCGACCCGGGAACTGAAGGTCTGGCACGCCAGGGAGGGGGAAGGGTACTGGAATCCGGATCTCGGGAACCTCCCGCTGCCGTCGGGCTGGGTCTTCGTTCCTCCCGGCAACGCATTTCTTGCGCGCGAGGTCAAGCGGCAGGGCGCCTACTGGGTGTTGCTCAAGAGGCGCCGGAAGTACACCGAGACCCTGGGGATCCTCTGTCCTGGAACGGCCCTGAGCGAAGGGGAGCGGAGAGAGGAAGAAACCCGGGCGGCCCGCGCGAAGGCCCGTGAGCGGGCCGAGGTTCAGCGACGCCGAGTCGAGGAGCGGTACCGGCAATCGTTTGAGGCCGCCTGCCTCCGATACCTGGACTTCGCTCCCCGGTTCCTCGCGAGTGCGCGGACGATCGCTCGCGAAACGTCGCTCCACGCCACGGTGAAGCAAAGCGGTCGGGTGGGGCGGACCTCGCGTCTTTCCCTCGAGGAGAAGGCCCGATGGGCGGTCCGAGCGCATCTGCGGCATCGCTACACCTCGTATGAGAAGGCGCTCGAGCGAGGAGGTTTCGGCCTGGACGACGAGGACGTACGTCCGATCCGATGGGATGCGGAACGGGAGGTGGACGAGTTCCTGCGCTCGCGACGACGAGCGTGATCGGTGCCGCCGGATCGAGCAAGATCCGCTACCCTTCCCGCGATCGTGTGCCTGCCGTGTAGGACGAGCGGGAGGGTCACCTCACCTTTTTCGGCAGGACCGGCATCGCCCTCGCAATGCCCGGCGCCAACCCTACGGCCCTCCCGACGCTGTCGTTTGACAAGGGGACGTTGCTGGTCAAGGGCGCCCGGCCCCCCACGGGCCTGTGGGACGAGCGCGTGGGGGCGTATCGTGCCCTTGCGATGGCGTACGCCGACCTCGCGGCGTGGGGGGCAACGCTCCCGGGCGGTTTCGAGGACCGAGCTCTCGACCCTCTCCCGGCACCCACGCTCGAACATGCGGAGCGCCTGCGCCCGTACCAGAAGGAGGCGGTGGCGGCGTGGAAGGAGGGAGGCCGCCGGGGGGTCATCGTCCTGCCCACCGCCGCAGGGAAGACCCACGTCGCACTGGAGGCGATCCGCGAAGTGGGAGGATCGACCCTCGTGGTCGTCCCGACCATCGATCTCATCGACCAGTGGATGGCGAAGCTCGCCGATGTCTTCGGCGTGGACGTGGGGCGCCTCGGCGGAGGCGTCGCGGACGTCAAGCCGATCATGGTATCGACCTACGATTCGGCGTTGATCCGGGCCGAGAGCCTGGGGAACCGGTTTCGTCTCCTGGTCGTGGACGAGGTCCACCACCTCCCCTCGCCCCAGTACCGCCACATCGCCGAGATGTACTGCGCTCCCGCCCGCCTCGGCCTCACGGCGACGTACGAGCGGGCCGATCTTCTCCATCTCGAGCTCGAGACGCTCATGGGCGGCAAGCTGTTCGAACGCGGCTACGAGGAGCTCACCGACTACCTCGCCGACTTCACGCTCGTGAAGGTCAAGGTGGAGCTCTCGCCCGAGGAACAGGAGGAGTACGAGACGACGCACGAAACCTTCGTGCGCTACCTTCGTTCCCGGCGGATGGTCCTTCGGGGTCCGTGGGACTTCGAGAAGTTCATCCGCCGCTCCTGGAACCCGGAGGGACGCGAGGCATTGCTGGCGTGGCGGCGCTCGCGGGAGCTCGCCTTCAACCCGCGGGCGAAGCTCGAGGCGGTGCGGACCCTGCTCTCCCGCCACCGTGGGGCGCGGACCCTGATCTTCGCAGAACAGACCGACCAGGTCTACGACCTCGGGCGGGCGCTGCTCGTTCCGTGCCTCACGTACAAGACCCCCGACGAGGAACGCAAGGGGATCCTCGCCCGCTTCAAGGAGGGGAGGAACACGGTCCTCGCGACCTCCCGGGTGCTCGACGAGGGCGTGGACGTCCCCGAGGCGTCGGTGGCGATCGTGCTGTCGGGGTCGGGGAGTCCCCGGCAGTTCCGCCAGCGGCTCGGGCGGATCCTCCGTCCCCGAGAGGGGAAGCAGGCGGTCCTCTACGAGGTGCTGTCGCGGGACACGAGCGAGATGGGGACGGCGGCTCGGAGGAAGCGCGGGATGGGGAATAGCGGACGGGAGAACGAGGGCGCCGCTCCGGCGGTGCCGACCCGGACGCGACGTGCGCCGCGGGGCCGTCCCCGTGGAGCCACCGCTCCGGGGTAGCCGTGTTCCCGAGCGCGCTCCTCATCGCTCGGGCGTACAAGGACGGCGTACGCCCGGTCTTCCTCGGCGAACCCATGCAGCCACAGGCCGAGGCGGTCCTGCGGATCTACCGCGACAGCGTCGGCGGCACGAGGCGCGAACTGGTAACCCGGGTCCGCGACCTCGAGGCGAAGGTCGACAAGTACAAGGTCGTCCGCGGGCTCGCGCTGCTGGTCGAGCGCCGTTGCGCCTTCTCGCCCCGGGAGGGGCCGCCTCCGTCCGGCCTGAGGGAACGGCTGTTCGACGAGACGAAGGGCGCCGCCGTCACCCCCGAGGAGCGCGACGCGGTCCTGGCGCGGCTGGCTCCGGAGTTCGGTCTTCCGCCCGAGCGGCTCGCCGACCATCTGTGGAGCGATCTCGAGGAGGAGGAGGTTCTGCGCTCGGTTCCCGAGCTCGACCCCCGCGACCTGCTCCGACGGTTCAATCTCGGGCAGTGCCAGACGTTGCTCTTCAAAGCAGACCAGCTGTCCCTCACCTTCGGGACCTCCGAGGCGTATCGGGTCGCCGCCCGACGCGTCAAGCGTCAAGGACTGATGTTCACCGCGGAGGCGCCCAAAGACGGGGAGAACCCGACCCTCCGAGTCGAGGGTGTCGTCGCTTTTCTCCGCTCCACGGAGCGGTACGGAACGCGTCTCGCCCGTCTCCTCCCCGACCTCCTCTCGTTGCCGGGTTGGAAGCTCGTGGCGAAGGTGCTCTACCGGGACTCCGCGGGGCGGAAGCGCCACCTCGACTTCCACCTGGACGAGGCGATGGCCGAGTATCTCGACCTCCCGGTCGAAGACCCCGGCGAACCCGCCTTCCCTCCGGTCCTGGAGGTTCTCGCCGCCGCGGCGGAACGCGACGGCTTCGCCGTGGACCGTCTCCCGCCTCCGCTCGCGGTGGGCGGCGGCCTCGAGTACCCCGACCTCGCGCTCTCGCGAGATGGAACGACGGTGTATGTGGAGTCCGTGGGCTACTGGTCTCCTGCGTGGGTCGAACGGAAGCTCGAGCGGACGGAGAGGGCGCCGGGACCCTATCTCGTGGTGGCGCCGAAGGGCCTCGCGGTTGGGGAGGGGACCCGGCACGCGCGGTTACGGATCGTGAAGTCGAAGGGACTGCCGCTCGGAGAGCTCCGGCCTTTTCTGCCAGGATCGGGAGCCGTCGAGGAGCTTCCGCGTCGTGACCTTGCCCCCGACCTGCTGGCCGTGCCGGACCGCGCCTCCCTGGTCGTCGCGGACGTCGCCCGGGACAATCGCGTGCCGACAGCTCAGGCGGCGGAGCTCCTAGAGGCCCGGGGATTCCTCTGTGCGGGAGGCTTTGCCTTGCGTCGCGAACTCCTCCCCGAGGTTCTCGGGCGAGTCCGTTCCGCACTGCCCGACCTCGAACGCGTGGAACGCGCGCTCCGGGAGTGGGACCTCTCTCCGACCGTCCTCCCGGACCTCGGGTTCCAGGTGAAGTGGAAGGGTCTCGAAAGGGCGACTGTCGAGGAAGGGTCCTCCCGCTCCCGCGCGCTCCCCGCCGTCCGTTGAGGGCGTGTCGGGGTCCGGGAATCGGAAGGTTCGCCCCCTTCACGTGGAGGTGATCGCTTCCGCCCTTGATGGGCGATCCTCTGAGTTGTCCTGGGATACGGGACTTGCCCGACTTCCGGGTGTCGACCCCCGGTCGCGCTTCAGGACCGAGCGGACGCCACCGAGCTTGAGGTTCATCCGCTGGGAGATCATCCGGAGGCTCTCCCCACGCTCCCGACGAGCTCGGACCTCCCGGGCCACCGACTCCGGAATCTTCCGCGGCGCTCCGAATTTCTTCCCCAGCGCACGGGCTCGGGCGATCCCCGCCCGCGTCCGTTCCAGGATCAGCTCACGCTCGAACTCCGCCAGCGCGGCGAGCATATTCCTCTGGAGTCGACCAGCCGGCGTCGACGTGTCGATGCCCTGGTCGACGATGATCACTCGGACCCCGGCAGAGTCTGCCTCGTCCCAGAATCGCAGGATCATCCCGAGCGAGCGACCCAAACGGTCCATCTTCGAGACCACGACCGCGGAGAACTCTCCATGTAGCATTCTCTCGCGAAGCTTGTCGAGCTCGGGTCGGTTGTCCCGAACTCCCGAGATGCCGTCGTCGCGGAAGACCGCGACATCGGTCCAGCCTCGAGCCTGGCAGTATGCCGTGAGCTGGGCGACCTGTCCCTCCGTCGACTGGTCCTTGGTGGAGACCCGTGCATAGATCGCCATCCGGGTCATGCCACCGCCTCCCCAATCTCGCTAGCCGTGACCGCTACCGATCCGATGCGTTCTCGGGCGAGTACTCCGTACTCGGGATTGAGGTCGATGCCCAACGACCGGCGTCTCAGCCGACGTGCCACGGCGAGCACTGTCCCGCTTCCCATGAACGGGTCGAGCACGAGGCACGGAACGACCCGCCGGGTCTCGCACGAGCAGACCTTGCGGAAACCGAGGTCGACCCTCCGGTAGGTTCCGTCGTGGATGCCGGGAGCGGCGATTCCCTGGCCCCGACCCATCGCCAGCGACTTGACCGGGTGCCAGTCATGACCAATGCCTCCTCCCTCGGCACGAACGACGTGCGCGTAGGGCGCCCCGCAGCTGGCACACGCTCCTTTCTCGGACGTTCCGGCTCGGATGCAGATCTCCGGCAACGCTTCGGGGAAGGTCGCGAAGTGGGCGCCCGGATACGGATGGGTCGCGATCTGCCACACCGACCGGAGGTTCCGTCCCGTCGGGTCCGTGTTGGCGAGCATCGGGAAGCGGCGGAAGTCCCCCTTCGGGTGCTTGGACCGATACTCAGGGTTGTCCGCCGGGTTGGGCAGATGATGCTTCAGCCGTCGCAACGAGCTCTCCCGCAGCGGCTCCCGGACCGCCTCGGCGTCGTAGAAATAGTGCCGCGACTTCGAGAGGAGGAAGACGTATTCGTGCGACCGGGTCGGACGGTCCCGGACGGGCTCCGGCATTGGGTTGGCGATTGCCCCGTCACACCCATACTCGACAGCCGGAGACTGAGCCGTTCGGGGCGACCCTTCCCACAGGAAGGGTGCTGGCCGATCCCCAACTGCTCCGCCGGCTCCTCGCGCACCTGAAGAACCGGCCATGGGAGGATTCTCCCTCTCCTCCCTCTCTGCCGCATGGGCCAGCAGAGGATCTGGAGAGACCCGACACGGCCACGCCTGACCGAACTTCCCGAGGCGGTTCGCCGAGAGGTGTTGAAGCGGATCGCCCGAGCCGCCGTGCGCTGGGTCCGCGGGCAGCCCGCTCGCGAGGAAGCCGAAAGGAACAGCGATGAGCTCCATCATTGAACGCCGCGTCACTTCAGTTTCCGCGGAGCTCGCCGGCAACTCCAAGGTCCACTCCGAGCACGTGCGTCGGCGGGCCCTCCTCTACGTTCGCCAGTCCACATTGGCTCAGGTGCGAGGGAACCTCGAGAGCCAGCGCCGTCAGTACGGTCTCCAGGATCGGCTCGTGGCGTTGGGTTGGAGGACCGACCAGATCGAGGTCATCGATGATGACCAGGGACGGTCCGGCGCCGAGAGCCGGACTCGGCTGGGATTCCAGCGGCTGCTCGCCGAGGTCGCTCTCGGGAAGGTCGGCATCATCATCGGTCTGGAGACGTCTCGCCTCGCTCGGAACAACGAGGACTGGCAGCACCTGCTGAACCTCTGCATGGTCGTCGACACCCTGATCGCCGACAACGAAGGGGTCTACTCGTTGCGGATCCACAACGATCGGATGCTCCTCGGGCTGAAGGGAACCCTGAGCGAGTTCGAACTGCACACGCTCCGGGAGCGGATGCTGGCCGGCGCCGAGAACAAGGCTCGCCGGGGCGAGCTCGTCTACGGGCTTCCCGTGGGGTATCGGTACACCGAGGACGAGAAGATCGAGATGGTCCCGGACGAGTCGGTCCGGAGTGCCCTCCGCCGAGTCTTCGAAGAGTTCCGGCGGCTCGGGAGTATTCGTGGCGTTTCGATGGCGCTGACCGACCAGGGCATCCTGCTCCCGAAGAGGAAGGACCACCACGGCCAGAAGGGGGTCGCCTGGCAGACCCCGAAGTTCGAGTCGGTCAAGGGCATCCTGAAGAACCCGATGTACGCGGGGGCGTACGCCTATGGGCGAACGTTCGGCCAGACCGCGGTGACCCCCGACGGTTCCATTCACAAACGGCAGGCCCGACGCCACCAGGTCGGTGAGTGGCCGGTCTTCCTTCCCGACCATCACGCCGCTTTCATCACCTGGGACGAGTTCGAGGCGAACCAGCGACGGTTGGCGGAGAACCGACGGGGATTCCTTTCCCCGGGGCCGGTGGGCCCGGGTCGCTCGATCCTGGCGGGGCGGGTGCGGTGTGGGAAGTGCGGGAGGGCGATGGGGGTCTACTACACGGGAGTTCGCAACGACTGCTCCCGGTTCACGTGTCGGAGGAAGGACCCGGACGACCAGCGCATTCCCTGCCAGGCCTTCGGCGGACGTCTGCTCGAGGAGCGCGTGGAGCAGATGCTCCTCTCGGTGCTGGAGCCGGAGAGCTTCGAGGCGGCCCTGATCGCGGAAGCCGAGCTCGAAGACGAGCGAGCTCGCCAGCTCCAACGATGGCATCTGGAGGTCGAGCGGGCGGTGCAGGCCGAAGCCCGTTCTCGAAGGAAGTACAACGAGGTGGAGCCCGGGAATCGCCTCGTGGCCCGCGCGCTCGAGGTCCAATGGGAGCAGGAGCTGAAGTCCCTCGAGGAAGCGAAGAGCAGCTACGAGAAGCGGGTCGCGAGCCTGGCTCCGCCCCTGACCGGGGAAGAGAAGAGGGAGCTTCGACGCGCGGTGAGTCACCTCACCGACCTCTGGAGTTCCGGGGCGATGCGCCCGCAAGATCGCAAGGAGATCGTCCGCCTGCTCATTCACCACGTGGAAGCGAATGCGGACCGCGATGCGGGCCGCTTGCACTTCGCGGTGCACTGGAGCACTGGACAGGTCTCGCGGGATCGGGTGAAGCTGCTCTCCCGTGGCCAGCACGTCCGGCGAATCCGTGACGCGGATCTGGAGATCATCCGAAAGATGTCGGCCGACTACAGCGATGGGGAGATCGCGGGCATCCTCGCGAGGGCGGGCAGGACCCCCGTTCCCGGGCCGAAGTGGACCGCACGACGAGTCAAGGCGATCCGCCTGGAGCGGCGATGGATCAAGGCGCGGGCCCGAGGTTCGACGATGACCATCACCGAGGCCGCCAGGGTGTTGGACACGGATGTCGAGACGTTGCGAGGAGCCATATCGAGAGGGAAGCTTCAGGCTCGCCAGGCCTACCCGTGCGCGAGGTGGATGATTCCCGGGGCGGAGGTCCGTCGGCTCAAGGGGCAGCGGTGGCGGATGGTGTGAGACACCAAGGAGGCACACTCGTGGAGAAGGCGGCGGACAGGGAAATGGGTGCGACGGAGCAATCTCGTTGCGCTTTGCCCAGATGCAGTCCGAACGGAGCCACCATCCCCGCCGACGCAGTTCGAAGGCAACCCGCCAGGGGATCCCGGTGAGGTCCTTCGGCTTGAGGTCCCCGTACCGGCTCGCAGGGCGGCGGTTCCCTCCTCGGCTCCGGGTAAGGGAAGGATCCCACTCACGGGAGAAGACCTCACGGGAGGATCCCCGCACGGGGCTGTCGGTATGGTACGTGTCGCCGAGGTTGAGCCAAAGCGTCCCATCCGAGCGGAGGACCCGGCGGACCTCGTCGAAGACAGAGGCGAGGTGGTCGACGAAGAGGTCGGGATCCGGTTCGAGGCCCAGCTGGCCGAGCCAGCCTCCGCACTTGGAACACGATCGCGTCGTCGGGAGCTCGATGTTGGCTCCGCGATGACCAGCTTGAATCGACGCGGGGTTCTGCACGTCCTCATGAGAGAGCTCTCTCCGTGGCGGAACGGGCGCCCAGTCGTGGATGCACGCCTCGTCCCCTCCCCAGAGCACGGGCGGGATCCCGTAGTCCCGGAGTCCCCAGTATGGCGGAGAGGTGACGACACAGTGGATCGACTCTTCGGGAAGTTGGCGAAGGACCTCCCGCACCTCTCCCTCGAGGACCGAGGGGACGACCCCGCGAAGGATCATGCCGTCCCCTCCAAGTCCCGCCAGAAGCGTTCGTTCCGGGCCGTTCTCCTCTCGCTACGGTGGTGTTCGTCCCCGATCTCTCGAATGAACTGGACGCGGGGACCGAACTCCGCCCGAACCTGGTCGAGTTCCCGGCGGACGCGCCATTCCGGCTTCGTGAACTCCTCGACCGTGGCGTTGAGGCGAGAGGCGTAGCTCTGGAGCAGGAGGACGACGCTCTCGAGCTCGCGGCGGCTGAGGAGACGAAGGGGAACCACGTCGCTCATGCGGCGAGCGTCGCCTCCTGGTCGAGGGGACGATACCCGAGGTTTCCCCGGAGGTAATGGAAGTCGGGGATCCGCGTGGGCGACGGTGCTGAGTCCTCGATGATCCACTCGTCTCCCGTTCGCCACGCCGGACGAAGCAGGCCAGTCTCGCAGAACCCGGCGATGGCGTGGAGCCGCCGCGGCGGTCGATAGCTCGGGAACGTCTGGACGACCAACCGGTCGAGCGCAGGAAACGGGGCGAGCCAGCCGAACGGGTGAGGGGCGTAGAAGACGCGGAGGGCGCGCACGGCGGCCTCGTCGACCTTGCGCGGCGCCGCGGCGCGCGCACACACGCGCTGCTTCCAGCGGTAGGCTTCCAGGAGCTCATCGAAGGCGGCGTCCGAGAGCGGTGGACGCCCCCCGGCGCGTCCCTTCGGTTCTCCCCGACCGGCGGAGCCGACGAGTCCTCGTTTCCCGACAACCTGACGGATGCGCTGGAACTCGGCCCAGTTGTGGTCAGAGAGGTAGATCTCCCGGAGGTTGCGCCGGCGGCGGGGAGGTTTGACGGGTGAAACGGTGGGGGTTTGTAGGGTGAAAGGGGGTGGGTTTGTCGGGTGAAACTCGGGGCCGGGGGAGGGGTCCGGGGGCCCGGAAACGGGTCCGGGAAACCCACTCTCTGACGGAACCCTTCGCTCGTACATAGGACCTCAGCGGGAGAGTCCGTGTGCGCGCGCGTACCCGGTCGGGCGAATCGATCGAAGCTCGAACGCGAACCCGTGGATCGGGCAGAACGAAAGGTGGCGGACCGGGTTATGCCGGATGAGGGAGAAACACCGGCCACACACCCACCCTGGCACCGGGGGATCCCGTGAAGGGGGCGGCGTCGGTTCGACCTCGAAGACGATCTCGGCGAAGCCCTCGGTCACGGCGCCACCCCCGGAAGCGTTTCATTTGGGCGAGGGATGGGACTGGAGTCGCATCCGGCAGCCCGTTGATGGTGTCCTCCCGGGCTCAGTTGTCGTATGGGTTCTATAAGGAAAGAGTTACGGGCCCGAGGGGATTCGAACCCCTGACCTTGCGGTTAAGAGCCGCCTGCTCTACCGAGCTGAGCTACGGGCCCGCAGCCGCCGCCGAGCGGAGAGTCCGCATAAAGCCTCGCCGAGGGAGCGCGTTCTCCTCTGCCGCGTCCGTAGCCTCTCAGCGGTGAAGGCGCTCGAGCGCCGCCCCTACCATGAGCGGGAAGAGGAGCGTCGCGTCCCCCTCGACCGCCGCGTGCCGTGCCTTCGGCTTGATCTTCCCCCAGGAGACCGCCTCGCGAGGCCGCGCGCCCGAGAGGCTGCCGTCCCACTCGACCGCCGTCGTGAGGTAGAGCGCCGCGTCCAGCCCGTCGCGGAACTGGTTCCACCAGATCGTGTGGTGCTTGGAGATGCCTCCGCCGAGGATGATCGCCCCGGTCCGCTTCGCGCCGTAGACGAGGTCCGAGAGCGCCTGCTCGTCCGAGAGAAGATCGATCGACAGTGCCCGATGGTCCTGCCAGAAGAGCCAGAGCTGCGAGCCGACCGCCCCGTCGGTGATCCCGGGGACGAAGACGGGAACCTCCTTCTCGTAGGCCGCCCGGAGGATGCTCGAGCGAGCCGAGCGGGGGATCACCCCCCCGATGGCGCGGGCGAGCTCGCGGCTCGAGATCGCCCGAGAGCCTCCCTTCCAGAGCCGGGAGAGCAGCGCCTGCATCTTCTCCTCGACGATGGCGCCGTAGTTGCGCTGGGGGATGACCAGGTTGCCCAGACGGTAGAGGTTCCGGCGATGGAGGTCGGCGTCGTCGAGATCCCAGTCGCCGTGGTAGTACGGACGGAACGCCCGGGCGAGGTCGTGGTCGAGCGTCCCGCAGGTCGTCAGGATCGCGTCGACGAGCCCTTCCCGCACGAGGGTAGCGAGCACCCCGCGCGTGCCGGTCGCCACCAGGTCTGCGGGGAAGGAGAGGAAGACGGTCATCTCGGGGTCGGCGAGCATCGAGGCGAGCACGTCGACCCCTACTGCGAGGTCCTTCGCGCTGAAGCCGCCGCCGGCCTTCAGCCGGTCGACCAGCGTGTCGAGCGACGGTCTGTCGTCGATCCGGACGTCCTCGACCCTTCTCGGCACGGCCCCGACGAGCCGTCCGGGGTTAAAGCCCCCCGGTGAGCCCGAGGGTGAAGGAGCGGAACAGGACGAGGTAGGCGAGGGCGTAGCCGACCAGCGCTCCGCCGTTGAGGAACGGGAGCCCGGCCTGGGGCTGCCCGGTCGCCACGCGACGCATGAGAAACCCGTAGCCGACCAGCGAGCCCAGCATCGTGCCGAGGGCCATCCACAGGTTCGCGCCGAGACCGAGGTGGACCGGGGAAACGGGGAGCCAGGCGAACGCCGAGACGACCAGGGTCCCGGGGATGACGATGTCCCCGAGCCCCATGAACATCGCCGCCCGCTCGCCGACAGGGGCCTTTCGCTGGGTGCGGAGGGGAGGGGCGCTCGGGTAGTCGAACCCCGCCGACTCCGGCATTACCAGCAGCATCGGGAGCTTCATCTCGGTGACCGCGTCGGCGAGCGTGACCATGTGCTTGGTGCGGTAGACGGCGATCGCGTCGTAGACCATCAGCGCGCCGAGCAGCACGAACGCCGGCAGGGGGCCAAAGGAGATCCCGAGGATGGCGATGAGGGAGCCGCCCGCGGCGAGGCCGGCGAGGTCGACCACGTACCACTGCGGCTCGATGAGCAGCGCGAGGTAGATCCCCGCGCTCGCGATCGCCGCGAAAGGGAGGGCGGGCTCGAGCGCGACGCCCGCGGCATACGGGCTCAGCAGCAGCAGCCCCGGCGGGACCAGGGCGAAGGTCGCGTAGAGCGTGACGTAGAGGGAGGCGACGATGCCGAGGAGCAGGATGTGGCGGAGGCCAACGAGACCTCCCTGGCGTCGCGTAAAAAGCAGGATGACGAGCGGGGCGAGGACGACCACGAGGACGAGCACGAGAGGGCCGGCGGGGTTCTGGGGGTTGCCGCTCGTCGCGAGCCCCTCGGAGCGGAACGGGTTCGCGAGCGCGAGCCCGACGAGCTGGGCGGCGACATACATCGCCGGGAGACCGAGCCAGCGGCCGACGCGCATCGACCTAGGGCTGCACGATGGCGTAGGCGTTGTTGCCGAGGACCTTGGTCACTTTGGCGTTCACCGTGGTGCCGCGCTGGTTCGCTCCCGTGACGAAGATGACGAAGCCCTCCTTCTTGGCGACCCCGTCGCCGCGGCGGCCGATGTCCTCGATCGTCAGCCGATAGACCTCGCCGACGACGATCGGGGTCTTTGGCTTCTCGGGCTCGACAGTGCGCCGAACGGTGACCGGGCGCTGCGCCCCGCAGGCCTCGCAGACGAGCAGCATGAGGCGACCCTCCTTGTGGAGGTGCGTGTCCGGCCGCTTGCACTCCGAGCAGATGACGAACTTCGCCGTGTAGTCCCGGATCTTCTGCGCGATCGCCTCCTTGGCGAGCCGTGACTTGAGCACGGCGCGCGGCAGGTCGAGCACCCCGGGGCAGCCGAAGTCCCGGGCCAGGTAGCCGATGAGGTGCGCCGGCTCGCGTCTAAGGGTCGTGGCGATCTCCTGGAGGTTGCGGATCACGGTGGAGCGCCCGTCGGTCATGACGTCCGGCTCGGGCACCTGGAAGCGCTCGCCCCCCGCGAGGACCGGCGGCAGCTTCGCCCGGGCGCGCTCGAGGAGCACGGAGTACGGTTCCATGGACGAGGCCTGGGAGCGGGGCTCCGCGGATAACGGTTCCTTCGGGCTACTCGGGGGGGAACCGCTCGAGCGCCTCGAGGACCCGGCCGAGGTCGCGCTCGAGCACGACCGTGTGGGCGCCGCCACGGATCGCGTCGTCCTCGGGAAGGAAGGCGATCCCGACACGGCTGCGTCGGAACAGGCCGAGATCGATCTCCGAGTTGCCGACCGAGGCGGTCTCTTCGGGCCCTATCCCGAGCTGCTCCTGAAGGTGGGCGAGGACCTGCTCCTTGCCGTGGATGGGGACGCGGACGATCCCCGTGCCGGTGAGCCGCCCGTCGGCCGTCACACGAAAGCCGTTGGCCAGGGCGATGTCGATGCCGAGCTCGCGGGCGACGCGTCGAGCGAGCAGGTCGATCCCCCCGCTCACGATCGCGGTGCGGATCCCCCGCGCGTGCAGCCCCGAGAGCAGCGTTGCGGCCCCCGGCATCAGGGGCACCTTGGCGAGGATCGCCTCGATCGCGAAGAGGTCGAGCCCCGGGGCGTGGCGCTTCCAGATCGCGATGTCGCTGCGAATGAACTCCTCGTCGTCGATCTCGTTGGCGAGGAATCTCCGAAGTCCTTCGAAGTTGTCCGCGCCGAAGTGGGCGTGGACGGCGGCCCAGGAGCTTTGGACGTCGACCAGCGTCCCGTCCATGTCGAGGGCGACGAGCCTAAGCACGGTCGCCCCGCCCGATCTCCTCCGCGCGTCGCAGGGCCGCCGCCGGCACCCGAAAAGCCCAGGCGCGCAGGATCTCCTCGACCTGCGGCGGCCGGCTCGCCCCGAAGAGCGGCGCGGCTCCCTTCGACTCAAGCCAACGGAGCGCGAGCGACGCGAGAGGGACCTTCTCCTCGACGGCGAGCTCGCGCAGGCGGCGGGCGCGGGCGAGGAGCTCGGGAACACGGGACTCGCCGAAGGAGTCGACCGCGTAGCGGCGGAGCTCCACGGAGCTCCGCCGCCCGTCCAGGTAGCGACCGGCGAGGATCCCGAGTGCTAAGGGCGTGTAGGCCTCGATCACGATCTTGCGCTGACGGCAGAACGGGAGAACGGACTCCGCCTCCTCCGAGTCGAGGAGGTTCATCCTGACCTGGTGCGCGGCGAGACGCGCCTCGGAAAGGTGCCGTTCCGCCTCCTCGAGCTGCTCGACGGAGAAGTTGGAGACCCCGATCGCCCCGATCCGCCCCTCCTTCCAGAGCGACTCGAGGACGGGCATCGTTTCCTGGAGCGGGACCTTCGGGTCGGGCGCGTGGACCAGGTAAAGGTCGACCGACCGGCGTCCCAGCCGTTCGAGGCTGTTGATGAGCGCGGCGCGGATCTGCGTCGGGCGAAGATGCTCCCAGGAGACCTTGGTGACGACGAACGCCTCCGAGCCACCCGAGGCGCCGCGGGCGAGAAGGTCGCCGAGGAGCCTCTCGGACCGGCCGGCGCCGTAGACCTCCGCGGTGTCGAACCAGCGGACGCCGAGCTCCAGGGCGCGGGCGGCGGTCGCCTTGGTCCGTGCCTCGTCCTCCGAGGTCCACCGGCCGAGGGCCCAGAGCCCGAGCCCGAGGCCCGGGTGGCGCCTCTCGGTCCCGGGAATCGGCCAATCCCCGTGGGGCGCCGGCACCGCGGCCGAGGGCGAGGCCTTTGTCGCGGGCCGTCGGCCCGAACGCGACCGTGCCGGTCGGCTCATCCGGAGTGGGCCTCCTTCAAGTGGTGGTCGATCCGGCCGAGGCGCTCCTCGAGCTCCCGCGCCTTGGTGCGATGCTCCTCAACGACCTTGGGAGGGGCCCGGGCTAGGAAGCCGGGGTCGGCAAGGCGCTCCCGGGTCTTCGCGAGGAGGACGGTGAGCTTCGCTCGCTCGCGCTCGAGCGCCTCGGAGCCGGCCGGCGTCTCGGTCGGCCGCTCGAGATGGCACTCCCCGATCGCCGCGACGCGGCTGGCGACCTCCACCCCCTCGGGGGGAGCGGCGTCGACCAGCTCGAGGGCCCCGAGCTGGGCCTGGCGGAGGACGGTCGCGCGCTCGGCCAGGAGGATACGAGCGACCTCCGGCGTGGCGGGGCGAACCCAGGCACGGGGCGTCGCGGCGGCGGCGACCTTCTCCTCGGCGCGGAGGTTGCGCAGGAGCCGGATCGCCTCGAGCACCGGCTCCATCTCCAGCACCGCTGCGGGGTCGGGTGGGATCTCCCCGACCGCCGGCCAGGGTGCCGTGGCGAGCAGTTCGCCGCCGTGGGGAAGGGCGTGCCAGAGCTCCTCGGTCACGTGGGGGACGAACGGGTGGAGCAGGCGGACGGTGCGCTCGACCACGAAGAGGAGCGTCGCGCGAGCCTCCCGACGCGCCGGCTCGCCCCGGCGGCCGTTGAGCGCCTCCTTGGCGATCTCGACGTAGCGGTCGGCGAGGTCGTGCCAGAGGAAGCCGTAGAGAGCGCCTGCCGCGCGGGACGGAGCGAGCTCGGAGAGCGCCTCGTCGACCTCCACGAGGCAGCGGCGGTAGCGCTCGAGGACCCAGCGGTCCTCGCGCGAGCGATGGGGATGGGTCTCGGGGGGCTCGGAGGGCGGCGGCGTCCCCTCGGGGACGTGGAGAAGGGTGAACCTGACGAGGTTCCAGAGCTTCGTGAGGAAGTTCCTGCCGCCCTCGAGGCTCGCGGTTCCGAAGGCGCCGTCCTCGTCGGTCGGGTTCGGGAACACGAGACCGAAGCGCAGCGCATCCGCCCCGCGCTCTCGGACGACCACGAGCGGGTCGGGGGAGTTGCCGAGATGCTTGGACATGCGGCGTCCCTGCTCGTCGCGCATCATGCCCGTGAAGTAGACCTCCGAGAACGGGCGGCTCGCCGTGAACCGGTAGCCCGCCATCATCATCCGGGCGACCCAGAAGAACATGATGTCGCGGCCCGTGACGAGGACGCTGGTCGGGTAGTAGTGGGCGAGCTCGGAGGTGCGCTCGGGCCAGCCGAGGGCGGAGAACGGCCAGAGCCAGGAGGTGAACCAGGTGTCGAGGACATCCGGGTCGTCCCGAAGGTCCCGCGCGTGGCACTCGGGGCAGGCCGCAAGCGGCTCGACGAACGCCATCTCGTGGCCGCAGGAGCGGCAGTACGCCACCGGCACCGGCACGCCCCAGAGGACCTGACGGGAGATGCACCAGTCCTCGATCCCTTCCATCCACCGGAAGAACGTGCGCTCCCAGCGTTCCGGGCGGATCTTGATCTCGCCGCGTCGGACCGCCTCGACCACCGGCCCCGCGAGGGGGCCCATCCGGACGAACCACTGCGTCGAGAGCCTCGGCTCGATGACCGCTTCCGAGCGCTCCGAGCGGGCGATCGCGGTCTTGCGAACCGTCCTGCGCACGAGGGTTCCCTCGGCCTCGAGCATCTCGGTCGTGCGGCGGCGCGCGGCGTCGCGGTCGAGCCCGTGAAGCTCCGGTGGGACCCAGGCGCCGACGAGGTGGGCGCTCTCGTCGAAGATCTCGACCGGCTCGGTGAGGCCCGGATGCCGCAGGTAGATCTCCCGGTCGAGGAGGTCGTGCCGCGGCGTCACCTTGAGCGCGCCGGTCCCGAACTCGGGGTCGACGCCCGCGTCCACGACCACCGGGACGTGACGGCCGACCAGGGGGACGACGACGGGGCGGCCGACCGCCGCCGTGTGGCGCTCGTCGGCCGGATGCACCGCCACCGCGACGTCGCCGAAGACGGTCTCGGGGCGTACGGTGGCGACCTCGAGGCCCCCCGGGCTACCGTCCGCCCAGCGGTAGAGGAGGGTGAGGAACTCGGTGTCCTCCTCGGTCCGGACGACCTCGAGGTCGGAGATCGCGGTGCGCAGCTGGGGGTCCCAGTTGACCATCCGCTCGCCGCGGTAGACGAGCCCGGCGCGCCAGAGGGCGACGAAGACCTCCCGGGTCGCCCGCACGCTCTGCGGGTCCATCGTGTAGCGGAACCGGCTCCAGTCGACCGAGAACCCACCGGCGAACAGCTGCTCGCGGATCCTCTTCTCGTGCTCGTCCTTCCAGGACTCGATCTCCCGGAGCGCCCGATCCCGGGGGAGCTCCTCGAGGCGGACCCCCTGCCGGGCAAGGCGGCGACGGACCTCGACCTGGGTGGCGAGGCCGGCGTGGTCGACCCCGGGGGCCCACAGGGTCGGGATCCCCCGCATCCGCTGCCGTCGGACGAGGATGTCCATCACCGTGTTGCCGAGCATGTGGCCGAGGGTGAGCACCCCCGTGACGTTCGGCGGGGGAAGGACGATCGAGAACCCCTGCGCGGTCGGCGTCGGCGGGGCCCGGAACGCCCCTAGCCGCTCCCACTCGGCCTGCCAGCGCGCCTCGATCGGTCCGGGCTCGAACCTCGGCGCGAGCGCCCCCGGGCTCAGGATCTTCCCCTCCCGAGCGCGAACGGTGCGCACGCTGCAAGCTCGGCCAGGCCGAGGAGGGCCATCTCGCCGAGGCCGACCACGCCGTAGGCGAGGAGGGGCAGCCCGACGACGATGAGTCCCGGGAGGGAGACAAGGAGGATGTTGAACGTCCCCGCGTAGAGGTTCGTCACCGGCGGCCCGCGAAGACGGCCCCACCGGTAGAGGATGCCGAGCTCCAGGAGGGCCCCCGCGGCGACCGCAGGCAGCTCCGCGGCGACGAACGCCGAGAAGAGCGCGCCCGCAGGGACCCTCGTGAGCGTGATGCCGAGCACCAGGAGGCTCGCGGCGAGGTAGATCCCGACCACGAGCAAGGTCTTGCCGAGGACGACCGATCGCTGCGAGAGCGGGAGCGTCCGCGCGTAGGAGTGTGCCAGCACTTCGAGCGCGAAGAACGCCGGGCCGAAGAAGGTTGCGAGAAGCGCCGCCGCGCTCACCGCCCCGAAGGCGAGCCCCCGGGCCGCCGGGGGCGATGGGGTCCCTAGGACGCTCACGAGACCGAGCGCGAGCGCGTCCAGGAGGGGGAGGAGGATGAGGAAGGCGAATCCCGGGGTTCGGCTCGCGATGCGGAGGTCCTTGGTGAGGACGGCGAGGGCGGGACGCTGGAGGTCGAGCGTGCCGACCGGTTCGGGGGGGCCCTTCGGCACGCTCGCGGGAAGGAGCCCCACGTTCCCCACGGACCCGCAGAGCCAGATCCCCGCCACGCCCGCGAGGACCCCGTAGAGCGCGTCGGCGGTGGCGACCCAACTCAGCGGGAACGCCCCGAGGTCCATCGCCCCGCGTCCCCCGGCCGCGAGGACGGGGAGGACGGCCATCGAGAACGGGTAGGCGATCATCACCAGGTAGCTCGCCGGCGAGAGCGTGGCCGTGGCGAGGTGCTCGAGCAGGCCGAAGAACGCCGGGGCGAGCGTGAGGAAACCGAGCATGCCGAAGGCGGGGACGAGCCAGAGGACGAGGTAGGCCCACCGGACGATCGTCCTGCCGCCGCCCCCGCGGGAGCCTTGGATCCGGCGGACGAAGAACCGGCCGGTGAGCAAGGAGAGGGCAAGGGCGAAGGCGACCGCGCTCAGCGTCGCCGGGAGGATGGCGAGCCCCGCCCAGAGGCCGAGAGCCCAGCCCACCGCGAGAGGGACGGAGAGGAGGACGACGGCGATCGGTACGTCGAACAGCCGAAAGTAGACGATCGCGGCCACGCGGCGGAGGTCTGCCGCGTCGAGGGGGAGTGGGGCGAGGACGTCGAGCACGCCGGAGGTAAGGAGCGTCGGGAGCGCCTGGAGCCCGGTCCACCAGAGGAGGGCGACCACGAGGCTCACGAGGGCGGTGAGGACCGCGGCGTCGAACAGGCCGACGGGTAGGGCCGGCGGAACGAAGAGCGCCCGCTGGGCGTCGCTCGCGCGCAGCAACAGCGCCGAGCCGAAGGCGAGGAAACAGAGCAGGGCACCGATGATCGCCTTGCTCTGTGCCACCCTCCGACGCGACCGTCGCACGAGAAGATGGCTCTCGGTGGGCGGGACCGGTGTTCCCTGGCGGAAGGCGTAGATCGCCTGGACGGAAACCTCGAGGAACGCCACTTCGGCGAGACGCGAGGCCTCCCGCCAGCCCATGCTAGGGGCCCTCGAGCGAGCGGAGGGTCTCGGCGAGGCCCTCGTCCTCCCGGGTGAGACGCAGGTAGATCTCCTCGAGCGTGGCGTCGCCCTGGGCGATGCGGCTCCGCAGCTCGGGGAGGGTCCCTTCGCCCTGGAGCACGCCGCGGTCGAGGATGCCGATGCGACGGCAGAGCTCCTGGGCGACCTCCATCGTGTGCGTCGAGAACAGGACTCCGCGGCCGTCCTGCGCGACGTAGCGCCCGAGGAGCTCCTTCACCAGGCGGACGGTGCGGGGGTCGAGGCCGTTGAGCGGCTCGTCCAGGACGAGGAGCCTCGGCTGGTGGAGGAACGCGGCGATGAGGAGGATCTTCTGCCGGGTCCCCAGCGAGAGGGTCGCGATCGGCTCCTCGAGCTCGGAGCCGAGGCGAAAGGCGCTCGCGTAGGCCCGCATCCTCGCCGCCGCCGTCGCTCCGTCCAGCCGGCGCACACCGGCGACGAACTCGAGGAACTCCCGCGGCGTGAGCCCCTCGTAGAGAAGGGAGGTCTCCGGGACGTAGCCGATGCGCTCCTTGACCCCGATCGGGTTGGCGGTCGTCTCCTCGCCGAAGACCCGTATGGAACCGGCCCGGGGGCGGACGATCCCGACCACGGCCTTGATCGTGCTCGACTTTCCGGCGCCGTTCGACCCCAGGAGGCCGTAGATCTCCCCGGGGCGGACCGTGAGGGAGAGGCGGTCGACCGCCCTCCGCTCGCCGTAGTCGATCGTGACCCCGTCCAGGACGAGCGGCAGCTCGGGAGTGGCGGGGGCCGCCGGGTGCATGACGCCCTACCCTGGGGGGGCGGCCGGTCCGCGGTCGGAGGGAAGGGGGCGGGGACGCACGAGCGGGAAGAGCAGCACCTCCTTGATCGACGCCGCGCCGGTGAGCGCCATGACGATCCGGTCGACCCCGAGACCGACCCCGGTGGTCGGCGGAAGGCCGTGGCGCAGCGCGCGGACGTACTCCTCGTCGTAGGCGTAGTGCTCGGCGCCCTTCTCGGCGAGCTGCTCGCGGAACCGGCGTTCCTGCTCGTCCGGGTCGTTGAGCTCGGTGTAGGCGTTGCCGAGCTCGTAGCCGGGCGGGACGAAGATCTCGAAGCGCTCGACGCGCCCCGGTTTGGAGCGGTGGCGCTTGGCGAGCGGGGTCGTGGCGGCCGGATGGTCGACGACGAACGTGAGCCGGTCGAAGGTCGGCTCGACGTAGTGCTCGAAGAGCTTGTCGAGGAAGGTGCCGCGGGTCGACTCCGCCGGGACCGTCGAGCCGATCCCCCGGGCGAGCGACGCGAGCTCCTCGCGGCCCTTCTCGGCGACACCGACAAGCCCGCTGCGGCGCTCGAGCTCGTCGACGAAATCGACCGTGGCGAACGGCGGCCGGAAGGCCGCGGCGCGCCGTCGTGCCTCCTCCGAGCCCCCGGAGAGCTCGACCGTTCGGTCGGCGAGCCGCTCGAAGAGGCTCTCCACCAGACGTCGCATGTCGTGGTAGTCGGCGTAGGCCCAGTACACCTCGAGCTCGGTGAACTCGGGGGAGTGCGTGGTGTCGAGGTCCTCGTTGCGGAAGACCTTCCCGAGCTCGTAGACCTTCTCGAGGCCACCGACCACGAGCCGCTTGAGCGACAGTTCGGTGGCGATGCGGAGACGGACCTCCTGGTCGAGGTAGTTCGAGCGCGTCACGAACGGCGCCGCCGCCGCCCCGCTCGCGACCGGGCCGAGCACGGGGGTCTCGACCTCGAGGAAGCCGCTCGCGTCGAGGACCGCGCGGATCTCCTGGAGGAGGTGGGTCCTCAGTCGGAATCGCTCCCGGCTCTCGGGGGAGGCAAGGAGGTCGAGGTAGCGGCGGCGGAGCTTCTCCTCGGGGTCCTGGAGGCCGTGGTACTTCTCCGGCGGGGGGGCGATCGCCTTCGCGAGAAGCGTGAGCCCTCCGACCTCCACCGACGGCTCGCCCCGGCGTGAGACGGCCGCGAAACCCTCGGCCCCGACGATATCGCCCGGGTCGAGAAAGGAGAGCCAGCGGCCATACGGTGCCTCACCGAGAGCATCGGCTCGCAGCAGGAGCTGGACGGTCCCGTAGCCGTCCTCCAGGTCCGCGAAGGTCGTCTTGCCGTGGACACGGACGGCCCGTAACCGTCCGGCGACGCGGACCGACCCGCTACGGTCTGCCTCTCCGGGAGGGATACGCGCGCAGCTCTCTCGGATGCGGTCGGAGCCGACACGGCCCGGGAACTCCCATGGGTAAGGCTCGAGCCCCTCCGCCCGCAGGCGGGTAACCTTGGCCCGGCGCTCCTCCTCGAGGCGGTTCGACTCCTCCATCGTCGGGTCTCCGAGGAGGCCCAGGGTAGAAAAGAGGAGCGCGCGGCGGGAATCTACGACGCGGGGGCCTCGAGCGAGAGCCGCTCCACGCCGGCGGCGCGGTAGAGGGCCAGATGTTCCGGGACCGCGGGCTCCTTGCCCGCAGGGCGGGCCGGCTCGTGCAGGATGAGGTAGGTCCCGAGAAAGAACTCGGCCGTCGCGTCTCCCCCGCCGATTCCGTAGCTCACGTAGTCGGAGAAGTAGACGTGGACCTGGCCCGAGCGGTGGCGACGCAGCGCGTCCAGGAACTTGGCGGACTCCTCGGGCCCCTTGCGTTGGAGCTCCTCGAGCAGGTCCCGGACGATCGGACGCTGGGTCACGCCGGCGAGCCCGTCGTAGGCGAGGTAGACGACCGGTCGGGGATCGAGGGCGACCACGTCGACACGAAGGACCCCTTCGGCGGGCTTAGTGCGCATCGCGGGCCCCTACCTGGCCTCCGCTAAGAAGCCTTCGGCTGCCTCGTCACGACGTGCGGGGTTCGCACGGGGCTTAGTGGTCGTGGCCCCCGGGACCGCCGGGGGCGGGCGCCGACTTCCTCGACGCGATGATGTCGTCGATCCTAAGGATCATCGACGCGACCTCGACCGCCGAACTGATCGCCTGGCGCTTGACGCGGGCCGGCTCGAGCACCCGGAGCTTCCACATGTCGGCGGCCTTGCCGTCGGCGAGGTTGACCCCGATGTTGCGGTTCGCCGCCGGGCCGTTGTGGGCGCTCCGCAGCTCGATGAGGGTGTTGATCGAGTCGTAGCCGCCGTTCTCGGCGAGGGCCCAGGGGACGGCCTCGAGCGACTGGGCGAACGCCTCGACCGCGAGCTGCTCGCGGCCACCGACGCTCGCGGCCCACTTGCGCAGCTTGACCGAGAGCTCGACCTCGGTCGCTCCGCCGCCGGGGCAGACGACGCCGTCCTCGAGGACGCTCGCGACGACCTTGAGGGCGTCCTGGAGGGAGCGCTCGACCTCCTGGGTGACGTGCTCGGTGCCGCCGCGGACGAGGATGGATACCGACCGGGGGTTCGAGCAGCCCGTGACGAAGGTCATGTGGTCCTCGCCGATCTTGCGCTGCTCGACCTTCGCGGCCTTGCCGAGATCGGTGCCGGAGAGTTCCTTGATGCCGGTCACGATGTGCCCGCCGGTCGCCCGGGCGAGCTTCTGGAGGTCGGACTCCTTGACCTGCTTGACGGCGTAGATCCCCTCCTTGGCGAGGTAGTGGAGGACGACATCGTCGATGCCCTTCTGGCATATCACGACGTTCGCGCCCGACGCCTTGATCGCGTCGACCATCTTGTGGAACGTCTTGTCTTCCTCGTCGAGGAAGCTCTGGATCTGCGACGGGTTCTTGATGTTGATCTTGCTCTCGATCTCGGTCTTCTTGATCTCGAGCGCGGAGTTGAGGAGCGCGATCTTCGCGTTTGCGACCTCGACAGGCATGCGGGGGTGGCCGCGTTCCTTGTCGAGGACGATCCCCTCGATGAACTCGGTGTCGGAGACCTGGCCGCCGTGGCGCTTCTCGACCTTGATCTGGTCGACGTCGCAGACGGTCTTCCCGCCGCGTTCCTCGGTGATCCTGCGGACCGCCTTGACGACGGTCGTCGCGAGCCCCTCTCGGGCTCCGGCGACGCCCTTCGAGCCCATGGCGGTGACCGCGCAGTCGATCAGGACGGCCTCGTCCTCGGGCTTGACGGCGGTGCCGATCTCCGACTCGAGGATCCGCTTCGCCTCCTGAAGGGCGAGCTGGAATCCGCGGGTGATGACGGTCGGATGAACGTTCTGCTCAAGCAGGTACTCCGAGCGCTTGAGCAGTTCTCCGGCGAGCACGACGGCGGTGGTCGTGCCGTCCCCGCACTGTTGGTCCTGCGTCTTGGCGACCTCGACCAGCATCTTGGCGGCCGGGTGCTCGACGTCGACCTCCTTGAGGATCGTGACGCCGTCGTTCGTGATCGTGATGTCGCCCATCGAGTCGACGAGCATCTTGTCCATGCCGCGCGGTCCGAGGGTCGTGCGCACCGCATCCGCGACGGCTCGCGCCGCCGCGATGTTGTTCGCCGTCGCACCCTTGCCGCGCTCGCGCTCCGTGCCTTCCTTCAGGACGAGGATTGGGGTCCCCTGAAGCATACTTTCACCAGCATTAGGCAAATTGCCCTTCTATATAAGCGCACGCTCCTCGAGGGCTGTGGGGATGTATCTCCCCGTGCCGGACAGCCACGAAAAGATCAGCCAGCTCGCGATAGAATGCCCCCCCCCCCCGCAGACTGTTTTCGGTTACCCCCTCCCGAGGCCGAGCAATCGGGAGCACTACGCCTTGCTGGCAGGGCGGGGGGCCTGCGCACGGATCCGAGCCAGGATCTTCGCTGGCGACAGCGTCGCGTCGACCATCTCGAACCCGCGCGCTCTCGCCCTAACCGGCCACTCGCGCACGGCCCGCCTGATCCACTCCCTCTGAGCGGGTTGAGAGTCCCTGCCCCAATCGTTGTCCCGGGCGGGGTCGTTCAGCCGTGAGCGAATCACCGACCATGTGGTACTCAGGTAGATGCGACGGTCGAAGAGCGAGGCCAGGTTGAGGTCGAACAAGTTGTCGGCAGCGCCGAGCAGGACCACGTCGGGGTTACGCGCCAAGAAACGTTCCAACGTCGGCTGGTGCCAGTGGAACTGCCAGTCCTCGATGCGGCGCCAGCGCTCCTTCGTGATACGGCGAAGCCGTTGCCCTTTCAAGTCCACAGCCGAACCGAGTCCTGAGACCTCGTCCCCATCGACGGCGTTCACCCCATGCGCGCGAAAGTACGAGGCGAGCGTACTCTTGCCGGCGCCCGAGGGACCTGTGACGAGAACCCTCCCCTTCACCGGTGGCATCGCCCCGAGTTCCTTCCCTCGAACGGGCCACGTAGGTAAGACCCCCCCGTACCGCCTTGGCTGCGCCCCAACAGCTCACTGGCAGGGGCGAGTTCGACCCGGGCGGTGACCCGAGGACCGAAGGAGTTTCGCATCACGCCCCTCAAGGAGGGGCTCCGAACGCCCGACAACCTGGTTCGGACCCACCTTTCGCTCGGAACAGCTCCTGGGGAGGCGGCGGGGCTCCCCGAGCTTGGCGGGTTCCGGTGGCGGGCTCGGATCGGATGGGGATCCGGGTGAGCCTCACAGCTCAGGGGTCGGGTTAACCGGACAGGTCGGGCAGCACCCTTGACCCACGGAGCAGCAGGCGCAACACTTGCAGCAGCCATCCACGCAGTCGCAGCATGCACAGGAAAACCGTGGCATGGACCTCACCGACTCCATAACGTTCGAGCCGATGAAGTCGATTCCCCCTGACCATCCGCCCAAATGATGCGCCCGCCTCGGAGGGGGCGGGGCCGGACGGATAGGGGCAGAACCGCCCTGTCGGGCGCTCCTGTCGTGTGCAGGAATTAGTTCCCCTTCCCGACCTCCTGGGTCACAGGAGCGAGGAGAGCAATTGCCCGTCGCGTGCGATCGCGCTTCGCACGAGGGTGCGGGGCCCGACCTCTGTCGCCCGCTCCGCGGCCGGATTCGTGGTTCCCTGCTCCCCGGTCGACCCGCAACGGTCAAGACGGGCGATGCTCCCACGCGCTCCGGCGATGAAGTCCGCCTAGAACCGCCAGCCCGGGGCTGATGACTTCTACCCACATCCGGGCGGGCGCGGGGGCGCCCGTCGGTCCCCACGGACGGCGGAGATGGACGCGAACGAACTGAGGCTGATCGGCCTCGTGGCGGCCGGGGGCGCGATCGGCACGGTCGCCCGTTACGGCCTGACCGGGCTGCTCACACGGGGCGACTTCCCGTGGGGAACCTTCGCGGTGAACCTTTCGGGGACGTTCTTCCTGGCCTTCTTGTTCTTCCTCTTCCTGGGAAGGGGCTACCTCGACCCGGAGCTTCGGACGTTCCTGTTCGTGGGCGTCTTCGGCGGCTACACGACGCTCTCCACCTTCGGCCTGGAGACCGTCCACTTCCTTCGGAGCGGACAGTACTGGCTAGCCGGCGTGAACGTCTCGCTTAACGGGGGCCTCTGCCTCCTCGGGGCGGTGGCCGGAGCGACCCTCGGCACGATGCTGGGAGGGGGCTAGGATGGAGCTCGATCAGAAGGCCGTGAGGTTGAAGATCTACCTCGGCGAGTCCGATCGCTACGAGGGGCGACCGGCGTACCAGGCCGTCATCGAGCTGATGCGCAAGCGGGGTCTCTGGGGCGCGACGGTCACTCGCGGGATCTACGGGTTCGGCAAGCGGAGCCTGCTCCACACCGCCTCCGCACTGCGCCTCAGCGAAGACCTCCCGCTGGTGATCGAGACGGTGGAGGCGGAGGCCAAGATCCTTCCGCTCGTCCCCGAGCTCAGCAAGATGGTGAAGGGCGGATTGATCACCGTCGAGGATGTCAAGGTCCTCCGGCACCTGGGGTGAGCGCGGAGGCGCGACCCTTGGGGGAAGTGGGCCGCGCAGGATGGGCCGGCCGCTCCGAGCCGGCCGGGCTCGTGCCGCCTCGTCCGAGAGGAGGGACGACACCGTGTCGGCGTTCCTCGCCGCTACTCGGCCGTGCCCTTCTCACCCGCGCGCGCCGCACCCGAGACGGTTTGGGTTGCCTGCACGTAGGCGAGGACCTGGCCCGAGACCCGGACCAGCGCCTGGGCCCGCAGCGTCAGCGAGTACTCCGGTCGCGGCGGACGCGACGGAACCACCGTGCGGTTGATGAGTCCCGACGCCTCGAGCCGTCGAAGCTTTCCCGAGAGCACCCGGGCGCTGATTCCGGGGAGGAGGCGGCGCAGCTCTCCAAAGCTCGTGCGGCGCCGTGGGGCCAGCACGATCAACAGGTCCGGGACCCACTTGCCGAAGGCGGTCCGGACGATCCTCAGGTTCGGCTCGGCCGCGTAGCTCCCCAGGTCGCCCTTGAACTCGGCGAGGGTGACGAGGGAGCGGACGAACCGGGCGGTGCGGTCGCCGAACCCTTCGAATCGCTCCTCCAGCGCTCCGCGACGCGGGGGGCCGGGCGGGGCGCGCCCGCTGTCGTCGCGAGGAGGGGAGTCCGTTTCCATGGACGTGGGCTCACGGAGCCCTGCGGCTCGGAGAGCAAGGGAAGGCCCCCCCGCTCTTATGCTCTTGTTCGCGGCCCTACGGCGCCCTGGTCGCGGTGCTGGTCCGTGGCGGGAGTCTCCGTCCCGGTCCGAGAGGTCCGGTCCGCCTTCGCTCCGCTCGTGGGCGTCGGCCCGAGGAGAGCCGCGAGGCGGAAGTAGGCTGCCGGCTCGAGCTCCTCGGGGCGGAGCCTCTCCCAACCCGGGGGCCAGCGCGCGGCCGCCGCGAGGGCGAAGGAGTCCCCGGCGCTGCCGGTGAGGCGGGAGACGAGGTTGCCGAGCTGCTTGCGGCGGGAGGAGAACAGGAGGCGCACGACCCGCTCGAGCCCCTCCACCGAAGGGACCGGCAGGGGACCGCGTCGGGAGCGATAGACGAGCAGCCGGCCGGCGACCTTCGGACGGGGATGGAACGCCTCGGCGGGGACCTCCTGGAAGAGCTCCGTGTCGCCGAAGAGGCGAGCGAGGATCGTGGGGCGACCGTACTCGCGGGAACCCGGCGCGGCGGCGAACCGCTCGGCGACCTCGTTCTGGACGAGGACCGCGATACGTGCCTGGCCGGCCCGCATCCGGGAAAGGAGCAGCGGGGTCGCGATCGCGTACGGGAGGCTTCCGACCGCCACCGCCTCCGCAGGGAACGGGAACCGCAACGCGTCCGCGTGGACCACGACCAGGCGCCCCTCGAAGGTCCGGGCGAGGTGGCGGACGAGCCGGGGGTCGCGCTCGACGACCGTGAGGCGCCGCAGGCCTCGTCGGAGCAGGGCTCGGGTGACGATCCCGAGGCCTCCACCGACCTCGAAGACCGGCTCCTCGCCGGCCGGCACCGCCAGCGCGGCGAGCGCGTCGGCGACGAACGGGTCGGTCAGGAACGACTGGCCGAGGCCCCGGGAGGGACGCACGCCGAGCCGGCCGAGCGCCTCCTCGATCTCGTCCGGACGCGCGGGGACGTCGGGGAGGTCGCTCGACCCGTCACGGCGCGACGAAGAGCCGGTACTTGTCCTGGACACCGCTTAGCTCCTGCTCGATGCGGGAGGCGACGAGCCGCTCGGGGCCTTTGAGGTGCACGCGCTCCTCGAAGTCGGCGAAGCTCTGGAACGGGGAGCTCTTGCGCTCGTCGACGATGAGCTGCATGGTCTTCTTGCCGATTCCCGGGAGCAGCTCGAGAAGGTGGAACCTCCGCGAGACGGCCGGCGCCTCGTTGAAGAACCTCAGGTAGCGTGCGCTGTTCTGGCGGACGATCGTCTCGAGGACAACGGGCAGCTCGGTGCGGGCGGCGACGGTGAGCTCGTCGAACCCCAGGCGGCGACGCACGTGATCGATCGGAGGGGCTGCCCCCTCGCGGGGTACCAGCGCGATGCGCTCGCCGGCAGCTAGCGCGGTCCCTGTCCGAGGGACGAGCTCGAAGAGCTTGAGCTCGTCCTCCCCGAGGGCGAGGGCGAGCGGCTCACGGTGGAAGCCGCGCTCGGTCTGCCGGCCGGTCGGCAGGTAGTCGAGCACATACGCGAAGTTCTCCACGCTCCCTCCCGATTCATCGGTGCTGCGCCACGATCTCGAGGAGACGGGCGACCTGGGCCTCGTCCAGCGCGACCCGTTCCTTGGAGAAGAGGAGGCGGATCTCCTCCGGGTACTGCGGGAGGACGTCGGCGAGCTTGACGGCGAGGGTGGCGTCGACGAACGGCAGCGACCGCAGCTCCTCGAGGAGCTTGGAGGTCGCCTCGTCGGAGAGGCGGGCGAACCCTTCCGCGTGCTGGAGGGCGAGCGACGCCTCCCGCGGTAGGGTGCGGCGGCCGGCCTCGTCGGTGAGCAGCTGCTTTACCCGCGCGAGCGGGATCGGATCAGCCATCGGACCTCGGGGAGGCGGGAGCAAGATGGATCGGATTGGCGACCAGCTCCTTGCGCTTACCGCCGTCCAGGAACTCGATGCGATAGGCCTTGCCGGAGCGGCCGAGCACGGTGCACGTCCGTCCCTGGTAGCGGGGGTGGGGCTGGCCGTGCGGGTCGGACGGCTCGATGCGGACCACGACCTTCTCCCCGACCTCAAAGGCGCGGAGATAGCGGGTCACCGGCGGCAGGCCCTTCTCGCGGACCTCCTTGGTGAACGTGCCTCGCGAGCGCGACCGGAACCCCTTCGAGCTCTTGACCATCTCAATCTCCCTGATCGTGGACCTCTAAAACGTCCAGATACTCGACCTCGAGCGGGACCCCGAGGAGCGAGGAGAGGCTCGGATTGGTGCGCCCGTCATCTCCCTCTACCCATTCCTTGACGTAGGTACCGGCCTCGGTCCTCAGTTCGATCGCGAACCGCCCTTCGGCAATCGCCTCGGCGCGGGCGCCGACGATCCGCCGCATCCGAACGCGGTCGGACCGCCGATGCGCCACGCGTCGCGGCGTGCGTTGGGCAATCGTGCGCCCGACCGCGAGGGCCAGTGCCTCATTAACCTTTCCGAGGTCCACCGCCCCCTTGACGCCGACGCGGTAGCTCTTCTCGGGGGTCGCCTCCTTCACGCGCACGACCTCCGCGGCGTCCGCCTCCGTCGCTTCCAGGACCTCGACCCGCCCTTCGGCCTCCGGGCCGAGCTCCTCGGCGAGGGCGCGCACCGAAAGCGTCCGCACACGAGGGCGGAGCAGCTCGAGGACGAACGGTCGTCCCTTCCCGAGCATTCTCGCGTCGATGTCCTCGCGTCCCATCCCGTGGAAGCGCGTCCCCTCCGCTCCGCTCGCCCGGAGGAACGGGGCGGCGAGGAGCTCCTCGACGCTCGTCGGGTAGGTCTTTCCGCTCATCCCGCAGGCGACGCAGCCGCGGCCGCGGCAGCGCCGGCACGGCCAGCGGGTCTGGGGGAGGGACCGGTCGAACTTGCGGTAGCGGCCCCGAACGTAGAGCGGCATCACCGTGAGCTCGACCCGTCCGACCTCGAGATCGGCGAGGAGGACGACATCGGCCGGTCCGCTCCCTCCCTTCGCCCCGGTGACGAGCTCGATGCGCTTGCCGAGCTCGCGGTTGAACGCCGCGCGAGCGCTCTCCCCCCAGGCGCTTCCGACCTCGGTCCAGAGCGCCTCCTCGGCGGCGAGCCTCTCGGGCTCCCAGCGGGAGCCGCAGGTGAAGCGGTGCCACTCGTAGCCCTCCGCCACACGACGCGCGCGCTCGACCCAGACCTCGAGGCGGTCGAAGAGCCCGCCGCAGACCGGGCAGCCTTCGGGCGCGCCCGGGAGGGCAGCGCCGAGGGCCTTCTGGAGGCGCTCGGCACGCTCCGGGTTGGAGAGACCGTGGCCGAGACGGCCGAAGAGCCGACCGAAGCACTCGGGACAGAGCCCCCGCGGGATCGCCCGCTTGGCGACCCGGAGCTGCGGCTCCTCGAGGGGGAAGGAAACGGCCTCCGCCACGGCCGAGGGACCCCGACCCCCTCAAAAGGGCGTCGCGTTGCCGCCGGACCGGCGAGGATTTACCAAGGAACCCTCTCCCCGTCCGAGGAGCGATGGCTGCGATCACGGAAGCGGAGCTCACCCGCGCCCTCGAAAGAACCCTGGTCGCCCGAGGCAAGATGCCTCCCGGGGAGGCACATCCCACGGCCCGCATGGTCCTCGGCTACTTCGGCGCCGACGATTCGGTGCTGGACAACAAGCTCTCGAGCGACGACCGCGACCGTTTCTACCAGCTCGAGGAGGAGGGCCTGCTCACGAGCGAGGAGGAGGACGCCACCGTCTCGCGGGGGAAGACCTGGAGGATCCACTACTGGCTCCTCAAGAAGTCCCGCATCCGCGAGGTGGGACGCAGCGGAGAGGCGCCTCCGACGGAGGACGCCGGCTCGGTCTACCGCTCCATCGGCGAGTCCGACTGGAAGCGATCGGGAGGATCGGGCTCCCCCCAGAGCTAGCGGCTCGCGAGACCCGATCCGCTACCGCGGAGGCGGCGCGCGACCGGGGCCACCCCGCAGCAGCGCCGGATAGCTCGCGGTCTGCACGACCGTGCGGACGTGCTCGATCGCTCCGATGGCAAAGGCGATCGCCGCCAGAAGCCCCACGAACGAACCGACCAGCGTCTCGACCCCGCCGAAGCCGAAGAGGGCGAGGAGGATCGGCAGGGAGGCGAGGGCGTTGAACGACGCGTGCATGGCGACGGCGAGCAGGTAGTAGGAGCCGCTTCCCGCGCCGGGGAGGCGGAAGCGGGAGCGGGCGTAGCCGTAGCCGAACATCCCGGTCGAGCTGCCGTGCAACAGGACGCTCGAGACGCTGCGGATGAGGATGAGCGCGAGACCGGCGACGAGTCCCCCGGTGAGGAACGCCCCGAGCCCGTAGAGGAACGTCTCGAAGAAGCCGAACCCCAGGCCGACCGCGGCGCCGAGGACCGGTCCGTCCGCGAGCTGGCGGAGGGAGGCGCGGCGTCCCACGACCCCGGAGGCCTTGAGCGCCTCCTCGATGAACGGCGCGAGGACGAGGACGAGGAAGAACGCCGCCGCCGTCGACCCTTTCTTGAGGAAGAGGAACTCCGGTCCGGGGAACCGCTGGGCGAGCGACGAGCCTGCGGCGAGGACCACGATCTCGAGGAAGCCTGCGGCCAGGGTCGCGAAGATCGCCCCGTAGGCAAAGCCGCTCAGGAGGGGTCCCCATCCCTCGGCCCGGTACCGCTCCCCCTTGCGAACCCAGGCGAGGTAGGCGAGCGCCGGCGTGAGGGCGACCAGGACCAGGACGAGCAGGTTGCCTGCGGCGGCGGCTGTGGTCATGCCCGCCCGCCCTTCGCCGGGTAGGTGTAGAACCCCTCGCCGGTCTTGCGGCCGAGCTTCCCCGCCGCGACCATCGTCCGCAGCAACGGGCAGGTCCTGTAGCGGCTGTCGCGGAAGCCGTCCCAAAGGACATCTAGGATGGCGACGGCGGTGTCGATCCCCACCAGGTCGACCAGCTCGAGCGGGCCCATCGGGTGGTGGAAGCCGAGGCGGTAGGCCGCGTCGATGTCGTCGCGGCTCGCCACGTGCTCAAAGAGCATCCAGGCCGCCTCGTTGACCAGGACCGCCAGAGCCCTCGTGGTGACGAAGCCGGGGCTGTCCTGGCTGGTGACGACCGTCTTGCCTAGGCGCGCCGCGAAGGAGCGTGCCAGCTCGGTGACCTCGGGCCGCGTGTGGGCTCCGGCGATGAGCTCTACGAGCGGCATCTGAAGGACGGGGTTGAAGAAGTGGAGGCCGACCACGCGGCCGGGGTCGGCGAGCTCCTGCGCGATCGACGTGATGGGGAGCGAGGAGGTGTTCGACGCGAGGACGGTCCGCGACGGGACGAGCCTCTCGAGCTCGGCGAAGAGCCTCCGCTTGATCGCGAGCTGCTCCGGCGCCGCCTCGATGGCGAGGTCCACATCGGCAGCCGCTGCGCCAAGCCCCGCTACCGGCGCGATCCGCGCGGCCGCCTCCCTTGCGAGGGCCACCGGGCGCGCTTCCCTCTCCGCGAGCCGCTCGAGCGCCCGGGTCGCGTTGGCGAGGCCTTTGCGGGCGAGCTCCTCGGAAACGTCCTCTAAGACCACGGAAAAGCCGGCGTGGGCACACTGCGCGGCGATGCCGCTTCCCATGATCCCCGCGCCGACGACGAGCACCCGCGTCACCGGGCCCAGCGGCGGCTCGGTCGTCGCGGAGGAGGCGGTCATGTCCGCGCTCCGGCGACGGGCAGCTCCTGCGCGAGCGAGAGGTACTCGCAGGGCCGGCAGACCTCGTAGGCGGAGGGTTCGCCGCAGCGGCGGCAGCGCCCGGGAACCCCGACCTCCTGCGAGCGCAGGTAGAGGTCGACCAGACGCTCGTGCGTGCGCAGCAGCGACTGGCGGCTCCCCGGCTGGGCTTCCTCAAGCTGCCAGACGAGCTCGCGGAACCGGTTGCGCAGCGCGGCGTGCGCGTAGGGGCACTCCTCGTGCCCGAACGCCAGCCCCTTCGCTCGCGCGACGAGGTAGACCTCCCGTTCCGGCACCTGGGCGAGCGGTGCGACGCGGGGCACGAGCCCGGGCTGGCGTATCCGGTGCGGCGCCATGCGGACGAGACGGTCGATGTCCCCGTGGACGAGGTTCATCAGGACGGTCTGGGCAAGGTCGTCTAAGTTGAAACCGAGGACCAGGACCTCGGCCCCGGCGTCCCTCGCGGCGCGGTTGAGCAGCTTCCTGCGCCAGACCCCGCAGAACGAGCAGGGAGGAGTCCCGCCGAGCTTGCCGGCGAGCTCGTCGGTGGTCGTCCCGAGCTCCTCGGAGGCGTGGACGATGCGGTGCTCCACCCCGAGGGCGCGGGCGGAACGGGAGGCGGCGTCGAGGGTCGCGGAGCGGTAGCCGGCGATCCCCTCGTCCACGCTCAGGGCGAGGAGCTGCGTGTTCGGCCGACGCGCGAAGTACGATCGGCTCAGGGCGAGGGCGAGGGTCGAGTCCTTGCCTCCGGAGAGGGCGACCGCGACCGTCCCACCCTTGAAGCCGGGGAGCTGGCGGTGAAGCTCGCGTCGGAAGCGCTCCTCCACGGAAGCGACGAGGTGACCTTCGCAGACGTGGCGCCCTCGGTACGGCTGGTCGACGACCGCCTCCCGGGAGCACTCCGAGCAGCGCACGGGATGGCGAGCCGAGCCCTCTATTTGAGCGCCGAGCGCACCCCCGGGTTCCTGTGCGTGCATACGATTAATACCTGTATCCCGGAGAGCGAGCGGCGATGGTGACCTCGGCCTCCGTCGCCCGTTCGGGCGGGTTCGTCCGTCGAGGACGCCCGTTCCGTCTCGGCACGAGCGCCCCGACCGGCTTCAGTGTCACGGACCTGGTCGAGAGGTTCCAGAGGCTCCTGCAGGCCCAGGAGCGGAGCCCGTGCACCGTCAAGCAGTACGGGCACATCGCGAGGACCTTCCTCTCCTTCGCTCAGAAGCCCCTCGATGAGGTGACGGTCAAGGACCTCGAGGCGTTCCGGGAGTATCTCGTCCTGCAGCGTCACTACTCGAAGAACTCGCTCTACACGACCATACGGGGGCTCACCTGCCTGTTCCGCAGCTACGGCCTTACCACGGCGGAGGAGCTCGAGCCCCCCCGGCGGCCGGACCGCCTTCCCCGCTACCTCAACGAGGAGGAGGTCCATCGCCTGCTCGAGCGCGTCAAGGAGTCGGCCCGGGACAGTGCCATCGTCCACGTCCTCGCCTTCGGAGGGCTGCGTGTCGGGGAGCTCTGTCGCCTCAAGCTCGAGGACGTGGAGTTCGAGCGCAACATCCTGCACGTGCGCAGCGGCAAGGGCGACAAGGACCGGGAGGTCGTCCTCGAGGACCGCAGCCGGGCGGCGATCGACCGCTACCTCTCCGAGCGCGCGGCCCACGGCGCCGGCAGCGAGCGCCTGTTCCCTGTCGGGCCGGTGACCGTCGAAAGGATCGTGCGCAACGCCGCGCGCACGGCGGGGATCCCCCGCCGGGTCACGCCGCACATGCTGCGCCACACCCTCGCGACGGCGCTGCTCTCCCGAGGCTGCGACATCCGCTACATCCAGAAGCTCCTGGGACACGCCTCGGTGGCGACCACCCAGATCTACACGCACGTCGACACGCAGGCGCTGCGCGACGCCTACGCGCGGGCCAAGCCGCACTATTAACCCCGGAACCGTCCCGAAGGCGATGGCGACCGAGGGGGCGGACGCGCTCGTCCTGGGGGCGGGGATCGCAGGATGCGCCCTCGCCTACCACCTGGCGCGCGGAAAGTTCGGTCGCGTGGTCGTCCTCGACCCGGCGACCCCAGCCGCCGGGGCGACCGGGAGGGCGGCGGGGATCGTCACCGAGCAGCTCTGGGACCGCTGGGATGTCGCGACCGTCCGCGAGTCGCGGGAGGAGTATGCCCGCCTTGCCGTCCGGCACGACCCGAGCGCCTGCCGCGTCAACGGCTTTTTGCGCTGGACAAGCCGCGCCGACGTCGTCCCGCTCCTCGCGGCGGCGACCGAGCGCCTCCACGACTGGGGGGTCGAAGTCGAGGAGCTCTCCGCCGCCGAGGTCGCCCGACGCCTTCCGTGGGCACGGTGCGACGACCTTCTCGGGGCGAGCTTTGCTCCCGGCGACGCGATCGTCGCCCCGACCCGCCTCGCCGAGCTCTACCTGCGCGAGGCGCGCTCGCTCGGCGTCGAGTTCGAGCTCGGGCTCTCCGAGGTGCGGCTCGAAGGCTCGCAGGGCCGCTGGCAGGTCACCGCCGGGCAGAGAAGCTGGCGAGCGCCGTGCGTCGTCGTGGCGGCCGGAGCCTGGTCCAAACGGCTCCTCGCGTCGGCAGGGGCCCCCATCCCCCTGACGCCCTACCGCACGCAGGCCGCCCTCCTTCGGCCGGGCGGTCCCGCGGTCCCCGAGTTCCCCTCCTTCCACGACATCGACCTCGACGTCTACGCTCGGCCCGAGGAGGCCGGCCGGGTGCTCGTGGGAGACGGGACCGACGCGGTCGAGGCCGACCCGACGTCGTTCGTGACCGGCGGCGACGAGCGGTTCGTCACCCACCTCGCCGAGAGCTTCGCCTCGCGCCTGCCGGGCTGGAAGGATGCCGAGATGCTCCGGGCCTGGGCGGGGGTCTGCGTCGCCACACCGGATCGCCACCCCCTCATCGGACCGGTCCCGGGTGCTCCAGGGCTTTGCGCGCTCACCGGCTTCAACGGCTTCGGCGTGATGCGCGCCGGGGGAGCCGCCGCAAGGCTCGCCCAAGCGATCGGCGAGCCCGAGCGCGAGGCCGACCTGCTCGGTCCGACGCTCCCGGGAAGGTTCTCTCGGCCGTACCCGGCGTTCCCGCCGAAACCGGGATTCACCCTCGAGGCAGGGGACGAGCCCCGGTACTAGCACCTTGGGTCGGGGGGTTCTCCCCGCGAGGGGACGGGCCGGGGTCGGTGCTACGGGGCCGCGTCACCGGAGCGGAGGCGGCCCAGCTTCTCGAGGAACTCGACGCCTTCCCCGCTCGTCATCGGACGCCCGTCCTCGCGGAGGAGCGGCAGCCCGGCCTCGTGGCACGCCTCCTCGGGGGTCGCCCCGGCGAGGAGGCGGCGAAGGGCGAGCTGCTCCTTGCGGCCGAGATGCATCGCTCCGAGCTCGAACTCCTCGAACGCCTCGAAGGCGGTCGGGCAGACCTTCCGCCCGATCCCCGCGAGCTCCCTAGCGTAGAGGCGGATCTCCTCCTGCGCGTGGGGGTCGAGGCGAAGCGAGAGGAAGTGGAAGAGGTTCCACAGGTTGGTCTTCCAGTACCACTGCGTGTAGTAGGCAACCGGAAGGAGAAGGCGGGCCGTCTCCCGTGCGACGCCGGCCTCCAGCGCCCGAGCGTAGGCCGCATACGCCTCCTCGGAGACACGACGCAGGTCGTCGCGGAACCGCTCGACCGGCTCGGCGGCGAGCGCCTCGCCGCGACCCTGGCGGTTGCGGGTCGCCTGGCGCCGGACCTCCTCGGGAGGAGGCAGGTCGTACTCGTCCGGCACGATCGAGTAGCGGGCGGAGTACTCGTTGACGGAGGCCGTGCGGTGCCGGATCCACTGTCGGGCGACGTAGATCGGCAGCCGCACGAGGAACTTCATCTCGACCATCTCGAACGGCGTGGTGTGGCGGTGTCGGATCAGGTAGCGGATGAGCCCACGATCGTCCCGTACCGAGCGGGTCCCGCGCCCGTAGGAGACGCGAGCCGCCTGGACGATCGCCGCGTCGTTGCCCATGTAATCGACCAGCGCGACGAACCCGTGGCTCAGGACCGGGTGCTGCACGCCGATCTCGGCGTCCGCCTCGGGGACGGACGGCCGGACCATCGGTGCCTCGCCCTCGGCCACGAGGCGGCGAGATGCCGGCCGACCGTTAAAGGCGACGTGAGGTGACGAAACGCTTAGGTCGGAGCCCGCTTCGACCGCCCTCGGAGGAGCCGTGGCGAGGATCCTGGTGGCGGTCGCGTGGCCGTACGCCAACGGGCCGTTCCACCTGGGCCACCTCGCCGGGGCCTACCTGCCGGGGGACATCTTCGCCCGCTACCACCGCCTCCGGGGAGACGAGGTGCTGATGGTCTCGGGCTCGGACATGCACGGCACGCCCATCCTCGTGACGGCGGAGAAGGAGGGGACCGACCCGCAGGCGATCGCGGAGCGCTACCACGCGATCAACCGCGAGGCGTTCGAGCGGCTGGGGTTCTCCTTCGATCTGTTCACCCAGACCCACACCGTCGTGCACGAGCGGACCGTCCAGGAGCTGTTCCTCGTGCTCCTCGAGAAGGGGCACATCCGCCGGCGGACCGACCAGGCACCCTACTGTCCGAAGCACGCCCGCTTCCTCCCCGACCGCTACCTTATCGGCACCTGCCCGAACTGCGGCTTCGAGCAGGCCCGGGGCGACGAGTGCGACCGCTGCGGACGCCCTCTCGAGGCCCGCAGCCTCGGCAACGCCGCCTGCTCGATCTGCGGGACCCGGGCCGAGCTGCGGGCGACCGAGCACTTCTACCTCGAGCTCGACCGCCTCGCGCCCCGGCTCTCCGAGTATCTCAGCTCGCAGCAGCACTGGCGCCCCGGCACGCTCCGCGTGGCGGAGAACTTCCTCGCCGAGGGGCTGCATCCCACCCCGATCACCCGCGACCTCGACTGGGGGGTGCCGCTCCCGGTCGCGGGCTACCCCGGGAAGCGCTTCTACGTCTGGTTCGAGGCGCTCTTGGGGTATCTCTCCGCCTCGCGCGAGTGGGCGATCCGAGCCGACCGTCCCGAGGCATGGCACCGGTTCTGGGACGAGCGCGAGCCGGTGCGCTCCTACTACTTCGTCGGCAAGGACAACAAGTTCCACCACGCGATCATGCTTCCGGCGATCCTCCTCGGCGTGGGCGGCCTCAAGCTGCCGTTCGACGTCCCGGCGAACGAGTGGCTGCTCATCGAGGGGAAGAAGGTCTCCAAGTCGCGCACCCAGGAGGAGCAACCGTTCATCCTCTCGCTGCTCGAGAACCACGCGCCGGACGCGATACGGTTCTACGCGGCGCTGCTCGCCCCCCAGCACCACGACACCGAGCTCGACTGGTCGGAGTTCGACACGCTCTACGAAGAGGTGCTCGCCAACCAGTACGGCAACCTGGTGCAGCGGGCCCTCGTCTTCGCCCGCGACCGCTACGGCGGACGCGTCCCGTCACCCCCTTCCGGCTGGGCGAGCGACGCGGCGGACGGTGTCGGTCCCCGCCTCGAGCGCGCCCACGCCGAGATCACCGACGAACTCGAGAAGGTCCACCTGAAGGAAGCCCTCGACCGCACCCTCGAGGAGGTCCGGGAGGCGAACCGCAGGTTCCACGAGGCCCAGCCGTGGCGGGCGGAGGAACCCCAACGCTCGCGGGTCCTCTACGAGACCCTCTGGAGCCTCAGGGCGTTCGCGACCTGGCTCGCTCCGGTCCTGCCGTTCTCGAGCGCGGAGGTCTTCCGCATGCTCGGGTTCTCCGACCCTCCCTCCCCGGGCGACTGGGACCGCGCGCTCGAACCGGTCCCCGCCGGCCAGTCGCTGGGAGAGGTCCGTCCGCTCTTCCCACGCAAGGCCGAGCCGCGCTCCGGGGCCCCGACCGAACGGGAGACGGCGGCACCTCCCGGACCTCCCTCCCCTCCGCCTTCCGGGTTTTCCCTCTCGATACGGGCGGCCCGGGTCCTCTCCGTGACGCCGCATCCGAGCGCCGACCGGCTCTACGTGCTCGAGCTCGATCTTGGGAGCGGCGAGCGCCGCACCGTCGTGGCCGGCCTTCGGGCGGCCTATTCGGAGGAGGCGCTTCGGGGACGGGAGGTGGTCGTCCTCGCCAACCTCGCCCCTCGAACGATCCGCAAGATGACCTCGCAGGGGATGGTGCTTGCCGCGGAGCAGGACGACCGGCCCGTGCTGCTGCGTCCCCCCCCCTCCACCCCACCGGGGAGCTACCTCGTGGGAGCTTCTCCGACGGACCGGACGATTTCCCACGAGGAGTTCTCCTCGGTGCCGCTCACGGTAGGAAGGATCGTAGGGCCGGAGGAAGGAGGCACGAGCCGCGTCGACGTGGGCGGCCGCTCGGTCCGTGTCCCGGGCCGCTGGCCCATCGGAACCGTGGGGGTGGTGCGCTCCCACGCCGATCATCCCGACGAGGGAGAGTTCCTTCGCTTCGGGGAGGACGGGCTGGTCGTCCCCTCCGAGCCGATCGAGCCCGGCGCCCGGATCCGATGACCCCCGTCCGGATCGACCTCCACGTGCATTCCACCCACTCTCCCGACGGTCGTTCGAGCGTCGCCGAGCTCGCGGCCGGTCTCTCCGCCAAGGGCCTCGCCGGTTTTGCTCTCACCGACCACAACTCCACCTCCGGCCACGCGGCCCTCCGTCGCCTGGGAAGCGAGCAGCCCGGCCGCCTCGTTCTTCCGGGCGTGGAGGTCTCCACCCGCGACGGCCACCTCCTCGTCTACGGCGTCGACCAGCCCGCTCCGCCCGGCCGTCCTCTCGCGGAGACCGTGGAGTGGGCGATAGCCCACGGAGGAGAGGCGGTCGTTGCCCATCCCTTTCGCCGGCCGCACGGGGCCGGTCGCCACCTCGCGCCCGACGTCCGGCTACGGGCCGTGGAAGCTGTCAACGGCCACAGCTCTGCCACTGTGAACGCCCGGGGTGCCGAGCTTGCCCGCGCTCGCTCGCTGCCCACGACCGGAGGGAGCGACGCCCACGTCGCCCGCGAGCTCGGCCGGGCCGTGACGATCTTCCCGGACGGGACCCGCACGGTCGACGACCTCCTCGAGGCCCTCCGGCAGGGCAAGGTCGTTGGAGAAGGGTCGTCCCTGGGGCGGCTGGAATGGCTACGCTGGGGCGCCCAGGCCGCGCTCGACCGGCTGCGCCGGGGGCTTCGTTCGGTCTGAGGGCGGGTCCCTGCCCGGACGCGCCGCCGAGACGGACGCGCCTTGGCTGTCCGGCCGCCACGGGAGAACGGAGCTCTTTAACCCCGGCTCCGTTCGCGCCGGCCGCGCCGAGGTGGCAGAATGGTTAATGCGACGGACTGCAGATCCGTTTCCTGGGGGTTCGATTCCCTCCCTCGGCTCTCCCAAACGTAGCCCTGCCCGGCCCCGGCCTTCCCGTGGCCCTCCAGAGGCTGAGGGCTCGCTGAGGTCTCGTTACGTAGCTCGCCTCGCCCCGGGTGCGGGGACAGCGCGGGTGCCGGCGCTTTGGGGGGGGCGCTCATCGACCTCTTGGTCACGCTCGTCACGGCCGGCACGAGGGAGTCACGCGTGGTCCCTCTCTACGAGATGGCCGCCGTCCCAGGAACCGAGCCGGGTCGATCTGCGGAGGACTGGGCGGCCGGTCCCAAGCTCGCCGCCGCGAGCAAGGCCAACCGGGAGACCCCCCGGCTTTGGACAACAGGTCCGTACGGGACGACGATCGACGCGTTCGTCTTCTCCTCGGCCGAGAGGGCCTCAAAGCCGGATCCCGGAATGTATCGGCTTGCTCCCGGTCCCCTCGGTCCAAGGGCCTCCGAGTGCGCGTCCGCCGGCGAGGGAGGGAGCCAGGAGCCGACCGTCACCTCGGCAGCCCGGCTCTCGGCCATCCTCTACCGGGTCCCCGGAAGGAGCACCGTCGAGAAGTATCGGCACGACCCTGACACGAGCTGGGCCGGACCGGCCGAGGGGAACCGAACTCCCTGTCGGGAGAGCTCGCCCGGATTCGGGATCGCAGTCTCCGGCTGGCGTGCCCGCCGGCCGACGCACACCCCCAAGCCCCCCGCGCGATCTCCTCAGCCCTGCCGCTCTAAGCGCGCCGGGCCAAGGCTCGGAGCTCGTCGGCCGTGACCCGCGGCTCGAGCGGGTGCTCGCCCTCGTAGAGCTCGATGACCCGTTCTACGGGGAGCCCCTGGCGGACGAGGTCGAGCAGCTTCTCGCGTCGACGACGAGCGGCCCGGCCCAGGGCGGCATAGGCGACTCCGGCAGGAGTAGCCGGGTCGACGGCTCGAAACCCTGCCTCCCGGTCCCGTTTGGGAAGGTCCCGAGTGCCTTCCCTCGGACCGTTCTCGCTCATCGACCCGTTAGGGCAGCCACGAGGCTATACCTCTAGGTGCTCGCAGGCGTCGCAGGGGAGACGGGAGGGTTGCCGTCCTTCGACCTGCGTCCTTCCCCGGGAAGCCCGAAGCCTGGTCGTTCTCCTGCGAGGACGACCCGCGTCCGCGCCGGAGGGCGGCAGGGCGGGGAGGAGCGGGTTGCTTGGGAGAGGCCCCGGTCCGGCCGGGCTCGCGCCTAACGGGTCGCCGAGACCACCCCGACCGGCGGATGGTCGGCACCGTGTGCCGCGATCAAGCGGCACGCGTCGTCCCACTGGCGTTCGAGGTCCGCCCGCAGCCCGGGGTCGCGGACCCGCAGGAGGTTTTCCCGCGGAAAGTACGCGAGCGCGTGCGGCAGGTCGATCTCGACCGTGCTCGCCTCGAGCACCCGCCCTCCCGAGGCTTCAACGAGCGCGACCAAGCCCTCGAGGGGAAGGTAGGGACGGTCGTCGGGCCGGCCGTCGGCCGCCGCGAAGAACCGGCTTCGAACGCGGTACATGGCGAGGTGAGCCCTCTGGGCCTCGGTCCGCCCTTCGGGAAGCGACTCGGCGACCCAGATCGAGGGAGCGACACGGAGCATCTCGCGGAACACGGCGCCGATCTCCTCCTCCGAACCGAGGGATCGGATCGCGTGTAGGACATACGCCGCGTCCAGGGAATCCGAGCTAAGAGGCAACCATCGCGCGTCGCACGCGATCGGACGGACGACCCCCGCCACGCCGGCGAGGTCCACGATCTCGCAAAGGCGGCTCCAACGCTCCCGCTCGGCCGCGACCACCGCGCCACGTCCCCCCACAAAATGAGCGAGGGGAACGGTGCCGATCGCCTGCGGTCCTGCCCCCACTTCGAGGACCCTCGCCCCGGGCCGGACGTGCGCCCCGCGGAGGATCTGGACCCTTTCGAGCATCTCGCAGCGAAGCCACTCTGGCGAGAGCTGCGGGGTCTTCTGCGGCGGTACCCTGGCGAGGAGCGCACGCAGCTCCGGCCTCTCGAGGTCTAGCTGGCGGAGGAGTCGTGGGTCCTTCTCGTCGGATCCAAGGCCTTGGCCCATGGTTTGTATCGCAGGACCGAGCGCTCCCTGCGGAACGGGCGCATGCACGAGACCCGCATATCGGCAGAGGGGGCCAACGGTCTTTCCACATCAGAGGGGGGAGGACCCGTAGAAGGCGGGGCCGTTGCGTTATCCCAGCCACGCGCATCGAGCCCGCGGTGAACCTCGCTTCGGACGCGTGGAGGATCGCGAGGGCCGCGATCCGGTCGGCGGACCCGGCGGGCGCGGTCCGACGCGTGCTTCGCCGGTCCGCGCGGGAAGTGCGCGTGGGCCGTTGGACCCTGGCGCTGCCGCCCGGAGCAAAGCTGGAGTTCATCGCCCTAGGGAAGGCGGCGGGAGCGATGCTCGACGCCGCGGTCGACCTGGGCGGCTCCGGCGCGCGAGGGATCGCCTTCACGCCCCGCGGGTATCCGGGTCCGAGATCCGGAGGGCCCGTGGTCTTCGGAGACCATCCGGTCCCCGGCCCAGCGAGCTTTGCGGCCGGGCGACGGCTGCTCGAGCACGTGCGCCAGCTGCGGGATGAGGACGTCGTCCTCTTCCTCCTCTCCGGCGGAGGCTCGGCGACCGTGGAGGTGCCGGCCCCGCCCGTGCGCCCGGCCGACCTCGCACGCACGACCGAGCTCCTGCTCGCTTGCGGAGCTCCGATCGGAGCGATGAACGCCGTCCGCAGGCATCTCTCCCTCCTCAAGGGAGGCCAGCTCGCCGCGCCGCTCGGGGCCGACCGCTTCGCAACCGTGGCGATCAGCGATGTCGCGGACGACGCACCGGAGGAGATCGCCTCGGGGCCCACCGTAGCCGACCCGACAACGTTCCGCGACGCCCTACAGGTCCTCCGTCGCCACCCGCTCGGCGCCCCGCTGCCCCGACGCGCGCTGGAGCGCCTGAGGGCGGGGGCTCGGGGAGAGGTCGGTGAGACTCCCAAGCCGGGAGACCCGCGGCTCACCCCCGTGCGGTTCGTCCTCGGCGCCTCCAACCGGAGGGCGGTGCGGGCGGCCGCCCGGGAAGCGGCGCGACGCCACTATCGCGTCCGGCTCGTTCCCGAGCCGATGGTCGGAGAGACCCAGCCGGTCGCCCGGCGGTTCGCTCGTGCGCTCCTCTCCGCCTCCTCGGGCGTGCTCCCGCCGACCCGGGTCGCCCTCCTCGCCGGCGGGGAGACCACGGTGACGCTCGGCCCGAGGCCGGGAAAGGGCGGACGAAACGGAGAGTTCGCCGTCGCCTCCGCCCGCCTCTTGCATGGCCGAGAGGCTCTCGTCCTATCGGCCGGCACCGACGGAGTAGACGGACCCACCGACTCGGCCGGCGGCTGGGTCGACGGTGCGAGCTGGGGCCGCGCGACGCGTCTCGGGCTCGACCTGCCGGGGGCCCTTGCCTCCCACGCGACCTACGAGGTGCTCGAGCGCCTCGGCTCGCTGCTACGGACCGGTCCCACCGGGACGAACGTCACGGACGTCCACGTCGGCCTCGCGGTCGGGGCCGGCGTCGGCCGCGTCAGCCGGGGTACGGGAGGAAGTAGTCGGCGGCGTGCGGCTCGGACCAGTCGACGTAGACGGTCTTGAGCTGAAGGTAGTCGCGGACCCCCCAGACCGTTCCCTCCCCACCGAGCCCGCTCTGGCGGAAGCCGGCATGGTAGCCCTGGGGGCTCTCCGGACCGACGCGGTTCACGTAGGTCTCGCCGAAGCGGATCTCGCGGATCGCCTTCTCGGCGAGCGACAGGTCACGGGTGAAGACGTAGCTCGAGAGCCCGTAGCGGCTCTCGTTGGCCCGGGCGATCGCCTCGTCCCAGTCGCGGTAGGTGAGCAGCGGAAGGACCGGGCCAAAGACCTCCTCGCGGGCGACAGGGTTGTCGTCCGTGACGTCGCCGAGGACGGTCGGCAGGTAGAAGGCCCCGTGCTCGAAGCTCGGTCCGCTCGGCGCCTTCCCCCCGACCGCCACGCTGGCCCCGTCACGAACCGCCTTGCCGACGTCCTCTGCCACGGCATCCCTTGCCCGCCTCGAGTAGAGAGGGCCGAGGTCGACTCCCGGGGCGAGGCCCGGGCCGACACGCAGCCTCCGGACGAGGCTGACGAGCTTCTCCTGGAACGCAGAGGCGACCGTCCCGTCGACGTAGCAGCGCTCGGCCGCGATGCACGCCTGCCCGGCGTTCCAGAACCGTGCCCAGACCGTCGCGCGAGCGGCCCAGTCGAGGTCGGCATCCCGATGGACGAGCACCGGAGCCTTTCCGCCGAGCTCGAGGAGGCACTTCACCACCCCGGGGGCGGCGGCCTTGAGCACCTCGACCCCGCTCGCGGTCGACCCGGTGAGGGTGACCGTGCTGCACTTCGGATGCTGAAGAAGCGCCGGGCCAAGCTTCCCGCCGGGACCCGCCAGAACGTTGAGCACCCCGGGGGGGAGCCCGGCCTCGCGCAGCACCTCGGCGATGAGGTAGGCGCTGAGCGGCGTGTTGCTGGAAGGCTTGAGAACCATCGTGTTGCCTCCCAGGAGGGCCGGCGCGATCTTCCGCGTCACGGTGGCCGCCGGGAAGTTCCACGGGGTGATGCCGACGACCACTCCTCGAGGGACCCAGATGAGGCGCATCGTCTGGCCACGCGGAAGGCCGGCGACCTCTTCCCCGGTGAGGGTCCGGGCGAACGCAGCGTAGTACTCGAAGTTCTCCGCCGCCCCTTCGACCTCTGCCCTGCTCTCGTAGAGGACTTTGCCCATCTCCCGGGTCACTAGGCGGGCCAGTTCGTCCGCGCGGGCCCTGAGGAGGTCGGCCGCGCGGAGAAGGATCTTCGCCCGGGCAGCGGCTCCGATCGCCTCCCAGCCCGACTGGGCCCGTGCGGCCGAATCGATCGCGGCGCGGGCGTCGTCCGGCGTGGCGCGCCCCACCCGGCCGACGACCGAGCCGTCCGAGGGGTCCGTCACGTCGTCGACGGCGCGTCCCTCCAAGGGAACGTAGGCGTTGTCGAGGAAAGGACCGTGGGCGAGGGGGGTCGACATGGAACGACCCAGGGCGAGCCTCCTAAACCGTTGGACGGGTCTCGCCCCGCGCGGGAGCCTCTCGCCAACGGCTCGCACCCTCGGGGGCCGGCAGAACCCGCCGCGACCTCGCCCGGGCCGAAGGACCGGCCGAGGAGCCGCGTCCGCGCAGGAAACCGTATCAGCGGAAGGGGGCTGCACGGCTCAGGTCCGCCGAGGGAGGTCGACCTACGCGCTCGGAACCGGCGGTCCACAGCCTTCCCCTTCCCGGGCAACCCGCTTCCCGGGCCACGGAGCCCCAGGAGAGGATCGACGGCCTACCCCTCGAGCTCCTCGCGTTTCGGGCCGAGACGATCACCAACTCTAGGTTCCTGCGTTTCGACCTCGCCGGGTGGGACCGCCTCTACCTCCCCGGGCCGGTCGCTTCGCTGGCGGACGGAGAGCCGCTCGGCGCCATCGGGTTCGTGGAGGACGACCATCGGAGCGCGATCCTCCCCCGGCCGGTTGCCACGCTCGACGGATTGCCTTTCTACCTCTCGGTGAAGGGGGTGGGGTCCTCCACCGAGCCTTTCGCCGAACGACCCCTGGACCGGGCCCGCGCCGCCGAGGTCACCGACACGCCCGAGGTGCGCAGCCGGCTCGACGCGGGCACGGGCCGGTCATCCTCGGGCGGCGTGATCACCGGAGAGCTCTGGCTCCGCGGCTCCCCGTATGGAGGCCAGGGTCTCGCTCACGCCCGCACCGCTCTCGCCGTATCGGAAAGGGCCGAGCTCACCGACCTCCACGGCTTTCGCATCGCGCCGGTGGTCAAGGTCGCGCTCCTGCCCCCGGCCCTCGAGGAGCGGCTGAGGTCGATCCACTGGTACCGAAGGTTCCCCGGACGCATGGCCCAGGAGCTCCGTCTCCTCCCGTCGAACGTGCGGGTGTACTTCCACGCCCGGACCACCGTGGGCCACAGCATCGGCCCGCTCTTCGACAAATTCGGTCTCGACACGCCGACGGCGGCGTTCCGCTTCGAGCGCAACTTCCTCCGCAGCGGTCTCGCGGTGCTCACCCTCTTCGCCCGAACCCTGGCGAAGGAGCCGGTCTCGGGCCGCTACCTGGGGCTGGACTTCCACGACGTCTGGCTCGACAAGGACGCCGTGGTCGCCCCGGACGGGACGGTCTACTTCGTCGACCTCGAGGGCATCGAGCCGGTGCGGGCAGACCGCGAGGAGGTCGGCGAGCGGATCGAGGACCAGATCTACCGCTCGCTCTACGAGCTCATGTTCGCCTACGAGCAGATCGAAAGGGAGCGTTCGCGCCGGTTCGGGGAGGTCGGTGGGCGCAAGGAGTACTTCGCCTCGCTCGTCCGGGAGGCGGTCGAAGGCGACCCCTTCCTCCGGGCGCAGGAGGAACCCGGCGGCCTCGTTCTCCTCATCCGCAACCTTCTCGGTGACGAAGGGTTAAACCAGCGTTTCGCGTTGGTGGACCTCTAACGTGACGAGCTGTCGCGATGTCCACGGGTTCCTCAGCCAGGTGGCGGGGCGGGCGGTCACGACGCCTCTCCCTCTCCCCGATCTTCAGCGCCTCTCGGACGCAGGGCTTGTTCGCCTGGTCACTGCCGACGGCTATCGTGCCCTGGTCGCCCAACTCGACACGATGGCCTCGGCTCATCAGGCGCTCGCCGAGGAGTCCACGAGTCGGGCTGGCCTCGCCGAGGAACTACGACGCGAGGAGACCCACACCCAGTCGGTGCTCTTCCATTTGCACGGGAAAGACAAGCAGAGCTCCGAGCTCGCCGCCGAGGCCAAGGCCCGTTCCGATCTTGCCTCGGTCGACCGCGACCTCGCAGCGCGCCAGCAGGCGTTCAACGAGCTGGTCGCCACGCGCACGCTCGTGGCCGGCCTCACCCGTTGTGCCGACGGCTACGTCGCGCTCACCACCGGCGGAGCGGTCCAACTGCGCAACCTCGGCCTGCGGCTCTACCGGCTAGGGGATGCGCCGTTCGAGGCGTACGTGGCCGAGGCGAGCCGCATCTCCCAGCGTCTCGAGACGCTCTCGGCCGAGGGGGCGAGCTACTTCGGCCAGGTCTCCCCCTCCCTTGCCGAGGTGGACCGCTCCTACCTCTGGGCCGTCTCCCTCGGGCTCGCGAAGGTCCAGCCGAACGTCCTCGAGGGAGCTCCCCGCTTCTTCGAGTCGTGGAACTCCCTAGGACCGCTCGGCCACAACACCGAGAACCGCCTGATGGCCAGCGAGATCCTCTTCGCGGTCAATCGCCCCATCGCGGCGAGCCTGCCGGCGCTCGGAGAGCTCGTCCACGACAGCCATCACGCCGGGGTCCCGAAGGAGTCCGCGCTTGGCGTGGGGGCGATCCTCCTCTACGGTCAGAGGGCGGACGGCTCCTTCGCGACGGACCGCCTCGTCGGGTACCTGCGAGAGACCCGGTCGTACGAGTCGGCGGCCCTGCTCGCGATCATCAACCGCCCCGAGGCCGAGCTCGCGACGAAGTTCTCTTCGGCACGCGCGCTCTTCGGCTCCTGGGGCTACACCCCCAGCGAGGACACCGAGCTTGCCGCCGCCTACCTCACCTCGTCGGAGGTCTCCGTCGAAGGGCTCGCGGCCAAGCTCGCCATCGTCGCCCGCGGCCTGACGACGTACCTCGAGTATCCGCTGGTCGCCGCGGCCGTCCTGGCCTCCGTCTCCACCCTCGAAGCGAACGAGACGCTCAACCTGCTCGAGCAGGCCTACGGCGTCGTGGGCCGACGGGTCTCGGGCATGTCGCAGGCCGAGATCGTCACCCTCGCCGTCCGTCTGGTCGAGGGAATCCGCAACGAGCTGGTCGGCGCCCTCGACCCCACCGCCGCGCGGCCGGCGGCGGCGCCTCCGGTGGCCCCGACGCCGCGGGCGTTCTTCCTTCCTATCGTCGTGGCGCACTACGGCAGCTACGCCACGTTCGGGGGGATAGGAGGGGCCCACCCCGGCCACGTCCACGGCTTCGGGGGCGTCGGCGGGGGCGGGTTTGGATGAACCCGAGCGCCCTGGTGCTCCTGCCGCTCCTTCTCCTTGCGGCGGCGAGCCCTCTGGTTACGACGCACTACCTCCCCCAGGCCAACGACGGCTTTCGCTACACCGAGACGATCTCGGTCGATCAGGGCTACGGCGACTATCTCGGCTACACCGAGACCAGCTTCGTCAACGGCTCGATCACGGTCACGTCCGTCCAGAGCAGCGGGATCGAGTCGGCGGCCTACGCGAACACGGTGCACTACGTCAACAGCACCGGGGCGGACCAGCACGGGTCCTCCTCCGGCACGTTCACCTTCTCCGCGGTGACGTTCCAGTACGTCCAGGGCACCGACAACCAGACCGGCTATTCCCATCCGTTCGTCTGGTTCTACATGAACAACTCGCTGCCCGTCGGAGCCTCCTTCTACCTGCTCAACAGCCACTTCTCCGTCCAGGCAACGTCGTTTCCCTTCCTCCTCAACACCGCCGCCGGCCACTACGTCGCGACGCTCGAGGCCCAGGCGACGGGCTCCTACCTGCGCAACGACTCCTACGGCTCGTTGAGCGCGACCTATACCTGGAGCTCCTACTTCGACCCGGCAACGGGCTACGTTGTCGGCTACGACTACGTCGAGCACGACTCGAACGCGAGCCACGACGGCTTCACGCTCACCGACACGCTTCGAGTCACCAGCACCACCTATCCTCTGACCGCCGCCGCTGCGCCTCCTTCCGGCCAGGCGTTCCCCTGGCTGCTCGTGGCCGGGGTCACGGTCGCCCTCGTCGTGGTCGTGGTGATCGTCCTCCTCGTCGTGCTCCGCGCGCGGCGGCGACGGCTTCCGAAGCATCCGACGCACGGCACACCGAGCTACTCGGTCCCGCCACCGGGACCGGCCCCTCCTCCGATCTCCCTCCTCCCCGGCGACCAGCCCGCCGTCCAGCAGATCGTCGTGAAGGAGACGGTCAAGGTGAACTGCCGCTACTGCGGCTCGCTCATCGACTCGACGGCGGCGACCTGCCCGTTCTGCGGGGCGAGCCGGACGTAGTCGAAGCGCGGGTCGGGGTCGCTCGACGGGCGGACTTGCGGGGCGCCGCGGTAGAAGAACCCCTGGCCGACCTGCCGCAACCCTCCCTTCTCGGCGACCGCGCGGGAGGCGACATTCCCCGCCGAGATCTCGGAGACCACCCGACGAGCCCCCGCCTGCCAGGCCCAGAGCATGCGGCCGAAGAGCAGGTCGGTCCCGATCCCGAGACGGCGGTAGCCGGCGCGCACCCCGAGGGTGTGGAGCCGTGCCGAGCGACCCGCCAGGGCGAGCCACGCGACGCCGACCAGTTCCCCTCCCAGGCGGACGCCGAAACGGCTCTCGGCCCCGCCGGCGGGCGGGAGCGCCCAGGGCCGCCGGAGCTGGCCGTGGGTCTCCTCGACCAGCGAGCGGACCGACCGATCCTCCTCGTCGCCCAGCAGTTCGACCGGATGCCGGAACCGATGGGTCGGCTCCCGGGCGAGTTCCGCCGCGTAGATGGCAAAGACCTCGCGGGGAAGGTCGAGGTCGACCTCGGCGTAGACCGACCGACCCGACGGATCGTGGATCGTCCGCTCGACCAGGGCGGCGGAGCGGGTGAACACGGAGACGACGTTCTCGAGGGGGTCGACCAGAAGGAGGCCGATCCACCGGGGACCCTCCCGGACGAGGTGCGCGGCGCCGCCGCAGCGGAGCGTCTCCTTAACGAAGTGCGGGAGGAACGGAGCGAGCGCGTCGGAGAGGTCGGCTGCTGCGAGCGTTCGCAGCCCGAGGGTCCCCTCCCCCTCTGCGGCCGACAGCGCTGCCCCGGCCGTGACGGTCGGCATCGGTCCGTACTGCCGGGAGGGCGGGGACGGTTAAGCCCCCTCTCCGGCCCCCTCGGGCGGGTCGGGAGACGGGACGGCCGGGGCCGCTGTCGGGAGCGGGTAGTGGACGAACGGTCCCTCGACGTACTCGAGCACCTTCTCCTGTCCGAACCGCTGCCCGAGGTCGTAGGCAAGCCTGAGCGTCGCCTCGGCCTCTTCCGGGGTGAGGGGCGGGATCGTCGCCGAGAGGAGTTCCACGGGGTCGGCGTGGCGGTTCAGGCAGACCAGGACCGCCTTAAAGCCGGGAAAGGCGAGCTGAAAGAGCCTCACCTGCAACGTGATGTCCGGCGGCGGCGGGATCGCCCGGTAGCTCTTCATCTCGAAGAAGCGCCCCTTGCCGTCCCAGTAGTCGGGCTGCGCGTAGACCCCGACGCGGTTGTCGATGAGGATGACGCGCGTCCTCGGCCGCGCGAGTCCCACGAGCTCGCTGCGTCGGTAGACCTGCAGCAAGCCCCGCACCTGGCCGAGGAGCCTCTCCCGCTCGGGCCCGGGAAGGACGACGGCCCCCTCCTCCAGGGCCTCGTCCAAGAGCGAGGCGGCATGGGCCATCAGGGAGGTCACGGTCGGCCGTCGTCCCGATCTCAACTCGTAGCCGAACCGTGAGAGTGCGCCGTCGATCGCCTTGCCTACCGCCATCGCGGCGATCTCCCGCTCCGTGGGTTCAGGACGGGGATAGGCACGGCGGACGACCTCGTGCGCCGGAAGGAGCCGTACGGAGGTCATCGGAGGAGAGGCCGCGCTTCGCTCGTTCCCGCGCGGACGCTCCCCCAGAGCGTCGCCCGCTCTTGAACTCCGGGGGGATCGCTCTCGGAGAGCGGCCCGGGAATCCGAGGCTCCTGGGGACTGGCGCACCCGCCCCCGGCGGCCCGCCGGCTGCGGCCCTAACGGCCGTGCTTGAGGCTCTCCCCGAACGTCTCGACCGGCTCCTCCCTCCCTACGCTCGAGCATCTCTCGGGCTTGGCGCTCGTCGGCTCGATGGTGAGCTCCTGGGGCTCCGCGTCGGTCGGCGCGTCGAAGATCCCGTAGTCGGCGTGCTCGGGCACGACGGTCCAGCAGCCTACGATCCTGGCGTGCGGCTTCTTCGCCAGGTCGGGGAGATGCTCCGTCGCGTCGGGCACGATCCTCCGGGTCGTCTCGTGGAACATCGGTCCGTCGCTCGTGGCGTGCCTGGATGTCGCGAGGGATCGCGTCCCCGTCGCAACCTTCCGATGGCGGGGGGCCCACGGAGGAGAGGGCGTAGCGGTGGACCGGACCTCACGCCACGGCCGAGAGGGGATGCGGATCCCCGCGAGCCCCGCCGAGAGCGGCTCAGCGGCTCGTGGCCGCGTCGGAGGGCGGGAGCGGCTCCTCGAGGTCGTGGCGGACCTCGAGGAGATCGGCCGCCGGGAGGTGCTCGTCCAGCCAGGGATAGGCAAACCCCTCCTCCCGCGCGTTGTGCTCGCCGAGGAGGTTGAGAAGCTCGACCTCGGGTCCCTCGGTGGACGTCGCTCCTTGATCGAGCGTCGCCTGGATCGCGACCAGGGCCCCTTCGATCCGCCGGTGGTCCTCGAGCAGCATCTCGACGAGACGATGGCTCTCCGGTCCGCCCTCCTCCATGCGGGGGAAGAGGCGACGCTCCTCGAGGGAGATGTGGCGGCGCAACCCGCTCGCAAAGCGCGTGAAGAGCTCTCTACGGGAGGCGATCTGAGCCCCCGGCGTCGAGCGGAAACGGACGAGCACCTCGTCGAGATCGTGGTGGTCGCCTTCCATGAGGGCCGAAAGGCTCGTCGTGCCGGTCATCGAGGGTCCTTCGTCCTCCGCGGCGGGGGGCGTCACGCGGACGCCCTCCTCGCCAACCCGACGAAGGGGGATAAGGGGTCGGACCCGGCGCGACGCGCCGCCCTCCGGCCCCTTTTCCCCGCTTTCCTTTGGGAGAGGGCGGGACCATCGATCGTGCCCCGGTGCCGCCACGGTCGCCCGGGGCTCGGCTCCTTGACCCCCGTGGGAGCCAAATACTCGCACGGGTCCGGCGCGGTCCGGCATGTCAGGGCCCCTCGCTCTCTGCGACCTCGCGCCGTCGGAGGTCTTCCCGTGATCCCGGAGCCTCATGGCGGCCGACTCGTCGACCTCAGGGCGAGCACTGCCGAGCTCGAGCGTCGCGAGGGAGAGCTCCGCGACCTCGCCAAGGTGACCCCTTTCGTCGACCAGCTCTACGACGCGGAGAAGATCGGCATCGGCGCCTACAGCCCCCTCGAGGGGTTCATGGACGCCGCCACCCTGGAATCGGTGACACGCTCGGGCAAGCTGCCGAACGGCCTTCCCTGGCCGATGCCCATCTACTTCCCCGTGCCGACCGGCGCGGCCGGCCGACCCGTCGAGGAGCTGAAAGGTGGGGACGAGGTCGCCGTCCTCGACGCGAGGGGGCAGGCCGTCGCCCTCCTTCGCATTGACGAGAAGTTCCGGCTCGACAGTGCCGCCATCGCCCGATCGGCCTACGGCACCGTCGACCCGAAGCACCCGAACGTCGCCGACATCCAGCGCCACGGCGAGATGGCGTGGGGCGGGCGGATCACCCTCCTGCGCCGCCTCGACGAGAGCCGCCAAGGGTCCGAGCCCGATCCCGCCGAGATGCGCGAGGAGTTCCGTCGGAGGAAGTGGGAGACCGTCGCCGCCTACCAGTGCCGCAATCCTCCGCATACGGCGCACGAGTACCTCCAACGCGTCACGCTCGAGCGGGAGGAGATCGACGGCCTCCTCATCCACCCGGTCGTCGGACGCCTGAAGAAGGGGGACTACCGTCCCGAGGTGATCCTGGCGGCGTACAACGCGCTGGTCAGCCACTACTATCCCGCCGATCGCGTGATCGTCCGCCCCCTGGGGATCACGATGCGCTACGCGGGCCCGAAGGCGGCGCTCTTCCTCGCGATCGTGCGCAAGAACTTCGGCTGCGCTGCCTACATCGTCGGCCGCGACCAGGCCGGGGTCGGAGCGTTCTACGAGCCGTACGCCTGCCACCGGATCTTCGACGAGTACGACATCGGTATCACGCCCCTACGCTACGAGGAATCGTTCTACTGCCGCAGGTGCGGGGGGATGGCGAGCTCGAAGACGTGCGCGCACGGCCCCGAGGCCCGTCTTGACACCAGCCAGACCCGGATCCGCACGAGCCTGGCCAAAGGCGACGCTATTCCCGTGGAGCTGCTGCGCCCGGAGGTCGCGGAGATCCTCCGTCGGCCGGACGTGCTCCTGACAACGTAGGGTGGGTGGTCACGATGTCCCAACGACCTTCAGGATTCTGCCTGTGGCTCACGGGTCTTCCGAGCGCCGGCAAGACGACGATCGGCCGCGTCCTCGCCGAGCGGCTTGCCGGGCGCGGCTGGTTCGCCGAGCTCCTCGACGGGGACGAGATCCGCAAGGGGCTGAGCGCCGACCTCGGATTCGACCGCGCGTCGCGCGAGGCCCACGCGGGGCGCGTCGCCTTCGTGGCGAAGCTCTTGGCACGCAACGGGGCGGTGCCGATCGTGGCGCTCATCTCTCCCTACCGCAGCTCGAGGGCCCGGGCGCGGGAGACGATCGGCCGGTTCGTGGAGATCTACGTCAATACCCCGCTCGAGGTCTGCGAGCAGCGCGACGTCAAAGGCCTCTACCGCAAGGCCCGCGCCGGCGAGATCCACGAGATGACGGGCGTGGACGACCCTTACGAAGCCCCCGAGCGACCGGAGATCGTCGTCGACGCGGTCGGCCTCGCCCCTTCCCAGTCGGCCGACTACATCCTGGGCGAGCTCGAGCGCCAGGGTTACCTTGCGCACGCCGCGCCCGCGACGGCGACCGAGCCGACGCGTCGCTGAACCACGGCGACGCGGACCCGGTGGGGCTCCCGTTCAGGCCGGAGCCAACGGCGGGAGAAGGCCGCGGCCCCGCAGGTGCTCGAGGATCTTGCCGGTCGCGAGCTCCACCGTATCGCTCGCGGTGTCGACCACGAGGTCGGGGTTGAGCGGTTCCTCGAACGGGTCGTCGCGGCCGGTGATCTTCCCTCCCGTGGGCGTCGCGGCCCTCCGATAGAGCCCGTGGACGTCCCGCTGGCGGCAGACCTCTACCGGGCAACGGAGCCAGACCTCGTCGAACCGCCCTCCCACTGTCGCCCGGGCGGCCTGTCGGGAGGTCTCGTACGGGGTGATCATCGCCACGAGGACCGAGACGCCATGGCGCGAGAGCATCCGCGCGACGTAGCTCACCCGTCGGGCGTGGAACTCGCGGTCCTTACGCGAGAAGCCGAGCTCCGGCGAGAACATCCGGCGCACTTCGTCCCCGTCCAGGACCTCGACCTCGAGGCCGTCGACCCGCAGGCGCTCGGCGACCGCCCGGGAGATGGTCGTTTTGCCCGCGCACGGGAGACCTTCGATCCAGACGACGAACCCTCTCTCGGCGGCGGAGGCTCCGTCGGCCACGGTCCCGTAGCAGCCCGTCGACCAAAAGGCTGCGGACCGGCAACCGGCGGGCTCCGCGCCAAAGAGAAGCTTGGCGCGGGCCAGATGTCCCAATAGTTTACCATCCTCTGCGGACGCGCATGCCGCCAAGGTCTCGCGCGCCGCCGCACGATGTGCCGGTAGCTATAACGTGGGAAACTTGCGGGTCACACAGGCAGGTTTATGGGTCGGTTGCGGCCCCTTCTCGCCGATGCGGGGCGACGGCGGCGGAGCTCCTCGGCATCCGGGCACGCCTCCCGGCTCGGGGCGTCGTCCTCGCGGGCATGTCGAGGAGGGCGGGTGAACCCGGTTCCGACCACGGGCCGGCCCCGCCCCCGCACGGTGCGCCGTCGGTCGGACCGAGGGCCGCTCTACGGGGTGGCGGCCCTCGCCGCGGCCGGCGCGACGATCTACCGGCGCGCCGTCGTTCCCGTGTGCAGCTGAGGGAGGCGACGTGGCGGGCCTGGCGAGCGGGGAACGGCTCGCCCCCATGGAGAAGGGACGACGGCTGGCCTTCCTGCGAGGCCTCGGGGCGCTGTTCCAGGGTGGGACGGTCCTGGCCGCAGCGGCCCTCACCGTTTTTGTCGGCGGACTCATCTATCTCTTGGCCAGCGGTGCCGCGCCGGCACTGGCCCACTTCGGCGGGGGGTTTCTGCTCCGTTCGGTCTGGAGCGTGCCGACCTCCTCCTTCGGAGGGTGGCCCGAGATCCTCGGCACCCTTCTCACGAGCGCTCTCGCGCTTCTCCTCGCCGTCCCGGTGGCCCTGGGGGTCGCCCTCTTCGCCTCCGAGTTCGCTCCCCAGCGGTGGCGCTCGCCGCTCGCCTACTTCGTCGACCTCGGTGCCGCGATCCCTTCGGTGGTCTACGGCTTCTGGGGATTTGCGGTCCTCGTCCCGTTCCTGCGGGGCGCCGTAGAGCCCGCGCTCGCAGCCGTGACGCCGGGGATCCCTCTCTTCGCCGGCCCGGTCCTCGGCACCGGCCTCCTCGCCGGGGCGCTCGTCCTCGCGATCATGATCCTGCCGACAGTGGCAGCGCTCTCCCGGGACGCGCTGCGCTCCGTGCCTCGGAGCCAGAGGGAGGCCGCTCTCGGTCTCGGGGCGACCCGGTGGGAGGCGAGCCGCATGACGGTCCTCGGCTCGGCCCTCCCGGGTCTTGTCGGCGCCGTGACCCTCGGCCTCGGTAGGGCAGTCGGGGAGACGATCGCCGTAGCCCTCGTCATCGGCAACACCCCGGCCGCCCCCCGCTCGCTCTTCTCCGCCACCGCCACCATCCCGAGCTGGCTGGTCGCCCGTTTCGCCGGCTCGCAGGGCCTCGAGCGCAGCGCCCTCTTCGAGCTCGCGTTGGTGCTCTTCGCCATCTCGCTCGGCCTCAACGTCGGCGCCCGCTGGTTCCTCGGCCGAAGGGAGCTCCGCTCGGCCCTCCCGGGTCCCCCGACCCGTCGGCGGCCCTCCCTGCGACACGGAGACGTGCGGCCGAAGGGGTCGGCCTCCGCGGGGGTCCCGAGCTGGTGGGATCGGGTCGAGCAGGGACGCCCGCCACGACTGCGGCGTCGGCGCCAGCTGCAACGGGCGGTCCTCGTCCTGGTCCTCGCCGCCGTCGTCCTAGCGGCGCTGCCTCTCGCCAGCCTGGTCTCGACAGCGGTCGCCCAGGGAGCTGGCGTCGCCCTCCGCCCGTCGTTCTACACGTCCGAGCCGGGCCCTCCCTGCGGGCTCAACGCCTCGCAAGGCTGCCCGCCCGGGGGCATCGGCCCCGAGATCGAAGGGACGGTCGTCCTCCTCGCGCTGGGCGCCGCCCTGGGTATCCCTGGAGGACTGCTGCTCGGCATCTACCTGGCCGAGTACGGTCGTCGCACCTTCGGCAGGGGGGTCGGCCTCCTGGTCGATGCGCTGCTCGGGACGCCGAGCATCCTCTTGGGGATCGTTCTCCTGGCGATCTTCCTGCGGTGGGACCGCCCGGACGCGCAGAGCGCCCTCGCCGGGGCGGTCGCGCTCGGGGTGCTGATGATGCCCATCGTCGCGAAGGCGACGGACGCCGCGCTCCGGTCCGTGCCCGCCACCGTCCGGGAGGCGGCCCTGGCCCTCGGATTCCCCCGCCACCGGGTCACGTTGCGTGTCGTGCTCGGGAGCGCCCGCGCGTCGGTCGTCACCGGGAGCCTTCTCGCCCTCATGCGGGCCGGCGGGGAGACCGCCGCTCTCGTGCTGACAGCGGGGGTGAGCACCTACTGGCTCACGGGTCTCCGTGGCCCCGCGCCGGCGCTCGCTCCGTTCATCTACGACGCCCTCACCGTTTACGGCGGCTCCCCCGGCTACGTGGCCGAGGCCTGGGGTGCGGCCCTGGTCCTTCTCGGGATCATGGCCGCGACGAGCCTCCTGGCGCGGCTCCTCTTCGGCCGGGGAACGGAGGCGGGCGCGAGCTAGGACGATGCCGGCAAAGATGCGGGTCGAAGGGCTCAACGCCTGGTACGGGAGCCGCCAGGCGCTCTACGACATCGACCTCGAGCTCGAGGAGCGGGCGACCACCGCGATCGTCGGCCCTTCCGGCTGCGGGAAGTCGACCTTCCTCAGGTGCCTCAACCGCCTTCACGAGGAGCTCCCCGGCGGGCGCGTCGAGGGGAGGATCGAGCTGGACGGCGAGAACCTCGTTCGGGCGGACCCGGCCCTCGTGCGGTGCCGCGTCGGGATGGTCTTCCAGAAGCCGAATCCGTTCCCGAACCTCTCCGTCTTCGAGAACGTCGCCGCGGGCCTCCGCCTGCTCGGGGTCCGCCGACACGACGAGCTGGAGGAGGGGGTCGCGGAGGCGCTCGAAGCGGCGGGGCTCTGGGAGGAGGTCGAGGATCTGCTGGACGCCCCCGGCACGAGCCTCTCGGGCGGACAGCAGCAGCGGCTCTGCATCGCTCGGGCGCTCGCGGTGCGGCCGGAGGTGCTGCTGCTGGACGAGCCGTGCTCATCGCTCGACCCCATCGCGACCGCGCGGGTCGAGTCGCTCCTCGCGCGGCTCCGCTCGGACTACACGCTCGTCCTCGTTACGCACAACCTCGCCCAAGCGGTGCGGCTCGCCGACCGGACGGCGTTCTTCTACCTGGGCAAGCTCGTGGAGATCGGGGAGACCTCCACGATCTTCCACCGGCCGAACGAGAAGCTCACCGAGAACTACGTGAACGGCCGGTTCGGCTAGCCGCGAGTCCGGCGTATCACCGTCAGGACGCGGTAGGCTCTTTGGCACGGGGGGCTGGGGAGGGAGGACGATGCGCTCGGAGCTCGGCGAGGGTCCTCTCGTGGTCGCAGGAGCCGGCTACGCCGGCCTCACCGTCGCCCAGGAGGTCCACCGACGCTCGCGCGGCGCTCTCCCGACCGTGCTGGTCGACCGCCATCCGGTCCACGTGCTTCGCACCGAGCTCTACGAGATCGGCCGGATGGCCGCGGAGGGCAGCCGATCGGCGGACTGGATCGTGCCGCTCGCCGAGGTCTTCGACCGTTCGCTGGTGGAGCTGAGGGAGGGTGAGGTCGAGGGCATCGACCTGGAAGCGCGAACTCTCACGTTGAGCTCGGGCGAGATCGCCTTCGGCGCCCTCGTCGTCGCGCTCGGCAACGTCGCGGCCTACTACGGCGTCGAGGGGGCGAGAGAGCACACCCACCAGGTCTACCGGCTGAGCGGCGCGCTCGCCCTCGCCCGGAGGCTCCGAGAGGTGATGCTGGGCTCGGCCGATCTCCCCGGCGAGCGACGGCCTCGCGTGCTGGTCGTCGGAGGCGGCGCTACCGGCACCGAGGTCGCTGCCGAGATCGCCACGACCAACTGGGCCGCAGTGACCGGGCGGCCCACGCGCCCGCCGGACGTTTTCCTTATCACCGGCTCGCTGCCGTTCTTGGCCGGGCTCCCGCCCGGGGTCGTCGAGCGTGCGCGGAGCCTCCTTGGACGGGCGGGGGTGAGCCTCGTCTTCGGCCTCAACGTCCGCCGTGTCGAGTCCGACCGCCTCACGCTCGAGGACGGCACGACGCTCGTCTTCGACGTCGCCGTCTGGTGCGCCGGCCTCGAAGCGCCCCCCGTGGCGCGCCAGCTCCCCGTCGCCCACGGACACGCCGGCCGCCTCGCGGTCGACGCCTGCCTCGAGCTCCCCGGGCACCCCGGGGTCTTCGCCGTGGGGGACGTGGCCGAGTGGAAGGACCCCGGGGACGACGGATCGGTCGTCCCGGCGACGGCGCAGGTCGCCCTCGCCGAGGCGCGGGTCGCGGCGCAGAACGTGATCGCCCGATGGAACGGTGCGCCGCTGGTCCCTTTCCGCTACCGGCAGCGGGGGCTCGTGGTCGCCGTGGGGCCCCGCCGCGCGGCCGGCGCGCTCGGCCCCCTCACGCTCTGGAGCAGCCCGGCCGCCCTGCTGAAGCGCGCCGTCCAGCGCGAGTACTCCCGCGCCGTCTCCCACGGCGAAACCTCCGGGGTGATCTAGGCCGGATGCCCCTCTCGCTTCTTCCCGACGGGTGGTGCTCCCGATGAAGGCGCTCGTCCTCATCGGCGGGTTCGGGACCCGCCTGCGACCGGTGACCTACACCGTCCCCAAGCAGCTCATCCCCCTCGCGGGCAAGCCGATGCTCTACCACGTCCTCGACCTCTTGCCCGCGGAGGTCGAGGAGGTCGTCCTCGCCACCGGCTACAAATCCGAGCAGATCGACGCCTACGTCCGCGCGCATCCCCCGCGCTGGCCGGTCCGCACGGTTTCCGAGGCCGAGCCCCTCGGCACCGGCGGAGGGATGAAGAACGCTGGCGGGACGATGTCCGACCCGTTCTTCCTCCTCAACTCCGACGTGATCGCCGCCGTCGACCTCGGCGAGGTCGCGCGTCGCCACGCCAGGAGCGGAGGGATCGGCACGATGACGCTCGCCGAGGTCGAGGATACCCGACCGTACGGCGTCGCCGCCCTCGGGGAGGGCGACCGCATCACCGGCTTTGTCGAGAAGCCCGAGCCCGAAGCGGCGCCGTCGCACTGGATCAACGCGGGCCTCTCCGTCTGGCGAAGAGAGGTCCTCGACCGGATCCCGCCCGGGCGGCCCGTCAGTTTCGAGCAGGAGATCGTCCCGAAGCTGCTCGACCAGGGCCTCTTCGGCTACCGCCTCTCCCGCTACTGGGACGACGCAGGGACCCCCGAGCGCCTGCTGCGCTCGCAGCGCCTCCTCTTCGACGACGGGCGCGGAGGCCGCGGGACCCTCCCCGCGGGGTCGTTCGGGAAAGGACCCGTCGCCCTCCTCAAGGGGGCGCAGGCGCGCGGCGCCTCCTTCGGAGGCTACGTCACGGTCGGCGCCGAAGCGGTCGTCGAGGCCGGCGCGCATGTCGAGAACTCGGTGCTCATGGACGGGGCCGTGGTCGAGCGCGAGGCCACGGTCGACGGCTGCCTGCTCGGGCCACGGGCCCGCGTGCGGGCCGGCCATCGAGTGAGCCACCAGGTCCTTGGCGAGGGCGGCGAGGCCTGAACGGCCCCGTCCCGGGACGTGGCTACCACGCCGGTCCGGTCACGACCACCTTCGCGGCCTCCGCCGGCCGTCCGGCGAGCTCGAAGGCCCTGGGAAGCTCGGAAAGCGGGACGCGGTGCGTGACGAGGTCGTCGACCCTGAGCTTGCCGGCGACCAGGAGCGCGTGGACCTCGGCGATGTCGGGCTCCGTGGTCGCGTAGGAGGGCACGAGGCGGATCCCCTCGAGGTAGAGGCGCTGGAGGTCGACGTCAAGGCGGCTACGGGCCTCGGGCAGGCCGAAGAGATTCACCGTCCCGCCGCGTCGGACCAGGCCAAAGGCGCTGGCGACGACCGCCGGCTGCCCGGTCGCCACGACGGCGAGGTCCACGCCCTGTCCGGCGTTCGCCGCATCGACCGCCGCACGCGCCGCCCCGGCCTCTCTCGGGTCGACGCACGCGTCGAGGCCTCCCGCGACGGCCACGCGGCGGCGGAGCTCCGAGATCTCGGTCCCGCCGACCCACCGTGCGCCGAGCGCGCGGGCGAGACGGGCGTAGAGCAGTCCCACCGGCCCTAGGCCGAGGAAGAAAACGCTCGTCCCTGGGCCGAGCCCGACCCTTTTGAGCGCGGTGAGGGCGCACGCCGCCGGCTCGAGGAGGGCCCCGACCTCCCACCCGACCGACGGGTCGAGGCGGAGGACGGCCCCGCGCTCCACGTTCTCCCGGGGGACGCGGAAGAGCTCCGCGAAGCCGCCCGGGTCGAGGTTCGTCCGTGAATAGCTCGGGCAGAACGTGAAATCGCCGCGACGGCAGACCTCGCACGCGTAACAGGGGACGTGATGGTGGACGAAGACGCGCTCGCCGGGGGCCACCCGCTCGGCCCCGGGGCCGACCTCGGCCACGACACCGACCGGCTCGTGGCCGAGGATCCCGGCGGTCCGGTAGTTGCCCCGGACCTTCTCGAGGTCGGTCCCGCAGACCCCGCAGGCGGCCAGCCGAACGGTGATCTCCCCGGGCCCCGGCCTCGGCTCGGGGACCTCGGCGACGACGACCTGGCCCGGGCCGGCAAGCCGGCCGACCTTCATGCGCGGCCGCGCGCCGCCCGGACGGAGGCGTCGAGAATCTCGATCGCCTCGTCGATCTCCTCGCGTCGCACCACCAGAGGCGGGATGTAACGGATCGACGAACGGCCGCAGCCGAGGAGGATGAGCCCGCGTTGGACGGCCTCCTCCAGGACCCGGTCGCGGAACTCGGGCGCCGGCTCCTTGGTGCGCGGGTCCCGTACGAACTCGGTCGCGGTCATGAGGCCGATCCCCCGCACGTCGCCGATCTCGGGGTGCCGTCCCTTAAGCTCGCGCAGGCGGGCGAGCAGGTGGTCTCCCTGGATGCGCGCGTTGTCGAGCAGCTTCTCCTTCTCGATCACGTCGATCGTCGCGAGCGAGGCGGCGACCGCCGTGAGGTTGCCTCCGAAGGTGTTCGAGTGCGACCCCGGATGCGGATAGTCGAGCTTTGCGTCGAAGGCGATCGCGCCCATCGGCAGGCCCCCTCCGAGGGCCTTCGCCATCGTGACGACCTCCGGCACGACGCCGTGGTGCTCGATGCCGAACCAGCGACCGGTACGGCCCATGCCGGCCTGGACCTCGTCGTCGATCAAGGGGATCCCGTAGCGGTCGAGGATCGTACGCAGGGTCGTGAACCAGCGAGGCGGCGGAACGACGTAGCCGCCCTCGCCCTGGATCGGCTCGGCCAGGAACGCCGCGACATCCTCCGGGGGGATCGAGGTGTGGAAGTAGAGCTCCTCGAGGATCTTCGCGCAGTAGAGGTCGCAGCTCGGATAGGTGAGGTTGTACGGGCAACGGTAGCAGTTCGGCGCAGGGATGTGGTGGCCGCCGCCCACGTAGGGCCCGAAGCGCGCCCGCTGGACCGGCTTTGAGGAGGTGAGCGAGAGGGCCCCCATCGTGCGTCCATGGAAAGCCCCGAGGAGGCCGATGACGATAGGCCGCTGGCGGTAGTAGCGGACGAGCTTGAGCGCCGCCTCGACGCTCTCCGTTCCGCTGTTCGTGAAGAAGACCTTCTTCTCGAACGAGCCCGGCGTGATGCGGGAGAGCTTCTCGGCGAGGACGGTCTGGTTCTCGTAGTAGAAGTCGGTCCCCGCAAAGTGCGAGAGCTTTCCGATCTGCTCGCGCACGGCGCGGACGACCTCAGGATGGGAGTGGCCGACCGCGAGCACCCCGACCCCGCTCGCGAAATCGAGGAGGCGGTTGCCGTCGACGTCCGTCACCCAGACGCCGTCGCCGCTCGCCGCGACGATCGGGGCCGACTTCGTGCTGGTCATGAGATAGCGATGGTCTCGCTCGATGATCGGGCCGGCGGCCGGTCCGGGGATGGGTGTCCGGATCACGACACCCCGCCGCTCCTCGTTCGACGGCACGGACGGCGCGGCCCGAGGTGGTGTGCTCTGGCTCATGGAGTTCCCCCCCGGGGAGGCGAGACGGCTCGTATTAGGTTCGCCGTCCGAGCCCCCGGAGGGCTTCGCCTCTGGAGCCGACCCTTTTTGAGGGAAACAGCGAGCCGTACCTACGGGATGGCACCTGAGGAGGACGCGGGGGACGGGCTCCTCCCCGTCGAGGAGGTCGTGCCGCCGCGATCGGTCCTCACCGAGCTCGCCCGAGGGTTCCTCCTCGCCCGGGAGACCGACGGGCGACGCGCCGAGAAGTTCGCCTCGACGTTCCTCAAGGAGTACGAAGGGCGACGCGAGCTGCCCGCTCCCCCGTCACCCACGTTCGCCCGCCTCTTCCTCAACCGGCTCCCCCACGGCGCCGTCGAGCGCCCCTCCCGTTCGCCGGCGCCCTGAGCCGTCCCGGTGCGAACTGCCGGCGTATCCGCAAGTAGGCGTCCAGGTCTTTCGGGAAGCTCCGGCGGGTAAGGCCGATCCGTACTCCGCCCGGCTCGCCGAAGAACCTTCCCGGCGTGACGAGCACGGAGGCCTCCAGGCAGCGGTCGACAAGCCGGTCGGCGTCCGTGACGCTTCGGTCGAAGTAGACCGGGCCGACAGGGCGGGGAGAGGTCGGGTCCGCCGCGGCCAGCACGGCGAGATTGCGGTCGAGGACCCGCCGCACCTCGCGGCGAACGGCCGTGCGGCGCCGAAGAAGGGTAAGTGCCCCGGCGGCCGAGGCGGGAGAGAGCTCGTCCAGGACGAGGCCGGCGAACCGGCCGAACCGTTCCGCCTCTTCCGGAGGCGCGATGACGTAGCCCACCCGGAGATCGTCCGCGCCGTAGAACTTCGTGAAGCTTCCGCTCACCCAGATTCCCCGGTCGCCGCCACGGGCGAGCGACCTCGCGTCGGCGAACTCGCGGAACGTCTCGTCCACGAGCAGCTGAGGCGCCCCCTCCGCCCAGGCGAGCAGCCGGGAGCGGTCCCAGAGGTCGCCTTCGGGGTTTCTCGGACGTGACACCACCGCCAGCTGCGCCCTCTGCTGGTCCTCTACGAGGCGGAAGCCCGCGGCCTGAGCGACCTCGAACAGGGGAGGATACTCGGGGAGACGCACGCGGCAGGACGGCCGACGGACCCCCGTCCCGCGGCGGAGGTAGAAGGTGACCCAGGCGTTCGCCTCCGTGGCCCCGTGCGTGAGCGTGAGCCGATCGGGCGGGATGCCGATCGAGCGGGCGAGCTCCTCGCGGAGGTCGTCGAGGACCTCACGCCCGCGCGTGCGGGCGGGGGCGGGAGGCGGGGGAAGCGTGCCGTGCATGCCGCTCTCCCCGAGATTGTGACGGCAGTCCCGGTGGGCGTCCAGAAAGTCGGCCAGCGGGAAACGCACGGCTCCTCCGCCCGACCGACGGCGAGCGGCGCCTTTGGCTCTTGCCTCAGACTCCCAGGAGGAGGGCGACAAGGAGGAGGCCCACCGTAAGCGCCGCCAGCGGCAGGCCGTACCGGACAAAGGTCCCGAGCCGGAGGGGCACTCCCGCCTTCTCGGAGAGCTCCGCCACGATGAGGTTGCTCGCCGCGCCGAGGAGAGTGATGTTCCCGGCAAGGGTGCTGCCGGCCGCGAGCGCCATCCACGCGACCGGGGTCGCCGCAGAATACCCGGCCGCCTTGAGGAGAGGGAGCTGGAGCGCGACCCACGGAACGTTGCTCACGAGCTGCGAGCCGAGGAGCGACCAGCCCGTGATGGCGAGGATGCCGCCGCGGGGCTCGCCGGGGCCGGGCACGGGGAAGTGGGACTCCAGGGCGGCGAAGACGCCCCCATGGGCCGCGCCCCCCACGACCACGAAGAGCCCGGCGAAGAGCAGGAGGATCTCCCAGTTGAGCCGCCGCACGATCCCCGTCCGCGTCGGGGTCGCAAGGAGGAGGACGACCGCTCCTCCCAGAGCCGTCTGCCAGGCCGGCACGTCCGGGCCGTGGGTGAACGCCGCCATCACCTCCCAGGTGATGATCGTGAGGAGCGTGCCGGGGAAGACCCAGAGGACCGGGGCGCGGAGGAGCCGCTGCCTCCAGCCCCCGGACGGGAAGAGGCGGGGCGCCTCGGAGCGGAGCGCGGCGTACTCGGGTGCCGGGCTGGCAAGCTCGGGCCCAAAGACCTTCCTCAGGTAGAACGCCCCGAGGACGAGGCTCGCGACGGTGGGCAGGAGGAGGAACCGAAGGAACGTCACTACCGGGAGGGCGATGCCGCTGTTGAGGGCGACCAGGAGGTTCTGCGGGTTGCCGAACGGGGTGAGGACGCTCCCGACGGTCACCGAGAAGGCGAGCACCAGGAGGAGGGGCCGAGCCGGTTTTCCGAGGCGTCGTGAGACGGAGAGGAGCACCGGCACCCCGAGGACCGCCAGAGCGTCGTTGACGAGGAAGGCCGAGGCGATGCCGAACCCTACGAAGAGGACGGCAGGAAGGTCCGAGGAGCGACGGGCACGTCCGAGCAGCCAGCGGGCGAGGTGGTCGATCGCCCCTGCCCGATCGAGGGCGGTCGCGAAGAGCAGGAGGGCGAACAGGAACCCAAGAACCGGGAGCGCTGCGGCGAGCGTCGTCTCCGCCCCTGCGAGAGAAAGGACCCCGACAAGGACGGTGACGAGCGCCCCGGCGACGAAGACCGTCCAGACCGGCGGTCCCCTCCCGGAGAGCTGCCGGGCCACGACGGCGGCGAAGACCGCCCCCAGGAGCCCCGCGGACAGGACGTTCGTTCTCGGCCCCCGTCCCCGGCCCTGCCGAGCCGGGGTATAGGTCCCTCGGCTCCTCGTCCGGCTTCCTTCGCCTCGAAGCGAACGCTCATCCCCCCTCTCCCGCCCCCGGGGGACGATGCCGGCTGCCGCCTCCGTCCGGGTCGAGCCGAGCGGCAGGATCCTGGCGCTCTCGGTCGCGTGGTTCTCCGACGGCGCCCGGCGACGTGCGGAGGCGCGGCGGGAAAAGAGGTGTGTCGAGTGCGGGCGTGGGTTGCCTTCGGGAAGGACGCCGTACTGCTCCCGCCGGTGCCGCTGGAAGTTCCACGGGCACTACTTCTGGGACTCCGCGCGCTCCTACGTCATGCTTCGGGACCGCTACACCTGCCAGGTCTGCGGCCGGCGTCAGAGGGCACGCGAGCTCGACGTCGACCACATCCTGGAGATCGCGGCCGGTGGCCCTGCGTTGGAATACTCCAACCTGCGCGCGGTCTGTCGGGACTGCCATCGCAGGAAGACCACCGAGTTCCTGCGGGACCGGCGGACCGGCTTGGTCCCCCCCGCCTCCCAGGGCGCGGCGGGGGGCACGGCCGCTCGAGCTAGGGGTAAATACCCCTCCCCGGCTTCGCCGTCCCTTCCATGAACGGTCGGCGGCGCCCGGGTGGGACCGTGCTAGCGCTGGCGCTCGCGATGCTCATGCTCGTCGGGGGCTTGGCAGGCTTCCTTCTTCCCTCGGGGCACCTCCCGTCGAGCCCAGGGTACGCCACGCACCCTTCCGGGGTCCCCGCTAGCGCTCCCACTGGGGCGAACAGTCCCCTCGCCCATCTTCCGACTTCGGCCCTCTCCGGCCAGCCCCTCGTCACCCAGGCCACCTTGCCCTCCGGGGCCGCCGGCCTTCCCCTCTGGAAGGTCCTTCCCCCGAACCCGAACGTCAACCCGACGCTCAGCAGCAAGGGCCTGGTCGTCCCAACCTTCTCGACCGTCCCGGCGCCGATGGGAATCTCCGATCTCGGGGTTAACGCCGCCGGGGCCTACACTTACCGGACGAAGGGGTTCGAGGGCACCCTCGCCTTCCAAACGTTCCGCGCCTTCGAGCCGGGGTATGAGGCCTCCCCTTCGTACCAGGCCCCCGACTGGGCGGTCGTCAAGCTCGCCGCGGTCGCCGTGAACATCTCCTATCCCCACGCGACCTCGCCGACGGGGGTCTTCTGGGTCGAGAACGCGGTCCACCTCAACGGCAGCCGCCTCAAGTTCGAGGACAACATCTGGAACTTCTCCGCGGTGAGCGCAGGGCTGCCCCTGAGCACGCTCCACGGGACCGCGGGGAAGATCTACCTCGCCCGCTTCTACGCCGGTTTCGGCCCCTCGCTGGCGGTGACGTTCCCCTTCACGCTCGACCTTTACGTCAACCTCACGAAGGGAGCCACCCACGATGTGCTCTACTTCAACTACACAATCATCAACAACCTCGGGGCTCGGCTGCCGGGGACCTACGACATCGTCACCTTCAACGGGACCGCCTCCAGCGCTTCTCCCCCGCAGTTCGAGGTCAGCGGATCGGGCTACACTCCCGCCGGCCTCCTCTACGACTCCGAGCTCGTGGTGGGGGGCAACGGCGGCGGCGCCCATACCAACCTCCTCGACCTGAGCGCGACCGCCAAGCTCCGCGAGTGGGCTCACGCCACGTCGAAGTTCCTGCCGGTCCGTTCCGCCTACGACTTCGGGGTCGATTCTTCCGAGACCGCCTCCGGCATCGCGAGTCACTACGTCAACAAGAGCGGCAAGCCAGTCCCCACCGTCCACCTCGTGCAGGGACCCTCGATGCTCTACGGGCTCTGGAACACCTCCTCCGCCACCGGGGTCGCACCGGCGGCCAAGTCCGGCTGGATCGGCGTGAACCTGAGCTCGAGCCCGGACTACGCCTTCCTCTTCGCCAACCTCTCCTCTGCGACGGCCTACGCCTACGCCCCCTCCGGCGCCACGGGGACGATGACCACCGAGCTCCCGCCTCCTCCAACCGGGGCGCCGTACGTCTTCGACGCCTGGGCGGACGGCTATCAGCCGAGCGCCAACGTGCCGGTCTCGGGCAACACGACCCAGACGGTGAGCCTGACCGCATCGCCCTCGATCCTCGACGCCCCGGTCTACCTGAACGGCGACACGCAGGCAGCGGCTCTGGGAGCCGCTCGCGTGACAGGCATGGGCTACGCCGGTTCCTCGCCCGCCACGCTCTGGCTCAACGCCTCGGCGGTCCAGCTCGCTGCCCCCTTCCGCTCGTTGAACGACGAGAGCTATCCTGCGTTCCAGCTCCTGGTTGCGCAGGGGCTGTCGACCAACGTCGTGGTGAACGGTTTCGAGCAGAGCCGCTTCACGTTCAATTACACCAGCGACCTCGGCACCTCCCGCTACCTTCCCGGCTGGACCCAGGGCTACTTCTTCTTCGGGGGAAGCGGCCGGTTCACTGTCGGCAACACCTCGCTCGAAGCGGCGCCGTCGGCGGTGCCGCAGGCGGTCCCGACGCTCCCGGCCCCGACGGTGGAGTTCTACTTCACCCACGGATCTTCTGCCTACCAGCTGAGCTCGTCGCTTGACGCACATGCCGTAACGGCCTTCGGCGTCTCCTCGCTCCGCCTCTCTAACATCTCGGCCGTCTCCGGCGGGAAGGCCGTGGTCGCGAGCAATTCGACCAACCTGACGATCACAACGGTCTCGGCGGACGGCCAGGACCCTCTCTTCCACCCGTCCGTCGGGATCACGCTCACCGGCGTCCGCAGGACCTCGATCGTCGGCCTCGCCGCGTCCAACCTGGCGGAGGGGCTCACGAGCGCAGGCTCGACCTATCTCAACCTCTCCAGCCTGTCTGTCGCCTCGGGGGCGACGGGGGTCAGCGCGACCGCCACGGGGTCAGCGAACGTCGTGTGGATGAACGTGACGGGAGGCGTGCCGAGCGCTGCCGGCAACTGGACCGGCAGCAACGAGCTCTCCTTCAAGCACCTCGGCGTGCGGGGGACCGGCCTTGTCCTCACGAACGACCTCGTGGTGACCATGGTCAACTGTTCCGCGCAGGGGCCGGGCTCGTCGGTGGTCCAGTCGTTCAACGGCTCCAAGCAGGGCACTTTCACCGGGATCAACGCCAGCAACAGCGCGACCGGCCTCAACCTCACCCTGGCCTCGAACCTCACGGTCACCGACGTGGTGGCGCAGAGCCAGAGCCTCGGGGTCGCGGTCGCCGGTTCGACCGGGGCCACCGTGACGAACGTCCTCGCCGAGACGAACTCGCTCGGCGTCCTCTGGAACCTGAGCTCGACCGGCACGATCTCCACGGTCTCGGCGTTCGTCGACTCGCTCGGCGTCTGGGCCGAGAACGCCAGCGGTCTCACCATCTCCGGGGTGAAGGCTTCGAACAACAGCCTCGACCGCGAGGCGTACTTCTCGATCCCGGGCTCCTTGTCGAGCTACCCGATCGCGGCGGTCGGGCTGCTCCACGACAACGGCATCACCGTGACGGACGTCCAGGCGACGTACTATCCGTTCGCCGTCTGGGCCAACTACACGCAGGGTCTCACGCTCACGAGCGTGATCGGCTGGTACTGCGGGACCGTGGTGAGCGACTTCGAGAACGCCACCCTCGGGGAGGCGCACTCGTTGATCAGCCAGGTCTTCTCCTTCGGGAGCCGGCTCGGCATCCTGCTGGTGAACTGCGAGTACGTGAAGGTGGAGGCGAGCACCCTCGAGGCCTCGCAGGGTTTCGGGATCAACATCTCCAACGGAAGCTCCAACAACGTGACCAACACCAACTTCGTCGCCAACAACAACTCGAGCGTCACGGGAGGCTACAGCGTCTCCCACGCCCAGGCGTGGACCAACCGGGTGACGAACCACTTCTACGAGAACTACTGGGCCGACTGGCCGGGGATCGGAAGATATCCTATCAACAACTCCGTGGACATAAAGCCGCTGACCACGGGCTTCTACTCGTTCTACCTCGAGTTCACCGAGAGCGGCCTGGCCGGCGGCCAGGCGTGGACGTTCGCGCTGGGCAACTACCCTGCGTACACCACCACCTCCTCCGTGGTCTACATTCCCGGCTGGACCCTTTCCGCCGGGCGGCTCCCGTTCAAGGTGCTCGCCCCCGTCGGCGTCGCGGCGAACCCGCGCTACGGCAACGTGAGCTGGGCAGGAGCGACGCTCCCCCCGATCCACATCGTATTCGGCACCCCGGTGCACCCCCTCATGATCCTCGGCGTCGCGGCCTGGCTCTTCCTGACCGTCGTCGGGGCGGTGGTTGCGGTCGTCGTGGGGGTCTTCTTCTACCGTCGGAGGGGACGCCGTCCTCCCGCACCGCGGACCAACCCCCTCGACGAACCGTTCCCGTAGAGGGGAGCGGGGGCCGTCGTTCGGAAACCCTGCCGGCGTCGTCGCAGGATCCCGTAAGCTCGAGGAGCCAGCCGTTACTTCCGGGTCACTTCGCGGCGGGGAGCGCGGCCCGTTCCGAGCGCGGTCCAGCCAGCTAGCCGAGCTCGTCCGGTTGGGACCTGTGCCGCCGGGCCGCGACGACCGCGAGAGCCGACACCGTCGCGAGGGCAGCTCCGAGAACGATCCATCCGTGAACGCCGATCGACCACGCCGCGGGGGGTTCCACGACGAACGCCCCGAGGTTGAGAGCGATCCAAGGGTCGTAGTCGACCGAGTCGTAGCCTCCGCTCACGTTGCCGAAGAGCAGCCGGACCGTGGAGTTCGAGCCGTTCGTGACGGTCGTCGCGTAGGAGGCGACACTGCTCGAGCTGTTGATGCCGGTACCGAAGCGCACCGTCGCCGCCCTCGCCCAGGAGAGGGAGGCGACCGGCTTGCCGGTGCTGTTCGCCAGCTCCTGGAGGAGGGTGCCGGACGGTCCGATGCCCGAGGCGATGCGGGTGTGCCGGGCGGCGTGAAGGCTCATCGATAGACCCAGGGAATCCTGCGGGCTCTCCCAGGTCCAGTTCGCCTGGACGGAGATGCGGGCGGCACTCGCGCTGGGAGACAAGGAGCCGTTGAGGTAGACGTCGGTGCGAACGCTGGCGTTGCCGACCACGGTGCCGGCGTCGCCCCCGTCGTCCCCCGACTCCCAGACCCCGGCGGTCTGGACCTCGGGGATCTTCCCTTGGAAGGTGAGATCGACGGAGCCGTGCGCGCCGACCTTGGGGGTGACATGCCAGGTCGCGTTCGGATTGTCGAACGAGGCATAGACGGTGTAGCTCCCGTTGGGAGCGACCTCCGCGAGGCCGTGGAGTCCCACGGTGGTCTCCACTCGCGGGTTGGCGATCGAGGAGATGGTCATCGTGGGTCCGCTCGTCGGGAAGTCGACACGGATGACGCCGTTCTGCCAGGTTCCCGTGACCGTCGCGGCAGGGACCCACGGTCCGGCCCGGAGCGGGAGCCCCGCGTGGGGGACTCCGCTGAGGGCTCCCGGGGCAGCGGTAGAAACGACGACCAGCAGTCCGATCCCTATCCCGAGCCACGCCGCCAAGGCGCGTCCCTGGGGGAGACCCCTCGTCCCCCTCCCGGGCAGCCCGAAGGACCCGGCCCTGTCGGCCTTCATCCGATCAGCTCCCTCCATGTTTCGATGAAACGATCGACCAAGCGATCCCGGAAAGACCCCTGGTACTTCTGGAGCAGCAGCGCCACCCGGAGCGGGTGCGCGGGCCGGTACTGGCGGTAGTTCGTGCTCTTGTCGGATTCCACCAGGCCCAGCGCGAGGAGGCGTCGCAGGTGCGAGGAGACCGTGGAGACGCTCGTCTGGGTCCTGTCCCTGAGTTCGGTGAGCGTGAGCCCGGGGGATTGGACCAGCTCGACCAGGATCTTTCGCTCCATCGGGCTCCGAAGCGTGAGCAGAACGCGTCGGTCCTCCCAAGTCATGTCGAGCTGGAAGTAGTAATCTCTCCTCCCCCCTCGCTCGCGGCGGAGCAGCCCCGCCTGGATCAGCTGGTCGAGGTGGTAGGCGGTCTCCCCCCAGGCGAGTCCGGAGAGCCGCTGGATCTCCCGGGCGCTCGACCCGGGATGGCTGCCGACGAGCTCGTAGAGTCGTCGGCGCGTGGGCTGGGAAAGGACGTCGTCCATCCCTAGGGGGGCGATTTGGTCGGCGCCCGACGGAGGAGCGAACCATAGAGGAGGACCGCGGCCCCCAGGGCGAGGGCGAGGGGGATGGGGGCGACCTCGAACGGTTTGCCGTAGCGAGGGGAGGTCTCGTGCAGGAACGATAGGACTCCCAAAGCTGCCAGCAAGAACATGGCCGCCGAGACAAAGCCGAGACGGCGATCGCGCAGGCGTGCCGCGGCACTGGCACCGACCGAAGCGAGGATGGCCGCGAGGCCGGTGAGGAGGACCGCGAGGGATTCGGCGACGAGGCTCATCGTAGGGCCGAGACCGTCCTGGCCATCTTAGCCTAGTCCCCTCGAGACCCTTCGGGGCGGGTACCCCTGGACCTGGAAGGAGCCCCCCCGCGGCCGAAACCCGCGCACGGGGGATGGTTAGGGGGCGGTGGGAGAGCGACCCTGGCTGGGTCGTAGCCGCCCATAGAGCGGGTCGGTCTGCCATCATCATCGTTCGTATCCTCCACCGTCAGGCCTCGCTCCTGCGGGACGATCTCCTTGGGGCAAGGTCTTCCCCGGCAGGGGGCCGTGGGAGGGTCAGTCCCTAAGCCCCTGCCGGGGGTTCGGCAGTTGGTCTTCTTCGTTTCTCCTGAGCCTGGGGTGGCTCAGTCGGTCCTCCCGCCCGGGCCGGGGCTCAGCGGCGTGGGAGCGGTGGCGGTCGAGGAGCACACAGGCGAGGTGGACTCAACGCCTGACTGCAGACCGACCGTTCCGTTGTCCGCGCTGCCGTTGTCGCTCGTCTCGTTATCCCACGTGTTGTTGTCGGCGGTCTGGTTGTCGCCGGAGTGGTTCTCGGCGGTCTGGTTGTCGCCGGAGTCGTTCTCGGCGGTCTGGTTGCTGCCGGAATCGTTCTCGGCGGTCTGGTTGTCGCCGGAGTCGTTCTCGGCGGTCTGGTTGTCGCCGGAGTCGTTCTCGGCGGTCTGATTGCCGCCGGAGTCGTTGCTACCGGTCTGGTTGTCGCCGGAGTTGTTGTCCCCGGACTGGTTTTGGTCGGTTCCCCCCGATCCGTTGGTCGAGTTGTTGTCGTCAAATGGGTGGGTCGTTCCAGCGCTCCCCGCGCCCTGAGGCAAACTTGTCGCCGTCGAGCAGGAGGACAACGCTGTGGGCTTCCCGTAAGGAGTGGCAAGAGCGGCCGCCCCGACCGTCGTCGCGACGACCAGGAGCGCCCCCACCCCCAGGGCCCAATAGATTGCTCTACCTCTCATCGTGTCTCCATCGTGAGAACTACCGGATGGGGGGTGAATCGCTTTTTGGTGCGCGGCTCGAAATTCGTGGTGCAAACCCCGCGAAGCCGTGCCCGGTAGGGGGCTTAAGCCGTCTCCCGAGATGACCAAGAGGGCTGTCGCTGAGCCCTTCGATGGTCGGAGATGCTCCCCAACGACCCGCTGCCGGACGCCTCCGCTACCGGTCGGGGACGGGATCGGGAAACGAGCGCGCCCCCTGCCGGCTCCAAGCTCCGGATCGGTTGCTCCTCATGGACCTCCGAGGCGTGGGTGGGCCGGGTCTACCCCGAGGGCTTGCCTGACGCCGATCGCCTTGCTTGGTACGCGCGCTTCTGGGACAGCGTCGAGGTCGACGCTACCTACTACCGTGCCCCTTCCGCCGACCTCGTCCGACGGTGGGCGCGGGTGAGCCCCCCGGGGTTCTGCTTCACGCTCAAGTTCCCGCGCGAACTGCTCGACCCGAGACGGGCTCTCCGAACCGAGAGGATCGCCGCCTTCCTCGAGACCGTGACCCTATTGGGGCCGAAGCTCGGAGCGGTGCTCCTCCAGTTCCCCCCCTGGTTCAAGCCCGGTAGGGCGAGCCCCTTTCTCGACGAGCTCCTCGGCCGGCTCGAGCCCCGCGTCCGTTACTCGGTCGAACTCCGTGACGCTGGTTGGTTCTCGGGGGAGATCTTCGAGCGCCTCCAACGCTCCCTCTCCGAACGTCGGGTCGCGCTCGCCTGGTCGTATCTCACCTACGTGGACGTTCCCCCTGCCGTCACTTCGGACTTCGTCTACCTCCGGTTCATCGGGGACCACACGAGTGTCCCCGCGGTCACGCACGGCGAGGTGCGTGTCGACCGGACGGAGGCGGTCGACCGCTGGGCGACACGCCTTCGCGACCGACTAAAGGGGCTCGCGGCCGCCTTCGTCTTCTTCAACAACCACTTCGCGGGCTTTGCCCCGGCTTCGCTGAACGACTTCCGCCGCGCGAGGGGCCTTCCTCCGATCGCCTACGCGCCCCAACGGCGCACCCTCGACGGCTAGCGCGTCGTACCGTCCGTGCGGGCGCAGGCTTCCCTGAGTCGCCGCTCGACTTCCTCCGGGCCGACACCCCTTGCGCGCGCGAGTTTGGAGCTACCCTTCCCCGCCCGGAGCCAGCTGACGTCGGAGGGCCTGACCCCGAGCCAGACGGCAAGAGCACGGAGGATCGCGTCGTTGGCCTCTCCCTGGACCGGGCGCGCACGCACCCTGACCACCCAAGAGCGTCGCCAGGGGTCCCAGGCGATCGCCTCGCGCGCGCTGCCCGGGCGTGCGGTGATGGGGATCGCCACTCCCTCGTCCATGCCTCCCCAGGGACGGGGATGGGATGGCGTTACCCGCTCGGAGGTCCGCCGGACCGGGACCGCGGCGCGGCTTCCCCCTTCCCGAGGGGTGAAGGGGCTAGCCCTATCGGCCCGAGCGGGCTTGGGCCGGCATGGCCGCTAACTCGCTGCACGAAGGCACGACCGAACTCTCCTACAGCCGGCCGTATCCCGGCAGTGTTGACGCGGCCCTGGAGCGACTCACCTCCGAGCTCAAGCAGCGTGGCTTCGGGGTCCTTGCGACGCTGCGCGTCCACGAGATCCTGGAGAAGAGTATCCCCGAACGGATCGACCCGCTGGTCATCCTGGATGTCTGCTCCCCACGCCACGCCCACCACGCCCTCACGGTAAGCCGGGATGCCTCCCTCCTGCTTCCGTGCAAGATCGTGGTGGCGAAGGAAGGAGCTCGTACCCTGATCGCGCTGCAACGGCCGACCACGGCGCTCAAGGCGCTCCTTCCGCTGCCTTCTCTCACGGGGCTCGGCAGGGAAGTGGAGGGCCTGCTACGCGCAGCGATCGACGCAACCACGGCGCAGGCCTGAGGTCCGACCTACCGGGCTAGCCGAGGCTGCCGACCCTCGAGCCGCGCGCTGCGGCCCTTAGACCGCAGCAGAGGGGACGACCCGCTCCGACACCAGCGGCCTGTCCGCCCGGCACCCCCTGGGATCAGACCGGAGGAACGCGTCAGGAGCGAAAGGCCCCCCGGGCCGGGACACCGCCGGCCATGAGTCCCCCCAGTTCCCAACTATGAAGTACTCCCGTCGCGATGTTTTCTGTCGGAGCCACCCATGAAGTGCGAAGGTTGCGGCGCGGAGCTGGCCGAGGGAGCAAAGACGTGCGCGGCGTGCGGGAGGGAGACAAGCTCCTCCCAGCGCGCGGGCTCGGCAACGATGCACGTGGCGAAGGAGACCGGCGTGGTCGCCGGCAAGGTCGGTCACGGGCTCGTCGGCGGGCTCAAGGGACTGGCCTCCGGGGCCAAGAAGGGCTACAAGGGCTCTGAGGAAGAGAAGAAGGAATAGTCCCGCCACGAGCAACCCCACCCGCGAACGCGGGTGGGCGTTGGCCTAACCACTTCCTTCATCTCTCTCCTCCAGGGGTCGACTCTTTACGGCTGGCTAGGGCGCGGGAGCGTTTCGGACGGAACCCCAAGCTCCTCACGGACGGCCCGAAGTTCGCTCTCGGTCACAGCGGCTGGAGGCCCCCCCGTCCCGGTGGGCTCGCTTCCACGCCGACAGCCCTTGCTCCTCCTCGCGGTAGGGGCTCACGACCCGCGTCCTTGGGCAGGAGAGGGATTGCCTTGCCGGTGGTGCTCGCCTCGCGAACGAGGGGAATCCCATCTCTCCCCTCGAGGGCGACGGCGCTCAGCGTCCCCTGCGGCGTGGGAAACGTCCTGACCCTCTTCGGCCCTTCTTCGAAAGCGGAGGCCGGGCACGGGGAGACGGCCTGTCTCCCCTCCGTTGAGCAGAAGATGTCGTGGAAGTGGTTCGCCCGTCCCTGGAGGGGCGGGCCCGGGGGCTCCCGCGTCCCGGCCTAGCTCGCGTACGTGATCTTGACGACCGTCGCGTGGGACGGGGCGGTCACGCTGAGCGTGCCGCTCTCGGGAGTGGGATGAAGCGTCGTGAAGTTCCAGACCGTGAAGGTGTAGTTGCCTGCGGGCAGGTGGAACCGGATCGCTCCGGAGGTCGAGTTGAGGCTCTCGCTGACGAGTGAGCCCGTAACGTTCACCTGCCAACGGGTCCCGGCCGACAGGCCGGATTCCCGGAAGAGGACCATCGAGCTCACCAGCCGGAACTTGATCATCTTCATCGGGTGGCCCGTGCCGACGTGGCCGCGGGCGGGAAGGGCCTTAAAGCCGGTCGGGGCCGGCGTTACCTGGAACCGATAGGTTCCCTTCACGATCTGGAAGGTGACCGTCGTCCCGTTCGAGCTGTTCGACTGCGGGGCGGGGCCGCCGTGCGGCAGGGCGCTCTGGATCGCGATCCCCCAGACCGTGCCGGGGAAGAGGCCCGTCTCGCGGAACGTCAGGGTGACGACGGGGGCAAAGAACACCTTGATGAGCGTCGTACCGCCGATGAAGTCCGAGGTCTGGCTCGGAATCCCCTTACCCACGACCTTGGCCACACCGTAGCCGGCCGGGCCGGCGATCGAGAAGTTGAGCTGTGCCTGGTCCGGTGCCTGAAGGACGATCCTCCCCTGGGCGCCGGCCGTGGTGTTGTTCGTGGTGACCGCGGGTGAGCCGGCGGTGACGCTCCAGAGCGAGCCCTGAGGCAACCGAAGCGCCTCGAAGGTCACGTTGACGAGCGTCGTCGAGTTGGCGAAGGCCGCGGTGGACGGGTGGCTCTGCTCGGGGGCTGCCGGTGCGGCGGAGGCGCTCCCCAGGGGCGAGGCGGGGAGGGCCCCCGCGGAGCCGCTAGAGGCCCCGACCGAGGGGGAGACGGCGACCACCGAAAGCGCGAGGAGCGTTACCACTCCCAAGGCTCCGGCGAACGCGGGCCAGCGGCTTCGCGCGGCGCCGACGGCAGGCAAATGCTGTCGTGGCTGCATGGCGGACTCTCCCCCTGGCCCTACTTGTAGCTTTGTCCAGGGCCTACCCTATCATTTCGGTCCTCCCCTCTCGTAGCGGCACCCGGGGGCGGGCCACTTCCCGGGGACGGCGCCACGCCGAAGGCGAACGCCCAAGCCTCGGCCGGGCTCCCATGCCCTGAGACCTCCCTGCTCCGTGGTAGTCCCTGGAATCGCGTGGCCACGGGGTGTCGTTCTCTCGGTCAACCTTCGTTGACCGTTGCGCTATGCTCGACGGGGTCGCTGCGCCGCCCGGAGCGGCCATGTCGAGCGAAGTCGTAGCTCACCCCATCGCAGGGAGGAACGTAGAGAAGACGTCGATCTTCCACAGGCTCCGGGCCAGAACGGAACGGGTCCCCCGGGTTCGGGATCTGATGAGCACGGACGTTCTCGTCTGCCAGAGATCGGACTCCTGTGCCGAGGCCGCCGAACGGATGCTCGAAGGAAATGTCGGTATGCTCCCCGTCCTGGACGGACGCAATCTGGTCGGCGTGGTGACGGACCGTGACCTCGCCCTGCGTCACCTCGCCTCCGAAGCCCGTGCCACCCCCCATGCGGAGGTAGGCTCCTGCATGACCGCGAAGGTCGTCTCCGTGAGCTCCGAGGTCGGCCTCGACGACGCGGTCCGAACGATGCGTGACCACCAGATCCGCCGCTTGCTCGTCGTGGACGACGGCACTCTTCAGGGGGTTCTCACTCTGGACGACGTCTTCGTCGAGTCGGGCGTATCGAGCGAGGCCCGCAGGGTCGTTCAGGAGGCGCTGGTCGGCTCGCGCGGCTCCGCGCGCCCGTAAGAGCGCGAACGCCCGGTCCGAAGCACGGGGGTCGGGTTCGAAGATGGTCGAACACACCGGGCCCACCACGACGACAGGGGTGGGCCTCAAGCCGGGGCTCTCCGGCGCGCGTTGGCGGGTCCTTCTCTCGGTCCTGGGTCCGATCACCTGGCTGGTCTTCACCCTCCTCTACGTCGGTTTCTGGGCCACGGGGTTCTCGCTCTTCCAGGACATCATAGTCCTCCTCGTCTCCGTCCTGCTCCTGGGCGGTGTCATGGCCGGGGCGTGGATCACCAGCGGGACCGGCGCGAACTGGCGTTGGGGCTGAGCCCGCGACGGACCAAGCGCGCGGCCCGTCGTTGGGCGGTGGAGGTCTCCTCCCCGGACGCGAGGGGTCCCACCCCAGCGCTCCGCGCCTCGGTCGCCCCTCCCCCGTGGGGAGCGGCGCCGGAAGCCGAAGGCTTATCCGAGCTACCTGCTGCCCACGCTTTAGGCACGACCCTCGGGGCAGGATGCAGCTTCACTTCCTGGGTACGGGCGCGGGAAATTTCCGCGGGGACCGTCGCCACCCCAGCAGCGCCCTCCTCGGGGGCGTTCTCCTCGACTGCGGCGCCGGAGCGACCGGGCGTCTCCACGACCTCGGGCAGTTCGAGAGCGTGGATGCCGTCCTCATCTCGCATCTGCATACCGATCACGTCGCCGGTCTGTCCGACCTGCTCTTGCACACCCTTATCACCGGTCGCCGCCGCCCGCTCACCGTCGTCGCACCGCCCGGCTTCAAGAGCCTGCTCGACGCGATCGTCCGCGTCAGAGGGACGGTGGTGGACCCCTCCGAGCTCTATCCGTTCACGGTCCTCGAGGGCGAGTCGATCGACGCGAAGATCGGGCCGTGGAGGATCCGCTCGGTTCCCCTCGACCACACGATCGTCAACCTGGGCTATCTCCTCTCGAACGGCGATCTTTCGGTCTTCTACACCGGGGACACCCGGGAGCCCTCGCCGGCTCCGGAGCTCCCGGTCGACTATCTCATCCACGAAGCGACGTTCGCCGACCGCCACGCCCCGCTCGCGAGGGAGTACGGGCACAGCACTGGCTCGCAGGCGGCCGCCGCGGCCGTCCGGATGCGGGCCCGTCGTCTCTTCCTCAACCATGTGGGCGACCTCCCCGGCTCCGACGAGGAGATCTCCCGTGAGGCTCGGGCGGTCTTCCCGGACGCCCTCGTTGTCGAGGACCATCAGCGTTTCGACCTATAATCCTCGCAGCGTCCGCCGTCTCGCCGGCGGGAGCTAGCACCGGTGCACGGAGACGTTATATCGAATTCAATAGAAGTTCGGTCGCCCATGCCCGAACCCTCTTCTCGCCGGCCATCTCCCGCCCGCGTCCTCGGCCTTTACGCGCTTTCCGTGATGGAGCACGAGCGTCGCCTCTACGGCTACGAGCTCGCCGAGCGGATCTCCGAGCGGACCGCCGGCAGCTGGCGGCCCGGGCCCGGAGCGGTCTATCCGGCGCTCGGCTCGCTCGTCCGACGCGGGCTCGCGAGGTCGGCCCCCGAGGGTCGACGCCGGATCTATCGCATTACCCCGGCCGGACGGGAGCTCCTCCGAGGCCTTCGACGGGGAATGCACTGGAGAGCCCGCGCCGGGCCGGACCTCGGGGTCCTCTGGTCCGAGATCGCCGGGCGAAGCGACCCGGGAACCTACCTGGTCGAGCGACTCGAGACCCAACTCAACCGGGTGGCCGAGTACCTGGCCAACAATCCGACCACGCCGACCAAGGTCGAGTTGTTGCGGAGCCGGGTGCTCCAGCAGCTCAAGCTCGCCGACCTCCGCATCTCGGGAGGTCGCACGACCCCTGCGGCCTTTCGCCCGCGGCGTCGGAGGCCCGGGGCGTGACGGCCCCGGTGGCCATCGAGACGCACAACCTCTCGAAGCGCTACGGAAGCTTGACGAAAGGGGTCCTCGCTCTCGACCGAGTGGACCTCTCGGTCCCGTCGGGAAGCGTCTTCGGCCTCATGGGGCCGAACGGAGCGGGCAAGACGACGCTCATCAAGGTCCTCACCGGGGTGAGCGACATGACCTCGGGGGAGGCGCGCGTCGCGGGCTTTGACGTCCGACGCCAGTCGATGGAGGTCCGCTCGAGGATCGGCTGGGTCGCTGCCGAGGTGATCCTGGACGACGACTTCAGCGGCTGGGAGAACCTCTGGCTCCAGGCCAAGCTGCAGGGCCTGCGCGACTGGGAGTCGCGGGCCCGGACCATCCTTGCCTACTTCTCGCTCGAGGACCGCAGGGACGAGAAGGTCTCCCACTACTCGACCGGGATGCGCAAGAAGCTCGAGATCGCGCTTGCCCTCCTCCACCAACCGTCGGTGATCTTCATGGACGAGCCGACGATCGGACTGGACGTCGGCACCCGGCGGATGCTTTGGGACATCGTCCGTGGCGTGCGCCAGGAGTACGGGGTCACCGTTCTCCTGACGACCCACTACATCGAGGAAGCGGACGCCCTCTGCGACCGCATTGCCATCATCGAGCTCGGACGGATCATTGCCGAGGGGACGCCCTCCGAGCTCAAGGCGAAGGTCCGGGCGGACCTGGTCGTCCTCGAGACGACCGAGGAGCTCGACCGCGGCGCGTTGACCGCGCTGCCGGGCATCCAGGAGCTTACGAGCCAGGGAGCCGAGTGGACGTTCCGCGTCGCCTCGTCGGAACAGTTCCTCCCTCAGCTCCTCGCCTCCGTCCCGCCGCAGAGGATCCGCCGGATCAGCGTGGAGAAGCCGAGCCTGGAGACGGTCTTCCTCGACCTCACCGGCCGACGGATGGGGCAGGAAGAGCCGATGCGGGACGTGCGCAAGTTCTACGCGCAGGTGCGGAGGGCCCGGGGATGAGGAGCCAGTTCTTCGGGCTCTATGTCCGGGAGATACTCCGCACGTTCCGCAATCCGTTCGTCCTGCTGATGACGATCGTCCAGCCGTTCATGTGGCTCGCCTTCTTCGGTTCGAGCTTCGGCAACGTGCCGAAGCAGACCCTCGAGAGCCTCTTCGGCACCGGCGACTACATCAAGTTCCTGCTACCGGGGGTGCTGTCGACCTCGATGCTCTCGATCGGGATGTTCGGGGCGATGAGCACCATCCAGGACAAGCGCTTCGGTTTCATGAAGCGCATCCTGATCACGCCCACCTCCAAGGGCGTCATCTTCCTCGCCAAGGCGTTCGGCTCGGCCACGCGCGGCATGGTCCAGATCCCGGTGATGGTCGCCGCTGCCCTCGCCTTCGGCGTCCGGTTCGCCCTCACTCCTATCGAGTGGGGCGCCTGGGTCGCCGCTCTGCTCTGTCTCGCCCTAGGCTTCTCGAGCCTCTTTCTCGCCGTGACCGCCCCGTCGACGGACTGGCAGACGCCCGGCGTGGTCGCGAACTTCATCACCATGCCGCTCATGTTCGCCAGCACCTCCCTCTTCCCGTCGCGCCAGTTCCCAAGCTGGATGCAGGCGATCTCCTCCGCCAATCCGATCACCTTCTCGGCGCTCCTGGGACGCGGGTTCGTCCTTGGCACGGCCGTAGACTGGGCCTACCTTGGCTACCTCGCGGCGTTCGCCGGCGCGATGCTGCTGCTCGGCTTCGCCGTCTCGGCCCGCTGGCTCAAGGTAGAGTAGCGGCCCCCCCGGACCGCTCGGCGCCCGGGCGATCCACCCTAAGGAAAGGACGGAAGGGGTTGGGTTCAGCCGCCTCGCGCGGGCCTCGTTGCCGACCCTTTCCCCCTACTCGCTGGCGGTGGCCAGCCACGGATCGGCCTGGAAGGTGCCGAGCTCGACCGCGTAGTCGCCGGTGAAGAGCGTCCAGATCTGGCCGTTGACCGCGATCGCCTGGAAGTAGTCGCCGTACTGCGGGACGTCCCACGAGCCGCCGAACTGGCCGAGGTAGTAGAACATCGTCGGGTCGGAATCCGGTTCGTTGGAGATGTTCGTCACGCGGATCTCCGAGAACGTGGCGCCGGCGTCCGTGCTGACCGACGCGACGACGTCCAGGCGGTGTTGGAAGGCGTCGAACTGGCTGGTATAGTAGGTCACGACCACCGCCCCGTTCGAGCTGTCCACGGTCACCCACGGCTGGGCGTTCACCGCGGCGGAGGCCGGGGAAATTCCCGTCGGCGCCGACCAACTGGTGCCCCCGTCGGTCGAGCGGGAGAAGAGCACGGTGGATTGACCGCAGTTGCCCGGCTCGGCCGGCGAGAGGATCGCATAGTAGGTCTGGGGCGACGTGCAGACGGCGATGGTGAAGTAGAGGTTCCCGTCGGTCGGGCCGCCGCTCGTGTCCACCGCGAGAACCGGGAGCGAGTCGGTCCGGAACTGCTCGGTGGCGTAGCCCACGAGCCCCACCGCCTCGGGTAGGGTGGTCCCGTTGCCCTCGAAGCTCAGGACGGTCGAGTTCGGCCCGAAGTCGTTCCCGCCCGCGGGCGAGCTCGCGACCCGGCAGGAGACCGGCCCCAGGGTCGTCGGCGTCCCGTAGTTGCACCAGCTCACGTGGACCGAGCCGTCGCTTCCGACCACGGGCATCGTGAAGGCGACGAAAGGATCGGCCCCGGAGAGACGGGAGGCGCCCCCGCCCGAGATCATCGAGCAGGAGAGCTGCGGGGTGCAGCGGGCGCCATAGCTCGAGCTGTAGCCGTTCTTGAAGAAATGGTCCCAGGTGACGTAGAGGTCCCCGTAGTAGGGCGACGACGGGTCCTGGTCCACGGCGATGAGCTCCTTGTCCTCGAAGCTGGTCGGGACGTGGGAGGCGATGCCGCCCGCGATGAACCCGGTGAGGTTGCCGTAGACCAGTCCGGCGGTCCAGCACGGGTTCTCCCAAGGAGTCGCCTGCGAAGTGACGCACGCCGCGGGATCCGACCAGAACGTGGGGGTCGTGGCGGCAAGCTCCACTCCGTTGTCCCCCGTGAACGGGTCGATCGCCAGCGAGGCGTAGTAGAACTGGCTCGTCGCCGGGTCGAACGCTACCGACGGATCCCCCCAGGAGATGAGGAACCCGTGGTAGGTGGGGTTGAGGGTGGACTGGTAGAGCAGTCCGGGAAGGTCGTCGCTCATCACGACGGTCGAGGTGGTCGCGTTGCTGCCGGGCGTCCCGATGGTGAAGCCGGAGACCGAGTAGGTCCAGCCGCTAGGACAGTCCGACGCGGGCAGCGGGCTCCCGAACAACGGGCTGCAGAAGAACAGACGAGCGTCGTTGACCCCCCCCAAGAGCACGGACTCGTTGCCTGAGCTTCCGAGGGCCAGGGTCGTCTCGGTCTGGGGCAGGTAGCTCTGGTCGGTGATGAAGCGCAGGGCGTTCACGGGAAGGCTTCCGCTGCCGCCTCCCACCCCGGGGGTGGAGGCCGGCACCACTTGGGCGGAGAACCCCTGATCCACGGGGAGAGTCCCCGCGGCGCCGAGGAGCCCCATCTCCGAGAGCGGGGCGTGGAAGCGGCTCGCGCCGCCGGGGTTCCACGATACGCTCGTGGCGAACGACGGGTTCGGGTGGTTCAGGGGGACGACCCCCAGATAGCCGCCGGCCAAGATCGCCGCCAAGGCGACAACGACGCCGGCAACGGTCGCTCGATGCCATCCTCTAGATCCTTTCATTCGTTTTCCCTGCCCCAGGCGCCGGTCCGGGGGACGGGTCGACCGTCCCGTCTCCGGTCCCTCGACCGGGACGAACGGCGCCGAGGCGTGCGAACCCCTAGCACGATGAGTTATACGTTTTCCGCGCGCAGGGTAAGGGCCCGCAACGGACCCTCATCTTCGTCGGTGGTCGGGGGCGAGCGGTGCGGGTGGCTGCCGCGCGGCGAGCCCCGCCGGGAGTGGCAGCCTCCCGCCCCACGACGGCCCCTTATCCTCTCGGCGAGCTGGGAGGAGACGTGCAGGTCGGGCAGGAGCCACCCCGAACCGAGGAGTGGGCCGTCCGGGCCGAGAACCTCCGGCACAGCTACGACCGCCGGCATTTCGCGCTGGACGGCGTGAGCTTCTCGATTCGCCGCGGAGAGGTGTTCGGCCTGCTCGGGCGGAACGGGGCGGGGAAATCGACCCTCATCAAGGCGATGACCACCCTCATCCAGCCGACCTCCGGCGAACTTCGCGTCCTCGGATTCGACCCGTCGCGTGACGGCCGGCGGGTCCGAGAGCGGATCGGGGTCGTCCAGCAGGCGGAGTCGTTCGATTTCACGACGGTGCAGGGGAACCTCGACGTCTACGGCATGCTCTGGGGCATCCCCAAGGCCGAGCGCGAACGGCGCCGCGAGCAGCTCCTGACGAGGTTCGACCTCGGGGAGATCCGCCGCCGCCGCGCCTTCGACATCTCCGGGGGCCAGAAGCGGCGAGTCCAGGTCGCCCGCGAGTTCATGCACGACATGGAGATCCTCTTCCTGGACGAACCGACGGTCGGGCTCGACGTCATCATGCGTCGCACCCTCCTCGACTCGGTTCGCGCCGAGGTTCGCCGCGGCCTCACGGTCGTCTTCACCACCCACAATCTCGAGGAGGCCGACTACCTCTGCGACCGCGTCGCCGTGATCGACGAGGGCAAGCTTCTGGCCCTCGACTCGGTCGAGAACCTAAAGCAGCTCTACGGCGGGAAGAAGACGATCGACCTCACCGTGGCGGACTCGGACCCGTCCGGGTTCTTCCGTGCCCTGGGCGCCGAGCTCGCCGGCTCGGCGACCCTTACCGTGGCCGGTCACGCGGCGGTCCTCCTCACGGACGACACGAAGGCGGCCCTCTCCGCCATCGTCACGCTCGCGCGGACCCACGCGGTGCAGCTCGACTGGCTCAACGTGCGCAAGAACACCCTCGAGGACGTCTTCCTGCACTCGGTGGGGCACGGAGGGGAGGGCCATGAAGGTCCCTAACATCCTGCGCCTCGTCTACCGGAACATCGTCGTCAACACCGACCCCGGGAGCCTCGTCATCCTCCTGGGCCTTCCGGCGATGTACCTCGTCTTCTTCGGATTCGGTTTCCAGAGCCTGGCCTCGGGGAACCGAGGTCCAAGCTACCTCGACTTCCTGACTCCCGGGATCATGGCGTTCCAGGCGGTGATGGCGGGGACGGTCGGGGGAAGCATCCTGTGGGCCGACCGCCGCTGGGGGATGCTCTCGCAGCTCCTCGTCGGCCCGTTCACGAGATTGCAGTACCTCCTCGGGATCATGCTGACCGCGATGATGTTCGGCCTCGGAGGCGCGATGGTGATGCTCGCTGTCGCCTACCTTCTCGTGGGCACCGCCCCGATCGGGCTGGTCGCCCTTGCGATCATCCTCGCGTCGATCACCGTGGGATCGATCTTCTTCGGCGCGCTCATGCTGCTGCTTGCGGCCCTGGTGAAGTCGAACACCGCCTACAACAGCATCCAGATCCTCCTCATCTTCGTCGTCAATTTCGCAAGCACGGTGTTCTATCCCCTCAGCAGCGGGCTCCCGCTCGTTCTCCAGGCGCTCTTCCGCGCGAACCCGCTAACCTACGTTTCGGACGCGGTCCGTGGGGCGTACTCCGGGACGCTCAACGCGACCGACCTCTACCAGATGCTGGTGCTCGGGGTCGAGACCGTCGTGGTCCTCGTCTTGGCGGTGCGCGCCTACCTGCGCGCGGACGTCTCCTACGAGTAGGCGCGCCGGGTCACGCCGGGACCGGGCCGAAGAACTCGAGCCAGTTGCCGTCCGGGTCCCTCGTGTAGACGATGTTCTCGTGCGGCTCGCGGATGCGTGCCACGATCGGGAGCCTCCGACGGCGGAGTTCGGCCTCCCACGCCTCGACGCTCGAGACCCGGAAGCCAAAGTGGTCGAACTCGGTCCCTCTACGCATCGGCTCGTAGTACGGATTCGACCGTGGGTAGTAGTTGAGCTCCACCCGCTGCGCCGCCCCCGGAAAACGGAGGTGGACCCAGCTGCCTCCGTGGCCCATGCGGCCCCGTCGGTGGACCTTGAACCCCATCCGTAGGTAGAACCTCAGGGAGCGGGCAAGGTTTCGGACGCGGAGGCCGCTGTAGACGAACTCGACCTTGGTGCGGGCCATGGGCTGTCAGACCGACCACGGGATTAGAGCACCATGACGGTCCTTGAGGGCGTCTCGAAGGGGCCTTTCTACGCTCGTGTCCCGCCTCCCTCGGCGGACGAGGCCCGCCGGGCTCCGTGACTCGGCCCGTGCCGGCGGGCCCTCCTGGCGCGAAGCGTTAACGCGCCGGACTCCTTAGGGTCGGCGTGAGCGACATCATCAGCCGGCTCCACGCGGTGACCGTCCACATCACCGATGCCGAGAAGGCGCGTAGATTCTACCGGGATGTCCTAGGACTAAGGGAGCTCCTCTACGACGATCGGGCGAGGCGCCTGGTCTTCGCGCTGCCGGAGACCTCGACCCTTCTCACTATGCACGTCCAGGGGGCGGGGGAAGGTGGGCGGGAGCCCGGGACCGTTTCCGGGGTCGTCTTCTGGCACGCGGATCCCGTCGCGGCCTGCCGCGAGATCGTACGGCGGGGAGGGACCGTGAGTGCCGAGCCGAAGGTCGTGGAGACGTCGATCGGCACCTTCCTTCGGGCGGTCATCGCCGACCCCGACGGCAACGAGTTCCTCCTGACGAACCGTACGGACTAGGGGCCTCGGCGGCGGTCCCTCCGACCCGGCCGGGCCCGCCAGGGGGACCGTCCCTCGACCTCTCGGGCGGGTTCGCCGGCTCCCTCGTACCTCAAATCCCGTCCCCGCTCCGTCGTCCTCGCGGGGGGTGTCGGCGACGGTCGACTGGTTCAGCCTGGCCATCTGGTCGCTCGCCGGTACCTGGGCGCTGGTCATCGGCACCCTCATCCTGATGTACTGGCAGACGCGATCGGCCCAACGTCTCAATTCGGCGAACGCGGTGATCGGCCTGCGCGAGCGCTTCGACGGACCCCGGATGCTCGCCGCGCGTCGTCACCTGAGCGAGAGGCTGCTCAGTCTCTCGCACGACGACATCGCGAGCATGGAGGTCGCCACCTTCTTCGAGCTCGTGGGGACGCTCACCCATCGGGGGATCCTGGACCGCGACCTCGTCTGGGAGGCGTTCGGGACCTGGGCGTCGGCCTACTACTGGGCGATGCGCAACCCCGTCGACCTGGTCGGCAAGCTGCGGGAGGCCCTGAGCGACCCTCTCGTCTTCCACGAGTTCGAATGGCTCGACAGGACGATCGCCGAGGTCGATACCCTGCGTCTCGGCCCGGCCGCGACGAGCGCGAACACCGCGGAGCTCTCCAAGCAGTTCCTCGAGCGAGAGATCCGGCTCGGCTCGATCTGAGCTTGCTCGTCCCTCCCGGCGGATGCCCCGGGTCGATCCGCCGACGCTCCTCCCGTCGACGTTTACATGCCGCGGACTCGTGGGCCCGCATCGACCTTGCTACGCGGCGTGCTGCTCGGAGGGCGTCCGGGACCCCTGCCGGCGAGGCTCGTACTTGCCCTCGGCGCTTCGGTGCTCGCCGCCGGCTTCGGCCTTCTCGTGCTCACGTCGGGCACCCCGCTCGCCGGGACGGGGGCGATCGAGGCCGTGGTTTTCGGAGGGGCAGCCGCTCTCCTTCTCGCCGTCGGCTGGTGGCGCCGCCGCCGCGGGCCGCCCGCGAGCCCGGAGGGCCTGCGCCCGACGTGAGCCCTTGGGGGTCCCGACGAGGACTGTCGTAGCAGTCGGTAGGGACCCCACCGCTCCCGACGCCGTGGCTACGGCGGAGAGGAGGGAGGGGGGTGGGCGGTCCGGCGGAGGAGCCCCCGCGCGACGACGGCCGCGGCCACCGCTCCCGCTCCCACGAGGAACAGCGGCAGCCAGGGGAGGGGCGGGGGCGCCGCCTTAGGCCCCTGGGTCTGCCCTCCCGGGGCCGCGACACCGAGCACCTTCACGGCGTCGGACCCCTCGTCGGTGACGTAGACGAGCCCGTTCGCGCTGTCGAACGCGACCTGGAACGGCGCCTGCCCCACCGAGAGCTCGGCGACCACCTGGTTGGTGGCCCCGTCGATCACCGTGACGTTGCCGGAGTTGGTGTCGGCCACGTAGACGTTGCCGTTCGCGCTGTCGAAGGCGAGGCCTTCGGGGGCCAGTCCGACCGGGATCGCGGCGACGGCAACCGTGTTCGAGGTGCCGTTCACTACCGTCACGTCATTGGAGCCGCTGTTGGCGACGTAGAGCTGCCCGTTGGCCGGATCGAAGACGACGGCCGAAGGGTTGGCCCCCACCTTCAGGGACGGCAGCACCACCTTGTCGGTCGCGCTGTTGACGACCGTGAGGTTGCGGCCCCCGCCGTTCGCGACGTAGAGGTAGCCGTTCAACGGGTCGTAGGCGATCCCGTCCGGCCCGAGGCCGACGGGGATCGAGGGCACGGAGACCTTCCCGGTCGTGGTGGCGACGACGGTGAGGTTGTCGGAGCCGCCGTTCGTGACGAATAGCTGACCGTGGACCGGGTCAACGGCCAGGGCAACCGGAGATGTGCCGACCGGCACCGAGCCGATCACGGCGGGCGAGCTGCCCGCCCGGAGCATGGTCAGGTCGTTCGACCCCCCGTTCGCCACGTAGACGACGTCGTGGGTCGCATCGAGGGCTGCGCCCCAAGGGAAGGTGCCAACGGGGAGCGAAGCGACGACCACGTGCTCGGTCGCGTCGCTGATCACCGTGACGTTGCCCGAGCCGTAGTTCACGACGTAGACCTGCCCGTCGGAGGGGTCGGCAACGATGCCGACCGGCTCGGATCCCACGGGAACGGAGAGATTCGCGTCCGTGGCCGCAGCGGTCGCGCCCGAGGGGGTGAGGGCGGACGGGGCGACAGGCCTCGAGCCCGCTACCCCATTGTGAAGGGGAAGGGGGTAAGGAGCTAGGGAGGTCAGGGCGGGACCGGGGAGAGCGCCCGCCCAGGGGAGCGGGGAGATGGCAAGGAGTGCCACCCCGACGAGGAGAGGGATGGCTTGCCGGCGGTCGATGGAACCGGTCATGGTCTTGCCCGAAGAGAGGGTTGGCATCCCTACTTCCTTCTGCCGATGCCGAGGGGAGGCGTTCCGGACCCTCCCCAGGGCCCCCGGTCGGTGTCGGGGGCTACCTTGTCAGATCTCGACGTGCCCTTCGAGGTAGAAGGTGCAGGCTCCCTCCAGGGTGACCCGGCTCCCCTCGAGCGAGCCGAGCAGCTCCCCCCCTCGACGGGAGGCCTGGTAAGCGCGGAGTCGGCTCCTCCCTAAGCGCTCGGCCCAGTACGGTACGAGGGCGCAGTGAGCCGCGCCCGTGACCGGGTCCTCGGGGATGCCCTGCGCCGGGGCAAAGTAGCGGCTCACCAGATCGTACGGTGGCTCGCCGGGAGCGGTCGCGATCAGCCCCGGGCGTTCGAGAGAGGCGACGGCCGACATCTCCGGCGCGAGGGTGCGGACCTCGCGCGCTGTCGCGAAGACGGCCAGGAGGTCGTAGGGATTCTCCCAGACCTCCGTGGGAGCGGCGCCGAGGGCCTTCGCTAGGCCCGCGGGCGGATCTATCCGGCTCACCGGTCGGGCGGGCAGCTCCATGGCGTACTGCGTCCCCGAACGTCGGACGCCGAGCGGCCCGCTCTTCGTCCGGAAGGTCACTTCGGCCCGGCCCGGCTCCAGGCGGCCGAGCACGACTGCCGCGCTCGCGAGCGTGGCATGCCCGCAGAGCGAGACCTCGGTGGTAGGCGTGAACCATCGCAGTCGGTACTCCCCTCCTTCGGGGACCAGAAAGGCCGTCTCCGAGAGGTTGTTCTCACCGGCGAGCGACTGGAGGACCGCGTCGGGCAGAAACTCCTCGAGAACCAGGACCGCGGCAGGGTTCCCGGCGAACCGCCGGGTCGCGAAGGCATCCACGTGGAAGATCGGAACGTGTACCGGGGCCATCGGGATCTCGATCCTATCTCGGAGACCGGCGGCTATCTATCGCTCTCGGCCGAAGTCGGGGGCCGCCGCAGAGCGCCTTGGGTCCCCCCGCGCTCCGGCACGCGGCGGGATTCGCGCAGGACGCCGACCATGCCGTGAACGGCGGCGAGCCCTGACGAGTTCGAGCCGCAGGAGATCGCTAGGAGGTCGCCGGGGGTGACCGGGCCGGGATGGCCGTCCCGCAGGAAGAGCAGAATCTCCCCTGGCCCGTCGCCGCCGCTCCGCACGCAGGGCAGGCCGAAGCGGTCGGGCTCCCCGATGCGGGCGCCGCGCCCGCGACGGCTCCGGGCGGGGGCGGAGGAGGCGGTGGCGCCGAGCCTTCGCTCGGGGCTAGGGGAGCGGAGGAAGCGGCGGCCAGAGGTTGGGCCTTGACCCCGCTCACCAGGAAGTTCCAGAAATCCCACCGCTCCCTGGACCAGTCCGACTCGTACTCGTGCCAGGAGATCGCTGCGCCCACCACCGCGAGAGGCAACAGGAGCACGGCCACGACGGCACCGCCCGCGGCGACCTCGGGCCGGACATCGGCGCGATAGCGGAGATGGACCACCGCCCCGGTCCCGGAGGGCGTTACCACCAGGTCGAGGACGCGATGGATGCCGAGGGTGGAGTGGAACGAGCGCCCCCGAAAGCTCGTGGCACTCGTCGACTGCAGGCTGTAACCTCTCTGGGTCCAGAACCCCGAGGCGGCCGTGAGGAGCTCGGGGGCCGACGGTGCCTCGAAGCTCCAGATCTCGGACTTCTCGAAGACCACGGGTCCTCCCTCGGTGGGGTCCGAAGGGAAAAAGCCCTGCGGCCGAGTTAAGGACTTTTTGGAGCAGAGCCCTCACGGGCGTCGCGGATCCCTAGCGTCCCCCGCGCTCTTCTCCTCGCGCTCGCGCTTCTATGCGCCGGACGAGCTCGCGCGAGACGCGGGATTCTCCGAGGTGCGGGCCGACGAGCCGGATTTCCGGCCCTACGCGCGGCAGGCACATCTGCCGGAGGAGGTCGCTTCGGTCTTCCAGGGAGGCGGAGGCTCGCTCCTCCTCCTCGCGGTGAGGCCCCCCGCGTCGTGAGCCCCCGCCGACCTCGCCGGGAGGGAGCGTCGGCGATAGTAACAAGCAGGGCTGCGTTCCTTCCTCCGCTGCCTTCGGAGACCGGGGGCTGTAGCCATGGCCGAGCGTTCCCGATCGGGTCTTGTCGTAGCGAGCTCTCTGCTCATCGGCCTCCTCTTCGGCTGGAGCGTGCAGACCGCCACCCCGTGGCTCTCCGCCTTTTTGGGCGTCAGCGCCGTGGCGATCTTCGGCATCGGGCTCGGCATCGTGGAGGGCCCCACGCTCATCTCGGCCCTCGTCCTCTCGCGCCGGGTCACGCGGATGTGGGTGCGCAGCGCCCTCCAGGCGACCGCGCCGTTCCTCGGGTTCTTCGCCTACCTGGTCGCCTACGGCCTCTCGCGACGGCCGCCGTTCACCCTGCCGTTCTGAGGAGGGTCTCTTTCCCCCAACGCCGGGCCCGCCGCACGGCGGGAGCGTCATGGGCCTTCCGCAACCTCCAAGACGGCGCCCCCCTCCGACGGGCGTGGCACGCTCGCAGTCGTGGGCCGCCGTCCTTGGCCTTGACCGGCGGGTCTACCTGCTCGGCAGCGCCGGGATGGTGCGCAGCATCGGCCGCTCGGCGACCTTTGTCTTCCTGCCGCTGGTCTTCGCGAACGTCTACCACCTTTCCTATCTCCTCATCGGCGGGCTCATCGCCGCGATCGTCCCCGTAGGCACGTTCTCGTTCCTGCTAGGGGGCCAGCTTTCCGACCGGTACGGCCGCCGGCCGTTCGCCATCTACCCGAGCTTCGTGAGCGTCGGGGTGCTCGTGCTCCTCTGGCTCAACCTCGACCGCGGCGTCCCGATCGTCATGGTCCTCTGGGCGATGAACTCGTTCCTGGGCGGGCTCACGCGGCCAGCCCAGAGCGCGATGATCGGCGACATCACAACCCCCGACCTCGCGGTCACCGCCTTCGGGGTCCAGAGAGTGTTCACCAACACCGGTTTTGCGATCTCGCCGGCCATCGGAGGGCTCCTCGCGACCTACGCGGGGCTTCCCTCCCTGTTCCTCTTCGCGGCGCTCACCTCGCTCGTGGAGGGGGGCCTGTTGCTCGTGATGCTGCGGGAAACCTTCGCCGGCCGCGGAAGCGCCGGGGGGCACGCCCTGGCCCGCGTTGTCGCCCCCTTTCTCGACCGACCGTTTGCCTGGCTGCTCGTCGGCTTCGCGGGGCTCGCCGTGCTGATGAACCAGTTCGGGACCCCTCTCGCGCTCTTCCTAGGTTCCGTCCGGAGCGTCCCGTACAGCGAGTTCGGACTCATCTACTCGCTCAACGGCGCCCTCGTGGTGCTGCTGCAACTGCCGTTCGCCCGCCTCATCGACGTGCGCCGCGACCACCTCGCCTTCATGGCCGGTGGGACCTTGACCTACGGAACCTCGTTCCTCCTGTTCGACCTCGCCCACGTGTTCCCCGCCTACCTTCTGGCGATGGGCGTTCTCACGGTCGGCGAGGACATCGTGAGCCCGACGCAACAGTCGCTGGTGGCCGGCTTCTCCGGTCCCGAGCGTCGGGGGAGCTACTTCGGGGCGTACAACGCCGCGACCAACGCCTCGCGTCTGATCGCCCCCGTCCTCGGGACCCTGCTCCTCGGGCTCGGGACCTCCGGCCCCGAGTTCCTCTGGGTCGGGATGTTCTCTCTCTCGGTCGCCGTCGCCCTGGGGTTCCTCCGCCTCCGGCGGACAGAGCGACGGCGCAGGGAGCAAAAGGCCGTGCCGGGCAGAGCGCTCCCCGCGGCCGAGACCCGCCGCCCTGAACGCGGCTGAGACGGCCCTCGCGGCGTGGCCTCGCGAGAGGCGGCAGGACCGCCGAGAGACCCCTTCAGAGCCGGCGCGGCGAGGCCGCTCGGCGCGGCGGGGTCGAGCGGTCGCCCTCCTGGCGAGGTGTCTCGCGTAGTGCCAAACCCAGCCCAATCCTCCTGGGGGCGGTTCTAGCTCCTAAAATGGGCCCGGAGCTAGGCCGAACCTAAGCTCTCAGCAGTTCCATGGCGGAAGAAGCGATCGGAGTCGAGCACCTCGAGAAGGTCTACCCCGGGGGCGTCCGCGCGGTCCAGGGGATCTCGTTCTCCGTGGGCTCGGGGGAGCTTTTCGGCTTTCTCGGGCCGAACGGTGCGGGAAAGACGACGACCATCTCCATGCTGACCACCCTCCTGCGGCCGACGAGCGGGCGGGCGCTGGTCGCGGGGATCGACGTGGCGACGCGTCCGCGCGAGGTGCGCAGCCGCATCGGCCTCGTCTTCCAGGACTCCACCGCGGACGGGGAACTCACCGGCAGGGAGAACATGGAACTCGCCGCGGGACTCTTCGGCATGTCCCTGCGCGAGGCCCGTGCCCAGATCGACGACCTGCTCGCTAGCATGGACCTCGCTGACGCCGCCGACCGACGGGTGAAAGGCTACTCGGGAGGGATGAAGCGCCGCCTCGAGCTGGCCGTAGCGGTGGTGCACACGCCCCAGATCCTCTTTTTGGACGAGCCGACGATCGGCCTCGACCCTCAGGGCCGTGCCGGCTTCTGGGAGTACATCCAGCGGCTCCGCAAGGAAAAGCAGGTGACGATCTTCATGACGACCCACTATCTCGACGAGGTCGAGAACCTCTGCGAGCGCGTGGCGATCATCGACCACGGGAAGATCGTGGCGATGGGAACCAACGACGCCCTCAAGGAGCGGGTCGGAGGCGACGAGGTCGAGGTGCGCCTCGCCGCCGGTGCCCCCGACCTCACCGGGGAGCTTACCGCGGTCGACGGGGCACGGGAGGTCACGCGGGACGGAAGCGTCTACCACGTGAAGACCCCGCGGGGAGAGACCCTGGTACCCTCCCTCGTCAAGGCCTGCGACCGGGCCGGGGTCGCCGTCGAGGGCATCCGGGTCCTCCGGCCGAGCCTCGATCGGGTCTTCCTCGGGCTGACGGGCCGGGCGTACCGGGAGGAAGGCTACGACGAGGGGCGCGCGTCGTCCAGCTCGGCCTTCACGCCGAGGAGGGGCGGCTAGTGATGCTGCAGGGGCTCGGAGCCCTGCTCCGGCGACGGTTCGTGCGCTGGACGCGAGCCCCCACCTGGATCGTCGCGGGGCTGCTCACCCCGCTCCTCTACCTCCTGCTTTTCGGGCAGGCCTTCGACCTCGGCAAGCTCGTTCCGGCCAACCCCCTAGCCCAGGCCGGGCTGAGGTCCGCGATCCAGGGGGCCCCGGACTACTTCTCCTACTTCGCCCTCGGCATGGTCGGGATGGTCGCCGTCACCTCGGCGCTCTTCTCGGGCACGGGCGTGATCTTCGACAAGCAGCTCGGGATCCTCCAGCGGACGATCGCCACGCCGGTACGACGCAGCACGATCTTTCTCTCGGAGCTGCTCTTCTATTCGTTCCTGGTCGTTCTCCCCATCCTGATCGTGCTCGGCCTCTCGCTCGTCTTCGCCCACGTGCCCGGACTGGTGGGCCTGTCGGTGACCGAGCATGTCGGCTGGCTCGGCGCGCTCGAGGTGCTCGTGGCGATCCTCGTCCTTTCCATCGCCTTCACCTCGCTCTTCCTGTCGTTCGGCTTCCTCCTCTCCCGCCCCGAGTCCTACTTCGGTGTGGTCAACCTGCTCAACCTTCCGCTCCTGTTCACCTCCAACGCGCTCTTCCCGAAGGGGACCTCTCCCGGGTGGCTGCAGTCGATTACGGCCTACAACCCGATCTCCCTCGCGGTGAACGTGATGCGGGAGACGTTCTTCGGGACGGCCTACTACCCGTATCCCTCCTACATCTACCTCTTCGGGCTGCTCGGCTGGGCCCTTGCCCTCAGCGGTCTTGCCCTGCTGCTCGCCTCCCGTGCTCTCCGGGTGAAGTAGGAACCCCGTTCGACGGGCGCGGCTGCCGCGTGCATGAGGCGTGGACGTCGTACGACGGTCTCTGGCCGGCTCGGCCACGTTCGCGGACCCGGCCAGGGTCGGCTCCGCAAGCGGGAAGCTTCGGCGGGCCTGCGGCACGGGATGCCTCGGGACCGAGGCCGGCGCCCCCGGCGGCGCGCAGAGTTCGAAGCCCTCGTGGTCGAACGGGTCCGGGAGATCCCCTACGGGCGGGTGTCGACCTACGCAGACATCGACCGACGAGCCCCTCGCCGGGTAGGTTTCGTTCTCGCGACGACGCGGGAGGAGATCCCCTGGCATCGTGTGGTCCGCTCCAACGGCGAGCCCGCCTTGGGAGGGGAACAGCTCGGGCTGCTCCGCCAGGAAGGGGTGCCGTTGCGTGGCGCTCGAGTCGATCTTCGACGGGCACGTTACACCGCGACCGACTCCACGAGCGACGCGGAGGTCCCCTGAACGAGGAGCACGAGAGGGTTCCCGTCTCGTGGACCGCCTGCGCCGGACCCGGCCCCCGTCGATCCCGCGCCGAGCGGAGCGGCACCCCCTCCTAGCCGCCCGGGGGTCGCGGCGACCCGGCAAGCGCCGGGGGACGACGGCACCGGTTCGCCCGATCGAGCGGGAGCCGGCCCTGAGCTTCAACCCAAGTACCCGTGCTCCTTGACCTCCCCGGAGCCGGACGTGGCCGCTCCTGCCCAGGCGCCGAACAGCTCCATCGTCCTGAGCTCCCGCCAGACCCGGCGGGACCTCAAGGTGAGCCTCGGGATCCTCGTTGCCGGTATCGTGCTCTACGCGGTGGGGTGGTTTGCCGTGTCGCGGGAGGAGTCGTCGAACCTCACGGGAGGAGGGTCGTCCGCCGGAACCACGTTCCTCCTTCTTCAGATCCTCTTCGGGGCCGGGGGAGTCATGATCGTGGTCGGGGGGATCTTCACGGGGGTGAACGCCTGGCTACTCCGCCGACGGCTCCCGACGAGGGAAACGAATTTCGAGAGCGGTGGGACGCCCGGTCTAAGCCGGGACGTTCCCCCCCAACGACCGGGGCCCTTGATCCGCGCACCGGTGCCGAGAGCGGAGTCGGACCTGGGGTGCGAGAAAGGTATCGGGGGCAACGGCTCCGCTAGACCAACTGGGGCTCGGGCGTGCCTCGCGTGACGCCCCACCCCAGATGGCGCGTGAGGCGAGCGTGCGCGGCCAGGCCCTCCCGCGAGCTGAACCGCCGGGAGCAGTCGGCGCAGGACCAGATCGAGGGGCTGGGGAGCCGGACCGCGCTGCTGGCGAGGGCGAAGGCCGTGGAGGGGTCCGGAACGTGGGTCTGGAGGTGCCGCTTCAAACGCCAACGGGTGGAGTAGCCCCGGCCACAGGAAGGGCACCGGAAGGCGGTCGGCACGGGTCAAAGTCGTCGTTTCCGGTAGTTGAACCTATGTCCAACGCTTTCGCGCCTCCCCCCGTGCGGCTCGCGTTCCGGCTCGGGGCGGAGCCCGCGACAGTGCGGACGGAAGCACCGGTCGTCGCGGAACCGACGGAGGGAACCGCTCGCGGCCCCCGCCGGCGTCCCGACCGGTCCCGGTCGGAGGGGCCGCCCATGGGTCGAAGGCGGGGCGGGAGCCACGGACCGGCCCCGCCGGTTTTCCGTTACGTAGAGGGGGAGCAGCCCCTTCGGCCCGAGCCGCTGCCACTCTGATGACTCGAGGGCCCCCGAACCCCCAGGGCGCGGTCCGGTGGGAGAGCACCTCGCGCTCGAGCTCTCGGCCGTCGACGGCAACAGATCTCAAGCCTAGTACGCGGCGCCCGCCCGGGCGGCGTGCGCGGGCGTGGACCTCCTCCCGGATGTCCGGGGCCTCCCTCCCTGGTACGAGGACCTCAGCGTCCGGTTCGCGGAGCCCGGCTGCCGCGGCATCGCCGTCGACTACTTTGGCCGAACCGCCGGGACAGCTCCGCGGGACGAGTCGTTCGACTGGAAGACGCACGTCGAGAAGACGACTTTGGAAGAGATCGCCCGGGACGTCCGGGCCGCCGTAGATCGTCTCGCCCTCCCACAGGGGGCAAAACGGCCGGTCTTCGCCTTGGGTTTCTGCTTCGGCGGAGCGAATTCCTGGCGTCAGTCGGCCGAGGACCTCGGGCTCGCCGGCCGCATCGGTTTCTACGACGGGAAACCGATGGAACGGGTCGGTCCGTGGGCCCAAAGATGAAGGCGCCGCTCCTGATGCTCATGGCGGGGGAAGACCGAGGCACTCCTCCCGCCGAGTTCGAGCAGTTCTCCGCTATGGTCCGCCAGCGTGGCGTCGAGGTGAAGTCCCACACCTATCCGGGCGCGCCGCAGAGCTCCTTCGACCGCTCGTTCGCCGAACACCGTGAGGCGCGTGCGGACGCGTGAAAGAGAGTCCTCGCCTTCCTGGAGCGTCATTCCCCGAGGCTGTGATCCCGGCGGGCGGTTCCTGAGACTCCCCACAACCCGGGGGGCCGGCCTAGGGCCATCGTCCGCGGCGTAGGCCTTCGTGCAGGCGCGGAGGTCTCCCGAGCAGCGACGGCGTCGGAGCCTACGCGGTGGAAAGGAGCTCGATGCGATCGCCCTTGCGAACGACCCCGGGCTCAAGCACGCTCGCATACCAGCCCCGGCGTCCGAGGGTCGCCCGCAGGAACTTAGGTCCGTGGGACTTGCCTACGTAAGGGAGCTCGTAGAGGTTGGTGCACGGGTCGCACTTCTTCGTCGTCCGAAGCAGGGCAGCCCCTACACGGAGGGTCCGTGGGGCGGCCAGCTCGGCGTAGGCGATGCCCTCGGTGGTCACGTTCTCTCCCAGATCCCCGGGACGCACCGGCCACCCCTCGCGGTTCAGTTCGTCGACGGTCTCCAGCGGGAGCAGAAGGACGGCCATCGCAGGGTCTCCGTGCTTGGTGTCCTGGCGGTAGACGTTGAAGTCCCTGTCCACGCCTCCCGGACCCAGCCGCGCCTCCAGGATCTCGGGCTTGGGCAGGCCCCGCTCGCCGGGCGCCCTCGGCTTGGCTCCGAGGCGGTGGACAGCTCCCGCGAGCGTCGTCCGCGGCGCTGCCGCTTCCTCGTTCACGAGCCAACCGTACCTGCGCTGCCTACCTAAGGTGGCTTGCGGATCCCCGTGGCAGCGCCGAGGCTCGCAGGGAGCTGGCGGGACGCACGGGCGGGACGGGAGCCACGGGACCGGCCAGCACCCGGGCCGCGGCCCCGAGCGTTCGGCCGGTCCTCACCGGCTAGGCTACGTTTTGTTGAAGACGAAAACAACCGCCGCCGGGGTGGGCGGGGTCACCAAGATCGTTCCGCTGGAGGGGAGTGACGGGTAGTAGCCGGGCACCGAGCTCGTGACGTTGAAGGTGTAGATCCCGTAGATAAGGCGCAACGGCAGCGAAGCACCGGTGTGGTCGTAGGTAAGGTCCTCGGGGCCGGTGAGCTTGAGGGTCCAGACGCCGGTCGACGGTAGCCCGAGTTCCTTGAACACCACCTTGGAGGTGAGGAGCTTGAACCGGAGGTTCTTGGAGAGGGCGTGTGCCGGAACTCCGAGGTGCCCCTTGCCCCCATGCGCCGCGCGGTAGAATTGGGGGGCCCCCACACCGACCTGGTAGGTGTAGCGTCCCTTGACCAAGAGGACCGATAGGTTCGCGCCGAAGCTCACGGCGTGTACCTGAGGGGGCGTGGCCGAGGTGACGCGAGAGTAGCCGGTAAGTTTGACCCACCAGTAGCTCCCGCTCGAGAGCCCCGACTCGTGGAAGGTCACGTTCTCGAGGGGGCCGAAGACCAACTCGAGGGAGGCGCTACCGGTGATGCTGTCGAGCACCACGCCGCCGCCTCCGTTGGCCGGCGCGCCCGAACCGATGATCGAGTAGAGGCCGAAGCCGGACGGGGGATGGGTGGTGAAGTTGAGGCGGACCGGGTTCGGGGCCGAGATGACCATGCCCGAGCCGGTATTGTGGACCGTCTCGTTGAGCTGGTCCGAGACGATCGTCCAGGACGAGCCGGAAGGAAGGCCGACCTCCTTCAGCGTGAGGCCGACGACGGGCAGCTTGACGAAGGTCAGGGAGATCGTCAGGCTGGTCCCGGCGACCACCACGCTGCCCGAAGCGGGGCTCACCGCCCACCACGGGGACGGCGGGAGGACCGAGTAGTTGAACGTCCCGTTGACGGTGGCGAAGGCGGCCGACCCCGCCGGGCCGAAGGCGGTGTTGTTGAGCATGGGCTGGAGGACGACCCGCGTAGTCGAGGTGACCGACCAGGCGCTGCCCGTAGGCAGGCCGAGGCGTCAAAGGTCACCGTGTAAGGGCAGTGCGAGAGGAAGGTGATCGGGACGATCACGTTCGCTCCGGCGACGGTGACGCTCCCGGAGGGCGGGCTGGTGTAACTGGGGTTCGCTGTCGCGAACGAGTAGTTGAACGTCCCGTTGACCGTGAAGAAGGTAAGGGAACTGACAGCTCCCACGAAGATGCCGACCAGGACGTCGACGTAGACGCGCGTGGTGTTCGAGCTGGCGGACCACGTAACCCCCGGGACCGGCCCGGACGCCTCGAGAGTGACCTGGTAGGGGCAGAGGGAAGTGTACTGCATGACCGGGGCGGTAACGTTCGCGCCAGAGACGAGGATGCTCCCTGCGGGAGGCGCCGGGGAGCAGGGCCCGTAGGCCAACGGAGTGTAGCTCACCGTGCCGTAATCTAGGGCTCTCAGCGAGATCGACTGGGTGGGGCCGGTGACCGGCACGCTGACAACGGCCGAGGTACTGAATTCCGTGACGTTCACGGACCAGGTGCTACCGACAGGCAGGCCGTTCTCCACAAGGGTCACGTTGTAGAAGGTGGCGTTGACCGCCGCAGAAACGGAGGGGTTCTGCAGGACGGCGGGGCCCGAGGAAGCCAGGGGCACGGCTGTCGGGAGCGAGGGGGCCCGAGGAAGCTGAGGGGTCGCCGGGGGAGCCGGCAGTTGCGTCCCCGCCGACATGCCGGAAGAGTTGGCAGGCGCTGAGGGAAGGCTCACGGCAAGAGCCACCAGCCTGATCAGGGTCGCGACGGCAATCGTCGATAGGGCTACGCTCGCTCCGGTGCGTGCATTCGGCATGGGGTATGGCCGCGTGGGAGGAGTTCCCGTAGACATACATTCGCCAACCGAGCCTGTTTTCCCCCTGACCGGTAAGGACCTTCCTTGATGGACCGTCCCCCGAGCGCGGTTTTCCGGCGATGCAGGCGCCTCGGGGAAGGTCGGCGGAGCGGACCTTACCGGTGCGGTAGGGGGGGCGAACTCGGCCTCACGGAACCCTCCCGTCCTCCGCTGCCTGTGGCTCGTCGAGGCGACGGAGATGCCCTCGAGTGGGAAGCAACCGACCGAGAGCGAAGCGGCGTACGAGTTGGTTCTCAAGGCTTCGCCGCCCAGTTGTACGCTGCGTTCGGCGAGAAGGTGAAGTCGCTCGACCCCCGGGAGCGTGACTTCGGCGAGGGCGACCGCACTTTCTGGTACTCCAACCCGAGTCCGGAATTCCGCGCGATCCGCGACGAGCCTCGTTCCGCGGAGCTTCTGCAGAGGTATCGGCTGCCTCCCGTCAAGGAGCAGCGCCCCACGGGGGCGCGTGGCCCCGCGGCGAGAGGGCCGCGCTTGACCGTGACGGTCCGCTGACCGGAGTGTCTCCGACCCTGGAACCGTGTGCCCGCGGACGGTGCCCTGTTCCACCCTGTCCCCTACCGCCGGCAGGACGAGAGCGACGCGAGCCCTCCGCGGCAGAGATCGGTCCCGTCCCTGCGGTCCCAGGGACGACCCTCCGTCCGGCGACCCGGGACGGACGGGATAAGTGGACCCTTCCCAGGACTTCGCGAAAGGGGCCCGGGCGGAGGGTGGGCAGGCCGTGTTGCGGCCGGCGCTGGGCTCCCTGCTCGTTCCGGAGTGGAAGTGCGCCCCCTCGAATGTCCGGGCCCTGCCGAGAGGAGAGCGAGCGTCTCTTCCGCGTGCCGCCTCCCCTCGGACGGCCTGCGAGGACGCGGGAGGGTCCGACCGAACGGGATTCTCCGGGTCGTCTAGAGCCGCTCAAGCCGAAGGGTCCGCATCGCTCCGGTTCCAAGACCGATACCATTAGCTCCTCGACAGGCGATTCGCCGGTCGTGCCCCCCGGCCCCTGCGTGCGCGTCGAGGCTCCTGCTCCCGGGCCCGGGGTGACGTGACGTGCCCCTTTTGTCGGTGACGGGATCCACGCTCCTCGTCCTGCTGCTCGGTCTCACGCTCCTCGTGGGCTTCGGGGCGGATTGGTTGGCGACGCGATTCCGCGTCCCCGACGTGCTCTGGCTCCTCGCACTCGGTTTCATCGCCGGCCCCCTGCTGGGCCTACTCGCACCCGGCTCCCTCCTCGTCATCGCCCCGGTGCTGGGCGCCGCGACCCTCGTGCTGATCCTGTTCGACGCGGGCATCGACCTGCGCCTCTCCGAGATCCGGCCGTACCTGGGCTCCGCGCTCCTGTTCGCGTTGGCTACCTACTTCGCCAGCTCTGCGCTGCTGTTCGTCGTCGGCTACTGGGTGCTGTTCCCCGGGCATGCCTTGCTGAGCCTGCTGTTCGCGACGGCGCTCGGCTGCACCTCGGGTGCCGTGGTGATTCCTCTGGCCCGCCGGTTCGAGGCCGGGATCGGGCTCCGTAGTTTCCTCCAGCTGGACGGCGCCTTCGAGGACGCGCTGGCGGTGGTCACGGTGACCACGATCGTCGCCCTCCGGGTACCCTCGCCCGGCCCTCTCGCGCTGACGGTAACGGCCTCGCTCGTCCTGCCCTTGCCGGTCGGGATCGCGGTCGGCCTCGCCGCGGGGCTGGCGTGGCTCTTCTTCCTCTACGGGTGGCAGGACAGGCCGTTCGCCGCCCTCGCCACGCTCGGATTTCTGTTTGTCGTCTACGCGGCGGCAGAGGCGCTCGATGGCTCCGGGATCCTCGCGGCGCTGGTCCTCGGTGTCGTCCTCGGGAACGAGCCCCTCGTGCGAAGGTTCCTGCGCCGGACCCACCCGTTCCGGTTCTCGAACGATCTAAGGAGGGTCCAGACCGAGATCGCCTTCGTGCTGCGCGCCTTCTTCCTGTTCCTGATCGGAATGTTCGCGGTCCTCGTGAATCCCGGGCTGCGGGTCGCCCTCGGGGTGGGCGTGCTCGTCGGAGGACTCCTGCTCCTTCGTTGGCTCCTCTTCTCGGTCAGCGCTTCCTCGGGGCGGACTCCGCCTGCGTGGCGGAGCCCCGTCACGGCACTCTACGGCCGGGGCCTCACCTCCGCGGTGCTGCTGGTCGTGGCCTCCGAACTCATTCCCAGTGTCTCTGCCGTCTTCTTTCCGGCGATCCTCCTCATCTTCGGAACGAATGTTGCGATGACCGCTTGGCTCTCCGTCCGTCCGGTGCGTCGCGAGCCTGCGGAACCCGAGGGCGCCGAGCCGTGGGTGGCGGCGGCACCCGAGGTCGCCGCGCTGAGCGTGGAAAGCCCGCCGTTCCTCTTCCCGACGTCCAGCGGCTCGCCTCTTGCCCCTCCGCGCGAACCGGAGCTCACCGACGACGCGTCGCGTCCCCGGCACCCTCTTCCTCGCGGGGAGGACGAGCGGCGTGAGTGATTCGCCCCCGTCCGGCGAACGTCCCGTGCATCCGCGTGCGGGGTACTCGTCCGCGGGCCCGGCCTGGGAGAACGGAACCGGGAATCCCAAGGGGAAACGAGCTCGGCTCGCTCCCACCGGGTTTCGCCCACGCAATGCCCGAGGGACCCAACCGAGCGGGTTTTTAGCAAAAGGTGCATCGGCTCCGCATTCGAAGCATGGGACGTGTACCTACGGGGGGCCCCTTCAGAGAGGTGCGCGCGGGCTTCGCACTCGCCCTGGCCTTTTCCGTCCTGCTTCCGGGGGCCCTTTCGCTCACCCCACATCCTACGTCGGCGGGTGGAATCGTGACCGTCGGCTACGGCAGGAACTACGAGCTGTCGCTCGACTCGCTCCCGGACTTTGCATGCCTGTCGGCGTACGTCTACACCTATCGTACATGCGAATACCCCGTCTATGACTACGCCGGCCGCTACGCCGGCTCGATCGTCTACATCGACAACTCGTCGAGGATGCACTACTACGACCCGTGGACAGGGGCGGAGGGGGCGATCTCAGCGCCTTTGACCCTCCTGTACCAGAAGTCCGCCGGGCCCTACACGCTCGAGGCACAGGTCGACAACGAGTTCCAGCTCGACACGCCGGGCGATGTCGCGCTCCTCTACGGCAACCTCACCACGGCGCCGGGACGGCTGACGGTCGAGGCGGTCTGGCTCTCGAACGGAAGTGTCCGGCAGATGACGACGCCGGTGGAAATGGGCAACTTCGTCCAGGCGGATTACGTCGGAGGGGGGAACGTGGCGATCTTCAACATGACGGTCAACGGCACGGGGGTTGCCGAACTCCGCCCTGCCTACGTGGTGAATCTCTGGAACGACACTTCCTTGGAGCAAAGCACGCCAATCGGTTTCGCCCCGGACAACATCTACTGGGTCTGGCAACTCCACTCCTTTATCGACGCCCAGGGTACCATGACGTCGCAGTACGTCCTCCACGGCGAGACGCTGGACATGGCAGGACGTGTCTGGTTGAACAACTCCGAGTTCACTACGTTCGGAGCCGCCCAGGGAGCCGTTTACGATGCTCGCGACGGCCGAGTCGCGATCGACCTCGAGGGAAACGTCGGCACCGGGCCGACCTACTACGAGATCCTCAACGTCTCGGGAGGGACCCTCCATGCCCGCGGCTCCTATTCGTTCGCCTCGCCGTACTGGGCCTACATCCAGCGCTACTCGTACACGTCACAACACATTTGGGCGACCTACTTGGGCCTCTACGGAAAGACCGTCCTCTGGGATCCGTTCAACAACGCCACCCTTACCGTTCCGAACCTCCTGGGGAGGCAGGGGGGTTCGGGGACGAACGGTAATTACGAGTTTACGGACCCGAACACTACTTCGACCTACCTCAGCCTCAACGGGAGCCTGGTCGGCGACTACGACATGCACCGGAACCAGTTCGTATGGGCGAACGCTACCTCGACGCCGGCGGCGAGCGGCCCCCCGAGGAGCGGGTGGTACTCGACGGGACCCTTGGGCCTCCCGCTCTGGGCCTGGCTCGGGCTCTTCGTGGCGGTTGCGGTCGCCTTTGTCGCCGGGTTCAGCCTGGAGCCGGTCGTTCGTCGGAGACGTCGATAGCCTGCGTCCGCCCACCCGGCCGGGTCGGAGGTCCCTCCGCTCCCGTTCCTGCGGTGTCGTGTCCCTTCCGGGTAGCGGTGGCATAGCGCTCTGACGTTCCCGGGCCGGGTATCCCCTCGGGGTCTCCCCGGGATCCCAGGCTGCCAGGTGACGTCGCTCCCCCGATCCGCCTCGCGGTCCGGAGGCCCCTTCGCACTCCGCGGGCGGTCCGTCCCGTACCGCGGAGGACGGCCCTTCCGCGGACACCTCGGCGCGCGAGGTCGCCCGGGTATACCGCCTCGCCGGGATCTCGGCCGCTCGGCCCGCGGACCGTCGGGTGCGCTCGGTCCTAGTCGAATCCCTTGGGACGAGGACCGCGCATCAGGACCGAGCGACCCTCGCGAGCACGCTGAGCGCCTCCACGGTCGCCCATCGGCTGGGAGCGCCGGCCTGCTCGAGCACCATGGGGAAGATGGCGGTCGTCCACCAGCGTTCCCCCCGTGGAAGGACCATGTCCGGGTGGACCGCGTCCAGAGCCCAGGTCCCGCCCCGGGAGCGCTTGAGGCGCAACCAGCTGAGCGCCGGCGCCATGCGGGGATCCGACCCGTACCCGAGCCGGGTCAGGATCCGCAGGCCCACCAGGAGATCGTAGTAGTAGTGGTTCGGGTAGTGGATCCGAAACCACGGCGGGTAGCGTGTCCGTCCCTCCTTCATGAGGCGTCTACGAAGGTAGAACTCGGCTCCCTGTTCGATCGATCGCCGGACCGACCCCTCCCGTTGTGGTTCCGGGATCTCGGCCAGCGCGGCCAACCCCTCCCAGCAGTCTAGGGTGCCGGTCCGCGACCTGAAGCAGTGCCAGCCTCCGTCCTCCTTCTGGGTCCGGACGATCCATGCAATGGCCCGCTGGACGACGGGATCCTCGAGGTAACCGAACCGGATCAGGGTCCGGACCGCGTTGCCCGTGAAGCAGATCTCGGCGTCGGGGCCGCTCAGCTCGTTGCTCCTCCTCCCCCAACGCTCGAGGATCAGCTCCGCGGTCCGGCGGACCCGGCCATCCGCCCGGGTCATCCCGAGGTCGGCGAGCACGATGGCACGCCAGTTGGTCACCAGATACTTGGGGCTGTAGAGCTCCCGAGGCGATACGCCCCGGGTGAACCAGTGCCCGTCGGGCATCTGGTGCTCGAGTAGCGACGCCGCCCAGCCGGTGCGGCCCACCGACCGAGCCGCCTTGCGGACCTCCGGGTCTCGGTCGGACCTCCCCTCGACCTCCGTCCAGAACCGAAGTTGGACGCTCGGGTCGGCTTCTGTCCCAGTAAGCCATCTTTGAATCCGGGGAGCGACGCGCATGGGCTTCTGGCCACGGAGGGGGAAGCCAAAACGGCTTGCAGCTCTCGCCGCTCGACCGGCGCGGCGATCCATGGGGGAGCGCCGCGACCCCCCGCGACAGCGGCCGACGGCCTTCAACGGTCGCGGGGAAGCCTGGCGACGCGGCCTCGGGTGGCCCCTCGGGACCTAAGGGGATTTGCTTTCGTTGGAAGGCAGTGGCTGCCGCGGGTGCCTGGCCCGCGCTCTTCGAAGGTTCCAAAGCCCAAGCACGGGTCGTCGTTTCCCCTGGGCGAGGCCCGTCTCGGCGAGAACAGGACCGAAAACGGAAGTGGGTCGGTCGGTTCCTGGACGGGTAGCGCGGGGAGTCCCTCCCCGCTACGGATTAGGTCGGCCTTCTGTGCGGCGACCGCGTGAGACCGATGGTCCCGCTCGACTCGCGGCTGCGACAAAGGCGTCGGACCCCGGTGTCTAATGAGGAACCGTCCCTTCGACGGCCTCGTGCCGAGCGATACCGTTCTTACTTGGCTACTCGAACCGAGCCAGCCGTCGATTCGGTATCTCACCCTGACCGAGCTCATGGGTCGACCGTCCTCGGACGCCGAAGTCCGTGCCGCTCGCGCGAAGATCCCAAAGGACCCGTGGGTCCGTGAGATCCTCTCCCATCGCAATTCCGCGGGCTGGTGGGTCCGGGACGGGGGCAGGATGGAGCCCCGCTTCCTTGGGACCCACTGGAACATGCTGGCCCTCGCTGACCTCGGCGCCGGACGGGAGATCCCCGAGGTACGGGAGTCGTGCGAGTATTGGATGGCCAAGTCCCCCCTCGCCGGCGGTGGGGTGGGCGGTCTCGGGAAAGGAAAGGGCCACCACTGCTTCACGGCCAACATGGCCCGCGCGCTGATCCGCTTGGGCTACGCCGAGGACCGCCGCGTCCAGCAGACGATGGACTGGCTGGTCAGGACCGCGCACCCGAAGGGGGGCTGGAGTTGCAGGTTCTCGACCGAGGGCCCGGCGACAAGCCGGACGCTCGACGCGTGGGAGGGGTTAGGGGCCTTCGCCCGGTACCCACGGGAGAAGTGGACGCGCGGGATGACGAACGTGGTCGAACGGACCGCGGAGTACTACCTCGAGCGCGAGCTCCATCAGCAGGGCGACCGGTACGAGCCCTGGTATCGCTTCCATTGGCCCACCCATTACTACTACGACCTGCTGGTCGGGCTCGACTGCCTGACCGCGCTGGGGTACGGGAAGGACCCGCGGCTCGGGTACGCGCTCGAACTGCTTCGCTCGAAGCGGGGACGTGACGGGACCTGGAAGCTCGACGCGGTCCAGACCGACCCGGACCCGGAGAGCGCCCGCTGGTTCGCGGAGCACCCGGAGAAGCTCCCGGCACCTCTGACGTTCGAGCAGCCGGGTCGACGGAGCAAGATGATCACGCTCCGAGCGCTGACCGTCCTCTCGCGCGTAAATTAGGGTCGAGCTCGCCGAGCCGATATCGCGGCCGGACTCGGACCGACCGCAAGGTCACCATCCGTTGTGAGGAGGAATCCTCGCGGGCCGCGGCCGATGCCTCCCTCCACCGGAGGGGCGTCGCGCATGCACCGGACCGGCACGAGGGGTTGCCGGCGCGCCAGTGCGGCCCTTGTTCGGGGGCCCCTAGTGGGCACGGGAGGGAGCGTCGTCAGACGATCCGCGTTCCTGAAGGCCCCGGTGAGGATCGAGGGTCGACGGGACTCACGTTCCCGCAGAGGCCGACGTGGTGACGCGGCTCGCACGGACCTGGGTCCGGGAACGGAGCGCTCCAAAGAGGTCCTCGACCGTCGTCCCAGGGAACCGACCTCGCAGGTCGATCGACAACGTGTGCTGTCGCTCCCGATGCCGCCGGCGTATCTCGACGTCCGCGCGAAGGTTCCCCACTGCCCCCAGCCGCAGGGCGAGGGACCGGGCGCCGCGCAGCGTGGCCCAGGCGTCGCTGTCGAGAGCTCGAAGAAGATGGCCGAGCGGCTCGGCCGGCCCTTCCGCCGAGCCCCCGGGGAGGGGAAGCCAACCGCCCGGCTTTGCCTCCCAGTGATAGATCCGGACGAACCCGACCGCACTGAAAGCGTGCAGGACGCGCGCGGAGAGCCTGAGCAGGTCCCGAGCCTCGACGACCTCCCGCTCGCCCAAGAGCTTCTCGACACGGCGCACGATCCCTCCGGCGGCAGCCGGCAGCTCCGGACGCAGGTCGACTTCGAGGTGAACGTGCGTGAACAGGCGTGGACGGCGACGTCGTCCGGAAGGGGGACCGGCGACCGGCCAATTCAGAATGGAGACCGGACCTGTCAGGTCGGGCGCGGACATGCCCAAGGCTTGGGGCCCCCCGGGGCTCATGATTGCCGTCGGAGGGCCCCCGGCGCATGAGCCTTTCTGGCCGCCCCGCGGCGTGGCGAGGAGCTCGCGAGCGCCTCACATGACGTGATGGATCAGACCGGCCTCACAGCCCCGAAAGGCGGGATTTGGCCTGCACCGTGGGGGGCTGCGAGACCGTCCCATGAGGCTGCCTCGCTCCGAGGAACCGGCGACACCGGTCAGAAGACGGAGAAGGCTTGAAAGCTGGTGGCCAACCGCTGCGTTGAAGACCATCAGTAACGGGAGACGTCGCTCGAGGTTCATCCAGAGAAGTAGCCCGACCGCGTGCGGGGGTGGAGCCAGTTCACGGGTCGGAGAAGGGAGCGCTGCTCCTCGAAGCAGGGTTGAGGTGTGGCTCCCCCGGGCTCCTATGTGAAAATTCCCTGTTCTGGTCTACCTTCGACGGAGGAACGAGGTTGACACCGTCAGAGTCGATCCTTCCGAAACGTCGTGTGATCTGTGCCTCGCTCGGCTGATCGTAGGGGTGACCGACGGCGAAGAGGGACGGGATCCGCCTCGGTCGTTTCTTATGTAGCGGCGGCCGCTCTCCTCCGGTCGAAACGGTTACGCTGCGGGCAGGGAGGAGCGCTAGCGTTGAGTGAGCCGGTGTATGACGAACGCTACTCTCGGCCCGGTCTCTACTGGGGAAGCAAGCCCACCCAACTGGCACGAGATTTCGTTCGCATAGCACGCTCACTTCCGCGCTCGCCCCGTACGTTGGTCGACTTGGGTTCGGGCGAGGGCCGGGATTCGATCCACTTTGCCCGGCTAGGCTACCGGGTCGTGGGCGTCGACATCTCGAGTGTGGGAGTCCGAAAAGCGGATCGCAGGGCGGCCCGACTCGGCGTCGATGTTCGATTTCACGTCGGAGACATTCGGACCTACCGACTGAGTCACCGGGTGGACGTGGTGTTCTCCTCGGGTGCCCTGAATAACCTCCCTCGTCGAATTCGGGCGACCCGATTCGAGCACTTCAAAGCGAACACCGCGCCGGGAGGAATCAACGCCATGAACGCGGACGTACCCAAGCCCTACATCCCTCCCTACTCGATGAATCCCTTTGCGTCTCCGTTCCGGTCGGGAGAGCTGCTGGGCTACTACGGGGATTGGGAGATCCTGGACTCGAAGCAGGTGGAGTTCGTTTCCAACTCGGGCGGCGTTCCCCATCGAAAGGCGATGGATGTGGTCATCGCGCGGAAGCCAGACTGAACCGGCACGGGAGTCGCTCTTTGAGGCCGGGACGAAGTTAGGCCGAACGACGCGAGCTCGAGAGCAGGACTTGGGCCACCCCGACGGGACTAACGCACCCGTTGCGCCGTTCCTCCGCTCGGTAGGTGGAAGACCGCTCGTAGCTGTTCCTCTTGCGTAGGAGACGGCGCGTTAAGGGGCGTCCGCCGGCATGTTCCCGAGATCATGCCCAAGGGCCGGAAAACACCGCCTGTGATCTCGGTCAAGCGGCGCGCGGGGGCCGGCTATAGACGAGTGCCCCAGGCCTGGCGATCAAGCAGGTCCTGGTCCGTCGCCCGGATCCCTTGATGGAGGTCGGTGCCGGAAAGCGGTCCGACGCTTCCTCGGCAGAGGCTCGCCAGGACGTAGGCACGGGAAACGGCGATCGCGGCGATTTGTCGCAACTCGGCGGCGACGCAGTCGGTCACGTCGCCACGGCGGTTCTCGGCCATCTCGAGGTGAACGATGCCGAACAGTTGGTCACGTTCGAGCCAGTAGCGTAGGTAACCTGCGAGGATGCGCCAAGCTGCCTCGGAGAGAACGGGGAGCCGCTCGGGCGGTAACGCCACGCCGAGCGATTTCTCGACACCTCCCCTGGGACGCAGTTCGAGGAGCTCCCAGCCCTCAGGGCGGGCCGCCAACGCCAACGGGCCTTCCCTGGCGTCGAAGACGAGCGGGAGCAGTTCCAACCCTTCCTCTTGGGAAGGAGGGGCCCCGGGTGGAAAATCGTCGTTGCGGGGAACGGGGAGCTCCTCCTGCAGCTGACGGCGGACTTCGGCCTCTTCTACCCACCGTCCGTCCCTTGCCACGGCACGAGAGATCTGGCGTCGGCGTCGTCGGCTCTCCTCCAGGCGACGGTCCACGCTCCCCGAGATTCTGGCACGCAGCCCGGCAAGTGCCGCGTCCAAGCCCTGCGGGGGGGAGGCGGTCTCGGGGCCGCCGTAGCCGTCGAGGAAGGCTAGATCGATGCCCGGACAAGTGAGGGCGGCGACCGCTTGGAGTCGAGTCCCGACGTACCCGGACAGCGGGTACTCTCGACAAGGGGCCGGACGGACGCCATGGGCCGTACAACGGTGTCCGTCAAGGAGTTGGCACGCACCCCCCTCAGGGCTGGAACGAAGGAACTCGAATCTTCCGCGGGTGATGAACTTGGCCTCAGGAACGATGCGCAGGAGACTTTGCTTCTCCGAGGGAGCCACTAGCGGCTCGGCGTAGCAGCAGAGCCCGCAGTCGGGCCGGCAGGCGTACCGGAGTCCCGCGAGAGGGGACGTGTCCAGAAGGTGTTGGGTTCGGCTGCTCATCGTTGGACCTGCGCTGTGGCCGTGGGAGACCGCCGAATGGCAATGACCCCAGGTAGAACCCGAACACGATCAGCTCGTCTTAGGCCTGTCCGGGCCCGCGACCTCAACGGCGTACTGGTTCCCCTCCCCAGCGACGTGGGGATCGCTGGCGCGCTGCGGATCGCAGGGCCCCTCCTACGACCCGACCGAGACGGTTCCCCCAGACGCGGACGAAGCTAGGCCACGAACTCGATCCCGTCGGCGGTTCACATGGTTGGCCGTGCCGGGACCCCTTTGGAGCGGCAGCGCGAAGGGGTCCGAATCAGGAAGACCAGAGGCTGGCGCGGGGGAGGCTGCGAATAGCTGGTAGTAGGCGCGTGATTCACCACGACGCGTCGAACTCTCACGGGGAGTGGGCTCCTCGCGGCCTATTCTTTGGCCTCTCAAGGGCGAGGGAGGCTTGTCGAATCCTCCCTCCGTTGCGAGAGCTTCGCACGGTTCTAAATGGAACCTCCCACGGGGTAATCGGGGATCCGTAGGGTGCGACCTCACCTACCTACGGCTTGGTGAACCCCGCTTGAGCGACCGTTCATAGCTTGCGTTTCCGATGATAGCAATGTCCTGCAAGTGTGAAACTGCGGGGCACGAGAACCACCGGAGTGAGGACAATGTCAGGAGGAGCAACGGAGGTGCACGAGCTGGGATTCGACCACGGAGTGGGAAGGGCGGCCTCTCGGACGGAGGAGGCGGAGCCGCAGCCCAGCGGTCTCTCGATGGTGGTCTTCTCCGGCGACCTCGACAAGGTCCTCGCGGCGATGATCATCGTCAACGGTGCGGCCGCGATGGACCTGCCCGTGAGCGTGTTCTTCACGTTCTGGGGGCTCAACGTCCTTCGTCGAGAGCACCCGGCCAACGCCGAGGGGAAGAAGACGATGATCGAGGGAATGTTCTCTCGGATGATGCCCCGTGGCGCCGCGCACCTCCAGCTCTCGACGCTCAAGATGGCGGGCCTGGGGACCCGGATCATGAAGCGAGAGATGTCGAAGAAGCACGTCTCCAGCCTCCAGGAGCTCCTCCGATCCGCGCAGGAGCAGGGGGTGCGCTTCATCGCTTGCACCATGTCGATGGACCTCATGGGGATCCGCAAGGAGGAGCTCATCGACGGGATCCACTTCGGCAATGTCGCGTCGTTCGTCGACGCTGCCGATCGCAGCCGGATCAGTCTGTTCATCTGAGCTGGAGCCGAGGCGATGGCGAAGCGCTCCCTGGCGGGGGCGAGGACCCCCGACTTCCGGCCCTTCGAGCTCGAGGCGGGGGTGATCGCGGTCCTGGCCAATCCCAAACGGCTCATGATCGTGAACCTCCTCGGGGTCCGGCCGGCGACCGTCAGCACCATTGCGACGGGTCTCGGGCTCACCCTCCAGAACACCTCGCAGCACCTGAGGGTCATGCGCGATCGAGGCATCGTGCGCTTCACCCGGGTGGGCCGCGAGGTGCGCTATCGCCTCAGCACCCCGGCCTTTTCGCAAGCGTGTCGGTTGGTCCGTCGCGCGCTTCTCGAGGAAGCATGCCTTCGGCCGACCTACTTACACCCCGCCGGCGAGTTTCGCGCTTCGGCGCGGGTCGCCCGGGGCGTCTCGGTCCCGGAAGGGCCCGTCGCGGTGAGCGCCCACGCCTGAAAGGAGTTCGAAGGAGGACAAAGAATGAACGCGGAGGAGCTGCGAAGCCTGAAGGTCGACAGAGTGGTGGATGCCCGAGGGGTTGCCTGTCCGGGGCCTCTTCTGGAGGCCAAGCGGAGCATTCCCGCGGTCCCGCTCCACGGCGTGATGGACGTCATCTCCTCGGACGAGGGGACGACCGAGGACGTCCCGTTGTGGGCGAAGAAGGTCGGCCACGAGTACCTGGGCACGCTTGCCGAGCCGGGGCTCTGGCACGTGTACGTGCGTCGAGGCAAGTAGTGTCCGCCAGCGCCCCGTCCCCGGCGATGACCCGCATCCTGGTCTTCTCGACCAACGCGATCTCGGACATGGGGATCGACCTCGCCGGTAGCTCGCACGTGGACTACCCCGTGGGCGTGGAGACGATTGCGGTTCCCTGCTCGAGCGGGATCAACCCGGCCTGGATCGTGCATGCGGTCAAGTCCGGCTTCGACGGGGTGTTCGTGGCGGCGGACGGGCCGGAGTGCTCCTATCTCAACGACTGCGTGGCGCGGACGGGGAAGGTCATCGAGCGGGCCCAGGCTCTCCTCAAGGAGGATGGGCTCGATCCGGCCCGAGTGAAGACCGCCGCGATCTGTTCGGTCTGTTCCGAGCCGTTCGTCAACCACATGAAGCAGTTCAGCCGAGCCTTGGAGGCGCTGGCTATCCCGCCAGCGGCACCGGCATGACCGACGCGGCCCCCAAGGCCGACTACGACGTTCTGGTCGTCGGCGCGGGCATCGGCGGGATGGAGTCCGCCCTCACCCTGGGCGAGATGGGATTCAAGGTGCTCGTCGTCGAGAAGGAGCCGAGCGTCGGCGGGCGCATGATCCTTCTGAGCAAGGTCTTCCCGACGCTCGATTGCGCGAGCTGCATCTCCACCCCGAAGATGGCCGCCGTGAACAACCACCCGAACGTCCGGACCCTCGTCAGCTCCGAGGTCGACAGGATCGTCCCCCGGAAGGACGGCGGCTTCGACATCGAGCTCACGCGCAAGCCCACGTTCATCGACCCTGCGAAGTGCACCGGCTGCGCCCTCTGCGAAGCCGCCTGCACCGTCGCCGTCCCCGACGAGTTCAACTACGATCTCTCCGCCCGACGGGCGGCCCACATCGCGTTTCCCCAGGCCGTGCCGAAGAAGGCCGTCATCACGCGCCGCGGATCGTCTCCGTGCTCGTTCAGCTGTCCCGCCGGGGTGAAACCCCACGGGTACATCTCGCTCGTCCGCGCCGGCAAGTACGACGAAGCGTTCCGTCAACACCTCGAGGATGCGCCGCTGGTGGGTGTCCTCAGCCGGGCCTGCTATGCTCCGTGCGAGGAGAGCTGCTCGCGCAAGGAGCTCGAAGGCGCGCTCCCGATCCGCGGGATCAAGCGGTTCATGGCGGACCGCTACTACAGCACCCATGCCGTGCCGGAATACGGCCCGCCTCGGGAGCAGAACGGCAAGCGCGTGGCGATAGTGGGCTCCGGACCGGGCGGGCTCGCCGCCGGTTTCCGTCTCGGCCAGCTCGGCTATGCCGTCACCATCTTCGAAGCGGAGCCCGAGCCCGGAGGCATCCTACGGTGGGGGATTCCTGCCTACCGTCTTCCGAAGGAGGTCCTGGCGAGGGACGTCGCGAACGTCACGGCTCTCGGCGTGCGCATCGAGACCGGCCGGAAGGTGAGCTCGATCGCCGCGCTCAGGGACCAAGGGTTCGACGCGGTCTTCCTCGCCACGGGCGACCGGGGCGGGCGCAAGCTGCAGGTGCCCGGAGAGGAGCTCTCGGGCGTCCAGGACGCTGTCGAGTACCTTCACCGGATCAACGAGGGCCATCCGCCCGATCTCGCCGGAAAGGCGGTGGTGGTCATCGGCGGCGGGAACGTGGCGATCGACTCCGCACGAAGCGCGCTCCGCCTGGGGGCCCGCTCGGTCAAGATGTTCTGTCTCGAGTCCCGCCTGGAGATGCCGGCCCATCCGTGGGAGATCCGAGAGGCCGAGGAGGAGGGCGTGGTCCTCACCAACTCGTGGGGGGTCGGCCAGGTGCTCGGCTACGATCAACGGGTCTTCGGCGTGGAGCTCGTCCGCTGCACTTCCGTTTTTGACGAGGCCCACCGATTCCGTCCTACCTTCGACCTCTCGGTCCAGGAGACGGTCCCGGCGGATGTGGTGATCACCGCGATCGGGCTGGCACCGAACACCGCGGCCTTTGCTGGCGAGGTCGCTCTGGAGCGCAACGGGACCATCAAGGTCGACCCGGAGACCCTGGCGACCTCCGCGCCCGGCGTCTTCGCCGGCGGAGACGCCGTCACGGGTCCGTCGATGATCGTGACCGCTATTGGGCAGGGGAAGCGCGCCGCGTTCTTCATCGACCGGTTCCTCCGAGGAGAGTCGACGGAGGGAACCCGCTTCGACTCCCGGCTTCCCAAGGTGGACCCGGTCCAGGTGGCCGCCGAAGCGCATGAGTCCGCCTCGCCCCGGCCCCCCGTGCCCCTGCGCCGGAGACCGGCCGAGGAGCGGATCGGTTCGTTCCAGACCTACGAGGAAGCCTTCACGGAGGACCAGGCCCGCGACAGCGCCAATCGCTGCCTGGATTGCGGCGTCTGCTCCGAGTGCCGGGAGTGCGTGAGGGCCTGTCCGGCGGACGCCATCGACCTTGGCATGGCTGCCCGGCACGAGGCCGTGACGGTCCGATCGGTCGCGCTCGCCACCGGGTTCTCTCCCTTTGATGCCAAGGCAAAACCGGCGCTAGGATTCGGACGCTTTGCGAACGTCATCAACGGTCCTCAGATGGACCGCATCCTGGCCCCGACGCGGCCGTACAACGCCGTCGTACGCCCTTCGGACGGCAAGGCACCGAGCAACGTTGCCTTCGTCCTCTGCGTGGGCTCGCGCGACGAGCAGGTCGGCAATCGTCTCTGCTCTCGGGTCTGCTGCATGTACTCGATGAAGCAGGCCCAGTTGCTCATGGGCTCGCTTCCGCTGGCGGACGTCACCATCTACTACATCGACATCCGGGCCTTCGGCAAGGGCTACGAGGAGTTCTACCAGCAGACCAAGGGGATGAGCGTCTATTTCCAGAAAGGACGCGTCTCCCGGATCGAAGAGACGGACGGGCACGACCTTCTGGTCCACTTCGAGGACGTGGAGGGTGGCGGAGGGCACAAGGTCGCGCGGCACGACCTCGTGGTCCTCTCGACCGGCCTCCTCCCGAACCAAGGAGCGTTCGGCCTCTTTCCCTCCGGCACCCTCGAGCGGGATGCCGCGAGCTACGTCCACGAGGTGGACGAGGAGCTTGAACCCGGTGCCACGAGCCTCGAGGGCGTCTTCGCGATCGGGGCGGCCACGGCCGTCCGGGACATCCCCGACACTATCGTGCACGCGGAGGCCGCCTCGGCGCAGATCGCCGCCTACCTCCGGCGGGGGGGTGCCACGGCATGACGGGCCGACGGATCGGCGTGGTCGTCTGCCAGTGCGGCGGCAACATCTCCGACTACGTGGACACGGAGAAGGTCCGCGAGACGATCGAAAAGGACGCTGACGTCGTCTCGGCCCAGGTCCAGATGTTCGCGTGCTCGGACGCTGCCCAGCAGGATGCCATCCGGGAGATCCGGGAGAAGAAGCTCGATGGGGTGGTCGTCTGCTCCTGCTCCCCCAAGCTCCACACAGCCACGTTCCGGGCCATGGCGGAGCGCGCTGGTCTCAACCCCTACCAGTACACCCAGGTCAACATCCGGGAACAGGATTCCTGGGCTCACACGCACGACCGTGGTGGCGCGACCCAGAAGGCGATCCACCTGGCCCGAGCCGGCGTCGCCCGGACCGCGCTCTCCGAACCGCTCGAGAAGATCCGGGTCGAGACGTTGCCCGCGGTCGTGGTCGTGGGAGGCGGGGTCGCGGGCCTGCGCGCGGCCCTCGAGCTGTCGGAGATGGGGATCTCGGTCCACCTGGTGGAACGGGCGGAGGAGCTCGGCGGCCACGTGGCCCGCTGGGGGAACCTCTTCCCGAACGACAAGGTCGGTCGCGAACTCGTCCACGGGCTGATCTCGGCCGTCCGGGCCCGAGAGAACATCGCCGTCTACCTGGGGGCCGAGCTCCTGGAGAAGTCGGGCCGACTCGGAGCCTTTCAGGTCAAGCTGCGGACCCGTTCCAAGGAGACCGTCGAACTCACCGTCGGGTCGATCGTCGTCGCCACCGGGTTCGAACCCTACGCCCCCCAGGCCGGCGAGTTCGGCTACGGTCTCCCGGGCGTTGTCACGCTGCCCGAGTTCAAGGAACTCCTCGCCACCGGAGCACGCCCTCTCGCCTACCAGGGAAGGCCCGTGCGCTCTATCGCCTATGTCTACTGCGTGGGTTCTCGGGAGTCCCCGGACCGATCGGGGAGGACCTACTGCTCCCGCTACTGTTGCAGCGCCACTTCCCACATCGCTACGGTGGTGAACGGCCTCGACCCCTCGGTGCGGCAGTACCACCTCTTCCGGGATATCCGGACCTACGGCCGTTACGAGGCGCTCTACGAGAAGGCCCTCCGAGGCGGCTCGGTCTACCTACGCTACTCCGAGGAGGACCCGCCCTCCGTAACCTCGTCCGACGGGCAGCTTGTCGTGAAGGTGAAGGACCGTCTGCTCGCGGGGGAGGAGGTCGAGCTCCGTCCCGATCTTGTCGTTCTCGTTACGGGGATGACCCCTCGGGAGAACTCCGAGCTCACGCAGGCGTTGAAGCTGCCCGTCGGCAAGGACGGGTTCTTCCGGGAGGTGCACGTCAAGCTGCGCCCGGTAGAGACCGTGATGGACGGGATCTTCATCGTCGGAGCGGCCCAGGGGCCGAAGAACGTCGCCGAGAGCGTGGCGAGCGCGCTCGCCGGGGTTTCGAAGGCCGGTGCCCTGCTGATGAAGGGCTACGTCAACCTCGACCCGCTGGTCGCGGCCGTCGACCCGAACCTCTGCCTCTGGTGCGAGGAGTGTCTCAAGGCTTGCCCCTACGGGGCCGTCCGGCCGGTCGAAGCAGGGGACAAGCAGATCGCGGAGGTCAGCAGCCTGCTGTGCAAGGGCGAGGGCGCCTGCGTGCCGGCCTGCCCGAAGCAGGCGATCTCCGTGCGCGGCTACACCAACGAGCAGGTCACCGCGATGATCGACGCTCTCGCTCAGGAGGCGGCATGATCGCGCGCGCCGGCCTCCGTAACCTGCGCGAGGTGCTGCGGGACGAAATGGTCCAAAGGGACCGGATCGCCGAGGCGCTGCGCGAAGGCGCCAAGACGATCCCGCAGCTTGCCACCGCCCTCCGTGCTCCCGAGAACGAGGTTACCAAGTGGGTCATGGCCATGCGACGCTACGGGAGACTGCGCGAGCTGCCCAAGAGCCGGTCGGACGACTACTTCCTTTACGGTCTGGTCGGAGGGTCCCCATGAAGTCCGACCCTACGTTCCTCCGTGACCTCCACGTGGGGGCAGAGTTCGATGCACAGCTCTGCATGAACTGCGGCACCTGCACAGCACTCTGCCCTCTCGGAATCGAGCTGATGCCGAGGAAGCTCTTCCGTCGGGCGCTGCTTGGGGACCGGGAAGGCGTCCTCGGCCAGAAGGATACGATCTACTCCTGCCTCCTCTGTCGGCTGTGCGAGGCGAACTGCCCGGCGGGGGTTCACATCGCCGAGAATGTCCGGACGCTCCGGGTCGCTCTCAACCGGGAGCTCTTCGGGCTCGCGGAGGCGTGAAGGAGTAGCTATGCCGATACCGATCGACAGCACGCTCGGCATGCTGGCCGATAACCTCCGCAAGCGGCGGAGCGCGCTTCCCATGGGACGACGGACCCGGCTTGCGTGGACCAAGGGGCTCGGTATCCCTCGCGGGGGGGAGACGGTGCTCTACACCGGTCAGATGTGGCAGATGGTCCCCGCGATCAACGCGATGAGCCGGCAGCTCGCCAAGTACGAGAACTCCCGCTTCTCCGGTGTGTTCCGCCTGGCCCGCTCGGTGAACCGATTCGTGAACCTTACCCCGTTCCTGGCCCGGACGCGCGCGAAGGAGCGCGCCGTCGCGAACGCGCGCCTGCGCAACGTCGCCCGACTCCTGCGCGCCGCCGGAGTGACGTTCGGCTACCTCTACGAGGACGACCTCTACGCAGGGACGTTGGCGCATGACGAGGGGCTCGACCAAGGGTTCGCCCGTCATGCCCGGTTCGTCTACTCGGTCCTGAAGGCTCACGGCGTCCAACGCGTCATCACCGTCGACCCGCACACCACGAACATGCTGCGGACGGTCTACCCGAAGCTCATCCCGGGCTACGCGCTCGAGGTTCGCAGCTACCTCGAAGTGCTCGCCGAGAGCACGCTACCCACGCCGCGCCCGGTCGATAAGTCGGTCACGCTGCACGACTCGTGCGTCTACGCCCGTTCCGAGGGCGTCCTCGAGCAGCCAAGGAAGCTGCTCACGGGCGGAGGGGTCCGCCTGTCCGAGCCCGAGCTCTCCGGCAAGCTCACCTTCTGTTGCGGTGGCCCGCTCGAGACCCTCTTTCCGGGCCGGTCGGGGGAGATTGCACGGGCCCGTGTCGAGCAGCTGCGCCGGGCCAGCCCCAACATCGTGACCGCCTGTCCGCTCTGCTTTGCCAACCTTTCCCGCGCGGCGCCGGACCAAGTCGACGTCCGCGACATCTCGGACTACCTCACCGAGGCGTACGTGCCAGCTGAGGCGTGATTGAGAGGGCTCGTTGAACCGTACGGCGAACTCACGGACCGCTGCCCACGGGCCCAGATCCAACTCGAGGGACCGCGGGTCGCCATGACCCTCGCCCCCGTCCGAGCTACCATGAGCAGGGCTCCATGAGCGGACGTTGGGTCGACGGGCACACCCCGACGTGAGTGGTCTCGTTCGCCGGTCTCAAACTTCGCCGGTGCCACCGTGCCTACGTCGACTTCGAGCTGCGTTCTGACGAGGTCCTAGTCGCTCGGAGCGTTCACCGCAGCCGCGTCCCACCGTGGCTGTGACGGCGACGGACCGGCGGCTAACCTGAGGGAACAGGCAACAGCCGCTACACCCACGGCCTCGCGTGGGTGTACGACCTCCCGGACATCCAACCGGGGATGCTCGGAGGAGCGAGGCCGAGTCGCCGCGCAGAGTCGCGGCATCAAAATGCTAGAGAGGGTCCCCTCTCGTAGCCTCCCGCTCTCGGGCCAGGCAATCCGAAGCGTCGGCCGCATCCCTGCCTCACGCGCACCCTGTTGGTGTGCCCCCCGGCCAGACAGGCCTTGACACTACCTCTGGCGAGAACGACGGGGCGCGCGGGTCCTCTCCCCGCAGACTTAAGCAACGAATCGCACCTACGTTCGTGGTTCCGGGCCGCCACCTTGCCGCGGTGATATTCATCGACACGGTCGGTTACACCGCGTCGACCCAGTCTGACGAAGGAGGCACGCTGGAGATGCTTCGCCAGCAGGCGGAACTCCTCCGCCCGCTCTTTGCACTTCACCAGGGTCGAGAGATCAAGTCGACGGGGGACGGCTTCCTCGTGGAATTCGACAGTGCCCTGAAGGCCGTGCAGTGTGCTGTGAACATCCAACGTCGCGTCCATGAGAGAAATTCCGAGGGCGATCAAGTTCCGATCCGCATCCGGATAGGGGTCCATCTCGGTGATGTGGTCCGCTCCGGCGAGGACATACTGGGGGACGCCGTGAACATCGCTGCCCGGATCGAGCCTTTGGCCGAGCCCGGTGGGGTTTGTGTCTCGGGGGCGGTGTTCGAGCAAGTTCGAAGCAAGGTAACGGACCGATTCGAGCGGCTGCCGGCTCAGGCCCTCAAGGGCGTCGACGGGCCGATGGAGGTCTACCATGTCGTTCTGCCCTGGTCGGGCTCTGGAAGCGGCCAATCGGAGGGCGTTCCCTTCACGGCGGACAAGACCCGACTGGCCGTGCACCCGTTCGCCAACATCAGTCCGGACCCCAGCGATGAGTACTTCGCGGACGGACTGACAGAGGAACTGATCGCGATTCTATCGCTCGTACCCGGGCTCAAGGTGATCGCGCGGACCTCCGTGACCGGTTACAAGAAGACCGAGAAGAAGGTCGCCGCGATCGGGCGTGAGCTCGATGTCGGGACGGTCGTGGAAGGGAGCGTTCGCGGAGCCGCGAATCGAATACGAGTGACCGTCCAGGTCATCGATGTTGGCACACAGGAGCACCTGTGGACCGCGACCTACGACGACGACCTCAACGATATCTTTGCCGTCCAGCAGGAGATCGCGACCAAGGTCGCCACCGCCTTGCCCAAGGGCCTTGTCCACCCGGTAGCTAAGCTCCCCGAACTCGGGAAGCCGAGGGGCACGGAGGCGTACCTATCGTACTTGCAGGGCCAGGCGCTCCTCTGGAACCCGAACGAGAAGTCCCTCCGCGAAGCGCTCCAGAACTTCCAAAGTGCGGTCGAGGTCGACCCGACGTTCGCGCGTGGATACGCAGGACTCGCGCAGGCCTACATCAACCTCGGGTACGCGGGGTTTCTCACCTGGACGGGAGCCATCGAACTCGGAAAGGCATCTGCCGAGAGGGCAGCCAAGCTGGACCCCGACCTCCCGGATGCCCACATTCTTCTGGCCCAGCTCGCCTACATGGCAGACGATCCGATCGCAGTTCAGCTTCGGGAGGTGACCAAGGCCCTGGAGCTGAACCCAAGCTCTGCCGAAGCCCACAGTGTGCTGAGCTCCTTGGCAGGCCTCTTACGGGGTAGTCGAGTCGTTCGTCAGTGAGGGAGAGGAAGCGTTTCGTCTCGATCCGCTTTCGCCTCCGATGATTCGTCGCCGGGGTAACGCGCTCTTCTACACGGGAAGGGCCGATGAGGCCTTGGCACACTGGAAGAAGCACTTGAAGCACGCCCCGGTCGGCTGTTACCGAGGGATGGCGGAGTACTACCTTGCCCGAAAGGATTTCGTCCAAGCAGAGCAAATGGTCCAGGAATCGGAGGCGATTGCACCCGAGAGCCAGGCCGCGGTCGGGACCCGGGGTCTCCTCCTAGCGCTACGCGGAGACCGAGAAGCCGCGCTCGCTGTGATTGCCAGACTCAACCAACTGTTCAAGAAGGGCTCGGCCGGGCGGGTCGCGGGCAGCTACATTTACTACGCCTTGGGAGAGTTCGATCGATTCTTCGAGGAGATGTTTGCGGCTGCCTCCGATCACACCCTCGAGGCCGTGGTCCTCCGGTTTTCCCCGCTGTTCGAGACGGCTCGGAGGGACCCGCGGTTCATCATGCTGATGGCGACCGGCGCCCGATTCCGGTGAGGCCTGGGGTGCTGGAACCGTAGGCGTCCTCCTTCGGTCGCCCTAGCGGGGGCTAGACCTATCGCACCCGAAGCGACCGGCTGAGCGGAACAGCCGCTACATTCGAGAAGCAGGACGCCCGTCGCAGCTCTTCACTCGACCCCCGGCGGAAAGGGACTCGGCGCGCGGTAGGACCCGCTCGTTGGCTACGCTACCGCGAAGAGCTGTACCCTATCGTGGAAACCTTTGAGCTCGGTCGGCCCCCGCGGTGAGAAGCTGAACCCTGCTCCGGACACCAGGTCACGGACTGTCGAACTCACGAGGATCTCGCCCGGTCCCGCCGCCCCCATAATGCGAGCCGCGAGGTGAACCGCGACCCCGAGGACGTCGTTGCCGAGGATCTCACACTCTCCGGTATGGAGTCCGGATCGTACCGGGAGCTCGAGCGCCGCGAAGAGCTTGCCCACTTCCCGCGCGCATTGAATCGCTCGCGACGGTCCGTCGAATACAGCCAGGAACCCGTCTCCCGTCTGCTTGATCTCCCTCCCCCGAAACTCTGCGATCGTCCTTCGAGAGCCGTCCGCGGCCTTGGCGAAGACCTCTTTCCACTTGGCGTCGCCCAGCCTCGAGAGAGTCTCCGTCGACGAAACCACATCCGCGAAAAGGATCGTTGCCAGGACACGATCCGATGGAGCGAGCGGCTTCGCGGAGTTTACGAACTTCTCTATGGTCGAGGCCACCTGATCCTGGATGCCGTCGACCCCGTGTGCACCGCCGGGCCACTCGATGAACTCTGCACCTGGGATACGTGAGGCGAGGTCTCTTGCCGCAGCCACGGACGCGACCGGGTCGCCCGTACGATTCATTACGAGAGTCGGGACCCGGATTGAGGGCAGGATGTCCCTAATGTCCACTCCGGCGTTCATCCGTTCCAGGGCAGCTGCCGCTGACGGGCTGGCGCCGGCACGGAGGTAGCGAAGGAACCAGTCCACGTAGGCCGCTGACACGCCACTCCCTCCGCTGGTCCCGGGAGCAAGGATGTAGTCCCTCGTCACACCCTTCTTGGTGAGTTCCTCTACCATTTGCGTCTGCTCTTCTGGCGTGACCCCCCAAGGATAGTCGTCGGTCTGGACCCATCGCGCCTGGGTCCCCCAGAGAATGAGAGCAAGGACCCTGTCCGGATAGACCGAGGAGAAGAGGCAGCTCATCGAGCCCCCCTCCGAGACTCCGAGCAGGGCGGCCCGACGACTTCCCGCGGCATCCATGACCGCCCGAATGTCGTCGATCCGCTCGTCGAGAGTGGCGGCGTCGGTGGGTCGGTCGGAGAGCCCGGTTCCCCGTTTGTCGAAACGGATCAGCCGAGAGAAGGAACTCAGTCGCCGGATGTAATCTACCTTGGGGGGCCACTCCCAATCCATGTCTAGATGCGAGGCCGTCCCCGGGGCCCAGACCAGGTCGATGGGACCATTGCCCGTAATCTGGTAGGCGATCTGGACGGATCCACTACGGGCGTACTGAGTCTCCGGCCGGTCCACAGATGCCACCCTTCTGTGCGAAGTATCGTCCCAGATTAAGCTGGACGGCCCTCCTTCCCCGTCGGCCAAGGGTCCCCCCTACCCGTCCGGTCGGCCCGCCCGAGCTTGCTCGCCCCCCTGATCCAATGGTATCCCCGTGGTTGCAAGACCCGTTGCTCTCTGGCCCAGGGGATGGGTACACCGGCTGCTGGGGAGGCCCGCGACCAACGCTAGTCTCTCCGCGAGGTCGAAGATCCTCCCAGCGCGAACGAAGGCTGGGTGAGGGAAGGGGTTGATTCAGCAGCGAGGCGACAAGCTGCCCGGGAGGGGCGCTTTCCGACCTGTCTCGTTAAATCGCAACGGAACGCGTCGCTGACCGCAGCGCCCGGTGGGTTCAGCCTCTGAACGAGTCGGTTGCCGCGACGGGGTTAGTTCGTCGTAAGCGTGGGTCCGGCCCCCCATGTTTGGCTCTGCCGCTTTTGAATCTCGATGGTGACGAGCAGGAATCCGTCGAGAACGAGCATCACCACCAGTGCGAGGTTGGCGGAGATGCACCGAATCCATTACGCCACCCAGCCAATGTAACCGCAATAGCAGGAAACCCCATGTACGAACTTCACGGGACAGAGGGACGACTCGAGGAAGGCGTCTACAACCGGCACACCCTATGCGACGAAGCCCGCTAGGATCGTCCCCTTCCGCTTCTTGGACGCTTGAAGTCGAGACTGGTCGATCTTCATGCCGCCGGGCAGAGCCGCATCTTGCATGCGACTAAAGCCTCGAAGTCGGCCGTTCGATACCCACACATTCCGGAGCGAAGCCCCGGGTGGGTCTGAAAGGAACGGTAAGACGCACCACGCACAAGTGGTTCGGCTGACGGTGATTGGCTAGGCGATGTCGTGTCGGAACCGGCACGATCGGGCGCGAGCGGTGGCTTCTCCGAGACGAATCTCGCACCGGGCGGGCCCACGAGGCTGTGCCCGTGAATACCGGCCACAGCGTGAACCACCTCCAGCATCCGGGGCTTGGCCGACGGTGCAACGGCTGGGGAAACCGTTGGCCGTCACTTTCGTCGTATGAAATAGTCTTCCGCCACACGTCGCTCTTGTTTAGGGAAGGAACGGGTCTCGGCCCGCCATCGGAAGGTGGTTCGGGTGATTTCCGAGAAGATCCAACGTTCTCCCCTCCACCCTACGTGTGCAGTGTCCGGACATCTGACCGGCTGAATTGACAGGACATATGACCGGCCCCGGGAAGGGGTCAGCTTGGTCCGAGAAGATGTCCGCCTCCGACCGCAGGTCGTTCGCCAGCATCTGGAACGAGGGATCCGCGCTGCGGACCTCTGCAAGCTCTTCGGGATCTCCGAGAGCACGTTGCGCCGTTGGTGCCGAAACTACCGAGAGGGAGGCGTG
>JAKAUN010000004.1 GCA_021817605.1 Thermoplasmata archaeon | reverse complement strand
GCCCCGAGGTTTGGGCATCTCGGGGAGGATCTCTTCGAGCAGTCGGGTGACGATCTCCAGCTCATGCCGACGGACCCGATCGTAGGCCCGGTAGGCGGCGCGACGGTCTTCGGGCATCTCGAGGAGAGATTCCGGTCATTTAGACCCCCCTCCGCTCCAGTGGAAGAGGGTCCTCTCCCTCGAAGTGCCTACCCGCTCATCGAATTATGGGACACAGCTGAACATAAGTCCTAGGCCGAACGGCAGGTCCACAGGAGTCGCGCCCACGGCGATGAGGCCGCCAATCATCTCCCGGATGTGGGGTCGGTGACCGAGGCGGGAAGGGCGGGTAGCCCGGACATCAACGATTGAGCCGCGGAGACCGAGGAAGTGCTGAAGGAGTCCGCACCGGCGATGGGGGAAAGGGCGGCCGCAGCCCCGGCGAGAACAAGTGCCGTAGAAACGACAAAGCTCGGACCGAGATGGAACGGAAGCAAAACAGTTTACACGACCTCCATGGCAGTTCCGATTCCAAGCGTGACTACGAGGGGCTCACTACCGACGTCCTTCCAGAGCGCTCTTGCTTCGGAAGGGGGGACCTGCAGACCGGAACCGACCCTGACGTAGGTTGCGTTGAGGTCGCCCCACAAGGGGTCGTAGTAACCCTGCATGGCATTATCGACGGCGCCTAAAACCGGGGAAAGGGACGCCGTGACGAGGCCCTTGAGGTAGTTGAGGACTTGTTGCAGTGCCCAAAGAATCGCACCTGCGATCTTCAGGGTCATCGCAGCCTGGTTTGCGAGCTTGCCAAGGGGCGTGTGATGAAGCATCCAGTTTCCAACTTTTGCAACGAAATTGTACGCGGCAATGGCTGCATTCCATTGCAATTGCCAGGTAAGGGACGAACCTTGATACGGCATTCCAGACCCCCCGGAGGGACGGGACGCTCCAATCATCCCGCCGGAATTCGAGGAGGGCGACCTCGCCCCCTGCTTCGAGGGCGAGTAGGCCATCCTCCAAGACGACTCGCTCGGGGACAGAGTAGAACCCCCCCTCGTTTCCAGCTTGTAGACATCATGGATCACCCCCTCGACCTCCTTTGACGGGGCGCGGGCCCGCCCTGCCCGGCGTAGCGGCTCCTCGCTTCCGCCGGTCCCCGAACGAGGACGGAGCCGCAGGGCACCGTGGCCGGCAGCCAGAACGCGCCCCGCGCGCGTTACGGGGCAGGAGTGAGGAGCACGTTGCCCTCCGGCGGGACCGTTCCGGGCGCGAACGGTGTCGTCCCGTCGATGAGGGTGGTCCGGAACGGCCGCAGGATCTCCATCTTCCCGGTCCAGGCGGCCGGGTTCCACTCGAGGACGATGTGGCGGATCTTCCCCTTGCGAAGGAGTCCCAGCGCCCCCTCGAGGACGTGGGGCTCGGCTCCCTCGACGTCGACCTTGAGGACATCGATGTCGAGATCCGGGAGCGCCGTGTCGAGGCGGCGGACCGGCACGGTGAGCGACCGGCTCCCTACCTGCCGCACGATCGAGTGGAACCCGGCGCTCGCCTCGGAGATCGAGAGGGTCGCCTCCCCGTCGGTGTTCGAGATCGCGAGCTGCTGCGCGGTGACGTTCGCGCGGCCGTTCGCCGCGATGGCCCGCTGGAGGATCGCGAAGTTCTCCGGGTCGGGCTCGTAGGCGAAGACCCGTGTCGCGGCGGTGGCGGGAACCAGGGTGAACCAGCCGATGTTCGCCCCGACATCGACCAGCGTGCCGCCGTTGCCGAGGAGCGAGCGGATGAGCCGGGTCGTCCGGGGCTCGTGCTCCCCGCGTACGATGACGAGGGCGCTGAGGAGATGCCGGCGCGGGTGGAGAAAGAGCGTGACGCCGCCGACGTCGATCCGTCCGTCGGGGTGGTCGTGGAAGTAGTCGGTCTGGATCGACTCGATCGCGAGGTCGCGGAGAGCCCCGTACCAGCCGGTAGGGCCCGTTCCCTTGGCGCGCGCCCTGGTGAGAAGGGAGGGGTGGCGCAGGACGCCGCGGACCACGAGAGGAAGGAGCCGTTCACCGGCCATGTGCGCTCGGACGGCAGGCCGGACAATAATAGCCTTGGCCGCGCCGCGCGGCTCGACGCCTCCCGTCCTGCCCGAGAGCCGGCGGGCCCGTTGGACGACCGCTACGCGGCGGAGGCCCGGCTTCCTCCGACCTCTTCCCGAGGAGCTCCCGTGGCGATCGGAGGCCCCTCGGTGGAGGGGGTCGGTGGTACGCTACCCCTCGCGGTAGAGCTCGTAGGTGATCGATCCGTCGCGGAACGGCATCTCCGAGGCGACCCGACCGTACTCCGGGTCCTCGGCGAGGCGGCGCTCCTCCTCCTCGAGGTCCCGGGCGCTCCCGTAGCGGTAGACGAGGACCGTCGAGTTCATCGGCCCGCTCATCCCGAATAGGACGGTCGGGACGACGCAGCCGTTCTTCTTGCGGTACTCGATGTAGTGCCGGACGGCCTCCTGGTAACGGCTCCATTCCCCGAGTCGGATCTCCCCGCGCACGTGCAGGATCGCGGCCATGACCCGCGAGGCCCGCCGGCGGCATAAGCCGCCGCTCCCCGGCGCGGTGCGCCGCCTCCCTAGCCGAGGCCGACCGTTCGGGCGCAGTCGTCGCAGACGAGCCTGTCGCGTCCGTGGACGATCGGGGCGCCGCAGAGCGGGCAGGTCGCCCGAGACTCCGCGGCCGCGAGGAGCTCCTGGACGCTCGTGCGCAGCGCCGGGTCGTGGACGGCCAGCTCGGGTGCCGTGGGCCCGGCCGAGCTCGGGAGGAACGCCTCGAGAGCGACGTGGTAGCGGGCGGTCCGACGGTCGAGCGTGACGAGCCCGCGGCCCGTGAGCCCCTCTACGCCGGTGTCGATGAGCTCGCGCGAGCAGCCGAAGATGGTGGCGAGCTCTACGGCGGTGAGGCCGTGGGTCTCGGCGAGCAGCTCGAGGCAGCGTGCCGCCAGCAGGCTGGTGCGGCCTCGGCCTACCTGGCGGTCGAGCCCCCAGGAGAACCGCGCGGTGCGGGCGACCCGGCGGGCGACGGCAAGGCGGCCGACCCGCGGGTCGGCGAGGAGCTGGTTGTGGACGAGGTCGAGCTCGTAGCGGGCCCGCTCCTCCGGCAGGTAGACGAGCAGCGCGAGGCCGAGAGGAACCAGAGGAACCGAGCGGCAGAGAGCGACCAGTTCGAGGAGCGTGCCGAACGTCTCGGGGAGCGGCGTGAGGGGGGCCCCGTCCGGCGCTTGGGACGGCCCGCCCGCGAGTCGGACGTGCTCGCGCAAGAGCCAACGGACGACCGCACGGCGAGAGGCCCCTCCCTCGGCGGGGATGAGGTCGCCCGTGCCGTCCTCGCGCAGGACCAATCGGCGGAACGGGAAGAGGAACTCCCAGCTCGGGCCGCGTCCGACCGGCCCGCCGAGGCGGATCTCCCCGCTCGCTCCCTGCACCTTGCGCTCGGCGAGCGCGGCGTAGAACGACGGGAAATCCCGCCCGTCGATCCACAGGGCGAACGGGACCAGCGGAAGACGCCGCCGCGCGGCGTACTGCTCGTGCGCCTGGGGCAGCCCCCGCCGGGCCTCCGGGCCGAAGCGCTCGTTCGCCAGCGCTGCGGCGAACTGTTCGAGCTCAGGCGCCGAGACGGTGGCCACGCCGACCCTTCTCCTGCGCGAGCATCGAATACAGCGAGATAAAGCGACGGGCCATCGCGTCCAGCGAGGCGCTCTCGCGCACCCAGCGCGTTCCGGCGGCGGCGAGGGCACGTCGGCGCTCGGGCTCGGCGAGCAGCTCGTCGATCGCGTCGGAGAAGCCTCCCGGGCTCAGCGGGTCGACCACGCGGCCGGTCTGGCCGTCGCGGACGACCTCCGCCGCGCCGCCGATCGAAGGGGCGAGTACCGCCGCGCCGCAGGCCATCGCCTCGAGCAGGGCGACCGAAGAAGTGTCGGAGGTCGACGGCAGCACGAAGAGGTCCGTCTGCCCGAGGAGGGCCGACTTCTCCTCCTCGGCGACCGGGCCCACGTAGCGGGCCCGGCGCGAGAGCACGGCGGAGGCGGCAAGGCGCGCCCGCACCGCGGGCTCTTCCGGGCCGCTCCCTCCGACGAGCGCGACGAGCGCGTGGCGTTCGGCCGCCGCTTCCACGGCATCGAGGAACCTATGGACCCCTTTGTCGACGGTGAGGCGGCCGAGGAACGTCACCAGCGGCCCGTCCGGCAGCCCGCAACGGGTCCTCCAGTCCGGCACGGCCGCTCCCGGCCGGAAGCGGCCGACGTCCACGCCGTTGGGCACCACGAGGACCTCGCGGCGGAACGGCTTCGAGGTATGGGCGAGGAGCGTCGCACGCGCCGCGGCCGTCGGCGCGGTGGTGAGGTCGCAGCGCAGGTAGGTACCGAGGTTGTACCACCAGGCGATGCGGAAGAACAGGGGTACGAGCAGCTTGTTCGGGACGCTCCCGGCCATCTCGCGGAGATTGGTGTGGAAGGTCCCGAGCAGAGGGCGGTGGTAGGCCCGCGCGGCGAGGAACGCGGTGGTCCCTAGGAGCCCGGGGGTCTGGGCGTGGATCACGTCGGCCCAGCGGCCGAGCGCGCGGGCCTGCCCGAACGGGAAGACGGGCCAGCGGTACTGGCCGTAGAGCGGGACGGGAACCGAGCGGACCCGCCGCACTTCCACTCCGTCCGTGACCTCCCGCGGGAGCGCCTGACCGGCCTGCGGGGCGAGGACCCGCACGTCGTGGCCGCTGCGCACGAGCGAGCGGGCGAGGCCGCCCGTGATCTGGGCGACGCCGTCCCGCATCGGCTCGAACGAGTCAGAGACCAGCGCGATCTTCATCGGTGCTTGGACGGCCGGGGAGGCCGGCCCGTAACAAGCCTATCGGTGGAGGTGCGAGCGGCGCCGCGGGCGCCCCGGCCGGCTCGCGGGCGGCTAGACGACCTGGACGAAAGCTCGCTCGAGCCGGCTCTGGTCCTTGACGTCGAGCGAGCGAGGGTCGAAGGAGACCAGGAGTGCCGAGCCGGTCCGCTGGACCTGGTCGACCAGGTAGTGCACGAAGCGGATCGTGAGGTCCGAGCCCTCCTCCATGACGAAGAACTCGAGCGCGTCGACGTAGACGAGAGCCCCGCCGCCGGCTTCGGTCGGGTCCTTGATCCGTCCGCCGACCTCCCCCGGGGTCAGGTGGTCCGTGGAGGCGGTTCCCGGGCTGCGCACGGCGATATCGATACGGCGTCCCGGCGGCATCGGACCGAGATCGGGGGAGCGCAGAGAGACGAGGACGACCCGCGGGAAGCGGCCCAGGTTGTTGCGCAGCACCTCGAGGGCGTGCTTGGGCCGCTCCTCGCGGACGAGCAGCGAGGCCCCCGCCCCGAGCCTCTCGGCCGGCAGGGAATCGACCCGGAACGCCGGGGCGGCAGGCGGGCTCGCCGGTCGCGACAGTGCGTCCCACGGGCGCGGCCGTGGCGGCGAGAGAAGGCTTCGTCGCTTGAGGTCGACCTCCTCGGCGAGCCGCGCGAGCCGGCTCTGGATGAGCGCCCTCAGCTCCTGGTTGGTGTGCCCGCGCGAGGCATGGGCGAGGACCTCCTTGAGCGCGCTGCGCAGCCCCTCTTCAAAGCCGGCGGCGTAGGTGCGGGCGTACTCCTCGTCGGCGGGAGCCTCCTCCGGCGAGGCGCTCGGCTCCTGCGCGCGGCGGGGAGGGCTGCTCACGCCCGGGCCTGCTCGTGGCCGCCCGTGGGCGACGGGACGGAGGCCCGCGGGCCGGCCGGTCGCCGTCCGAGCTCCTCCTCGACCACGGGGGAGAACTTGTAGCCGTAGTGGATGACCCCCGCCTTGCCCTCCTCGCGGAGCTTGCGGAAGGTCGCCCGCACCTTGAGGCCGATCCCGACCTCCGCCGGTTCGATGTCGACGACCTGGCCGGTGAGCACCGGCCCCTCGACCGTCTTCACGAGGGCGAGGACGTAGGGGACCTGCATCTCGAACCCCTCGGCCGCCTCGTGGACGATCGTGTAGGAGATGACCTCCCCGGCTCCGCTCAGCTGGAACGGTAGCATCTTCTCGATCGACTGGCGGTGGTGGGGGCAGGACGGGCAGACCGCCCGCGGCGGGAAGTAAACGTTGCCGCAGACCGCGCAGCGGCTGCCGGCGAGATTGTAGCGACGGGGCGTCTCGCGCCAGAACCTTGCGACCGACATCGCTCCTCCCTCACCCCGCCCTCTCGAGCAGATGGACCACCGCCGTCGCCCCGGTGCCCCCGAGGTCGTGGCAGAGTCCGAGCGAGGCGTCCGGGACCTGGCGGTCCTTCGCCTCGCCGCGCAGCTGACGGACGATCTCGACGACCTGGGCGACCCCGACCGCACCGAACGGGCGGCCCTGCGCCTTGAGCCCGCCGGACGGGTTCACCGTGAGCGGCCCGTCGAGGCCGAACGACCCGCTCGCGTACGCCTTGCCCGCAGCCCCCTTCTCGCACAGTCCCAGGTCCTCGAGGGCCACGAGGGCGCTGATCGAGTAGGCGTCGTGCACCTCGACGACGCGCACGTCCTTGGGCGCACGCCGGGCGCGCGCGAAGGCGGCGCGGGCCGCCCGAACGGTCGAGGCCACGGAGGTGAGATCGTCGCGGTGCTGGAGGGCCATCGTGTCGCAGGCGACCTGACTCGCGGCGATGCGGATCGGCGTGTCGGTGTGGCGCTTGGCCTCCTCGAGTGGGCCGAGGACGACCGCCGCGGCGCCGTCCGAGAACGGGGCGCAGTCGAGCATCCCGAGCGGCTCGGCGATCGGCGGAGCGTGGAGCACCTGCTCGATGCTGAGGCGGTTGCGGTAGTGCGCGTTGGGGTTCTTCGAACCCATCTCGTGCGCGTGGACCGAGACCGCCGCGAGCTCCTCGCGCAGGGTCCCGTGCAGGTGCATGTGCCTGCGCGCGACGAGCGCCCAGAGCGCCGGTAGGGTGGCCCCGAAGACGACCTCCCACTCGTGGTCGGCGGTCGAGGCCGCGATCTGGGTCGCGGCCTCATCCGAAACGTCCGTGAGCTTCTCCGCCCCGCCGACGACGACGTAGTCGTAGAGGCCGCTCGCGACGGCGAGGTAGCCCTGGTGGAGGGCGAGCCCGCCGGAAGCATCTCCGCCCTCGACGCGGACCCCCGGCAGGTGGCGGCCGGCGAGGCCGGCGTAGTCGAGGATGAGGGGGGCGATATGCTCCTGGTCGATGAGCGAACCGGAGGCCATGTTGCCGAGGTAGAGCGCGCCCAGGTCGGCGGAGGAGAGCTTGGCGTCCACGAGGGCGCCGAGCCCGGCCTCGATGCCGATCTCCCGGAACGAGCGGTCCCAGAGCTCGCCGAACTTCGTCTGGCCCACTCCCAGGACGGCGACCTCGCGCATCGCCTAGCTCCCTCCCATGTGGATCTTCCCGCGGAACTTGGCGTAGACGGCGTAGGGGATCTCAACGCCGTGATCGAGGTAGTGCTGGACCGGAAGGCCGTGGTTGCGGTCGAAGCTCGCCAGCTCCTCGGTCGTCTCAAGGTCGAAGGCGTCCGACCCGGCGCCCGAGCCGTAGCCGATGAGCAGGACGCGCTCGCCCGGACCGGCATGATCGAGGACGTTGGCGAGCCCGATGAGAGCGGCTCCGGAGTAGGTGTTGCCGATGGAGGGCGTCACGAGCCCGTAGCGCATCTGCTCCTCGGAGAAACCTAGCTGGCGGCCGACGCGCTGGGGGAACTTGCCGTTCGGCTGGTGGAAAACGACGTGGGCGTAGTCCTTCGGCGAGGTCCCCGACGCCTCGAACAGGCGACGGGCGCACTCGGTCACGTGGCGGAAGTAGGCGGGCTCGCCGGTGAAGCGTCCTCCGTGGCTCGGATAGCGCTGGCCCTCGCGGCGCCAGAAATCCGGCGTGTCGGTGGTGTAGGAGAGGGTCCGCTCGACCCGCGCGATGACGTGCTCGGTGCCGATGACGAACGCCGCCCCGCCGGCGCTCGCCGAGTACTCGAGCGCGTCGCCGGGAGCTCCCTGGGAGGTGTCGGTCCCGATCGCGATGCCGTAGCGGATCATCCCCGCGCCGACCAGGCCGAGGCAGGCCTGGATCGCCGCCGTGCCGGCCTTGCAGGCGAACTCGAAGTCCGCCGCCGTCATGTTCGGGGTCGCGCCGACGGCCTGGGCGACGACGGTCGCCGTGGGCTTGACCGCGTAGGGGTGGGACTCCGAGCCGACGTAGACGGCGCCGATCTGCTGCGGGTCGATCCCGCCACGGACGAGCGCGGTGCGCAGCGCCTCGGTCGAGATGGTGATCGTATCCTCGTCCGGGGCCGGCACGCTCTTGCGACGGACCCCGAGCCCCTGGCCTACCGCCTCGCCGTCCGTTCCCCAGACGCGGCCGATCTCGGCCGGCGTGATCCGGTACCTCGGCACATACGCCCCGTAGCTCACGATCCCTGCCTGCATGTTTCGGTGTACCTGTCAGAGCTCCTCAAGCCGTTCGAGCACGGCGGGCGCGCTCAGCGCTGTCGTGAGGAGCGGGATGTTCTCCGCCTCGCTCAGCCGGATGGCGAGGGTATCGACCCGGCCGGGGCTGGCGAAGAAGACGGCGGCCGGCTTGAGCGGATGGGCGCGGATCGCGACCATCGGCGAGCGGCCGTACTTCACGTTGGCGAAGATGAGCGCACGCTGGGTCGTCCAGCCGTACGCCTCGACAAAGCGCACCGCGTCCATCGACAGGATCGCTCTAGGAGCGTCCAGGACCGTGAAGCCGTGGACGTCGCGGTGCAGGTCGACGCGGCTCACCGGCTTCGCCTCGAGACGGTCGGCGAGCGATTTGAGCGGCATCGCGATCGCGAACTCGCGCAACCCGAGGATCCCCTCGGTGTGCGCGGGAAGAGCGTAGCGCAGCCCGCTGCTGCCGCCCTGGCGCGTGTCGAGCGACAAGAGCCCGTCTACGTAGCGTCGGATGAACCCGGCGCCGGGGCTCACCCGTCGCTCGGACTCGTAGTCGCTGATGACCGACGGGGTCGTGGCGAGCTCCCGGGCGAGGTCGCGCTGGGTGACCTTGAAGTCCTCCCGCCACTTGCGGAGCGTCCGCCCCGGGTGGGGGGAGAGAACGACCTCTCCGGCGATCTTCTCGCGGAGCTCTACCTCCACGGAAGGCGGGGAGAGGGCCGCTCTATAAATCGCTAGGGTTGCTGTCGTCCTTCGCATCGACACCTGCCGAAGGGACCCCTGGGTTCCGGGGAGTGGACCGGGCGAGAAGTTCCGACATCGGAGGCGGGCTCCGCTGTCCTTTGAACTCGCGACCTCTACCTTGCCAAGGTAGCGATCTTCCGCTGATCTACCGGCCCACCGAGCCGGCGAGACCGGCCCCAGAATAAGAGCTTACTTCCGAACCGGCGGTCCGTCGCTCGCCCCTCGAGGCGCCCGCCGGTCCGGTCGGCTCGCAGGGGGACGGGGCAGAGCGCGGGAGCCGGGGGTCCCCCGGCAAGCGGGGCGCCCGCCCGGCTGCCGTCCGAGGCGAACCCTTATCGGGGGCCCCCCGCTCGCTCGGCCGATGCCCGCAGAAGGCTCTTCCGGCGAGCCGATCGACGTGCTCGTCAAGGGCTCCCGCGACCTCCTGCGCCCCGAGGAGCTCGTCCGGGAGGCGACACGGGACATCGTCAAGGACGAGATCCGTCGCCACCTCGAGAAGACCCTCGCGAACGACCCGAAGCTCGCCCAGGATCTCCGGGACGCCGTGCGCGACCTTCTCGCCGCGCGGGCGACCGAGTATGCGGCGCTCCTCCGGGTCGGGACGGCGAGCGCCCGCCTCGGCCTCGCGGCCCTTCCTCCGGAGGTCCGGCGCAGCGTCACCAAGGAGCTGGTCGACCTCTTCTCGGACGAGCTCGGCCAGATCGTGGAGAGGTCGCTCTAACCGATGACCGTCCCGCCGGACTCGGTCCGCATCTTCGAGGTGAAGCGCGTCGACGTCGAGGGCGCGATCGTCCTGGACGGCTTCCCGTCGGTCGGCCTCGTGAGCTCGATCGTCGCGAACTACCTGGTCGACACGCTCCAGATGGAGCAGATCGGCATCGTCGATTCCCCCCAGTTCCCGACCGTCTCGCTCGTCCGCAACGGTCTCCCGCAGCACCCGGTCCGCATCTACGCCGGGCGGGCCTCCCCCGACCGCGCCGATCACGGCTCGGACAAGATCGTGGCGTTCGTCTCCGAGTTCCATCCGGCGCCGACGATCATCCAGCCCCTGGCCACGGCGATCCTCGATTGGGCGCAGGAGCAGCGCTGCTCGCTCCTCGTCTCTCCCGAGGGTTTGGTGGTGGAGGGGTCTCCCCCGTCGCGCGGAGGCAAGGCCCGCTCGCTCAACGCGATGAAGGTCTACGGCGTCGCGAGCACGCGCAAGGCGCGGGAGCTCTACATCGAACCCAACACCGTCCCGTTCCTCGAGGGAGTCATCACCGGCATCGCCGGCGTCCTGCTCAACGAGGGGCGCCGCCGGGGGTTCGACGTGCTGACGTTCCTCGCCGAGGCGCAAGCGGACTACCCGGACGCCCGCGCGGCGGCCAAGGTGATCGAGACGATCAACCGTATCCTGCTGAGGACCCCGCTCGACCCGGTGCCGCTCTACGCCGAGGCGGAGCGGATAGAGCAGCAGCTGCTCACGATCCAGCGCCGGACCGCGGAGCGGCATCGCGCGGAGGCGCAGGCGCAGACCTCGCCGCCGATGTACCGCTAGCCGCGCCGGGCGGCACGCGCTCGAGCAGTTCGACCAGCCCATCGACGAGCGCCTGCCCGTCGGCGTCGTCGTTGTAGAGGTAGAAGGAGGCGCGCAGGCTGCCCGCGAGGCCACGGGCCTCGTAGAAGGAGTGCACGCAGTGCCGACCGGAACGCACCATGACCTGGCGGGCTTCGTCCAGGAAGAGCGCGGCGTCGTGGACGTCGATCCCTTCGAGAGTGCAGGCGAAGATACTCGGTCGCTCGGCCGGATCGCTCGGCCCGAGAAGGCGCACGCGCCGCTCGTCGCGCAGGGCGCGGCTCACGAGGGCGTTCACCGACCGCTGGCGCTCCTCGATTTCCTCGAGGCCGACGCGCTCGAGGTAGTCGAGCGCGGCGTGGGCCCCGAGGACGCCGGAGTAGTTCTGCAGCCCGGCCTCGAAGCGGTGCGGGGGAGGCCGCAGGCGGTGGCCGGTGAGGGTCGTATGCTCGACCGTCTCGCCGCCGAAGAGCAGAGGTCGCAGCTCCTCGAGCGCCCCCGGGGCGGAGAGGAGCGTCCCGACCCCGTTGGGTCCGAGCAGCTTGTGCGCCGAGACGGCGTAGTGGTCGACCCCGAGGCGGTCGAGCTCGAGGCGGAGGTGCGGCGCGGCCTGGCAGCCGTCGAAGAGGACCTTGGCGCCTCGGTCGTGGGCGCGCTCGGTGATCTCGGCGAGAGGCAGGGTCCTCCCGTCCAGGTTCGAGGTGTGGAACAGGCTCACGAGGCGTACGCCACGGGCGAGCGCCTCCTCGAGCCGCTCGCTGTCGAACGCGCCGTCCTCCGAGAGCGACAGGATGTCGACGTGGATGCCCCTCTCCTCGGAGAGCTTCTGCCAGACGACCAGGTTCGAGTTGTGCTCGCGGTCGGAGATGAGCACGCGCTCGCCCCGCTTCCAGTCCGTTCCCTGGGCGACCAGGTTGATCGCCTCGGTCGCGTTGCGCAGGAAGACGACCGAGCCGCTCTCGCGTCGGCCGAAGAACCGCGCGAACCGCTCGCGCGCCGCCTCGTAGCGACGGCCGACCTCCTCGGAGAGGCGGTGGACGCTGCGCCCGGCGCAGCCGGGAAAGTCGGTGTAGTAGCGCTGCATCGCCTCGAGGACGGGACGCGGGACCAGCGACATGCACGCCGAGTCGAGGTAGACCCACGGTCCGCCGACGCGCCCGGGGTCGAGCGCCGGGAAATCGGCCCGGACCTCGCGGACGTTCACGGGCCGGGCCCCTGGAGGGCGAGGGTCGCGGAGGCCAGCGTCGCCGCCCCGACGACCATCGCCCGCTCGTCCGGGGCGAACGAGGCACTGTGCAGGCTGGCCGGCCGCGTGCTCTGGCCCACGCCGAGCCTAAGGAACGTCCCGGGAACCTTCTCGAGGTAGCGTGCGAAGTCCTCGGCACCCATCATCGGCTCGTCCAGCCGCAGAACGTTCTTCTTCCCCAGCTCCACCTCGACCGCACGGGCGACCCTTTCCGTGGCCTCGGGGGGGTTGATGAGCGCCGGATAGCCGCGTCGGTAGCTGATGAGGACACGGGCCCCGAGGCTCGCGGCGAGGGCCCGCACGCGTCGCTTGAGCGCCGACTCGATGAGGTCACGCGTGCCGGGGCGCACCGTCCGCACGGTTCCCTCGAGGACGACCTCCTCGGGCAGGATGTTGTGCCTCGTGCCGCCGTGGATCGATCCCACCGTCACCACGACAGGATCGACCGGGTGGCGCACCCGGCTCGCCAGCGCCTGCAGCCCGACCACCACCTCGCTCGCCACGAGGACGGCGTCCGGCCCCTGCTGGGGTGTGGAGGCGTGCCCGCCCTTCCCCCGCACGACGATGCGGAAGTAGTCCGCGGCGGCCATGAACGGGCCGACCCCCCAGCCGACCTGGCCGAGGGGAAGTCCCGGGTCGACGTGGAGTCCGAGGACGTAGTCGACCCTCGGGCGCTCGAGGCAGCCGTGTTCGATGAGCGGGCCCGCTCCGCCGAGGAGGCCGTCCTCCTCGGCCGGCTGGAAGAGGAGCTTCACCGGCCCGCCGTCCGGGCGCTCCCGGGCCAGCAGCATCGCCGCGCCGAGGACCGCAGCCATGTGGATGTCGTGGCCGCAGGCGTGCATCTTCCCCGGCACGGTCGAACGGTACGGGAGGCCCGTCGCCTCCTCGAGCGGCAGGGCGTCCATGTCGGCACGCAGCGCGACCACCGGCCCGGTGCGGTCTGCCCCGAGGAGAGCGACCACCCCCGCGAGGTCGTCGAAGGTGCGGTAGGGGATCCCGAGCTCGGAGAGGGCCCGAAGCACCTTCTCGCGGGTCTTGTGCTCCTGGTTGGAGAGCTCCGGCTCGCGGTGGAACACCTCCCGCCAGGCGCGCATCGCGGGGAGAGCACGGCGTGCGGCCTGCGTCCACGACTCCAGAGCCGGGTTCATCGTCGCTCCGAGGGCGGCGGCGCACTTAGGACCGACCGGGCGGCCCCGGCCGCCGCGGGGCGGTCCTCGCCCAGGAGGAGCCGCTCGGCGAGCCCGAGAGGGCGCAGGGAGCGGAGCTCCCGCGCCTCCGGCCCCCGAGGTCGCGGAAGGGAGAAGCGGTTGAACCAGACCGGCCGGATCCCCGCTCCCCGGGCGCCGAGAACGTCGTTCGTCCAGGAATCCCCGAGCATCACGGAGTCCTCGGCGGCGACCCCCAGCTCACGAAGGGCGACCTCGAAGATCTCGCGATCGGGCTTGCTCTGCCCGACCTCCTCGGAGACGACGAGCGCGTCGACCGCGTCGCCGAGGCCGAGGAAGCTGAGCTTGCTCTCCTGTTCGGCGAGCTCGTTGTTCGTGACGATCCCCACGCGCGCGGAGCGATGGAGGCGGCGGACGAGCGCGACGGCCCCCGGGACCGCGCGTCGGACGCTCTGGTAGAACCTGCGATACGTCCGGGAGAGCTCGGCCGCCTCGGAGGGAGAGAGCTCGGCCCCGCACGTCGCGGCGAGGAGATGCCAGCGCTGCTGGCGGAGCGCATCCGCGCCGAGCGCGCGTAGGGACGGGATGAACGACGGCCCGTCGAGCAGCGTCATGTACTCGCGCCAGAGCTCTTCGAGGCTCCGGCGCGCGAGGAACGGAGTCTGCCGTCGGACGAGGTCGACCGCCTCGCGGCACGTGAGCGAGTGGTCGAAGAGCGTGTCGTCCATGTCGAGCAGGACGGCGCGTACCTCCCGGGGCGGGGAGCGGGACCGGCGGGCCACAGGTCCTCACCGGAGTGGCGCCCATGAGGGTGTCGCCCGCCCGCACGCTCCGAGGCTCGGCCCGGGACCGTCAACCCCGCCTCACTCCGGCTTTTAGTGTCGGTCTCCCGCTCGGCTCCCGACGAAGGGACGGCCGCCGGATCCCCTCCGCGAGGACCACGTGGGCTGGGGTGCTTTTATAGCAGTGCATTCTTACTGAAGTCGCATCGGACCGTTCGAGCCGTGACGGCTCTCGGGCGGATGCACCGAGGAAGCAAGATGGCGAAGATCGTGGGCATCGATTTGGGCACCAGCAACTCCGCGGCAGCGGTCCTCGAAGGAGGACGCCCCGTGATCATCCCGAGCGCCGAGGGGACGACGGTCGGAGGCGGGAAGGCGTTCCCCTCCTACGTCGCGTTCACCAAGGACGGCCAGCTCATCGTCGGCGAGCCGGCCCGCCGCCAGGCGGTCTCCAACCCAGAGGGCACGGTGACGGCCTTCAAGCGCAAGATGGGTACCGACCACAAGTACACGGTCCACGGAAAGCAGTACACCCCCCAGCAGCTCTCCGCGTTCCTTCTCCAGAAGATCAAGCGTGACGCCGAGGCGTTCCTTGGCGAGAAGGTCGAGAAGGCCGTCATCACCGTCCCGGCCTACTTCAACGACAACCAGCGCCAGGCGACCAAGGACGCCGGCGCGATCGCCGGCCTCGAGGTCGTCCGGATCATCAACGAGCCGACCGCCGCGTCGCTCGCCTACGGGCTCGACAAGGCCGGCAAGAACCAGAAGATCCTCGTCTTCGACCTCGGAGGAGGAACGCTCGACGTAACGGCGATGGAGTTCGGCGACGGTGTCTTCGAGGTCCTCTCGACCAGCGGCGACACCCAGCTCGGGGGGACCGACATGGACAACAGCATCACCGAGTGGATCGCCGCCGAATTCCAGAAGGAGTCCGGCGTCAACGTGCGCAACGACCGCATGGCGATGCAGCGGGTGCGCGACGCCGCCGAGAAGGCGAAGATCGAGCTCTCGTCGACCGTCGACACCCAGATCAACCTCCCGTTCCTCACCGCGACCCAGGAGGGACCGAAGCACCTCGCCCTTCAGCTCACCCGCGCCAAGCTCGAGGAGCTGGTGCGGCCGATCGTCGAGCGTTGCCGCCACCCGGTCGAGCAGGCGATCCAGGACGCCAAGATCCCCAAGGAGGAGATCACCCGCGTCGTGCTGGTCGGGGGCCCGACCCGCATGCCGATCGTCCAGAAGTTCCTCGAGCAGCAGGTCGGACGCCCGATCGAGCGCGGGGTCGACCCGATGGAGTGCGTCGCGATGGGCGCCGCCATCCAGGGTGGAGTGCTCGCCGGGGAGGTCAAGGACGTCCTTCTGCTCGATGTGACGCCGCTGTCGCTCGGCCTCGAGACCCTCGGTGGGGTGTTCACCCACCTCATCGACCGCAACACGACCATCCCGACCCGCAAGAGCCAGACGTTCACGACCGCCGCGGACAGCCAGTCGACGGTCGAGATCAAGGTCTTCCAGGGAGAGCGGCCGATCGCCTCGGACAACGTCTCGCTCGGCAGCTTCCTTCTGACCGGCATCCCCCCCGCGCCGCGGGGTGTCCCCCAGATCGAAGTGACCTTCGACATCGACGCGAACGGCATCCTCAACGTCTCGGCCAAGGACCTCGCGAGCGGCCGCAAGCAGGGCATCACGATCACCGCCTCGACCAAGCTCTCCCACGACCAGGTGGAAAAGATGGTCCACCAGGCCGAGGAGTTCGCCGAGAAGGACAAGGCCCGCGCGGCGCTCATCGAGGAGCGCAACAAGGCCGAGTCCCTCGTCTACGAGGCCGAGCGCGTGCTCGCCGACCACAAGGACAAGCTCGACAGCGCCGAGGCGGAGAACATCCGCGAGAAGGTCAAGGCCGTCCGCGCCGCCGTAGAAGAGAAGGACGCTTCCGTCGAGCGGATCCGCGAGACGGCGGACGGGCTTACCAAGAGCCTGCACGCCGTCGCCCAGAAGCTCTACCAGGCGAGCGCAGCCTCCGAGGCGGGGGCGGCTTCAGGCCCGGAGACCGATGGCGCCGGGCCGGCCGCGGGCTCCGGTGGCGGCGCCGGCGGCAGCAGCGGCGCGGTGGACGCTGACTTCAAGGTCGTCGACGACGGCAGCGGCGAGAAGGGCTCCTCCTCGTAGGGCTCGACAGCCCCGGGCAGCCCGGGGCACTAGCGAACGTCGCGGGGTCTCGGCCAGCGCCGGCCCTTCTCGGGCCCGACGTACTCGACGTCCGGGCGGATGAGCCGGTTATCGGCCGCCTGTTCGAGGGCGTGCGCGGTCCACCCGGCGGTGCGTGCCACCGCGAAGGTCGGGGTGAAGAGGGCACGGTCGAGCCCGACCGCCTCGAGGACGACGGCGCTGTAGAACTCGACGTTGGCGTAGAGCTTGGCGCCCGGATGCGCCTTCGCGAGGGCCTCCTTCGCCGAGCGCTCGACCGCCTCGGCGAGGGCAAGGCGCTTCGGCTCGGCGATCCTTCGGGCGAGGTCGTGGAGGACGAGGCCACGCGGGTCCTCGGCCTTGTAGGCGCGGTGGCCGAAGCCGAAGAGGAGCTCCCGTCGGGAGAGCCGCTGCGAAATCCAGGCGGCGGCGTTCTCCGGCGCCGCTATCGCGTCCAGCATCTCCGACACCCGGCTCGGAGCCCCCCCGTGGAGGGGCCCCTTGAGCGTGCCGAGCGCCCCGGTGGCGGCGCTCAGGAGGTCGCTCTGGGTCGAGATGGCGATCCTAAGGACAAAGGTCGAAGCGTTCATCCCATGGTCGGCGAGCAGGTCGAGATACCCTTCGAGCGCGGCCACCCGGGCCGGGTCCGTCTCGCTCCCCTTGAGCATCCACAGGTAGTTGGCCGCATGGCCGAGGTCTTCCCGGGGGGGGACGGGCGCTTTCCCCAGGGTGCGGCGGACGAACCGCGCGAGGAGCACGGGCAGCCGGGCGATGAGCCGGTAGCCGTCCTCGAGGCGGGGCGGATAGCCGGCGCTCCCGTCGCCAAGGAGCGAGAGGATCGTCCGCATCGCGTCGAGCGGGGGGGCCGAGGTCGGGATCGCGTCCACCGCGCGGTCGAGCTCGGCGGGAACGGCGCGCGCCGCGCGCAGGGCGGTCGCGACCTCGGGCGACGGATCGGCGGACGGAGGCTCTCCGAAGAGGAGGAGATGGGCTACCGACTCGTACGGGACGCCGGGGACCATCTCGCGCACGTCGAACCCCCGGTAGACCAGGTCGCCGGTCGCCCCTCCGACCCAGGAGATCGCGCTGCGTCCGACCACCGCGTCGTCCAGTCCGGGAGAAAGTCGCGCAAGCTCGGCCATGGCCCGCTCCCCAACGCCCCGCGGGTTTAATGTAAGCGCGCGAAGGCCCGGCACCGCCTCGCCTTGCGTCGGCGGCTGCGGCCGAAGGCGCCTCCGGCAAAGGATAAAGGCCGCACGCCGGTCGTGCGCCGATGGTGGACGGTCCCGTTCAGCTGCTCGAGCGCCTGGTCGACGCCCGGGTGACGTTGCTGCTCAAGGACGCCCGGCAGCTCTCCGGCCGGCTCCTCGGAGTGGACGAGCACATGAACCTCGTCCTGGACGACACGAGCGAGACGACCCCTGAGGTCACCCGACGCCTTGGGCGCGTCGTGCTCCGCGGCTCTAACATCGTCACCCTCCATCTTCCCGAAGCTTCGCCCCCCAAGCCCCACTGACCTCACCGTGCCCGATCCGTCGCCCTCTCCGAGGCCCCTACGGCCCCGACAGCGCGGGGAGAGCCTCGCCGTCCTCAAGCTGCTCGCCCTCGAGGGCGCCGACCACACGCCGGTGGTCCTCACCTCCCGCGAGGTCGGCCAGCGCCTCGGCGTCAGCCAGCAGGCCGCCGACCGCTACCTGGTGGCCCTCGAGAAGCGTGGACTGCTCTCCCGCTCGCTCGCGCAGCGTCGGCAGCGGCTCCAGCTGACGGCCGACGCGCTCAGGCTCCTGCGCGCGGAGTACCACGGTTACCGCCGGATCTTCGAAGGGCCGGCCCGGGCCACGTTCTCCGGCGAGGTGACCTCGGGTCTCGGCGAAGGCCGCTACTACCTCAGCCAGCCGGGTTACGTGGTGCAGTTCAGCGAGCGTCTCGGCTACGCCCCGTTCCCCGGAACGCTCAACGTCAGGCTCCGCGCCAGCGAAGCGCGACGCCTCGCCGCCGTCGGCGACTGGCACGGCGTCCGTATCGACGGCTTCCACGCGAGCGGCCGGACCTTCGGCGGGGCGACCTGCTACGCGGCGCTCCTCAACGGGCGGCGCTGCCACCTCATCCGGCCGGACCGAACGCACCACACGGATGTCGCGGAGTTCGTCGCCGAGGAGAATCTGCGTCGGGCGCTTCGCCTCAAGGACTCGGACCCCGTGCGGGTCGTCCTGGAAGAGGCATGACGCAGGAGTCGCTCGCCCGCGCGGTCGCCCGCGACCGTCACCTTCCCCCCGCCGCGACGGAGGGGGCGCGCAGGTACGTCAACGCCTGGGTCGAGCCCGAGGCGCTCGGGGGCGAGCGCGTCGAGGCGTTCGTCCTTATCCTGAGGACCCGCGGCTGCTACTGGGCGGACGCGAAGGGCTGCTCGATGTGCGGCTACTCCAAGGACACCCTCGGCCGCTCGGCGACCCCCGAAGAGCTCGCCGAGCAGCTCGGCCGTGCGCTCGAGCGCTACGGCGGCCAGCCCTACGTCAAGGTCTACACCTCCGGCAGCTTTCTGGACGACCGCGAGGTCGACCCGGTCTCCCGGGCGAAGCTCGCCGGCGCCTTCGCCGGCCGGGCCCGCCGTCTGCTCGTCGAGACGCTGCCCGAGTTCGCCACCGCCGAGCGGGTGGTCCCGCTCAAGGAGGCGTTCGGCGGCGAGCTCGAGGTCGCCCTCGGGCTCGAGAGCACCGACCCCACGGTCCTCGGCAAGTTCGTCCACAAGAACGCCCCGCCGAGCGCCTACCTCGACGCGGCCGACCGGCTGCGGGCCCTCGGCGCCTCGCCGAAGGCCTACCTGCTGCTGAAGCCTCCGTACCTCACCGAGTCCGAGGCCCTCGCCGACACCGTCCGTTCGATCGCCGAGGCCGCGCCGCACTTCGACACGCTCTCGGTGAACCCGGTCCACATCCAGAAAGGGACGGTCGTGGAGTGGCTCTACCGCCGCGACCGCTACCGGCTCCCGTGGCTCTGGTCGGTGGTCGAGGCGCTGCGCGAGGGCGCGCGCGTGCGCGGCTCGCGTCGCCTCGTCTCGTTCCCGACCGCCGGCGGACTCCCCCGCGGGCCGCACAACTGCGGCCGGTGCGACCGCACCGTCCTCGCGGCGATCGAGGAGGCCTCCCTCTCCCAGGAGTTCGAGGCCCTCGAGAGCCTCGACTGCTCCTGCCGCTCGCGCTGGGAGAGCGTCCGCGAGCTCGAACCGCTGGGGGCCGAGGCGTGAGCCCGGCCGAGGGACGGGTTCCGCACGGGGCTGCCCGGATCATCGGCGCGTTCCTGCGGGCGCATGCGCTCGCGCCGGGCCTTGGCGGCGTGGTGGTCGGCCTCTCCGGAGGGATCGACAGCGCCCTGACGGCGCGGCTCGCCCGCGACGCCCTCGGGGCGGAGCATGTGCTCGGCGTCCTGCTGCCGGACGGCGGGCCGGACGCGGCGATCGAGGAAGAGACGGTCGCCTACGCGCGGGAGCTCGGGATCGCGCTGCGGAAGGTGCCGATCTCTCCGCTTCTCGAGAGCTTTCGCACCGCGCTTCCCGAGGTCACGGACCGCATGACGGTCGGCAACACCGCGGCCCGACTCCGCATGACCGTGCTCTACGCCCTCGCGCGGGAGAGGCATCTCTTGGTCGCCGGGACGGGCAACAAGTCCGAGCTTCTGCTCGGCTACTTCACCAAGTACGGCGACGGCGGCGCCGACCTCCTGCCTATCGGAGACCTGTACAAGACCGACGTCTGGGCGCTGTCCGAGGAGCTCGGCCTTCCGCTCCCGGTCCGCGAGCGGGCCCCGACCGCGGGGTTCTGGCCGGGTCAGACGGACGAGGAGGAGATCGGCGCCTCCTACGTCGTGGTCGACCGCGTCCTGCGCGCCGTCGAGGAGCTCCGTCCCGAGGATGAGATCCCTGCCCTCACCGGCGTCGCCGAGGCGACCGTCCGGTCGATCGTGGGACGGGTGGCGGCGAACCGCCACAAGAGACGCCTGCCGCCGGTGCCGAAGCTCGGGCTGCGCACCGTCGGGCTCGACTGGCGGGACTAGCCGGCCGGCCCGCGTCCCTCGCCGGGACCCCGCGGTGGTGGACCTTTTACCCGCGCGTCGCTCGTGACCGACGACTTTCCGGGACCTTTCGATGGACCGCGCCACCTACCAGCGCCTCTACGACGCGCTCGCGACGTACGAGGACGTTCACCGCATCGCGCACGAGGAACAGCGCGACGAGGAGCTGCTCTTCGTCATCCACACCCACCGCGTGACCCGGGACGCCACGCGACGCTTCTACGTCGTCAAGCGCCAGATCCCCCGCCTGGTCGGCCAGTGGAAGCACGGCCGCTCGATCCTCGACATCGCCCGCGAGTGGCGGTTCCCTCCCGTCCTCATGGGCCAGCAGATGCTCGGGGGGCTCGAGATACCGCGGAAGAAGATCTGGCAGACGTTCGTCGACCCGGCGACCGCCCCGACGCCCCGTCTCAGGGAGGAGGTCGAGGCGCTCCTGGCCGCCGACATGATCTACTCGCCCCGGGGAATGGAGCTCCAGCGCGAGCGCGGGCGACACGGCGAGGAGCGCATGCACCGCTGGCTCGAACAGCACGGGATCGGCTACCGCACGGAGAAGGACCTCCGGGGGAAGTATGCGAAGACCCCGGACGCCCTCCTGGACGAGCCGATCATCTACCTCGGGCAGAAGCTCACCTGGATCGAGTCGAAGGCGAACTTCGGCGACGACGTCGAGCTCCGAAAGAACCTGCGTCGCCAGCTCGGTCCCTACACCGAGATCTTCGGCGAGGGGGCGGTCGTCTACTGGTACGGCTACGTCGACGGGGCGGAGTCGCCGCCCGGGATCCTCCTCTGGGACGACGAGACGTTCGAGGCGATCACCCCGGTCGTACCGCCGCATCCCGCGCGAGCTGCCGCTGCGTCCCCGTCGTCAGATCACGCTCGATCAGCGCACCCGGCGACGCCTCACGCAGGCCCAGGATCAAGGCACGGCGGGCCCGGCGGCGAGCCGCCTCCCTGAGCTGGCGGGACATCGACCGGCCGAGCAGATCGGCCTCCGCCGAGACCCCGGCGCGACGCAGCACGCCGACCAGCTCGAACGCCTCCGGCGCGAGCGTCGGGTTCGCGACGACGACGTAGGTGTCGAGCGGAGGCTCGCCCTCGGGCCAGCGCCCGCCCTCGCGGAGCAGGAGCTCGAGCGTCTGGTCCCCGACCGCGAGCCCGATCGCGGGGGTCGGGGGCCCGTCGAACAGCTCGACGAGGTGGTCGTAGCGCCCTCCGCCCAGGATCGAGCGGCCCTCGCCGCTGCGCGCGAACGCCTCGAAGACGCTCGACGTGTAGTAGGCGAGGCCGCGGACGATCGTCGGGTCGAAGACGATGCGGTCGGAGAGACCGAGGCGCTCGAGAAGCGCGAAGAGCTTTCGGAGCCGCTCGAGGCCGACCTTGCCGGGCTCGTCCAGGCCGAGGCCGACAAGCCGCGCGAAGAACCCCTCGAGGGCGGAAGGCGCCAGGCCGTCGCCCGCGGCCCGCAAGAGGTCGGCGAGCTCCTGGGTGCGCCCTTCCGCCACCCCCGCCCGGGAGAGGTCGGCGAGGAACTCGGCAGGAGAGACCTTGCGGAAGCGGTCGACCGCCCGGAAGAACGCGAGGCGGTCGCCCGCGCCCCAGAGGCGCCCGAGAGCCTCGGCGAAGGCGCGGTCGTTGAGCCGGAAGAGGTAGAGCCCCGACGCCCCGACCTCCTGGAGGAGGAGGTCTGCGGCGCCGAGGAGCTCCGCCTCGGCCTCGACCCCCGCCACCCCGAGGATGTCGAGGTTGAACTGGACGAACTCGCGCGTGCGGCCGGCCTGCGGCTCCTCGTAGCGCCAGCTCTTCGAGACGGTGAACCACTTCACCGGCATCGGCTCGGCCTTGGCCCGCTCGACGAAGATGCGGGCGAGCGACGGGGTCTGCTCCGGGATCAGGGCCACCGTGCGATCGCCCTTGTCGGTGAACGTCCAGGCCTGCTGGGCGACCTCCTCGCCGCTCTTCTTCTGGAACAGCTCGAAGCTCTCGACCGTGGGGACCTCGAGCTCGGTGAAGCCGGCACGTCGGGCCGCGGCGCGCATCCTGCGGCGAAGCTCGGAGCGTGCGCCCGCGTCCGGCGGCGGGTAGTCGCGAAAGCCGCGCAACGGGCCGGGCGCCATGCGGCCTCAGACCGTGGACGCGGACTTTAACCTATGCCGGCGGGGTCGCCCGCTCGGGAGCGCCGGTCGCGACGAGCGGCGCCGGCTCGACCGGGCCGAGCAGCTCCCTCAGCTGTCGGTGGGCACCGATCGCTCCGGCGAAGTTGCGACGGGAAAGCTCCGTGCCGATGGTCCTCAGCTTGGCGAGCGGCACGGTGAGGTCGGCGCCGCCCTCGCGCAGCTCGACGAGGCGGTCGCGCAGGCGCTTGAGCTCCTCCGTGAACCTCGGCTCGAGGCGGGTCCAGAGAGCGTGGGCGGTCTGCGCGAGGAGCATCTCGGCGCGCTCCGGCCGGGGGCCGTCGAGGAGGCGACGGGCCTCCTCGAGCGGGCGGGCGGCCGGCGAAGGGTCGCCGCCGAGCTCCCGCAACGTCTCGACCAGGAGCTCGCACTCCGTGAGCAGGATCCGACCGGTCGCCCATCCCTCCTGAAGACGCCCGAGCGTGGCGCGGGCGGCCAGCAGGTGGCGCCGCGCCCCGGTGAGGTCGCCGACCACGATCGCACGACGCATCGCGTGCAGTTCGAGGTCGGCGGGGGCGACCGGGCCGTGGGAGGCGATCTCGTTGCGGCGGGCCGCCTCGACGTCGTAGGCCGCGACCAGAAGGCTCGCGAGGTGGACGAACATCTCCCGCACGGCGACGCCGAGGCCCTCCTCGTCGTCGCTCTCCTCCGCGACGGAGGCTCTCGCGCTCGGATCGCCGAGGTCGGCTCCCAGCTGCTCGGCGAGCAGATGGTACTCGTGCGCGCGGCTGCGCAGCGCATCGCCGCGAGGGAGCTCGGGGAGGGAGGGGATCTCGGGAAGGGGCAGCGGTGCGACCGCGCGCACCGGTCGTGGGGCGCGGTCCGGCGGCTCGGCGGCCGGCGCGGGCGAGGCGGGTGCGGGGGGGCTTGGAGCCTCGAACGCAGGCGCGGAGAGGTCGACGGAGCGCAGGAGCTCGGCGACCGTCTTCAGGTACACCGGGTCGGTGTCCCGTGTCATGGCGGCGGCGTCCCGCACCGCCACGAAGAGGGCCACGTCCAGGTGGCAGGTCGGGCACTCCGGCGAGGCAGGCTCGACCGAAGCACCGCAGACCGGACAGGCCGCCATCGCCCTCGGTCGATCAGCTCCGGCTCGCCGCCGGGCTCCCCGCGGAGGGTGACCGCACGTCCACGCGGTAGCGGTGGTCGATCCCGAGGGCCCGCAGCTTTCGGATGCGTTCGGCGGTGGGCGGATGCGTCGAGAACAGGGAGGCGAAGCCTCCACCGCGGAACGGGTTCACGATGAAGAGGCTCGCCTGCGACGGGGAGCCGAGCTGCATCGGGCGGCGGACGTTGGCCGGGTCGATCCTCTCGAGGGCCGAGGCAAGAGCCTCGGGGTCCTGGATGGTGGTGGCGCCGACCTCGTCGGCCTTGAGCTCCCGCGAGCGCGAGATGGCGAGCCGGAGAAGGAGGGCCGCGATGGGCGCGGTCACGAGCGCGACCACGAGAACGATCGGGTTCACGTTGCTGCGACGGCCGAAGCCGCCGGTGAGCGTGGAGAAGAAGACGATCTGGGCGGCGTAGGAGATCGCCCCCGCGAGGGTGGCGGCGAAGGTCATCAGGAGCACGTCGCGGTCTCGGACGTGGGCGAGCTCGTGGGCGAGGACGCCGCGGAGCTGGCGGTCGTCCAGCAGGTTGAGGATCCCCTGCGTCGCCGCGACGACGGCGTGCCGCTCGTTGCGCCCCGTCGCGAAGGCGTTGGGCGTCGGGCTCGGGACGAGGGCGAGCCGGGGCGCGACCAGGCCGAACTTCGGGGCGAGCTCGTCGACCAGGCGGGCGAGGCGCGGCGCCTCCTCCGGGCGGACGATGCGGGCGTGCGTCGACCAGAGGACGAGGCGGTCGCTCCCGAAGTAGGCGACCAGGTTGAGCACGAGCGAGAGGCCGAAAGCGACGAGGAGCCCCGCGAGCCAGGAGCCGAAGAGAAACTCCCCGACGATCCCGCCGATGGCGACGAAGAGGGCGATGATCACGGCGAACAGGGCCGCCGTCTTCACCCCCGGACCAATCACGTGTCCTCCTCCCGCTCCGGGGGAGCCGGGAACCGCTCAAAAGCTCTGGCGAGACCAGGGGCCCTCGAGGACGTGCGGGCGCCAGGACCCCCGTCCGTAGCTCGAGGCATCGACTGAGGATCGTCGGCTCGTGCTGCCGCTGGCTCCGTGGCGCGCGGCGCAAGGTGCCGTCGGGCGGAAGGCGTCGGATGGTAGGTCCCCGGGCGCACGGCTCGGGGGATCACGCTTGTAGTGGCGTGCTCCGGAGGCAAACGCAGCCGGCAGCTGCGGCAGCGCCAGCCGCGTCCCCGGCCGAGAGAGCCGGTGCGGCCGCCGCAGCGCGGACAGGCGGGGGCGCTCAGGCGGCGTACCCGGACCCGCCGGACGAGGCGGATCCCCTCGAGTCGGAGGGTCGCGGGACGGCTCGCGCTCCCCCAGACTACGACCCGGTCCCCCGGCAGGAGCGCCTGGGCGACGCGCGGGAGGGTCTTGGTGGGCTCGAACGCCACGCAGCGGACCTCGTCGCCCTCCTCGTCCCGGACGGAGAAGAGCACGTGACCCCCGGCGAGCGCCCGGGGCGGAGCCGAGACCGTCCCGGGGAGAATCGCCGAGAGGAACGGGACGATCGAGGCGGCGCTCCGGCGAAGGAGGTGGTCGCCCGTCGCCTGGTTCGTCCGGAAGAGCACCCAGCGCTCCCACGGCTCCGAGCGGACCGTCCGCAGAGCGCGCACGGCTGCCTCGGGAGCGGTCGCCCGCAACCCGAAGAGGACCGGGCAGCCGGTGTGCGGTGCGACCAAAAGGCGTCGCGTCACCGGGTCATGGCAGAGGAACAGGCGTCGGTCCGCCCGCTGCGCGGCACGGACGGTCTCCGGGTCGATCGTTCGCGGCTTCCCGACCCGTTCCGGCTGGCGGTACGAGAGCAGCTCCCACGTCCCGCGGCGTGCCGGCCAGGCGATCGCCGCCGCGGCGCCGACCAGGCCGCGCGGGTCGCCCCGGGTGCGGACGAGAGCCCCGACCGCGTCCAGGGCCGCACGCGCCTCGTCCACGGCGACCACCTCGCGCACCGCCTTCCAGTAGAGCTCGGGCGAAGGACGGCGCGACGCGACCACGAGCGCCGGATCGGTCCCCTCGGCCTCGGGAGAGGCGTCGAGCACGACCTGCCAGGCGGCGCGGGCGAACCGTTCGAGCTCGGCCGTCGTGGGTTCGGCGCCGGAGGCGTAGGCGAAGAGTCGCCGGCCCGAGAGCGTTCCCACCCAGCGGCGACGACCCCGGCCGTGCCCGAGCCGCACCGAGAGGGCGGCGTTCCCCCGCGTCTTCCACGGGATGTTCGGGTTGAGCCGGACGAGCCTCGGCGGTCCGATCGGGTCGAGCCGCTGCTCCCGGGCGAGCCCGAGAAGCTCGGTGAGCACCCAGGTGGTGCATCCCGAGCCCTTCGCGTCCGTGTCGTCCACGCCGACCCAGATCGTTCCCACCTCCGCACGCGGGAAGGGCGCCGGAGGAGAAAGCCCCCGCGCGAGGGCCCTCCCCGTCAGCCGACGGTGGCGAGGAGCTCCTCGTAGCGCGTGCGGTTCGAGGCGAGGTCGGTGCTCGTGGCGGCCGGGCCGGGCCGGTCGCCGAGGAGCTTGGTCTCGAGTCCCTCGCGGCTCACCTCGGCGGGCCGGTGCATCACGCCGACCGGCATCTTGCCCGCCTCGATCTGCTCGAGGAAGAGGCGGAACATCGCCTTGCGGTCGGTCGGGTCGTAGCCGGGGAGCTTGGAGACATCGACCGTCTTCTCGCGCCAGAGCTTGTAGGTGTCGTTGTAGGTGACGCAGGGAGAGAGGTCCTCGACGAAGGCGAAGCCGCGGCCGTCGCGGTTGAACGTAAGCGCCTCCTCGAGGATCGCCGTCATTCCCTTGGGGTCGCCGGAGAACGTCCGCGCGATGAAGTTCGAGGCCGGGATGGAAAGCGCGGTGAGGATCGAGTGGAACGGCGGCTCGACGTTGCCCTCGAAGCCGACCTGGCTGGTCGGCGAGGCCTGCCCCTTGGTGAGCCCGTAGGTCTCGTTGTTCATGACGATGTAAAGGACCGAGGCGTTCTTCTTGAACGCGTGCATGAAGTGTCCCATCCCGATGGCGTAGCCGTCCCCGTCGCCGCCGGCGGCGACGACGGTGAGCTTCGGGTTGGCGAGCTTGATCCCGACGGCCTGGGCGAGGAGGCGGCCGTGGAGCGCATGGATGCCGTTGACCTCGAGGAAGTTGTGGATCGACCCCGAGCAGCCGATCCCGCCGACGAGGACGAGGTCGTGGACCGGGATCTTGAGGTTCGCCGCGGCGCGCTTTACCGCGGCGAGCACGCCGAAGTCCCCGCAGCCAGGGCACCAGATCGGCTGGACCGGCTTGGCCGATTGGGTCGTCATCGGGTTACCTCCCCTCCGTGACCCGAGCGACGATCTCGGGGGCGCGGAAGGAGTAGCCGTCGTAGCGGAGGACCGGGGCGAGCTTGGCGTGGTGCCAGGGCATCGTCTCGCGCAGCAGCCGGCCGAACTGACCGGTGTAATTGTGCTCGATGACGTAGGCGGTGTCGACCCCCTTGAGGAACGGGTCGAGCTCGTGGACAGGGACCGGGTAGACCGTCCGCGCCTGGTAGTAGCGCGTCGCGACGCCCTTGCGCTCGAGCAGCTGCTGGGCCTCGAGGATCGGGCCGGAGGTGCTGCCGAAGCCGACCAGGCCGATACGGGCGCTGGCGGGGCCGAAGAGGCGGCCCGCGGGGAGTTCGTCCCGGGCCCGGACCATCTTCTCCATCCTCTTGCGCATCATGTTGCGCCGGTTGGTCGGGTTCACCGAGACGTGACCCCACTCGTCGTGCTCGTTGCCGGTGACCTCCGACCAGACCCCCGGGGTCCCCGGAGGAGCGACGGGGCTCACGCCGTCGTCGGTGAGCTGGTAGACCTTGTACTGCGCGAGGTTCGCGACCGCCTCCGGGGTGAGCCGCTTGCCGCGGTCGACCGTCGCGCCGGAAAGGTCGAACCTCTTCGAGGTCGTGGTGTTCTGGCAGAGCGCCTGGTCGAGGAGGAGGATGACCGGCAAACGCCAGCGGTCGGCGAGGTTGAGCGCGTCGATCGTCATTCCGAAGCAGTCGACCGGGTCGGACGGCGCGAGGATGAAGCGCGGGTACTCCCCGTGCCCCAGGTTGGCGAGGTGCGAGAGGTCCGACTGCTCGTGACGCGTCGGCTGGCCGGTCGACGGCCCGGCCCGCTGGCAGTCGGCGATCAGGACCGGTAGCTCGGCCGTGCCTGCCTGGCCGATCCCCTCGGTCATCAGCGAGAGGCCGGGCCCGCTCGTGCTGGTCATCGCGCGGGCGCCGGCGTAGGCGGCTCCGAGCACCATGTTGATCGCGGCGAGCTCGTCCTCGGCCTGGCGGACGACGCCGTCGAACGCGGGAAGGTAGCGCTGGAGGTACTCCATGATCTCGGTCGCCGGTGTGATCGGATAGCCCGCGAAGAACCGCCCGCCCCCGACGACGAAGCCGAGGGCCACGGCCTGGTTGCCGGTCGTCAGGATGAGGTCGTGGCCGTCGCCGTCGACGACCGAGAACCGGTGCGCGATCCCGTTCGAGGCGGCGGTCGCCCTTCCGATCTCGAGGGCCCTCAGGTTCTTCTCGAGAGCTTCTCCGCCCCGTCGCTTGAACCGCTCCTCGATGACGGCCCGGGTCATCGCCGGGTCGAAGCCGAAGAGGACGGAGAGGGCGCCGTAGGCCGCCGTGTTCTTGAAGATCGGTTGGCCGAGCGGGCCGCCGACCAGCGTCGCGAAGGGGAAGCCCGCCGCGTTGGGCAGCTCGGAACGGAAACCGGTCGAGTCGTAGAGGACGAAGCCGTGGGGAGCGAGCTCCTCGCGTCCCATATCGATCGCCTCGCGGTCGAAGGCGAGCAGCACGTCCACCTGGGCCTTGACCGCCGCCGTGGGGTCGCGGCTCGCCCGAACGGTCGCGTCGGCATGTCCCCCGCGGATGCGCGAGAGCACGTTGCGCGAGGTGTAGACGAACAGGCCGCGCTTGAGGAAGTAGCGCCCGAGAAGGTCGGAGACGGTCAGCGTCCCGTCGCCCCCCTGGCCCCCGATCATCACGCTCAGGTCCGCGAGCTCGAGGGGGCTCGCGGCGGCTTTCTTTTCGGCTTCGGCGGGGATCGGGACCGTGTGCGTCGCAGGAGTCGTCATGTGCGGTAGGGACGGGAGCCAGCTCCCGGGGCAAAGGATTCGAGGTGTGGTGTCTATTTAACGAAAGTTCCCGGACCGACGCGTTCGTACGGTGAGCCGCGAGGCGCGTTACCCTGCCACGCGGGCCGTCCGGCGCCGGATAACGTTTAGTCCGCCGGCTCGCTCGAACGGCCATGGGGGAGGCGTCCCTCGTCGAGGACTACCATCGCGAGACGATCCGTGACCGCCACCTCCCCGAGAAGCTCGTCCTCTGGGACGAGACGCTGAGGGACGGGGAGCAGACCCCGGGGGTGCGATTCACCCCGGAGGAGAAGCTCCGCATCGCCGAGCTCCTCGCCGAGGCCGGGGTGCCTCTCATCAACGCCGGGATACCGGTCGTTTCCGACGAGGAGGCCCGGGCGGTCCGACTCCTCGCCGGAGCCGGGCTGCCGACGACGATCCTCGCCGCCGCCCGCACCGTCCCTCGGGATGTGGAGGCGGTGATCGACTCCGGGGTCCGTCACATCGCCATCTTCGTCGCGGCGAGCCAGGTCCATCTCAAGTTCAAGCTCAAGATGACCGAGGAGGAGGTCCTCGCTGCCTCCCTCGCCTCGGTCACGCGGGCCAAGGAGGCCGGGCTCCACGTCGCCTTCGTCACGGAGGACACGGTCCGCGCCCCGTTCCCGTTCGTCGAGCGGCTCTACCGCGCGGTGCAGGACGCCGGCGCCGACCGGCTCGTCGTCGCCGACACGGTCGGGGTGATGACCCCGCTCACGTTCCGGTGGTACCTCGGCGAGTTCGTCCGTCGGGTGCGGCCGCGCGAGCTTTCCGTGCACTGCCACAACGACTTCGGCCTCGCGACGGCGAACACGCTGACCGCCGTCGAGCTCGGCGCCGTCTCCCCCCACGTCTGCGTGAACGGCCTCGGCGAGCGGGCGGGCAACGCCTCCCTCGAGGAGGTCGCGGTCGCCCTCGAGCAGCTCTACGGCTACCGGACCGGGATACGGACCGAGAAGCTCTACGAGCTCTCCCGGCTGGTCGAGGAGCTCTCCGGGGTCCCGCTCGCCCCGAACAAGGCCTTGGTCGGCTACAACGCCTTCTCGCACGAGGCCGGCATCCACACCCACGGCGTGCTCGCCCACACGCTCACCTACGAGCCGCTCCAGCCCGAGCGCCTCGGCCGCCACCGCGCGCTCATCCTCGGTAAGCACACCGGCAAGGCGGCGCTGGTCGAGAAGCTCAAGGAGCGCGGGATCCAGGCTCGCGAGCCGGCGCTCGCCGAGCTTCTGCGGCGCGTGAAGGAGGTCTCCGAGCGGAGGTCCAAGGAGGACGTCGGTCGGTTCGTGGGGAGCTACCGCAACCGCTTCGACCACCCCGGGCTCACCGACGCGGAGTTCTGGGAGATGGTCGACCAGGTCGGGCTCAAGGCGGTGCCCCCGTGAGCGACGCGCGGGGCGGGGGGCGCACCCTCGCCGAGAAGATCCTCTCTCGGGCCTCGGGGGTCGAGGAGCTCGTCCCCGGCCAGATCGTCGAGGGCAGGGTCGATCTTGCGATGATGCACGAGCAGGGGGCGCAGACCGTCGGCCCGTTCCACCAGATGGGGGCCGAGAGCGTCTGGGACCCGGACCGCGTCGTGATCGCCATCGACCACTGGGTCCCGGCGTCGACCGAGGGGGCCGCGGTGCTCCACCGTATCCTGAGGAAGTTCGCCGAGGAGGTGCACCTGCCGCACTTCTACGACGTGGGCCAGCACGGCATCTGCCACCAGATCCTCGCCGAGAACGGCTGGGTCGTCCCCGGCGACCTCGCCGTCGGGACCGACTCGCACACCAACATGCTCGGCGCCATGGGCGCCGTCGCCACCGGCATCGGGCCGACGGAGATGGCCGCGGTCCTCGCTCTCGGCAGGCTCTGGCTCAAGGTCCCGCCGACCCTCTCGGTGCGGGTGAAGGGCACCCTCGGCCCCGGGGTCACTGCCAAGGACCTCGTCCTCCGTGTCCTCGGCGAGATCCGCACCACCGGCGCGCAGTACCGTGCCGTCGAGTTCTCCGGCCCGACGATCGAGCGGCTCTCGATGCCCGAAAGGTTCACTCTCTGCAATATGACCACCGAGATGGGAGCGAAGACCGGCATGGTCGCCCCCGACCAGACGACGCTCGACTACCTGGCTCCGATCGCCAAGCATGCGATGCACCCGCTGCGGCCGGACGCCGACGCGAGCTACGAGCGCACGGTCGAGGTGGACGTAGACGCCCTCCCGCCGATGGTCGCCTGCCCGTACTCTCCCGACAACGTCCGGCCTCTCCCCGAGGTCGCGCGCGAGCACGTCCGCATCGACCAGGCGTTCCTCGGCTCCTGCACCAACGCTCGGATCGAGGACCTGAGGGAGGGGGCCCGGCTGATGCGGGGGCGCAAGGTGGCGAGGGGGGTGCGATTCATCGTCTCCCCGGCGTCGACCAAGATCTACGACCAGTGCCTCAAGGAGGGACTCGTGCAGGTGTTCACCGACGCCGGCGCGGTCTTCACCAACTCGAGCTGCTCGGCGTGCTTCGGAGGCAACATGGGGATCCTCGCGCCGGAAGAGGTCTGCGCCTCCTCTTCCAACCGCAACTTCCCCGGGCGGATGGGGGCGAAGGAGGCCCGCATCTACCTCATGAGCCCGGCCGCCGTCGTCGCGAGCGCCGTCGCGGGAGAGGTCGCCGACCCGCGCGAGCTCGCCTAGGAGGGAAGATCGATGCAGCGCGTGATCGAGGGACGTGTCTGGACGCTGGGGCGCGACGTCGACACCGACCAGATCATCTCGGGCAAGTATCTCACGATCATCGACCCGGAGGAGCTCAAGAAGCACGTCTTCGAGATCGCTCTGCCCGAGTTCGCGCGCGAGGCTCGCCCGGGCGACCTCCTGATCGCGGGGGAGAACTTCGGCTCGGGCTCGAGCCGCGAGCACGCTCCCCAAGCGATGCGCGCGATCGGCGTCGGAGCGGTGGTCGCCGACTCGTTCGCCCGCATCTTCTTCCGCAACGCGATCAACTTGGGCATCCCCGCGATCGAGGCTCCGGGAGTTCGGGCGATCTTCTCCCAGGGCGAGCGCGCGCGCGTCGACCTCGGGGAGGGGAAAGTGGAGAACCTCTCGAGCGGCGCCTCCGTCCGCTTCCCTCCGCTCCCCCACCACCTGCTCGAGCTGCTCGAGGCTGGCGGCCTCGTCGAGAAGGTCCGTCGCGAGCTCGCCGAGCGCCGGGCGACGCCCGCGCCGTAGGACGGGGTCCGATGCCCGAGGCACGTTACCAGATCGCCGTTTTTCCCGGAGATGGCACCGGCCCGGAGGTCGTCCGCGAGGGGCTCAAGGTCCTCTCCACGCTCGGCGAGAACGGCCCGGCGCCGTGGAAGGCGACCGAGTACCCTGGCGGCGGGCAGTACTACCTCGCCCGGGGCCGCGAGTGGGAGCCCGAGGCCGAATCCGCCGCGCTGGCCGCCGACGCGATCCTCCTCGGAGCGGTCGGCTGGCCCGGGGCGACGCTGCCCAACGGCGACATCGCCGGGCGGGCCCTCGTGCTCGGCCTGCGCGAGCGGCTGGACCTCTTTGCCAACGTGCGGCCGTGCCGCCTCTATCCCGGGGTGACCCACCGCATCAGCGGTTCGTATCAGGAGGTCTGGACGCCGTCCCACGTCGACATGGTATTCGTCCGGGAGAACACCGAGGACCTTTACACCCCGGCGCGAGGGCGCCTGCGTCGCGCGGGGGAGACCGAGGTCGTCATCGACACGCGCGTGATCACCCGCAAGGGGACCGAGCGGATCGTCCGCTTCGCCTACGAGCTTGCCCGCGAGCGCCCTCGAGGCGCCCCCGAGGACGGCGTCAAGCGGGTGACCTGCGTGGACAAGTCGAACGTCCTCGAGGGATGCCGCTACTTCCGCGAGACGTTCGACCGTTTCGGGGCCGACTTCCCCGAGATCGAGCGCGACTACGCCTACGTCGACGCCTTCACCCAGTGGCTCGTGCGCAACCCCGAGCACTACAACGTCGTCGTCGCGCCGAACATGATGGGCGACATCGTGACGGACCTCGCCGCGGTCCTGCAGGGAGGGATGGGCTTCGCGGCCGGCGGCAACATCGGCGACGGCCACGCGATGTTCGAGCCAATCCACGGTTCCTCGCCGAAGCACGCCGGCCGCAACCAGGTCAACCCGTTCGCGACGTTCTTCGCGGTCGAGCAGATGCTCCGATGGCTCGGCCGCACGAAGGCCGACCGAGGGCTCCTCGGCCAGGCCGACCGGCTGGAGGCGGCGATCGCGGGCGTCCTCGCCGCCGGCTCGGCACGCACCTACGACCAGGGGGGCACGACGACGACCCGCGAGGCCGGCGACCGCGTCGTCGACGCCCTCCGGGGGGAGCGACGGTGAGCGGGCGGGCGGTCGCGCTGGTCGGCGGGGCTACGACCCGCTTCGGCGTGCGGCCTGTCACCTGGTCCGAGCTCGCCCAAGAGGTCGGCGCCGCGCTCTTCCGCGCCGTCCCCGAGCTCAGGGCCGAGGCGGTCGACTCGCTCTTTCTCGGCGCCGCGATGCCCGAGCGGTTCGCCTTCCAGTCGCATGTCGCCCCGCTCGCCGCCGAGCAGATGGGCCTTCGCCCGACGCGGATCCTGCAGCGGACCGAGCTCGCCTGCGCCTCGGGCCAGTCGGCGATCCGGTCGGCCTTCGCGGCGATCGCCTCCGGCCTTTCCGAGGTCGCCGTGGCGGTCGGCGTGGAGAAGATGAACCTCCCGTCGATGGCCGAGGCGAACAGCGCGATGGCCTCCGTGATGGACCGTCCGTGGGACGGCGTCCACGGGGCGACCGCGCCGCCGTACTTCGCGATGGTCGCCCAGCGCCACATGCTCGAGCACGGGACCACGGAGGAGCAGCTCGCCGCGGTCTCCGAGAAGAACCACCGGTTCGCCAACGCGAACCCCGACGCCCAGTTCCACGAGAAGACGTTCTCCCGCGATCGTCTCCTGCGCCTTCCCCTCGTCGCCCCGCCGTTGCGTCTCGGCGACTGCTCGGCGATGACGGACGGAGCCGCCGCGGTCGTCCTCGCCTCGGAGGAGGCGTCCCGCGGATTCTCGGGCGCGAAGGCCTGGGTGCGCGGCACCTCGCAGTACTCCGACTTCCACAACCTCGCCAACGCCGGGCCGCTCACCGACTGGGTCGGTCTTCGGCATGCTGCCCGCGAGGCGCTCGGCATGGCCGGCATCACGGTCGACCAGCTCGATTTTGCGGAGCTCCACGACTGCTTCACGATCTCCGAGATCGTCGAGTACGAGGCGCTCGGCCTCTGTCCGAAAGGCAAGGGGGGCGCCTTCGCCCTTGACGGGCAGGGAGACCTCGGGGGCCGCCTGCCGGTCAACACCCGCGGCGGCCTGCTCGGCTGCGGCCACCCGCTCGGGGCCACCGGGGTTGCCCAGGCGGTGGAGGTCCACCGTCAGTTCGCGGGGATCCTTCCCGAGAAGCGCCAGGTGCGCGATCCGGCCTGGGCGCTCGTGCACAACCTCTCGGGCAGCGCCAACGTCCACTCGGTGATGGTCTACCAGAACGGGAGGGCCGCATGACCGAGGAGAAGCCCCGTCCTCGCCTCCGTCCCACGCTGGAGAGCCCGGCCGAGGCCCCCGCCCGGGAGCCCGAGATGCCGAAGATCGTGCTTCCCTACCTTCTCGACTTCCTCCCTCGCGAGAAGGACGGCGAGACGCGCCTCGCTCGGTTCTTCGCCCGGCTTCGCGAGGGACGGCTCTCCACGACCCGGTGCACGAAGGACGATCTCCTCCTCTGGCCGCCGCGGACGGTCTGCCCCCGCTGTCACACCGAAGAGCTCGTCTGGGTCGACCTCCCCGAGACCGGGACGATCTACGCGTTCAGCGCCGTGCTCGCCGGCGCCCCGCTGGGGATGGAGGGGAGCGTGCCGTATGCTGTCGGCCTGGTCGACCTTGACGGCGCGCCGTTGCGGCTCTTCGGCCGGATCGAGGGCCGTCCGTGGAACGAGCTCGCGATCGGCCAGTCGATCGAGGTCGAGCCGTACGAGGTCCCCGACGGCCGAGTGTTCTACCGCTTCCGCGTCGGCGGCGGCCCCTCCGCCACGGGCCCGTAGGAGACCGGTGAACACTCCCGCGTATCGACATGGGAGGCGGACCCGTCAGGGACGCGAGCGTGCCGACCGGGAACCCTGGGCGCCCGGACCGCGCCGCCGTCGGGGCCCTCCGGCCGCGAGTTCCTCCCGAGGCTATTTATACGCCTCCCAGGTCTCGCGCGCCGCCGGCCCGTAGGAGGCCGTCTGGGGATGGACACCGATTCTACGGGGTGGTGGCGACGCCATGGCTGGACGATCGCCCTCCTGCTCTCGGCGTTCGGCCTGGCGTTCGCGGTGCGGACGATCTGGGCCTACCCGATCATCGAGCGGTGGGGCGCCCTCTACACGTATGCGGGAGGGTCGGACTCGTACTACCACTCGCGAGTAACGACCTACATCATCCAGACCGGCCACAACCTGGTCTACGACCCGATGCTCAGGTTCCCGGTCGGGTCGATCAACCCGCGCGAGCCGCTCTTCGACTGGATGAACGCCATCCTCGGGATCCTCTTCGCCCCGTTCTTCGGCGGGAACGCCGTGACGGCGAGCGCGTGGTTCCTCGACCTCCAGGCGCCCCTCTGGGCGGCGCTCGAGGTCTTCCCGATCTACCTCATCGGACGCGAGGTCTCGAGCCGCAGGACCGGTCTGATCGCTGCGCTCGTCTTCCCGTTCTTCAGCTCGTCGATCGACTCGTCGACGTTCGGCTACGCGAACTATCTGTCGTTCTACACGTTCATGCTGCTGGTCGCGGTCTACGCGGCCCTGCGGATGGTCAAGGTCGTCGGCCATACGCGCTACGTCGAGAGCTATCGGCATCCCGGCCAGTATCTCCCGGCCCTCCGAGCGTTCTTCCGCAACGAGCGCACCGCGGTGAAATGGGCGGTCTTCACCGGCGTCTCCCTCGGGGCCCTGGCGCTCTCCTGGCAGGGCTACACCTACGTGATCGTCGTCATCGGCATCGGCCTGCTCGTCGCGATGCTTATCGAGCGGCTCCGCCGCGTCGACTCCTTCGGCCTCTACGTCTCCACCTGGATCGTCGGACTGGTCGCCTTCCCGATGGCGGCGCCCTACTACCTCGTCCAGCACGAGGTCAAGATCTTCCTGGTCGTGCCGATCCTCCTGTTCTTCGGGATCCTCGCGCTGCTGCTTCCGTTCCTCCTGCTGCGTGACGTTCCCTGGGTCTTCTCGATCCCGACCCTGGTCGGAGTGGTCGCGGCGGGGGTCGCGGGCCTAAGCCTCGCGAGCCCGGGGCTCTTCTCCAAGATCGTCACCGGCCAGGGCTACTTCGTCAAGACCCTGGTCTACACCACCGTCGCCGAGGCACAGGCTCCGTCCATCGACCAGCTCATCGTCGCCTACGGGGTCGTCACGTTCTTCCTCGCGTTCGTCGGTCTCGCGCTGTTCGCCTACCTCATCGTGCACCACCGCTTCCGTCGCCAGCACCTGTTCTTCATGGTCTACCTCGTCATCTCGGTCTACCTTCCGATCTCGGCGACCAAGTTCTTCCTGGTCGGGACCCCGGCGTTTGCTCTCCTCTCGGGAGAGGCGATCCGCCGGGCGCTCGACGTCGGCAGCTACCCCAAGCTCCGCCGGAACGTCGCTTCGCTCGCCGACCGCGGGAGCCGTTTCGCCGCCTTCCGCAAGTCGTTCAAGGCGCGCCACGTCCTCGTCCTCGTCCTGGTCGTCGGTCTCGTTCTCCCGAACATCTGGGTGGCGATCGACGCGGGGATTCCCGCCAACAACAAGGGCCAGTTGGCCACGGAGATCAACAACACGATCCCCACCTGGCTCAAGCTCAACGCCTCGGCCCCGGGCTCGAACTACCTCGGGGCGGCGGGCTCGGCGCTCGACACGCCGAACCAGTACGACAGCGCCGCCTACAACTGGCTCGCCTCTCAGGACACCAACGTACCCGAGCCCAAACGTCCGGCTTTCATCAGCTGGTGGGACTACGGCTTCCAGGCGATCGACCAGGGCCAGCATCCGAGCGTCGCCGATAACTTCCAGAACGGGATCGACCCCGCCGGGCAGTTCCTGCTCTCCCAGAACGAGTCGCTCGCCATCTCGATCCTGTCGACGACCCTCCTCCAGGGGGAGCTGCAAGAGACGCGCTCGACCAGCCTCCCTTCCGCTCTCGACACGATCCTCGCCGCGGACGGGGTGAACGTCACCATCCTCAACCGCCTGCTCACGAACGAGGCCTCCGACTACCAGACGGTCGTCCACCATCCCGCGGTCTACCTGCCTGTCAACCCCTCGACCCTCAGTCTCGACAACGCGATGTACCTGGCCGTCTCCCACTACCTCGCCGGGACGCTCTCGCTCTCGCAGGTCTCCAAGGCCTACGACGACATCCAGGCCTTTACCGGCTGGTCGATCCGCTACGCGATGGTCGACAGCCGCCTGTTCCCCTTCTCCGGCTCGAACACCGGGATCTTCTACGCGCCCGCCGACCTCACCGGACGGGTGATCAGCTCCTCGGGGATCCCGACAACGTTCTTCAACGTGAGCATTCTCGGCTCGGACAACAACGTCTACCCCCTCGGCCAGTTGCCCGCCGGCGTGACGGCGGTCCGCTACAACATCAACTATTCCTCGCCGTTCTACCGCTCGATGCTCTATCGGATCTACATCGGCTACAACGGCACCGACGTGGGCCAGTCCAGCGGGATCCCCGGGCTCACGGGGTCCGCGCAGAGCGACCCTCTCATGCCCGGCTGGATGCTCCAGCACTTCGAGGTCGTCTACCGGACCGCCTACGTGTGCCCCTACCAGTCGAACCCGTCTCCCTCGTCGAGCTGCTACGTGCCCACCAACCTGCCTACAGCCGAGCAGATAGCGAACAAGACCAACGGCTCCGCGGACACGAGCGCGACGTCGTTCTTCCAGGGCGGCGAGGCGATCCTGGCCTACTATGCCGGCGAGCCGCTCCTCGGCACCGTCAGGACCCCGTCCGGCACGCCGGCCTCGGGGATCCGCGTGACCGTCTACGACGGCTCGGGGATCCCGCACATGACCGCGGTCACGACGGCGGACGGCACCTTCTCGCTCGTCCTCCCGCCGGGCAACGACACGCTCAACTTCACCTCGGGACCCTTCGACAAGAGGAGCCAAGGGGACGCGAACGTACTCTCCACGGTCAACCTCACGGTGCCGGCCTCGGTCGGCTTCTCGCTCAACGCCGCGCCGATGGTCCGGACCTTCCAGATGCGCTCGGCCCAGGTGAACGCCCTCGTCTACTTCAACGTCGGGAACAACTCGACCTTCATCCCGCATGTCGACCCGGTCCTGAACGGGGCCAAGGTCGTCCTGACCGGGGTCGGCGGCTCTCCCGTCCTCACGGGGATCACCGACCCGAGCGGCAGCTACCAGTTCACGGACGTCCCGCCCCAGGTCTATAACGTGACGGTGAACTACGCCGGCAACAGCTACTCCCAGCCGTCGCTCAACGCCACCCCCGGGGGCGTCGCCAACATCTCGGCGGGGCTCGACCCCGGGCTCATCGCCGGCAAGGTCACCGACTCGAACGGCGCGCCGGCGAGCGGAGCGACCGTCACGATCTCGAACGCGAGCGGCGTCGTCGCCACCACCACGGTCGGCTCCACCGGAGGGTTCTCCGTGCGTCGGCTCGCGCCAGGGGCCTACCACGTCTACGCCTCGTTCCCGGGGAGCCCGCTGCGGAGTGCCACCGTGCCGGTCACCCTGAACGCAAGCGGCGGGCTCGTCTCGGTGAACCTCCAGCTCGCCTCTCGCGGCTCGGTCTCCGTCCAGCTCAGCTTCAACGGCGTCGGCGTGGCCTCCGTTCCCGTCCGTTTCGTCCCGATCTCGGGGCTTGTCAACGGTAGTTTGAGCGGTGTCGCCACGCTCGAGGCGGCGACCGCCACCGGGGCGCTCGCCACGACCGGTCCCACCGGCTTCGCCAGCCTCACTCTCGACCCGGGCACCTACGGGGTCTACGCGCTGGGCCTCGTCAACGGCGAAAGGGTCACCGGCTACACCCTCCTCACGGTCTTTCCCGGCGCGTCGATCGGGCCGTTCCCGATCCCCCTGTCTCCCGCCGTGCCCGTCACCGTCACCGTCGGAGGAGAGCTGGGGCCGAGCAACGCGAGCCGGACGGCGGTCATCGTCTACGCGAGCAACGGCTTCCAGCTGCTGAGCTGGGCGGCGGCCAACGAGACCGCGCAGATCTGGCTGCCGGCGGGTTCCTACAGCTTCGCCTCGGTCCACGGGACCTCGACCACGGGGAGCACCTCGCTCGTGGCGCTGGCGAGCGTCGCCGTGGCAGAGCCGTCCACCTCCGTCCATCTCCAGCTCCAGAACGCGGTCACGACGCACTTTGCCGTCGGCGCTCCCGGCCCCCACGCGACGTTCGCGGGGACCGAGGGTGCCGAGGTCGTCGTCTCCGCGGGCCCCGGCGGGCCGTTCGAGAGCATGGTGAGCGGCGTCAACGGAGCGACCGGGCTGGTTCTGCCCGCCGTGCCGCCCGGCTCGTCCACCGGCTACTGCGTGAACATCACGACCTTCGGCTTCGCGCAGAACACGACCTGCGGCTGGTCGCCCACCGCCCTCGCCCAGCTCTCCCTCTACGACCTCAAGATCAACCCGGTCGCGGTCACGCTCAAGGTCCTCGGCCTTCCCAAGGGGACCAACGTCACGGTCAACTTCACCGGCAAGTCGCCGACGGCAGTCAACCTCACCCTGGTCGGGGGACCGCTCTTCTCGCTCTCGCTGCCCCCGGGGGTCTACGGTGTGGGCGCGAGTGCCGTCATCGGAAACGGGACGACCGTCTACCTCCCGTCGAGCGTGCTCTCGACGACGATCCCGCTTGGGGCGACGTATTCGAACCTCACGCTCACCCTCATCCCCGAGATCAACGCCTCCGGGCGGCTCGTCCTGCCGACCGGGGCGACTCTCGCCGGCACGACCGTGAACCTGACCTCGAGCCTGCTCAACGTCTCGGTCAACGGGACCGCCTTCACCACGAGCTTCCGGGCGACCCCGGCCAACTACACCGCGACGGTGTCGACCACCGTCGGTTCGGTCCACTACGTCAACCTCACCCGGGTGACGGTCGCCGCCAACGGCGCGATCACTCCGAAGCTCGTCCTCTCCGCTACGGGGGTCAAGGTCCGCGGTACCCTGGTCGACACGGCGGGCACGGCCCTCACGCTGGGCGGACGCGCGACGCTCCGTGGCTCGGGCGGCGTTACCACGGTGGTCACCGTCGGCAGCGGCACGTTCTCCGGTTTCCTTCCTCCGGGGAGCTACGCGTTCCAGGCCAACTTTAGCTCCGTGACGAGCGGGCCGAACGGGAGCTTCACCGAGCGCTGGAGCCCGGTACCGGGGGCTAGCTGCACGTTCACCGCGAACGCAAGCTCCTGCCGCATCACGATGGTCGGCTCGGTCCCGCCGCTGGCCGTCCACGGAAGGCTCACCAGCGCCGGCCTTCCCACGCTCCTCTCCGGGGTCGTGCGGCTGGTCGGGCCATACCCGAGCGACAACGTCACCGTCGTGCCGGCGACGCTGGGCTCCTTCTCGGCCGAGCTCGCCCCGGGGGCCTACTACGTCTACGCCGAAGCGACCTCGACGGCGAACCTCGCCGGTTTCGGCCGGCTGCTCGCGCTTCCGAACGCCCCCGTCCCCTCGATCGCCCTCGGCCCGACCTGGTCGCTCACCCTACCGGTCTCGGTCGCGAGCGGCGGGACGCAGACCCAGGGCCTCGCGAACGTGACGGTCCAGGACGCCTTCGGCAACCGGACACTCTTTGTCGGGGTGCCCGTGGGCACGTCGGTGAGCCTGCCCGTTCCGCTCGGCACCTACACCGTTTCCGCGGTGGCCCCGGGAAGCCTCAACGGTGTCGCCGGGACGGCGAGCGCCAGAGCCTCCGTCGCCCTCCTGAACGGCAACGCCATCGTTCCGCTCCTCCTCGCCGTGCCTGCCTCCTCGACGGTGAGCGCCGCTCTGGTTGGCAGCAGCTCGGTGAGCGTCCCGGTCGGCGGCTACGCGAGCTTCTCGTTCTCGCTCAGCGACTCCGGCAACGTCCCCGTGACCGTCCACCCTGTCGGCTCGCCGTCCTCCTGGGGCTTCAACTTCTCCTTCTCGAACGTGACCCTGGCCCCGGGCGGCCCCGCCTACGCCGGGGAGGTCGTCCTCAAGGTCCCGAAGGGGACGTTCGTGGCGCATGCGCCGGTGGCGATCACCTTCGAGCTTGCGAACGGGACCGTCGCGGGGTCGGTGAGTCCGGCACCGACGGTCCAGGTGTTCAGCTACTTCGGGATACGGGCGGCACACTTCGCCTCCCAGCTCGCCCACGTCGGGCCCCGGGCCGCGATCGTCGCCTTCTCCCTCATCAACACCGGTAACGTCCTCGAGACGGCGAACCTCTCCGTGGTCAACACCGCGCGGCTCGCCACGCTTGGCTGGAGGACCAGCATCCTGGTCGCGGGCCGGCCCCTGCCGTCGAGCGGACTCGTCAGCCTGGCCGCGGGGGCGAACGACACGGTGACGGTCAACCTCAGCGCCAACCGGTCGGTCGCCCTCCCGCCGGGGTCGGTGACGGTCGAGGCGACGGTGGAGAACGCGAGCGGGTCGATCGCCTCGGTCCTCACGCTCAAGGTGCCGACCGCCTCCCTCGCGACGAGCGGTCCGGTGACGGTCACCGGCCCGTCGATCGCCGGCGGCCCACCCACCCTCCCGGACTGGTTCGTGCCGGTGGTCTCGTTCCTCCCCGCGATAGCGCTCGCGGTGGGGCTCTCGGTCCGCCGCTGGTGGAAGACCCGCAGGTGGGTGCGGAGATGAGGCCGACGCTCCTCGCGCTCGGCCTGGTCGCGCTTTTGCTCACCGGTGTGCTCTCGCTGGCTCCCCCCGCCCACGCCCAAGCCGTCCCCTCGACGACTTCCTCGTCCCCGCCGCTCACCGGCCAGATCCGGGGTCCGAGCGAGCTCGCCCTCAACACCAACGGCACCTACACGCTGAACGGGAGCGGCGGGGTGGCGGTGCAGTTCGGCAAGTTCATCGGCAAGATCACCTGGAGCGTGACCCTCTCGGCGGTCGACCTCACGGGGGTCTCCGTGAACCCGTCGAACGGGACGTTCAAGAACGGGAGCGCCGCGACGGTCACGCTCACGGTCGGCAAGTTCGCCGAGACGGTGACCCTCGAGCTCCACCTCACTTCGCTCTTCGGCACGCAGAAGAGCTACGCGAACGTCACCGACTCGGTGAGCGTCCTCACGCCGTACATCGTCTCGGCGAAGCTCAACGCCGGCCCGAACGCCGTCATGCCGTTCAAGGTCCTCGTGACGCTGGACGGCCGTCTGATCGGCAACGTCTCGGTCCCCGGGCTCAACGCCCTGCAAAGCTACACGGTCACGTTCCGCTACCCGTCCGGCAGCCTCGCCGCCGGCCACCACACCTTCGAGCTCTCGGTCGCCGACGAGCACGGCCTCGTGTCGTTCAGCGGGGGCCGCTCGACGGTCAGCGCGACGTTCTACGTGGCCGGCGCTCCGCCCAACAACGCCCTCTGGTATGCCGCCGGGACGGTCGCGTTCTTCGGAGCACTCTTTATATTCGCCACCCGAGTGGCCGCGCGCCGTCGCGGCTCGGGGCGGCGCTGAGGCGCTTTCCCCTCGGGCCGTCGCGGAACGGAGAATAGCATGCCAAGGGCCGAGCTCAAGTGCACCTCCTGCGGTCGGACGATCCCCGGCCCGGGAGCGACGCAGTTCCTCTGCCCGTCCTGCGGCGAGGCGAGCATCGGGCGCTGCCAGCGTTGCCGGGACCAGAGCGTGCTCTACCACTGTCCGAAGTGCGGCTTCGACGGGCCGTAGGACGGGTCGGGTCGATGGGTCGGGTCGCGGTGCTCTTTCGGCTGATGCCGAAGGGCGTGGAGACGGATGTCGCGGCGATCGAGCGCCAGGTGCGCTCCTCGGTCCCGACCGGCGTCACCGTCCGCGGCACCCAGGTGAAGGACATCGCCTTCGGCCTCAAGTCGCTGCTCGTCTCGGTCGTCATGGACGACACCGGCGGCGTCCTCGAGTCGACCGAGAACGCCCTCGCTCGACTTCCCGAGGTCGAGTCGGTCGAAGTGATGGAAGAAGGGCTCCTGTAGCCCACCGCGGTGGAGGGCCGTGGACCTCTTCACGCACGTCTTGGTCGCCTATCTCCTCGCCTACGGGCTGGTCGGCTTCCATCCGCAGTACCTCGCTGCCGGAGCCCTCGCCGGCGGGCTCCCGGACGGCGACGCCATCTTCTTCCCGCTCGCGCGCCGCTTCCCGATACTGCGCCACCACGGGATCACCCACTCGATCTTCGGCGTGAGCGTGGTCGCCGGGGTCGGCTGCCTGGTCGCCCCGCTGCTCGCCCCGGGTTCGCCGCTCGTCTACTTCCTCGTCCTCGAGGCCGGGGGCCTCGCGCATGTCGCCATGGACGGCTTCACCCACTTCTCCGTCCCGCCGCTCCTTCCGTTCTCCGACCGACGGCTCGAGCTGGACGCCGACCGGGCGATCAACTTCCTCACCCTCGGGGTCTCGGTCGCGTCGTTCTACCTCCTTCTCGGCGTCGAGCGTAACCACGTCCCGTTCGAGTACTACCTCGTCACCGTCTGGGTACTGATGGCGTTCTTCGGGGCCTACTTCTTCCTGCGCCTCTTCGGCCGCCTCAAGATGGGACGCAAGCTCCGTTCCCTCGGCGAGTTCGACCGCGTCGTCCCTACCTCGAGCCCGCTCACCTGGCTGGTCCTCTCCGAGAAGGTCGAGAACGAGCGCGTGAGGACCAGCTGGGCCCGCTACACGCTCGGCCGCGGGGTGGTCGCCGGGCCGTTCCGCGTCGAAGGCTCGCTGGAGTCCTCCGAGCACGCCGGCGCGCCGTCCAACGAGGCCGAAGCGCTCGACTGGGCCTACCCGCTCGCCCGGAAGGCGAACCGCATGATCGAGTCGACCTACCACTTCGGCGAGGCGTTCCAGGACGCGGGGGGGAGCTGGACGGCCGTCTGGTACTCGCTCGAGTTCACCATGTTCGGGAGGTCGGCGGCGGTGAAGGTCCGCTTCCCCTCGGGCGGCGGAGCCGCCGAGGTGCGCTCGGCGTTCTACCGCCCGCTTCGCCGCGCGATCTAGCGCCGCGAAGGGACCCGAAGGCCCGAACGGGCCACGTTACTTGTAGGTCGACTGGTGGGTCGTGCCTTCGTCGTCGACGATGGTGATGCACTCGCCTTCGCACTCGAAGAGGCAGGCCTCGCACATGATGCAGTCCGGCCCGTGGATGACCGCGGACTTCTCCGCGCGGAACTGGAACTTGGCCGCCACCGTCGGGTCGTCGATGACGTTGGGCCAGTTCTCCCGCGGCTGCATCTCGAAGACCGTCACCGGGCAGACGTCGCGGCAGTGGCTGCATCCGGTGCACTTCTCGTGGGCGACCTCGACCGTCACCATAGGCTTCGGAGCCAAGCCACCTTCGGGGCGTATATTAGGCCAACTCGGGAGGCGCTACCGAGAGGAGAAAAGCTCGCCGCATCGGGCCCTCCGCTAGGGGATTTTCTTGGGGTCGGTGGTGCTGACGCGGGCGCCAGCGGAGAGGCCGTCCAGGGCCCGCATCTCCTCGTCGGCGAGCTCGAAGTCGAAGACGCGGGCGTTCTCCGCGATGCGCTCCTTGCGGACCGACTTGGGGAGCTCCACGAAGCCGTGCTGGAGGCCCCAGCGGAGGAGGATCTGGGCCGGGGTGCGGGCATGGGCTCGGGCGACGGGCAGGAGCGCCGGGTCGTCCAGCCGACGGGCCCGCGTGAGCGGCGAGTAGGCCTCGAGGAGGATCCCGCGCCCGGCGAGGTAGTCGAGGAGCTCGGGGTCGTGGACGAACGGGTGGTACTCCACCTGGTCGACCGCCGGGACGACCTCCGAGTTTTCCCGAAGCTCCTCGAGGTGACGGACCGTGTAGTTGGAGACGCCGATCGCCCGGGCGGTCCCGTCGCCCTGGAGCCTCTCGAGGGCCCTCCAGGTGCCGAGGCGGTCCTCCGGGGTCGGCGCGATCGGCCAGTGGACGAGCAACAGGTCGATCGCCCCGAGACCGAGACGCTCGTGGCTGCGTCGGGCCGCCTTCAGGGCCGCGTCAAAGCCGTGGTCGGTGTGCCAGATCTTCGTCGTGACGACGACCTCCTCGCGCGGGAGGCCGCTCGCGCGGACCGCCTCGCCGACCTCGGTCTCGTTGCCATACATCGCTGCGGTGTCGAGGAGGCGATAGCCGGCCTCCAGGGCCCAACGGACGGCCTGGCGGGTGGTCTCTCCGGGGGGCGTCTGGAACACCCCGAGTCCGAGGACCGGGATCCCGAGACCCTGGTTGGTAGGCCGCCTCTCGGAGATCGCTCGGGGGGCGGAAGCGCCCAGGGCCCTAGCCTCCTCCCGTACCGCCCGACGTCTCGCCCGTCGTTGGGACGCGGAAGCGCGAGGGTCCGCCGAGACGGCTGTCGTGACGGCGCAGCTGGGACTCGTGCTCGGGGCAGAGCGCGAAGGCGCGCCAGTCCGACGAGGGGAGGCCGGCCCGGGCGGCGTAGAGCTCGACCCGGTGCGGCCGGTCGTCGCACGGACCGCCGGTCCCCGGGTCCGGCTCGCCGACCGCCGGCCGGTAGGCGTAGTCGAACGCCGCTCCCATCTCGCAGAGGGGCCGCTGGAAGATCGCGCTCGTCTCGCAAGCCCCCTGACGCCGACCCGAGCCGGGCCGGGCTAGATATCCTCATCGGGACGGCTCCGCCCCCGAAGGCCATCCAGGGTCCCTCCGTCCCTCGGGAGGACCGCCGGGAGCGGGCGGAGCGGCTAAACAGACCGGGACCTCGTCCTTCCCCACGCCGGCCCCCCCGGGGGCAGGCAACGGGTCCGTGGCCGAGGTCGCTGTCGACGGCACGCAGTTCTCCTTCGAGAGGGCTGGCGAGCTCGGGGACCCGCTCGTCATCGTCCACGGCGGCTTCGAGGACCGCCGGGCGTGGGAAGGGGTGCTTCGGGCCCTCTCCTCCGGCCTTCAGGTCCTCAGCTACGACCGTCGCGGGCACGGCAGCACCGCGGGCCCGCCGCGACAGAGGCCGCTGGACGAGGACGTCCGGGACCTCGCGCGGCTCCTCGAGACCCTCGACCTGTATCCTGTCCACCTCGCGAGCCACGGCTCCTCGAGCTCGGTGGTGCTCCGGCTCGCCCTCGAGCGTCCGGAGCTCGTCCGCAGCCTGCTCTTGCACGAGCCGACCGTCCTCACTGCCCTCTCCCCGAGCCCCGCCTCCGACAGCACGCGGGAGCGCCTCCTGGCGACGCTGCGTGGCTCGGGGCGCTCCGCCCGGAACGGGCACGCCGCCGAGGCCGCGGCGAGCTACCTTTCCGCCTTCGGCGCGCCCACCGAGAGCTGGGATCGTCTCGATGCGGCCAGCCGCGAGATCTGGCTCGCGAACGCCCCCGCCTGGGGCGAGGAGCTGGACGATGCGGGCTACCTCGCTCCCGATCCTGCGAGCTGGGCGGAACTCGTCCTGCCGGTGCTCCTGAGCCGTGGCGAGCGCAGCCCTCCGTCGGCGACGGAGCTCGCCCACGGCGTCGCGGCCCACCTTAGAGGGGCGACCCTGGTGGAGATCCCCGACGCGGGGCATCTCCCGCATCGCTTGGCCCCGTGGTCGCTCTCCGCACTCTGGGCGAGCTTCTTGCTCGAGCGCAACGTTCCGCCCTCCTGAGCACGGTGAGCGACGGCCCCGGCACCCGGGGGTAGACGGACCCCCGGCGCCTGCCTCAGCGCGAGGAGCGGGGAGGGTTGCCGGAGCCGCCCGACGCTGGGTTCTGCCCGAGACGCTTCGCCTCGGTCCGGATCGCGCGGAGGTCGCCTTCGGAAAGGCCACGACCCGCGATCCCGTCGGCGCGGAACGCCTCCTTTCCGTCTCGGAAGAGGAGGACGCTCGGCACGATCTCGATGGAGAACCGCTCCCAGAGGGGGCTCTCCTCGTCGGTGAGGTCCGCGCGCAGCACGGTGAGCCCCTCTCGTCGGAGCGCCTCGAGCTCGGGGGCGAATCGAGCGCAGAACGGGCACCAATCGGCAAGATACCCGACGACCACGATCCCCGGGAACTTGAGGCTGGAGCCGTCGAACGCTTCGGCTCCCACCCGAGCCACGCCCTTCTCGGTCATCGATCGGTCCCTCTCCCCACGAGAAGAGCGTCCGGGGCTTTGAGCTCGGCCCCTCGGACCGCCGCGGCGTCGACCGCCCGGCAAGACCCCGTCGTCGGTCCAGTACGCGGAGACGAGCGAGGGTGGTGTCCGGTCGAACAGGCGCGGGAGCCGCGGCCTTCCTCCCTCGCGGCCGACCCACTTCGTCCTGCCCGCGACGACGACCAGCGGCACGCCGGCGTCGCGGGCGAGCTCGGCGAGGCGACGCGTGCCGACCTTGTGTACCAGGCTCCCGTCGGCCTCGACGGCGTCCGCGCCGACCATCACCAGGTCGGCCTCCCTGAGCGCCGTGGGAAGGTCACGGTCCCGCACCAGCCGCGCGGGGATCGGGGCCCGGGCGAGCTCGCGGACCACCTTGCGGCCTTCCCCGCCGGGAAGGCTCTCGGCGGCAAGGACACGTCGAGGGGCACGGGGACCGGGGAGCCGGCGGAGGGCGTCGAGCACGCTCTCGCTTCGGCTGAAGGTGAGCAACGTCAGGGCGGGCGGAAGCTCGTGCCGCACGACCTCGCCGAGTCGCCGGGGCTCCGCGAGGAGGCGGGTCCGCTTCTTCCGGATCCAACGGAGGGCCGTAGGGGCCAGGCGTCCGCCCGTCCTGGTCTTCCCTACCTCACGGGCAAGCTCCCGTGACCAGGCCCGCAACGGGCCCATCGCCGGCTGGACCTGCCGCAGTTGCCTCACCATCCTCGCCGCCGCAACGCGCGCTTTTGACGGCGGAAGCCGCCGCCACGACGCGGCCTCTCGGCCGAGGACGCGAAGGGTCTCGAGGGCAAGGGCCCGGGCCCCGTGCTCGCGGTCGAGGCGCACGCGTCCGAGGTCCCGGACGAAGCGGGACGGTGTCGCCGGCGCAGGAGGGTCGCTCACCCCGGGTGGGTCAACCTCCGGGCCGCTTCATCCTGAGGGGGAGGAGCCCGGGGGTGCCCCTCGAGAGGCGGTCGCGACGGCTTTCTACTCCTCCGGAGATGGGGGGCCCGCGAGGCGCACGGCGGGCCATGCTCAAGGACGATGCGATGATCTGCGACGGCTGCCAGAAGAAGATCACCCGCGTCACGAGCGCTCCCCCGGAGGGTTGGCCCCACATGCACAACCTCTGCTCGTCCTGCTTCGTGGAGCTCGGGAAGCGCTCGATCCCGCGCGCGTGAGCCTGCGGGTCCCGCTCCTCTCTCGACAGCCTAGCGGGCCGGCCCGACGACCGCCGGGAGGCACGCCTCCGGGTCGCGGGAGGCACTAGCGGCCGGCGACGAGATAGACGACTCCGCTCACCAGGATCAGGAGCGTCCCGGCGAGGCCGAGGAGGCCGTTGGCGAGCCCGTAGAGCACCCACGCGGCGACGGCCAGGACGACGAGCACCGCCCCAGGAACGAAGCCCCGCTCGTCGGGGGCCCGTCCCAGGAGCGCGAAGAAACCGGCGAGCAGCGCTAGGACCAAGAGGAAGACGCCGTGGCCGAACGGGTCGGTGAACTTGGTCCCGGCAACGATCCCGTTGCGGACGGCGTAGACCAGGGCTCGCAGCACGTCGAGCAGCGCCTCGAGGGCGACCAAGAGGGCGCCCAGCACGCCCAGCACGAGGGCGATCCGACGGTCGGAGGTCGCGGACATCCTCCCGCAGGGAGCCTTCGGAGGGGAAATCGGTTTGCCGCCGCGGAGGATGGCGGGTGGAGGCGACCAGGGGAGGCTACATCACCGTGCTGCGGGAGACTGCGTTCGCCCTGGGTGGGGGCATCACCGTGGGGCTGGGAGCGTTGCTCCTCCTCGCGCTCGTCCTCGCCGGCGCCGGGTTCGAGCTCTTCGGGGCATGGCTCGCCGCGGCCGCGGCGATAGTCGTAGGAGGATTCTTCTTCGGAGCGGCGCGGGAAGCCCGTACCTACCGTGAACAGCTGCTCCAAGCGGCCGAGACCGGCGGGAAACTTCCCCCCGGTGGGCCGGCGCCCTAGGGTCGGCAACCTTTTTCATGGAGCAGGGGCGTCCGTGCCTCGTGGCCGGGATGGGGTAGCTTGGTTATCCTGGGGGACTGTGGATCCCTCGACCCGGGTTCAAATCGGCGCGGGGGTGCCCCGCGCCGGGAGACTCTCGGTCCCGGCCCTACGACGAGTTCTTGCGGCGAGCCTTCGTCGTGCCCCGCCTTCCCTTCGCGGGCGGGGAGGCGGCCAGGCGGCCGAGCGCTTCGGGAAGCTCTCCAAGCGAATACTCCGCCCAGGCGGCGCCCCACTTCTTGAGGTCGCTCGGCGTCAGCGTCCAGAACGGGAGCCGGCTTGCCCGTCCCACGGCGATGACCCCGGGGAGTGAGGCAGCGGCCTCCATGTCGAAGCGGGAGTCGCCGACCAGGAACATCGGGACGTCCGGGTAGCGGCGCCGGTACTCCGCCAGGTGCTCTCTCTTGGTGCCGTCCGCCGATCCGAGCACGGCTTCGAACCAGTAGCGGATCCCCTCCCGCTCGAGGAGAAGCTCGGCCATCTCCCGCTCGGCGCCTGTCGACACGGCGAGGGTCCAGCGCTCCTGGGAGAGCCGTTTCAGTAGCTTGGGCACCTCCGGGAACGGCTTCGCCTGCGCGTAGGCCTCCGTGGTCTTCCTCTGGTGGAAGACCCGGGCGGTCTGGGCGCGCTGGGCGGCGGGAACCTCGGGATAGAGCTGGGCGAGCTGCGCCTCGAAGGGCATCCCGGTGGTCGCGAGGTAGTGGACCCTTCCCTCCTCCGGCGGGGTGCCGAACGACTGGTTCAGCACGCTCGCCGCGACCTCGCTGATCCCCCCGAGGTCGTCCAGAAGGGTCCCGTCCAGGTCGAAGAGGACGACCCCCCGCTCCACCGCGCGCGGGGCGGGCCGTTCGGCCGGGACGGGTCCGGGCGGCGGCAGGGCGGCGGTGGGAGCCAGAACGGGGAGCTCCCTCGGGGCCTCGTGAATGTCTCGGGCCTCCCCCTTGCCGCCCGACGTGCGCGGTTCGCTCACGGGACGGTCGAGGCGTCGCCGTCTTTAACGGCCACTTCTCAATGCTCCGGGACGCCGGCGGCCCGAAGCCGCGGCGAACGGAGGGGACGTTGCATCCAAGCCGGGCGATCCGAGGGACGACGACCCGCCTCCTGGAGGGCCGCCGCATCGTCGTAGGGATCTCGGGCTCGATCGCCGCCATCGAGGTGCCCCGCATCGTGCGCGAGCTGCTCCGTCACGGCGCCGAGGTCCGTGCGGTGATGACGTCGGAGGCGCTTCGGCTGCTCAGCGCCGAGGCCGTCGAGTTCGCCACGGGTCATCCGCCGGTCGTCCAGCTCACCGGCAACGTCGAGCACGTCACCCTCCTGGGGCCGGGAGACGAGCAGGCGGACCTCCTCCTGCTCGCTCCGGCGACCGCGAACACCGTGTCGAAGATCGCCCACGGCATCGACGACACCGCCGTGACCTCGTGTGCTTCCGTCGCCCTCGGTGGCCACGTCCCGATCCTCCTCGCGCCGGCGATGCACTCGCTGATGGGGGCGAACCCCGCCGTCCGGGAGAACCTCGAGAAGCTGAGGTCCTGGGGCGTGGAGATCCTCTTTGGGCCGGCAACGGAGGGCGAGGAGAAGATCGCCACCCCCGAGGAGGTCGCCACCGCCGTCCTCCACCGGCTCGCGCGCGGTCCGTGGGCCGGACGGCAGGTCGTGGTCGTAGGCGGCGCCTCCCGCGAGCCGATCGACGCCGTGCGCTCCGTCACGAACGAGAGCTCGGGGGCCACCGCCGTGGCGCTAGCAACGCAGGCCTACTACCGCGGCGCCGAGGTGGAGCTCTGGGCAGGGGCTCTCCAGGTGCCCGTGCCCTCCTGGCTCCGCCTCCATCGCTGGAGGTCGGCCTCGAGCCTGGTCGAGCTCGCGCGCCATCGCTCCCGCGAGCTGGCGGCGGCCTCGGCAGTCCTCGTTCCCGCGGCGCTCTCCGACTTCACGCTCCCCGAGACCCCGGGGAAGATCCGCTCGAAGGACCGGCCCCGGCTCGACCTTACGCTGGTGCCGGCGCCGAGGGTGCTGCCCGAGCTGCGCCGAAGGGCTCCGCCCCCGACGCGTCTGGTCGCCTTCAAGCTCCTCGCCGGCGCCTCCCCCGAGGAGCTCGAGCGTGAGGGACGGCTCCTCTGCGAGGAGACCCGCGCGGATTGGGTCGTCGCGAACGATGTCGCGACCGTCGGCTCGGCCACGACGAACGCGCTCGTCCTGCCGTCCGGCGAGCCGCGTCGGTGGATCCGGGGTCCCAAGGCCGACTTCGCCGGCAAGCTGCTGGACGATCTCGGGCGGGAGCTCTCCAGCCTGCCCGTGACGCCGCGTCTCACTCCGAGAAGCGGACGCCGCCGACGGGCCCGTCAGATGGCGTTGACGAGGAAGCCGACCAGGAAGCCCGCGAGAAGGCCGGCGTAGAGGAGCCGCTGCTTGCCGTAGGCGGTCTGCGGCGGCTGGGCGGGCCGAAGGGCGATGCGGAGCATCGGCAGAAGGGCGTAGAGGATCGCTCCGATGGCCAGCGCGTCGAAGAGGACGTCTAAGCTCACGCTGTTGTAGTAGAAGCCGACGATCCCGCCGAAGATCGTGGGGAGACCCCCTACCAGGAAGATCGTCGCGACGAGGCCTACCCGCCGCTCCTCCCGGCCGACGAGCGGGGAGGTGATCGGGAAGCCTTCGGTGATGTTCTGGAGGAAGAAGCCGAGGAAGACGACGCTCGACAGTCCGATCGCCCCCGTCGCCCACGCGGCGCCGAGGACGAGACCCTCGGTGAGGTTCTGGAGCCCGATCGCCGAGGCGACGACGAGCGCCGTCGTGGTCGGGCTGAGCGCCGCCGCGCCGGGGCGGTTGCCGAGGACGTAGAGAAGGGCGAAGCACCCCGCGACCCCGACGACGAAGTAGAGGCTGAGCCTCAGGTTGGCGACATACGGGGCCCCGGGGTTGGTGTAGAGCGCCCCGGCGACATCGGCGAAGATGTCCGCGAGGACGAAGACCATGATGCCGATCGCCGCGGCATTGATGAGGGTCACCGACCGTGAGTGGCTCGCCTTCGTCAGCACGACGGGGAGCGACAGGTAGATCGACAGCCCCATCGCGGCCGAGAGCGCCGCGAGATCGTAGACGCTGGGCATCGGCCGGCCGACCTCTCGCCTGAGGACTACTTAACGGCCCTCCGCGGCGAGGGTGCGGCCGATCGGAGGCCGTCGGGAGGGGCTTTTCCGCCGCCGCAAGCGCTCTCGGCCGGTCCGGCGTCCGCCTCGATGCGCCGCCGTTAAGAGAGGAACCCTGCTCGCGGGCGCGGAGCCATCCATGGTCAAGCTCGCCGAGTGGCGGGGCAAGGAACTGTTCCGCAAGTACGGGATCGCGACTCCGAAGGGGACCGTCGTCCGCTCCGCCGACGAGGCCGAGCGCCTCGTGCGCTCGGGAGGGGTGCCGCTCCCGTGCGTCGTCAAGGCGCAGGTCCTGGCCGGCGGACGCGGGAAGGGCGGCGCGGTGCGCTTCGCCACGACCCCCGAGGAGGCTCGGGCCGCGGCGGAGGCGATCCTTTCGCTCACGCTGGACGGCCAGCCGGTCCGCGAGCTCCTCCTCGAGGGGAAGGTGAACCTCTCGCGGGAGCTCTACGTCTCGGTCGCCCTCGACCGAACGGCTCGGCTGCCGATCCTCATCACCAGCGGACAGGGCGGTGTCGAGATCGAGACGGTCCCCGACGAGCAGATCGCCCGCCAGAGGATCGACCCGTTCCCGGGGCTTGCTCTCTACGCCTGCCGCAACGCCGCGCGCTCCCTCGGGCTCAGCGGGGCGGCGGCCGGGGACCTCACCGGGCTGCTTCGAGCGCTCTATCGCCTTTTCGACCAGGAGGACGCCGAGCTGGTCGAGATCAATCCGCTCGGCCTCGTCGGCGAGCACCTCATCGCCCTCGACGCCAAGGTGATCATCGAGGACGACGCGTCGTTCCGGCACCGCGAGTATGCCGAGATCCGCGACGACCGCACGCCGCTCGAGGAGATCGCCCGCGAGAAGGAGATCGCCTTCGTCCAGCTGGAAGGCAACATCGGCGTGATCGCGAACGGCGCCGGCCTCACGATGGCCACGCTGGACGTTCTCAAGGAGTTCGGCGGCGAGCCGGGGGTCTTCCTCGACCTCGGCGGGACCGACGACCCGAAGAAGGTCACCGAGGCGTTCCTGCTGATGGCCCAGGCCCGACCGAAGGCCGTCTTCCTCAACATCTTCGGCGGCGTCACGCGCTGCGACACGGTCGCCAAGGGACTGGTCGAAGCGATGCAGACCGTCCCGTCCTCGGAGCGGTTCCCCCTGGTCGCCCGCATCCGAGGCAACAACGAGGCCGAGGGGATCGCGATCCTACGGGCGGCGGGGGTAACCTCCGTGCCCGACCTTAGGGCGTCGGCCCAGGCCGTGGTCGCCGAGGCCGGGAGGGTCGCATGAGCGTGCTCGTCGACCACGACACGCGCGTCCTCGTCCAGGGGATCACCGGCCATCAGGGCACCGTGCACACGCGGGCGATGAAGGAGTTCGGCACGCAGGTGGTCGCCGGCGTGACCCCCGGCAAGGGCGGGTCGACCGTCGAGGGGGTCCCGGTCCACGACGACGTGCTGTCGGCGGTGCGCGCGAGCCGGGCGAACGCGAGCGTGATCTTCGTCCCGGCGCCGTTCGCCAAGGACGCCCTAATCGAAGCGGTGGACGCCGGCATACGGCTCTGCGTGCTCGTCACCGAGCACATCCCGTTCCACGACATGCTCGTGATGTACCACTACGCGCGCTCGAAGGGAGCCCGCATCATCGGGCCGAACTGCCCGGGGATCGCCTCCCCCGAGAAGGCGAAGGTCGGCATCATCCCCAACGTCGTCTTCCGCCGGGGGCGTGTCGGCGTCATCTCCCGAAGCGGGACCCTGACCTACGAGATCGTCAACGGGATCAAGGAACACGGCCTCGGCCAGTCGACCTGCATCGGCCTCGGGGGAGACCCCGTGGTCGGCACCTCGTTCGTCGACGCCCTGCCGATGTTCGAGGCCGACAAGGAGACCGATCTCTTGGTCATGGTCGGCGAGATCGGGGGAACGGCGGAAGAGGACGCAGCCGAGGAGATCCGGGCGCGGTTCACCAAGCCCGTGGTCGCCTACATCGCGGGCCGCAGCGCCCCGCCCGGCAAGCGGATGGGCCACGCCGGAGCGATCATCTCGCGCGGCAAGGGCACCGCGGCCACGAAGCTCGCCGCCCTCGAGCACGCGGGCGCGAAGGTCGCCCGCTTCCCCTACGAGGTCCCCGAGATGGTAGCGGAGATCGCCCGCAAGCTCGAGCGACGATGAGCGCTCCTTCCGAGGAGACCGCCGAAGAGGACCCCTGCCTCGTGCCGCAGTGCGGCGCACCGGCGGTCCGCCACTTGGCGCTCGCCGAGGCACGCAGGGCGTTCTCCGACCTGCCCGAGAAGGGCCGACGGGCCCCGCTCTGCCGCGAGCACTACCGGGAGTGGAAGAAGGCCACCAAGGAGAAGAGAAAGCTCGACCGGGCGGGTTGGTGAACGGCGGCGGCCCGAAGGCCGCCGCCCGAAAGGTTGGCGAAAGGCTCTGCCTACTGCTTGCGCATCTTCTGCGCCCTCATGCGGCGGCGCATCCGCTTCTTGCGCCACTTCCACCGCATGTGGCCGCGCTTCTTCCAGACCCGAGAGGAGCGTTTCATTCCGAGACGTCCCGAACGGGGGCTCGGTACGGGCCCTGCTTTATTAGCTTGCCTCCGACCGGGAACCTCGCCGGGGGCCGGCGGGGCCCCCGAGGCGACACGGGCCCACCGTGCCGGCAGGTCAAGTAGCGTCCCGCGCATCGACTCAGCGTGCTCGAGCTCGCCGACCTCGAGGTGAACGTCCTCGAGTTCCGCCAGCGCTCGTTCTCCTTCGAGCGCGCGGTCGAGCTGGGCGGCAGCAGCTATGCGGTCTTCTCGCGGACGGAAACGGAGAGCGAGAGCCGCTTCCGGCCCCGCCTGATCCATCTCTGTGTAGTCGTCCCGAGGGGCTGGGTCGTCTACGACGGGCCGTCCGACACCCTCCGCCTCGCGAAGGACGGCGGTGCGCCGCTTCCCGTCCCGGTCGAGCCCGTGGTCGAGGTCTCCGCCGAGCCCTCCGAGTTCTCCGAACAGGATGTCCGCTGGCGACGGCTCGCCGCCCCGAACGGGACGTTCGTCTACGCCCCGGTCGAACTCGCGGGCTCGCTCCTCACCAACGAGGGCCTCGCCGCGCTCGGCGTGGCCCCCTGAGCGCCGCCGGGCCTACTCGCGAAGGCCCCGGGCGACCAGCGCGGCGAAGAGCCCGCCGAGGATCGGCGCGACCCAGAACAGCCAGTCCTGTCCGATCGCCCAGTTACCGCTCGACCAGAGCGAGGAGACCACCGCCGGCCCGAAGCTGCGGGCCGGGTTGATCGAAGCCCCGTCGACGGGGATGGCGACCAGGTTGGTCATGAGGAGGGTGAGGCCGATCGCGAGAGGGGCGAACCCCTTGCCGCTCGCCTCGGGGCGCGTCGCGAAGAGGATGGCGAGGACCAAAAGGAACGTCATCACGACCTCGATGAGGAAGACCGCGCCGACCCCGAAGCCGCCGCAGAGGACCGATCCGGCCGAGTAGCACTGCGAGGCGAGCGCGCTCGCCTGAGCGGTGGGGAAGAACCGGGGGTTGCCGTAGGCGATCCCCGCGATGATCCCCATCCCCAGCACGGCGCCGGCGGCCTGGGAGAGGATGTAGGGGACCACGTCGCGGCCCGGGAACCTCCCGGCGGCCCAGGCGGCGATCGTCACGGCGGGGTTGAAGTGCGCCCCCGAGATGTCGCCGAGGGCGTAGATGAGCCCGACCAGCCCGAAGCCGACCGACAGACTGATCACTGCCACGCGTGCGAGGGAGTCGATGGTCTGGAGGCTGAAGACCGCCGCTCCTCCCACGGCGAGGAGGAGCCCCATCGTTCCGACGAATTCGGCGAGGTACTTCTGGCCCGACGTCCAGGGCATGGGAACGGGATTCGCAAGGGGGGTTAAGCGTTGCGAAGGGTGTTCCACGCGACGTGCCGAAGCGGCCGGGAGGCCCTACAGGGCGCCCATCTCCCCGAGCTTCTCGGGAAGGTAGCGGTCGGTCACGAAGTTGAGGCCGTACTTGGCGAGCGACTGCTGCTCGGCCTTCTTGCCGTTCTTGAGCATGAGCTCGATCTCGCTGCGCCACTCCGCCGTGCCGAACCTCGGGTCGGTGAGCTCCGCCTCGAGGGCGCGCACGTCCTGCTCGGAAAGCTTGTCGTGGGGCAGGTCGTAGTTCTCGATGTCGGAGGCGGTCACGCCCAGGAACTCCGCGGAGGGGGTGGCGAGGTACGGCGAGAGGTGCGCGGTCTTGATCGCACCGTAGGCGACGCTCGCGAAGATGCGGAACGACCACGGGTCGCCGTCGGTGAAGACGACGACGGGAAGCTTGAGCTCCTCGTTCATCCGCTTGAGGAAGCGGCGCGTCGAGCGGGCCGGCTGGCCCTTGAGATGCAGGAGGACCGCGTTGTACTTCTCGTCAAAGCCGTTCTCCGCGAGACGATCGACCATCCCGCCGCACTCGATGGCGACGACGAACTTCGCTCCCGTGGAGACGAACTCGATCTTCTCCTTCTCGACGTTGAACGGGAGCGAGTAGCCCCCGTCGCCCACGTCGTCGCGGCAGTTGAACTTCTTGACGATCCCCTTGCGGTTGCGCTCCTTGAGGGTGAGGTCGCCGATGACCGAGGCGCCGTTCTCCTCCGGATGGAGGCGGAAGTCCTCCCGCAGGCGGTCGCAGAGGACCTCGAGGTCCTCGATGAGGAGGTTCGACTCGTCCTCGCTGTGGAACTTCGCGTCGTCCCATCCCTCGCTGATGTAGTAGAGCTCGCGGAGCGTGGAGGTCTTCTTGTCGGCGGACATCTCGTTGATGAAGTCGACCAGGTAGAAGGTCCGCAGCAGCATGAGCGCCCCGTCGAGCTTGCGCGCGCTGCGCGTGCCCATCGCCTTGCCGAGCTTCCAGACCCCCTCGCGCGGATGGAAGGAGAGGTTCTGCTTCGTGCGCAGCGGAAGGCGCATCCGGGGGATCTCCCCACCGGCGAGCTGCGCGTAGATCTCCTTGGCGAGGGTCAAGGTCGGGGCGAGGGCGTCCGCCCTCACCGTGACGGGTTCCTCGTCAGTCTTCGTCGCGGACGCCTTCGCTCGCTTCGGCGGCATCGTAATCGACCTCCCCTTCCTCTTTCGCCGAGCCCGCCGCCGCGTCCGCGGCAGCCGCCTCGGCAGCCTCGACGATCGTGCGCGGAAGGCGCACCTCCCAGTCGCCGGGAAGCGGGTCGGCGCCCAGGAGGCGCGCCTCGTCCACGCCGGCGACGAACCAGTCGAGGTCGTTGGCCTCTATGTCGGCCTCCTTCGGCAGCGTGACCGTAAGCCGCGTCCGGCCGTTCGGCGCGAGCTTCGGGAGCGTCCACCAGGCCCTTCCGAGGGCGGGGTCGGTCCCGTCCGGCGCGGGGTCGAAGGCGGCGGCCCCGAACATCTCCGGGGCGATCTCGAGGAAGAGCTCGAGCACGCGCGGCCGCGGCGTGTAGTTCGTGACCTCGACCGGCAGGCGAAGCGCCCCGGGCTCCTTGACGAGGGAGGTCTCCACGTTGACCACGTCCATGATGCGGGTGATCACCGGGGTCAGATCGGGGACCGGCTTTCCGAGCAGGTGGCTCGTCTTCTCGGCGAGCCGGGGGAGGATCCGCTGGATGATGGCGAACTTCTCGCTCGCGAAGTCGCGTCGGCTCATCCTCGTTAGGTGGGTCCTCAGGTGGCGCGCGGAGGCCTGGAGGGCGAGGGTGATCTCGCGGTCGAGCTCGGGGTCCTCGGCGACGGCCTCCTTCGCCTCGCTCGTGAAGGGGACCTTGGTCGAGGCGACATGGACCAGCACGAGCGCCGGCCCGACGGGGACCCCGCTGCCGCCCTTCTGGTCGAGGCCGTAGCGGCGCCAGTCCATCGAGGCGATCGCGTTGGTGATGGCGCAGGCCCCCTGCTGGAAGAGGAGGGGGACGCGGTTGGCGAACCGAAGGATCTGCATCGGCTGGTCGGCGGGAAGCCCGCCGCCGTAGACGAGGCCGATCTCGACCATGAACGGAAAGCCTCCCCGGACGCGGGGGGGACGGCTCACCGGCGGGGCGAAGAACTCCGGCCTCAGCTCCCCGAGGACGTTGCGCAGGCCGCGCTTGATGAGCATCGCGCCGATCGGCGAGAGGCCGTCAGCGCTCGGCGCGATCAGGGTCACCGACTGGAGCGACGTGAGGAGCTTCTCGAGAGGCTCCCCCTCGACGCTCGCCGGCTTGGCGGAGCCGCTCAGCCGGGCGCCGAGAAGCGCCTCCTTCGCCGCGCGGAGGCTCACCCCCTGGAGGTCCTTGGTGAGGAACTCGGTGAGGGTCGACCGACGGCTCGCCTTGAGGAGGTGGGCGAGCTCGCCGAGCTCGAGGCCGTAGGGATGCGGGAGCGTCTCGCGGGCGGGGGGAGGCGGCTCGGAGCTCGCCCTCTCGAAAGTGAGCCGCGTGCCGTCCGGCTCGACCAGGACGATGCGCGCGTGGGGGTTGACGATCGCGGTCCCGCGCAGGTACTCGAGGGGGGATTGGCGAGCTCGCACGTAGCGGGCCTTGAGGCTGAGCTCGATGCGCGTTCCGTGCGGCCGGTCCCAGATCTCGACCTCGTCCCGGACGACCCGGGGCTGGTTCTTCTGGGTGTCGAGGAAGAGATCGAGGACGTGGGCGACCTCCTCCTCCTCGACCTTGGAGGTGATCCGGGCCGGCCGGTTGGTCGTGAGGTTGGAGTAGAGGACCGCCGCCGAGATGCCGATCCCCTGCTGGCCTCGGGCCTGCCGGTGGGAGTGGAACCTCGAGCCGTAGAGGAGGCGGGCGAAGACGTTCGGGATCTCCTTGCGCAAGATCCCCGGTCCGTTGTCGGAGACCGAGACGCGGTAGCGGTCCTCTCCCTCCTTGGCGATCTCGACCGTGAGCTCGGGGAGGATGCCGGACTCTTCGCAAGCGTCCAGGACGTTGTCGGCGGCCTCCTTGACCGTCGTGAGCAGCGCCCGCTGGAGGTTGTCGAAGCCGAGGATCTGACGGTTGCGCTCGAAGAACTCGGCGACGGAGATCTCGCGCTGTTTGGCCGCGAGCTGCTGGGCGATGGTGAGGGACGCAGGCACCGATCCTTCTCGTAGTCTCGGCCGCTATAACAGGCTCGCTCGAACCGAACGCCGACTCGCTAGCTGCCCTGCGTCCCGGAGGCTGGCGGGCGGGAAGCGACGTCGCGCAGGACCGGCCGGAACGGCCGCCAGCGTCGGGCCGCGTCGAGGTCGACCTCCGCCGTGAGGAGTCGCTCCTCGGCCTCCCTCGGCTCGGTCGCCCCTGCGACCAGGGGCACCGGCTCTCCTCGCGGGTCCCAGACTCCCGAGCCGCCACCGAAGACGAGACCGTCCTCGACCCCTACGCGGTTCACGTAGACGACCGGCAGGCCGTTCTCTATCGCCCGGGCGGGGAGAAGGCGCTCAAAGAGCCTGCGGCTCGTCACCGGCGAGGCCGAGATCGCCACCAGGATCTCGGAGCCGTCCAGGGCGAGCTCGCGCGAGACCTCGGGGAAGAAGACGTCGTAGCAGATCTCCACGCCCAGCTTCCTCGCTCCCAGTCGGAGGCTGTGGCTGCGGTCGGTCGGAGTGAAGGTGAGCGCCTCGTCGAACGGCCCGAAGTTCGGGAGATAGCGCTTGACCTGGCGCGACGCGGAGCCGTCCGGAGCGAAGAGGAGCGCGGCGTTCTCCACCTCCCCCGCACGCCCTCCCGAGGCGACGGGGGCGCCGAGGAGAAGGGCGGTCGAGCTCTCGCGGGCGAGCCGAGCGAGGCGCACGAAGCTCTCGTCCCCCTCGCGGAGGGCGAGGGCGTGGACCCGGTCGCCGAGCCGGTAGCCCGAGAGGAACATCTCGGGGAAGACGGCGAGATCGCACGGGGAGGAGCGGACGGCGCGCTCGACGGCGGCGAGGTTCTCTCCGACCTCGCCGGGGACCGGGGCGAGCTCGCCGAGTAGCAGGCGCATCAGTAGAAGTAGCGCCGCACGGTCAAGAGGTAGACCAGCAGCACCACGAAGAGCACGAAGAGCACCGTGATGAACCCGGTGAAGAACAGGTAGGCCGTCGTCGCGAAGACGACGACCACCGTCGTCCAGAGCGCCCAGGTCTCCTGGCGCCAGAGCGCCGTCGACACGCCGAGCAGCGCCCCACCGAGCAGGATGAGGACGAGGGCGCTCTCGAGGTTGATCGCGGTGAAGATCTCGAGCGAGCGCGGGACGAGGGGCCCGAGGGAGAAGTTGAGGAGGAAGAGGATCGCGCCGAGAAGCATCACGAGGCCGAGGAGGCCGATGACCACCGCGAGGACGGCAACCCCGAGCGGGAGGCGCGGACGCGCTTCGCCCGGCTGCCAGGGAGGCGGGAGGCTCCCGAAACGGACCGGCTCCCCTCCCGCGCCGGGGGCGGCAACGTTCGCCGCTGAGGAGGAACCCATCGCCACGGCCCGAACGGGGAGCCGGAGGAGGGCAAAAGTAGCTTTCGTTCCTCAGGCGGGAGGGCCGCGTAACTAGAACCGTCGCTCGGCCGCGGCGCGCGCGAGCCGCTCAAGGAGGCGCCGGTACGGTCCCGGCGGGATCGGCTCGAGGGCCCGCACGGCCCCGTCCGCCCACTGCTCGGCCTCGCGGGCGATCTGGGTGCCGGCCCCGCTGAGCTCGGTGAGCTCGCGCAGGCGCAAAAGATGCTTGGTCCTCTTGCGGCGCAGCTGGAAGAGGTGCTCGAACTCGGCCTGGCGCTTCGCGTCGAGACGGTGGTAAGCCTCGAGGGCGACCAAGGTCGGGTTGCCCTCGCGGAAGTCGGTGAACAGCGGCTTTCCGAGCAGGTCGGGGTCGCCGAAGACGTCCAGGAGGTCGTCCCGAAGCTGGAAGGCGACGCCGAGCCCGCGGCCGTAGGTGGCGAGCGCGTCGACCTGGGCCGGGGGGGCCCCGGCGATCTCCGCGACGCTCGCGAGGGCCGCGGAGATGATCGCCGCCGTCTTGCGGTCGACGGCGCGGAAGTAGCGCTCGCGTCCCGTGGAGAGGTCGAAGCGGGAGGACTCCTGGAGGACCTCGCCTTCGACCAGGTCGGCGCACGACTCCCCGCAGCGCAGGATGATCGGCTTCGGGTACTCGGCGGCCAGCTCGAAGGCGCGCACGAACAGATAATCGCCCGAGACGATAGCGAGCGGAATGCCGAAGGCCCGGGGCATCGACGGGCGCCCGCGACGCGTCTCGGCGTGGTCGATGACGTCGTCGTGGACGAGGGTCGCGGTGTGGATGAGCTGGAAGGAGGCCGCCAGCGAGACGATGGGCCCGGTCGACTCCTGGCCGAGCGCACGGAAGGCGGCGGCCATGAGGAGCGGCCTAACCCTCTTTCCGCCGGTCGAGGTCGCGTAGCGGGCCGCCTCGGTGAGCTCGGGATAGGTCGACCCCAAGACCTGGTGGAGACGCCTCTCCACGACCTCGAGGTCCTGGACGAGGGGGGGAACGAGCTGGGCGAGCTCGACGGCGGGGTCCGGGCCGAGGGTCCGGGCGACCAGGCTCTCGAGCGAGGCATCCAGGGTGTCGGAGGCGGGGATGCTCGTCACGCGGCCCTCCCCGGGGTCGGCCAGCGCAGCCGCATCATCCGGTCAAGACCCGCCGGGCCGATAAAGCGCATCGCCCCTGCCAGGAGGAGGTCCCGGGTAGCCAAACGTTCGGCCCAGCGGTAGATCGTCGCCGCCCGCTCGAGCGGCGGGTAGAGCGTCTCGTGGCAGGCGGCGTCGTAGCTGGCGAGGGGAACTCCGTCCTGCAGGTGACGGGCGGCGGCGCCTCCCGCGAGCCATCCGCTCAGCATCGCGGTAGGGATCCCCCCGCCGTTGGTCGCCATGACGAGGTTCGCTGCGTCCCCCGCGAAGAGGGTCCGACCGACGACGAGGCTCGGCGGAGGAGGCCCGATCGGCACCCACCACGCGGTCCTCTCCCGTGCCTCGCCGAGGCCGAGACGGCCGACGAACCGGCCGAGGAGCGCCTTGAGGCTGGTGCCGTCGTCGAGCTCGGTGACCCCGAGGCCGACGTTGAGGTCGTGGGCCTTGGGGAACGACCAGGCGTAGCCCCGAGGCGCGTCGCGCCCGAAGTAGAGGGAGATGCTCTCGCCGAGGGGTCCGTCGGCGCTCGCGCAGACCATCCGGAACATCGTGCGCTTCGGACGGAAGCCGAGCGAGACCCCGACGGTCGAGGTCGGCCCGTCGGCGGCGACCACGACCCGCGCGCGCACGGGGGGACCGTGGGCACAGCGGACCTCCTCGCCGTGGACGCCGGTGACGCCGAGCGGGAACCTCAGCTCGGCGCCGGCCCCCTCCGCCCGCAGGGCGAGCGCCTTGTCGAAGGCCCGACGGGAGACGGTGGCTCCCTCGAGGGGGAAGCGGAACGTCCTCCCCGTCGGCGCCACGCACTCCATGAACCGGGTGCTTCGCAGTACCGTCGAGGCCGGGATATCGTAGGCGGCTCGGACGAGCCCGGGGTGGCCGAAGACGTCCTCGAGCTCGCGGGCGGAGGGGACGAACTCGCCGCACTGGACCGGCTGGCCGAGCTCCTCTCGGTGGTCGACCAGGAGCGTGCGCGCCCCGCCCTCGGCGGCGGCGCGTGCGGCGAGCGAGCCCGCCGGTCCGGCCCCGACGACGACGACGTCGTAGGCCTCCGTGAGGGTCACCTCCAGAAGAAGACGAAGTGCGAGGCCGCCGCCTGGATCGGGCCGAGCAACGGCTGCGGGTCGACCCCGAGGGCGACCACGAGCGCCGTCGCGACTCCGATGGCGACCGCGCGGCCGATCCCGAGCCCTCCGGCGCGCAGCGGCTCGGGTCCCGCGCCTCCGACCACCGCGCCTCCCGTAGGGAGAGGAGCCGGCGGCGCCTCGAAGTAGATGACCTTGAGGACGCGGGCGTAGTAGAAGACCGACAGAGCGCTGTTGAGGAGCCCCGCGACGGCGAGCCAGACGAAGAAGCCCTGCGCCTGGACGGCGGCGCTGAACAGGACGAACTTCGAGACGAAGCCGATCGTGAGCGGGACTCCCGCGAGGGAGAGAAGCAACAGGGCGAAGGCGACCGAGAGCAGCGGCCTTCGGCTCCCGAGCCCCCGCCAGTCGTCGACGAGCGGGCCGATGCCGAGCCCCGCCACCCCGGCAACGACGAGGAAGGCGCCTCCCTTCATCAGGACGTGCGCGAGCACCTGGAAGGTCGCTCCGGCGATCGCCGGGGCGGTCCCTATCGTCACGCCGAGAAGCATGTAGCCGGCTTGGCTGATCGACGAGTAGGCGAGCAGCCGCTTCATCTCCTTCTGGAGAAGGGCGAGCACGTTGCCCACGGTCATCGTGACGACGGCGAGCGTGCCGAGCGTCACCTGGAGGATCGGCCCGAGCGTGAACGGGCCTCCCTGGAACGGGTTGGAGCTGCCTCCCGCCCCCGCGAAGAGGATCGGTCCGAGGAAGACCAGGAGAACGGCGAAGATGCCGACCTTCTTCGTCCCCCCGGCGAGGAAGGCGCTCACGTCCGACGGGGCGCCGTCGTAGACGTCGACCGCCCAGGCGTGGAAAGGCACGAGCGTCGCTTTGAACGCGAGGCCGGAAAGCAAAAAGGCGTATCCGAGGAGAGCGAGGATCGGGGTGCCGACCGTCCCGGCGACCTCGCGGATCGCGAGGAGGTTGGTCGTCCCGTAGGCGCCGAAGAGGAGCGAGGCGCCGAAGAACGAGAGGGCGGAGCTCACCGCCCCGATGATGTAGAACTTCATCGCCGCCTCGAGCGGGCGGAGCCCCCTCCGCGTGTAGCCGACCAGCACGTAGGTCGCGATGGAGCTGAGCTCGATCGCGAGGAGGAGGAAGATGAGGTCGGAGGAGATCGCGACCAGAAGCATCCCGAGCGTCGCGAGGAGGAGGAGTCCGAAGAAGATCGGCCCGCCGGTCTCCTTCGACCCCCGCGAGAGGGACGCGACCGAGACGAGCAGGGTGGCGAGCAGGAACATCCCCTGGAAGACGAGGCCGAGCGAGGTGAACGTCCAGAGCGGCGTGGCGAGCGCCGAGAGCGACGGGTTCACCTGGGCGGCGGAGAGGGTCCTCAGCGAGGCGAACGGGGCAAAGCCGAGGTCGGCGACGACGAGGGCGAGGGCGAGGAGGCTCGCCCCGACCGAGACCGAGCCGACGAGCTCGAGCCGCCGGAGCTTGAGGACGTCCAGGAGGAAGACCAGCAGGGCCCCGGCGAGGAGGACGAGCTCGGGGGCGAAGGTGCCCGCAAGGTCGAACAGCGAGCTCATCTTACGGCCCCGGGAACCCGCGGATCGGCGAGCTCACGATCACGTTCGTCAGAAGGCTCGGCAGGATGCCGAACAGGACGGTGAGGATGACCAAAATGCCCATCCCGGCGCCCTCGTACCAGGGGATGTCGTGGGCCCCGTCCGGCACGCCCCGCACGGGCCCGAAAAGGAGCCGCTGCATCATCCACAGGTAGAAGGCGGCGGTCACGACCAGGATGACGAGCGGGATGAACACGAGGTAGCGGAGACCGTCCCACGTCGCCAGGAGCGCCGTGAACTCGGCGGGGAAGCCGATGAGCGCCGGCAGGCCGAGCGAGGCGAGGGAGCCCACCATCACCATCGTCGAGAGCGCCGGGGTCCTCGGCGTGATCCCTCCGACCGCGGGCAGGTCGCGCGTGCCGAAGGTGTGGTGGACCGAGCCGGCGGTCATGAAGAGCAGTCCGCTCACGATCCCGTGGGCGAACATGAGGAGGACCGCGGCGAGCAGCCCGAGCGAGCTGTTGAGGGCGATCGCCAGGAGGACGATGCCCATGTGGTTGATGGACGAGTAGGCGACCAGCCGCTTGAGGTCGCGCTGGGAGAGCGAGACGACCGAGCCCCAGACGATGGTGAGGAAGGCGATCGCGAAGAGGATCGAGCGGTCGTGCGCGAAGCCGATCGGCAACAGCTCGACACCCCAGCGGATGAGCCCGTAGCCGCCGAGCTTCAGCAATAGGCCGGCGAGGAGCACGGAGCCTCCCGTCGGCGCCTCGACATGCGCGTCCGGCAGCCAGGTGTGGAACGGGACGACAGGGAACTTCACGGCGAAGCCGAAGAACAGCGCGAGGAACAGGAGCGTCTGGACCACCGGGGCGAGACCGCGGGCGGCGAGGTAGACCGCCGAGAAGTCGAGGCTGGTCGAGCCGGAGTAGAAGACGACGGCCAGCAGGCCGAAGAGCATGACGATCGACGCGACGTGGGTGTAGATGAAGAACTTGAGCGCGGCGTAGCGGCGTCGTGGCCCTCCCCAGAAGCCGATGAGGAAGAACATCGGGACGAGGACCGCCTCCCAGAACAGGAAGAACAGCAGGATGTCCAGCGCGACGAAGACCCCAAAGGAACCGAGACAGGTGAGCAGGAGGAGGCCGAAGTAGGCGTTCGGCTTCTTCGCCTCCTTCCAGGAGTAGAGCACGGTCGCGATCTGGAGGATCGCCGTGAGCAGGATGAGCACCAGCGAGATGCCGTCGACCCCGACCGTGTAGTTGATCTGCAGCCAGGAGAGGTGGAGCCAGGCGTAGCTCTCCCCCTCGGAGAAGCCGGGGACGAGCTGCGCCGAGTAGCCGGGCCAGCCGGTGAAGTCGGCGAAGAGCAGCGCGACCTCCGCAAGGAAGGCGGACGAGACCACGAGAGCGACCCATCGGGCGCGCGAGCCCGCGAGGAAGGTGGCAAGCGTCCCGACGAAGAGGGTGGCGAGGACGAGCGAGAGCAGCGGCAGCATCGGCGCCTACGCCCCTCCGAGGCGGCTCAGGAGGTACGGGGCGAGGAGGAGCATCAGCGCGAAGACCGCGATGAGCCCGGCGACCACGTAGGAGGCGTAGTCGGAGACCACGCCGGTCTGGATCCTCCGAAGGCGGTCGGAGAGGCCGCCGAAGGTCCGCTCGAAGCCGTGGACGGTCCCGTCGATGACGAACCGGTCGAAGAAGTCCGCTCCGCGGGCGAGGGTGTAGACCCCTTTCGTCCCGATCCAGTCGTAGGCTGCCTTCATCCCGTAGCGGGCCAGCAGCACCTGGCGTACCGAGCGGACGGCCGACGAGCTCGGGAGGGGAGCGACCCGTCCGTTCCCCCAGAGCCTCCAGGCGAGAAGGATCCCTCCGACGGCGAGAAGGACGCTCGCCGTCGAGAGGAGAAGATCGGTCGGGGAGAGCGTGGGGGGGATCCCGGGAGTCCCGCCCCCGTGGAGGAGGAGCCCGGCAAAGCCGGGGAGGTAGACGAGCAGCCCCCCGCCGATCGCCACGGCGCTCAGCACGACGAGCGGGACGGCCATGACCCACGGCCCCTCGTGGGCATGCTCGAGCGCCGGGTCCCGCGGCTTATCTCCGGAGAAGGCGAGGAACCAGGCGCGGAAGATGTAGTAGGCCGTGAGGAACACCGCGGCGAAGGCGAGGAGGAAGGCCGGCCAGTACGCTGGATGCGACGGGAGGGTCGAATAGACCGAGCTCAGGATGTCGTCCTTGCTCCAGAAGCCGGCGAACGGCGGGATCCCGGCGAGAGCGAGGCCGCCGATGGCGAAGGCGGCGGAGGTGAGGCGCATCTTCTTTCGGAGCCCGCCCATCTTGAACAGGTCCTGGGTCCCGACCGCGTGGATGACCGAGCCGGCGGCGAGGAAGAGGAGGGCCTTGAAGAACGCGTGAGTGAACAGGTGGAAGAGCCCGACCATCGTGAACCCCGCGCCGACGGCGAGGACCATGTAGCCGAGCTGGCTCACCGTCGAGTAGGCGATCACGCGCTTGATGTCCGGGTGGACGAGCGCCATCGTCGCGGCGAAGAAGGCGGTGAACCCGCCGATCGCGACGATGACCGTCTGGTCGAGCGCGGTGAACCCGAGGAACAGGCTCGTCACCGCGAGCAGGTAGACCCCCGCCGCGACCATCGTCGCGGCGTGGATGAGCGCGGAGACGGTGGTGGGGCCTTCCATCGCGTCCGGCAGCCAGACGTGGAGCGGGAACTGCGCGCTCTTCCCTGCCGCTCCGCCGAGGATCATGATCCCGGCGATGGTGAGGAGCGTCGCGTTGCCGGTGCCGACCGGCACGAACGGTGCGGCGCCGTGGACGAAGACAAAGCCGCTCGCCGCCCAGCCGCCGGTGCCCGCGGGGCCCTTGGTCGCGTAGACGAAGAAGAAGAGGAAGATCCCGAGGAGGAACATCACGTCGCCGACCCGCGTGACGAGGAACGCCTCCTTCGCGGCGCTCGCTGCCGAGGGCTTCTCGTAGTAGAATCCGATGAGCAGGTAGGAACAGAGCCCGACCAGCTCCCAGAACAGGAAGAACTCCAGCAGGTTGTTGGAGATCACGAGGCCGCTCATCGCCGCCAGGAACAGCGAGAGCTCGGCGTAGTAGCGAGGAAGCCCGCGGTCGTGGTGCATGTAGCCGATCGAGTAGAGGAGGACGAGGAAGCCGACGACCGTGACGACCACGAGGACGAGCGCGGAGATCGGGTCGACCAGCGTGCCCATGACGAGCTCGAAGCCGCTGGGGAACGGGCCGGGCGAGGGCGCGAGCTTGAGCCAGGTGAACTGGACGTTGGTGTAGCTCCCGGGCGAGGAGGCCTCGCCGATCCCAAGGAGCACGCCGAGGACCATGGCCACCCCGCCGAACGCCACCGCGAGCCACCCGCCCCACTCGAGGCGGGAAAGGCGGCGGCCGGCAAGGCCGACGATGACGAAGGAGAGGACGTAGAGAAGGGGGACGAGGAACGCCCACCTAAACAGAGGTTCGAGTCCGAGCGTCAGTCCGGTGGCCCCCTACAGCTTGAGCTCCGAGGCTTCGGCCACATTGATCGACCCCTTGACGCGGTTGAGCGCGAGCACGATGGCGAGCCCCACCGCGACCTCGGTGGCGGCGAACCCGATGAGGACGACGGCGATTGCCTGGCCGGGGAGGCCGGGCGACGGCGCTCGGGCAAAGGCGGCGAAGTAGACGAAGTTGAGGATCGCCGCGTTCATCGCGATCTCGATGGCGATGAGTAGCAGGATGAAGTTCCGTCGTGTGAGCACCCCGAAGAGGCCCACGGCGAGCAGCGCGCCGGAGAGGACCAGAAACCCGGCGAAGGGTAGCCCGCTCACTCGCGTCCCTCCCGAACGAGGTAGATCGCTCCCGAGACCGACGTGAGCATCACGAGCCCGAGGAGGAGGAGCCACGGTCCCCCCGGGCCGAAGAGATAGGCGGAGAGATCGCTCGGAGCGTAGCTCCTCTGCGCGACGAGCCCCTGCGGGAGCTCGCCGAGCGCGGCGACCAGGAAGATGAAGACGGTGAGAACGAGCCCGAGAGGCACCGGCCCCAGGCCGGTGGCGGCCTCGCGGGCGAAGATCCGCTTCCTCGTCACCATGATCCCGAAGAGCAGGAGCACCGTGACCGCCCCGGCGTAGACGCCGAGCTGGAGGACGCCGAGGAACGGCGCGTAGAGGAGGAAGTAGATCGCCGAAAGGTCGACGAAGAACACCGCGACCCAGAGGATCGTGTGGACGAGCTCGCGCACGAGCAGCGAGAGCGTCGCCGTCGCGACGGCGACGAGCGCCAGGATCGCGAAGGCGATCTCCTCGAGGTTCACCTGCGGCTCCCCCAGAACAGGCACTCCTTCGGGCAGACGCTGACGCACGTCCCGCAGCGCACGCAGTCCGAGTCGTTGACGACCGGCTCCTTCCAGATGCGCTTGGGGAGCTTCTCCCCCGGCTTGGCGGTCGGCTTGGGGATCTCGAGCATCGTGATGCACTGCGTCGGGCAATCGCGGGCGCAGGCGTTGCATCCGATGCACAGCGGCGGGTCGAGCAGGATGGAGTCCTCGTTGGCCGGCCGCTCGAGCCGGATTGGGTTCATCGGCAGCTTGGTCCGATAGACCTCGTAGAGCTTCTGCGGCGAGTAGACCATCTCCGAGCGCTTGGGGGTCGAGAGCTCGTAGCGGGTCGTCATGGTGAGGCAGCCCTCCGGGCAGGCGTCGGAACAGAAGCCGCAGTAGCTGCACTTGCCGTAGTCGATCTCAGGGCACTTCTTCGCGTGCTTCGGGTCCCCGCCGGGGACCGTCACCATCTCAATGCAGAGGTCCGGGCAGGAGAACGCGCAGAGGTTGCAGCTGATGCACGTGGCGATGTTGAGCGCGTGGACGCCCCGGTAGTTGTCCCAGACCGCACCGACGCCGATCGGCTTTCCCGAGGCGACCTGGACCTGCTCGCGGAACTTGGGGTCCTCGAGCCTCTCGTACGGGTAGACGATCGTGGAGGGGCGCAGGAGGCTCTTGGCGAACTGTCTCGCCGCCGTCGCCATCGGGCGGGCGACGTAGAGAACCGGGTTGTCGCTCGGTTTCTCGGTCGCCGTGAGCTCTTCCGTCATCGTTGCGCCTCCTCTCCGCCAGGACCGCTCTCGCCTAGCCCCCCAGGGACGGCACGCAGCCGAAGACCGGCAGGCATCTCGCCGAGACCAAGAGCGCGGCGAGGAAGACGGAGAGCAGCGCGAGCGGGATCATCCGGTTCCATCCCACGCGGAGCAGCTGGTCGGTCCGCACCCGGGGAAGCGAAGCGCGGACCCAGACGAACAGCCCGAAGACGATGTAGGTCTTGACCATGAACCAGAAGATCCCCGCGAGAGGGAAGGAGGTCGCCGCCGACGGCACCCAGGTCGGGAGGGTCCATCCGCCGAGGAAGAGCAGGACGACCAGGATGCTGCCCACGAGGGCGCGGAGATAGTCGGCGAGCATGAAGAAGGCAAAGAGCATCCCGCCGTACTCGGTGTTCCAGCCCTCGACGAGCTCCGCCTCGGCCTCGGGGAGGTCGAAGGGGATCCGTTCCATCTCGGCGAGCATCGCCGCCACGAAGACCACGAGCGCGACGACGAGCGGCCCCCAGAACCAGTAGTTCTGCTGCTCGTAGACGATGGTCGAGAGGTCGAAGCTCCCCGCGACGAGGACGACCGCCACGACGGCGAGGAGCAACGGCACCTCGTAGGCGATCATCTGGGCCGCCGAGCGCATCCCGCCCATCAGGGAGTACTTGTTGTTGCTCGACCAGGCGCTGACGAAGATGAACAGCGGAGCGAAGGAGAAGATCACCAGGGCGAGGAGGAGGCTCAGCGGAAGGGCCCCCGAGTTCCAGCCGGAGGAGATCGGCAGGATGCCGAAGATGAGCATCGAGCTCACCATGTAGGCGGTCGGCCCGAAGTAGAATCCGAGGTCGTCCGCTTCGCGCGGGGCGAAGGTGTGTTTGCGGAACAGCTTGAGCCCGTCCGCGAAGTTCTGGAGGAGCCCCGCGTAGCCGACATGCATCGCCCCCCGGCGGTCCATGAACCGGCCGAGGAGCTTGCGCTCGTACCAGATGAGCACGATCGTGTTGAGCATGCTCGCGGCGAGCAGGATCACCGCGAAGACGAGCACCGCGATCGTCGTGACGACCGCGTTCGAGTCGATGGCCGCGCGCCAGGAGCCGTAGGCGAGCGAGCCGACCGCGAAGACGACGGCGTGCGAGAGGTCGTAGGAGATCGAGTAGAGCGTGACGTTCGACACCGTGCCAGCCCCCTAGCGGTCGACCTCGCCTACGCAGACGTCGACGCTTCCCATGATCGGCGGGATGTCGGCGACGTGGTAGCCTACGAGGTACTGGCGTGCGGCGCTGACGTTGGAGTAGACCGGCGAGCGGAACTTGACGCGGTAGGGGTGCTCCCCGCCCTGGTTGACGACGTAGGCCTGGGCCTCCCCGTGGGGCTCCTCGACGGAGGAGAACCCCACGCCCGTGGGGAACCGGCGCTTGAGGAGGTAGCCCTCCTGCCCCACCGGCGCATACGGGGCCCCGAGCCATCGGGGGACCCGGTCGGCCAACACCGGCCCGGGGTGGTGGTCGAGCCAGTCGAGGACCTGGCGAAGGATGCGGACCGACTGGCGGAGCTCCTCCATGCGGACCAGGTAGCGTCCGGTGACGTCCGCCCCGTCCGCGACGGCGACATCGAACTCGAGGCGGTCGTAGACGGCGTAGGGGCGGTCCTTGCGGAGGTCGCGCTTGACCCCGGCCGACCGGAGCATCGGGCCCGTGACGCCGTAGGCGATGGCGTCCTTCCCGGAGAGCACCCCCAGGTTGTCGCAGCGCTTGTGGAATATCGTCGAGCCGAGACAGAGCTGGTCGTACTCGTGGAAGCGGTCGGTCAGCCAGTCGAGGACCTTGCGCGCCTGGTGGGTGAACCCGGGGGGAAGGTCGTTGCGGACCCCGCCGACCCGCATGTACTCGTAGGTCATGCGGGCGCCGGTGTAGCTCTGGAAGAGGTCGAGGACGAGGTCGCGGTCGCGCATTCCGTAGAGGAACGGGCTCATGAGCCCGATGTCCTGGACGAAGGCGGCGTACCACATGATGTGGGAACCGATCCGCTGGAACTCGTCGCAGAGCACCCGGAGGTACTGCGCGCGCTCCGGCGGGTCGATGTGAAGCGCCTGCTCGGCGGCGAGCATGTAGAGGTGCTCCCAAGAGAGGCCGGCGACGTAGCAGGTCCGGTCCATCAGCGTGACCACCTCGTTGTAGTGGCGGTCCTCGCTGATCTTCTCGATCCCGCGGTGAAGGTAGCCGACCTCCGGGTCGACATCCCGGATGAGCTCTCCTTCGATGCGCACCCTCAGGTTCCAGAGCCCGTGGGTCATGGGGTGCTGCGGCCCCATGTTGATCCAGATGTCAGACATTGCGCGTCTTGACCTCCAGCTGCTCGGGCTCGTGGAGCTTGAAGGAGCGCAGCAGCGGGTGGAACTGGTAGCCCTCCGGCATGAGGAGGTGCCTAAGGTCCGGGTGGTGGTCGAAGGTGATGTCGACCATCTCCCACGCCTCGCGCTCGTGCCAGTTCGCGCTCGGCCAGATCCCCGAAGCCGACTCGACATGGGCGTCGTTCGCGGGAAGGTCGGTCGAGAGGAGCGCGTAGTCGCCCCGCGTGTCCGACCAGAGGACGTAGACGACCTCGCGGTGGTCGACCCAGTCGATCCCCGCGATCATCGAGAGGTGGAGGTAGCCGAGGTCGTCCCGCATCGAGCGGAACAGCTCGAGCGCACCGGACCGGTCGAATCGGACGCGGCCCGCGGTCCCCGGGAACGGCTCGACGCCGAGAAGGCGGCTCCCCAGGCGCGCGCCCAGCGTCTCCGCAACTTCGGTCGGTGCCACGTTCCCCCCCTCCGTGCCCCCCGCGCCGCGCGGGCTACTCCTTGCGCTCCTGGATGAGCTGCTCGAGCCGAAGGATCCCGTCCAGCATCGCCTCGGGCCGCGGCGGGCAGCCGGCGATGTAGACGTCGACCGGCACGAGCTTGTCGACGCCGGGAACGACCGAGTAGGCGGTCCGGAACGGTCCGCCGCCGGTCGCGCAGTTTCCCATCGCGATGACCCACTTGGGCTCGGGCATCTGCTCGTAGAGGGTGATGAGCTTGTGCGCGACCTTCCAGGTGACCGTGCCGTTGACGATCAGAAGATCGCACTGGCGCGGCGAGGAGCGCGGAACGACGCCGAAGCGTTCCGCGTCCCAGCGGGCGCCGAACCCGGCAGCGAACTCGATGGCGCAGCAGGCGAGGCCCCAGTGGAGCGGGAAGAGCGAGTTGCGACCGGCCCAGTTGAAGACCGGGCGGATGAGCGAGGACTGGCCCTTCTCGGCGATGAGATCGCCGAGCGCCTCCTTCGCCGCCGGGAGGAACTGCCGGGTGCGGAGGGTCTCGATCTCTATGAACGGCACCCCCGGCTCGTGGGACGGGAGCTCCGTGGCCTCGCCTGCGGCGGCGGGCGGAGGAGCGGCTCGCGCGGGAGGAGCGCTCATACGACCCACCTCTTCTCGCCGCTGAGCGCGTAGTAGATCCCCGCCACGGCCAGCGCCGTGAACGCGACGGCGACGAAGACGGGGAACTCGGCGGAGTTCACCGAGCGGAAGGTGAGCGCCCAGAGGGCGAGGACGAAGCCGATGACATCGACCGCGACGAAGACGATCGCGAAGGTGTAGTGCTGCGTCGGGAAGTCGATCTGCGCCTCCCCTTCCGCCTCCTCCCCGCACTCGTAGGTCGTCGCCTGGAGGTAGGAGCGGCGTCGCTTGGCTCCCAGAAGCCGATTCATGACGAGGGAGCCTACGCCGAAGGCCACGACCACCACCGCGAAAACGATGAACGTCGTGACGCCTGCTTGCATCGCTCGGGCCTCCGCTCGTCGAAGGACAACCGGACGACCTCGCGTCGTTATTTAACGGCACCTCGGAGAGCCGGGCCCACGGCCCTGCCCGCGCACCTTTTTTGCCCTTGGCGCACCGTCAGTGATACGCCGGCCGACACCCCCTCGGCCCGCCCCCGCCCCGGGGGCCTTCGTGCCTCGTTCCGTGGGGTGGGCCGGCACGCGCATCCCCCCTGTTCGAACCCCACCTGCCTCGGCCGTGCTCGAGGCCTCCCGGGACCCGCAGGTCGGCCGCCAGCCGCTCCGTGGGGTGGGGCGGACTCTCGCGATGAGGGAGGAGATCGGTCGGGTCCCTCCGCCGCTTACCGGCGGGCCACGATGGCGCTCTGCCAGATCAGGGCCCGTCCCCGGACGGCTGCACGCCCGGTCGATCCCACGGGGAGTCGGCCGAGGCGCCGCCGGGGGCCTCCGAGCTAGCGGAACGCAGGGCGTCGCTTTTCCCGGAACGCCTGGATCCCTTCGGGTAGCTCGGTCCCCAGCGCCGCCTCGACCGCGCCGCGTCTCTCGAGCATCATCTGGGTCGCGAGGCTCTCGTGGAGGGCGCTGTGGAGAAGCGACTTCGTCCAGCCATACGCGAACGTGGGCCCCTCGGCGAGCTCCCGGGCGCGTTGTGTTGCGCGGGAGGCGAGCTCGGCGGCGGGCACGACCTCGTGGACGAGGCCGAGCTCCTTGGCCCTGGCGGCGCTGATCCGCGCGTTGGTGAAGAGGACCTCCTGCGCGAGGCCGATCCCGAGGAAATGGGGAAGGAAGTAGGTGAGGCCGCCGTCGGGCACGGCGCCGAGGGCCGGGAACGCGGGCACCAGCAGCGCCTCCTCTGCCGCGATCCGCCAGTCGGCCGCGAGAGCGAGGGAAAGTCCGCCCCCGGCAGCAACTCCGGGCAGCGCGGCGAGGAGCGGCTTGCGCATCCCCACGATCTCCCGGATGCAGAGCTCCTGCTCCCCGGTGAGCTCGTGAAAGAGCGGCGCGAGCTCCCCGCGACGCCGGTACTCGTCCATCGTGGCGACATCGCCGCCGGCGCTGAAGGCGCGGCCCGCTCCCGTGAGGAGCACCGCCCGGACCGCAGGGTCGACCGCCACGCCCTGGAGGGCGACGCGCAGGGCACGAATCATGTCGATGTCGAGGGCGTTCATTCGGTCCGGCCGGTCGATCGTGAGGATCGCGACGGCACGGTCGCGCTCGGTTCGGATGCCGCTCATGGCGCGGGAGGCGAGGGTCCCCAGGGGAAAAAGGCGGCGGAATCCGGCCCGAGGGCCGACGGCCCCTGACCCCAACGCTCCCCGCCGGTTCCTAGGAGGCGGCGAACTTCCCGCTCCGGACGAGCTTCCAGTGGAGGTGGTCGGCCCGGGTCTCGTGGTCGACGAACCCGCGAAGGATCGCCCAGGCCTCGAGCAGGACCAAGAGCGGAAGGAGCCCAAGCCCGCGGGGGCGCCGGAGGATCCCTCTCCAGAGGAGCCGGAGGAACAGGCCGGGGTGACGCCACGCGACCGTCTCCAGGGTCGCGGGGGCGTAGCCGAGCTCCCGCAGCTGGAAGTGCCCGAAGTTGATGCGGACGCGCTGCTCGAGGAGCTCGGCCACGGTCTCGGGAACGGTGTTCTCGACGACCGCCTCCGGCACGTAGACGAGGGAGAAGCCGCGCTCGTGGGCCCGCAGGCAGACGAGGGCATCGTCGTTGACGACGGGAGGAAGCCTGTCGAGCAGCTCCCGGCGCACCGCCTGAAGCTCGCCTCCGTGGAACGGGAGCTCCGAGCTCGTGGCGTCCTCGAGCTCGACCTCCCGCAACTGCCAGAGGAGGGCGCCGAGCCGGCTCACCCAGCCCCGCACGTTGGCGGGGACGACACGGGGAAACGCCACCCCGGCACCGCCGCCGAGGCCGCTCGCGAGCTTCTCGAGCACCGACGGCTCGAAGCGCACGTCGGCGGAGATGAGGAAGACGACCGAGCCGGTCGCCCGGTCGACCCCGCGGTTGAGCGCCTCGGCCTTGCCGAGACGCCGCTCCTCGAACCGGGAGACGAGCTTCGGATCGCGAAGCCCCTCGACGAACTCCCGCGAGCCATCCGTTCCGCCGTAGAGGACTACGACCTCGTCCACCGCGGTGGCGAGGAGAGCGGGAAGCGTCCGACGCAGCTCCCCGACACTCTCCCACGCAAAGAGGATCGCGGAGGTGCGTGGGCCAGGGGGGACGGCGGGCTGGCCAAAGCGCGCAGGAGCCGGCCCGCTTCCGGGCGGGGGAGACGACACCCTCGCTCCCATCGCGCCAAAGCACCCCCCTCGCCGAGGAGCGGGGGAGGTATTTATCCGCCGGAGCCTCCGCAAGGGGCCGCGGCAGGAGACCGCCGCGCTGCTGCGTCGCCCCGGGTCGAACGAAGGGTGAACCGAGCGTGGACCCACCGACCGGCCGTACCTCGCTGCCGCTACGGCTGACCCGTAGGGCCTGGACGATCCTCTTCCTCGGCTTGGCGATCCGCGAGGCGTTCTCCTTCTGGACGGGCCACCCGTTCGACCTCGAGTCGTTCCTGAGGACCGGCTACGTCGTCGCCCACGGAGGCGACCCATACGCCGCGTTCTGGCCAGCGGTGCCTGGCGTGAGCTTTGACTATCTCTCGACGAGGATCGCCTCGACGGCCTACCCTCCCTTCTGGCCGCTGCTCCTCGGGGGGCTCTACCGTCTCTGGGAAGTGGTCGGCGGGGGGAACCGCTTCGTCCTCTACTTCCTGATCAAGCAGCCGGCGATCGCGGGCGATCTCCTCAGCGCCTGGCTGCTCTACCGCATCGTCGGCAACGCGACCGGCGACTCGCGTCGGGCTCTCCAGGTGCTCACCTTCTGGTCGCTCGTCCCGTACACGATCATCATCTCGGCCCTCTGGGGGCAGTTCGACGCGCTCCTGGTCGCGGTCCTCCTCGCGGCGTTGGCCTCCCGACGGGCGAACGCCCGCGTCCTCCTCGAGGGAGCCGGGGTCGTCGTGAAGTGGCTCACCGGGGTGCTCTTTCCCCTCGAGCTCTTCCGGGAGCGGGGAGCCTACCGGCTGAGGTTCCTGCTCGGGATGGCCCTCGCGCTGGGAGCGATCGGGGGCTCCCTTTGGGTCCTGGGCTGGTCGTTCCTCTCCTTCCGCGACACGGCGAGTTCCGTCTCCGTCGGCGGTCCGGGAGGCATGAACTACGTGCAGCTCTACGGGGCGCCGGCGGTCGGCTGGTTGCTCGACCGCCTCCCCGACTCGCGGCTGGTGAGCGTGTTCCTCTGGGTCCCCGCCGCGCTGGTCACCGGGTACCTGGCGAGCCGATGGCTCCGCGAGGAGGCCGCGGTCTCCACCGAGCTACGCGCGGTCCTCTTCGTTCTCCTCGCGGTCCTCCTCGTGCGGTCGGGCCTCAACGAGCAGTACATGCTCTACCTATTCGCCCCGCTGGCGATCGATGTCGTCGCCTTCCATCCCGGGCGGCGGGCCCTGTTCTCCTACCTCGTGGGGGTCTCCCTCGTCTTCCTTCTCATCAACAACAACCTCGGGATCTGGTTCGCTGCGCCGGTCGATCCCGGGCTCCGGACGCTTGCCACGACCCAGGACACTTCGGTCTGGCTCGGCGGGGCCCGAACCCTGGGACTCGACGTCCTCAGCGTGCTGGTCACCCTCCTTCTCGCGCAGCTGCTCTGGGTCGTCTATCGTGACGAGGCGTCTCCCGTGCCGTGGATCAGCCGGCTTTTCCTCCGGCGGAGCGCTGCGCCTTTCCCAGGGCCGGGGGCACCCCCTTCGGAGAGCTCCCCCACGGAGCCGCGACCGTGAGGATCCTCGAGGTCACCCAGCGCTACCCGCCGGCTCTCGGGGGGGTCGAAACCCAGGTCTCGGGCCTCACCCGCCAGCTGAGCGCGCTGGGGCACCGGGTGGAGGTCCTGACCACCGACCTCCGGAGGGACCGGCCGTTCGAGCGTCTCGGCGCGCTCCCCGACGGAGAGCTCTCATCCGCGGTACGGCGCCATCGTGCCCTGCGGGGGCTTCCGTTCCCCCACGGCACCGGCCTCGTCGCCCCCGGGATGGCCACGGAGCTGCTGCGGACGAACGCCGAGGTGGTCCATGCCCATGCCTTCGGCTACCCACCCACGTGGTTCGCCGCGGCGGCTCGACGGCTCCACCGCACGCCCCTGGTCATCGAGACCCATGCGGACCAGGGTCGAGGGAGCTCGGGGGGTCTCGTCTACGCGCGGCTCATGGCGCGGGCGACGCTCCGACCCGCCGACCGTGTCGTCGCCGACACGCACCTCGAGGCAGAGCTCCTCGCCCGCTGGGGGGTCGCCCCGGAACGGATCGTCGTCGTGCCGAACGGCATCGACCTCGCGGAGTTCCGGCAGCTCGAGCGAGACCGATCCGCCTCCCGTCCGCCGACGATCCTCTTCGTGGGCCGCCTCTACCCCGAGCAAAAGGGGCTCGGTCCCCTCCTCGAAGCCTTCGCCCTCGTAGCGCCCGAGAAGCGAGCCGAGCTGAGGCTGGTCGGCGAGGACTGGGGAGGCGCCGACCTCGTCCGCCGCCTCGCCGCCGCCCGCGGCGTGGCCGAGCGCGTCGTCCTCCGCGGTCCGCTCTCCCGGGCCGCGCTCCTAGAGGAGTACGCCGCCGCCGATCTCCTCGTCCTCCCGTCACTCTTCGAGCCGTTCGGCATCGTCCTTCTCGAGGCGATGGCGGCAGGGCTCCCCGTCGTCGCCTCGAGGGTCGGGGGCGTCCCTGAGGTGGTCGAGGAGGACCGGACCGCGCTTCTCGTTCCGCCCGGAGACCCCTTGGCCCTCGCCCGGGCCCTCGAGCGGGTGCTGGACGAGGCCGAGCTCGCTCGCGACCTCGGCCGTCGAGGTCGGCTCCGTGTCGAGGCGTTCTCTTGGGAGCGCCTCGCTCCGCGATGGGTCGCCCTCTTCGAGGAGCTCACCGGCTCGCTATAGAATCAGGGGGCCGTAGGGGACCCGTGCCGGACCGGTCCGCTCCGCGGCGTCTCGCGGTCCTGGTTGCGGTCGCGGTGCTGGTCGTGGTCCCCGCGCTCCCCGCGGCGGCCACTCCCCCGCCGGCCCCCCACCCGTCATGGGTCCGGGTGAACCAGACTGGGAGAATCGCTCCTCCCGCCGCGGCGGGGACCCTGCTCGCCTACGACAGCGCGGCGAACCGGTTCGTCCTCTTCGGCGGCTGGAACGGCCTCCTGCTCGACCAGACGTGGGTCTTCGACCCCACGAACACGAGCTGGAGCGAGCTCCATCCCTCCGTCGCCCCAGCAGCGAGGGCCGACGCGGCCTTCGTCTACGATGCTTCCTGGGGGCGGTTCGTGCTGTTCGGAGGATGAGGCCTCTTCGCCAGCGGCACCCCCTTCCGCTACGACGACAGCTGGACGTTCTCGCTTGCAACGGACACCTGGGCGCCCCTCCCGACCGTGAACAGCCCGCCGGCGCGATCGGACTCGGCGGCCGCCTACGTTCCCACAACGAACACGGTCGTCATCTATGGTGGCTTCTCGGGGACGAGCTACCTCGGGGACCTCTGGACCCTCGACCCCGGGCTCGGTGTCTGGACCCAGCAGCACGTGACGGGCCCCGCCCCGGGACCCCGGGCGGACGGCCGGATGGTCTACGACTCCGTCGCCCACGAGCTCGTCCTCTTCGGCGGCAATGACTACTCCGGGCCCGGGCTCACGTTCCACCACTTGGCGGACACCTGGGTGCTCGACCCGACGAGCTACCGCTGGTCCGAGCTCTCGCCCCTCTTCTCGCCGCCGGCCCGTGACTACGCCTTCGAGGGGTTCGACAGCCGAGAGAACCTCGTCCTGCTCTTCGGGGGGTTCGGCGACAACGTCGTGCTTTCGGACACGTGGGCGCTCGATCTCAACACGTCGTGTTGGACGAAGCTCCTCACGGGCCCTGCGCCCCCCGCGAGATACGCGGGCGGCGCCGGCTACGACCCCACGGACCGCCTGTTTCTCGTGACGACCGGGGTCGGAGAGCCGGGCCTTTTCAACGACACCTGGGCGCTCGAGCCTATAGCCCCGCCGGCGACCACGGCCTTCGTGCCGTGGACGTCGCTCGGGCTTCCGCTCTTCCTCGTCGCCGTGGCGAGCCTCCCCGTCCCCCTTCTTGTCGCGGCGCGACGACGGGCCTCGCGCCGCGCTTCCGGCTCGTAGCGGCGGGACCAGCCCGTCGTACGGACCCACTCCGCTGGCCCGACCCTTCCCGGCGAGCCGAGGCGCCCTCCGCTGAACCGCTGCAGGGGACCCCCCCGCTCCCCGAACGGCCGGGCGGGCAGAGGGAGGCAGGCGATCATGAGCGTCGCCTTGAACGCGAAGGCGATCACGAGCCGTGCGACGATCCTCGGGTTGCTCGACGGGAGTCCCGCCGAAATTCGGTGAGGAAGCCGAAGAGGAAGGCGCCGGGGGCGATGAGGAGACGTCCCTGTCCGGCTCGGACCCAGGTGCCTACCGGCCGAGGCTTGAACGACGGGTCGCGCACCGACCGTGCCGGGACGGAGCGCGCGTTGCCGCTGCAACAATGTCCCTGCTCCGTGGGGAGGGTGCCCGCTCCGCTCCGAGCCGCCTCCGCGGCGGGGTCCCACCTACGGCGGCGGCCGCCACGACGGCAACAGGGAGCCGCTCGGTGTCGTCGGCAGCAACGGCGGCGGCGACGAGAGCGGTCGCCACGCTGGAGCTCGGCGGGACGGTAGGGTGGGCCGGTCCCTGGCAGCGTTCCGACGCGGGAAGGAGCAGCAAGGTGGCGCACAGGTTCCCTGCCTCGGCGACGCGGCTGTCGAGGTACGGGAGACCCCAGGCGTTCTCCACGAAGTGGAGGACCGAGGTGTGGTCGTAGACGCCCGTGGCGATGGCGCCCGCGCGGCTGAACGGGGAGATGACGATCATCGGCACCCGAAAGCCGTCGCCGAGGGCGTCGACGGTCGGCGGGAGGACGTGGTCGTAGTAGCCGCCTCCCTCGTCCCAGGTGAGGAAGATGACGGTCGAGTTCCACAAAGGGCTCGCCTCGAGCGACCTGACGAGGCCGACCACCCACGCCTCCCCCGGGAGGATGCTGAGCGGCGGGTGCTGGCTGAGGGGCGAGGACTCCGGGTCCACGAAGGTGAGGGCAGGGAGGGTCCCGGCGTCGATGACGGAGGGAAGCTCCGAGAGCGGGTGGAGGTCCGCAAGCTTGGCGGAGCTCCAGGCGAGAGGCACCAGCAGCGAGGGGAGCGGGGGAAACAGCCCGGGCGCGTAGTAGTACGACCACGAGAAGCCGTACTGTGTCATCTGGTCGAAGATCGTCGGAAGGTAGGTCCCCGGCGGGAGCGTGTCGGTGAGGATCCCCGCCGAGCCCCCTCCCATCGCGTAGAGCCGGTTGGGGATCGTGGGACCGAGGACGGAGGCGAAGTAGTGGTCGCAGAGAACGAATTCCTTGGCGAGGCCCCAAAGGCCGGCGAGCTGGCTTTCGTTGTAGTAGCCCATCGGCGTCGCGGCTGCGGACGGGTCGACCTTGGCCATCTGCTCGACGAAGCCGTTCATCGCGCCGCCGTTCACGTCCGCGATCTCGGCGGCGCGGAAGTGCGGGAGATCCGGCGTCGAGGTGCCGTTGATCCAGTAGGGGGCGACCGTCCCGCCCTGTCCGTCGGGAAGCGCAGTTCCCGCAGGCGGACCGTCCGCCCCGGGGAAGCTCCCGAAGAAGTTGTCGAACGCGTGGTTCTCCATCATGATCTCGACCACGTGCTGGAACGGCCCCGGAGGCGTCCTCTGGGTCTCGGGCCTCAGGTAGTTCGGCGCGACGACGTAGAGGCCGGCGAGCACGAGGCCCGTCGCCACCGCCAGCACGCCCGCGAGGAGGAGCGGCGACCGCCCTATCCAGCGCCGCCTCGCCCGTCGCTCCCGGGTCCCGGGGTCCGTCGAGGGGCCTCGGGACGGAAGGAATCCCATCGGCTCCGGAGGGGCCCAGCCTCTCATATCGGGCGCGGCGCAGTGGCGTGGCAGCGCTTTCACCCCCGGGAGGATGGCCCGGGCGCCGCCCTTTGGCTGAGCGATGGAGGCCGCAGTTAAGGTCCGGATGGGGGACGGGATCTCCCGCCCGCTCCTCTGGGCCCGAGAGGGCGAGCGCTGGTTCGTCTTCGCCACCGACCCTCACGCCGGCTGGCTCTCGCAGGTGAGGCGACGCGGTTGGGTCGAAGCCGAGCTGCCCGGGATCGGTCAGGTCCGATGCGAGGCCGAGGTCGTGGAGGCCTCCGAGGTGGTCGACCGCTTGCGATCGACCTTCCGCACGAAGTACGGCACCGCGAGCTGGGAGCGCCACTTCACCGGTCCCCTCACGCTCGTCGCGCTCCTGCCGACGCTCGAGGTGAGCTCCCGCAGCGTCGTCGCGCGCACGAGGGGCGAGTTCGACCTCGTCGCTCGGCGGTACCACGCCCGACTGCTTTCCCGGCCGACCGAGCTCTACGCCAAGGAGCGGGTGCTGCGGCGGCTCCTCGACCTCTTCGCCACCGTCGACCCTCTGCTCGAGATCGGCCCGGGCTCCGGGTTCGAGACCCTGCCGCTGCTCGCGGCCGGGCACCACGTCACGGCGGTCGACGTCTCCGAGCCGATGCTCGGCGTGCTCCGTGAGCGGGCCGAGGAGGCCGGGGTGGCCGCCCGGCTCACCACGCGCTCGGGGAGGCTCGCGCGTCTGGGGGAGGCGATCGAGCAACCTCCCGAGGGTGGCTTCGGGGGCGCTTGCTCGACCTTCGGAGCGTTCAACCTCGAGCCGGAGGCCGTCGCCGTCGGCAGCGAGCTCTTCCGGCTGCTTCGACCCCGAGCCCGTCTCGCCTTCACTACCCTCAACCGACCGGGTCTTTTCCCGGTCCTCTGGGAGGCCGCCCTCGGCCATCCCCGCGCGGCGCTCCGTCGGCTCGAGACCTCGCGCGAGGTGATGGGCGAGGGCTTTCCGATAGATTCCTACCCTCGTCGCCCCGACGACTGGGACAGGTATCTGGGCGACGGCTTCCGGCGGATCGCCTCCCTCCCGGTCTCCGTCCTGCTACCCCCGGTCGACCTCGACCGACGTCTCGGCGGCCTAGGCGAGCGAGGCCGCCGGGCCCTGCGCTCGATCGACCTATGGCTGAGCGAGCGACCGTCGCTCTCCCCGTTCGGGGAATGGTCGCTCCTCGTCTACGAGCGTCTTCCCTCCCCCGGGAGCACAGCAGCTCCGGCGGACCGGGGGGTCGGGAGACCCCGGGTATAAGCGGAGTCAGCCGCTCTCCCGCGGGATGCCGCGCTGGATCTCCGAGCGACGCACGCTCAAGATCCTCCTCGAGCCGCGGGGAGCGGTGGTCGCCCTCACGATGAAGCGCTACTCGTTGCTCTTCCTCCTCACGAGGCGCTTTGTCGGACTCCGCCGGGCGCGCACCACCGACCGGGTCGTGGCGCGGGCGGGCTACAGCGCCCCGAGGACGCTCGAGCTGCTCGACGAGCTCTATCCTCCGGGAACGTTCTCCGCCCATCGGCCGCAGGCCCCGTGAGCGGCGCCACCTCTGCCCTGCCGCCGTTCGATGCGGTCGAGCCTTTCGAGACCCACGAGCGCTCCGTTCTCAAGCGTCGTTGGTGGGAGCGGGCCCTCGTCGCGATCGACATCGGCGCCAAGCACGGCACCGGCATCCGGCTCGCCGACCTTCTCGCTCTGCTCCCCGAGGAGGCCCCTTCGACCGAGGAGGACCTCGCGCGCTGGATCGCCGACGCCCTCCCCGAGGCCGCGGTCTTCGACGGGACCGTCTTCCCCGGCTCCCCGCCGCCGGAGGTGCGCTCGGGCGAGGCCGAGCGGGCCGACCGCGCGGAGCGCTGGATCCGCGCCGCCGAAGAGCTCGTCTCCCGGGGACTCGGGCCCGCCGGCAGCCTGGTCCGCTGCGTCGCGGTGACCGGCTCGGCCGCCTACGGGCAGGTCTGGCCCGAGGACGATCTCGATCTGCTGGTCGTCACTTCCCCGGGGACGCTCTGGTCGTTCCTCCTTCTCGCGTTCCTCGATCTCAGGCTCCGGGCCCGTCGCGTCGGAGGAGAACGGATCCGCTGGTGCCTCAACTACGCCGTGGACCTCCCGAGGGCACGTGCCGAGTACCGGCGTTCCCGAGGCTTCCAGTTCGCACGGGAGGCGCTGACGGCGCGGGTCGTCTACGGGGCGCCGGAGTATACCTCCCTTCTCAAGGAAGGGTCGTGGATGGCGGGGGAGATGCCCCGTCTCTACGGACGCCGGCGCTGCGCCGGAGCCGGGGAGGCAGCGCCGGCTCGGCCCACGCCCCTGTGGGCTCGGCTGCTCGACCCGATCGTGTTCGTCGTGCTCGGCAGCTACCTCCAGGCCGTGGGCCTCGTGCGCAACCGGAGGTTGCGGCGGGCGGGAGAGACCTCCAAGGTCTTCGCGACGACGACCCGGCGGAGTATGATGGCCTACGAGAGCCAGGAGTTCCGCGAGCTCGGGGAGCTCTACAACGCGCAGCCCGACCACGGCGAAGCGTTCGGGTTCGACGATCTCTGAGCGCGGCCCGTGGCGCGTGCGGTCGCCCGCCGCCCTAGCTTTGGTCGGACCCGGAAGGGGCGGGGCGGCGGCGTGGCGGCGGCGCGGGCTCGGGAGTTTCGGGCTCGGAGTGGAACGACGGCGGGATCCCGTGGGGCTCGGCGACGCCGTGGGCGGGGGTCGGGGAGGAGGGACCGCGGGTCTGCCCTCGAGTCTCACCCGGCGGGGGGGCGATCTCGTCCGGCGAGGGAAGCTGGGGGCCGCCCACCCGGCCCGGCACCGCCACGGCGCGCGGGGCGGGGACCCCGGCCGAGTTGTCGGCCTCGGCCCTGAGCTCCTCCTCGATCGACTTGATGTCGGTCATGAGGTCCTCCTGGCGCGGGATCGGCCCCAGGATGTCGTCCATCGTGCCGATCTTCTTCTCGAGGTCCTCGAGGGTGTTGAGAGGTCGGTCGGGGACGGTGCGGCTGGTGCCGAGGAACTCGCTCGCGCCTTCCATGAGCCGCGAGAACTCGAACGGGAACAGGATCTTGGTCGCCTGACCGTCGCCGACCTTCTGGACGGTGTCGAGCGAGAGGACGGTGAGCGCCTTGGCATCGAGCACGCCCGCGCCCAGCGAGAGGATGCGCAGCCGCTGCGCCTCGCCCTGGGCGGAGAGGATCGTCGCGACCCGTGCTCCCTCCGCCTCGAGGATCTGCGACTGGCGGACCCCTTCGGCCTGGAGGATGCGGGAGCGCTTCTGCCCCTCGGCGACCAGGATGGCGCTGCGCTTCTCACCGTCCGCGCGGAGCACGGCGGCCCGCCGCTGCCTCTCGGCGGCGGTCTGCTCCTCCATCGCGGCCTTGACCGGGCCGACAGGATCGACCTCTTTGATCTCGACCGCGTCGACGCGGACCCCCCACTTGTCGGTGGCCTCGTCCAGGATGTCCCGAAGACGGGTGTTGATCCGCTCGCGGTTGAACAGGATCTCGTCGAGCTCCATGTCACCGATGATCGACCGGAGGGTCGTCTGGGCGAGGGCGACGGTGGCGACGTGGAAGTTCTGGACCTGGAAGATCGCCTTCGGAGGGTCGACCACCTTGGTGTAGATGATCGCGTCGACGTTGGTCGGCGAGTTGTCCTTGGTGATGACCTCCTGGCGGGGGACCTCGAGGACCTCGGTCCTCAGGTCGACGCGCATGACGCTGGCGAACGGGATGACCCAATTGAACCCGGGGTTGAGCACGCGCTTGTAGGCTCCAAAGAGGACGACGATCCCCTGCTCGTAGGGCTGGATGAAGTGGATGCCGCGGACGAGCAGGTAGATGGCGAGCAGGACCAGCAAGGCGACGACGATGTAGAGAACGGTGTAGTCCGCCACCTGCCCTTCCCGTCGGGGGCGCACTCGGGCGGAGCCCTATAAGCTGGTCGCTTTCCGCGGGACTAGGCGGCGGGCGCGGACGCTTCGGGGCCCACGGGCTCGACCGTCACCGCCACGCCCTCGCCGTGCACGACACGTACCCGGGTCCCGGCCGGGATCGTGGCGGTCGCGCGCGCGGACCAGATCTCCGAGCGCACCCGGACCTTGCCGCGGAGCGAGTTGGGAACGACCTCCGTGGTGACGATCCCCTCCTCTCCCACCAGCCCGGCCGGGGTCGTGACCAGCGGCTTGTGGGTCCCGGCGAGCCACCGGTAGTAGAAGATCGTGGACGCGGTGGCGATGAGCGCCGCGCCAAGGACCGCGATCGGACCGACGACGCTGTCGAGCAGCACCGTCGGGATGAGAAGGTAGAGGACCCCCCCGACCAAGAGGATCGTCGCCGGGATGATGAGCAGCGCCCCGGGGTGCAAGATCTCGATCGCGAAGAGGATCGCTCCGGCGATGACGACGGTGAGCCCGACGACCTCGTTGACGTAGACCACGAACGGCCGAGCGCTACGCGGGAGATAAAACCGCCCGGTGCCGGCTCGCGGGTCAGCGGATGTAGCTCGAGGAGCTCGCGAGGTCGAAGCCGCGCACGACCTTGAAGCGCCTTCCGGAACCCCTCGGGGCGTGGGCGAGGAACGGGAACTGCTGCCAGAGGTCCCCCTCCGCCATCCGCGTGGCCGGATGGTCGGCACCGAGGGCGCCGCGGGCGACCCGGGCCGTCACGCGTCGGACCGCTGCCTCGTCGAGGTAGCCGAGCGCGTGGAGGTACTCGTGCGCCAGGAGGACGAAGACGAAGGCGTTCTCCTCGAGGGGCGATCGGGCGTGGGCACGCATCGCCTCGACCAGCCCCTCGTTGAGCACGATGAGGTTGCCGGTGAGCTGCCAGTAGGCGCCGAGCTGGGGCGGGAGGTCGGAGAGGGCGAGGCCGAGGCCCGGCCGCTCCACGCCGAGGACCTTTAGGACCGCGGCGCGGACCACGGAGAACACCGCGTCGTAGCTCGCCGGGCCCACGAGGCGGTGCGCGAGGGGTAGCTCCCCCGGGGCAGGGGAAAGCGGCTCGTTCCCCGGGGCATGCGGGGCGAGCGGCTCGTGGCGGAGCGGGACCCTCGGGAGCGACACGACCTCATCGACGCCTGCGCTGCGGAAATACCCTCGGTTACCCTCGCGTTACGACCCGACGGGCGAGGGCCGGGCGCCCCCGGGGGCGTGCGGGCAGATTCTATCTGCGCCCAGCCGCTCTGGGCTCCCGATGCCACGCGCCGAGGAGCTCGTCTTCCCCCGTCGGGAACGGTTCGAGGACCGTCGCAAGGAGGGCCAGCAGCGTAAGCTCCTGGACGAGTTCTTCGACCACGCGACCCTTCTGGCGATCTCCCGCCTCGCCGGTCAGGGGCTCTTCGACGCGATCGACTTTCCGATCTCCTCGGGCAAGGAAGGAGGCGTCTTCCGCGCCCACAAGGGCACCGAGCTGCGGGCGGTGAAGATCTATCGGATCAGCAACACGACCTTCCGTCGCCTTCCGGCCTACGCTCTCGAGGAGCTTCGACGCGAGTCGAGCGTGCGCAACTTCGGCGGGCTCATCGTCGGATGGACCCGTCGGGAGCACACGATCCTCGGCCGCCTGGACGAGGCCGGGGTTCGCGTCCCCAAGCCGCTCGGCCACTTCCGCAACGTTCTCGTCATGGAGTTCATCGGGGACGAGCAGGGAGCCGCTCCGCGTCTCAAGGACGCCCTCGTGCCGGACCCGGCGGCGCTCTACGAGGACCTCGTCCGGGAGTTCGGAGCGATGATCCGACGCGCCAAGCTCGTCCACGGGGACCTCTCCCCGTACAACACCCTCTATCACGAGAACCGTGTCGTGGTGATCGACGTGGCGCAGGCGATCGGCTCGAGCCACCCCGAGGCACGTCGGCTCCTCGAGCGGGACATCGGCAACTTCGCCCGGTACCTCACGCGTCTCGGCCACCCGGTCGAGCCGGAGGAGTTCCTCGCCGCCGTCGGCGGAGACGAGGTCGGACCGACGGCCAAGGAGTAGCGATGCCCGTACTGCACGCCCGCATCCCCGAGGACCGCGTGGCCGTCCTCATCGGCCCGAAGGGACGCACCAAGCGCGCGATCGCGGAGAAGACCCGTACGACGATCGACGTGGACGCCGAGGAAGGGGAGGTCCGTGTCGTCGGGCCGGACACCGACCCGATGGGGGTGCTCACGGCCCGGGACATCGCGCTGGCGATCGGCCGCGGGTTCTCCCCCGAGCGGGCGTTCCGGCTGTTGAAGGAGGACACTTTCTTGGGGATCCTCGACATCAAGCTCGCCACGGGCCGACGCGAGAAGTCGGCCCTCCGTCGCATCCGCGCCCGCGTGATCGGCACCCAGGGCAAGGCGCGTGCCCGGATCGAGGAGCTCTCCGGCTGCTCGATGAGCGTCTACGGCTCGACGGTCGCCCTCATCGGGACCGAAGAGCAGCTCGAGCGGGGGACGCGGGCGGTCGAGCTGCTGCTGCGCGGGAGCGAGCACTCGACCGTCTTCCATCTCCTCGCCCGCCTCCGTCGGGACGCCGCGGTCGAGGAGGCGATGGGCCCCTTGCCTCCGCCCGAGGCGGAGTAACGCGTGGCGAAGACCCCTCCGCTGGACGCCCGGACCCTCGCCTGGGCCCGCGGGGAGTTCTCCCGCTACTACGCCCGCGCCGCCGTGCCGGCCCCCGAGAGGCTCGATCGACGGGAGATCGCCCTCTTCCCGTTCGCCGAGGCGAACCTGATGCGCCGTCACACCGCCGCCCGCTCCGTCGAGGAGCTGCGTCGCTACCTCGCGGCGGAGATCCCCCGCCACGTCTACTACTCGTCGGCGTACTACCGACATCCCGAGGCGGCCTCGATGGCGGCCAAGGAGTGGTTCGGCGCCGACCTCATCTTCGACCTGGACGCCGACCACCTGCGGGGGGCCGAGACGCTCGACTACCCCGGCCAGCTCTCCCTCGTCAAGAGCCGGCTCATCGACCTCGTGGACGACTTCCTCGTCCGGGACTTCGGCGTGAGCCCGCGGAGCACCTCCTTCGTCTTCTCCGGTGGCCGAGGCTACCACGTCCACGTCCGCGACGAGCGCTTCGCGCGGCTCACCAGCCCGGAGCGTCGCGAGCTGGTCGACTACATCCTCGGGACCAACATCGACCCGAAGCGAGCGGTCGAGCGCGCCAGCGCGGACGTGCGCTCCGGGCGAACGGTCGCCGTCGCCGACGAGGCGGAGGCCGCCCCGCTCGGACGCCGGGGACGAGGAGCCTCTACGCTGCGTCTCGCCCCGCCGGACGCCCCCGGATGGCGGGGACGCACCACCCGGGCGCTCCTGGCGCTTCTCGCCCGCTGGGAGGCGGAAGGGGCGCCGAAGGCTGCCTCCGAGCTCATCGGCTGGGGCGCCGACGCGAGAAAGGCCCGTCGGTGGGCGAAGTTCCTGGTCGAGGAGAAGCGCTCGGAGAGGATCCGGACGACCCTGGCGCTGGACGTCTTCGGCCAGGAGTCTCCCGAGGAGTTCCTCGAGCTGGTCGTCCGTCGGGCGGCGATCGAGGTCCAGGGGGAGACGGATGCCCCCGTGACGACCGACATCCACCGGCTCATCCGGCTGCCGGGATCCCTTCACGGCGGGACCGGCTTTCAGGTCGTGCCGCTCTCCCGCGAGGCGATCGACGGCTTCGACCCGTTCGCCTCGGCCCTCCTTCCCGACGAGGGGCGGAGGACGACGGTCGAGCTCCTCGCGGACGTCCGCTACCCGTTCCCGGACGGTGGCCTGGTCGGCCGCGTCGGGGAGACGGTAAAGCTCGCTACGCCGCGGGCGCTTTTCCTGGTGCTGCGGGGGGAGGCGGCGCTTCGGCCTTGACGGAGACCGCGAGACGCCCGACCTTCTCGATCGTCGCCTCGAGCTGATCGCCGGGCTTGAGCTTGCGGCTCTCCTTCCCGGATTCGAACCCCGGCGCGCCGCCGAGGGTCCCGAGGGAGATCACGTCCCCGGGCTCGAGGGTGATCCCGCGCGAGAGGTGGGCGATGATCTCGGGCAGCCGAAAGATGTAGTCGTCGGTGTCGCCCTGCTGGCGGATCGCGCCGCCGACCTTGAGCTCCATCCGGAGCGGGTAGGGCGAGCCGACCTCCTCCTTCGGGACGACCCAGGGGCCCACCGCCATCGTCGCGTCGAACCCTTTGCCCATCACCCAGTCGACGGGGCTCTCGGGAGGGTACTGGAGGTCGCGGTAGCCCATGTCGAGGGCGATGGTGTAGCCGGCGACGTGGTCGAGCGCGCGCTCGGCGCTGATCCCCTTCCCCCGCTGGCCGATGACGCAGGCGAGCTCGAGCTCGACATCCGGAAAGCTACCCACCGGGCTCAGCACGAGAGGCTCGGAGGGCCCGACCAGCGAGTTGAAGAACCGCGTGAAGAAGTACGGCTGGCGGGGCGTGGGCTTGCCGAGCTCGGCGACGTGGCTCTTGGAGTTCTGCGCGAGGCAGTAGATCTTCTGCCCCTGGACGACCGGCGCGAGGAGCTTCACTCCCTCCTCCGGCTTGAACAGGTAGCGGGCTCCGGTCGCCGCGCGCGGCGTCCATCCCATCCCGCGTCGCCGGTCGATGTAGTCGAGGATCTTCTTCGTGAGGGCGACCGAGTCCGCCCCGCCGGAGAAGAACGCATGCATGTCGCGGAAGCGGCTCGGGTCGGCGCCCTTGACGGGAGCCACGCCGTAGAAGTCGCGGCAGGCCGTGTCGAGGTCGATGTACTCGTTGGCGTCCGTGATCATCCCGAAGTGGAACTGCTCCTGCAGCGTGAAGTGGACGAGCTTCATGGTCGCTCCGCAGGCTCCGGGGAGGAGCGGGGGGGTTTAACGCTCGCCCCGGACGGCGCGCCGGCCCCCTACGTGGCTTCGGTCTTCGCGGCAGGGGCGGCAGCGGCAGCCGGCCGTCCCGGCCCGAGCTCGGCGACCCGCGCCCAGCTCGGGTACCTCCGCTCGATGAGGTGGTCGACGCTCCAGCGGCTCGAGCCCTCGAGGGCGTTGATCACGAGGAGGCCGAGGAAGGTGAGGGCGTAGACGACCCCCGTGCCGACATCGGTCCCGCCGGCCCCCGACTGGTAGGGGCCGCCGAACCCTTCGGGGACCGCCCAGATGAGCAGGCTCAGGGCGACGCCGGCGGCGTAGGTGACCTTGCGCATGAACCCGAAGACGAGGGCGATCCCGAGCAGCAGCTCGAGGAACCCCACCGTGTAGACGATGAGCGCCGAGTTGCCCGACGCCTGGGTCGCCCAGAAGGAATACCATCCCGAGAGCCACGACGGTGCGTTCCCCCCCGACGCCTGGACGTCGCCGAGGAACCCGCTGACGTAGTCCGAGGTGAACTTGAGCGTCCCGTTGATGAGCCAGACGAGGCCGAGGAGGACGCGGAAAGCGGTCTTGAGCCATGCGGCGTTGCGGGCCCACCAGCCCGCGCGTTGGACTTCTACCGTTCCCGACGTTCTGATCGCCTTCCTGGCCCGCGGGTGAGGACCGACAAGATATCAGCTAGGTGTCAAAAAAAGTTGACTTGCTGACGAGGCTCACGGCGGTGGACGGCGGTTGAGCAAGGAGCAATAAGGAACCCCCTATCTGCGTCCGCCACAAGATGGCCGTGCTGGAGTCGAAGAAGTTCGAGGTCCCTCACGAGGTACGTGAGTACGCCCGAGGCCGGTTGGAGCTCGTTAGGATCAACGGGTCGGTCGTCGGACGGGCGCGGTTCGAGCCGGGGTGGCGCTGGTCGAAGGACATGGCGTCGATCGCGGGAACCCCGAGCTGCCGGGCCTCCCACTACGGCTACCAGGTCTCGGGCATCATGCACCTGAAGATGGACGACGGCACGGAAGGCGAGGTCCATGCCGGCGAGGCCTACTTCATCCCACCGGGCCACGACGGCTGGGTCGTCGGCAACGAGCCGGTCATCACGGTCGACTTTACCGGGATGCCGAACTACGCGAAGCGCGTCACCAAGAAGAAGTCCGAGGAGTAGGGCCTCCTCCGCGTCGCTCCCAGCACGCGCTCCTCTCTCCGTCCCGGCGCGTCGTGGCCGGTCTGGCTCCCTGGCCTCGCTCGACGCACCGCCTTATCCTCCTCCCGCTCATCCCGGGGAAGGGTCCGCATGGTCGCGGTCGGCCTCCGCCTCGGATCGATCGTTCTCGACTGCGACGACTTCGAGGGCATGCTCGCCTTCTGGCAGAAGGCCCTTGGCTACGTGCCGCGCGAGCCCGCGGAGGAGGGCTGGGTCGTCCTCAAGGACCCGGCGGGCCGGGGTCCGAACCTCTCGCTCAACCGGACCGGCGAGGGTCACCTCGGGGAGTACCGACTCCATCTCGACCTCTACACGGAGGATCGCGAGGGAGAGGTCGCTCGCCTCCTAGGGTTGGGAGCCACCCTGCGCCGTCCCGCCGGCGCGGACGACGACTTTGTCGTCCTCGCCGATCCGGACGGCAACCCGTTCTGCGTCGTGCAGAAGCCCGGGGCGTAGGCTCGTCCCCGGCGGCGACCGCCGCCAGGAGCCGGCGGGCGGGCTCGTCTAGCGGAAGTGGCGGTTGACGGCGAGGAGGTAGATGAACAGCACGAGGGCGAGGAGGAACCCGATGCTCAGGAAGTTGTGCGCAACCCCGTAGCTCACCATCACGAAGAACAGGACGATGAGGCCGAGCACGAGGGCCCAGAGCCTGAGACGCCAGAGGGCGACGGCGATGCCGATGACGATGAGCCCGGCGATGAGAACGATCGCGCCTATCACCATCGCGCCGAGGTGGAACGGGGTGCCGAAGCCGACACCCATCGGGAGGGAGGTCACGGTCCCGGCGACGAGGATGAGAACCCCGACCACGACGAGGAAGATCCCTAACAGGCCGATCAGGACCGAGAGGATGGCGACGCCCAGCGGAAGGTTGCGCTGCGGCTGGACCGGTGGCAAGGTCGCGGGCGGAGTGTACTGCGGCGGGCTGGTGGGTTCCGAGCTCGACATGGGCTACTCGCTGGCTCCCTCGCCCGGAAACGACGCGGCCCCGGGATAAGAACCCGCGTTTTGGAGGGAAGGCGACTCTACGTGACGCCCTCGGCAGCAGGAGGGCCCCTCCGGCCGGGCCGATAGCCCGCGACATACCCCTCCCCCAGGCGCTCGAGCCCGACGAGCTCGAGGGGAACGGTCGCGTCCAGGTTCCCGGCCTCCGGGCCGGCGAGCATCGGCGGGGCGGTGAGGCCGCCGATGAACCGTGGAGCGTAGTAGATGGTCCAGCGGTCGAAGAGCCCCGCGCGGGCGACCGACGCGAGAATGCGAGCCCCCCCTTCGACGAGGACGCGGCCGATCCCGAGCTCGGGGAGACGCGTAAAGAGCGCCGCGAGGTCGACCCGCTCCCGACCGGCCACGACCGTCCGGACGTGGGAGGGAAACGTGCGGTGGCACCGCTCGGAGGTCGCGATCACGGTAGGGAGGGAGCCGTCCAGCACGCGGGCCTTCGGAGGGGTCCGTCCCAGGGCGTCGACCACGAGACGCTGGGGCGAGCGGCCCGGCGGCCTTCCGAGCAGCTCCCAGTGCACCCGGAGCGACGGGTCGTCTAAGAGGACCGTGCCGACCCCGACCAAGATCGCGTCCACCTCCGTCCGTAGCTCCTGCACACGTCGCAGGTCCTCCGGGCCGGAGAGCTGCGCGCGGGCGCCCCCCGCAAAGGCAAGGCGTCCGTCGGCCGAGACGGCGCAGTTGACCCAGACGGTGGCCCTGCCCGAGGGCGACGGAGCTCGGGACCCCTCGGCCACGCTAGGCTCCCTTGCGGAGCTCGGCGAGTGCCTTCTCGATCGGTTCGACCGGCTCGCCGGCGGCTCGCAGGTCGTCCAGGTTCGTCGCGACGTTGGCGAGCGCTCCCTCGGCCGCCGCCCGATAGCAGGCCAGGGCCGTGGCGAGATCGCTCGCGAGGGCAGCCTTGGTGCGTTCGCGCACCGCGTCGATCCGGGTCGCCATCTCGCGCGAGGTGCGGGCGGTCTCGAGAGGCACCGCAGCGGCGTGGCGGAGCGCAGCGAGATAGGCCTCCCTCAGGACGGGGTCCTCCGGGCCGGACTTGCGGGCCTTGCGTGCGGCGCGTACCTCCTCGTAGGAGGCGGCGTCCTCGTCCGCGAGGTTGAGGAACCGCACGCGGGCCGCCGCAAGGACACCGGAGAGCTCGGCGAGCTCCGGCGCGGGGGCCCTCGGGTCGAGGGAGTAGGCAAGGACCATCTCCCCGAGCGCCGAGGCGAGCGCCGCGACCACCGCGCTCGCGCTTCCCCCACCGGGGGTCGGCGTGCGCGCCGCGAGGCGCGCGGCGAACGTGCCGATCGCCTCGTGCCCGGGCCGCCGCTCCTCGGCCTCCTTGACCTTTCGCTCGAGGATGCGGGCGCGCTCGAACCCCTTGAGCAGAAGATGCTCCTCGGCCGCGTCCAGGAGGGCATCCTCGGGCACGAGCCCGACGACCTCGGACTCCTCGACCTCCGTGCCGAGGCGCTGGGCCTCGGCCCGGACGGCGGCGAAGGCGCGGGGGATAGGCGTCACGCGGTAGTCGGTGAGGTTCATGGAGACCTGGGCACGGGAACGTTCGGAGATCTCGAAGCCGAGCGCCTTCACCTCGGCGAGGCCGCCGTCACGGGTCCGGACCTTCTTCGCGATCGCCTTGGCGACCTTGACGTCGGCGGTGCTAAGGAGGACGTTGTAGGCGATGAGTACCGGACGGGCCCCAATCGCCACGGCCCCCGCGGTCGGGTGGACATGGGACGGACCGAAGTCCGGGGCACGAGCCGGGTCGGTGAGGATGCTCTCGCGGATCCCTTCGAACTGGCCCTCGCGCACCTTGGCAAGGTCCGAGCGCTCGGGCCTCCGCGCCGCCCGACCGTAGAGGTAGACCGGGATCTCGAGACGGCTTCCGACGCGCTCGCCCAGCCGCTCGGCGAGACGGACCGCCTCGGCCATCGTGGCAGAGCCCACGGGGACGAACGGGACAACATCCGTCGCTCCCATGCGCGGGTGCTCTCCGACGTGATGGGTGAGATCGATCTCGCGGCTGGCGACCTCCATCATCCGGTAGACCGCCTCGAGCAGAGGCTCCCCCTCCCCGTAGAGCGTGATCACCGAGCGATGGTGGTCGGCGTTGCGCTCGACGTCGAGGACGGTGACGCCGGGGACGGCCCGCGCGGCGGAGGCGATCCGCTCGACCTTCTCGCCATCCCGTCCCTCGGAGAAATTCGGGACGCACTCGAACGGGGTCACGCCGGAGGACCCCCAAAGGTCTCGAGGAGCGTCTGGTGCCCCCGGCTCTCCGCCGGGTCGGGGGAAGCCCGGGGTCGGGACCGCGCCCGGGCGACCGCCGCCTTGACCCGCGTCTCGGAGAAGCCGTGCGTCTCGACCAGGAGCTCCTTGAGAGCTCCCTCGTCGACCGGCCCGAAGGCGAGCTTCCCCACCTCGAGGGCGTCCGGGTGGCGGAAGATCTCCGCCACGCTGCGCGCCTCCTCGAGATCGACCCCGACCTTCTCGAGCGTTTTTTCGAAGCCGAGATGCTCCTGAACGAGCTTGAGCGCCTTCTTCGGCCCGAAGCCGGCGACGCCGTCGTTGAAGTCGGTGCCGACGACCAGGCCGAGCACGATGAGCTCCTCGCCGTCGATCCCGAGGCTCTCGAGGAGCGCCGCACGGTCGATGAGCTGGGCGACCGTGCCCGCTGAGCCCCGGCCGCGGGCGGCAAGGCCACGGACGAGCCTCGGAGCGCCGAAGAGGAGCGCGTCGTAATCCTCCGAGGCGGCAGCCCAGACGCTTCCGGCAGCCGCCATCGCCGCCGCCTGGGCCTCCCCCTCGCTCGGGGCGCGGACGGTCGGCACCCCGAGGGCCTTGAGGAGCACCTCGAGCTCGTCGACCATCGGCTTGGTGAGCCGGGAGGTCTGCGCCGCCTTGCGCCGCGCGGTCTCGAGGTCGCCCGCGGCCAGGGCCTCCTGCCAGGCGGACTCCGCCTTCTCCTTCGCTACGATCCTCGAGCGGATCGTTCCCACCTTGCGCTCGGGGGGCTTGCCATCGAAGACCCAGACCGGGAGAACGCCCTCGGAAAGGAGCGAGGTCGTCCGATAGAACGTCCCCATGAGGTGGCTGGTGACACGCCCGTCGGCGTCGCAGAAGAGCTGGCCGTCCTGCTGGCGGATCGTGGCGAGGAACTGGTAGACCGCGTTGAAGCCGTCCACGGCAAGCGAGCGGCCCGCGAGCGCGGCCCAGGGGAGCTCCTGGGCGGTGACGATGTTCCGCAGGGGGAGCCCCACGAGGCGCACGAGCGGAGAAGAGTACTTGGGTTTGGCGCGGCAGAGGAGAGGGAAGCTCCCGTCAGAGGCGCCCGTACGGCTTCGCTATACGCCCCGAGGCGTCCCCTCCTCGGGTCGACCATGGAGTTCCAGTGGCGTGACGAGGCTCCGACCGAAGGCTGCCCCGGACCGGGCTGCGTGCTGCTCTCCTCCTTCCCTAGCGCCGGGCTCGCCACGACCGTCGCCGGCCACTACATGATCCGGGCGCTCAAGCTGCCGAGGGTCGGCCGCTTCGAGTCGCCGGACATCGCCCCGATCGCCGTCATTCAGGGCGGCGAGGTCCATCCGACGATACGGGTCTACGGCCGACGCGACCTCGGCCTCATCCTCTCCGAGTTCCCGCCGACACCCTCCCAGGCGAACGCGATCGCCCGCACCATCCTCGATACCGCCGAGAAGAAGAACGTCCGTCTCATCGTTTGTCTCGAGGGGGTCGTACCCCATCCCCTCGGTGAAGAGGAGGAGGACGCGACGGCGCCCCACGAGCACGAGGAGACGAGCGAGCAGGTCTGGGTCGCCTTCTCGCGCAAGGAGGCTGCGCTCGTGAACTCCTTCGTGCAGACCAAGACCCGGCCTCTCGAGGAAGGGGTCGTCGGAGGCGTTTCCGGTGCCCTCCTCGTCCAGGGGATAGGCCGCAAGATCCCTGTCGCCGTCCTGCTGGTGAGCACCCGCGCCTCCGAGGGGCTCCCCGACCACCGCGCGGGAGCGGCCCTCATCGAGACGCTCGACAAGCTCCTGCCCGAGCTCAAGATCGACACCGGCCCGCTGCGCAAGCAGGCCGAGCAGATCGAGCGGATGCTTCGGACGTCGATGAAGACCCGTCCGGCCGCACCCGAGGTCGAAGAGGGCCCCGCCCCGACCGCAGGGATGTACGGCTAGGTTTCGGCCGGAGCGCTGCGGCCCATCAAGCCCCCGTGTCCGACGGCGCGGTTGCGGCCTAGCTGGGCGACTCGGTGTAGGTCAGGAGGTACATCCCCCCGAGGACCATGACCCCGATGAGGGTGAAGACCCAAACCGGGTTCGAGCCGAGGTAGAGCACGGTGAGGCCGATGAGCACCGCCGGTAGCACGAGGAGCGCGAGGACCGTGAAGAGCCTGCCGTCCATGCCGGGAGGACCGAGGCGGTCCCCCTCTTAAAGTTGGACGGTCGACCCGGCCTTGGGTCTACCTGCTAGACCGGCAGAAGCCCAGCTAGGTGACGGAACCGACACTTCGGGTGGCAATCCACAACCCGCGCCGTCTCAGCCATTGGCACTGGGTCGAGCGACTCGACCCCCCTCCAGAGGGCCGCTCGCTCGAGCGGCGTTTTGCCTCACGAACTGTTCTCTCGGGTCCCGGTCGACCTCAGGCAAGGGTGGGGCGGAAGAGGGGGGCCCTTCCGCCCTTCTGGTTCGCGTCGGGTTCAGGAGGCTGCGGGCGGCCGAGCGCCAGCCTCGACCTCGAAGGTGAGCTCCGCCTCGCTGGCCGCCGCCGGTAGCGCGGGGGGCATCGCGGGCACGGGGGTTGGGGGGCTCGGGCCGTGCACCAGAGTGGGGAGACCCTCCTCAAGACCGGACGGAGGGACCGCCGACTCGAGGAGATGGCTCATCTGCGCCGGTCCGAGGATCGCCTCGGCCGGGGCGAGGATCGCGTTCTCGAGGTGGTCGCGGAGGGCGTCGGCCCAGTGTCGGGAGACCGCGCTGAACGCCTTGTGCTTGAGGCTCGGGACGAGGCTCTCGTTGTCGAGGATCTGGAGGCTCGCGCTGCCGCGCTCTCGCTTCTCGTTGTACGCCTCGAGGAGGTGGAGGCTCCCGAGGGCGCGGTCGGCGAGGGCGCGGCGGTTGCCCTCCGCGCGGAACGGCTTGATGACGAAGGCGCTCACGACCCCCGCGTTGCGGGAGGCGACATCGAGGAGGAAAGGGAAGGCGCCGCTTCCCGCGCCGCCGCCCAGGCTCCCCACGAGGACAACGAAGGCTGCGCCACGGAAGATGCGCCGCAGGGCGGGCTCCGCCGCGCGGGCGAGGACCGCTCCGACGACCGCCGAGCCACCGGTGTCGACCTCGGCGCCGGACTCCGGGCTGAGGCAGACCCTGCGGTCGAAATCCTCGAATCCCTGGACCTTGGGGTCACAGTTGATGGCCACGCTCTCGACGTAGCGAAGGTGGGCTCGCGCGATCTCGCGGCCGACGCGTATCGCGCCGCCGCCCACCGCCACGAAGACCACCCGGAGCTCCTGGCCGAGGCGAAGTCCCTCGCCCGGGTCGCCCCGAAGGTACTCTACGTACGGGTCGTTCTCGAGCCAATCCGCCGTGTCTCGCTGCGCACCGTGGGTCCCCACAACCACTCCCCGACCGTATCCAGCGTGTTGCGAGTTCCTAGCGCCCGACGACCCCCTTGCGCTCGAGGTCGCGGGCGCTCTCGGAGAGCGCCCCGACCTGGGAGCGGGTCTCGGCAGCGTCGCGAGCGTGCTCTCGGGCACGCTCGGCGAGCTCCTTCACCTGGAGCTGCTTTTCGCCGTACCGGAAGATCAGTGCCAGGATGTCCCGCAACTCCTGGCGGTTTCCGATATGGCGGGCATACGCCTCCGCCGCCGCACACTCCTCCGGTTTCAGCCGAATCGGGACCTCAACGAACCCTTCGGCGTCGATCGGTGGGGCCGTCGTGCCGGACATCGTCCGCGACCGCAGGAACGCGTGCAGCGCCGCCCTCATGAGCTCGGAGCGGGTACCGAACTCGCCCGATGAGACGAACGAGTCGACCAGCCGAAGCTCCTTGAGGGTACACCGCAGGGCGATGCGCGCCTCCTCTGGATCGCGCCGGGGGGCCTCGGGCTCGCGCGGGCGAGCCTCCTTCCCCGTCGGAACGTTGTCGAACACGGCCAGCTTGGTCCATGGAGATTCCACCTACTTAAACGCAATCACACTTTTTCGAGAGTTTGCGGCTGCTTCGTTCTATAGGTACGTGCCTCTCGTGTCGAACGCCGAAGTCACCTTGTCGAACAATCAAAGAACGGGGGTGTTCTCTGTATAACTTGGGTCCGGGATGCCTGATCGGGGTCCGGCGGATGTGGCACCATGGTTTACGTCGGTCGCTCGAGTAGGCCCGTGCGCGTGGCCTGGCTCGCGGGGCACGGGGTTGTCGCACGCGCCCGGCCGGGCGACACCCTGCGGTCCCAGAGCCCGCGGTCCGCTATCGTAGCTTTGGCGCGTGAAAGTGTGTCAATGCGCATTTATCCGTATTACGTCTCTCAACGAACACTGATTCGACACTTGTACGTCACACGGAACTGAACGTTCATATAGGGGGTCTCAGAAAGAGGGGCGCCGAGGTCGAAGACCTCATCGGAGGAAACGGGGAAATGTACCTCGACGCGAGAGCTGGCCGAAGCTGGAGAAGGAACCGTAAGAAGGGAGTCTCGCCGATCATCGCCACGATCCTGCTCGTTGCGATCACGGTCGTACTGGCCGCCGTGCTGTACGTTCTGATCTCGGGCCTAACGAAGGGACCCGGCAACACCCCATTGGGAACGGCCTACTCGTGGGAATCGCCGCTGAACACGACGAGCACGACGTCCCCCCCCATGGGTTGCGTGGCCTCTGACTTCTGCTACTCCCTTGGAATCTCCTCGGCAAGTGGCATCAACACGGGCAATCTCAAGCTCGACCTGAAGAGCTCGACCGGGGCGTCTATCGCGTTTCCGGCTAACACTAAGATAACGCTGGTCAACGCCGGCACCAATGTAACGAGCTACACACCCTCCAAGGGCACCTGGCTCTCCGCGAGCGTGCCGGTCTCTGCCGGCGAGTCGATTGTCATCAACACGGGAACGGCCGGCAACACTGGACTCCTCGGCGACTTTGTGTCCGCAGTGGGTCAGGGTTCGTTCTCGGGCACGGTGACCACCACCGCTCTCCCATAGGCGGCACCCGCGCCAGTCGAGAGACAACCACCACGGTTACGTGATGGTTGTCCAACCCTTTCGTTGTTCTCCTTCTGCCCCTTAACCAAGAGGGTGCTGTGACGGCGGGTCGAAACGCTCCTAGGTCGATCACGTTCGACCTTGTCCTCTGAGGGGTGTCGCCCTGCTTCGTCAGTTTGGCCCAATGGGCAGTAGGTCAGCTGAAACTTGCCGCGCCGAAGCGTCGCCAGATCGGGCCGGCTTGTCAACCCGCAGTGGCGGGCCGAAGAGCCGTCCGCGTGGGAACCTTTCTTTCCCCGCAGCGGGCCGCCGGGTGTCCTCTGGGAGTTGAGGTCAAGCCCAAAGCAAGACACCAGAGCCGCGGATGGCGACAACAACGACTAAATACGCCACCCCCACCTTTCCATCGGTGTTGATGGACGCATCTGCGTATCGTTACCGGCCGCGGGCTGGGACAGACTTTGGCCCGCGCCGCGGCGTAACCCGACGCCGCGTCTGGCGAAGGAAGCGCAGAGCGGTCTCGGAGGTCATCGCGACCATCTTGCTCCTCGGGATGACGGTCACCCTCTTCTCAGCAGTATTCATCCTTGTGAATCGCTTTCCAACTCCTCAGCCACAGGCACAAACGCAATTTGAGACGACGCTTGCGACAAAGGTGTCGGGAAACGCTACGACGGTAATCGGAATCAACATCACGCACGGCACGGGTCCCACCGTTCCGCTGAGCGCTCGGATCTACCTCCAGTGCTCGAACAGCGCCGACGCGAACTGGCAGTTCACGAGGAGCGGCGGAATCCCGATGAGTTGGGGGCTCTCAACGAACGGCACAGGCCAGGCATGGGGTGCCGGAGAGGTCTGGAGCACCTCGTTCAAGCCTGCGCTCACCCTACCGGTGACTCTCACGGTCACCGTCGTCGCGACATCCGTGGTTCTCTACCAGGCCATTGTGCCCGGCGGTTCCTTTACAGTGCCCCCGTTGGTCGTGGCTACCGGCACAACTCCGACCCCGGTACAACAGAACTCGACCTTCCAGATCTACGCTGTCCTCTCCGGAGACGGGGCGAACAGTAACACCACCTCCGTAACCGTTCTCCTCTCTGCCCTCAGCGGCGTCTCTGGAAGTGGGTATAACACCACGACACACTCCTGCGCACTCAGCTGGAGTCGTGCCTCCGGAAACTGGGTTACCTCACCAATCAAGACCTCGACCAAGCCTGGAACTTACACTGGGTTCATCTACGGTCAGAATTCGGCCGGCCAGAAGTTCTCCGGCAGCGTCAGCATAGAGATCGTCGGATAGGAGCCCTAGTCCTACGTCGTTTGTGAGCTGATGGCCTCCCTGACAGTGGATCGAGCCGATCTCTTTCCCAGAGACGGAGTCTTTCGGGTCCTCGGAGGCGGCTCGCCGCGGTCCGCCTTCGAACGCTGTGGGTTGAACACCAGAGCCTGCCTTCTGCCCGGGGCCCTTGTTGTCCCTTTCAGGAGGGACTGTCGCAGCCCTCTCCTCCTCTTGGCCCGCCGAAACGACGGTCCACACAGACCTTGAGCCCCCGAAATTCCGCCCGCCCCCGGGGACTGCCGACCTCACGACGGAACGGATGGAAGATCTCGTCCCGCGGGGGCCGACCCCGCGGACCGGGGTTTCGCTCTGTCACGCACCACGAATCCGAAAGGCAGTAGACCGATTCCTCTCTCGCCTCGACGGCTCGGATCTTGGGGCCTCGGTGAAGTATCCCGCGTCAGAGAGGAGCTCCGCGAGAAGGCCTCCGGGCACCCGCTCTAGCTGCCCGACCTTCGTGGCGAGGTGCTGACCGCCCCCGCTCTCTTGGGTAAGCGCGGTCATTACGACAACTTGGCCGGTCCCATTCCCGCCGCTTGCGGACTGTTTCCATAAGTGAACCCCGAATGTTCCAGCAGTCTTCGACGATGCGAGAGCCCCGGTCGGTGTAGTTGGACTGGTCCGTGGTCTCCGACTTGCCCTTCCTCGTCGTCTCGTTCCGCTCCTCATCCGCCTAGCTGGCCTCACGACCCCTCTGTGGTCGCTTTTCTAGTCCGACGGCCGCAAGTGGAGGAGCGGATGCTGGTCGGACCCGTTATGCCGGTCCTCCACCTCGCCCGTCTTCCGGAACCCCTAGGGAATCTCCCGGTCCCTCCGTCGGAGCTCGTCCTCTTCCTCCCGAAGCCGCGCGCAGCTGTCCGCGCTGTGCTGGAGGCGACGGCCTTGATCTCCGTCCCGCCCAAGGCCGCACCACCTAGCAGCACAAGGCCGGCCTCACGGCGCTGCAGCAGAACCTATTGGAACAGCCCATCCATCGACGGGATGTTTCAAACACGGAACCTCGTGAGGGTCGTGAAGTGCAGATGTTGGTCGGCCGCGAACCAGCGGACCGCGAGACTCTTGAAGGTGGTTTTTTCAGGGCGTCGGAAGCTCACCACGCCTGCTGATTAGCCGCAGCACAGCACCTTGGGCTGCATCCGGGAATCGAAGGCCGGGAACCCGCTTCGGCGTTCTCGTAGGACGCAAGGAGGGGCTCGAGGTCGTGATGATCGACGACCTCAGCTACAGCTCGCGCTCGGTGGCGTACCGAAAGTCCGTTCGGGAGGGCGGGATCCCAAGTCACCTATGTGTCAGGGCGAGGCGGTGAGGTTCACGGATCGCAGGGTCGGCGCTTTCGCGCGGTCCCCGGCCAGTCGACGCCTAACCCTGGAGCGTCGCCCCGCACTTCCAGCACTTCGTCTCGGAGGGGTAGACCACCGCCCCGCAGCTTGGGCAGGCCTTCTCGGAGGAGGCTAGGGGCCCTTGTCCCTCCGCCCTGCCGTTTCCGTCAGCAGGTCCCACGGGATTCCCGCCTTCTAAGGGCGTGGCAGGTGACGTCCCGCCTGTCCCTCCCGTTGCCTCCGAAGACGGAGGGACCGCGCGGGGCGCCCTCTGGAGCGCCTCCTTGCGCCGCCGCTCGCGATTCTTGAGGACCATGTAGATCAGGAGGAGGAAGTAGAACGGGAGGCCGAGGTAGAGGAAGACCGTGAAAAAGATGTCCGTGATCAGCGCCACGTAGACCGTCGAGAATCCCCCTACGACAGGGCCCTCGATCCCGTTCCAAGTCGGATCGCCCACGAGGAAGATGTCCGAGTAACTGCTCGTGGTGCGGTTCTGGACGTGGAGCCCCATCTGCCAGGCCCAGATGCCGTTCGACCGGACCACGTAGTGGAATGTGATCGGCGTCGGGCTGGTCGGCGGGGCAGTGAAGTTGTAGTAGAGGATGACGAACGGGTAGCCGGACGCGCAGTAGCTCGCGGTCGCGTTCGTGGCGCCGGGACAGGTGGAGAGGTACAGGCGGACCGAGTCGTTGCTCCAATTGGTCGAAGTGAGCCCTGAGGCCAGGTAGTTCGGGTCGACCATCACCGTCCAAGTGAAGTTCGTCCCCGCCCCCCCCGTGAACGGGCTCAGGGTGGCGTTCTGCAGCACCGAGCCGCCATTGCCGTCCGGCGCGGCGGGGCTCGAACTCGCAGCGGGGACCGGGGCCAGGAGCTGGTCGGTGAAGTAGACGTTGGCCACCGGCGCGAGCACCAGCAGGACGACAAGCCCGCTGAGCGCCAAGAAGCGCGGGCGCTTGACACCGGAGAGGATCGGGAGCGCGAGGCCCGCGACAAGGAAGACCGGGATGCCAAGGATCGGGGTGACGTAGATGAAGGCCGCCGCGGTGGCAAGGAAGCTGATCGCGACGAGGGCTACCTTGCCAAGGGGCTTCTGGACGAAACCCCTAAAGCCGCCGGTCAGCTGAGCTGCCATGGAGCGGGAGTTTACTCCCGAGCTCCTTATTAGCTGATGGCGAGCCCGGTTGCCGAATTTCGTGAGGACCTCACCCACCTGCTGGTGGTCCTCGACGGTCTCGGCGACCGGCCGCACCCGGCGACCGAGGGTAAGAGCCCTGTCGAGTCGGCTTCGACTCCCAACCTAGACCACCTCACCGCGATGGGAGACGCAGGAGAGCTCACCGTCCTCGGACCGGGAACCGCTCCCGAATCCGATGCCGGGGTCTTCGCTCTCCTGGGCTACGACCCCGTGAAGGACTCCCCCGGCCGCGGCGTCCTTGAAGCGTTGGGCTGCGGGATCGATCTCTTACCCGGCGATGTCGCGCTGCGTCTCAACTTCGCTACGGTCGACGGGGACGGCTCCGTCGTCGACGCACGGGTCGGCCGCTCCCTCACCACCGCGGAGGCGGTCGAGCTCGCGCGGGCGCTCACAGAGGGCCGTCTCCTCGAGGCCGAGGGAATCGACGCCGAAGTTCGCTCGACGGTGGGGCATCGTGGCGTGCTCTGGCTCCGTCCGCGCGGCGGGGGCGCCTTGTCCCCCAGCGTCAGCAATGCCGATCCGTTCTACGAGAAGGTCGGGGGCATGGGGCGCGCGCTCCGACCCGAACATCCGCGCATCGAGACCGTCCGGCCCTTGGAGCCGAGCCCGTCGGCGACAAGGACCGCTCGTGCGATCAATCTCTTCCTCGAGCGCAGCGTCCCGCTGCTGGCGTCGCATCGTCTCAACGCCCGACGCGCGCTCGCGGGTCGCAAGCTCGCGAACGGTCTCCTCCTGCGCAACGCTGGGGCGCTGGTTACGGGGTCGCCCCAGCCGTTCTCAGCGAAGTACGGGATCGCGGGAGGCGCCCTCACCGAGATGCCCGTCGAGAGGGGCATCGCCCGCGTCCTCGGCCTGGAGGACCACTACGTGGGGCCCATGACCGGCGACCGCGATATCGGGTATGGGGAGAGGGCAAGAGCCGTCCGGGGGCTCGTCGGCAGGCTGCCGTTCCTCTACGTTCACCTCAAGGGGCCCGACGAGCCGGCCCACGACGGCGACGCGCTCCGCAAGAAGGAGGTCGTCGAGGCGATCGACCGCTCGTTCTTCGGCCCGCTCGTAGAAGGGCTCGACCTTTCCAAGGTACGGCTCTGTGTCACCGCGGACCACGCGACGCCTTGCATCGTCGGCGGCCACTCCGACGACCCGGTCCCGTGGATCCTGGTCGGCCAAGGGGTAACGGTCCCACCACGAACGGCTCCCATCAAGTTCGGCGCACCACCCGCGGGAGCTTCGGCGTCCGGCCCGAGGCACGCCGCCGACGTACTCCCAATCCTGCTGGGAAGGGTCCGGGCGACCAGCGCCACATGAGGTCGCGGGCGCTGCTCGTCCCCCGCTCCGAAGGCGAGACGACCCGACAGGCGCTCGTTTCGCTCGGCGCGCTGCGGACTGACCTTGCCATCCGACAGGAGGGGGATCGGCTCGCACTTCCCTTGGTAGCGGATGCCGAGGTCCCCGTGGAGTGGGGATCGGTAGAGGAGCGGGAGTTCGTGGTGAGGCCCCTGGCGGGGCCGAGCGACTACCGCGACCTGCTCGACTGGTCGCCGGAGGAGAAGGCCCGGCTTCCCCGTGCTTTCGACGTCGTCGGCGACATCGTGCTCGTCCGCCTCCCCGGCGAGCTCGAACCCCGAAGGGTCGAGGTCGGAGAGGCCCTCCTTCGTTTCGTCCCGGGGGCCCGGATCGTTGGCGAGGACCGCGGGGTCCGAGGGGAAGAGCGCCTGCGGGTCGTGGAGAGGCTCGCGGGGACGGGGAGCTGGGCGACGCGGCACCGCGAGAACCAGCTCGAGTTCGAGGTGGATGTCGAGCAGGCGTACTTCTCCCCCCGGCTCGCTCGGGAGCATGCGCTGGTCGCCTCCGAGGTCCGAGCGGGCGAGAGCGTCTACGACCTCTGTTGCGGTGTCGGGCCGTTCTCCGTCACCATCGCTCGGCACGGCAGGGCGCGGGGCATCACCGCGGTCGACCTCAATCCCGTGGCGATCGCCCTCCTGCGGAGGACGTTAGCGCGGCACGGGCTCTCGGATCGGGTGCGAGCGGTCGAGGGACGCGTGGAGGGCTTCGCCGCCGAGGCTCCCCCCGCCGACAGGGTCGTGCTCAACCTCCCCCGGGAAGGGATTAAGTACGCACCCCTGGTGGCACGGCTCGTCGCCGCGGGCGGGCAGTTCCGCTACTACGAGGTCGTGCCCCGGGACGAGGTCGATCGGAGAGGAAAGGTGATCGAGAGCTTGCTCCCTCCGCCGGGTGGTTTTGTACTTCGTTCCCAGCGGCTCGTCCATCCGTACTCCCCTTCCGCCGACCTCGTGAGCTTCCTCTTCGAGCGTGGGAGGGCCTAGCCCGATGCCGACCATCGTCAACTTGGGCGAGGTCTCCGACTCCGACCTGCCCCTGGTCGGGGGAAAGGCAGGGAAGCTCGGCGAGCTCGTTCGGCAGGGGCTGCCGGTGCCTCCGGGATTCGTGATCACCACCGAGGCCTACTCCGGGTTCGTCGAGGCGAGCGGGCTCGCCGAGGTCATCCGGGAAGCTCTCGCCGGCGTGGACGAGTCCCATCCGCAATCGGTCGAGGGGGCCTCCCAGCGCATCCGGACCGCCTTTGAGTCGACGGAGTTCCCCAAGGAGCTCCGCGCCACCATCGCGAAGGCCTACGAGGAGTTCACTCGGAAGCACTCGGTCAAGTTCTCGGCGGTGCGCTCGAGCGCCACGGCCGAGGACCTCGAGGGAGCCTCCTTCGCGGGGCTACAGGAGACCTACCTCAACGTCCATGGCGAGGAGAACGTCCTCGACGCGGTGCGCCGCTGCTGGGGCTCGCTCTTCACGCCGAGAGTGTTGGTCTACCGCCAGAAGAAGGGGTTCGACCACGCGACCGTCCGCCTCGCCGTCCTCGTGCAGAAGATGGTCGACTCGACGGTGAGCGGCATCCTCTTCACCCGCGACCCGAACACGGGGGAGAACCACATGATCGTCGAGGCCGGCTGGGGCCTTGGCGAGGCGATCGTGGGAGGTGAGGTGACCCCGGACCACTATGTGGTCGACGGGTCGACCCAGAAGATCATCCACAAGCAGATCTCCGAGCAGAAGATGCGTCTCGTTCGCGCCGAGGGCGGCGGGAACCGTCGGGAGGAGGTGCCGCCCCCGGAGCGAAGCCAGCAGAAGCTCCCGGACGCACGGCTGCTGAGGCTCGTCTCCCTCGCACGCCTCATCGAGTCGCACTACCGTCGTCCGATGGACATCGAGTGGTGCGCCGACGCCTCGACCCTCTACATCGTCCAGGCCCGCCCGGTGACGACGATCCCGACGCTCTCCGCCGGTGAGCCCGGGCCCTCCGTCCCCAAGCCCCCGACCGGGGCCGAGACCGACGCGTTCCTCCGCGGCTTCGGTGCGAGCCCGGGAGTTGCCTCGGGGGTCGCGCGCATCCTCCACGGCTCCGCCGAGATGGACCGGCTCCAGGCCGGTGAGGTCCTGGTGACGACGATGACGACGCCGGACATGGTCCCGGCGATGTCCCGGGCCTCGGCCATCGTGACGGACGAGGGCGGGATGACCTGTCACGCCGCCATCGTCTCGCGAGAGCTCGGGGTGCCGTGCGTGGTCGGTACCCGGGAGGCAACCCGGAAGATCTCCGCCGGCAGCGAGATCACCGTCGACGGCAAGACCGGGTCGGTCTACCACGGGCTCCGTGCGATCGCGAAGCCGGCCCCCGCGGCGGGTCTCGACTCGGGAGTGTCGGCCCACCATCTCGTCCCCGTGACCGCGACCCGGATCATGGTGAACGTCGGGGTCCCCGAGAAGGCGGAGGAGTATGCCCGCCTGCCGGTCTCGGGCGTCGGCCTCCTTCGCATCGAGTTCATCTTCACCGCCCACGTGCGCGAGCATCCCCTCGCGCTCCTCCAGCAGGGTAGGAAGGAGGAGCTGGTCCGTCGCCTCGCCGAAGGGATCGGGAAGGTCTGCCAGGCGTTCCACCCGCGGCCGGTGATCATCCGTACCTCCGACTTCAAGACCAACGAGTACCGGGGTATGCCCGGCGGCGAGCCTTTCGAGCCGGTCGAGGAGAACCCGATGATCGGCTGGCGCGGCTGCTCGAGGTACATCTCGCCGGTCTATCGGCCCGCGTTCCTCTGCGAGCTCGAGGCGATCCAGCGCGTGCGGACCGACATGGGCCTCAAGAACGCCATGGTGATGCTACCTTTCGTCCGCAACACCTGGGAGCTCGAGGAGATCGCCGAGACGATGCGCTCGGCGGGCCTGCGCCGCTCCCGGGACTTCAAGCTCTACCTCATGGCCGAGGTCCCCTCGACCGTGCTCCTCGCGCGGGAGTTCTCGCACCACTGCGACGGCTTCTCCATAGGCTCGAACGACCTCACGCAACTGGTCCTCGGCGCCGATCGCGATTCCGAGACGCTCGGGCGGATGGGCTACTTCGACGAGCGCGACCCGGCGGTCCTCCAGGCGGTCCGTCTGCTGATCGAGGGGGCCCACGCCGAGGGACGGACCGTAGGGATCTGCGGGCAGGGCCCCAGCGTCTATCCCGAGTTCGCCGAGTTCCTCGTCCGCGAGGGGATCGACTCCATCTCCCTGAACGCCGACACGGTCGTCACGACGGCCCGGTCGATCGCGGCGATCGAGCAGAAGATGAAGCTCGACGGGATGCGCAGCAGCTGAGACCCCTTCGGGTCCCCTCGACCTCCCCGACAGCGTGGGTTGCGGGGTGGAAGCCAGGGCCGAGGCACAGAGAGGTGCGATCCAGCACCTATCGCGGCGGACGCCACCGCGGGGGCGTCGGCGGACCGGGAGGAGGTATGGCCAGCTCGGCTGACTCCGGCAGGTCGTAGACGGCGAACGATCGCACCGGAGTAAATCCCAGTTTGACAAGGCGGCTTTCGAGTCTGGGCGAGTCCGCGAAGATCGAGAACCGGGCTGCGCTGCGGAGGGGCCGCTCGCGCAGCGCGTAGCGGACGATGTCGGAGGCCGCTCCCCGCCCCCGGGCCGAGAGATGCGTGGCAACGAGGTGGATCCCTGCCGCGCTCCCATGGCGATAGAGCACCGCGGCCGAAGCGGGTTCGCCCTCGAGCCGCGCGAGCAGCGGCACGAGCTCCTCGTCGGGGTTCGGATGGTGCCAGGCGATGTCGAGGGCCGTCCGGAACTCCGGCCGTTCCTTGGCCGAGGTCCAGAAGCCGGCGACCGCGTCAAGGTCGGAAGCCGTTGCTTGCGAGACCTCCGCCGCCTCCTCGGGCTCGCGGACCGTTTGGGCCCGTTCCAGGAGAAGCGTGAGCGGCTCGGGACGGAGCGAGAAGCCGAGGCGGCGGAGCCCCCGGTCGAGATGGCCCTCGACGGGGAGCGGCACGCGGAACGTGGGACGAAGCGCCCGCTGGAAGTAGTGGTCCAGGGCCCGCTCGAAGAACGAGGTCTGCCGCTCCGCCCCCACGCCCCTCGCCCAGACGAAGTTGAACCGGGGCACCGGGATCTTCTCGTGGGTCACGAGGGTCGCCCCGGCAAGCCGCAGGGCGAGCCCGCCCATCGTCAGGACGAACTCGACCTCGGCGTCCAGGGCGCGCTCGCTGTCGAGCTCCTCCGCGGCGTCGGTCACGGCTCGGCAGTAGCCGGGGGAGCTTAGGAAACCGAGCCCCTCGTCGGGGGACGCCCTCCGAGCCGAACGACTTATAGTGACGCAGCCCCCCACCTGCGCCGTCCGCCGAGACCCGGTGGAAACCGTCGGCCATGGTCGCTCCGAAGATCGAACCCCCTCAGCCGGTCGCGGTCCTCGGCGGGGGCAATATGGGCTCAGGGATCGCGCAGGCGTGCGCCTCCGCGGGCTTTCCCGTCCGGGTGCGGGACGTGGACGAGGCCGCGCTCGCTCGCGGGAAGTCGATCCTGGAGCGCACCCTGGCCGGGGGGGTGGAACGGGGAAAGCTCACCCCCGCGCGTCGTGACGAGATCCTGGGCCGGATCACCTTCACGACCGACCTCAAGGCGGCCGTGGAGGGTGCCGCCCTCGTCATCGAGGCGGTCTTCGAGGAGGAGCTCGTCAAGCACGCCCTCTTCACCGAGATCGCCCCCCTCGTGGCTCCCACGACCATCGTGGCCACGAACACCTCCTCGCTCTCCGTCACCGCCCTTGCCCGAGGGTTCCCGGACCCGGGCAGGTTCGCCGGTCTCCACTTCTTCTATCCGGCGGCGATCAACAAGCTCATCGAGGTCGTCGGAGGCGAGGCGACCTCGCGAGAGACGCTCGAGGCGCTCCTCCGCTTCTCGAGCCGCCTTGGCAAGATCCCGATCGAGACCGCCGACAGGGCGGGCTTCTGTGTCAACCGCTTCTTCGTCCCGTACCTCAACGAGGCGACCCGCCTCGCGGAGGAGGGCGTCGCGAGCCTCGCGACCATCGAGGAGGTAGGACGCGAGCTCTTCGGTGCCACCCTGGGGCCGTTCGAGCTGATGAACGTCACCGGCGTCGCCATCGCCTTCCACGCCGAGAGCTCCCTCGCCGCCTCCTTCGGCCCGGCCTATCAGCCGACCAAGCTTCTCGAGAGCCAGTTCCGCAGCGGCAAGCCGTGGGCCTGGAAGGAGACCGCAGTGGAGCCCGAGAAGAAGGCTGCCGTCCGGGCGCGGTTCCTGGGTCAGACGATCGGCATCGCGACGCGCCTGGTTGAGGAGAAGGTCGCTTCCCCGGAGGCGGTCGACCGCGGCGCGGTGGTCGGCCTGCGCCGCAGGGACGGCCCCTTCGCCCAGCTCGCCGAGGTCGGTCTCGCCGAGGGTCTGCGCCTGGTCGAGGAGTATGCCAAGCGCTGGCCGGGGAGCTTCCCGGTCTCGCGGGAGCTCCGCGAGCGGGCGGCTCGTCACGAGAAGAGCTGGCCGCTGCGCCTCGTTAGGGTGGAGAAGGAGGGACCCGTGGGATGGGTCCTCCTCGACCGGCCCGAGGTGCTCAACGCGCTCAACTCCGAGCTTCTCACGCAGCTCGAGGCCGCGGTCCGAAGCCTCGAGGCCGACCCCGAAACTCGGGTCGTTGTCCTCGCCGGCTCGGGGGCGGTCTTCGCGGCCGGGGCCGACATCGCAGAGATGGCGAAGAAGACGCCTGCCGAGGGCTTCGAGTTCGGCGCCTTGGGCCTGCGCGTCGCCGAGAAGATCGACCAATGCCGCTTACCCGTCATTGCCTTCGTGGAAGGGTACGCCCTGGGCGGGGGGCTCGAGCTCGCCCTCGCCGCCGATTTCGTCGTCGCTGCCAAGGGCAGCCAGCTCGGCCTTCCCGAGGTGACCGTGGGGATCCATCCGGGGATGGGGGGCGCCACGCGCCTCTCCCGTCTCATCGGCCGGGCGAACGCCAAGCTCCTCCTCTATTCCGGCGTCCCGGTCGAGGCGGAGGAGGCCCAGCGTCTCGGCTTTGTCGCGCGGGTCGTCCCTGCGGCGACCGCGCGCGAGGAGGTCTCCAAGCTCGCCGCGACCGTCGCCTCGCGCGCGCCGCTGGCGGTCCGCTGGGTAAAGCAGGTCGTCGACCGCGGCATGGACGCCTCGCTGGCGAGTGCCCTCCACATGGAAGGGGAGTCTGCCGGTCGGACGTTCACGACCGCCGACAAGACCGAGGGCATGCAGGCGTTCCTCGAGAAGCGCAAGCCCAAGTTCACGGGGAAGTAGGGCTTCCCACCGTCCCGACGAGTCCGAAGGGTTCGCCCTCCCCCCGCAGGGGAGCGAGCAGCGGCCTACGCCGGCGACTCGACAAGTCGCTTGTAGTCGTCCGGTCCGATGAGCACGGCGGTGAGGTCACCGGTGAGCTCGCAGCGGAACAGCCAGCCCTTCCCGTACGGGTCCTGGTTGACGTACTCGGGATGGGTCTTGAGCTCAGGGTTCGCCTCGGTGACGCGGCAGGAGGCCGGGGCGTAGACGTCGGCCACCGTCTTCACCGACTCGAGCACGGCGACCGAGGCCCCTGCGTCGAACGACTTCCCCGCCGAGGGGAGGTCGACGAAGACGATGTCCGTGAGCTCGGATTGCGCGTGGTCGGTGATCCCGACCGTCGCGATCGACCCCTCGATCTTGACCCACTCGTGGCTCTTGGTGTACTTGAGCTCGGGAGGGATCTTGCCGGTCTCCATCTAGGTCCCTCCTTGCCAGGACTCGGCGTACTTGAGCTGTTGGTCGGTCCTCTCGTCGAGGACGATCCCCATCGGCCCGAGCGCCGCGTGGGCGACCGCGCGATCGAGGGTCTCGGGGACCGGGTGGACCTTGATGGCCATCTCTCGGCCGTGGTGCACCAGGTGCTCGACCGAGAGGGCCTGGAGCGCGAAGGAGAGGTCCATGATCTCGGCCGGGTGGCCCTGGCCGGCCGCGAGGTTCACGAGGCGTCCCTCGGCGAGCAGGTAGGCCCGGCGTCCGTCGGCGAAGCGGTACTCCTCGACGTTCGGGCGGGCCGTGCGGTGCGTGACGGAGAGTCCCTCGAGATCCGGCTTGGAGATCTCCACGTCGAAGTGGCCTGCGTTGGCGAGCAGGCAGCCATCCTTGAGCACCCTCAGGTGTTCCGCGCGGAGGATACCGGTGCTGCCGGTAACGGTCACGATAAGGTCGGCCTGAGCCGCCGCCTCCAGCATTGAGCGGACGCGGAAGCCGTCCATCCGAGCCTCAAGGGCGCGGACCGGGTCCACTTCGGTCACCACGACCTCGGCGCCCATGCCGTGGAGGCGGGCCGCAACGCCCTTGCCGGACCATCCGTAGCCCGCGACGACCGCGACCTTCCCCGCCACCAACAGGTTCGTTGCCGAGAGGATCCCGTCGAGGGTCGATTGCCCTGTCCCGTAGCGGTTGTCGAAGAGGTGCTTCATCTCCGCGTCGTTGACGTTGATCGCGGGGAAGAGCAGCTCGCCGGACCGCTCGAGGGCCTTGAGGCGGGTGACTCCGGTGGTGGTCTCCTCGGTGGAGCCCCGGAGGCGACCTCGGGAGCGTCGGGTCGTGTGGACGAGGGCGACCAGGTCCGCCCCGTCGTCGACGATGACATCCGGGTCGGCGTCGAGCATCGCCGTGACTCCTGCCCGGTACTCGGCGAGGCTCTCGCCGCGTTCCGCTCGGGTCTCCACGCCCTCCTCACGAACCGCGGCGGCCGCGTCATCGTCCGTCGTGAGGGGGTTGCCTGCGGCGAGACGCACGTCCGCGCCCCCCGCCTTGAGGGCAAGCGCGAGTGCGCAGGTCTTAGCCTCCACGTGGAGGACCGCCGAAACCGTGAGGCCGGCGAACGGCTTCTCTGCAGCGAACCGGGCCCGGATCCCTTCGAGCACGGGCATGTGGGCCCGGGCCCAGCTTATCTTGAGCCGTCCTCGCTCGAGATCTCCCTTCATGCCAACCGGCACGGCGAGCGGCTTGGCGAGATAAAGGCTGGCTCCTCGCGCCGAGCCGGGGGCCTCCCGACCCGGCGCGTACTTCGTTCCGAACCTGGTCCGTTCGGCTCCCTACTGGGTCACCGACCCGCAGAAGGGGCAGACGAGGTAGTCCGCAGGGATATCCCGCGAGCAGCTCGGACAGGCCTTCATCGCGCCTGGGGCAGGTGGCGGAGCGGCGGACGCAGCCCCCGCGCCTCCCTTCGCCCCGCCCGCGGAGGCAGGGGGCCGACCCGCGGGAGGCGCTCCCATGCCGCCGCTTCCGCCCGAGGAGGGCGGCCGGCCCGGTGGCATGGAGGGCTGTTCCGGAGTAGAGGCGGCAGGAGGCGCGGACATTCCCGCCCGCGCCACCCCCTGGCTCTGCTGGAGCTTCCACTGACTGAAGGGCGTGTAGGTCGGCTGGCGCTTCCACCAGTCCCAGAACGCCCCTTCCGAGTAGTTCTCGCCGAGCTCCTTCTTGCCCTCGGCACGGAAGCGCTCGGTGTAGCCCGCGTAGGCCAGGCGCTCGGGGTCGGAGCCGGCCTCCTCGGGCTTTCCAAGGAGCTGGGCGGCGCACTCGGGGCAGAACTTCGAGTTCGCCGGGATGGTCGACGCGCAGCGACTGCAGCGCACTACGTCCGCCTCGAACTCGGCGCCGCACTTCGGACAGACGCGGGCCTCCTCTGGGATGAGGTTGCCGCACTCGCCGCACTCGACCAGCTTGCCCGCGGCAGAGCGGCGGAAGAACAGCAGAAGCCCGAGCACGGCCGCGATGATCACCGCGGCGATCACGAGCCAGAGCCAGAGAGGTTCGCCCAAGATGGGCATGTAGATGATATTGGACGGAGTGGAGGAGGGGATCCCGTAGGTCCCCATCGTGACGGGCTTTGAGCCGTAGCCGTTGTAGATCGCCTTGACCTCCAGCGTGTACTTCGTCCCGGCGCTGAAGTAGGAACTGTTCCACGTCAGGCTGAAACTGACGCTGCCGCCCATCGTCGACGCCGGGCCGAACGTCTGGTAGCCCACCACGGTCTGTCCGCCACCACCGACCGCCACGACCTCCACGGCCGCCGGGTGCGTCCCGTTGTAGACGAGCGTCCCGGCCGCGTAGTAGTCCGTGTTGGCGCTCAGCTTCGTCGAGGGACTCGTGCCGCTGATACCCTTCACGACGACATTGCTCGCGTGGATGTTGATTGGGGTGGTGTTCCCGTTAGAGATCCCGCCGCCCGCGTTCGCCACGCCGCCGTACCAGATCGTGTTGACCGGGAAGATGTGCCCGGAGATGTTCCCCTGCAGGCCGGTCGCCGCATCGGTCACCAGCCAGTCGACGTATGTCGTCGCCGTCTGGCCCTGGGCGGTCAGGTCGACCGAGGTCTGGTTGGTCTCAAGGCTCGTCTTGGAAGTTGCCGAGTAGTAGAGGGTATCCACCAAGGAGTAGATCGGGGCAGTGCCGTTGTCCTTGACGGTGATGGCAACGCGCATGATCTGCCCGTAGCTCACGGTCGTGGAGGGAGACGTTCCGACGAGCACCGAGACGCTGCTCACTGCGGCGGACGCGTAGTAGCCTGTGAACGTGGTCGACGGGGCCGCGTCGGGCATAGCGTAGCCCGGTGTCCCCTCAGCAACCCCGATGGGGTAAGCGCTGACGGACCAGTTGAACGCGACTTGGGTCCCTCCGGCGCTGGCCGGAAGGGAGAGGTATACGTGGTAGCCGCCGAGGAAGATCCCTTCGGGCAACGAGGCGCCCGTGATCTCGTTCGAGGCGAGCAGTACGGAAGCCGTTCCGCTCGCGCCCGAGGTCGCGTAGGCCGGCGCCCCGTTGGTCTTGTCCCAGAACTGTAGGTATCCCCAGATCGCCGGGTCGGCAGTCCTGAGGTCATTGACGGCCGTCGCGGTGGCATTGTTCGCTTGGTTGTTGTTGTAGGCGTAGTATGTCCTGACGGTTCCGTTCTGCACCGCCGGCACGCCACCGCGGCCGGTCATGTGGAACGTGGCCCACCGGTAGAGGTAGGCGTGGCTGGTAGCATCCGCGATGACCGCGGAGGTCGTGAAGACCTGCTTGATGGGATTGGTTACAGTGAGGTTCCCAAGGTAGCCGCTCGCCCCATTGGTGAGGACCAACTTGTTCGATAGCCAGGGGAGGGGTTTGGTCAAAGAGAGCGGCGAGGCAGGGAGGTTGTTGAAACTGAGACCCATCCCGCTGTCGACTGTGCTAATGGTGCTGCCGGTGCCGCTTACCAGCAGGTCATTGGTTACAGCAGGGTTTAGGAGAAACGAGACACGGGACGCGTTGACCACATTGCCCGTCAGGGAGCTGAAGGCTATCCCGATCTCCGGGGTCGGGGGTGTCACGCCGAAGTCACTTGTGTAGTTGAGATAGGTGAGGAGACCCTTCGTATCGATGGCCGATACCAGGGTCGAGGGGAACGGCAAGGTCGCGATGCCATTCGAGGTCTTGCTCTTGAATGTCAGGGTCCCGATAGCGTAGGACACGCCCCCGTACCAAACCGCTACTTGGACGGATGACGAAGTCGAGAACGTATCGTTGTAGTACAGAGTGACTTCTCCGCCCGTAACTGGCGTGGTGTAGTAGAGCCAGTCCTGTGTGAGGTTGGCCGAGTCACCAGAGGTAGCGAGTGCAGGAGTCGATTTGGCCGTAAGATTGACCCCGCTACCGATAGGGAAGCCGGTCAACCCCGCGAACGCGCTAAGCGGGGCCGGCCGAGGCGTACCGTTCTTCGTGAAGTTGTCCGCGTAGAGGTTGGTCACGCGGCTCGCGAAGAGGTTGAGGGCGCCGCCGCTCGTTACGGAGATGGACGGCGCGAAGCTCGAGTCTCCCTTGATGACCGCAGGCTCAACGAGCCCCTGGACCTCGGTGTTGCCTTGGACGAGCGAGCGGTTGAGCGTGAGGCTCGTGCCCGAACCGGTCACCGAGACCCATCCGGGGAAGGCGATGGTGGAGTCGCGGAGCGTCATCGACCCTCCGCCCGCGACGACCATGTTGAGCTTGGGGTAGACGTTCACGCCGATCACATCGGTCGTGATCGTCGAGTTGGTGACGGTCACGGTTCCGTCGTCGAGGAAGTGGAAGATGTGGGTGAGCCGCTGCTGGGCGGTCCCGTTCGGGGTGACGAACTGGACGAAGGAGAGCGTGACGTTGGTGATGAGGAGCTTGCCTCCGGCTTGGATCGTGATGTTGCCGCCCTGGTAGTAGGTGGATGAGGAGGCGTCTGGCTGGATGACGAAGGTCTGGCCGCTCGAGACCACGAGGTCACCGTGGGTCACCACCGCGGCCGGCGTGGAGGCCGCGGTCGGGCGAGAGATCACCGCTGGCGCCGGTGCCCCGACGGCCCCACCCGCGGGGTGGAGGGCAGGAGCGGCAAGGAAGCCACCCAGCACGAGGCCGAGCAGCACCGCGACCACGAGGATTCCCTGTCTCGATCGGCTCGATGGCAAAAATCGTCCCCCCATGCCGGGAGGGCTCGCCCGTGAGGCGCTCACGGTGCTCAACAGTCGGGGTTCGCCTATTTAAATGCCACGACAGCGAACGCCCGGCCCGCCGACGTCCCAAATCGTCGGTTATCCTTCAGACAACACGAAGCTCCTACTGTACGGGGAGAGGCAAGGGTCGTTCTACGTTCCCGGGCCGCCGAGAACGACCTTGCCGAAGAGGCCTCCGGAATCGAAGTGACGGAACGCCTCGACCCCCTGCTCGAAGCCGAACTTTGAGTCGACAACCGCCCGCAGACGGCCGGCCTCCAGGTGGCCGAGGACCTGGTCGAACTCTGCGGCCGAGGCCATCGTGCTCCCCCGGATCGACCCCTGGCGCCAGAAGAGCGTGCGGACGTCGAGCTCCACCACGGGTCCGGCCGTCGCCCCTATTACGACCACGCGACCGCCCCGTGCAATCGCTCGGAGCGATCGGCCGAGCGTGGGGGCGCCCACCGAGTCGAAGATGACGTCGACACCCTGCTTCTCGCTCCACTGCCAGAGGGCGCGGTCGAGCGGCATGGCCTCGTCGTAGGCGAGGAAAGCATCCGCGCCGAGCGCGAGGATCTTCTCCCGATGTCTCGCTGTCCTCGCGGCGACCGCGACCCGGCCTCCAAGGAGCTTGGCGACCTGGACAGCCGCGGTGGCGACACCGCCTCCCGAGCCCACGATCGCGACGCGCTCGCCGGGCTTCACCGCGCCGACCGTGGAAAGAGCCCGCCAGGCGGTCTGGAAGACGAGCGGCGCCGCGGCGCCCTGTTCGAAGGAGAGCGACTCGGGGAGTGCTCGGACGTTCCGCCGCGGGACAACGATGAGCTCCGTGGCCGTGCCTTGGGTGTGCTCGCCGACGATGCGATATTCTCGGCAAAGGGCCTCCTCGTGCCGCTGGCAGGCGGCGCACGTGCCGTCCCACATTCCCGGGTTGAGCAGCACCCGCGCGCCCACGGCCAGGTCCTCGACCCTTTCTCCGACCGACTCGACGACCCCCGCGCCGTCGGAGCCCAGCACGTGAGGTCGCTCGACGGTGACTCCCGGGATCCCGGTCAGCGTGAACCGATCGAGTCGGTTGAACGCTGCCGCACGGATACGGACCCGGACCCCGCCGGGACCCACTCTGGGTTCGTGGACCTCTACGAACTTGAGCCGCTCGAGCCCGCCATGCTCCTCGAAGCCGAAGCCCCGCACGCGGTCTCACTCCGTTCGGACCGGCTTCCAGCGCGTCCCGCTCGTTCCGTCCTCGAGAACGACCCCGGCGCGCTGGAGCTCGTCGCGGATGCGGTCCGCCTCCGCAAAGTCCCCGCGTGCCCGTGCCCGCGCGCGGGCGGCGATCGCCACGCCGACCATCTTAGACCAGTTCCCGCTCGGCGCCGCCGCTCCTTCCTCGAGGAGGCCGAGGACCTCCCGGGCCCAGTCGTAGGGGGCGCGCAGCCGCACGAGCGCAGGGCCACCGAGCCGGTCGAGCCGCTCCCCGAGCTCTGAGAGGCGGCGGCTCCAGCCGAAGAGGCTCGCGATCGCCTCGCGCGTGTTGAAGTCCTCAGCGAGGGTCGTATCCAGCTGGTCGACCAGCTCGCCCGCAGCCTCGGCAAGTCCGGCCGGGGCCTCCTCGCCGGGTCGGTCGTCACCACCTAGGGCGAGCGCCTGCTGGATGCGGTCGAAGGGCTGGCGCAGCCGCGCGTACGCCTCCGCCGATTCGGAAAGGCTCTTCTCCGGGTCGAAGTCGAGCGGGCTGCGGTACTGGGAGTTGATGTAGTAGAAGCGCAGCGGCCCCGGCCCGGCGCGCTCGATCGCGGTGTCGAGCGGCAGGATGTTGCCGAGGGATTTTGACATCTTCTCGCCGGAGAGGAGGAGAAGCCCGCCGTGCATCCAGAAGGCGGCAAGCGGCGCGAGCCCGCTCGCTCCCTCGGCGATGGCGATCTCCGCCTCGTGGTGCGGGAAGATGAGATCGACCGCCGCCCCATGAAGGTCGTAGCGGGCCCCGAGCAGATGCTCGGTGATCGCCGTGTCCTCTACGTGCCAGCCCGGGCGACCCGGCCCCCAGGGGCTCTCCCAGGAGGGCTCGCCCGGGGTTGCCGCCTTCCAGATCGCGAAGTCCTCCGGGGAGCGCTTGTGGGGATCGACCTCGACGCGGGCCCCGGGGCGGAGCTTCTCGACCTTCTGGCCGGAGAGCTCGCCGTAGGAGGGGAACTTCGCGACCTCGTAGTAGACCGATCCGTCCTCCGAGCGGTAGGCGAGGCCGCGATCCACCAGCGCGCCGATCTGGCCGATGATCTCGGGGACGTAGTCGGTCGCGAACGGGTAGTAGTTGACCGAGCGGACCCCGAGGCGCTCCATCGCGTGGCGGTAGTCGCCGAAGTGCCGCTCGGCGAGCGCCAGAGGGTCGGAGCCTTCCTCGGCGGCGCGGGCGATGAGCTTGTCGTCGAGGTTCGTGACGTTCTGGACGTAGAAGACCCGGTAGCCCCAGCGCCGCAGGGCTCGGGCGACGACATCGAAGAAGACGAACGTGCGGCCGTGGCCGACGTGGGCCGGGGCATACGGGGTTAGCCCGCAGACGTAGAGCCCGACCCGAGGAGGGTGAAGAGGCTGGAAGAGCCGGCTCGCGCGGGTGCGCGAGTCGTAGATCGTCACCCGACGCACGCTCAGATCCTCCCGAGAGCAGAGCGGACATCCTCGACGAGATCGGCCGGGTCCTCGATCCCGCAGGAGAGCCGCAGGAGCCCGTCGGTCACGCCGTGTGCCTCGCGCTGCTCGCGGGGGACGCTCGCATGCGTCATCGACGCCGGATGGTCGACCAGCGATTCGACGCCTCCGAGGCTCTCGGCGAGCGTGAAGACCCTGAGGCCACGGAGGAACCGCTTGGCTCCGCCCAGGCCGCCGCGTACCTCGACGCTCACGATCCCTCCGAAGCCGCTCATCTGGCGGCGGGCGAGGGCATGCTGTGGATGGGAGGAAAGCCCCGGGTAGTGGACCTTGAGGACCTTGCGATGGCCCTCGAGCTCTCGGGCGACGGCTCGCGCAGCCGCCTCGTGGGCCCGCATCCGCACGCCGAGGGTGCGGATCCCGCGCAGCGTGAGGTAGCAGTCGAAGGGACTCGGGACGGCACCGACCGCGTTCTGCAGCCAGGCATACCGTCGCCCGAGCGCCCGGTTCTTGAGCACGAGGGCTCCGCCGATGACGTCGGAGTGGCCCCCGAGGTACTTGGTCGTCGAGTGGAGGACGATGTCGGCGCCGAGCTCGATCGGGCGCTGGTGGGCCGGGGTCGCGAAGGTGTTGTCGACGGCGAGGAGGGCCCCGGCGTCGTGCGCGCGACGGGCGAGCGCCCGGAGGTCCACGAGCTTGAGGAGCGGGTTGGTGGGACTCTCGACGTAGACGAGATCGGCGGGCTCCGAGAGCGCCTTCGTGGCGACGGACGCCTCCCCGAGGTCGAGGAACTCGGTCCGGAGCCCGAACTGCCGTCGGTGATGGTCGAGGAGCCTCCAGCTCCCGCCGTAGAGGTCGTCCATCGCCACGATGCGGCTCTTCGAGCCGAAGGCCTCGAGCAGCGTGGTGAGCGCCCCGAGCCCAGAGGAGAAGGCGAGACCGGCGCGGCCGGACTCGATGCCCGCGAGCACCGCCTCGAGGACCGCGCGCGTCGGGTTGCCGGTGCGTCCGTAGACGAACCCCTTGGCACGGTTCGGAGCGGACTGGCGGAACGTGCTCGAGAGGTAGACCGGAGGATTCACCGCTCCGGTGAGCGGGTCGGGGGACTGGGCCTCGTGGATGAGACGGGTGTCAAACCGCATGGGCACCTCCTTGCTCGGAGAGGAAGCCGACCAGGTCCGCCCGCGTCAAAACCCCGACGGGGGCCCCCGTGACGCGGTCCCGGACGAGAACGGCCCGCTCCTCCTTGAGCTCGCGAAGCAAATCGGCGAGCGCGGCGTCCGCAGGGAGCTCGACCATCGGCGAGGACATCACCGCGCGCACCGAGCGGTCGAGGACGGTGCTGTCTTCGAGGCTCCGCCGCAGAAGGTCATCCTGGCGGAGACTCCCGGTGTTCGTCACCCCGTCGAGCACGGGCATCTCTTCGATGTCGTGGGAGCGGAACCGCTCGAGCGCGTCGCGGAGCGTGCTCGTCGGCTCGACGGCGACCAGCGCTGGGGTCGCGACCTTGCGGTCGAGGAGGCCTCGGGCGGTCGTCCCCGCATCCAGGAACCCCTTCTCGACCATCCAGTCGTCGGAGTAGAACTTGGAAAGATAGCGATCCCCCGAATCCGGCAGGACGACGACGACCGTCGCGCCCTCGGGGAGAGGACGACGCGAAAGCCAGTCGAGGGCTCCCGCGACCGCCGACCCTGAGGAGCCGCCGACAAAGAGACCCTCCTCGCGCGCGAGGCGCCGGGCCATGACGAACGACTCGCGATCGCCGACCTGGACGAACTCGTCGAGGTAGCGCATGTCGATCGACCTCGGGACCATGTCCTCGCCGATCCCCTCGACAAGGTAGGGGACGGCGGCCCCGACCTCGTGGGTACGGAAGTAACCGGCGAGGACCGAGCCGACCGGGTCGACCGCCACGACCTTCACGTCGGGGCGGTGCTCTTTCATGTACCGGCCGACCCCACTGAGGGTGCCTCCGGTCCCGACCGTCCCCACGACCCCCGCGGGTCCGTCGCCGAGGACCGCCGCGATCTCGGGACCGGTCGACGCGTAGTGCGACTCGGCGTTGCCGGGGTTCTCGTACTGGTTGGGATAGTAGGCGCCCGGGATCTCTCGGGCCAAGCGGCGCGCCACCGAGTAGTGGCTCATCGGGTGGTCCGGCGGCACCGCAGCGGGAGTGATCACGACGCGCGCTCCGTAGGCGCGCAGCAGCCGGATCTTCTCGGTGCTCATCTTATCCGGAAGGACGAAGACGATGCGGTAGCCGCGGACCGCGGCGAGGAGGGCGAGGCCGACGCCGGTGTTGCCGCTGGTCGCCTCGACGATCGTTCCCCCGGGCTTGAGCCGCCCGTCACGCTCGGCCGCCTCGACCATCTTCTGGGCGATGCGGTCCTTGACCGAGCCGCCCGGGTTAAGGAACTCGAGCTTGGCCAGCAGGCGGTAGGGGACCCCCTCGGCGACGCGTCGGAGGGGGACGACCGGCGTGTTGCCGATGAGGTCGAGGATGGTCTCGACCGGCCGCGGCCGACCTGTCACGGAGCGCGGCGAGCCAGGCAAGCGAGTTAATGGTATCGCGGGGGAGCCACGTGTGTTTTTTCCCCCGCAGTAAGGGTCGTACTTACAGGTGCGTTCTCATCCGGCGCACTTCTTAAGGCGACCGGGCCGATTGTGCTCCGTGCGCATCGATGCTAGGCTCGCTCGAGACCGAGGTCATGCTCTCCCTCCGTGGGCTGAAGGAGGGCTCGGCGCGGGACGTGCGTCGCTCGCTCGACGGACGCGGGATCCGGGTCGCCTACACCACGGTGGCCACGATCCTCTCCCGCCTGCACGCTAAGGGGTTCGTCAGTCGCCGTCGCGAGAGCTGCCGGGGAGGCGAGCGGTACGTCTACCGTCCCGCTGAGGTGGAGCAGAAATACCTGCGCAACCTCCTCCGCGGCGTCGTGGCGATGTTCGGCCCCACCGGTGTGGTCCACCTGAACGAGGAGCTCGCCAAGCTCGACCCCTCCGAAGAGCGTGCTCTGAGGCGCCGCCTCAGGCTCGAGTGAACGGTCGCGACCCCGGGATGGGGGCGGCGGGTTCGTCGGGTCCGCTCGCCATGTCGCCCGGCCCGGTTCCTGGTACTTCGCCCCTCCGCCGGCCCGGCGCCCAGTACACGGTCCTGCTCTATCGGGTGGCGGTGGTCGCCGTCGCTCTCTGGGCGCTGCTGGCGACGACCACCGTTGTCTGGATCCTCGCGCGAGGGGGTCTCGGGGCGATCTCCCAGCTGGTCGACTCTCCAGCCCGCCTGTTCTCCTCGGCCAGCCTCGAGGTCTGGGCCCTGGGGGCCGTCGGCGCCTTCCTCGTGTTCTTCGCTGCCTTCCTCCTCTGCCAGGCGGTCGGTCGGGGGCTTCTCCGCCTGCTCGACCCACGACCTCTCGCGTGGCCAGCAGGGCTTGCTGCGCCGGAGAGCCCGGTTCGGCTCCTGACGTTCGCCTCGGAGCGGCCGGACGCCTTCACCTTCGCCCTGCTCCGCCCGCGCCTCGGGTTCTCCTGGACCCGCGACGAGGTCATCATGGTCTCCGATGCCCTCCTGGGCGCCCTCGACCCCGAGGAGTGGACGGCGGTGGTCGCCCACGAGCTCGGCCACGTGCACGAGAAGGACGGCCGCTACCTCACCTTCCTTCGCACCTTCGCCCATCTCATGCGCTGGGACCCGATCCTGGCGGCGGTCGCGGTTGGCTTCACCCGCCGCGAGGAGTTCCGTGCTGACGCCGACGCGGTCGAGCTCACGCGGCGGCCCCGGGCCCTCGCGCGGGCGATCTACAAGGCGAGCCGCCTCGCGACCCCGTCGCATCCCGGTCCCCTCGCCGGCCTGCTCGGGCCGGGGGGACGCCGTGGCCAGCGCCAGACCTTCGAGCGGATCCGCCGCCTGGTCGCCCTCGCCGAGAGCGGCCAGTTCGAGGAGGAGGCCGTTGCCTAGGCCGGGGCGCTCCCCGACGTTCCCGGCCCTCGTTGCCGTCGCGTTGCTTTTGCTCCTCACGCTTCCCGCGCTCGCTCCTTCGGCTCGGGCCGCCAGCTACCCCACCCTGCCCGAGCCCGGTCGTGAGTTCCTTTCCAACCTCTCCGTCCCGTCGATCGACCCCGGGGCGACCACGCATCTTGCCTTCGAGCTCACCGATCCGACGAACCTCACGCTCACCGGCCTCGTGCTGAGCTTCGGTCTCTACGCCTTCAACGGCTTTCCCGGCGATGCGGTCTCCCCGACCCCGGTGGCGCATGCGCCGACCTTGGCGACCGCCAACGTCTCGGGCCCGTCGGTCAGTTTCTCGCTTTCGAGCCTCCGCACGGGCAGCTCCGACCACGGGACGATCACGGTGGCGAGCTCGTCATCGACCCCGTCGGGGACCTTCGCGATCCGCACGGCCCTCTCCTTCGAAGCGGGCGGGAAGAGCTACCGTTTCGAGTCCCGAGGCTGGTTCGGGGCCGCGCTCTGGGCGAACGCCACCCGCGGACCGAACGGGAGCGCGACCGTGAACCTCACGATGCTCAACGTCTCGGGGATCCTCCCCGAGACCGCGGTCTTGGTGAAGGTCTCCTCCTGGCCCTACGTGCTCGGTGCTCTCCTCGTCGGAGGGCTCGTGCTGGTCGGCCTCGCGGCGTGGCTCTACTTCCGAAGGACCGACGGCTCGAGCTCGGGAGCCGGGTAGCTCGTCCCCGGGCTCATCCACGCCCCGAGAGCCTTCGGAAGCAGGCGGACGAGGCCGGGAGAGGCCCTCAACAGCTGGCGGGCGACGTGCGTGGGGAAATCGATGTCGCCGAAGGCGACCACGGTCCCCTTGAGGTTCCCCTCGCGGAGGGCATCCACGAGGGCATCAAGCTCGCGGTCGGAGAGCCGGCAGAAGACCCGCCGTAGGTAGAGCGCCCGGCGGAACTCCTCGCCGAGCTCGGCCTCGAAGGCACGGGGATAGTCGGCGAGGGCACGCTCGGAGGGCTCTCCGCCGCCGAGCGCCCGCAGGACGACCGTCGCCGCGAGCTCGGCGGCCCGCATCCCCGTGAAGATCCCGCCGCCGGAGAGCGGCTTCACCTGCGCCGCCGCGTCGCCGACGAGGAGCACGCGCTCGCCGACGTAGCGTGGCAGGGTGCCGATCGGGATCCCCGAGGCGAGGATCGCGGTCGGATTCGCGAGCCGGTGGCCGGTTCGCCGCTCCAGCTGGTCGAGGAGCCGCTCGAAGTACACACGCGCTGGCGTGCCGTCCGCGTCGGCCGCCACGCCGACACGGGCGCCGCCGTGTCCGTCGGGGATCCACCAGCCGAACAGCCCGGGAGCGAACGCCCGGCCGAGGTAGACCTCGACCGTGTCCGGGTCGCCCGGGGCCTGAGGGTACTCCACCTCGAAGGCCGGGAGGATCTCGACCGGCCGCCGCAGCCGGAAGGCGCGGGCGACGGAGCTCGCGACCCCGTCGGCGCCCACCACGACGCTCGCCGCGACCTCGTCGGTCGCCCCGTCCGCTCCCGTGAGGCGCACCCGGACGGCGTCCGGCTCGCGTCGCACGATCCCGTCAAAGCGGGTGCCCGTGCGGAGCTCGGCGCCGGCGCGTGCCGCCCGCTCGGCGAGATGGACATCCAGGGCGGCGCGGTCGATGACGAAGGCGCGGGGCTCCTCGGCCTTGAACTCGAAGGCGCCGTGGCCCGGGCCGACGACGGTCGCTCCCCGGACCGGCCGGACGACCATGGACGAGGAGCCCGCGAGGTCGAGGACGCGCTGGGAGACGAGGCCGGCGCACTGGACGGGACGGCCGACACGCGGGTGTTCCTCGACGACGAGAACGCGTCGACCGGCCTCGGCGAGGCGGTAGGCGAACGTCGTGCCGGCGGGGCCCGCCCCGACCACGAGCGCGTCGAGCCGCTCCACGGGCTGACGAAGACGGGGTCGGCTCTTTAGGCCGGGCTCGCCAACAGCGGCACGGTCGGGGCTGGACGCGACGTCCCGTTCCGCTCGCGCCACGGGGTCAGGACAAGATCGGTCCTCTGCCGCGGCTGGACCGCCGACTCCTCGACCGCGGCGACGAGCCCCTCCTCCAAGGCGAGGTGGCCGGTCCAGGCGATCATCGCGCCGTTGTCGACGCAGAGCGAGCGAGGCGGAGCGAAGGTCGTTCCTCCGCGGCCCTCGATCATCTCGCGGACCATCCCTCGGAGCCTCTCGTTGCACGCCACCCCGCCGCCGAGGACGACCTCGTTGCGGCGGCGATGGGCGACGGCCCTCTCGGTGATCTCGGTAAGCATCGAGTAGGCCGTCACCTCGACCGAGTAGGCGAGCTCCGTCCTCGGGACCCCCTTCGCGCGCAGCGCGAGGGCGGCGGTGAGCATCCCGGAAAAGGCGACATCCATCCCGTGGACCGAGTAGGGAAGCGGATGGAGCTCGCTTCCCCGCCGCGCCTCGAGCTCGAGCGCCGGCCCTCCCGGGAACGTTCCTCCGAGGCCGATCCAGAGCTTGTCGAGGAAGTTGCCGATCCCGATGTCGAGGGTTTCGCCGAGGACCCGGTAGCGGCCCCGAAAGTAGGCGATGACCTGGGTGTTGCCTCCGCTCGCGTAGAGCAGGATGGGGTCGGTCAGCCCGCTCAGGACCCGGGCGATCTCGACATGGGCCACGCAGTGGTTCACCGGCACGAGGGGCCGGTTCCAGGCGAGCGAGAGCATGCGGGCGACCGTCGCGCCGGCCCTAAGGCACGGCCCGAGGCCCGGGCCCTGCGCGAAGGCGACCGCGTCGATCTCCTTGGGCCGAACGTGCCCGTCCTCCAGCGCCTTGGCGACGAGCCCGGGGAGCAGCTCTACGTGGTGATTGGCCGCCTCGCGCGGGTGGATGCCACCGGCGGTCGGCCGGTGCATGTCGGAGGCGAGGGCGAGGACCTTCGCCTCCTCGTCGACGATGCCGACCGACGCGGTGTGCGCGGTCGACTCGATCCCGAGGACGACCATTGGACGCGAAGCCCCTCTTGGATTATAACGGGCCGCGCGCGGGGAAGGGCGGGAGCCCGCTCAGTCCGTGTCGGTCGACTCGATGCGGAAGGAGACGCGCGAGCCGCGGAGAGCGGCCTGGATGCGGTCGGCGAGCTCCAGGGTCTCACGCACCGTCGCCGCCCTCCCCCACTCGTAGACGAAGTCGTAGCCCTCGGTCTCGGGCCGGAACCCGACGCTCTCCAAGATCTCAGCGACCCGGGAATAGGGGGCTCCCTCGCTGTCGAGCTGGAGGAGAAGGAACGTTTTGGTGACCATCGTACCGACCGCTTCTGGCGCAGCCAAACCGCGAGCGGCGGTGGTGCCATAAGCGTGCCGGCCGGCCCCCGTCCTCCCGCCGAGGGAAGGCGAGGGCAGCGGTTGCGGGGCTCACTCCCGTTCGGGGTAGAGGCTCTCGGGGCCTTCGGCCGGCTCCTCCGGTTCGGGCTCGGGAGCACGGGCGTGGGAGGTGATGCGCACCGCCACGCCCCGCCGAAGCCGTCCCATCTCGTGCGGGGCGAGCAGGAGCCGCCCGACTCCGAGGAGCTCGTCGGAGTCGTCCACGACCATGGCGCTCGACCCCGGCACGAGCGCCGGGTCCGCGGCGAGGACGAACTTCGAGAAGACGCTGCGCCCCGCGCGGGCGAACTCCGCGGCCTCTTCGGCGACATGCACCCGCAGCCGGCCCGGTCCGACGGCCTCCTTGAGGCGGGTCGCCCCGTGGAACGTGGGCCTAGGGATCGCGTCGTCGCCGAGGACGAACGCAGGTCGTCCGTCGGACGTGAGAAGCCTAAGGCGCCCTGTCCGCCGCGAGCGCTCGCCCCGGAGGAGCGGGGCGAGGACCTCGGCGGAGGGGCGGCCGAACTGCCACTCGAGAAGGCTCACGATCTGGCGCTCGGTCCAGGCAGCCGACCAATCGCGGTTGAGTTCGGCACCGAGGTCGGGGAGGGCGGCGAGCAGCTCGCGGAGGAGCGAAGGGCTCACCGACGCCCGGGGCTGCTCGAACTCCTCGAGGCCGAGGTAGGGGCCGACCGGATAGAGCTCGGTGAGCTCGAGGGGAACCGCTCCGAGGAACGTCGGAGAGACCCAAAGGATCGGAGCACCGCTCCGGTCCGAGGTGGGGATCCTGCCGAGGTACTCCGGTCGGAGCGGGAGACGCGGAAGGCTCCTCGGGACGGGACGTCCCGCGAGAAACGCAGCGACGCGTCGGGAGAACCTGTCGACGGACGGGCGACGCGGGCTCTCCGGCCCGATCTCCCGGAACGCCCGACGGCTCTCGGGCTCGGTCGTCGCGAAGAGCTCGGGCCGCTCGGTGGCGGCGCGCAGGCCGGCTCGCAGCGCCGGGTGGGCCACGGCCCGGCGCTCGACGAGCTCCCAGAGGGTCCCGTCGCGGATCGCTTGGCGGACCCGGGCGACCTCGCGGACGCTCACCGCGAGGTTGTGGAGCGAGAGATGGCTCACGCGCTCGGCGAGCGACCAGCCGGCGACCTCGGAGAGGGGGTGCTCCTCGCAGAGGGCGCAGCCACAGAACGGCTCCCGGATCGTGTCGACGTCGACCGTTCCCTCGGGGAACAGGAGCTTTCCCCGGCGCGCGAACTTGTGGTAGGCCGAGGAGTCGAAGAGGTCGACGCCAAGGAGGGCGGCGAAGGCGAAGACCATCGGGTGGCCTGCTCCGAAGAGATGCACCGCCGCCTCCGGGGCGAGATGCGGTCGCGCCGCCGTGAGGGCCCGCGCGAGCTCCACGAAGCGATACTGCTCGAGGAGCGGCACGACGCCTCCGACCGCTAGGACGTCGCCGAGGCCGCTCGCCTCCCGAGCAGCCCGTGCCCTCAACAGCGGGTCAAGCCCCCCTTGGACGGGGACGGCGAGGAGCCCCCGACGCGCGGCCCGGGCTCGGACGGCCCGCTCGTGGGTCGTCCGGAGCGCCTCCTCGGCCTCCGCGCTCGGCGTGTCGGGTTCGGTGAAGCGGTCGAGGACCGTGGCGATGTCCGATCCGATGCGGTCCTGGAAGGCGAGGATCTCCTCCGGATCGACCTCGACGGAGCCGTAGGCATGCTCCTGGAAGGCTCCCGAGTCCGTCATCACGACCCCGTCGAAGCCGAGGAGACCGTGGATCCCCGAGCTCTCCGCCACCGCGCGCAGCGGAGGGGTTCGCCAGGTGATGTACGCGGAGCTGATCACGCCGCGGACCCCGAGCCGGCGGGCGATCTCGCTCGGCCGCCAAGCCTGTCGCTCCGGGTCCGGGTGGATCACCGGCAGCAGCGCCGGGGTCTCGAGGACCCCGTGCGGCGTCGAGAGCTTCCCGAGACGGGCGAAGCCGTCACGCTCGAGGAGCTCGAAGGCAGCCATCGGTCGCGAAGGCCGAGCGGGGCGGTGAGTTAAGCGAGACGTTACCGGGCGACGGGCCTCGCGCCGAAGGAGGCTCGGATGTTGTTGAGAAGGCCGGCCAGCATCGCGGGGGTGAGCTTTCCGGTCTGCGTGTTCTGCGGGCTCGGGTGGTACGACCCCCAGAGCGTCGGCCGTCCCGGCCCCAAGGGCACGCACGCGCCGTGCGCGAACGGGACCTTCGGCAGCGGCACGCCGTAGACCCGCGAGGCCGAGCCACGCACCGCGTCCCAAGCAAAGCCGCCGAGGGCGAGGACGGCGCGGACCTCGGGAAGGAGACGCAGCTCGCGGTCCAAGTAGCCCTGACAGTTGAGGAGCTCGCGGGGAAGGGGGCGGTTCCCCGGCGGCGCGCACCGGACCGCGGCGGTGAGGTAGAGGTCGTGGTAGCGCAACCCGTCGCTGCGTCGTAGGGAGGTCGGCTGGTTGGCGAAGCCCGCGGTGTGGAACGCGCGGACCAGGAACGCCGCCGAGCGGTCGCCCGTGAACATCCTCCCCGTGCGGTTGGAGCCGTGGGCCGCGGGGGCGAGCCCGACCACGAAGAGCCGTGCCTTCGGGTCCCCGAAACCGGGGACGCCGCGGGCCCAGTAGATGTCCGTGCGGAACTCGCGCTTCTTCTCCTGCCCGACCTTCTCGCGGTAGCGGACCAGACGGGGGCATTTGACACAAGCGACGACCTCCTTGCGCACGAGGTCGAGGGAGTCGGCCATCTCCCGCGCTGGGGCCGCGCCGCCTAATCGCCTTTCGCTAGCCGGGACGAACGAGCGCTGCTCACCGCCGGTGACCTAGCGCTATAGACGCCCGGGCCGATGGGGGGTTCGTGGCAGAGACTCGGGTCCCCCGCGGAAGCACCATGCGCCTCGGTGTGGTCGACGGCGACCTCCGGGTCGAGCGCGACGGCCGCATCGAGGTCGACGGCCGGCTGGCCGTCTCGGGCGAGCTCCGCTTCGACGGCAACGGCGAGGTCTCCGGCCCGGCAGAGTGCCGCTCGCTGCGCTGCGAAGGCCACACGGTCACGTTCCGCGGCGAGCTCAAGGTCCTCGAGGAGCTCGTGGCCCGCGACAGTTCGCTCGAGATCGCCGGAGCGCTCTCGGCCCGACGCGTCGACGTCGACAGGGCGCTCCGGGTGACCGGGCCGATCACCGCCGACGAGGTTGAGATCGGAGGCACCTTGGAAGGTGGCAGCACGCTCACGGCACGCAAGGTCTCGGTCGGGGGAACGGTCGAGCTCCGCGGCAAGCTGATCGCCCAGAAGGTCGAGGCCGGCGGCAAAGCCGACCTCGCCGAGGTCGAGCTCGAGACCCTCGAGGCAGGAGGGTCGGCGAGCGTGGCCGGGGGTACGATCCGACGCTCGGTGGAGGTGGGCGGAAGGTTCCGCGCGACAGCCCCTCTCTCCTTCGGCTCGCTCGAGGTCGGCGGCATCGTCCAGCTCCACGGAGGCTCCCACGGAGGCTCCATCGAGGTCGGAGGAATGCTCTCCTCCGACGGGGACCTCGACTTCGACTCGCTCGAGATCGGCGGGATCGGGACGATCTCGGGCAACGCCACGGGCCGATCGGTGGAGGTCGGCGGCAAGCTCGAGGTCGGTGGAGGGCTCAAGCTCACCGGCTCGCTCGAGGTCGGGGGCGCGGCCTCCGTCCGCGAGGCTCTCGAGGGCTCGGACCTCGAGGTCGGAGGGAGCCTTTCGGCCCGTCGTGCGGTCTTGAGCTCCCGGGCGGCGATTCGCGGCAAGGCCTCGACGCGGGAGGGCCTCAAGGCCGTCGAGCTCACGATCGAGCGCCGCTCGCGGGTCGTGGGCCCGCTCGTCGGCGGCCACGTGCTGGTCCACGAGCGAGCGCAGGTCGAGGACATCTACGGCGAGCGCGTCGAGCTCGCCTCCCGGGCGACCGCCAAGCGCCTCTTCGCCGCCGAGGTCCACCTCGGTTCGGACGTGGTCGTCGACGAGGTGAGCTACACCCGCTCGATCGAAGCGGGAGACCATCTCACCGCCCGCGCGCCGCCGCGCAAGGTCGACACCCTGCCGCCGTTCCCGCTGTAGCGGGGCCCGTGTCCGATGGAGAGCGCCGGACCGAGCAAGCGGCCGCAGAGCCGCCCAAGCCGCCGACGCGAGGTCACTGACCTTTATGCCACCGTCCTCGAGGTCGTCAAGCGCTACCACGGGACCGCGCGGATCACCCGGGTCTCCTACGGGGTGGGGATGCCGGTCGACCGCCTGCGTGGCTTCCTCGCCCGTCTCCTCGCCCTGGGGCTCCTCTCGAGCGAGGAGGTGGACGGCCGACCGGTCTACGACATCACGCCCCGCGGCCAGGAGTTCCTCGACACCTACTGGAAGATGCGCGGCTACGTCGAGCTGCTCGGGTCCTCGGCCGCCCCGTGGAACGGCCACGAGCGGTAGGGCCGACGTCCTCCGGGCGAGAGGCGCTCAGCTCTCACGCCACCGCAGGCCCTCCCCGATGAGAAGGAACCAGAGGGTGACAAAGCCGGCGAGGATCTGCTCGACCGTTCCCTGGGCGACGAGGCGGCCCTCGTGGATCACCACGAGACGGTCGGCACGATGCTCGGTCTCCTCGAGGTAGTGCGTCGTGAGCAGGATGCTGACGCCACGGCGGCGCAGGTGGTCGATGAGCCGCCAGACGGCGCGTCGCGCCTCGGGGTCGACACCCGTCGTCGGCCCGTCAAGGAGGAGGTGCTTGGTGCTCCCCCCCCGCGAGGGCGACGCCGAACCGCACCCGGCAGCCAGTCCTCCGGAGAGCCCCCGCACGAGCTCTTCCCGTTGGCCGCCGGGCCCGGTCTCCCCGAGCAGCCGGTCGACCTCGCTCTTCCCCCTCGTGGAGGGGACCCGCTTGAGGAGGGCGAAGGAGCGGAGGTGGCCCTCCGTGGTGAGGTCGCGCTTGGGCTTGCCTTCCAGGGGGATGACCGAGAGGAACTTCCTGGCCCGCAGCGGCTCGCGGAGAAGATCGATCTCCGCGACACGGATCGAGCCGGGGCTCGGTAGAGGCTGGCCGGCGACCTGCCGAAGCAGCGTCGTTTTGCCCGCCCCGTTGGGCCCGAGGAAGGCGACGATCTCCCCGGCCCTGACGTCCAGGTCGATTCCGCAGTTGGCCGCGCTCACGCCGGTCCTGGTTCGGCAGCTACAACGCAGCCGGCGGGTGGCCGACACGATCTCGGGCCTGCCGGCTTCTGCCGTCGGCTCCTCTTACCGCCGCATCCCCCCTGCGCCGGGAGGATGGACCGGGCGGGTCAACGGCCCGGCGCACGCCGACGACTCACGTCCGGTGAACCCCTGCGGCCCCTTATTCGGAGGCCTCAGCCGTAACGCGGCACGCCGGAGTCGACATCAATCGACCACGCCTCGATGCCCCCGCGCAGGTTCGCGACCGAGCGGAACCCGCGGGTCTCGAGGAACCCGGCGACCATCAGAGAACGAGCTCCGGTGTGGCAGTAGACGACGACGGTCCGGTCCCTGGGGATCTCGTCCGTGCGGTCGGCGACCTCCTGCATCGGGATGTGCAGCGACGGCTCGATCGCCGCGTACTCCCGCTCGAACGGCTCGCGCACGTCCAGCAGCACGACTTCCTCGGGCTCCTCACGGAGCCGGTCGGCGACCGCACGGGGCCCGAGATGGGCTACCATCGACGGAACCTACTGGCCGCTCGGGATAGCGGTTGCTGGCCCGTGCGAAACCCTCTCCTTGGCCGGCGGGCGGCGGGCCAACCGTTTTGAACGCCCGCGAGCCCCACCCTGCCGTATGGCCGGCGCCTCCTCCCCGAGCCTTGTGACCCACGGTCTCACCCGGCGGTTCGGGCGGTTCGTTGCGGTCGACCACCTCGACCTCACCGTCGAGGGGACCAAGGTGGTCGGGTTCCTGGGACCGAACGGCGCCGGGAAGACGACGGCCCTCAAGATGCTCACCGACCTCATCTTTCCCACTGCCGGGGAGGCCTTCCTCAACGGCGTCTCGGTCCAGCGCGACCGCAAGAGAGCGCTCGCCGGTGTGGGCACGCTCATCGAGACGCCCGAGATCTACCCGTCGCTCACCCCGCGCGAGGCGCTCGAGATGGCCGGCAGGCTCCGGGGCCTCGAAGCGGACTACGTGCGCGAGAGGACGCGCGTCGTCCTCGAGGAGGTGAAGATGTCGGAGTGGATCGACCGCAAGACCGGTCGGTTCTCCAAGGGGATGAAGCAGCGGATCCACATCGCCGCCGCTCTCCTCTCCGACCCGAACATCCTCCTCCTGGACGAGCCGAGCACCGGGCTCGATCCCCGCGGCATGGCCGAGGTCCGCGAGATCGTCCGCGGCCTCAAGCGCTCCGGGCGTCTCGTGTTCATGAGCAGCCACATCCTCAGCGAGGTCGTCGATGTCTGCGACGAGGTCGCCCTCATCGACCGAGGGAAGCTCCTCTTCTACGACACCCTCGCGAACGTGAGCGCCCGTCTCGCCGGGGGAGCCACGGAGGTGACCGCGGTCTTCCTCAAGCCGCTGAGCGATGACGAGCTCCTTTCCCACCTCACCGGGGTCCCCGACCTCGTCAGCTGGAGCCGGGCCGGACCCGACCGGGTCACGCTGCGGATCCAGGGGGGAACGGAGGCGCAGTCCCGCATCCTCGAGACGCTCGTCGCGCGACGGACCGGGCTGTGGAGCTTCCGCGAGTCGCGCAGCGCCCTCGAAGAGGTCTACCTCCGCGAGATCACCCAGGGGGAGCAATGAGCGGCTCCGCCGTGGCCGACGCGCGTCCCGTCGCCGGGGCGGCGCCCCCGACGACCCGGACGACCCCCCCGTCGTGGAAGCAGGCGATCATCCTCGCGCGTTTCCAGCTGCGCGACTACCTGCGCGCGTTCCGCTTCTCGCTGATGATGGGCATCGTCGGCGCGATCGGGGTGATCATCACGATCCTGCTGGTCCACTTCCGCCCCGCGGTCCTCCACAGCGCCAGTGCGTTCTACGGGTCCTTCTGGACGGGCGGTGTCGTCTTCGTGATGGTCGTCGCCGTCATCATCTACGGCGGCGACGCGATCGCCGGCGAGTTCCAGAACCGCACCGGCTACTTCCTGCTCGGTCTTCCGGTCCGGCGCGCTGCGGTCTACGCCGGCAAGTTCCTCGCCTCCTTCGCGGCGTGCGTGGTCGCGGTCCTGTTCTACCTCGCGATCCTCGTCGCCGACGCCTCCTACTTCCTCGGAGGGGGCGCGGTCTCCGACCCCGGGCAGCTCGTCGCCTCGCTCGGCCTCGCGCTGCTCTACCTGCTCGCCGTCCTCGGCACGGCCTTCCTCTTCAGCTCGCTGTTCAAGCAGAGCCTCTTCGGCGTCCTCGTGGTCCTGTTCATGTTCCTCATCGGCTGGAACATCCTCACCAGCGTCGTCACGAGCCTCTTCCAGACCGAGCCGTGGTTCGTCATCTCCTACGCCGCCCCCGTGATCGGCTACCCCCTCACCGGCACTCCGCAGCACCTCGTGCGCTTCGGCGCGCTGGTCAGCTACAGCCCGACCCTCGGGGAAGGGATCGCCATCATGCTCGGCTACTTCGTCGTGACGAGCCTTCTCGGCCTCCTCCTCTTCGAGCGCGAGGAGTTCACCTGAGCCGGCCGCCGCCTACGCGGTGTTCGGTCGTTCGGGGACCTTGCGCGCGAGCCAGAGCCGGCTCGCGACGACCGCCGGAACGGCGGGGACCATGAGGAGCGCCCAGGTGATCGACGGAGCGAGCCCTAGGGAGAGCACCGCCCCGCCGAGCGCCGGGGCGAGGATCTGCCCGACCCCCATGAGGGCGAAGAAGGTGCCGTTGTAGGCGCCGATCTCGGTGGGAGGGGCGAGGTTGGACGGGAGCGTGGAGGTCGGGATCGAGAGGACGTTCTCCCCCATGGTGAGGACGAAGACCGCGACGAAGAAGCCCGCCACGACGACCTGCGGGAGCGGGGCAACAAGGCCGAAGAGCAGAAAGCCGACGACGTAGAGGAGGACGCCGATCTCCACCAACGTCGTGTGGCGCCGGCCGATCGCCGCCCGGGTGGTCGGGCTCTGCGCGATGACGACCAGGAGGCCGTTGAGCGCGAGGCCCGCGCCGAGGATCGCGTAGGGGATGTGGAGCACCGAGTTGACGTACAGCGGGAAGGTCGACGACCACTGGCCGACGGAGAGCTCCGCGACGCCGACGAGCGCGCAGAGCCCGAGGAAGGCGCGGTCGCCGGCGAGGAGGCGGAGCGACCAGCCGAAGGACGGCCTGCGGACCGGCCCGGAGGCCGTCTCGGAGCTCCCGCGCTCCCTCGCCCGGTCGTAGGGGGAGACCTCGAGGAGGGCGGCGAGGATCGCGGTACTGACGAACAGGACCGCGCCCGCGGCGAGCCCGACCCGGGAAAAGCCGAGGGCTCCGATGAGAACTCCGCCGCTGAACACCCCGATCGTGAAGCCGACGTTCCAGCCGATCCTTAGGAAGGTGAATCCCTCCGTGCGGCTCGAGCCGCTCGCGAGGTCGGCGACATAGGCCGAGAGCGCCGGACCCCCGAGCGAGCCGGAGAGGGAGACGAGGAGGGCGCCTCCGATGACCCCGGGGACCGAGCGAAAGAGCATCGCCGCACCGGTGCCGGCGACGCTGAGGGCCTCGACGAAGAGGGAGAGGAGGAACAGCCGCCGTCGCCCGAGCCGGTCGGCGAAGAGCCCGCCGAACGGCACGAGGAGCAGCGGGGCGATGCCGAGGACCGCGATGAGCAGGCCGATCTCGCCGAAGCCGAGGTGAACGACGTTCCTCAGGTAGAGCGCGACGAACGGAAGGATGAGGCTCACTCCCGTCGCACGGACGATGGCGACGTAGCCGAGCAGCCGGATGTTCCGATCCAACGTCCGCACCCCCGGGCGCTGGAGGACGGCGGTCCTTCCGAGAAAGGGTTATGGGTCGGGCCCAGGTCGGACCCGCCTCCGATGGGCGACCAGGACCTTGCCTCGGGTCTCGCCGAGCAGGGTTACCAGCTGGTCGGGCGTCACTCCGCCGTCAAGCTCTGCTACTGGACGAGGGAGTCGCTCGCGCACGGACGGGACTGCTACAAGGGCCGCTTCTACGGCATCGAGAGCCATCGGTGCCTGCAGATGTCGCCGGCGATCGACTCGTGCAACCTTCACTGCCGGTTCTGCTGGCGGAGCCAGGGATGGGAGAACGACGAGACGATGCCCGAGTTCGACGACCCCGAGGCGCTCCTCGACCGGTCGATCGAGGCCCAGCGCCGCATCCTCTCCGGGTTCAAGGGCGACCCCGCGGTCGAGCTCGACCGCTGGGAGGCTTCCCAGAGCCCCCGCCACATCGCGATCTCGCTCACGGGCGAGCCGACCCTCTATCCGAAGATGAACCGCTTCCTCGAGCTCTGCCACGAGCGCGGCATCACGACCTTCCTCGTGACCAACGGGACCAACCCGGAGGCTCTGCGGGCCCTTGACCCTCTCCCGACGCAGCTCTACGTCTCGGTGACCGCTCCCAACCCCGAAGTGTTCCGGCGCCTGACGCTGCCCGCGCACGAGGACGCCTGGGAGCGGCTGGTCGAGTCGCTCGGCATCGTTCGCGATCTCAGGACCCGCCGAGTCGTCCGCCACACGCTCGTCCGCGGCTGGAACCTGGGCTGGGTCGACCGCTACGCCGAGCTCGACTCCCTCGCACGTCCCGACTTCATCGAGCCGAAGGGCTACGTCTACATGGGCCGCTCGCGCCAGCGCCTCGGACGCGACCACGTCCCCGAGCACGAGGAGATCGCGAGCTTCGGCCGACGGCTCGCCCGCGCGACGGGCTACAAGGTGCTCGACGAGTCGCCGGAGTCGAAGGTCCTGCTCCTCGGCCACTCGCAGGAAGGACGGTACCTTCCCGGCCATGCCCCGCAGCTTGCGGAGGCCCTGACCGCGTAGGTTTTTGGCGCGGCTAGATCATCCGCCAGTTGAGAATCTCGACCAGGACCGCGGCGCCGAGGCCGAAGCCCATGACAAGGTACGGGTTGATCTTGAGTGCCTTGGTCTCCTCCATGTCGTAGTACTGGATGAGACCGGCCGCGCTCGAGAAGCCGGAACGCTTGCGATCGGGCATGCCTCTCCGACCCCGAAGGCCCTAGATAACCCTTGGCTCAGCGGCGGAGCGACGGCCCGAGGTCGAGGAGCGTCTCCTCGACCATGTCGTGAAGCCTGCCCGAGACCCCGGAGGCAAAGGCCCCGGCTCCCGAGGAGACGAGCCGCTCGAGGAACGGTCGCGGAGGCTCCATGCGGACCGCACGGCGGACCGACACGCCCGTGAGCCTCGCGAGCGCCTCGAGAGCCACCTCGCGGTCGCCCAGCGCGTCGACCAGGCCGAGGGAGAGAGCCCGGCTTCCCGACCAGACCTCCCCGGTCGCCAGCGCCCGGATCTCCTCGACGGGGCGGTGGCGGGCCTCGGCGACGACCGCCACGAAGCGCTCGTAGTCCTCCTCCACGAGCGCCTGCATCTTGGCCCGCTCGACCTCGGTGAGCGGTCGATAGCCCTGGTAGGCGTCCTTGTGGACCCCGGCGTGGATGAGCTCGAGGGAGACGCCGAGACGGCGGACGAGTTCGCGGACGGCGAGATGCGGATAGATGACGCCGATCGATCCCACCTGAGAATCGGGATAGGCGAAGATCTTGCGCGCCCCGAGACTCGCGAGGTAGGCACCCGAGGCCCCGACCGCCCCGATCGAGGCGAAGACCGGGACCCGTTCGTTGAGGCGTTGGACCGCGAGGCGAAGGTCCTCCGAGGCCACGACCTCGCCGCCTCCGCTCGAGATCTCCAAGAGGACCCCCTTGAGCCGCCGGAACGTCCTCAGGCGACGAAGCATCCGGAGGAACGGCTCGACGTTGCGCTCGCGGATCGTGCCGCGATAGCTCACCAAGCCGAGGAGCTCGCGCATCGGTGCCCTCCAGCCGAGGAGCCTCCCGCTTATAGCCCGACCCTTGGGCCCTCGGGACGCTCGGCGACCTCGGGAGAGGCTGCCGAAGCGTCTTTCCTACCGCCTGTCGGTCGAGCCCCGGGGGATCGCGGCGGACCGGTCAGTTCATCGTCCACGGCGGCTGACGAAAGACGTTGGCCCGACCCGTCCCCGCGCCCCCGGCCGACTCTTTCGGATCCGAGTTCGACCGTCGGGTCCAGGAGTTCGACCGGTTCTCCCACGGGATGGTGCTCCTCGCGGAGGTGCCCCGGCCGGAGCTCCTTCGCGTGGTGCGGGAGTTCGCCGACGCACTGAGCTCCCACGCGCGCGCCGCCCCGCGGCCGTTGCGCGGCGGCTCGGACGGACGCGCCGGCGCTGCCCTCGCCGCCGACCACGAGAGGTTCCTTTCCTCGGTCGGACAGCTGCGGTGGCTCTCCTCGATCCTGGAGCGTGACGACCACGGAGGCAACCGCCAGGCGCTCGGCCAGTACGGGAAGATCCTCGTCGAGGCCCTTCGGGAGCACCGTCGTCGCGAGCAGAAGCTGCTCGACACGAAGGTGGCCGGTGTGCCGACCGGCTCGGGAGAAGGTCCGGGGCAACCGTAATAGCCGCCGTAAGGGACCGAGGACGGCGTCAGGAGGACGGATGGCCGACAGGGCAGTCGAGGCGGTCTGGGTCGAGAAGTACCGGCCGACGACCCTCGCGCAGATGACCGGCCAGGAGTCGATCGTCCCCCTGCTGCGCGCCTACGCCGAGAAGCACTCGATGCCCCATCTCCTCTTCGCGGGTCCGCCGGGGACCGGGAAGACGACGGCGGCGATCGCCCTCGCCCGCGACCTCTTCGGCCCGGAGTGGCGGCAGAACTTCCTCGAGCTCAACGCCTCGGACGAGCGCGGGATCGAGACCGTCCGCACGACGATCAAGCAGTACGCTCGCACCGCCCCCCTCGGCAACGTCGGCTTCAAGATCCTCTTCCTGGACGAGGCCGACAACCTGACCGCCGAGGCCCAGGCGTCGTTGCGGCGGATGATGGAGCGCTACTCGACCTCGTGCCGCTTCGTCCTCTCGTGCAACTACTCCTCCCGCATCATCGATCCCATCCAGTCGCGCTGCGCCGTCTTCCGCTTCAGGGCCTACCGTCCCGAGGCGGTCCGCGACCAGATCCAGCGGGTTGCCAAGGCCGAGGGGAAGAAGCTCGACCCGGCGGCGCTCGAGGCGGTGGTCGCGACGAGCGCCGGCGACATGCGTCGGGCGACCAACCTGCTCCAGCTCGCGGCGACGCACGTCGACCACGTCACCGAGGCGACCCTCAAGGAGTACGCGACCGCCCCGCTCCGCCAGGAGGTCGAGGGGATGCTCGGCGCGGCGCTCGCCGGCCGCTTCCAGGACGCCCGCGACAGGCTCCTTGCGCTCTTCGTCGACCGGGGTGCGGCGGGAGAGGAGATCCTCCGGGCCATCCACAGCTACCTCCCCGAGATCGCGGAGTCGCTGCTCCCGGCGCGCGAGAAGGTCCGCCTGCTCGAGTACCTGGGCGAGGTCGACTTCCGCCTGGCGCAGGGAGCCTCCGACCGCATCCAGCTCGAGGCGGTGCTCGCCCACTTGGCCGCCGGAGCGCCTCCCAGGACCTAGCGCCCCATGGCCCGGCAGGTGGAGGTCGGAGAGAAGCCGATCGCCCGGCGTCGGGCGGTCGCGGTCGGGACCTTGACGCTCGCTTCCAAGACCGTTCGGGCGGTACGCGCCCGCACGGTCGCCAAGGGCGATCCCCTGGCGGCCGGAGAGATCGCCGGCCTCCTCGCGATGAAGCGGACCCCGGAGCTCATCCCCCATTGCCACCGGGTGAACCTCACCTCCTCGCGGGTGGACCTCACGCTCTCCCCGCGGGGCGTCCGGGCACGCGCGGAAGCGAATGCCCTCGACCGCACCGGGGTCGAGATGGAGGCTCTGGTCGGGGCTACCGTCGCGTTGCTCACCGTATGGGACATGGTCAAGTACCTCGAGAAGGATGCGCGCGGGCTCTACCCGGCGACACGGCTCGGCCCGGTACGGGTCGAGCGCAAGGAGAAGGTCGTGGAGGACCGTCTGTCATGAGCGAGGGAACCCCGTCGAGCAAGCACCCGTCCGACCGCCACCACCTGGGAGGCAGCCGCAGCCTGGGATTCGGCGTCCTGTCGGTCTCCGACACGCACACGGAGGAGGACGACCCGTCCGGCCAGCTTGCCCGCCGGCTGCTGGAGGGCGGGTCGCACAAGGTCCGCCACTACGCTCTGGTCGCCAACTCGGTCGCCGACGTGCGCGAGAAGCTCGAGCCGTGGCTCGCCGACCCGGTCGTCGAGGCGGTCCTCACGGTCGGGGGAACCGGAGTGAGCTCCCGCGACCTCACCGTGAACGCCCTCGAGACGATGGGCGGTCGCAAGCTCGAGGGCTTCGGCGAGATCTACCGCTCGCTCAGCTTCGCGGAGGTGGGGCCTCTCGCCATGATCAGCCGCGCGGCGCTCTTCGTTCTCCATCAGAAACCGGTCTTCGCCCTTCCCGGGAGCGAGCGGGCGGTCCGCACCGCCCTCGAGAAGCTCATCCTGCCGGCGTCGATCCACCTGGTCGAGGAGCTCGAGCGCTAGGCGCTGCGGGCTCGCGCCCCCCGACTCAGCGGGGGGCGACCCGGACCGCGAGCGCTCCCATCGGAGGAGGTCCGGCGTCCAGGACCTGGACGGGGAGCCCCTGCAGGCGGCAGAAGTCGCTCCAAGCTCCGTTCGCGTCGATGTGCGTCGCGAGGAGGACGCCTCGTTCGCTCAGGGCGTCCCAGGCCGCCCGCAGCTCGAATCTCGCCCTCGCGGCGTCCGGCCCGTTGTCGTAGAGGAAGAGGTCGACGTGCGGGGTCGTCGCCAGGATCTCGCGGAGACGGCCCTCGGTGTTGCCGAGCGCGAGCGTCCAGCGCGAGCGCAGGGTCGGCGGGACGAACTGCCCTACCGAAACGTTCTCCACGCCGGTGGAGCGTCCGGCGACGGTTCCCGGCCCCAGCGAGATGAGCTCGCCGGCACGGTTCTCCTCCAGACCCGCGAGGATCCACGCGGTCGAGTAGCCCGGGCGCACCCCGGTCTCCACCACGCGTGCCGGCCGCATCGCGCGCACGAGGAGGTAGAGGAGCGCCCCCTGCGGCAGCTCCCGGGTGAAGGCGAGCCCCGCGCCGCGCGCGAGGAGGGTGTCGGGAAGCTCGCTCCCGCGGAGCTCGCGGCGGAAGCGTCCGAGCTCCCCGTCGTTGACGCGGGCGAGCTGGCTGATCTTCTGCAGCGAAGCGCTGCGCAAGTAGAGCATCCGTTGCTTGATCGCCTTGCGGGCCGCGGGGGTGAGGAGCGCCGGGCGCCCTAGGCGACGGGTGCGCGGTCCGGTCTCGGAGGAGACGCTCCGTTCGGGGAGGAGAGACGAAGTGGACCGAGGGGCAGGGGACCGTGACGAGGGGGACGAAGAACTCACGGGACTACAGATGCGGTCGCCTCGTATCAGGGTTCCGCTGCGGCCAAATCGACTGCGGTTCGCCGACGCCGGCGCCCGTCGCGCGTGCCCCGGCTGGCCCTCGCGTCGACAGGTGGCGTCCTCGCCAGAGGTCCCTTTAATACTCTCCGGCCTACGAAGGAGTGGTGGTCTCGCATGGTGGTCAAGGAGATTGGGGGTGCCGAGTTCGACAAGTTCACAGCGGGCAGCTCCGCAGCCGTGGTGGATGTCTGGGCACCCTGGTGCGGGCCCTGCCGGGTCGTCTCCCCGATCGTCGACCGCCTGAGCGAGAAGTACAAGGCCAAGGTTGCCTTCGGAAAGATGAACTCCGACGACAACGGCGAGAAGGCGGGAGCCCTCGGTATCATGAGCATCCCGACGCTGCTGCTCTACAAGCAGGGAAAGCTGGTCGACCGCATCGTCGGTGCCTATCCTGAGGAAGTCATCGACGAGCACGTCCAGAAGCTCCTCTGACTCTGCCGCCCGGGGAGCGGGTCCGGCCGTAGCGCCGGTCCCGCCGTAGGGTTGCGAGGGCACGCTTCGCTTCCGGCCGGGAGGCCCGCGGCATGAGCCCGGAGGTCCCCGGAACGCAGCTCGCGCGTTACACGTTCCAGCGCAAGCTCGATGAGATCGCGCAGGCGAAGGGCCGGGCGACCGAGCTCATCAGCCTCTACGTGCCGGCGGGCAAGAAGATCTTCGACGTGATCGGCTACCTGAGGAACGAATACGCCCAGAGCTCCAACATCAAGAGCCGCACGACCCGCAAGAACGTGATGTGGGCGATCGAGTCGCTCATGAACCGCGTGCGGGGCTTCAAGGAGCCTCCGGACAACGGCGTCGCCTTCTTCGTCGGCTCGAAGGCCGTGGGAGCGGACAAGTCCGAGGCGGTCACGTTCATCGTCGAGCCGCCCGAGCCGCTCAACACGTTCCTCTACCGCTGCGACTCGACCTTCTACCTCGACCCTCTCCTCTCGATGGTCCACGAGCCCGACCTCTGGGGGCTCCTCGTCGTCGACCGCGCCGAAGTGACGATCGGCTTCTTGCGGGGAAAGCGGGTCGAGACGCTGCGCAACCGCCAGTCGCTCGTCCCCAGCAAGCACGGACGCGGCGGCCAGTCCGCGCACCGGTTCGAGCGGATGATCGAGCACGCGGCGCACGAGTTCTTCGTGAAGGTCGCCGAGATGTCCGCGGAGGTCTTCCTGCCGAGAGCCGGGGAGCTCAAGGGGATCCTGGTCGGCGGGCCGGGGGCGACCAAGGAGTTCTTCGTCAAGGAGGGGTTCCTCACCCCGCTCCTCCAGCAGAAGGTCATCACTCCCCTCTTCGACACAGGCTACACGGACGAGTACGGCCTCCGCGAGCTGGTCGAGAAGGCGACGCAGACCCTTCACGGCCTCGAGCTCACCGAGGAAAAGCGTCTCGTCCAGAGGCTCCTGGCCGAGATCCGTCGGGCAGAGGTCGGCCTCGCCGCCTACGGCGAACGGGACGTGGGCCGGGCCCTCGACCTCGGCGCGGTCGCGACGCTCCTGGTCTCCGACGGTCTTCGGCGCCAGCGCTCGAGCTTCCGCTGCGGCTCCTGCGGGGAGGAGTTCTCCCGCTCGGTGGCCGACGGGAAGGAGGACGAGGTGCTCGAGGCCCCGTGCCCGAAGTGCGGGGCCCTGGCGGTGAGCCTGCTCCGCAGCGAAGACTACGTCGAGAACCTCTTCCGCCGCGCCATCGACTCCGGGGGGGAGGCGCGGCTGGTCTCGACCGAGAGCGACGAGGGCGAGATGCTCCTGAGGGCCTTCGAGGGCGTCGCGGCGATCCTCCGCTACCCGCTCCCCTCGGCGCCCCCGCTTCGCGTCAAAGCGCAGGGATAAAGACCCCCCACCTCCTCGTAACGGGAGATGAGCGCAGCTCCTCCCGCCACGCCCGTGCCTCCCCCGCCCCCGGCAGCTCCCTCCACCCCGAGCCCGGACGGAGCCATCGCGTCGATGCTCTCGCTCGCGCGGAGCCTCGCGCTGCTCATGGCCGCGCTCGCGGGGGTGCTCTTCCTCGTGTTTCTCATCCTCTCGATCCTCAACCTCGTCTTCCACCAGACGGCGGGCGGCGTCTTCACCGCCGTCTACTGCCTCGCCTCGGCGGTGGTGAACTACCTCGCCTGGCAGGAGATACCCAAGCTCGAGAAGCTCGCCTCCGACCGACAGTACGGGGTGGTGCGCGACCAGATGATCGTCTGGGTCGTCCTTGGCCTCGTGTTCTTCGTCGTGGTCGGGATCGTCCTGGCGATTGCCTGGATTCGGATCGAGGGGCTCTCGCAGCCGAGCGCCGCTCCGCTCCCGCCTCCCCCCGTCAGCGGGCCGGCGGGTGCTCCCCCGGCCTGTCCGAAGTGCGGGACCCCCACGACGTGGATCCCCGAGTACCGGCGCTTCTACTGCTACCGCTGCAGTAGCTACGCCTGAGTCGCGCGACTACCAGAGGTGGCCGAGGGGGTCTTCCTCCTCGGCGGCCGGGGGCGACGAGGCGGGCTTTTCCGAGGCTGCCCCGCGCGTAGTAGCAAGGTTCTGCCCGGGTGGGTAGAGTGAGGCGTTGGGGTAGACCGGGGGCGGAAGGCGCCGGCGCTGGCCGACGACGAGGGCGGCCGCGAAAACCGCCACGAGGACGACCGCCCCGACGAGGACGATCGTGCCGAACGCCCCGCGGAAAGGCAGGGAGCCCGCCGGGCAGTTCGTGTCCGTCAGCAGGCAGTTCTGCTGGGTGGCCGCCTGCGACGGCGACTCCGGCGCGCCCTGGACGTAGGTCGCGTTCGGCCGCGGGCTCGGTGAGGAGACACTGACGGCCGGACTAAGCACCGACGCGGGCCCGGGGGGAAGCGGGTTGTTCGCCCGCGAGAGCCACCACTCGCCGGAGCCGGCGAGCGCGAGGTGGTTCGCTCCCACGAGCTGGCTCGCGACCTCGAAATTGACCTGCGTCGCGTTGGCAAAGCCGGTCTCGTTGGAGAGCCAAGCCTGCCGAGTCGCCCCGAACAGGTCCGCGGCCCTCGGCAGGAGGAGGAACCCCTCCCGAAGGAGGAAGGCTCCCTGCTGCACGGTGAGGTTGAGCGCCTGGTAGGGGCTCCCGCCAAGGTCGACGGGCTGGCCCGAGTCGCCGCCTCGGAGGCTCACCTGGCCGGACGTATTGAACGTCCCGCTACCGTTGCGTGCGTAGCCCTTGGCGACCGGCGAGATCATGGCCCCGGAGACCTGATTGGACAGCGACCAGTTGTACGCCCCGGCCTGCTGGTAGTTGCTGGAGGACGACCACGTCTCGCCCGCGGTGATGTTGAGCGGGAACAGGCCGAGCGGCGGGAAAAGGCTGAGCGCGTCGTGCGCGACGAGCGACGCCGAGAGATTGTGGGACCGCTCGAGGGTTCCGCTCACGGTGTAGACGGCGGAATCCCTCAGCCCGGCCGAGAGCTCGAGCGTGGAGCTTCTGAGCGCCAGCGCCGAAACGTTGCCGGTGGGGGTGGTGACCGTGCCGTCCGTGACGAGAATCACCGACGCGTTCAGCGACTCCCACGATCGATGAAGGATCGAGGCGGTCGCGACGGGCGAGGCGCACGTCGGCCGACAGAAGTGGACCGTCAGGATCGAGCCCATCACGCGCGAGACGTTCACGACGTAGACGCCGCCGGACTCCTGGGTCTCGGTGAGCACAACGGCGAACCCGAAGGTGCCGTTCGCGGAGTAGGCGACCTCGGTCGACCCGGTCGTTCCCGAGAGCCCGGAGGCGTGGAGCTCCTTGAGCCCCCCGTAGGCCCAGGTCGTGCCCCCTCCGGCCGCGGCTCCCGAGCTCGGCGACGAGAGCGCCAGCGAGTTCCCCGCGACGGATACCATCAAGAGCGCGGACGCGACTGCAAGCACAGGGGCCGAGAAGGCACGGCGCAGGATCGCGGAACGCGGACCTTGAGCTCCCATCCTATCGCAAGAAGCACCGTCGGCACACTTAAGCCACGGTTTCAGCCCCGGGCCGTGCCGTTGGACACCGTGCTAAGGTCTAGCAGCGGGGGTAGGTAGCACGGCGAGGGCTCTCACTCCCGCGGAAGCGCGGGTCATCGCGGTCCTGCTTGCGGCTCGTCCGGACCACGAACGCGACCGATTGAGGACGGTCGACGTCCCCCGGTCGACCTACCACGCTGTCCGAAGGCGAGCCTATCAGGAGGGCTGGATACGCGACCGCTACGTCCCTCACCCCGTCCCGCTGGGACGCCCGGTCGTCTCCTTCCTTCTTGCCCGCCCGTATGCGGATCGTGCCGAGGATCTTTCCAAGACGATCGCCGAGGACGAGGGTGCCGTGGTCCTCTGGACCGGGGCCCAGGTCTCCCTCTCCGTCTTCTTCCACGCGAAAGCCACCGAGCCACGCCGGTTGGTGGACCAGATCGAGAAGGCCCAGCTAGCCCCGACGCCCACCCTGGTCACGGTGCGTGCCGAAGGTCCGACGATCCCGGTCTACTTCGATTTCGAGGGGCTCTGGTGCCATCTCGCGGGAATAGGAGGTACCCAGGCCTATCCCCACGGCCTAGGCGGGGGTATGGCGACGACCGGCCGAGAGGAGGACGGGGGAACCCTTCCCCGTTTGTCGGCCCATCAGCGGTGGGCTGTCGGCGAGTTGCTGCGTCGACCTTTCGTCGCCGGCGAGCGAGGTCGCGGCGGCCATCTCGTCGGGCCGCTCGGACTGCCTTTTTCGCAGCGTCGTTTGATAGAACGCGGCTGGGTCACTCATCGAACGATTCTAGAACCAGGGCGTGTGCCGCCCTACCAAGGTCGCGCAGCCGACCAAATCGTACTGATCACGGGTACGCCGAGACCATCGGCTCTCCCGGAAACTCTTTTCGCCGTGCTCGGGAGTGACTGTCGTGTCTTCCCGTTCCTCTTCGTCACCGGGTCGGAGCGCTGGATGCTGGGGGCCCTGGGCGGCTCGAATCCCCCACCCGCTAGCAACCCGCCTCGACGCCCCGTCCTTGCGACGCTGCGTGAACACCTAGAAGGAATCGAGATTGTCCAGGAGCCGGCTGCTTCCTCTGCATGCCTCCTTGACCACCGGTATGATCGCCTTCCTCCCCTGAAGGACCACGCGGCGTCGGCCTGAAGGCGGGGCGCACCGCCGAAACCGCGAGGGTAAACGGAAACTCCCTCACTCGTAGCGTCGGCATTGGCTCCCAGGAGTTGGCAGCGCGCGTCTCCCGACATGGAACGGACGGTTCTCCTGGGCGCCGTCCAGCCTGCGTTTCGCCCGCTCCTGGTGGGGGGTGACCCTCGTCGGGCCGCGGACCGGAGGCGGGGCGCGAGAGCCGGGCAGAGGAGTTCATCCGTATCGCTACGTGAGGAACTGTACCGCAACCGAGCCGTTGAGGGAGCCCCCAAGGTAACGGAACCGGCGAGGTTGGTCTCGAAGAAATTCTCGGAAAGCCCGCGCTTCATCATCGGGATACCCTGTGGCGAACTCGTCGAACACTACCACCGTCCCCGGCCCCATCCGAGAGGCGATCAGAGAAAGAACTTCCTTGGCACTGCTGTAGAGGTCAGAGTCAACATGGGCCAAGGAGACCATTGTTCCGGGACGCGCCTCCAGGAAGGGCCGCACCGTCTCTCCGAACATTCCCTTTACCAGTCGAACATTCCCCGCGACCGTCGGAGGACTCCCCTTGAGCGCGAAGCTGCCCTTGGGAAAGGACCGGGTCCAGTCCGCTGGGAGCCCTTCAAAGGAGTCGAAGCCCACGACTTCGCCGGGGGCTCGCGTAGCCAGGAAGTTGATGCTCGCTCCTTGGTAAACCCCAAACTCCAGCCAAAGCCCTCCCTGCGGAGCGCAAGCGGCCGCGAAGCCAAGCAGCTCGAACCTCGAGAGGAAGAGCGGGGTGGTTCTGGAGGGCATTCCCGCAACATACCAGGATAGGATCATGAATCCCCCGGCTAGATTGGAGTAGATGAAGCGCAAGGTTGCCCTCGCTAATGAGAGGCTGCCACGTCCCTGGCCAGCCGGATAGCCTAGGGCGCGGAGCTCCCGAAGGGAATGGGCCGCGAGCATCGCCAAGACCCTTGCCAACCGAGGAGTCCGGGGGAGTCGGCCGTTCCCGGACACCGCATTCACCCCCGTCACGAGACCGGGGTGCTCCCGAGGAACCTATAATCCCTTGGCGGGTCGAGTCGGCGGTAGCGGTCGAGGAAGCGACAGACCGCCCCGGCGGAACAGCACCGCCAGCTGGAAGGGGTCCCGGCTGAGGTGGCCCATGATCGTCCTTCCCCTTGGCTTGCGACCGCCCCCTCATCTCGCGCGAGGCATCCAGCTGCTGTCTAGCTGACGGAGCCGCGTGAGGAGCGGTCGCAGCGCCGCCTGCGACCGAGGAACATCGCCCTCCGGGCTCGGGTCCAGTGCAGCCTCGAGGAAGGGGAGGCTGAGGTTGCCCTCGCATCGCGAGGGCACGGGCCACCGGAAAGAGCCTAAGGCGCAGAAGGATCCGGGGCGCGGCGGTTCACCAAGGCGCAGGGCTACCCCAGATGGTGGCGATAGAGGCAGAGTCCTGCACCCTCCGCGTCCCCGGCATCGGGGGGGCAGCCGCCTACCAGAACCTTCCCGCGACAGAGCCGGAAGAACTTTAATATCATCACAACTCCGAGGGCTCCCGCGGGAAAGGCGGCAGGTCGGACCCAACGTGAGAGCTAGTTGCCGGTGCGGCTGCCGACCGATACTTTCAATCAATCGAAGGGGCAGACGGGTTCGTTCGTGAAAGCAGGGTGGCTATCTCGAGGCTGGTTGTCACCTCGGAGGGTGTTCAGAGGGTCCCTCCTGGTCGGCGGAGGGCGTTCACGACGCCTTCTTGTCCGTGCTACCGCTGGGTAAACGCCTCAGCCTGCAACGTACGTGACGCGAATCCTGCTCGTCACTGACCCGCTCCCGGACGGAGTCTCGGTCCAGTCCCGCATCGTTTCCGCGCTGCTAACACACCTAACGAGTCACTTCGAAGTCTCGTTGTTTGCCCCCTACATCGGGGCAGAACGGCGGTCCCTGTTCGAGGCCTCCTCGTGCACTGTCTGCGAACCGGCAAGCTGGGCCGCGAGGGGATCTGTGGTTGAGCGAGTCAGCCGGCGCACGGGGGTCAGTGAGTCGATGGTCTGGTTAGAGAGCTGGATCCATGAGTCGTTGTTCCGCTCGAATTCGATCGCGGCTGAGAGAGCACGGGCCGGACAAGACCGTGTGTTGAACCTCTCCTCCACGGTAGCTGTCGCGGCCGATCTCTGGTGGTGCCAAGGGATCCCCCTCGATCTTACCCTGCGGGGGATGCGAGAGACCAATACTCTTGCTCGGGTAATGGGCCAGTGGACGGCCCCGTTGATCAAAGCGATGGACACGAGGCTGCTGCGCCGTATCCGTGCTATGGCCAACAGCGCAATGGCGATCTCGCCCTACGTCCAAGAGGTGTTCTTGGCCAGGGGAATCCCTACCGATGGCCTTGTCTACGGCTTTCCCGACCTCGCCACCTTCCAGCCCAGTTCCGGTGATCGAACCCGCGACTACGTTCTTCTGTACTCCGGTAAGGAAACCTCCCGGCTGGACTGGCATCGTCTCCACGAGGCGGGCGTGAGGATCGTGGCCTTCGGGGGAAAGCCCGTGGCAGGGGGGAAGCTGAACGACGGGCTGGGGGCGATCGAGCGGCTTGGTCAGGTGTCGGACGCTGACCTCCGTCGGTTGTACACGAACGCTCTTTTCACCATGGTCCCGTTCAGTTACGAGGCCTTGGGCTTCGTTCCGATAGAGTCGATGGCCTGCGGGACCCCGGTGCTGACGTATGGCCGGCAGGGCCCCGCGTTCACTGTCGTTGACGGCGTTACCGGCTGGCTTTGCCGCTCCTCCCGTGAGATGGAGGACAAGGCCATCGAATTGTGGGCTGGACGGTCGACAGGGATAGCCCCGGACATCTGTCGGCGGAGGGCCGCGGAGTTCGAGTTCGATCCCCATGCGCGCCGGCTCATCGGTCGTCTCCTCGAGTGACCGGCATGGTCACCGTCGGGATGGTCAGCGCGTCGGGGCCGACCGACGGCCTCACCTATTCCATGCGGACATACGCGGACGCGCTTGCCTCGCTCGGGGCGGAGGTCAGCTGGTACCAGTGCCTCGACCAAGGTTCGACCGGCCTACCGGGCCTCCCCTTTCGCAGCCGAAACATCCCCGGGATTGGAATTCCCTTTCGATCAATTGACATGGGGGTCAACCGGCTGTGGGGTTTCCGCCACCGACTGGGTGAGCCCCCGGAGGATGTGTTGTTCATGGCAGACCCCACCCTTGTCGAGATCGGGCGGTCACATCCCCGAGCCATCGTGAAGGTCAACGACCTTCGACCCTTGGGGCCCTTCGCCGACCAGCGGACCACGACGTGGATGTTTTCGCGGGTGATCCCCAAACTGCGTGACGTCTACCGACTCGTGACTCCGAGCAGGGCAGTGCTTTCCGAGCTCCTCAACCTTGGGTTCCCAGAGACGATGATTCGAGTGATCCCGGATGTGTCCCTTCTCGGTCTTCACCCGGAGCACTTGGAGGGGTCCGTGGCCCGCCTCCAAGAAGGCTCTCCGCTGCGGGTGTTGACGGTTTCCACGGATCGTCCGTACAAGAATCTCCGCCTCGTGGTCCGCATCGCCCAGCGACTGGCCACCGAGGGCCTTGGGAAGGAGTTCGAGTTCACCATTGTTTCCCGCCTCGCGCCGAGGACCCGCCGCTACATCGACTCGTTGAAACTCGGCAACGTGCGGGTCCTTTCCGGCTTGCCGTCGCTGGGCATGGTCTACGAGCTGAGCGACGTACTCCTTCACCCGAGCCTCTACGAGGGGTTCGGGCGTACAGCTGTCGAGTCTCTGGGGTTCTGCCTGCCCGTGCTTGCCACCTCGATCCCCGCGATAAGGGAAACCGTCGCGGGGACCGCGATTCTACTCCCCGGGGACGACGAAGGGGCGTGGGTCGAGACGTTGAGGGCCCTGCGCGATCCGATTACCTACGCGAGCTGGGCACGCAAGTCCCTGCTGCGGGCCCCAGAGTACGCCCCGGACCGTCAGCGCGCGGCGGTAGCTTGGGCCATCCTTGAGGCCTGACGGATGACTGGCGTCGGCGTCCCTCAGGAGGTGTACCGCCCCGCCGGGGGGCGCCTTCGATTACCTGGCAAGGTACCCGATGCTGCGGTCTTGGCAATCGTGGTCGTTGGCTACGCAATCTGCGTGGGCTGGCTCTCGTGGTTACGCTACGAGAACTTCTTCACTTCCAACTGGGACCTGGGTATCGGCCAGCAGATGCTCTGGTCAACCGGCCACGGAGCGGTCCTCTACGAGGCCGGAGACTACATCACCTACGGTACGCAGAGCTTCCTGCAGGTCCACTCCGCGTACATCGCCCTCGCTTTTGTTCCGCTCTACCAAGCCGCACCGAGCCCCCTTACACTCTTTCTGACGCAGGGACTTGTCGCGGGGCTAGCGATCTTCCCCCTCTTTTTCGTCTCCCGATCCGTGCTCCGCTCGCGCGTGGCCGCGTTCGGGATTGTGGCAATTTACCTTCTGAGCTTCTCCCTTCTCTCCGGCCTACTCTACGATTTCCATTGGGAGGCGTTCATCCCGCTCGAGTACCTGTTGCTGTGGTATTGGTATACTCAGCGGCGATACCTTCTCGCCTTCGCGGCTCTCGCAGCCGGGTGCCTGACGCTCGAAGTCTTTCCCTTCCTTGCGGTAATGATTCCAGTGGTGGTCTTTCTGACCAGGACCCTCGATGGGAGGACGAGCTATCCGGCCGGGGTGGTAGGGGAATTGCGTGCCCGGATACATGGAGCTACTCGTTCTGGCGAGCTCAAGGTAGGAACGGCCTTCGTGGTCGCGTGTGCCGCGGCCTATCTCCTTCTCCGGATCGCGCAGTGGGTCGTGGTGCCTCATCTGGTGGGAAGCGGTCCCGCGCCTTCCGGGCTGGGCGGCGGGTTCCAGGAAGACTTTTCCGTATTGTGGACCGTTTCCTTCACACCGGCGACCCTACTCACCTCCGGAGCATACTGGCTCCTCGCGGCCGCGGGAGTCGGCTTTCTTGTCGTGGCGAAGCCGAGGTACCTCCTCCTATCCCTCCCCTGGTTCATGTACAGCACGTTCGGCAGCAGCCAGTTCAGCGCGTGGTATGGGAATCAGTACACGCTCATCGTCTTGGGACCAGAGTTGATTGCCTTGGTCTACTCGGTGGGCTGGCTCCTCGAGGCGTTTCGGTCCCGCCCCGACGCGGTGAGGGGGCCGGGGCTTCTGGTGCTAGTCTCGTTGGTGGCGTTAGTGATTGTCGCGGTCTATCCCGGGTCGGCGTTGCTGCTTCAGGGAACCGTCATCGGTTCGGTGGCGGTATTTCTGTCGGTCGGGCCATGTTTGATCTCTCTGAGTGTAGCCATCTGGTGGTTGCGACGTGTCCTGCAGTCGGGGCAAAGGCTTGGCACTGGAGCTGCCCGTTTGGATCGTGCCTCGCCCCACCCACTACGAGGACGCCGGCTGGCGACTCGCGTGGCCGTCGTGGTTTTCATCCTCGCTCTCGGCTTCAACGCGGCGATGAGCCCACTCAGCCCTGTCAATTACTCGACGCACCCAGGCTACCGTTTCGCGTTCACAACCAGTCCCGTTGCGCAGTACATGGGGAAGGTGACCGAGTACATCCCGTCGGGAGCGGTCCTCCTGTCGTCGGACTTCCTTTTTCCCTACGTCGCCAACGACGTAAATGCGGTGGCACTACCATGGTACGGAGGCTGGGAGGGACAGTTCCCTTACTTCCCCTTCAATGCCACTAACCTGCCGCATTACGTCCTTGTCGATGCTTCGGAGCGCTTTGTGGTGCCGCCATTTCTTCAGTCGCTACTGAAGGAGACCTCGGTCTATGGCTTACGAGTCTCCATCCAGTCGACCGCCTATCCCGGGACAGTTTCACTGTATGAAGAGTCGTATCATGGGCCTGCCGTGATCTACACCGCGTCGTAGCGCTGTAGGGGCCGCGCTCGCGCCTCCGTGCAGGGCGGCAAAGCCGGTAGAGCGCTCCTTCCACCGCATTGTGGGAGATCTCCTCTGGCGTCAGGTTCGCCCACCCCGTGAGCGGGGTCGCCTGCGCCCAGCCGTCGATGTGGGCCAGTGGGGCGCAGGCCACCAAACGGTTGAGTGGGACCACGAGGACCGGAATGGCAGTCGGCTCATCGGCGGCCAACGCGTCTCGGACCTCCTCGGCGCGCCGGAGGCCCTCCGCCACGGTGTAGAAGACGGCCGGCGAGCCGATTGGAGCAGCGGAGCGTACGGAGGTGACCCGGACTCTGGGTGGACCCATGCGCTTAGCCTCGACTTCGCATGGACCGAGGGATCGCGTGGAGTTTTCTCCCGAACTGCGGTGCGACCGAGGCCATCTACCTGATCCCGGCGGCGGTGGGGAAGGAGTCCGTCGGTGTCTCCACGCCAACGGAGCGGTCCTCCAGCCGGATGCCGGGAGCCCGTTCATCGCGCAGGACTTCCGGGAAAGAATGAAGGTGCTCGGGATCGAGCTGGAAACGATCTGCAAGAAGCGGCAGGAGGAAAGCGGGAGGATCGAGAGCTGTCGCGGTCCCTTCAAGACGGACCCCCTTTGGACGGCCGAACCGCGGCCAATCTCGGAAACGCTAGACCTTCTGGCGACGTCGCTGGGTCGCTATACTAAGCAGCGGCCGCGCTCCTCGCTGAACCACCTACCGCATGCGGAGTTCGCGAGGAAGCATGACTTGAGCCGGACCCATGACCGCGCCACCATCCGCCCGGGCCTTCGCCTTGTGCAAACCGGCAGGGCAGTCGTCCGGCCACCCTTGGCATGAGGCGACGGGGAGTCGCCCACCCCGTCAGGAGCTAACGCGCTCAACCCACCTGAGTAGCGAAATTACCTGTCGTGAGCAGTGTCGGGCCCCCCGGTCCCAAACCGTAAAGGGCCCGAAAGGAGCACATTGGTCGGGGCGCGTAGCCTAGTCTGGATAGGGCACCGGGTTCCTAACCCGGCGGTCGAGGGTTCAAATCCCTCCGCGCCCGCTCATCCTAACTCCGGCTCGCCTGACCACTTCGGGCAGTGGCACCGGCTACCGCGATAGGTCGTCTGCAAGCGCCCACAGGACACGGCCGGTGCTAACGAGCGGGCCCTAGGACCGTGACGTCCTCGCTCTTTACCGGGCCTATCAGCCCCAACGAGACGGCCAGTGTCGGGCGAACCCCAGGGTCACTTGGCCAGAGCGAGTAGGTCTTTGGCCAACTGCTGCGGCTGGGTGATCATGGGCCAGTGGCCGGTCTCGATGATCTTGTGCGGTCCCTCGAGCTTTCCCCACTTCCCGGCGACGATCTCCTCGACCGGGTCCCCGCTCAGGCTGCAGAAGATGTAGGCCTCCTTCAGCGCGTCGTACTCCTTCGAGAGGGTGATCGGATCCTTGGCCATCTTGACGGGCCAAGGGGTTCCTAGGGAAATCATCCTCCTCAGGTTCGGCCCCGTGACGTCCTTCCCGATCCTCGCAACGATCTCCTCGGTCAAGGGGATCGCATGAGTCCCCTCGGGAGCCGGCCCGAACTCCTGGCTGGGGTCGAAACCTGCCTGCGGCGTCCTCACCCTCTCGGGGCGGAGGGCGTCGACGTAGACGACCCTGCGTACCTGCTTGTGTACCCGGTCCGCTACCGCCGCTGCCACCTTGCCCGCGAAGCTGTGGCCGACCATCACGAACTCGTCGATCTCGTTGAATCGGATCACGTTCAGCACATCCTCGATGGCCGTCGCCATCCCGACCTCCCTCGAGGCGAGATGGACCCTGTCGCCCATCCCTGTCAGCGTCACCGGAAAGGCGGAGTGCCCCTCGCTCTCGAGGGCAGGGACTACCTCCTTCCACGCCCAGGCGCCAAGCCAAGCGCCGGGGACGAGAACGAACTGCGTCATGCGCACCCCGGGCGACCCTGCGACGGCATCGGCCAGGAACGCGTCGTCTCAGCTGCTACCTTGGTTCCCGTCATCCCCACTGTCGTTGTCTTGCTCCCGGATCGCCGCTTCACGCCGGGGCAGGGGTGACGGAGGTCATAAACACGGGCGGTAAGGTCGTGAAACGCTCGCCGCCGCTCCTTCTTTTGCCGACGCGAAAGACCCCACCGCTGGCCGGTCCGCAGGAGACGTGACCCCGCACGCGGACGGTGTCGAACTGCTCGGGCCGAGGGATCGTCGAGCGGCAGCGAGCAGGCCGCCCATCGGGCGGGGCCCGTGGTCGTAGCCGTAGTAACGCGAGCCCGGAGCCTCTTGGGTGTGCGTGTTATGACCCTACAGACGGTTCACCGCCGATGCGCCGAGGGCACGTCGTCGCCGGAGTGGTCCTTCTGATCACCGGGGCGCTCCTCATCCTCGTCTTCCTGCTTCCCACCAGCCCCACAACGGTGGGACTCACGTCGAGCGAGCAGGTCCAGTTGGTCGATACCCGCTACACGGCGACGACCCTATCGGTTAGCTGGACCGGACAGCCCATCGGCACTACCGTCTACCTCGAGTCGGGGTCGCCCGTCTGCCCTCCGCCGAACTCGGTACTCGTGAACAGCGGCCGAGGAGCCTCCGGGGCATTCTCGGCCCGCCTCGACCCGGGCTACACCTACTATCTGTACGCTTGCTCGGGCACGACCGAGATCGCCGTGACGCTCACCTTCGCGCAGTCCGGAGGGGTCCATCCCGGTCAGCTCCTCGGCGGGCTCTTCGCCGTCGTGGGGGCCGTTCTGCTCGTCCTTGGGCTGCGGCGGGAGCGGAGGGTTCGGTCGAACGCCGGTGCGTTGCGAACCTCAAGGCACACGCCGTCTGCCGTCTCCCCAGGCGCGCCGTCCGCGGAGGCAGCCGCGCCGCGGCCTCCTGCTCGAGCCCCCGGGGACTTGGGAGGCACCCCCGAGGTCTCAACCTCTCGAAAGTGCGCCGCATGTGGCGGGAGCTTGCCTCGCGACGCCACCGAGCGTTGCCCAGCGTGCGGCGCGCTCCCGTAGTGGGATCGGGCTCCAGCGGCTGAGCACGGCTCCTGCCCGAATGCCCTCGACACTCTTCGGGAATCCGGGTCCGCTCGGCGAAGAGCCTTTGGAAGGAGCGGTCGGGCTGAGCCGGTGGCGGACTGATCCGCTCCAGCGCCTCGATGCGACGCTGCCGAGCGCCAGCTGCAGGCAAGCCCGCAGGTCGGAGCCCTCGCGGGTAGAAAGTCGGTCTTCCCTCCCGACGCGGAGAAATTGGCGTCGGTCTCCTCTTTCCGTCGAGGTGCCGGAACCTTAGCAGGGGAGGACGCCTGCATCGCCTTGCGACCCTCGTACAGCGCCTCCACACTCGCGGCGCCGGGGTTCGGCGGAACAGCGGGCGGCACCCGCGGCGGCCGGAGTCGGCGGCCTCGGAGTAGGCTCGGCGTAGCGGGGACGAACACGACTTAGCCCGACGTGGGTGAGCCCGGAAGGGACCGCGAGGGAACGTGCCTTCAGAAACCCAAGTACGCAGCGCCGGAGCCTTTCGCTCCGGTCGCTCGGGGGCATGACGGCGGCCCCTCTCGCCGCGACGGGCAGCCCGGGGGGGCTCACCTCGGAAGAGGCGCGTTCGCGTCTCGCAGTCTACGGGCCCAACGAGCTCCCCGAGACGCCCTCGCGGCCGCTGCGCGACCTCGCCGCAAGGTTCTGGGGCCCGGTCGCCTGGATGCTCGAAGCGGCTCTCGTCCTCGAGATCGTCCTCGACAAGGTTCCCGAGGCAGCGATCCTCTTTTCGCTCCTTGTCTTCAACGCGCTCCTTGCCTATTTCCAGGAGCAGCGGGCTACCGCCGCCCTCAACCTTTTGCGTCGCCGGCTGCGGGTGACGACGAGGACCTACCGCGACGGCGCCTGGGTCTCGCTGCCCGCACGCGAGCTGGTCCCGGGCGACCGCATCCACCTCAGGATGGGGGACATCGTCCCGGCCGACGGCGAGATCCGCGACGGCCTCCTCGAGGTCGACCAGTCCACGCTCACCGGCGAGTCAGAGCCCGTTTCTCGCTCCCCGGGGGCGACGATCTACTCTAGCTCGGTCGTGCGTCGGGGGGAGGCGGACGCCGAGGTCACGGCGACCGCCTCCCGAAGCTTCTACGGGAAGACCGCCGAGCTCGTCCGCTCCGCGCGGACGGTGAGCCATCTCCAGAGCCTCCTCTTCGGGATCGTGCGCTACCTGGTCACGCTGGACGCCGCGATGGCGGTCCTCGTCCTGGCCACGGGCTGGCTGCGGGGCATCCCGCTCAGCGACGTCGTCCCGTTCGTCCTCATCCTTCTCATCGCCTCGGTCCCGGCGGCGATGCCGGCGACGTTCACGATCGCGAACGCGCTCGAGTCGCGGGAGCTGGTCGAGGAAGGGGTGCTGGTCACCGGGCTCTCCGCCGTGCAGGAGGCCGCGAGCATGGACCTCTTGTGCGTCGACAAGACCGGGACCCTGACCGAGGGCCGGGAGACGCTGCGAGACCTCGCGGCCTCCGTCCCCGGCGAGGAGGACCGGCTCCTTGCGCTCGCCAGCGCCGCCTGCGACGCGTCGACGGGTGACACTATCGACCTCGCGATCCTCGCCGAGCTCGGCCGGCGCGGCCTGACACCTCCTTCCCGGGTCCGGTTCGTTCCGTTCGACCCGGCGCTCAAGCGTTCCGAAGCGGTGGTCCGCGCGGACGGGCAGGACCACCGGGTGGTCCTCGGCTCCCCGTCCGTCGTAGCGGAGCTCTGCGGGGTAGCGCCGGACCCCGCGGCGCTCACTCGTCTCTCCGAAGGAGGGGCCCGCGTGCTCGGCGTCGGCGTCGAGCAGGACGGCGCCCTCCGGCTCGCCGGTCTGATCGCCCTCGCGGACCCGCCAAGGGCGGACGCACCCTCGCTCGTGAGCTCGCTCAAGGAGATGGGGGTCCGGGTCGTCATGCTCACTGGCGACACCCGCCCCACCGCCCTGGTGGTCGCCCGCCGGGTCGGGATCGGCGAGCGCATCGGGGAGCGTGCGGACCTCGAGAGGGACCCGTCCGCCTACGATGGGTTCGCGGGAGTCTATCCCGAGGACAAGTACCGCCTGGTCGAGGCCCTCCAGAGGAGCCGGCATGTGGTCGGGATGACCGGCGACGGAGTGAACGACGCTCCCGCCCTCAAGCAGGCCGAGGTCGGCATCGCCGTGTCGAACGCCACCGACGTCGCCCGTGCCTCGGCCAAGCTCGTCCTCACCCGCCCGGGCCTCGCGGACATCGTGAGCGCCGTGCGCTCCGGCCGCAAGGTCTACCGTCGGATGCTCACCTGGACGCTCAACAAGGTCTCGAAGAACTTCGAGCAGGTCTTCCTTCTCACCGTGGGGTTCGTCGCCGCGGGGGTCTTCGTGACGAGCCCGTTCCTCATCCTGCTGCTCATCTTCGCCAACGACTTCGTCTCCATGGCCACCGGCTCCGACCGCGCCCGCGTCTCGTCGGGCCCGGACCGCTGGGATGTACGGGAGATCGCCATCGTCGCCGGGGTCGTGGGAGGGTCCTGGCTCGCCCTCTCGCTCGGGCTCCTCGGCTGGGCCCTCGCCGTCGCCCACTTCGGAGTCGCCGAGCTCCAGACCTTCTTCTTCGTCTACCTGGTCTTCGGCTCCCAGGCGACCCTGCTCCTCGTGCGCGAGCGCGGCCACGCCTGGTCGTCCCGACCGAGCACCCCGCTGCTCGTCGCGGTGGTGGCCGACATGGTCGTGGTCGGCCTCCTCGCCGTCACGGGAACGCTCATGCCGGTGGCGATCAGCCCCTGGCTCGTGGGGCTGGTCCTCGTCGCCATCCTCGGCGTGGCGATCCCGGTCGACTTCGTGAAGGAGCAGCTCATCCGACGCACCGGCGCCTTCGGCCCCGGCTCGCGTCTCGCCCGACGGACCGAACCGCCGCGCCCCTCCCCCGGGGCCGACCGATAGGGCCTTGGGGTCGCGGTCTTCCGGGCACTTCTGCCCCTCGTGGGGAGCGGTTTGGGGGAGGATGCGTGCCGCGCGCCCTGCCCGCTCAGGGCCTTGCGGCCGGCGGAGCGAGCTCGCCAAGGCGCCGAAGCTCCTCCTGCTCGAGCACCAAGGCGGCTGCGGCGAGGTTCTCCTCGAGATGCCGTACTGAGAGCGTCCCGGGGATCGGGAGGACGACCGGCGATCGCCAGAGAAGCCACCTCAGCGCGAGCTGGTGGGCGGTCGCACCGAGCCGGGCGGCCATCTCGGCGAGGACCGGCTCCTCGGAGATCCCTCCGCGGCGGAACGGGGTCCACGGGAGGAAGACGATCCCGTGGCGCTCGCAGTACTCCAGGACGGCCTCGTGCTCCCGGTCGAGGAGGTTGTAGCGGTTCTGCACGGAGACGATGGTCGCCTCCCGACGCGCCCGGTCGAGTTCCTCAACCGTCACGTTCGACAGTCCGATCCAGCGAAGGAGGCCCTCCCGCTGCATCTCTCGGAGGGCGCCGACGCTCAGTTCGATCGGCACGTGCGGGTCAACCCGGTGTAGCTGGTAGAGGTCGATCCGGTCGGCCCCCAGCCGTCGAAGGCTCGCTACCAGGGCGGTCCGAAGGTACTCGGGACGGCCGTCAGCGCCGTAGCCCTCGGCCGTACGAACCATCCCACCCTTGGTCGCCACGACGACCCGGGGATGGTCGCCCCCGAGTGTAGCTCCGATCGTGGTTTCGCTCGCGGTGGCCTGGTAGATGTCGGCGGTGTCGATGAGCTCGACCCCGAGCTCCACCGCTCGACGCAGGAGCGTTCGCGCGGCCTCGGTGTCGGTGATCCGGTTCGTGCCGAGCCCGATCCGGCGGAGACGTCGGTCCCCGAGAGCCACCGTGGCCCCGGCGGGCCCGTAACTCTTTCCTTATAGAACCCATACAAAAACCGAGCCCGGGAGAACACCGTCACCGGGTTGCCGGACGCGACTCCGGCCCCATCCACCGCCCGCCTGAAACGCTTCCGGGGGTGGTGCCGTGACCGAGGGCTTCGCCGAGATCGTCTTCGAGGTCGAACCGCCGCCGCCCGCTTCACGGGATTCCCCGGTGCCAGGGTGGGTGTGCGGTCGGTGCTTCTCCTTCATCCGGCACAACCCGGTCCTCCACCTCTCGTTCTGCCCGATCCACGGGTTCGCGTTCGAGCTTCGAACGATTCGCCCGACCGGGTACGCGCGCGCACACGAACTCTCCCGCTGAAGTCCCATGTACGAGCGAAGGGTTCCGTCAGAGAGTGGGTTTCCCGGACCCGTTTCCGGGCCCCCGGACCACTCCCCCGACCCCGAGTTTCACCCGATAAACCCACCCCCTTTCACCCTAGAAACCCCCACCGTTTCACCCGTCAAACCTCTCCGCCGCCGGCGCAACCTCCGCGAGATTTACCTCTCCGACCGGAACTGGGCCGAGTTCCAGCGCATCCGCCAGGTTGTCGGAAGGCGCGGACTCGTCGGCTCCGCCGGTCGGGGAGAACCGAAGGGACGCGCCGGGGGGCGTCCCCCGCTCTCGGACGCCGCCTTCGATGAGCTCCTGGAAGCCTACCGCTGGAAGCAGCGCGTGTGTGCGCGCGCCGCGGCGCCGCGCAAGGTCGACGAGGCCGCGGTGCGCGCCCTCCGCGTCTTCTACGCCCCTCACCCGTTCGGCTGGCTCGCTCCGTTTCCCGCGCTCGACCGGTTGGTCGTCCAGACGTTCCCGAGCTATCGACCGCCGCGGCGGCTCCACGCCATCGCCGGGTTCTGCGAGAGTGGCCTGCTTCGTCCGGCGTGGCGAACTGGAGACGAGTGGATCATCGAGGACTCGGCACCGCCGCCCACGCGGATCCCCGACTTCCATTACCTCCGGGGAAACCTAGGGTATCGTCCCCTCGACCAGGAGGCGACGCTCGCTGCATGAGCGACGCCGTTCCCCTTCGCCTCCTCAGCCGCCGCGAACTCGAGAGCGTCGTCCTCCTGCTCCAGAGCTACGCCTCCCGCCTCAACGACACGGTCGAGGAGTTCACGAAGCCGGAATGGCGCGTCCGCCGGGAACTCGACCGGGTTCGGGCGGAGTTCGGTCCCCGCGTCCAGTTCATTCGAGAGGTCGGGGACGAGCACCACCGCAGCGAGAGGAGAGCGGCCCGGAACGAACGCTTCTGGCGGGACTTGGAGGGGACGGCATGATCCCTCGCGGGGTCGTCCCCTTGGTCATCGAGGGAGAGGTGCGGGAGGTCCTTCGTCAACTTCCCGAAGAGTCGATCCACTGTGTCGTCACCTCTCCGCCATACTGGGGACTCCGGGACTACGGGATCCCGCCCGTGCTCTGGGGAGGGGACGAGGCGTGCATCCACGACTGGGCGCCCGTTCCGCCACGGAGAGAGCGCTCACCCGAGGACGTGCAGAACCCCGCGTCGATTCAAGCTGGTCATCGCGGATCCAACATCGAGCTCCCTACGACGCAAGCATGTTCCAAGTGCGGAGGCTGGCTCGGCCAGCTGGGCCTCGAACCGGATCCCGACCTCTTCGTCGACCACCTCGCCTCTGTCTTCGACGAGGTTCACCGGGTCCTCCGCTCGGATGGGACGCTTTGGCTCAACCTCGGCGACACGTACCATACCGACAGCCCGGTCCGGAGATCCTCCCGGGAGGTCTTCTCCCGCGAGTGGGATCCTTCCCTTACCCGGAGCCGAGGGGGGAACCGACGCCCAGCGAGCCGGTACGGGGACCTCAAGCCGTAGGACCTCACCGGGATTCCCTGGCGGGTTGCCTTCGAGATGCGTCGGCGGGGGTGGTGGCTTCGGTCAGACTGCATCTGGGCCAAGAGAAACCCAATGCCGGAGCCCGTCCGGGACCGCCCGACCCGATCGCACGAATACGTCTTCCTCCTCTCGAAGTCGCGGCACTATTTCTACGACGCCGAGGCGGTTCGGGAGCCGCTCCAGGAGAGTTCCCTCCGGAGACTCCAGCATCATCTCCCGAACGCCGGGGACAATCCCGACTACCGGTCCAAGCACTCGAGGGGCGACTTCCGACGGTTCCCGATGCTGGCCAACACCGACCCTGCGGGGCGGAACCTTCGGTCGGTGTGGCAGATCGCCACGCAACCGTACCCCGGGGCCCACTTCGCCACGTTCCCCGAGGCGCTACCGGAGGTCTGCATTCGCGCCGGCACGTCCGAGCGGGGAACGTGTGCGGAGTGCGGAACCCCATGGGCGCGCGAGGCGCGGGCGGAAGGAGGCGGGATCGGGCATGATTGGCATCCGAACAAGTCGTTGGCCTTCGGGAGGGGTCAGGGCATCGCCGCACCCGGAATCCACGACGGGACTTACCGGAGGATCGACTTGGGTTTCCGCAAGCGGTGCCCGTGTCGGACCGCACGAGTTCGTCCCTGCCTGGTACTCGACCCGTTCATGGGCAGTGGAACGGTGCTCGCCGTCGCCCGACGTCTGGGGAGGCGATCGGTTGGCATCGACCTCAATCCCGTGTACGCGACTCTCGCTCGAGAGCGAATCGACTCCGTGACAGCTCCCCCGAGCGAAGGGACCGCGAAAGCGAGCACATGACCCGGGTCGCCATTTACGCCCGGGTCTCGACCGAAGGCCAAGACCTCGCGGGTCAGGAGCGAGATCTCCAGCGTTAAGTGGAGCGGCGCGGCTGGCCCCTGATCGAGACCTACCGCGAGAAGGTGACGGGGACGGGCAAGATCGAACGAACGGAGTACGACCGGCTGCTCCGGGATGCGGCCGCGGAGGGACGGCCTTGGAACCACCTCCTCGTCTGGGCGCTGGACCGCTTCTCTCGGGAGGCAACGTTCACGAAGGCGACACAGGCGGTCCTCGATCTCGAGAGACTGGGCGTGGCATTCCATAGCCTCAAAGAGCCGACGCTCGACACCCCCGAGGATGGGAAACCGAACCTCGGACGGGATGTGCTCCTGGCGTTGCTCCCGGTGATCGCGTCGTTCGAGTCGAAACGCCGGTCCGAGCGGGTCCGGGTGGCGATGCGGGAAATCCGGGAGGGACGCCGCCAAACCCGGTCGGGGCGGCCGCCCGGCCGTCCCCGGCGGGTGACTCCGGAGCTCTTGGAGAAGATCCGGGTGCTACGGGAGGAACGGCACCTTCCCTGGTCGCAGATCGCCCAGAACCTCCATGTCCCGGCAGGTAGCTGCCGCAAGTGGTTCTCCGACGCGGCTCGGGCAAGGGAGGTTGCCGCCAGCGGTTCGGTGGCCGGAGCCAGCCCGATGAAGCCTTGAAGACGGGCCTGGACGCCCCAAGGGCAATGGAGTAGGAGGACCGCTACTCCTCGTCGTCCTCGTTCCGATCAGCGGCAGACATCGCCCGGGCCTTGAAGTCCTGGTTCCTCCCGGTCCTATCGGCGTGGGATTGGATCCGCTGGGCCGACTCCCTGCTCATGAGAGCACGATCGAGAGCACGCAGCGCATTCTGGCGTGCGACCTCTCTACGGTCGGCCGCCTGCTTGGCACCCTTGTCCTCGTGGGAGCGGTTGTCGTGATCGCCCCCGGAGCCGCCCATGCCATGCTTAAGCCCATGGTACCACATCATCCTATCTGCACCGAAATGGCCCAACTGGATCGTTACGCGCTCGCGTCCCCAATCCGCTCCAGCTTTGCGGGAGCGGTGCCCGGTCTGGACAGAACCGATTCAACCAATGGCGCCCTGCTAGTCTCCCACTTACCAGAGAACCCATATCTGTCCGACATCGCTGAGCGTGTCTGGAAGATCATCCTGCGCCGATGGTGGGGCGCATGGACTGACGGGCTGCGCGTTCTCGAACCCCGACGCTGGTGGAGCGAGTCGGGTCGGACTTGGTGCTGGCTGTCTTCGCCGAGCGGGACCACCCTCCGCCCTCTGACCTCGAGTGAGGTCGCGTCGTCCCCGAAGCTCGCGACTACGGCCTCCGCACTGCATGCTCGGGGCCTTTCCCATGGAGGCCTGGACGAAGGATTCGCTTTCACAGGTACCGGAGGCGAGCTGGTCGCTCCACCCACACTCGACCTCGTCCTTCGCTCTGGCGACAAGGCACGCGAGAAACGAGACTGGGAGTGCCTGGGAACCGTCGACCCAGCTCCGGGTCCACCAGAGTCTTTGACGCACACGGGACTCGAGTTGATGGCCACTCTCCAAGGGGAGGAGGTAGCGGCCTACGAAATGGTCTATCCGTTTTCTGTTAAGGAGGCAACTAGGGATGAGGAGAAACCTGGGAAGGAACTGACAATCCTGCTAGATCGCGTCCAGCCTCACCCGGTCTTCGGCAGGCTCAACCGAGCTACCGCCGCCGCTCTCTTCGAAAGCCTTCTTCGGGAAAGCGATGGAGAGAGGCTGGAGCTCGTTGCGAACGACTCCCCAGATCCATTCGAGTACAAGGGCAGCCGAGTTGCCATCCTCACTTCGCCGGACGAAGATGAGGATGCATTGATCATCCGCCCTCTCGAGCGGAAACCCTTCCCACAGCGAGGATGGGTACGGCCGCGTTCAGAGGGGACTCGGGCCCTGGTGGCGCGAAAGCGGGCCATCCTCCGCACGGCAGGTCGAAAGCGGCACATCATCAGGTGGTTTGGCGGGAAGGCGAATGCCCACCCGAAACCCTCTCGCGAGATCCTTGCGGACTCGATAGTCGAGAACGAGGGGATCTACTGCGTCCAGGGGCCCCCCGGAACGGGGAAGACGCACCTTGCTTGCGACGTCGTCGAGGAATGGCTTCGACGCGACCCACACGCAAGGATCCTTGTCTGTGCGAAGGAGCATAACGCGCTCCATCTACTCCGCAATCGCGTGCTCACCCGACTGGGCGACAGTGCCCCTCAGCATTCTACCGTCGAGAGAGCAACCGACTCTGCCGACCCATCCTCTGCGGCCTCCGACAGTGCCTTCTCATCGACATGGGCGAGAGAACTGGTTCGCCGGGCCGCCGTCAAGGAGTTCCCAGCCTGTTGGGCGGAGGCTCATAAGAGATGGGAGGGACAGGCTCCCCCGATTCTCTCCAAGGTTCACCAGCGAAGCAGCCAGCTTCTCTTCTCGACCACCACAGCTGCTGCAGTTCACGAGGAACTCGTCTCTGCATCCTCCGAGCCATTCGACCTGGTGGTCGTCGAGGAGGCTGGGAAGTGCTACCCCTCCGAACTGCTTTCGGTCTTGGCGCAGGGCCGGAACGCGCTGCTCATCGGCGACCAGAAACAGCTTCCGCCCTTCCAAGCCGATGAGGTCTCGGCTGCGCTGAACGATATCGAACGGCTTTGGGGAGAGGAGGAGGGCCGGGTCCGCCTTCTTGACCACAATCCGGTCCTGTTTGAGAGGGTGCAGGGCACGCCCGAGTTCTCCTGGTCGAGCGTTGGCTCTCTCCTCCTGCCTTTCAAGCATCTCCAAGAAGCTGGCTGCCCCAGCTTCATGCTCTCGGATCAGTACCGCATGGTCCCCGTCCTCTCCGACCTCGTGAGCTCAATCTTCTATCCTCACAGGTTCAACCATAAGCGTCCACGAGAAGAGTGCTCCCCGCTCTTCCGCCATCCCGCCCTTCACGATTCACCCCTGGTTTGGATTGATGTTCCGCACAGCAGGAAGGAACCTCAAGCAAGGGAGGACAGAACTGGAGAGCGGTTCAGCGAGATTGAGCTATCGACGGTGGCCGCAATCATCCGCGAACTCAAGGCAGTTGACAGACACGGAGGAAGCCTCGCGATTCTCTCTCCTTACAATGCTCAGGTCGATCGACTCGCGGGCCGGTCCGGCATCCCGTCCCGCTTGCCCGCCAAGACGGAGTTCCTTGGTTCCATCGATCCGCGAGCAAACGTCAGGACCGTGGACAGTTTCCAGGGGAACGAGGCGGACCTCGTCATCCTTAGCTTGGTCCGAAACAACCCGTTCGGAACCGCTCGGAATGCGTGGGGCTTCCTCGTCAGTCCCGAGAGGCTCAACGTCATGCTTTCTCGGGCACGACGTCAGTTGGTGATAGTGGGCTGCGCGGAGCACGTGCGGCGCCATGCGGCTGACCCCGAGATGGAACACCTAGTCGCGGTTCTTCGCTACGTCGAGCGGCACGGGACGATAGTCCCGGTAGATGAGCTCGGAGTTCGGATTTGACCGATCAGACTGGCGCACGCGTAATCGTGCCGGTGGCAATCGTGACTGGTACTCTCCGCCTCAAAGGAGGTTCGCCGGACGTTGACTTGGTCGCGTCGGCCGTTGAAGTGCTTGAGGCCGCAGCGAAGCGAGGCGCTACCCCGCCTGTTGTCTCTCCCTTCCCGTTAGCAATGACCGCCGAGCTTGCGCTACGCGCGCTTACGCGCGGCATCCCCCTCTTCTCCGCCCCCGGCAAGTCTGGGGCTTGCGCCGCCCTTGACGGTGAGAATGGGTTCCAGAGCTTCGAGACTGCATGGGCAATCGATCTTGTGCAAGGGCTCTGCCACCCATTCAACTGGGTTGCTCAGCACGAGCGCCGGGAGGCGCACCCATCTGACGTCCCGGTTGCCCCCGCAAAGGATGCGACGACCGCCCCAGCTCTTCTCAGAACGACCGATTTGCGACGTCTCGTGCGGAACATGAGCCCACCGAAGGAGCGGATGGACTTCGAGGAGTACCGCAGCTGGAGGCAGTCCTTGGAGGACAGGGCCGATCGGGTCGAGACCCTCGCGCTGGCGCGGACGATGGAAGTGGCCATTCCAATCCGCCACCACGAGAAGGGGAAGGCCGAGCGGTGGCTGGTTGGAGCAGATCCCCCTCCGAGCATGATGCGGGTCTTGAGGGGATCCGTTCAACAACTCCTTGAGCTGAAGATCAACACCAAGGACCTCAGGCTTGGCTTCTACCGAACACCTGCTTTGCAGCTCTTGGAGTCGGTCGACGACTTTTGGGAGCGAGCTCGTTGGAATACTTTCAAGACGGTGTCGAAGGAGACCAGGCAGTTGTTGGCCACTCGAGGCCTGGCCCTCGTTAGCGAGTGGGCGTCCAGTTGGGTAGATTCGACCGAGGCCGCGTCCGATGCGTCGGAACTTGAGGTGTGGATTGGGCCAGCCATGGACCAAGCGACGGCTTTTCGCAGACTCTGCTTGTCGACAGGGAAGCAGCTGGTTGTCCTCACATCGTTCCTCAACCCGAAACACGTCGCATGGGTCGGAAGTCTCCTCTCCGACATGCCCGATGGGTCGGAGGCGCTCCTACTCTACGGTCATGCCAATGACGAGGACGCAAGAGCGAGAGAGGAGACCGCGCTGACCTACCAGCGTCTCCTGTCCGCAAAGGTTCGGAGTCAGGTGCGCGTCCTGGTGAAACCGACCACGATGCGATCTCACGAGAAGATCGTCGTCAATGACCACTCCCTCTTCATGCTAGGGAGCTGGAATCTCGGCTCCTCATTCGGGCACGCTCCTTACCTTGAAGGGACGATTCTTGGCCGGTCGAAAGCGCTGTCGGCCGATCTACTCTGTCTCCTCATCGAAGAGGCGGACGAACAGGCCAAGCCGATCCTTCAGTCCACCCTTGGCTCGCTCACAGAAACCCAAGGGAGCGTGGGCGAGCCGGTTTCCGAACGCCTCCGTGCCCTATCCTCGCTCTTCCAGTCGATTCTTGATGAGGGAGTCCACGAGGCGCGGGATTGGCGGAAGGTCCGAGAGCAACTCACGGCCTTGCGGGATGTCTTGTGGACCCACTTCAGGTCCCCGAAGCTGGAGCTCGTCAAGGGAGAAGACATCCGCGACGTTCTCGTCGAGCAGGTGTCGTCAGCAGGACATGCCATCGCAATCGCAACCGACCGTCTCAACGAATCGGGACTTGATGCCTCTCTCGCCGGCGAGCTGCGGCTCGACGACCTCCGAGTGAGGATTCTCTGGGGGCTTGAGAACCCCGCGTGGAAGACAGATGACAAGGACACCTTGGAGGAGCTTGGCGCGGCTCGGGAGGTTCTCCATCGCCTCCTTGAGGCGCGTCCGGACAATCTGCGATCTAGCGAATCACCCATGGGCAATCACTCAAAATTCGTAGTGGTCGACGAGAGCCGGCTCCTCATCGGAAGCGACAACTTCCTTGCCCATGGTAGGGAGAGGGGGTCCGAGTCGAGCAGAGAACTCGCCCTTTTGATTGAGCATCCCCTCTTGGCCCGAAGGGCCCTTGCGGCCGCCCTTCTCGCTCGTCCGGAGCTTTGGTTCCCCCATGACTTGAAGGCGAGAGACAAGCCCTGGGAGATTTACGAACTCATCCGCAGGCAAGTTGAGGGACTTGCGTCCGACTCGGCCTTGAGGGATCCTCACCGTGTAGCTCTGGTGGAGTTCGCTGCGGAGAGCACGTTTCGTGAGTTCACGGTAGATGGCGCCATCAAGACCGATCGGGCTGGTCACCCGATCTCTACCAACCCCCCGCTCGCAGGCCGCTGGGATGCGGTAATGCGAGCCTTCGGGAAGGGCAGGTCGCCCATGTACTTCGAGGAGCTGGCGAAGCAGGCCCATGAGAACGGCTTCATCCAACTGGTGTGGGAAGCCGACCGGACCTACTCCCTCCACCCGCTCGGGAGTCAGCCCCCCCTTGCCCCCAGGGCCTCCGTCGTACGGGACCCGGAGAGCCTTGGAGCTGGCGTTCAGGCCTTCTGTCACTCCACCGAAGGGTTGGAATCCAAGCCATTCGATCCGGTAGAGGAGTCCGAAGTACTGACTGCGACCCGGCGGGCTCACGGTTGGTTTGATCCTCAGCGCTGGGGCATGGACGAGAGCCGGTTCCTTGACTTCCTCGTCGAGAGCGGGCGAATCGCCCGCCTTCCCGCTGGGAAGTTCCGTCGGATCAAAGAGTCGGAGAAACAGGAGCTGAGGAAGCAACGGTGGAGCGGGGCGCTAGTGGGTGAACCAAACGCGGTCTGCCGAGAGTGCCATCGCCCCTTCCATCACCCTCACTATCGACCGCGGGAGAGCGGTCGAGCTCTTCCCGGGTCGGTCTGCCTTGAGTGTCGGGCGCGCCTAGATGCGACAGCGAGTGGCGAGGCTCTGCGACGGGAGTCCGCAACCCCCTCGGTCGTGAGGGACCCCCTCGAGATTCGGAGGGTGAGAGAGAGCAACGCTGAGCCGCTTGCAGAGGGGGAGCGTGTCGCTTTTCCCTGTTCGGTGTGCGGCACGACTGTCAGGCTCCCGTTCCGACCAGATGGAGTCCGACCGATCTACTGCCCGAGACACAGGCCCCGCCTGAAGCGTGAGCCGAACACGGCGGTGTCAGAGGCTCCTCGCGAGCTCCATGACGCCACCTGTTCCACATGCGGAGGGAGCATCAAGGTGCCTTTCATCCCAGCGCCGGGGCGGCCGGTCTACTGCAGGCTTCACTTTCCCCCGAAGAAACGAACGCCGTAGTTCCGCTGCTGCGAGCGGAACTGGTTGCGGAGATTCGAGAGGACCGTCGCCGAACCCGATGATGGAGACCCCCGGCTCGCCCGCGGGTGGAACCCCCGAACTCTCGGAAGAGGTCCGGGTGCCACGGGAAGATCGGCACCTGCCGTGGTTGCAGGTTACCTACAACCTGGACGTCCCGGCGGGGAACTGCCAGAAGTGGGTCTCCTACGCGACCCGGGCAGGGCGGTCGCGGCAAACTGCCCGATGGCCGAAGTAGACCCGACCGAGCTGAGACATCAAAGCCGAGAAATCCAAAGGTTACCGTCGGCAAATCAGAATGTCGGCTGGGAAAGCTCATTTCGGCGATGCCATCGTCAAAACGTGCCCGACGATCCTCTTGCTGCTGTCCGCGCGACCCTCCAGGGTGTGAAGTGGCAAGCTGAGCAACTGCTGAGCGCGTACTCGGCTTCACGCACTTCTCATGTGGCGCCCCAGGACGTCGCAGGCTAGGAGATCATGGGGGCGATCGGAGGGACGCTCACCCGAGAGTTCTTCGGGGTCAAGCGCCCGGGGGTACGGTACGGCAAAGCCCTCGCCGCGGCAAACCAGAGGGCGGCGCGACTCCGCGCTGAACAGGAAGCACGTGCCCAAGCCCTTGCCATAGTTGATCAAGCCCGTCGAGCCATCGAGACGGCAAGACCCGTCCTTGACCCCCGGACGGCCCGGTCGCTCCTATCGAACCTCGCCAACGCGGCGACAGCAAGTAGGCCCGAAACAATTCTTCGAGGCGTCACTGGATGCGCGAACCGACTCGAGGCGTACCGGCCACCCCCGCGGCGAGAGTCACACGAACCCGACTTTCCCGAGACACTTCAACGACTCGAAGCAGGCCTTCGAGGTTGTATCGCAAGTCGGCTCTCGGAACTTACTCCTGACTGGTGGACGAGCTGCGTACCGGCGGACCTTCGTGGTCAGGCCGAGCGTAGGAAGGCTAATCGTAAGCATTCAGCCTTGTGCCCCGGCCTGACGAGAGCGACTTCCCGGGGTGAAACGCCCTCGGGAATGGCGTGACCGAAATCGTTCCCTTCGACCCATAGTTTCATCGTCGCAGCCGTTGCGC
>JAKAUN010000008.1 GCA_021817605.1 Thermoplasmata archaeon | reverse complement strand
CCCCACCCTCGTTCTGGATCAGATCCTCGCGGACTCGGTGCATGGGAAGGGGGGATGCCCTCCCCCGGGAAAGTACTTGTGTCGGAGGGATTCAGACCCTAGACTCGGTTTCCGGTCGCGGCACTAGCGCCCGTAGGGGCCTTCCGGAAGGACGGAGGCGAGACCCTCGTCCGTGGACGGCGCCTTCCGCCGGATCCGCTCGACGCGCTCGAGCAGGCGGAGCACGCGGACGGTCGGCCGGACGTCGTGGGTCCGCACGAGCGCCACGCCGCGCTCGCCCGCGAGGACCGCCGCGGCCAGGCCGGCCTCGAGTCGGTCGAGAGGGTCGTCCGCGCCGGTCGCCCAGCCGAGGAACGACTTCCTCGAAGCGCCGACCGCCACCGGGTAGCCGAGAGCCCGGAGCTCCCCCACGTGCAGGAGGAGCTCTAAGCTCTGCTCGGGGGACTTTCCGAAGCCGAGCCCGGGGTCGACCAGGAGGCTCTCCTCGGCGATGCCGTCGGCGCGGGCGAGGTCGGTGGCGTCGGCGAGGAAGCGGTAGACCTCCGAGCGGAGGTCCTCGTAGCCGAGCTCCGACTGCATCGTGGTCGGGGTGCCCCGCATGTGCATCACCAGCGCCGCCGCCCCCGTCCGCGCGACGACCGAGCGCATCGCCTCCGAGCGTAGCCCCTCGACGTCGTTGACGAGGTCGGCACCCGCCTCGATCGCCCGTCGGGCGACCTCGGGGTGGCGGGTGTCGATCGAGATCGGCACGCCGAGACGGCCGGCGAGCGCGCCGAGCACCGGCCCCACCCGGGCCCACTCGGCCTCGGGGCTCACCCCCTCCGCCCCCGGCCGCGTCGACTCCCCGCCGATGTCGAGGAGGTCCGCGCCGTCGGCGACGAGCTTCTCGGCGCGCGCGACCGCCGCCGCCCTGTCGAGGTAGCGGCCCCCGTCCGAGAACGAGTCGGGGGTGACGTTGAGCACGCCCATGACCCGCGGCCGCTCACCGAGGGTAACGGAGCGGTGCGCGCCCCGCACCGTCCGGGGGGCACGGCGGACGTAGGCACGCAGGGCCCGCTCGACCTCGTCGGCGAGCTCGGCGAGCCCGAACGGCTGGCGACGCAGCTTCGGCAAGAGGTGCTGGTACTGGCCCCACGTCGCGAGGAGGATCTCCCGGGTGGAGCTCGCCGAGTGGTCGGCGATCCCCCGGGCATGGGCAGCGTCCCCTCCGACGGCGAGGAGCTCCTGCTTGAGGAGCGGAGCTGCCTTGAGCGGAACCCCGTCCAGGCGGACGGGGTAGACCCGTCCCTTGCGTGCCATGATGCCGACCCCCTCGGGGTCGCTGTCGGTCGCCTCGAGCTCCCGAGCGATCTCGGCGAGGCTCCCCCAGTCGAGGATGCGGGCCGAGAACCGGTGGTGGGACGTCGGCGTCACGGGCACGGGCTCGACGAGCTCTCTCCCGCCTTAAAGCCGGACGCTCGGGGGCCGCCGGGGGGTGCGGGGAGCCACGGCTCCGCCGGGCCGGCGGCCCGCGCGACGGCACGAGCGTTTTCCCGCCGAAGGCTTCGCCCCGAGGCGAGGAGCCGTGCCGCAGCGGGGCCGTCTGGTCGCCCTCGAGGGACCCAGCGGGGTGGGCAAGAGCCGCGTCGCCGCGGCCGCCACCCGACGGTTCGGCTGGGCCGTTCTCGCCGAAGCCTACGACCGCCTCGACCGCACCCCCTCGCTGCGCTTCGCGGACGACGAAGCGCTCCTCTCCCTCGAGACGGTCCTCCTCGAGGAGGACGCGCGGCGGTTCCGGGACGCCGAGCATCTCGTGGCGGAGGGGGCCACGGTCCTCGCCGACACCGGCTTTGTCGGGACGGTGAGCTACACCGCGGCCCTGGCGGCGACGGGGCAGTGCCGCCCGGCGACCTGGCGACGGCTGCTCGGACGCGCCGAGGCGCTCGCGAGACGCTCGCTCCTAGGCCTGCCGGACCTCACGGTCTGCCTCGTGGCCCCCGAGGAGCTCCGAGCCGAGCGGGAGGCGCGCGATCCGCGCCGTCACCCGGCCGAGTTCCGGGCACGCCACCGCGAGGCCGGCCTCTACGAGGCCGAGGTCTTCTGGCCGTGGCTCGCCTCCCGCCTCCCCCGTCGCGTCGCCGTCGTCCGGTCGGTCGGCCCCCCCGAGCAGGTCGCCGGCCGCCTCGACCGGCTCCTCCGGCGTGGCTCCCGCGCCCGGGCGCCGGCCGCGCTCCTTGACCGTGCGCTGGTCGCTCTCGCCCGAGCCGGCCTTCCGACCCGCCCCGGGTCGGAGGGGGGGGCCCCACCCCCCCTCCGTCGGACCGGTGCAACCGTTAAGAACGGGACGCCATCTGCCCGGCCCCCCTCGGCATGAAGCCTCTCGACCTCTTGCAGCAGAGCCTCCACAAGCGCGTCCTGGTGGAGATGAAGGGCGGACGCTCGTACCGGGGCGTCCTGGACGCCTTCGACCAGCACCTCAACCTGGTCCTCTCCTCCGCCGAGGAGGTCGTCAAGGACGTCAGCACCCCCAAGAGCGGCCTTACGGTCCTGCGGGGCGATTCGGTCATCTACGTCTCGCCGTAGAGGGAAGCAACCATGGGAAAGGGAACACCGTCGCGTCGCGGCGGCAAGATCGTCCACGTGATCTGCCGACGCTGTGGCCGTCACTCCTACCACCGGCAGAAGGCCGTCTGCGCCTCCTGCGGGTTCGGCAACACCGCCCGACGCCGCGGCTACGACTGGGCGAAGCTTCGCTAGCGCCTACCGCCCCGGCTCGCGGAGCCTCGGCCGGCTGACGCCTAGGCTTCCCCGTAGCGCGAACCTAAGGGGCCGCTCGACGGCCTTGCGGATGCCGACCCGGGGCCCGATCAGGGGTCGTACGGCGCGCTCGGGGCCTTTCTCCAGCACCACGGCCGTTCCCCGGGTCGTGTCCCGGCCGTCGTCCGAGATCGTAAGACCAAGGCAGCGGCACAGCCGGCCCGGTCCCGAGGCGCTCGGGAGCCCCGCGCCCAGGGGTTCTCCCGCGCGAAGGAGCACCGCCTCTCCCGGGCGGGTCACGAGGTTGGCGCAGACGACCTGGTGGATGCGGAAGACGTAGAGCGTCCCCGGCGGACCGAACATCGACCGGTTGCGCCGGGTCGGGCCGCGGTAGGCGTGGTTCGCCGGGTCGTTGCGGACGTAGGCCTCGGTCTCGACGAGCCGGACCGTCGCCGAGCGGCCGCGACGGCGGACGGTGAGACGGCTTCCCAAGAGGTCCCGCGCCACCCGTGCGGTCGGCCGGTCGAAGAACTCCCTCCCGAGCCGCCGGGGCGGCGACGGCTCAGAGGAGCTTTCCTCGATCACAGAGCGGAACCCCGTCGACCGCGACGCTGGCGCCTCCGACCGTGATCCAGGAGAGGTAGGAGCACCGGTTCGACCCTCCGTAGGAGCTGTTGCCCCCCACGGCGAGGGTCACCGCCCCTTCCTCCTCGTCCTCGGCCCTCGGCACCCCGGGCGGGAGGGCGCCGTTGAGCCCTAGGCTAAGGAGCCCGACCGTCTCCCGGCCCTTCGGCGCGAGGGAGAACTCCTCCTCGAAGGTCTCCGCGCCTCGGGCATACCAGTAGCTGCGCAGCTTGCCGTCCTCGAGCTCCCACTGGCCGCCCTCCACGCGGCCACCGGCCAGGTAGCTCGGGCGGTTCGCCACCGTCATGCCGGCGGCGGAGCGCTCGTCGATCGCCACCAGGACCGACCCGGCGGGGGCGGTGGCCAGGGCGTGGATCTTCGGACGCGGCGCCGGGCCGGCGCGCCCGTCGTCGATCCACGGACGACGCCCCTTGAGACGAAGCCGCAGGTCGGTCCCCTCGTCGCTTCGGATAGTGACCTCGTGGCCGTTCGTGAGGAGGCGGGAGGCGCGTCGGGCCGCCGCGGCGATCGTGGCGTAGTCCGCCTCCGAGATCGCCCGGATGAGCTGGCTGCGCCACGTCGCTCCCGGAACGTCCCAGAACTCCGCCTCGGCGTCCGAGGCGTAGCCGAGCAGGCAGGAGACCCCCCGCGTCGCGCCGGCGGCGAGGGGAGCGCTCCAGAGCTCCTCCTGGCCGAGCAGGGGGGTAAGGAGGTCGGAGGGAAGCCCCCTCAGCCGCGGCCGGTCCGCAGGACCGGGGAAGTAGAGGAGGGCGTCGGCCTCGCGGAGGCTCGCGCGAACCGTCCGCGGAAGCGTCGCCCAGGAGGCGGTGGAGCGGGCCAGGTCGATCCCCCGCCAGAAGGCGCTCTCGTCCTCGAGGAGGAGGACCGGGCGGGCTCCGAGGCGCCGGGCCTCGGCGACCGCGGCCGACGCCCAAGGGAGGGTGTGGTTCCACGACACGACCACAAGCTGCTCGCCCCGGCGCAGGCCAAGCGCCGGGCCGAGGAGCGCGTGCGCGACCGCAGGAGGGCTGGCGAGCTCGCGGGGCATCCGGTCCGTAGAGCAACGGTCGGGCGGCTTAAGGCCACGAGCGCTCTCGCAACCGCGCCACGATCGCCGGAGCCGTGCCGGGGGCCGAGGCCAGCTCGCCGGCGATCCTGACGAGGAGCTCCCCGAGGTCGGAGCGGCCCGTCGGATACGGCCCGAGCCCGGGGAGGGGGGGCCATCGGCCCCACGGCCCCTCGCGGCGGGCGGCGCGGCCGACGATCTCCCGCACCCGCCGTCCTCGGGCGAAATCCGCAAGGTCTCGGCAGAGCGGCGCAGGCCAGCCGGAGCCGCGGGCAGCCGCGAGGAAGGCGACGAGCTTCTCCGGGCGGTGCCGTCGTCGCGACGGGCCCGTGCCGAGGACCCCGTTGAAGTAGAGGAACGGGCCGCCGAGTTCGAGCGCGTCGAGCAGCGAGCGGCTCCCCGTCACGATCCGAAGGGACGCCTTGGAGAACTCCCGCCGCCAGCGCGCGGCGGGGACCGGCTCCGTTCGGAGCTCGACCCCGTGCGGGGGGGAGGAGCGCCACGGCCTCGGGCTGCGGACGGTCAGTCGGACCTCGCGGCCGGAGCGGCGAAGGCCCTCGGCTACGTCCGCGACGATCGCCTCGGAGCTCGCCGGGCTCGCATACCAGAGCCAGAGGGTCGGCCCTCTACCGGGGCCTCTCCGGCGCCGGAAGCGGGCTGGCCAGAGTGGGCCGGTCTCTACCGCCTCGGGGAACTCGCGGGCGAACCGACGGCTCGGCGAGAAGCCGGCGAACAGGTGCGCCACGTTCGGGCGGTCGAACGCCCGGAACCGGCGGAACGATCGGAGGAACTCCTCGCGCTCGGCCCGCGCCCGATGCGTGCCGAGCCGGCCGTCGAGGAGACGGGAGCGGACCCCACCCTCGCGCAGCCGCTCGCGCGCCTCCTCATGCGTCGTGAGGGTCCGGGCGAACTCCTCCAGGCTCGCGTGCAGGGTCTCCTCCGACCCGTAGGCCCGTTCGACGGCGGCGGCCTCCTCGGCCCACGGTCCCGGTCGGCCGAGGGGACCGCTCGTCCGGGGCGCCGCGCTCACGCCCCAGGCCGGGGCGACGGTGAGCGCCGAACGGTGCTCGCGGATCGGCCGCTCGCTCCGTCGGAGCTGAGGCCAGTCCCACGGTCCGTCGACCCCGGGAGGCATCGCTCGGCCGGCCTCGCGGTAGAGAACGATCGGAAAACCGGCCCGCGCGAGGTGACGCCCCGCGCAGAGGACCTCGTCGATGTCCCCGAGGCCTCCTCCGACGATCGCGGGGAAGAGGTAGACGTCGACCCCCGCGGGAGGGCCGACCGGTCTACGAGGTCGATCGGTAGAGCGTGAGGAGCGCGAGGGCATCTCGGAACCCGGCGTCAAGGAGCGCCGCGCGGCCCGCGGCGTTCTCCTCGGGGACCATCGCGACCGCCCGCGGCGCGTCGCGTTGGCCGATCCACTCGAGCGCCCGGCCGACGAGGGCGCGCGCCTCCTCGTGTCCGACCCCCGGCCCGAGGATCGGGGAGGAGAGGTGGGCAGCCTGCGTCGAGGCGCCGGCGACCGCGGCGAGGTGCGCCTCGGCCCCTTCGCCTCGGTCGACGACCCAGGCCGCCGACTCGGAGAGCAGGAGCCGGTTGGTGAGGCCCGAGGAGGTGAGCGAGCCCGCCCGCATCGGGAGGACCTCGCCGATCTTCGGAGGGATCGTCCGCGCCACGATCTCCACCAGGCCGCGGGCGTCCGCCCGCTCGAACGGCCGCACCGACGCGGCCGCGGCGCCGGGCGGCGGAGGGTCGAAGGGAGACTCCCGCGCAACCATGGTGTTCGAGCGGAGCGGTACGTAGCCGAGCGAGCGGTAGCAGGCGAGCGCGGGGCCGTTGTCCTGGAGCACGTCGAGGGCGACAAACCCCTTGCCCGCCCGCCGTGCGAGCTCTCTCGCCCTCTCGAGGAGGAGGCGGGCGAACCCCCGTCGTCGGTACGCCGGGTCGACCACGACCATGCTCACCCAGCCGGTCCTCGGGGCGAAGCTCAGCAGGGTCGTCGCGGCGAGCCGTCGGTCCTCCTCGGTCACGAGGAAGCGGAAGACCGGATGGCCGACCGCACGCAGGACGCCGAGGAAGAGACGGGCGTCCCAGCGGTAGATCCGCTTCGTGACCGCGACGACCTGCTCCGGCCGTATCCCCAGCAGCGCCTCCTCCTGGGGGAACCCTTCCCCCAGCAACGCGACCAGCCGCGAGACGTCCGAGCGACGAAACTCCCGCTGGATCATCTGCCCGGGCCAGGCTCCTCGCGCCTTTAGCTCGACCCGAGCAGGGAGCGGAAGGTCGGGAACGACGCCTCGGACGCGGTGGCAGGGAACGCAGCCCGGACCTTTCGATCGAGCCCCGCGGGGCCGAGACGCTCCCGGGCCCGGGCGAGGGCGCGGGCCACCCGCCGGTCCGGCTTTCCCGCCGTCAGCCGGCACAGCGCAAGGACGCTCGCATCGAAGAGGCGGTCCTCGGCGTCGGTGACGAGCGGGGCCTCGGCGGATCGAGGAAGGGTCGGCGCCTCGCCGGGCAGCCGGCAGCTCGCGAGCAGGCGGGCGATCGGGGCACGGGCCCGCAGGTCCCGTAGCTCGGCGAGGGCCCAGACCGCCGCGAGGCGGACGTCCGGCGACGGGTCGCCGAGCGCCCTGCGGAGCGGCCGAGCCGCCGCGCGGTAGCGCAGCTCCCCGAGGGCCCGGGCCGCCCCCCGTCGCGGCCAGGGATGCGGATCGGCGAGGAGACGGAGGAGCGAGGCGAGGTCCGCCCGAGTCCCGACCCGTCCGAGGGCCGCGGCGGCGGCACCACGGACCGACCAGGCCGCGTCCGCGAGATGGGCTCGGGCGACCCGACGGGCCTCGCGCCCGCCGATCTCGGCGAGCGCATGGACCGCGCAGACCCTCAGCCAGCGGACCGACGACCCCGCGTGGGCGACCAGAGCGGGTATCGACCGTCGGTCGCCGATCCGCCCGAGGGCGACCAGGACCGACGGCTTCTCCCACGTCCCCGGGGCGGCGAGCCGACGGAGCAGCGGGTCGACCGCCGCGCGGTCGCGCCGACGGCCGAGCGCCACGGCTGCTCCCGCCCGTACGCGGGCGGACGGGTCGTCGAGGAAGCCGCGCAGACGGGCGAGCTCGCGTGCCCCCGTGCGTCGCCCGAGGGCGAGGACCGCCTCCCGACGCACGCGGTCGGAGCGGTCGCGGAGAAGGCGGTCGACCCCCCGGCGGGCCTCGGGTCCTCCGAGCTCCCCCAGGAGCCCCGCGATCGCCCGACGAACCTCGGGGGACGGGTCGCCCGTGCGGGCGGCGAGCACCGCGGCGACCTTGCGCTCCTTCGCGGATTGTGCCGTCGGACGCTCCCGTGCGCGCGACGGGAGATGCGCTCCTCGCACGCTCACGGACCTCGGGACCTCGGGAGGCAGAAAGCATGCCGGTTGGGCCCGGCCGCGGCGTCCTGTCCGCCTATCCCGAGGGGACGCCGGGGAGAGAGCGCTGCGCCCGACGCTCCGGGGAGCGGTACGGCGCCCGCGGCAGCGGCTCGGCCACGCCCCAGCGCTCGAGGAGCTCGGCGCGTCGGACCCCGAGGGGCGCGAGGAGCGTTTCCGCCTCGCGCGCGAGCAGCTCGAGGTAGGCGTCCGCGTCGTAGCGCTCGCTCCCGTCCAGGAGCTCGGCGGCCCGGACCCGGTCGCGGAACGAGCGGCTCTTGCGGTCGAGCAGGACGAAGCGGACGATCTCGCCGGCGGAGCGGACGGCCCCGGCGTCGTGGAGCTGGCGGAGCGCGGCGACCGAGTCGGTGAACGTGACGAAGGCGGAGGGAGGCTGGCCGAGCCGGTGGGAGATCACGAGCTCGTCCACCGGCCAGGAGAGCTCCCGCACCTTCGCGGCGAACAGGTCGGCGCGGGCGAGCGCGCGGGGAAGGAGGGCGCGGACCCCCTCGGCGTCGGGGGCCCGGCGGAACAGATCGAGAACCTCGAGCTCGAAGCGCCGGAGAAGGCCGGGGGTGTCGTGGCGACGGCCGCCGATCCCGCGGAGCTTGTACTCCCCGTGCTCGTAGAGGCCGTAGTAGCGGTTCGGGACGCCGAGGCCGTGCGTGACCGCCGGCAAGAAGACGATCCAGCGGTAGCGGCCCTCGTAGCTGAGAGGAAGGTCGAACCGCTCGCTCGCGTTGCGGGCGAACTCCTCCGGCTCGGGCGGCCGATCGGGGTCGATCGGACGCAGCCAGAGCGAGTCGACGATCCCGTGGACGACCCGGTAGCCGGCCCGCTCCGCCTCGGCGAGGAGGGCGGCCAGGAGCTCGCGGGCGTAGGCGTTGATCGCCTCGTGGCACTCGATCCGTCCGAAGCGGGCGTTGCGGTAGCCCTGGTAGCCGAAGGCGGTCACCAGGATCCACTTGAGCATCTTGACCCGTCGGCTTAGCTCCTCGGCCCTCGCGGGAGGGAGCCCGGGCTGCTTGAGCGCCGCCTTGTAGGCGAGACGCCGCTCGAGGAGGGGAGCGAGGGTGCGGGGGATGAGGCCGCGCCGCCGCGTGCAGGAGCGGTAGCCGAGCCCGGGGGCCCGGATCGGGCTCTTCGGGCAGCAGCGGCACTCCAGGGTCTCCGCCGAGAGGTTCTTGCGGACCATGATGTGCGGGTAGAGGCTCGCGAAATCGAACTCGTCGATGCGGTCGTGGACGCCGACCGGCGGGAGGAAGATCACCCCGCCGCGGTCGGCGGCGACCAGCTCCTCGCCCGTGCGGAACTCCTCGGGACGGTTCTTCTTCCAGGGGACGCGGACGCCGAGGCGCAGCGCCTCGGCCATCTCCATCGCGGTAAAGCAGGTCCCCGGCGACTGGCGGACGACCGTCTGGAGCGAGAGGCGGGAGAGGCGGGCGGCGTCCACGAGGCCGGCGAGCTCGGAGTCGTCGAAGAGGAAGGAGTTCTGCCGGTCGATGTGGAACCGTCCCGGCAGGGGGTAGAGCGCCGAGCGGTAAAGGACGCGCCCGTACGACTCGAACGAGCGGGCCGGCCGCGCCGCCCTGAACGGCGCCGGCTCCCGGCCGAGGACGAACTCTTTCGGCGTGAGACCGCAGGCCAGAGCCCGTCGGTAGAGCCAGGGGAGGTCGAAGGCGTCCCCGCCCCGGCTCAGCAGGACATCGGGCTCGCTGCGGGCGAGCTCGTCGACCAGCGCGCGGAGGACCGAGGCCTCGTCCTCGCCCTCGACGGTGAGATCTCCCACACGAACCGAGCCGATCCGTCCGTCCGGCGGAGGCAGCCGGCCCCGACGCTCGCCCTTCAAGGCGATCTCGAACCGCGCCACGGAGAGCGGAGGCATCGCGTAGTCGATCGTCTCGGCCGGCTCGGTCGCACGGAGCTCGGCGCCTTTCCCCGTGACGGGGGCGAACGGGTAGAGGTCGTGGGCGAGGTGGTAGAGCTGCGGGGGCGAGAGGTCGACGTCGTAGAGGGTGAACGCCTCGTAGCGGCCCAGGGCGTCGATCGTCCGGGCGAGCGCGCGGCGTCCGGGGTTCTCGGCCGGCACGACCGAAAGCTGGGGCCGCGGCCGGGCGTCGAAGAGCGACAGGCGCCCGCTCCCGAGCTCCACGGAGGCGACGACGGGCAGCCCGCGGAGGCGGCCGGCGAGCGCGGAGAGCTCCGCCCGAGGCCCCGTGACGAAGAACGGGGGACGGAACTCGACCGCCGTGCGACGGACGCGGCCGCTCTGCCGCTCCTTCACCCACAGGACGACCGAGCGGCCGTCGGAGCTCTCGGTGATGTCGAGCAGCCAGCCGTCGTGCGGCGGCGACGGGCCGCCCACGGTCAGCGGGAAGAGCCGCGGGCTGCCGGCGAGGAGGCGAGCTTGCCGGCAAGATCGGTGAGGACCGAGAGGAGGATCGACTCGAGGAGGTCGGGGCTCCCGACATACGTCGCCTGGGCGACGTAGCGACGGGCCGCGGTGCGGACGAGATCGAAGGCGGCCCGGTCCTCCGGCGTGGTGAGGAGGCGGGCGAACTCGTCCCAGCGCTTCAGACGCTCCTCGAGCGCTTGGCGGTACGTCGGAGCGGTGCGTCCCACGCCATCACCTCCCCGGCGGAACCGACGCCGAACTCCTCGAGACCGGTCTGGCCGGCCGGCCGCGGAACGATCGTGAAGCGCCCGCCGTCGCGCAGCGCCTCCAGCGTGAGCGTGGACGCTCCGCGTCGAAGGCGGACGTAGTCGTACCAGCGGGGCCCCTCCTCGGCCAAGGAGGGGAAGCCGTCGAGCCCGTCCGCTCCGAGCGTGAGGAGCAGAGGCACGTCGAGCCTCCCGGCGAGGGCGCCGAGGGAGCGGGCGACGTGACCGAGGAGGCCGACCTGCTCCTCCTCGGGGATCTCCTCGTCGTGGAAGAGCGTGGCGAGGTCGTGTCCGACCAGGAGGGTCGGGCGGCCCCTGCGTGCCTCGGCGCCCCAGCGATCGACCAGGGCGACCATCTGGTAGGCGGTGAAGGCGCGGGCGAGGCGGATGCGGCGCACCGTCTCGGTCGCGTCGACCCCGAGGGAGCGGCCGAGCTCGCCGATACGGTACGGGTCGAAACGGTTGGCCCCTTCGAGGAGGGAGATCCGTCCTCCCGACGCTGCGCTCCCCGCGTAGAGGAGCTCGAGGAGCGCCTGGACGGCCCGGGGCGGGCCGGCCCAGACCGTCGCCTCGCCCGGGGCGAGGCGTCGGGCGATCCAGGGAAACAGCGCCGGCTCCGTCGGCAAGAGGCGCGTGAGGCGTCCCCGGGGGGAGCGACGCGAGAGGGGCGGCTCGACCCCGGGAAGCCGCGGCCGAGGGGCCCGCTCCTGGGGACGGAACGGGGAGAGCTCCTCGACCCCGGCCTCCCAGACGGGCTCGGGCTCGGTCTCGGGCTGGGACTCGAGATCGAGCTCGAGCTCGCGGGGCTCGGATGATGGCGGGACGGCAAGGACCTCGGGCACGAGAATGCTCCGGGGCGAGAAGCGGCCGGACCGCTCTAAAGCGGCCGCCGAGGGGACGATGAAACGGTCCGGTAACAGGGCGTTCCGAGCCGTCGGCCGGGGCGGAGGGAGAGCCCCTACGCGTCCAGGGAGGTGAGCCGGGGGCTCCCGGACGGCGCCGGTAGGCCGAGCTCTTCCGCGAGGGTCCGGCAGTTCACCGCCGCGTCGCCGCGGAAGTGGTTGTTGAAGAAGCCGTAGACCGTCGTGGCCTTCCGCTCGAGCTCGTGCAGGCGGGGAACCCAGGCGGAGAGCTCCTCGGCCGAGTAGGTGTAGTCGTACCAGATCCTCCGGCCGTGCCCGTGCCAGCGCACGTAGGCGAACGGCGCGGTGACCTCGAGCACGATGGGAAGGTGCGGCCCGTCCACGACGACGTGGGCGAGCCCGAACTCCCGCAGGAGGGCGTAGGACTCGGGGACGAGCCAGGAGCCCTCCCGGAACTCGACGGCGACCGGCAGGTCGCGGGGAAGCGACGCGTAGAACCGTCGGACGATCGCGGGCTCGAACGACAGCGAAGGAGGCAGCTGGAGGAGCGCCGCGACGAACTTCCCTGCGTCACGCAGCGGGCGGAGCACCTCGAGGAACTTCGCGAGCTCGGGATCGGTGTCCACCAGCCGCAGATCGTGGGTGATCGTCCGCGGGAACTTCGCCGCGAACCGGAACGAGGAGGGGGTGCGTCGGGCCCAGGAGGCGGCGACCGAGGGAGGCGGGAGGCGGTAGAACGTCGAATCGACCTCGACTATGGGGAAGAGCCTCGTGTAGAACCGGAGCTTGTCGGCGACCCCTCGCGGAGGATAGACCCGGCCGACCCACTCGGGATAATCCCAGCCGCAGGTCCCAAGGAGGAGCTCGCCCACGTTCCCCTCGGTGCGGGACGGCCCCTCTCCCCTAAAGCCCGAGGGAGAGGCGCTGCAACGGGCGCTGCCGCCGCTCTCCCCCTCCCCTTGCACCGAACCTGACCGGTTCGGGCGGGGGAGGATACAGGCTAAGACCCCTGCGGCCTCAACTTCCCCGGGCGGCGGCGATGGTCCAGGTCGACATCGACATCGCGAAGTGCACGGGCTGCTCGCACTGCAAGGACGTCTGTCCGACCAACGTCTTCGACCTGCGTCCCCGCGAGGAGGTCCCCGAGGTCGTCGACGACCCCTCGGTCGCCGCGAAGTTCCAGTTCCGCGGGGAAAAGTCCCTCGCGATCAACGGCCCGGAATGCATCGTCTGCGAGGCGTGCCTGTTCGAGTGCGAGGGCGAGTGCATCCTGATCACCGACGACGAGGACCACGTCCATCACTCGACCTACAAGTGAGCGTGCGATGCCGATCGTCTCGTTCGTCTATTCCTTCCGCGTGCCCCTCCCTGCCTCGGCCGACCGCGCGTTCCGCTGGGCGACCGACTACACGCCCGAGGACCTCTCCCTGATGGGGGAGAAGGGACGACGCTCGATCACCCGGGTGACCCGCGACACCCTCGTTCTGACCGACACCGTGCGCGACGCCGGGAGGACCGTGCGCAAGACGCGGCTCGTCCGCCTCCTCCCGAAGCGCCGGATGTGGACGAACACCCACCTCTCCGGGCCACGGCGCCACTCCCAGTTCCTCTACGAGATCGTCCCGCTCGGCCCGAGAGCTTGCCGCCTCGAGTTCACGGGCCTCCAGATCGAGCGCGCGCCGCGGGCGCTTGGTCCCCGAGAGCTTGCGCGCCGCGCGCGCGAGGTCGCGCGGGAGGACCGCGCGACGTGGATCCGCCTCGCCAAGGCGCTCCGAGCCGACCTCGGCTGAGAGCCTCCCGTGACCCCTTTTCTCCGCCGAAGGAACGGGTTCGCGAGGCAGGCGTTAAATAGCTAGGAACCCCGGCCCGCCCGGCGTGCCCGAGACCTCCCAACTCGCCGGTCGGACCATCGTGTTGGGCGAGCGCGAGCTCGCGATCGGGTTCCGCCTGATCGGGCTCCACGACGTGGTCGAAGTGACCTCCGAGAGCGCGCAGGCGGAGTTCCAGAAAGCCGTCTCGGACGAGCGCTACAGCCTCCTCGTGGCGAGCCAGTCGCTCCGTGGTCACTTGACCGAGGCCCAGCGGTTGCACGCCGACGCCTCGCTGCGTCCCTTGGTCGTCTTCGTTCCTACTCCCACCGGCGAGTTCGAGGTCGAGAGCATCAACTCGCTGGCCAAGCGAGTGCTTGGCATCACGCTCAGCGTAGCAGGGTAGCTGACCGGAGGAACGATGGGCGGAGAGGTAGCGCGCGTCTCGGGGCCGGTGGTCATCGCCGAAGGCCTCGTGGACGCCAAGATGTACGATGTCGTCAGAGTCGGTTCGCTCGGCCTGGTGGGCGAGATCATCCGCCTGGTCGGAGGGATGGCGACCGTCCAGGTCTACGAGGACACGACGGGAATCCGCCCGGGGGATCCGGTCGAGAACACCGGGCAAGCCCTGAGCGTCGAGCTCGGACCGGGTCTGCTCACCTCGATCTACGACGGCGTGCAGCGTCCCCTCGACGTCATCCAGAAGAGCGTGGGCGACTTCATCACCCGCGGGTTCGTCGCCGCACCGCTCGACGAGAAGAAGAAGTGGCCGTTCACGGCCACGGTGAAGGCGGGCGCGCCCGTCTCCCCCGGCACCGTTCTCGGGACGGTCCCTGAGACGTCGCTCATCCTCCACAAGATCCTCGTTCCGCCCGGGGTCAGCGGTACGATCAAGGAGATCGCGAGCGGAAGTTACACGGTCCGCGACCCGATCGGACAGCTCCAGACCGCGGCCGGGACGATCCCGCTCTACCTCTCGCACAAGTGGGTCGTGCGCATCCCGCGCCCGGTCTCCCAGAAGCTCCCGCCGGACCTCCCTCTGATCACGGGCCAGCGCGTCATCGATTCGTTCTTCCCCGTCGCGAAGGGAGGTACCGCCTGCATCCCGGGACCTTTCGGGTCCGGCAAGACCGTCTCCCAGCAGCAGCTGGCCAAGTGGTCGGATGCCGACGTGGTCGTCTACGTCGGTTGCGGGGAGCGCGGCAACGAGATGACCGAGGTGCTCGCGACGTTCCCGCACCTGGTCGACCCGAAGTCGAAGCGCCCGCTCATGGAGCGGACGGTCCTCATCGCCAACACCTCCAACATGCCCGTCGCCGCCCGCGAGGCGAGCGTCTACACGGGGATCACGATCGCCGAGTACTACCGGGACATGGGCTACGACGTCGCCCTCATGGCCGACTCGACCAGCCGGTGGGCCGAGGCGATGCGCGAGATCTCCGGACGCCTCGAAGAGATGCCCGGCGAGGAAGGATATCCTGCCTACCTCGGCCGGAGGGTCGCCGAGTTCTACGAGCGCGCCGGCCGCGTGGTCACGCTCTCCCCCGAAGGCCGCAAAGGCTCCGTTACGGTCGTGGGCGCCGTCTCTCCTCCCGGCGGGGACACCTCCGAACCCGTGAGCCAGAACACGCTCCGTGTCGCCCGCGTCTTCTGGGCGCTCGACGCCTCCCTCGCCGCCCGTCGCCACTTCCCCTCGATCAACTGGCTGCAGAGCTACTCGCTCTACGTCGGCGACCTCGCTCCCTGGTACCGGGAGCGGCTCTCCGGAGAGTTCGTCACCCTCAGGCAGAAGGCGCTCGAGCTTCTCCAGAAGGAGTCCGAGCTCCAGGAGATCGTCCAGCTCGTCGGCGTCGACGCGCTCCCCGAGCGGGAGAAGGCGACATTGGACGTCGCGCGGATGCTCCGCGAGGACTACCTCCAGCAGAGCGCCTACGACGAGGTCGACACCTACACCTCCATCCAGAAGCAGCTCAGGATGCTCCGGGCGATCCTCGCCTTCGGCGACCGGGAGCAGGAGGCCGTCGAGCGGGGCGTGACCGTGCAGGCGATGCAGAAGCTTCCCGTGCGCACCAAGCTCTCCCGGATGAAGTGGATCCCCGAGGCCGAGCTCCAGAGCCAGTTCGATGCCCTCGAGACCGAGGTCGCAGAGGCCGTGGCTGCGGCGACCGCCACGGGAGGTAGCTAGATGGCGAGCAAGGCGGCGAACACCCCGTCCGCCAAGGTGCCGCAGGTCCCCGTCGACTATCGCACGATCGATCGGGTCTCCGGCCCGCTCCTGTTCGTCCGCGACGTGGAGAACTCCGCCTACGGCGAGATCGTCGAGATCGCGCTTCCGAGCGGCGACCGACGCCAGGGCCAAGTGCTCGACTCGCGCAAGGGGCTCGCCATCGTCCAGGTCTTTGGGCCCACGATGGGGATCAGCGTGGAGAAGACCAGCGTCAAGTTCCTCGGCGAGGTCGCGACCCTCGCCGTCTCGGACGAGCTTTTGGGCCGTGTCTTCAACGGCCTGGGCGAGCCCAGGGACGGCGGCCCGAAGATCGTGAGCGAGACCCGCTCGGAGGTCGTCGGCAACGCGATGAACCCCTACTCGCGCGAGGAGCCGAGCGAGTTCATCCAGACGGGGATCTCCACGATCGACGTCAACAACACGCTCGTCCGGGGCCAGAAGCTCCCGCTCTTCTCCGGGGCCGGGCTCCCGCACAACCAGGTCGCCGCCCAGATCGTGCGGCAGGCCAAGCTGAGGAACTCCACCGAGGGCTTCGCCGTCGTCTTCGGCGCGATGGGGATCACGAGCGAGGAGGCGAACTTCTTCCTCAAGGAGTTCGAGACGACCGGGGCGCTCGAGCGCACGGTCGCGTTCCTCAACCTCTCCTCCGATCCGTCGATGGAGCGCGTCGTCACGCCGCGGATGGCGCTCACCGCCGCCGAGTACCTCGCCTACGAGAAGGATCTCCACGTCCTGGTCGTCCTCACCGACATGACGAGCTACTGCGAGGCGCTCCGCGAGGTCTCGGCCGCGCGGGAGGAGGTTCCCGGCCGACGGGGCTATCCGGGGTATCTCTACACCGACCTCGCGACGATCTACGAGCGGGCGGGGAAAATCCACGGGCGCAAGGGGTCGATCACCCAGCTGCCCATCCTCACGATGCCGGCGGACGACGTGACGCACCCGATCCCCGACCTCACCGGCTACATCACCGAGGGGCAGATGTACCTCAGCCGGGACCTCCAGAGGAAGGGGATCTACCCCCCGATCGACATCCTGCCGAGCCTCTCGCGTCTCATGAACCAGGGGATCGGCAAGGAGCGCACCCGCGAGGACCACCGCGGGGTCTCCGACCAGCTCTTCGCGGCTTACGCGACGGGGAAGGACCAGCGCGCCCTCTCGGCGATCGTCGGGGAGGAGGCGCTCAGCGCGATGGACCGCCTCTACCTCAAGGCCGCCGACCGCTTCGAGAAGGAGTTCGTCAACCAGGGGGCTGACGAGGACCGCACGATCGACGAGAGCCTACGGCTCGCCTGGGAGATCCTCAGCGATTTCCCCGACTCCGAGCTCAAGCGGATCCGGCCGGAGTTCGTCGCGAAGTACCGCGCGCATCCGCCGGTCGCTGGCGTGTAGGAACCCAAGGAGCGTCCCGAACCGATGGCTGTCGAGAACGTCCGCCCCACGCGCCTCGAGCTGCTGCGCACGCGTCGTAGGATCGTCGTGGCCAAGCGCGGGCTCAACCTCCTCAAGCTCAAGCGCTCGGCGCTCATCGCGGAGTTCTTCTCGATCTCCCGCGAGGCGATGCGCCTGCGCGGGGACCTCAAGGCGCGGATCGCCCGCGGCTACGAGGCGATCCGCATGGCCGAGACGATCGAGGGCCCGACACGCCTCGAGAACATCTCCATGCTCCTGCCCGCGCTTCCGGTCGTCTCGGTGGCGACCAAGAACGTCATGGGGGTTCGCACCCCGAAGGTCGACGCGGGCAGCTACGCGCCGGTGCCCGCCACCTCGCTCCTCCAGCTTCCGACCTCGATCCAGGAAGCGGTCCAGCACTTCCAGGGGATCTTCGAGGTCGTCCTCGAGATCGCCGAGAAGGAGAACGCGCTCCGACGCCTCCTCAAGGAGATCGAGAAGACCAAGCGACGCGCGAGCGCCATCGAGAACGTGCTCGTCCCGCGGCTCGAGGCGATCGTGCGCTACATCAAGTTCCGTTTCGACGAGATGGAGCGCGATTCGTTCAGCATGCTCAAGACGGTGAAGCGCAAGATGGAGCAGGAGGCCGAAAGTGCCGCCGCGTAACCGGGAGGTCCGCCGCTTCGCGGCGATCTGGACCCTTAGCACGATGGTGAAGATCGCCGCGCTCGCCGTCTTTTTCGCGATCCTCCTCGCCTGGCCCGGAGGGTTTAGGCTGTGAGCGGGGCGGAGCCGACCGGGCCGGACGCGGGGACCGTCGAGGTCCTGCGCAGGGTCAAGACCACCGAGGCGGAATGGGAGAGCAAGCTCACGGCGGCCCGCGCCACGAGCGAGCAGGCCCTTGCCGAGGCGCACGCCGGCGCGGAGGCTTCTATCAAGGCGGTCCTCTCCGAGCTCGAGGCGAGGCGCTCGCACGACCTCGAGGCCGCCGTCGCCGCCGCGGATTCCGAGGCCCACGAGATCGTGAAGACAGGCGAAAGCGCCGCCGCCAAGGCCCGGTCGGGAGCCGGGAAGAAGGTCACCGGCCGCAAGGACGAGATCGTCCGCGCGGTGCTCGGCGAGTTCGCTTCTCCGTAAGGGGGTCCCATGGCGCTGCGGCCCGTCCCGATGGTGAAGGTAGGCCTCCTTGGCCTGCGCTCGGACGAGACGAACGTCCTCACGGTCCTCCACGATCTACGGATCGCGCAGGTCGAGCCCCTCTCGGCCGCGACGCTCGCCGAGCTCGGCCCGGAACGCGGGAGCGATACGCTCCGCCGCGTGGGGGACGAGACGCTCCGCTTCCGCGCGCTGCTCTCGGCCCTTCCCCCCGTCGGTCCGTTCGCTCCGAAGAGGATCGATTCTTCGGAGGCGCTCTTCGCGGCCGCGGCCACGGTGAACGTCGACGCGAAGGTCGGGGAGCTCGCCCGAGAGGACGACAAGCTCCAGACCGAGGCGAAGACGGTCGCCGATTCGCTGGGCCTCCTCGAGAAGATCTCCTTCTACACCGACCGGCTCGAGCTCTTGCGGGCGAAGAGCCTCCTCACCCTCTTCGGGGAAGGCGAGCCGGAGGCCGCGGCGAAGTTCCGCGCCGCGATCCCTGCCGAGGCGGACGCGACGTTCTTCGCGGGGCCCCCGGGCGAGGTGAGCCGCTTCCTCCTGGTCGCCCGTTCCTCCTCCGCCGAGGCCGTCACCTCCGCCGCCCAGGGGGCGGGGATACGCCTCGCGAGCCTTCCTCCGCTCGAAGGGACGGTGGCCCAGGCGCGGGAGGAGCTCCTCCGCAACCAGGAGACGCTCGCGGCACGCCGCACGGAGATCCGCGGCGAGCTCGAGGCGATCTCGGCGGAGTGGTACCCCACGATCGCCGCGGTCGCCGAGGCGCTCGAGATCGAGAACCGCAAGGCCGAGGTCCTCAGCAAGCTCGGCGCGAGCCGTTCCGCCTTCGCCCTCGAGGCGTGGGTCCCGCGACGCGATACCGATCGGCTGAGGGCGGTCCTCACCGAGGCGTGCGGCGGCCGGGTCCACTTCTACGAGGTCCCGACCACCGAGGAGGCGCCGACGATGATGGCGAACCCGCCCGGCGTGCGGCGCTTCGAGTTCTTCGTGAGGTTCTACTCGCTGCCGCAGGCCTCCGAGTGGGACCCGACCCTCGTCTTCTCGATCGTCTTCCCGATCTTCTTCGGGTTCATGCTCGGCGACTGGGGCTACGGCCTGGTCATCCTGCTGATCTCGCTCTGGATGATCGTCGGCTTCCCCGGCGCCCGCCATCTCCCGAAGTTCGGACGGAACTTCGTCAAGATGATCATGGGCCCGAAAGGGATGCAGCAACTGGCCTGGGCGCTGCTGCCGGGCTGCGCCATCGCTATCGGCCTCGGCCTGTTCTGGGACGAGTTCTTCGGCTTCAGTCTCCTCCACACCCTCGTGGGCTACCACGCCCCCATCGCTCCCGCGAGCCGCCAGGACCTCCCCAAGCTCCTCCTCCTCGCGGGCTACATCGGGCTGGGGATGGTCGTTCTCGGCTTCCTCTTCGGGGCGCTCAAGGAGTACTTCCACCACCACCTCCGCGGGGTCCTCGCGAAGAGCGGAGGGATCCTCTTCGCCTTCGGGGTCGCCTTCTTCGGCCTCGCCATGATCCACCACGCGATCAGCCCCTCGGCCCACCCGATCGTCTTCGCCTGGTTCGCCTGCATGGGCGCGGGCTTCGCCCTCATGCTGGTGGGGGAGGGAGTGCAGACGGCGGGGCTGGGACTTCTCGAGGTGATCAGCCACATCCTCTCCTACACGCGTCTGGTCGGGATCCTCCTCGCGAGCGTCATCCTGGCGCTCGTGATCAACACCATCGGCGGGGGGCTCGTCGGCGGAGGGACGATCGCGGGCATCGTCTTCGGGCTGCTCATCCTCGTGGTCGGGCAGTCGTTCAACGTGATCCTGGGGGTCTTCGAGCCGGGGATCCAGGGAGCGCGGCTGATCTTCGTCGAGTACTTCTCGAAGTTCTACTCGGGCAACGGCCGCCCCTTCCGCCCGTTCGGCACCCCGCGCAGTCACACCGTCCCGTCGGTCGACGCGGACGGCAAGCTCGGGCCGATCGTCCAGGCCCCCGAGAGCTGACCGGCCCGAGGGGGAGCGAAGGCGCTCCCGCTACAGCGCGGCGCTCACGAGCAGGGAGCCGAGACGCTCCTGGGAGAGACCGTAGACCTTCCCGAACGCGAGGCGGCGCAGATCGCCTCGCTCGAGCTCGTTGCGCAGGAGGTAGGCGAAGATCACCGACAGGCCGAGCGGATAGGTCGCGAGGCGCTTGAACTCGCGCTGGGCCCGGTCGCGCTGGAGGGCGACCTCGAAGCCGACCAGGCTCTTGCCGCTGAGGTACTCCTCGGTTCCCTGGACGATCGAGGGGAACTTCTCGGCGAGCCGCTCGGCCAGCTCGGGGACCCCCCGCGCCGAGTAGAGGTCGGAGGCCTGTGTCGCCGGGAACGAACCCCCGTCCAGCCAGCCGGCGACGACCTGGTCGACCGGCAGCTCGATGGCCTTCCCCTTGAGGAGAAGGAGGGCGTTGCGGGCGTCGATCTCGCCGGAAAGGTATCCCCGCACCACCCACTCGTCGCCCTGGAAGAAGCGCGTGGCGGAAAGGACGTCGCGGTAGTGGGCCCGGTCGAGGGCGTTGAGGATCGGGAAGATGTCGTGGGTCCTCTCGAACGCTTCGACGAGGGGCAGGACGGTGGCTCCGTAGCCGAAGGGGACCAGCGCGGTCGCCGTCGCCTCGAGGGTCGGCTGCGCGAGCAGCTGGCGGAAGTCGTCCAGCGTCATCACCCCCGCGTAGAGGCCCGCGGGGATCTCACGGCTCGAGACCAGATGGTCCTCGGTCTCCGTCACCGGCCGCCCGGTCGCCTTCGCCCCCAGGATGAGCTCGATGTTCTCGATGTCCCACCGGGCAAGGTAGGCGGCGACCACCTGTCTTCCGGCGAACGGGCTCGAGTCGTAGGCATGCCGGTTGCGCCGCACGAAGGTGCGATTGATCGCCACCTCGAGCATCGCCCCTCCCGAGTGCGTCGCGCGGGCCCGGACGATGTCGGAGGCGTAGGCGGTCGCCTCGAGGAGCTTCGCGAGATCGTTCGTGTCCCGCGCCGCGAGCAGGCTGGCGAACGTCTCCCGCGGAAGGAACGAGGGGAACTCGGGCTTGAGCCGACCGAGGGAGATCGCGTAGGGGGAGCCGGCCATGCTCGACCGCTCCTTTCAGGCGAGGAGCTCGCGGACCCTGTCGCCTCGGAGCCTAAGCAGCTCGTCGAAGGAGAAGTCCAGGCGGCGACGGCCGTCCGGGGTCTCGGCGACCAGCCCTCCGAGGATCGGGCGAGGGGCCGGGTCGAAGGACTTGCCCGCCAGCCGGCGCAGGAGAGCCGCGTCGTCGGCGCGCCCGAAGACGCGCACGGAAGGGCCCAGAGCGTCGGTCGCAGCGGAGTACATCCTGCGCAACACGTCCGCATAGTTGGGCTCCGAGGTGAATTCCGAGAGCAGCCCGCGGGTCTCCTCCAGCGCACGCGTGAGCCGCTCCTCCCGGGCCGCGTAGAGCAGCTTGCGGGCGGAGAGCTTGGCAGCCGCGAGCCGCTGCGCCGTGAGCCGAGCGATCTCGATCTCCAAGGCGCGGTCGGCCTCCTTGCGGAGCTCCTCGACCCGACGATCCCTTTTGGAAGCGACCGCCGCCTCCTCCCGGGCGCGGCTCTCCGCGACGGCGCGGAGCTCGGCCTCCCCGCGGGAGCGGATCTCGTCGACGAGGCTCTCGAGCGACATCCTCGTGCGAGAGGGACCGGTCTAGCCCAGGATCCCGAGCAGCAGGATGATCCCGAGGACGAACCCGATGATCCAGAGCGTCTCGGGAATGACGAAGAAGAACAGCACCTGGCCGAACTTCTCGGGCTTCTCGGCGATGATCCCCATACCGGCCGCCCCGATCCCCGACTGGGCCATGCCCGTCCCGATGAGGCCTCCCGCGATCGCGATGCCCGCAGCGAGTGCCCGATACGAGGCGACGATGTCCGACACCATGGACTTCGAACCCGGGCGGCCGAGAAAGGTCGGGTATATAACCGTCCCTCGGTGGCCGGCGGGAGAAGACGGAAGTTCGCCGGTCCGTCAGCCCGCTGCGGCCGCCCGCGGCCCGTACGGGACCGCGGAGGAAGCGACCGGTCAGCTTTCGGTCGTCTCGCTAGCCCCCTCGTCGGAGGGAGGCTGGGGCGTCCGAAGCTTCCCGACCAGCGAGATCGCCCCGCCCCAGGCGAGGAAGCCGAAGATGTAGGCGGCAAGGCAGACAACGCACATCGCGTCGATCTCCACGAGCTCGACGTAGAGGAAGTAGAGCGAGACGGCGACCCCCGCCGTCGTGATCGCGAGGAGGAGGTAGGCCGGGCGGGTGTCCTCCGGGCGCCTCTCGGCGACACCGGCTACCACGAGGATGAGGACGAAACCGCCGATCCCCCACAGGTAGTCGGGGATGCCGAGGGTAGTGGTCTTGCCGCTCTGGTCGACGAGCGAGCAGGAGAAGAACGAGCTGATCGAGCAGAACGAGCGCAGCGAGGTCTGGAGGAACTCCGCGGTGGCGAAGAGGGAGACCAGCAGGCCGATGAGGCCTGCGAGGAGGATCGCGGAGCGTACGCTAGAGGTCTTCATCCGGACCTAGCCGAAAAGCCCCTTTCTCGCATTTCCCGTCCGACTGTATAAAGGTACGCTAGAGGTCTTCATCCGGACCTAGCCGAGCAGGGAGACATCCGTCCCGACGGCCTGCTTGGTCGCCGAGCTCCAGCCGTACTCGTTCGCCAGCGTCGTCACGGGCACTCCGATGGTGACCGTGATGATCGCCATGATCCACCAGGCGTTGGTGCGCACGGCCGCCCAGGCGTTCCCTCCCTGGACCGGGACCTCGTTGAGGACGGACTGCTCGACCGACGTGTAGCCGCCGTTCTGGCCGTGCGACCAGTTGCTGAGGTCCGCAGGGTTGACGAGCTCGCCGTCGTGCTCGTACTGCCCGTTGAGGACGATGAAGGGGATGCCACTCGCGTAGGCGGTGAGATACGCCTGCTGGTAGCAGCTGGCGGTGCCGGGCACCGTGCCCTGGACTCCCGAGGTGTCCTCGCTGACCTGGAAGTCGACCGCGGCAGGACTCGAGACCCCGTTGACGGACTTGGGACCGAGCTGGATGCTGGCGAGGACCACCTCCGGGGTCTGGGCGTAGACATCCGAGGAGCTCGAATATCCGAACGCCACACCCGAAACGCTTCCGAACTCGGTGAGCGCCTTCCACTCGGCCCAGCTGGTCGCCGAGCAGTACGGGCACCACGTCGCCCCGAAGGAGTAGAAGACCGGCACGCCGTTCGTCTGCCAGGCGCCCGTGGGGACCTTCTCGAAGGGGGAGGAGGAGACCGTCTTGAGGCTCGCGGCCGGGGGGAGCAGCGGGCAGCCGAAGGCGATGGCACCGGTGAGCCCGATGAGCCCGGCGACGACCAGCCCCAGGATCACCCCGCCGATGACCGTGGTGCGGTAGACCGCCGACCACCGCCGGCCCCCGGTGGAGCGCCAGAGGCTCCAGATCAGGACGAGGGCGACCCCCGCGAGGACCAGGCCGAGGTACGGGAGCGCAGGCACGACCAGACCGATCGGCGAGGGGACAAGGTAGGCGAGCGCGAACCAGACGCCCACCAGCGGGACGACAAGGTAGAAGATCCGCAGGATCCCCCAGCCGGTACCCTCGCCCTTCTTCTCCGCGCCGGTACCGGACCCCTCGCTGGTCGACCCCTTTGTCCGCTCCCGGGCGCGGCTGCGATGGTAGAGCGCCCGCAGGGCGCGGCCCGGGTCTCCCGCCGAGGCATCCGCACGGAAGCCGACCTTCGGATCGGCGGCGATCTTTCCCCAGTCCCAGCCTTTCGACCGGAGCTCTTGGACCCGGTCCCAATCCACCATCCACCGGAGCACGCTGGAGGGGCTTTTCCCCTTTTGCGTGCACGACGTCGGGTCCGCGCGGCGGCTCGCGACCGGCGCGACCGCTGCGGACGACCTCGGCGCCTCCCGAGACCGCGCTCGGGCCGGCGGAGCCGCTCGCGCCTTCCTTCGTCCTAATACGTCCCCGGGAGTGCGCCCCGCCGATGCGCCTTACCTTCCTCGGGACCGCGGGCTCCTGGCCGACCAAGGAGCGCTCGGCGAGCGCCCTGGCGCTCGACCTTGAGCGGGAGCTCGTCCTGCTCGACTGCGGGGAGGGGACCCAGCGCCAGTTCTTCCAGTCAAGCGTCTCGTTCATGCGGGTGCGGCGGATCTTCATCTCCCACTTCCATGGCGACCACTTCCTCGGCCTCCCCGGCCTCATCCAGAGCATGTCCCTCAACCATCGCGAGGAGCCCCTCGACATCTACGGACCGCCGGACGCACGGGAGATGGTCGAGCGCGCGCTCGGGATGGGCTATTTCACCCTGCGGTTCCCGGTCGACGTCCACCCGCTCTCCCCCGGGAGCACGGTCGAGCTGGAGGGTTATACTGTGAAGACGGCGGCGGCCGATCATCCGGTCCCCGCGCTCGCCTACCGCGTGGAGGAGGAGGCGCATCGGGGAAGGTTCGACGGGCCCAAGGCGCGCGCGCTCGGCATCCACGGCCGGGACTTCTCGCACCTGGAGGCGGGGGAGTCCGTCCGGGTCGGAGACCGGCTCGTCGCGCCCGAGGAGGTCATGGGGCCGCCGAGGGCCGGCCGCTCGGTCGTCTACTCGGGCGATACGGCCCCGAGCGATCCGGTCCGACGCCTTTCCGAGAAGGCGACGATCCTGGTCCACGAGGCGACCGTCGCGCAGGAGCTCGAGAAGGAAGCGAACAGCTGGGGGCACTCCTCCGCGCGCCAGGCGGCCGAATGCGCCCGGGTCGCGGGCGTCGGCGCGCTGTTCCTCACCCACTTCTCGGCGAGATACAAGCAGCTCGAGCCGCTCGAGGGCGAGGCCCGTGTCGTCTTCGCAGGGTCGAGCGTCGCCCGCGACCTCCTCGACCACCTCATCCGCCAGCCATGATCCGCGCCGAGACGGTGCTCCGCGGCCTCGCCGAGGTCGCGACGCTCTCCCGCGGTGCGATCCCCCGCACGGGGGCGGCGATGGAGGAGCTCTCGCTCCGCGAGGACGCCGCCATCGCCTTGGACGGAGGTCGCGTCGCCTGGGTGGGGAACGACCGGGAGCTCTCCCGCAACGTGAGGCTGCGGCCGGGAGCTCGGAGCTTCGACGGCACGGGCAAGGTCGCCGTCCCGGGCTTTGTCGACGCCCACACCCACGTGCTCTTCGCCGGCGACCGCTCGAAGGAGATGGCCCTCAAGGCCCGGGGGATGAGCTATCGTACGATCGCACGGCGCGGCGGCGGGCTCCTCTCCACGGTGCGAGCCACCCGTGCCGCGTCCGAGGCCGAGCTGCTGCACGCCACCGCCTCGCGGCTCTTTGGGATGGCGTCCTACGGGACCACCTCGGCCGAGGTGAAGAGCGGCTACGCGCTCGACCACACCGGGGAACTGCGGCTCCTTCGCCTGATCCCGCGGCTCGAGCATGCGACCGGCACGCGGCTCGTCCCCACTTTCCTGGGGGCGCATGCCGTCCCTCCCGAGTTCCGGGGCCGACCGTCCGCCTACATCGACCAGATCCTCCGTCGGACGCTTCCGGAGGTGGCCCGACGCGGGCTCGCCCGCTTTTGCGACGTGTTCTGCGAGCCCGGCTTCTTCTCGGTCCGCGATTCCGAGAGGCTGCTGCGCGCGGCGAGCTCCCTCGGACTCGGCGTGAAGGTCCACGCCGACGAGTTCGTCCTTTCCCGCGGGGCGCGCCTCGCCGCCCGCCTCGGCGCCCGGAGCGCCGACCACCTCCTCAGCACCCCCACGGAGGATCTCGGGCGGCTCGCGAAGGCCGGGGTGGCCGCCGTCCTCCTCCCGCTCACCGCCTTTTCCTCCGGAGCCACGCGTCGCAGCCCCGCGCGCGAGGCGGTCGACGCCGGGGTGGCGGTCGCCCTCGGGAGCGACTGCTCGCCGGCGAGCTGGGTCGAAGCGATGCCGACCGTCCTCGCGGCGGCGGTCCACGCGGGGCGGCTCACGCCCGCCGAGGCGCTGACCGCCTCAACCGTCAACGGCGCGTGGGCGAGCGGGCTCGACGCCGCCGGGACCATCGAGGTGGGCCGCCCCGCCGACCTCTCGGTCTTCCCGTTCCCGAAGGTCGAGCTGCTCGGCTACCGTTTCGACGCGCGTCCGGAGCTCGTTCTCCGTCAGGGAAAACCGGTTTCTCCGCCGTAACTCCGTCAGCAAATTCAAATAGAGGGGGTCTCCTTGACGCCGGCCGAGGTCCTCCATATGGCGGAGCGAGTCGGCAAGGAGCAGGTCAAGAGAGAGAAAGGTTACCTCTACTATCTCGGCAAGGACGGGTACCTCTGGAAGACCCCGACCAAGCTGAACAAGTCGGGGCGCAAGGGCCGCGTCGGAACCGAGAAGATCACCCGCCAGGACGGCTACATGTACTTCCTGGACAAGAAGGGCTTCGTCTCCCGGGCCCGGATGAAGAACGCCTAGGCAGGGTGCGAACGCGACTTCCGGGGGACCTCGCGAGAGGTTCCCCCACCCACTTTTCGGCGGGACCCCTCGCTCCGTTCCGGACGAGGTCGGATATACCGCGCCCTCGCTCGCTCCCTCGAGACGATGGTCTGCCGCAACGATCCGTAGGACCCTCGCCGATGCGAGCGCCGCGACGCCTTCCTCTGGGTCGCCGAGGAAGGCCTCTTCTGTGGGGATTGCGACGCGCTCCTGCCGTGCACGATGCGCGTGCTGCCCCTGCCACCGCCCCTCTCCACCTAGCGGGAGGGAGAGCTCGTCCCACGAGAGCTCCCTGCGTGCGGACCGTCGTCCGCGTCGGGCCCTCACGGCCTCTCGCGCTATGGGCGATGGGGCTCCCGCGGCGTCGATCGGGCATGTTCCCGTGGCAGGTTGTCCAAGGAACGGATTCGCCGCGTCGCCGAGCCCTCGCGCTCGTCGAAGGGCGCATTTCGGAGCTAGCAGAGATATACCGGACCCGCGTAGCCGCCGCCCGGAGGGTTCTCGAAGTGTTCCGTGACGTGCTTCCCGCGGCCGTTTCCCGCCATTCCCGAGGGGAAACGCTCCTCTTCCGAGGGCGTTTCAGCCCCCGGTCGATGGCGACTTAGGCCCGCGGCGGCTAGTTCTTCGGAAGGGCTCCGGCATCGAGGGCTCTCGTGGAGTAGTGCTCATGGCAGCATCCAAGAAGCGTCCTGTACCGAATGAGGAGGCCGGCGGACGTGCCTCTTCTGCACGCGTCGGCCGTGACCCCATCCCCGTTCCGCGCCTCGTCCCGCGAGGCAAGGCGGCGTTCGACACGGTCGAGTGGAAGACCCACGACGCCCTGATCAAGAACGCCGAAGGGAAGACGATCTTCGAGCAGAAGGGCATCCGCGCGCCGGTGAACTGGTCGGAGACCAGCGTCAACATCGCGGCGTCGAAGTACTTCCGGGTCATCCAGGGCCGACGGGAAGCGTCGGTCGACGGGATGATCCGCAGGGTCTGCCACTGGATCGCGAGCCAGGGGATCGACCTCGGCTACCTTGACACCCCCGAGGAGGCGACGACGCTCGAGGAGAGCCTCTCCTACCTCATGGTCCAGCAGATGGCGGCGTTCAACAGCCCGGTCTGGTTCAACGTCGGCGTCCGGGACCCCCCGCAGTGCTCGGCCTGCTTCATCCAGTCGGTGGCCGACGACATGGACTCGATCCTCGCGCTCGCGACGAGCGAGGGCCGCCTTTTCAAGGGCGGAAGCGGCACGGGCTCGAACCTTTCGGGCCTTCGCGGAAGCCACGAGCGGCTGAGCGGAGGCGGGATCGCCTCGGGGCCGGTGTCGTTCATGCGGGCGTTCGACGCGCTCGCCGGGGTCATCAAGTCCGGCGGAACGACACGCCGCGCGGCCAAGATGGTCATCCTCAACATGGACCACCCGGACATCCTCGAGTTCATCGAGTGCAAGGTCAAGGAGGAGGAGAAGGCCCAGGCGCTCATCCGCGAGGGCTACTCGTCTAACTTCGACGGGACCGACGGCAACTCGGCCTACGCGTCGATCGCCTACCAGAACGCGAACCACTCCGTCCGCATCCCCGACGCGTTCATGGATGCGGTCGCCCGCGACGGCAGCTGGAAGACGGTCAACCGGACCGACCAGACGGTCGCCGCGACCTACCCGGCCCGCGAGCTCTGGCGCAAGCTCGCCTACGCTGCCTGGCGGTGCGGCGACCCGGGCGTCCAGTTCGACGACACCACCAACGACTGGCACACCTGCCCGAACTCCGGGAGGATCAACGCCTCCAACCCGTGCAGCGAGTACCTGTTCCTGGACGACTCGGCGTGCAACCTCGCCTCGCTCAACCTGATGAAGTTCCTGGACGCGGAGGGGAAGTTCGACGCGAACTCCTTCCTCGGGGCCGTGCGCACGATGATCCTCGCCATGGAGATCGTCGTCGACGCGTCAAGCTACCCCACCGCGACGATCGCCCAGAACTCGCACGACTTCCGCCCCCTCGGGCTCGGCTACGCCAACCTCGGCGCGCTGCTCATGCATTCGGGGATGGCCTACGACTCGGAGGAGGGACGCACGCTCGCCACGTCGGTCTCGGCGCTCCTCTCTGCCGAGGGTTACCACATGTCGAGCGAGATCGCGCGGCGGATGGGGCCGTTCCCCGGGTTCGAGAAGAACCGCGCGCCGATGCTGCGCGTGATGGGCAAGCACCGCCGGGCCGCCGAGCAGGTCGCCACGGCCGACTCCCGCCTCGCCCCGCTGGCGCGCCTGGCCGTCGACCGATGGCAGGACACGGTGAAGGCCGGCGAGCTCTGGGGCTACCGCAACGCCCAGATCTCGGTCATCGCGCCGACGGGCACCATCGGCCTGTTGATGGGATGCGACACCCTCGGCCTCGAGCCGGAGCTCTCCCTCGTCAAGACCAAGAACCTGGTCGGCGGCGGCATCCTCAGGATGGTCAACGGCACGGTCCCTGACGGGCTCAGGTCGCTCGGCTACGCCGCCGGGGAGATCACGGCGATCAACGGGCACCTCGAGAAGACCGGGACGATCGAGGGGGCGCCCGGGCTCGACCCGGCCGATCTCGCGGTCTTCGACTGCGCGCTCGCCGCCGCCACCGGGGTCCGCACGATCTCCCCGATGGGCCACCTCAAGATGCTCGGCGCCGTCCAGCCGTTCCTCTCCGGCGGCGCCTCCAAGACGATCAACCTCCCCAACGACGCGACCGTCGAGGACATCGAGAAGATCTACCAGGAGGCCTGGCGGCTCGGCATCAAGTCGGTCGCCCTCTACCGTGACGGCTGCAAGGCCTCGCAGCCGTTCGACACCGCGGGCACCGGCCGCGCCGCGGTCGGCCGCCTGGTCGCGCGCGAGCGGCTGCCGGACGAGCGCAAGGCCATCACGCACCACTTCCAGGTCGGCGGCCACGACGGCTACGTCACGGTCGGGCTCTACCCGGACGGACGCCCCGGCGAGATCTTCTTCCGGGTGACGAAGGAAGGGTCGACCGTCAACGGCCTCATGGACTCGCTCGGGATCTCGATGTCGATGGCGCTCCAGCACGGGGTGCCGCTCAAGGACCTCGTCCGCAAGCTCGCGCACCTTCGGTTCGAGCCGGCCGGGGCCACCAACAACCCGAAGATCCACTTCGCCAAATCGATCCCGGACTATGTCGCCCGATGGCTCGCCCTCGAGTTCCTCACCGAGGACGACCGACGGGCGATAGGCCTCGAGGGCCCGGCGGAAGGGAACGGGGGCGGCGCTCCGGCAACCAAGTCCGCCTCTCCTCCCCAGACGATCCGCTTCGGAACGAAGGCCCTGGACGCCTTCGCCCAGCCGCCCCAGCCCCTCACCGAGGGCCTCGTGACGAGCGAGGATGCCCCTTCCTGCGCGGTCTGCGGCGGGATCATGGTCCGCTCGGGGACCTGCTACGCGTGTACCGTCTGCGGCTCCACGAGCGGCTGCTCCTGAGGAGGGGCCCGTAGGCCCGGTCCCCGCGGTTCAGCGCGACCGGGACGCGGCCCCGATCCGCGCCTCCTCCGGCACGGTGGCCTCCGCCGCGGGCGAGGCGCTCGCGGCGGAAGGCTCCCGACGCGTGCCGTCCGAGGCGAAACGGAAGTTCCTGAGCCCGAGGGAGAGCGCGAGGCCGACCACGGCAAGCAGCGCGACCATCCCGAAGACGAGGGCAAACCCGGTGTCGGTCGGCACGGGAATCGACGGGGCCGGGAGCGGGAGAACGTAGCGGGTCGTGAAGCTCGCGATGACGCTCGTCGCGAGGACCGGTCCGATCGCCGAGCCGAGGTTGCGGAACGTCTGGTTCATCCCGGTCTGGATGCCGAGCTCGCGACGGTCGGCGGTGAGGACGATGACGTTCGTCATCGCGATCATGGTGCCGACCAGTCCCACCAGGATCGGGATCGGCCAGAGCGTGATCTCGAGGACCGTGTGGTGGTACAGGGTGAGCCCGACCGCCCCGCCGGCGACCAGGGCGAAGCCGACGAGCATCGTCGGCTTGGGCCCGTAACGGGAGGAGGCGAGGCCGAAGAACGGTCCTACCACGAGCATGCCGAGCGCCGCGGGGAGCGCGATCAGGCCGAAGTGCGACTCGCTGAGAGCAAAGCCCGGCGGAACGGCCAGCTCCGCAAGGTAGGCGTCGGTCACGAAGATGAGGAACATCGCAAGACCGGTGACCATCCCGGTGACGTTGGAGATGAGGATGTTGCGCTCCTTGAGCGCCCGGAACGAGACGACCGGGAACGTCGCCCGGGGCTCCCAGTAGAGGAAGAAGGCGAGTCCCACGGCGGCGAGAAGGAAGAACTCCGGGACCCCCCAGGCGAGCCCTCCTCCGAGGCGGACGGCGGCCAGGTTCGTCCATCCCCAGGCGGTCCCCTCGGTGATCCCGAGGAGGAACATCGTGAGCGCGACGCCGAGGCTCGCGATGCCGGGGAGGTCGATGGGGTGGGGGTGGCGGTGCGGGGACTCGTGGAGGAGCCAGGCGGCGAAAACGAACAGGGCGATCGCCACCGGGACGACCGTGTGGTAGGTGAACTGCCAGCCGAAGTCCTGCGCGACCCAGCCGCCGACGGAGAGGCCTATGGCCGCTCCCGTCGCGAACATGGCGGAGACGGCGCCCTGGGCCGGTCCGACACGCGCGGCCGGGAACACCTCGGGGATCATCGCGAAGGCGAGCGGGAACATCGCCATGCCGACCCCCTGGACCGCGCGCACCGCGATCAGGAGGTAGATCTGGCCGGGCCGGGAGACGCCGAAGTACGCGCCGAGGTTCGGCGTGAACCCGGCCAGCGCCACGGCGACCGCGTAGACGCCCATTACGAAGAGGAGCACGCGCTTTTTCCCGTACTTGTCCCCGAGCTTGCCGAAGATCGGGGTCGCCACCGTCCCGACCAAGAGGTAGGCCGAGAGGATCCAGGCGACCGTGGTCGGCGCCGCGCCGCCGAAGAACGTGATGAACTGCTTGAACGCCGGAAGGACCATCGTCTCCACGTAAGTGACCGTGACGGCCATCCCGGCGAGGACGAGCAGGACGGCGAGGGCGGCGCGCGGGACGTACGGCGTCCCTGCCGCGGTGAGCTCGCCCGAGCGGTCGGTCATGAGGCCCTCGGCCGGTTCCGGGACGGGGAGTCGGTCGCCTCCAGCCGGTCTACCAGGGAGCGGAAGACCCTTCCGGCGACCTCGAGATCGTGGCGGGGGATGCGGCGCGTTCCCTCGTCCATCATCCGCGCGATCGCCCGTCCGACACGGGCCTCGGCCCGTCGCCCCCTCGGGGTGAGGGCGACCTCGACCACGCGGCGGTCGGCCTCCGAGCGCCGACGCTCGAGAAGGCCGGCGCGGACCAGCGCATCGAGGTTCGTGCATGCGGTCGGGGCCGACACCAGCAGGTGGTCGGCGACCGAGCGGACCGACGTGGGGCCGAACCGGCTGACGACATGCAGCCCCCAGAACTGGCCCATGGAGATCCCCTCCTCCTCGAGCACCGGGTGGAGCCGGCGCAGGAGCGTCCGCATCACGTCGCGGACCGAGCCGGCGAGCGCCTCGGGCGAGGCTGCCCGCGGCGTCGGGACCGAAGGTCGCGGAGAAGACGGCATGGCCGCTATACCGCTAGGTTGCAAAATGATTAGGATATAACAATATCCGCCGGATCACGGCAGGGCATAGCGAGCGAGCTCCACGAGGTCCTTGAGGCTCGGGCGGGAGTCGGCCGCGAGCCCGTCGGCGGTCCAGGTCGCCACGATCGCCCCCTCCGGGAACGAGGCGTCGCTGCCGGCGTTTCGCGCGCCGAGGGCGGTCGGAGGTCCGCGTCGGTCGATCTCCAGGAGGAGGACGAGGGCGCCGACCGGTCCGGAGGTGACCGCGATCCCGCCGGCGTCGCCGGCTCCCCAGGTCTCGACACGGGCCGTCTCGTCGTGGAGGTGGGCTTCGCGCACCGTGCGGCCCCCCCCGCCCCGGCGGCGGGAGGGGACGGTCGTCCAGACGATGGCGCGGTAGCCTTCCCGCAGCCGCGCGAGCAACCCGTCATCGACCGGCAGCGCCGGGCTCATGTCGCCGCCCTGCGGTCCCGCCAGAGGAGGCAGTCGGGCCGCATCGAGCACGGGCCGCAGACGGTAAGGTCCCGTTCCTTCGGGCAATCGCCCGAGATCCCCGTGTGGCAGAGCACGAAGTCGTAGCGGACCGGATCGATCGGGTCGATCCGGCGCAGCGCTTCGGTCACCTCTTCGACCGTGTTCCACGAGCGGCTGCGGCGGGTGGTGAGGCCGAGGTGGTAGGCGATCCAGTGGACGTGCTGGTCGAGGGGGACCCGCAGCTCGCCGGTGGGCACCCGGCGCCAGACCCCGAGGTCCGGATACCGCTCGCGGACCATCCACCGCACGAACAGGGTGAGACGCTTGGCGGGGCTCTTGAGCGAGCCGAGCGGAGTGGGGAACAGCGCCGCGTAGCCGCGAGGGGCCGTGCGGGAGCCGCCGCGGAGGACCCGGGCGAGGGCATCGAGCCCGTGGTCGAACCCCCCGAGCTCGAAGCCTTGGAGGAACTCTGCCTCCAGGCTCTCGGACCCCTCGTAATAGTCGGCCAGGTTCGCGGCGAGGTGATCGAGCTGCTCGCCTCGGATCCAGCGATGGCGGAACGGCCGAAGCCGTCGGGCGCGCTCCGAAGCCCAGGAGGGGTCGACCAGACGGGAGACATCCCCGTCGACCATCGCGGCCAAGCGCCCGATCGCCGTGCGGATGGCGGCGGTGCCGCCGACAGCCAGCGTCGCGGCGAAGATCCCCGCGACCTCCGCCCTACGGCGGTCCCGGGCGAGGGGCCGCACGGAGGAGATCGGGTCGTCGGCGAACGAGCGCTCGAACGGGAAGCGGCCGTAGAGCTCCTCGAGATGGACCGGGAACGCCACGGACGGTCGGTGCGCCCGCACACCGGCAAGGACCCTGCGCCCCGCTTAGCCCTTGTCCGTGGCCGACCCCGCGTGGCTAACTAACCGGGCGGGATGGCGTGGGCGTGTCCGCGGGGAGCCCCGGGCCCGTGGAGCTGCGGCCCACGATCGACCGTCTCTGGCTCGAGGAGGCTGCCCGCGACGACCCGCTACCGCACGCCTACGCTCTCTGGGACCTGCTTCGGCTTCCCGGCAGCGTGCGGTTCGTCTCGGCGGTCGAGGGCGGTCGCACCGTGGGCTATTTGCTCCTCTGGCTGGGGCGCCCGGAGCGGCCGGTCGTCCACTGGGTCGGCGACGCGCGCCGCAGCGCCGCCCTGGTCCACCGGTTCCCGGCCCCGCCGTTCGTCGCGGTCGTGCCGCGCGAAGGGGCGGAGGCGCTTCGCGCCCTTTACCCCCACGCGCGCGCGAGCCCCCTGTTGCTCCTCTGGCGGGAACGGGGGAGCCTCGGACCGACCGACCCCGAGGGGATCGTACGCCGCCTGGGCCGTCCCGACCGCGCGGAGCTGCGTGCCTGGAGCCTCCGTGGCGACGAGCACGAGAGACCCGACTACGCGTTGATCGACCCGGCCGAGGAGCCGATATGGGGGGCTTACGAGAACGGCATCCTGGTCGGAGTGACACGGGCCGCCGTCCGGCTTCCGCGGGTCTGGATCGTGGCCGGGGTCTACGTCGACCGCGAGGTGCGCGGCCATGGCCTCAGCCGTCGGCTGGTGGGAGCTCTCATCGACGAGGCGGAGCGCGCCCAGGCGCCGACAGGGCTTTTCGTGCGCGAGGACGCGGAGGCAGCCCGCCACGTCTACTCCGGCCTCGGGTTCCGCACCGTCGGACGACGGTTATGGATCGAGGTTCCGCCCGCCGCGCGGCCTCCGACCGCCTAGGAAGGGAGAGGCACGGCGTGAAGAACGCTGAGGTCGTAGAACGCCTGCTCGAGATCGCCGACCTCTTGGACGTGCTCGGCGAGAAGTTCAAGCCGGAGGCCTACCGTCGGGCCGCGCGGTCGATCGAGTCGCTCGCGGAGGGCGTGGAGGAGGTGGTCGCCCGCGGGGCCCTCACCGAGGTCCCCGGGGTCGGGGAGGCGATCGACGCCAAGATCCAGGAGCTGCTCCGCACCGGCGCGCTTCCCTACCTCGACCAGCTCCGACGGGAGGTCCCTCCCGGCCTTCGGGAGCTCATGCGGCTCCCCGGGCTCGGACCGAAGACCGTCCGCCGGTTCTGGACCGAGTTCGGCATCGAAGGTCCCGCCGAGCTCGGCGACGCCATCGCCGCGGGAAAGCTGGCGGGTGCCCGGGGCTTCGGCGAGAAGAAGATCGCCCAGGTGCGCGCTGCCCTCGAGGCCGCAGCGACTACTCCGGCCGCCGGCCGCCTCCCGATCGAGGACGCCTACCCTCTGGCCGCGGCGATCGTCTCGGCGCTCAAGGCCGGCGCTCCCGTGCATGACGTGGCGGTCGCCGGCAGCTTCCGTCGGGGACGCGAGAGCGTCGGCGACCTCGACATCCTGGCAACTTCGGACCAGGCGGAGAAGGTCTTCGATCTCTTCTCCGCCCTCCCGCAGGTCCGTCGGGTGCTCCTTCGCGGACCCACGAAGGAGACGGCGGTCCTCGACCAGGGGCTCCAGGTCGACCTGAGGGTGGTCGAGCCCGAGGCCTTCGGCGCCGCCCTCCAGTACTTCACGGGGTCGAAGGACCACAACGTGAGGCTGCGCTCGCTCGCCCGCGATCGGGGGTTGAAGCTCAACGAGTACGGCGCGTTCCGCGGCGAGCAGAGGATCGGAGGGCGCACGGAGGAGGAGCTCTACGCCCTCCTCGACCTGCCGTGGATAGCTCCCGAGCTCCGGGAGGACCGCGGCGAAATCGACCTCGCGAAGGCGGGCCGTCTTCCGAAGCTGATCGAGAGCGACGACCTCCTCGGGGACCTGCATGTCCATCTCCCTCCGCCCGGTGGTCTCCCTCAGCTCGAGGCGCTGCTCGCCGCGGCCAAGGACCGCTCGCTCGCCTACGTGGGGGTCGTCGTCGCACAGGCGATCGGGAAGGGCGAGGTGCGTCTGGCCCCCGCGCCCCTCCTCGAGCGCCTGGCCTCGGGCGCTTCACGGGAGGTTCGTCTCTTTGCCGTCGCCGAGGTCGACGGCCCGTCGCTCCCGCCCGAGCTCGCTTCCGTCGCGGTCGACTATCTGGTCGCGCGCCCGTCCGGCTCCGCCTCGCGGGCGGCCAAGGGGCCCGCTCCGCCCTGCCTCGTGGTCGCCCACCTTCCCGGCCCGGAGGGTCGGGAGGCGCAGGCGTCGCTCGACCTAGCCCGTTCGGTCGGCGCCGCGGTCGAGGTCGGTCCCGGGGAAGGCCGTGCCGATTCGACCCTGGCGCGGGTCGCCCGCGAGAGCGGACTTTTGTTGAGCGTTCCCACCGGACTTACCGAGCCTTTGGAGAGCCCGACCCGGGCGGTCGCCGTGGGATTCGCCCGCAGGGCGGGCGCCGAGCCGAAGGACGTGCGCAACGCGAGACGACCCGCCGAGCTGCTTACGGCGAAGAGGGGCCCTTCCCGCCGCTGAACGCTCCCGAGCGCGACATCGCCCCGGAGGTCGACGGGGGCGACGCGCCGCTTCGGGCCGAGCAGGCCGTGCAGCGGTGGTCGGCAGGGGCGAGCCGGTGGTGCCAGAAGCAGTCCTCGCACAGAGGACGGGCACACTCCCAGCAGCGGGGAACGGCGTAGGTGGAGCCGACCTTCCGTCCGCAATCGACGCACGTGCCGGCGGGCACGAACGGATGGGCCCGGAACTCCGGAGGTTCCGGCAGCTTCGGCCGGAGCGACGGGGGTCCCTTGGAGAGGGCGTCCGTGACCCGGCGGACGCCGCGGGACCAGTCGGGAGGGTCGAGCACGGAGGGCATAGGCGCCCCCTACCCTTTTACCCATCGCTCGCACAGGAAGGGGGGAACGGAGGGCCGTTGGGACCCGACGCGCAGCAAGGGAGCCGCCCGAGGCCCCGCGACGCGCCCCCGCTCCCAGCCTCGCGCGCGTCGAAGGAGTCGCGTCGGTCGCATGCCGCGATCCCCGTCGCGGTGTTCTTCGTCGTGCTCGGTGTCTTCCTCGGCCGCTACTCGCTCTTGCTCCCGGCGAGCCTCGGGGTCACCCTGTTCCTCTCGGGCTTCTCGCTCCTGGGAACCCGGATCAACCCGCTGAGCCCGCACTTCTACCTGACGAAGAAGCCGGCGTGGAGCGCCATCGGGGTCGTCTTCCTGGGCGCGCTCGTCCTCTTCGGCTACACCTACTACCTGTGGAAGTCCCATCTCGGGACGATCCTCCCCCACCTGTAGGGGCCGTAGGCCGGCGGGCGCCGCTCAGGCAGCGACCATCCGCTCGAGGGCGCGTCGTGCCTTCCCGGCGACCTCGGGGTCGACCTCGATGCGGTACTGGAGTCGTGCCAGCGCGTCGCGGACGTCTTCGAGGTCGATCTCCTTCATGTACGGGCAGACCGCCTCGGCGTCCAGGGCGGAGAAGCGGGTCGTCGGGTTGAGCCGACGCATCCGATGCAGGATCCCGACCTCGGTGGCGACCAGGACCTCGCGGTCGCGGGTCTCCTCCGCGAACCGGACCATCCCGTCGGTGGAGAGGACGCGATCGACCTCGGGGAGGACCTGGCTCGCGCAGCCGCACTCCGGGTGGGCGACCACGGGGGCGCCGGGATGCTCCGCACGGGCCCGGGCGAGGGTCTCGGGACGGAGCTTGGCATGGACCGGACAGTCGCCGACCCACAGGTGCATCGCACGGCCGGTCTTGCGGCGGACGTAGTCGCCGAGGAACATGTCCGGCAGGAACAGGATCTCCCGTCCGGGCTCGACCTGCTGGACGACCTTGAGGGCGTTCGAGCTCGTGCAGCAGACGTCGGCCTCGGCCTTGACCTCCGCCGAGGTGTTGATGTAGGCGACGACAAAGGCCCCGGGGTGTTCGGCCTTCCAGGCCCGCAGCTGCTCGGCCGTGATCGCGTCGGCGAGCCCGCAGCCGGCCTTGAGGTCGGGAAGCAGCACGGTCCGCCGCGGGTTGAGGATCTTGGCGGTCTCGGCCATGAACCTCACGCCGGCGAAGACGATCACCGAGCGGTCGGATTCCATCGCCTTGCGCGAGAGATAGAGCGAGTCGCCGACGAAATCGGCTATGTCCTGGACCTCCGGGCGCTGGTAGTTGTGGGCAAGGAGGACGGCGTCCCGTTCCTCCTTGAGCGTGCGGATCTCCTCGGCGAGCGTCACGGTCGGTACCGGACGAACTAGTTCGCCCGCCGACTTAACCTCGGGGGCCGAAGCTTGAGGTGGAAAGGAAGCGCCTCGGCCGAGTGGGTGAGGCACCCCAGGCTCACCGCATCCGCCCCGACCTTTCGGTAGCATCCCACGTTCTCCGGGGTGATCCCCCCCGAGAGCTCGACCCAGAGGCCGCGACGCAGCCGGGCGGCCCGCAGGACCGAGAGGATCGCCCGGGCCCGGGCGGGGGGGGCGTTGTCGACGAGCAGCGCGGTCGCGCCGGCTCGGGCCGCGCGCACGGCCTCGTCGGCGGTGCGGACCTCGACCTGGATCGGCCGGCCGCCGCCCTCCCGTCGGGCTTCCCGTCGGGCGAGCCGGCGGAGCGCCTCCTCGAGCGGAACGAGGGCGAGGTGATTGTTCTTGACGAGGACCCCGTCGGAGAGGTCGCGTCGGTGGGGTCGGCCCCCTCCGTGCACGACCGCCGCCTTCTCGAGGTCGCGGAGGCCGGGGAGCGTCTTGCGCGTCGCCCAGACCTCGAGACGGGGACGCGAGCCTCGTGCCGCCCGGACGGCCCGGGCCGTCGCGCTCGCCACCCCGCTCGCGTGCATCAGCACGTTGAGCAGGCTGCGCTCCACGGCGAGGATCCGGCGGGCGTCGCCCTCGAGACGGAGGACCTCTTGGCCGGGGCCGACGCGGGCCCCGTCCTTGGAGCGGGTCGTGGCCCGAAGCCCCACCCTGCGGGAGGCCTCGGCGACCGCCGCGAGCCCCGAGACCACGCCCACGCGCTCGGCGGTAACGATCCCGACCGCGCGGAGGGGCCTCGGCAGCACGGCCCGCGTCGTGCGGTCCTGACGGTAGCGGTCCTCTTCCAGCGCGCCCAGGACGAGGGACACGAGCCCCTCCACGGGCCGATCAGGTCGGCGGGGCATCGGACGGAGGGGCCGCCCCCTCGGCGAGGGCACCCCCGAGCTGTTCGACCTCGGTGACGAGATCCGGGCGCAGGGCGCGGACGTTGAGCCTCTCGAGCTCCTCGGCCCGTCGTCGGGCGCCGGGAAGGTCTCCCCTCGCGAGGGAGAGCTGCGCGAGCCGCAACATCACGTCGACCTCGTCGGGCGGGGCTTTGATCTCCCGAACGATGCGATAGGCCTCGAGGAGTTCGGCCTCGGCCCGGTCGAACGCGCGCTTCTGGGTCGCGATCTTGCCGGCAACGATGAGCGACTGGACGAGGCCGAAGCGGTCGCCGATGCGCTCGAGGGTCTCGCGCGAGCGCAGATCCCGCTCCCAGGCCTCTTCGAGGCGGCCGGCCTGGCGCAGCACGTCCGCCCAGTTGAACAGGGCCCAGCCGACGCGGCGGGGGTCTCCCACCTTCTCGGCGAGGCGGATCGCCTCGACGAACTCGCCGATCGACGCGTCCAGGCGCACCGGCGAGCCCTTGAACCCGGCGAGGAGCACCCCCACGAAGAGGTGAGCGTGGGAGGCGTTGCGTAGGTCCCCGAGCCTCTCGAGCTCGAGGGCGGCGGCGCGGCCCTCCTCGAGCGCCTCCTCGTTGCGGCCCATCATCGACAGGACGCTCGCCCGACGAGAGCGCGCGAGCGCGGCGGCGCGCTCGTTGCCTGCCGCCCGCGCCAGCCGAAGCTCCTCGTCGTGCTCGGCCAGCGCGTCCGTGTAGCGTCCCTGGTAGAAGAGCGACTCCGCCCGAAGGTGGCGCAACGCCACGACCACGAGCAGATCGCCGCCCAGGTCGGGCGTCGCGAGCAGGCGGGCCGTGACCTCCTCGGCGGCGGTCCAGTTGCCCCGGTCGGCCCCGATCCGGACGAGGTAGGTCTCGGCAAGGACGCGCAGCGAGGCGGGGATCTTCTCGGCGAGCTGGGGCCGCGAGAGGTGATGGCGCAGCAGCGCCTCGGCCTTGGCGAACGCCCCCGCCTGCTCGGTCTCCTCGGCGAGCTCGAGAACGAGCTCGGTCTCCTGCGTCCAATCCTCGGGGGCCCCGCGACGCAGGCTCTCGAGCGCCCGCTCGAGGTGATGGCGGGCGATCTCGCTCGCGTGGGCGTGACCGGCGATCTCGGCGGCCATGCGGTTGTAGCGCACCGAGCGCCCGTCCAGCTTGCCGAGGAAGAAGTGGTGGGCGAGCGCGTAGATCGTGCTCGGGTCGGCCGAGCCGGCCGCCTCGAGTGCCTCGCCGACGCGGCGGTGGAGCAGGCGCCGGCGGCTCTCGGTGAGCTGCCCGTAGAGCTCGGAGCGGACGGCGTCGCTGGCGAACGTGAGGACCTCGCCGGGCCGCTCGAGGAGCAGGCCGCGGGCGACGAGTCGGTCGAGCGTCTCGGTGAGCTGCTCTTCCTCCTCGCCGCTCGCGCGCAGGAGGAGCTGGAAAGGCACCTCGGGCCCGACGACGGCCGCCACCGCGAGCACCCGTTCCTCCTCCTCGGAGACCGGGGCGGGGGGGGCCACGGGAGCCTCGCCTCCCCCCCCAGCCCCGGCAGCGGCCCACCCGCCGAGCGGGGGAAGCCGTCGGTCGAACTGCTCGAGGAGCAGGGGATTGCCGCCGGTCTCGGAGTAACGGCGGGCGATCTCCTCCTCGGTGAACTGGCGCTCGGGCTCGCGACGGTGGAGGAACTCGGCGACCTCCCCCGAGGAGAGCGGAGAAAGGTGGATGCGGCGGGCGCCGGTCTGGGTCTCGAAGGCCTTGAGGCGCGCCCGTCGGGCGGGGGGCAGCGAGCCGTAGGAGCGGACGGTGGCGAGCACCCAGAGTGGCTGGTCGCGCAGCTGCCGCGCCAGGTGCTCGACGGCATCCAGGCTCGGATCGTCGGCGCGGTGGAGGTCCTCGAGGATGAGCACGGTCGGCCCGCGCTCGGTGAACTGCCGGAACTGGTCGACCAGGGCGGCCCAGAGGGCCTCCCGCCGGCCCCCCGGCAGCTCCGCCTCCTCTCCGAGGGCACTGAGGATCCGCTCCTCGACCCGGACCGGGGCATGGGGGAGGTCGTCGCCGAGGCGGGGAGCAAAGCCGAGGATGACCCCGCCGCCCAGGAGCTCGCCGAGGGGAGCGCCGGGGCCATCCTCCGCCCGGCGCGAGGCGGCCTCAAGCGCGCCCCGAAGGAGCGAGAACGGCGGCGGAGCGTCCGACGGCGGAGCCCGCCCCTCGAGGAGCCGGACGCCTCCCGCCCGGATCTCCTCCACGAGCTCGGCGACGAGCGTCGACTTGCCGACCCCGGTGTCGCCGAGAAGGAGGGTGACGCCGCCGCTGCCTGCCCGTAGGTCCTCGAAGCGCCGGCGGAGCTCCTCGACCGTCTCGGGCCGACCCACGAACGACAGGGTGCGCGTGGCGGCGGCCATACCTCTGCGATGCGCAGGGCCGGTCTATCTACTTAGCCTCGGGTCGGAGCGGCGCGGACGAACGGCAGATCGACGACCCGGGCCGGGACCTGCCGACCGCGTAGCTCGACACCGAGCTCGGTGCCGGCTCGGGCGAGCTCCCGGGGCAGGTAGGCGAGCGCCACGCCCTTCCCGAGCCCGGGGGAGAGCCCTCCGCTGGTCGCCTCCGTGAGGCGCTTTCCCTCGGAGTAGACCGCCGAGCCGTGGCGCGGTATGGCCCCGGCCTCCTCGACCAAGAGGCCGACCAGGCGGCTCGGAGGCCCCTCGGTCCGCTCCTTCTCAAGAGCGGCGCGGCCGACGAACGGATGGTCGAACTCGACGAACCGCTCCTGCCCGGCCTCGAGCGGGGAGCGGTCGCGATGGAACTCCTGGCCGCTCAGGAGGTAGCCCTTCTCCAGACGGAGCGTGTCGCGTGCCCCGAGGCCGGTCGGAACGGCTCCCTCTGCGACCAGCGACTCGGCGACGGCGTCGGCCTCCTCGGAGGGGAGGAAGAGCTCGTAGCCGAGCTCGCCGGTGTAGCCGGTGCGGCTCACGAGGTAGGAGGTGGCGAGGCCCGAGGGAAGGCGCGGCCCGAGCTCCCCCGCGGACGGAGGGGTCGATCGGCCCTTCGGGAAGAACGCCGTGCGGTAGAAGCCGAGGTGGGAGAGCTCCCAGCCGAACCGCTGCTCGAGCAGCCGACGAGATCCCGGGCCCTGGACCGCGAGGAGCGCGACCTTCGGGTTCCATCGGGCGATCTCGACCGCGGGACCCCGGTGCTGGCGGAGGATCTCCTCGACCTCCGCGGTCCGCGCGGCGTTCGGGACGACCACGAAGCGGCGGGCAAGCTCCTCGCCGGTGTCGATGCGGCTCACCAGGAGGTCGTCGACGATGTGGCCGCTCGCCTCGAGGAGGAACGTGTAGCGGACCTGGCCGGGGGCAAGCCGCTCCACGTTCGCCGTCGTCCGTCGGCCGAGCAGGTCGGAAGCCTGGGCGCCATCGACCGTGAGGATGCCCATGTGCGAGACGTCGAAGAGGCCGACCGTCGAGCGGACGGCCCGGTGTTCGGCGAGGATGCTCGTGTAGTAGAGCGGCATCTCCCAGCCCGCGAACGGGACCAGGTGAGCGGCGTGGCGGAGGTGGAAGGCATGGAGCGCCGTCCGAGCGAGCGTCGGCGACGCGGCGGGAGGATCGCTCACGTGACGATCTCCGAGAGGCGGCCTTCCTCCAGCGCCCGACGGATCTCGAGGGCGACCCGGCGTCCCGAGCTCATCGGCGTGCGCCAGAGCGCGTTGCCGTAGGGATGCCCGAGGGAGAGGTGGACGTTCGTCCCCCCGCCGATGCGGGCAGCGACGTCAAAGACGCTCGGCCGTCCGTCGCGGTCGAGACAGGTCTGCAGGCAGAACGGACCGACGATGCCGGGAGGGGCGGTACGACGGCTCTCGTCGACGAACTTCTCCCCGAGGGCGAAGACCTCCTCGAGCGTCGATTCGCGGACGGTGAGCGTCCCGTGGCCGACCACGGTGTACTGCGGGATGCGCGAGGCCTCCGGCAGCGAAAGCTGCTGCGGGGCCGGCAGGCGCACGAGACCATCGAGATCGCTCTCCCGACGCTCGTCCACGCCGAGCAGCTCGAGCCCTTCCGAGCGCTCGGCGAGAGGGGAGAAGAAGAAGTTGAAGTTGAAGACCGGGCCGAGCACGTACTCCTCGATCCGCGCCGCCTTGAGGTCCAACGGGTCAACCGTTCCTCGCGCGATGAGTGCCTCGCTCTTGGCGCGATACTCCGCCTCGCTCGCGGCGGTGAAGAAGCCCCTCTCCAGGCGGCGCTGGGCGTGAGGCAACTTCACCATGACGAGGCCGTCGATCGCCGAAGGGTCCTTCACGCGCCGAGGCGCTCGGACCCCGGCGCGCTCGAGCAGCGTGTAGTAGTTCTCCCGCTCCGAGCGCTCCTCGATCCTTAGGAGGGCGCGGCTCCCGACGAGCGGCACCCGAAGCTCGTCCTCGAGGACCGTGAGCGGGAGATAGGAGCTGAGCGCCCGGTTCGGGACGAGGAGGGCACCGCGGCTGCGCAGCCGCTCCTGCTCGGGGGGAAGGGCGAGATCGGCGAACTTGGGATAGGTCCAGACCTCGTCGACGCAGCCGCGGCGTCGCGTGCCGTCAGCCGCTCTCAGGGTGCGGAAGTAGCGCGCGTAGGTCGTCTCGCGCCCGGCCTGGGCAAGGACGAGGCTCGGGAACCCCTCGCTCACCGCCCCGTCGGCGATGTCGATCGCGGAGTGGGACCCCACCGCCGCGACCGTCGGGCGCGACGGGTAGCTGTCGAGCAGGCCGCGGATCTCAGCGGTCCCGAGAGCCATCGGGCGACGGGGACGTTCGCCCGCGCTTAAGAGCTCGGGCCACGCGCTCGGCCGAGAGAGGCAGCTCCGTGAGATGTGCCCCGGTCGCCTCGCGCACCGCGGAGGCGACCGCCGCGGGCACGGGGATGATCGGCGGCTCGCCGAGCCCCTTGGCCCCGAACGGCCCGGCGCCTTCGAACCCCTCGAGGAACTCGACGTCGATCGGAGGGACCTCGCCGAGGGTCGGGATGCGGTAGTCGAGGAGGCTGGCGTTGACGAGGCGGCCGTCGCCCGACCAGATCGCCTCCTCGGTGAGGGCGCTGCCGATCCCCATCACGACCCCGCCTTCGACCTGCGCACGGGCGCTCGGCCAATCGACGACCCGTCCGACGTCGTGGAAGGCGGCGTAGCGCTCGAGACGCACGGTGCCGGTCTCGGGATCGACCGATACCTCCGCCACGTGCGCCGCCCCGGCGAAGTCGTGGTAGGCGTAGAAGCTTCCGTCGACGACCAGCGACGCGTCGATCTTCCCGGACGGAGGGTAGTGGCGGCCCTCGGCGACGAGTCCTCCGGCGCTGCGGTCCGAGGGTCGAAGAAGCTCGCGGACCGGCTTCGAGCCCGTCTCCGAGCGGACGTGTATCTCCCCCGCCTCCACGACCAGGCGGACCTCCCCTTCGGTGCCGAGCCGGCGGGCGACCTCGGAGAGCAGCGCTTCGATCGCCCGGAGCACTGCCGTCCCGAGGGCTCCGACCGTCCGGCTGCCGAAGACCCCCGAGTCGAACGGCGCGGTCGAGGTGTCCTGGTAATCCACCCGGATGCGCTCCCGGGGAAGGCCGGTGCGCCGCTCGACGACCGCCGAGAGCCCGACGAGGACGCTCCCGCTGCCGATCTCCCGCTCCCCCTGCTGGAGGACGAGCTCGGTGGGAGTGAGGCGGACCCGGGCCTCCCCGCCGGCGCCCACCGAGGTCGACCAGAACCCCACGCCGATACCGATCCCATGGCCCGGAACCCGCTCGGCGCGCCAGGCAGCCGCGCGCCGCTGCGCCGCCCGGAGCGCGGCCGGGAGCCCGAAGGGGCCGACCTTCTGGCCGAAGGAGGTCGTCGAGCCCTCCGACCAGAGATGCGCGAGACGGAACTCCACGGGGTCGGCCCCGATCCGCCGCGCGACCTCTTCCATGTGGGACTCGAGGGCGAAGGCGCACTGGGGGGCGAGAGGGGCGCGATGGGCCCCGAACGGGGGACGGTTCGTACGGACGGCGTAGCCCTCGACCTCGAACGATTCGGTCGCGTACGGCCCCAGGAGGAAGCCGATCGAGTAACCGGCGGCAAAGTCGCGGCCGGGGAGCGAGGCGCCGCCGTCCAGGAGGAGGCGGACCCGGCGCGCGACGATGCGTCCGTTGCGCACCCCGGTGTCGAGCCGAACGACCATGGGGAGCGTCGTGCGGCCGAGCAGGAACTCCTCGCGGTAGGTCAGCGCGAGGCGGACCGGGCGCCCCGAGGCCTTCGCGAGGAGTAGGGCATACGGCTCGATGAGCGCGGAGTTCTTCCCGCCGAAGCCGCCGCCGACCCACATGCCCTCGACGAGGAGCTCCTTCTCCGCGAGGCCGAGGATCGAGGCGGCATCCTCGCGGATCCCGAACGGGGTCTGGGTCGTCGTGCGCACGGACCAACGGCCGTCCGCGACCTCGGCGAGGCAGGCGTGGGGCTCGAGGGCCACCTGGTGGACCCCGGGAGTGCGGTAGGTCTCCCGGACGACCAGCTCCGCGTCCGCGAACGCCTCCTCGACCTCTCCCCGCCTCGCGAGCACGTGGGCGAGGACGTGCGACGAGCGCGCCCCCTCGGCGCCGGGCCAGTCGGGAAAGACCGACTCGATCTCGGTGACGGAAGTCAGGGTGTCGATCGTGAGGCGTACCGCACGGGCCGCCTCGCGCGCGCGGGCGAGCGAGGGGGCGGCGACCGCCGCCAGGGGCTGGTAGGCATGGACGACCTCCTCGGTGGGGAACGGAGGACGCTCCGCGTCGCCGCGCAGCCCTCCCATGAGGACACCGACATCCGAGGCTCCGACCGCCGTCACCCCCGGGAGCGCCCGGGCGGCCGAGAGGTCGACCGAGCGGATGCGCCCGTGCGCGACGGGGGAGAGGACGAGGGCTCCCCAGAGCATCCCGGGGGCCTCTAGGTCCATGCCGAAGCCGGCCTGCCCGCGGACCTTGAGCTCGGCGTCCGGCCGCGGCGAGAGGCTCACGGGAGCTCCCTGCGGGCGCGCTCCACCGCCCGGACAATAGAGCGGTAGCCGGTGCAGCGGCAGAGATTCGTGCCGAGCTCCTCGAGGAGGGTCGTGGTCGGCACGGAGCTTCCGTGCTCCTCGAGGAGGCCGGTAAGCGCGACGACGAATCCCGGTGTGCAGTAGCCGCACTGGAGGGCCCCCTCCTCCACGAAGGCGCGCTCGACCCGCCGACCGACCGGCGTCGAGGAGAGGCTCTCGACCGTCAGCACCTCGGAGCCTTCGAGCTCGTGGGTGAGCGCAAGGCAGCTGAGTGCCGTCCTCCCGTCAAGGAGGACCGTGCAGGCCCCGCACGCTCCCGAGCGGCATCCGTCCTTCGTCCCCTTGAGGCCGAGACGCCAGCGGAGGGTGTCGAGGAGCCGCTCCTCGACGGGCACCTCCTCGAGATCCACCGCGCGGCCGTTGACCCGCAGCTCGGGGCGGCCCGGGCTCATGGCGCACCCCGGGTAGCCTCGGACGCCCGGAGGACCGCGCGGCGGAGCAGAACCCCGACCAGCTCGCGTCGGTACTCCTCGGTCGCCCGACGGTCGCTCACCAGGCCGGGCCAGGCGGCGAGAGCGCGAGCCGCGTGCTCGATCGACTCCGGAGCCGGCCGTTCGGTAACCAGCGCCTGGGCGGAGGCGGGTACGAGGGACGGACGGGGGGGAACGCCGCCGAGCGCAACGTGCCAGGCGCCCCGTGACGGGGAATAGGCGGCGGCGACGGCGACCTGCGAGATGTCGTTGGCGGGCCGCACGCGCTGCCAGAGGTAGGCCGACGGCCGCGGCTCGGGGAACAGGACCGAGCGGATGAGCTCGCCCGGCGCGATCGCGGTACGGCGCGAAGCGCGCAGAAAGCCGTCGATCGGCACCGAACGCGCTCCTCCCTCGCCGACGAGCTCGACCTCCGCGTCCAGAGCGAGGAGGACCGGCAACAGGTCGGAGGCGGGGGCGGCCCGCCCGACATTACCGCCGAGGGTCGCCTGGCGACGGAGGCTCGGGCCCCCGACGGCCCGGATCGCCTCGCCGAGGGCCGGAAAGCGCGCGCTCACCCCGGGGTCGAGCTCGAGGGTGCGCAGGGGAAGGGTGCTGCCGACCCTCAGCCCTGCGCCCTCCCAGGCGAGAGAGCGCCACGGCAGCCGTCGGAGAGAGACGACCTTCTTCGGCGTGGACCGTCCGGAGTCCAGGTCGAGGAGGAGGTCGGTACCGCCGGCGAGAACCACCACGCCCGCTCCCTCCTCGGCCTTCACGTGAGCGAGAGCCTCCTCGACCGTGGAGGGACGGACGAGCTCGAAGGCGGCCATACGCCCTGCCGACCGTCCGGAGGTTTATCCGTCCGGCGCCGCCGATGGCCCGCCGGGAAAAGGGCTCCTTTCTTTATCCGAGGACGCTTTGGGGGGACTCCTGCATGCCGTTCGAGCTCGCGTTGCGCTACAGCACGCCGCTCACGCCGATCGCGGACGTGGAGGAGGTGCTACGTGAGTTCCTTCGGATGGTCGGCTATCTCCCCGAGGGGGCGGACGGCCGCGGCTCCGAGGGGCCGGTCGCCCAGAGCCTCGCGCTCCGTCTCGTACGCGAGTGCCTCCTCAGGGACCCGAGCCGGGCCTGGTATGCCGAGGAGCTCTCGGCGGTCCTCAAGACCTCCAAACCGACCATCTACCGGCACATCAACAAGCTCAAAGCCCTCGACCTCCTCGAAGAGGTCGGAGGAGCTTCCGACGGGCGTGGCCGCAAGGGCTACCGGCTGCGCTACGGCAACCTCGCGCGTGCATGGGATTTCACCGAGGCAAACGCGCAGAACGCCCTGCGGAGGTACCGGGAGACCGTGAACCATCTGCAGGAGCTGCTCGACAAGCAGGGAGCCGCCCCGCCGCCGACCAAGCTCGTTCCGGCCCCGCGCGTCGGCGCACGCGAGCGAGGCGCCCGGTGAGCGGAGCCGAGGCGAGGCGCCCGGCGATCGCGCTCGTGCCGGGCTCGGTGGTCCGCGTCCGCTCCGCCGGCCCGGAAGAGGAGGCGATCGTATCGGCCGGCATCTTCCGCGGGCTGGTCTCCATCGGCGGCGACAACGTCCTTGCCGTCGAGTTGGACGGCACGGGCAACGAGCCGAAGGGACGGATCCGTCTCGTGCCGCTATCGGCGCTCCTGGCCATCGACATCGTCGAGGCCGCCAAGCCCGAGGTCGAGCACCGGGCCGAGCCGACGCAGTCTCCCGCCTACTTCCGCTGAACGTCGTCGCCGGGCCGCTGCCGGCGGGGGACGGGCTTGCTGGGAGTTCCGTGGCGGCCGAGAGCCGCGATTTCGAACCCAGGTCGTTGGCTTCGAAGGCCAACAGGATAGTCCAGACTACCCCACAAGCCCGACCGTGACGCGAGGGGTCCGGGCGTATTTGGGGGTTCCGCGGCCAAGGGCCGACTAGCCCGGCGGGCCCCGGGCGGCGGAGGAGCCCTCGGAGTCGCGGCTGTAGGTCTCGAGCGTCGTCTGGGCAGCCGCCGCCGGGAAGAGCGTGGCGAGGGCGTCGGAGAGGAGCTCGATGCGCTGGCGGACGTAGGGGGTGATCCCCGGCATCTCGGCGAGACGCCGCGAGAGCGGGAGGTACTTGCGCACGCTCGCCTCGTAGACCGTCGACTGGAGCTCGTGATCGCAGCTCGCCCCTCCCGGGCGGCTTGCGACGCACCGTCCGCACAGCGGCGGGCGTCGGTAGTTCGCCCCGCAGGCCGGGCAGCGGAACCGCTGCGTCGCGTAGCCCTTGAGGTTGCCCATCACGTCGGGCAGGAAGTGCGCGTTGAGGACGAGGGTGACCGCCTGGGCGACATCGACCGCCCGGATCTGCGTCGCGAGGACGAAGGAGCGCTCGACCAGGTCGGCCATCGGCCAGCCGTCGCGGCACGCCGAGCGCACCGGCCCGCCGGCGACCCGCCGGGTGTCGTGGGTGAAACCGTAGTCCGAGAGCGAGCGCGGGGTGCCGAGGCGCTTAGAGACCATGTCGACCAGCGGCTCGACCTCCTTCGGGTTCTTGCGCTCGAGGGCGGCGTGGTAGAGCGCGAGGGGGTAGCGGGAAGCGATGTCGACGTTGTGCGCCTCCTTGTCGACCTCCGTGGCCGCGAGGCGGGTGGTGAGCACGAGCGGCTTGTCCATGAGGGCGCCGCGGCTCTCGGGCAGGTAGGCCCTCGAGAAGTTGAGCAACGCGTCCAAAAGGAGCGTGACCGAGTCCTCGTCCCCGTCGCAGTTGCGCCGCTTGGCGGCGTGGAAGACCGGATGGGCAAGGCACGCTTCGGCCTGGGTGTAGCCCACGATCCTTCCCGCGACACCTCCCGAGGTGTGGGGAGCGAGCGCGACGACCAGTGTCCCGACCAGGTCGAGGGCGCTCTGTGCCCGGTAGAACGGCTCGAGGCCGTAGAACCGGACGAGCTCGTCGTCGACGAAGCGGGCGAGACGCAGGAGATACTCCCCGCAGCTGCGCGAGACCACGACGTCCTGGGGGAACAGCTCGACCAGTTGCTCGGGGTCGGTGAGCTCGGCACCCGTCCAGTCGGTCCGGTAGCCGAGGTGGGCGAGCGTCGCGAGGTCGACGCCGATCTCCTTCGGACGGAAGTGGGTGAGAGGAAGGTTCGTGAGGTCGAAGCGGGCGGTCCCGTCCTGGTAGACCGAGATCCGGTGCGATGCCCGAAGGATTCCCTTCGCCAGCGGCTCGGGGACCTTGCCGGGTGAGGTGAGCCCCTTCACCCCCTTGACGACGGGCGCCTCGGTGAGGCCGAGGCGGACCACGGTATCCTGCCAGAGGGTGCCGATCGGCAGGGCGTGGCGGCCGACCTCACCAGTGGGCACCGTGTGCGCGCCGCAGGTGCACTGGTTCCACACCGTGGGCCGCTGGCAGCTCGAGCAGAGGCGCACCCCAAGCTCGGTTGGGACGCCGGCGCCGGCGGCGCGTCGGGCCGCCTCCGGGACCGAGCGTGTCGGTCCGCCGGCCTCCCCGACGGGGAAGAGGGCGTGTACGTTGGGCTGCATCGACCGAGGGTACGCCTTCTCGGGCCTCCCGACGCGCCCGCCGACGCGCGAGGGACCCCGGGCCCGCAGGACGACCCCGGCGAGCCGGCTCGCGTAGACGAGCGGGTCGGGGTCGACCGGCTCGAGGGCGACCCGCCGCAGGAACCCGCCGCCCTCCGGCTCGAGACCGACGCCGAGGACCAGCCCCGCGCTCGCGTCCGCTTCCCCGCGGAGGCGGTCCGTCCCGACCCGTCGGAAGAGGAAGCCGAGCCGCACGAGGGCCTCCTTCCAGGCCGGGTCGTCGGGCAGCTCGAGCGCGCCGTCCACCCACCGACCCGAGCGCTCGATGAACTCCCCGAGGGCCCGGATCTCGCTCGGGGAGAGGTCGTGCCAGAAGAGCAGCCAGCGAGGGTCGAGCGGGACCCCTTTCGTCCGCGAGAGCTCCCGTGCGTCGGCGAGCGTCTCCCCGACCGACGCCGGGTCGACTCCTACCGCGCGGAGCTCCTCGTGATGCCAGGACGGTGAGTAGGCCCCGGGGACGAGCGGCCGATTGTTCTCGAGGAACTCGCCGAAGCCGACCAACAGCTCGCCGAGGTCGATGATCCGCCGGACCCGGGAGAGGAGGAGCTCGGCCCTCTCGAGGTCGTGGACGGCGGTCACGCTGCCGTCGTCGAGCTCGACGATCGGCCCTTCGATGGTGTCGCAGACGCCGATTGCCGCCGCCTTGCCCGGATACTCGAGCTTGACCTGGGTGCCCACCGCCACGAAGTGCTGGAGGAGGACCATGGTCGCCGGGTTGAGGCCGCACGAGGCGAGGCCGGTGCTCCGGGCCCGCCCGTAGACGAGACGGAACCCCCCGGGGAGGCTCGGGTGGGCCAGCACCGGGCGCCCTCCGACCGCGTCCTGGAGATACTTGGGGACGCGCGTGTCCTCCTCGGCGGTCTTCGCCCGGCCGAGCTCGCTCAGGAACTCCCAGCCATCGAGGTGGAGCTTCTCGACGATCTTCCGCAGCTTGGGCGCCTTCTGGCAGAGCCCTTCGGCGATGACGAGGCACGCCCCGCCACGGAGCCCGTTGGTCCGGACCCGAGGGAGGTTACGGAAGGCGCTCACCTCGGCGTCGCCCTCGGTGGGCTCGCCCGAGATCGCCACGGGAAGGTGGGAGACGACCTGCGCGATCTCCTGGGCGCTCGGAACGTACTGGAGGTGCTGGTAGAACTTGTAGAGCGGGATCTCCTCCTGGAAGCGGCCGACCTCCTGCGGGTCGGCACGGTACGCGGACAGGCCGAGGTCGCGTCGGACGATGTCGGCGAGCAGCACGCTGAGCGCCTGGGCGGTCCCGCCGGCGGCGCGGATCGGGCCGGCGTAGTAGAGCTCGATGTACGGGCTCTGGCCGCTGCTCTCCCTAACGTGGACCTCGGCGAGCCCTTCCAGGGGAGCGACCAGGATCCCCTCGGTGAGGATGGCGAGGCCTACCCGCAGCGCGACGTCCACACGACGTTTGATCGAGGCGCCGCGCGAAGTGTCCTGGGCGAGACGACGCGCCAGGGTGACCGCCACCTCCTCGCGCGGAAGCTTCGCCGCGAGCTCACGGATCTCCGCGGAGATCCCCTCCACGCCGAGATGGAGAAGGAGCTTCTCGACGCGGGAGGCCATATCGTGCGCCCGAGGTATCTCAGGGACGACCTCGGGGTCGAGGCCGACCGCCCGGGCGTGCTCGGCCGTCTGGTACGCTCGGTCGACCTCGGCCTCGAGAGAGCCGAAGTACGATTCCACGAGGCCGCGGAGCGGTTCCCGTTAGATAAGCGCGAGCCGCCCGCGAGCGGCCGTCGCGCTATCTCCGGGCTAGCGCCGGGCCCCGGCCGCAGCCCCGGGGAGCGGGAACTGGCCGAGGAACGACCACCAGGCTCCGATCGCCTGACGCGAGGCGAAAAGCGCCGCCCTGCGCGCCGCCGGGGAGCGGTCGAGGAGCGTTCCGAGGATGGAGGCCTCGGCACGCGAGTGGCCGACGTCCGCCTCAGTATGGACCCGGAAGAACTCGTGGGTCCGCGCCGAGCGGATCCCGTAGTGCGCCCGCAGCCCCCGCGACTTCTCGGCGGCGATCTCCGGGAAGAGCGACTCGTAGGCGTAGAGCGCCGAGAGTCCCTTGGTCGCGTCCGATCGGGTGAGGCGCTCGTAGCAGTCGAGCAACCCCTCGGTCCCGCCGAGGGGAGGGGCGTCGCGCACCGCCCCCGGGGCGACGCCGATCCCCCGGGCGAAGTCGAGCCAGAGCTCCGGGTGCGTGGGCGTGCGGCCCTCCTCGTCGACCATGTTCTCGAGCAGCACGCGCCGGTCCGCGGGGCTATCGAGGTGGGCGTACGTCGCCCCGAGGAAGCGGGGAAAGTTCGACTCGAAGCGGTAGTACTGGCTGGCATACGCACGCAGCGTCTCGAGGGGAAGCTCGCCGTTCGACCAGGCAACGTAGAACGGGTGCTTGAGCAGGTGGCGTTCTCGGAGCAGGGTGTCGATGGGCCCGAGGCGGTTCGGCATGGCCGGCGGGAGGTCTCCTCCGCTTAGAGGCCTTCGCCCGACCTCCCACCGGCGAAGAACGCCCGCAAGCGGTTCCGGTTGACACAAACGTTTATGTAGCGTCTCCCGAAATCTCACCTCAGAGCGTATGACGCTCGTCTGACAAACGGGACGTGAACCGACGATGAAGTCGATCATTCAGGAAGCCATTGCAAAGCATCAGGACAACCAGGCCCTGGTGGAGGAGAAGAGACCGGACGCGCCGGCCTACGCGAACGCGGACGACGCGGAGCTCGCGAAGCTGGCGGAGACCCTCAAGGTCAACATCCGGATCATCGGCTGCGGCGGGGGCGGCTCGAACACGATCAACCGCTGCGTCGAGGAGGGCATCCAGGGCGCCGAGATGTGCGCCATCAACACCGACGCCAAGCACCTTCTGACGATCCACGCTCCGCGCAAGATCCTCATCGGCCGCCGGGCCACCAAGGGCCTCGGCGCCGGTGCCCGTCCGGAGATCGGGGAGGAGGCGGCGCGCGAGAACGAGGAGGAGCTCCGCCAGTTCCTCAACGGCGCGCACATCGTCTTCGTCACGGCAGGGATGGGAGGAGGCACCGGGACCGGTTCCGCCCACCTCGTGGCCCGCCTTGCGAAGGAAGCCGGCGCCCTCACCATGGGCGTCGTCACGCTCCCGTTCGCCGGAGAAGGGGTCGCGCGGATGGAGCAGGCCCGCGACGGCCTCGAGCGCCTTCGCCGCGTCTGCGACACGACCATCGTCATCCAGAACGACAAGCTCCTCGAGCTCGTTCCGCGCATGCCCCTCGACTCGGCGTTCAAGCTCGCCGACGCGGTCCTGATGACCGCGATCAAGGGCATCACGGAGATCGTCACGCGGCCCGGCCTCGTCAACCTCGACTACGCCGACATCCTGACCGTCATGAAGGACGGCGGGGTCGCCCTCATCGGGCTCGGCGAGAGCGAGAGCGCGACCGACCGGGTGACGGAAGCGGTCACCGAAGCGCTCACCTCGCCGCTCCTGGGCTCGGTCGAGCTCAAGGACGCGACCGGCGCCCTCGTGCGCGTCATCGGCGGCCCGACCATGACCGTCAGCGAGGCGGAGAAGGCGGCGTCGCTGGTCGGCGGCAAGATCTCCAAGCGCGCCCGCATCATCTGGGGCTGCTCGGTCGAGAACTCCCCCGAGATGGAGAACACGATCAAGGTCCTCCTCATCATCACGGGGGTCCGTGCGACCAGCCTCCTCGGCCAGAAGGGAGGCTACGCGGCCGGTGAGTCCGAGGAAGTCATCGACCTCATCCGGTAAGCGGGCCGCCAAGCCCCGCCCCCGCTACCTCGGCGTCGAGGTGGTCGGGGAACCTCTTCCGCCTTCTCTCACCCAAGCCTGGTGGGAGCGGGCCCTTCGCGAAGCGGTTGCATTCTCTTTCCCCGCAGCCCGCCCGAGCCTGCGGATTGTCCGTGCCGAAGGTCCTCGGGCGATCGTCAAGGTGGACCAGTTCCAGATGAGGCCCTCACGGGCCGCGTGGAACGGACCGATCGCCTCGCTCGCCTCGCGGCAGTTCAGAACCGGAAGAACGTGGGGGACCTTGCGGCTTGCGAAGGAGTGGATTCGAAGGCCCGCCACGGCAAGTCGACCACCCCCTCGGCGGCGGCGTGACCGGGGTGACTGAGCGATTTTTCCTACGAAGGCTCATCCGCGAAGGCGAATACCCCAAGGCGGATGCTAACGACAGTGTCTTGCGAAACCGGCAGGCTGATGGTTATGCTTCCCATTGGCCCGCTCGGCTCGTAAATCTGGGTGAAATTCCAGGGTGTCGTAGCCTGGTCGCATCCCCAGGGCCCGGGCCAGGCCCCGGACACATTGTCAAGAGTCAACTTTGCGAACTGCCCAAAGGGGGACGATGCCCCGCAGAGGAAGTTCATCCAAGCCACATAGTAGGGGGTATGGTACGTCAAGACAAGTTTCTGCCCGGGATTGACCACCCAGCCACCCCCAGGGAACGTGTAGCTCTGGGAGACCAGTTGAGAGATTGAAAGCGCCGTGGTCCCTGTTCCGCTCTCGGGGCCAAAGCCGTTGTAGAATGCTGGAAGCCAGATCGCGACGTACCCTGGCGAGTAGGTCAGCGGAGGGGGGTCCACCATGAACGGAATCCCTCCGGGCTGCGCGTAGATCACGGCACCCTGATCCATGGCGACCTCTGCGGCTGGCGCGTAGCGGTTCTCCAGATGGACCACGAGCGACGCGGCCTCCAGGCCCGCGAGCACTCGTGCCGTGAAATGAGCAAAGCCATAGCACGTGGTCGGCTTGTAAAGGTAGGCGTAGTGCCAATGCGTCGTAGTGTTCTCACGAGTCGTAAACCCGGAGAGTTCGGTGTCGTTGTAGGTGACGTTCGCCGTTACGTACTTTGCGTATTCGGTCGGGATGGGCGTGACGTGGTTTCGGTTTGCAACGTTGTCGTAGGGGCAGAAGGGCGAGAGATGCGTCATGAAGTTGAACCCGGTGTAAGTAACGTTGTAGTACCCTCCACGTCCCGCGGTGAAGTTGGTGTACTCTCCCATCGCTTCGGCATAGACAACGCTCGATGTCCCAGGTGTGTTCTTGACGAAGATAGAGTTGCGGTTCCCCGTCACGTTCGCGGTGACCAGTTGCTGGGATGTGGCGTTCAAGTGCAGCTGATTGTTGTTGCCGTAGATGACAATCTTCTGATTGCTGCCGCCTGTGCCCGTCACCCACATCCGGTTGTTCGATCCGATGAGCGTGACATCCTCGAACCCTCCGCCACGCCCCGGAGTGTTAACCACGATGAGGGAGCCGTTCGTCTCGTAGCCGAGGGTGACCGACGCATTGCCCTCACCGGAGAACTTGAAAGAGTACTTTGTGGAGTTGTTCAGATAGTTGAAAGTGACCACTTTCTGGTGGGTGCACTGGACCGAGACACCAGTCGGGGTCTGGGTGTAGGTCACCGAGCAACCCGAGATAGGCGGGGTCGGGCCAAGACCCGGAATGAAGTAGTTTGTTCCGAAGAGGCCAAGCTTGACGGTAGGGTGCGGCTGGTTCGGGATTCCCGTGATAACCCCCCCGTCCGGAGCCGCGAAGGGCGCAACTCCATCGGATCCAAGCGATATGGGCTGAATGAGGGGCACCCCCCGTAGGCCCGGTTGGGTGGCCCTCTCCATCAGAGCGTCTAGGTGTCCGAGCTGATTCTCGACCTCCAGCTCGTGGTTGACGTCGTTGACCGTCATCTGGTGTGGGAGTGTTGTTCCCAGGTAGTTCGCTATGAACGAGACCACCAGAAGGAGGCCCAAGATCGTGACGACGGCCGAGACCTGGCCGCGGCGGCCTCGACCGCGCCAGCGACGCGCATGAGTCGCTCGCCTCAGGGCTCGACGGGAATTGCGCTGGATTGGTCGCACCGCACTCCGAGCACTTGGGTGCGGCTGAGTTACCATCCCAACGGGCGGACGGCCGGTGAGGCGCACCGCGTGGGCAGAGACGGAGAGCCGGATGGCATGGGCCGGGGACGGGCCGGCCTGGACTATTCGGACGCGATGGGCCATCGACCAACCCCGACGGGCCGATGAATATCCGAACTCGTCGTATATAGAAGTGTGGCCGAGCTCCGCTGGAGGGCAGACTCTCGGAGGGGCCCGCGAACGTTATCGTTTGGTTCCGTTCGCTCCTCGGGGTAAGGGCGAGTGTCGTCCAAAGGCCCGGGAGAGGTCCGGCTCGAGCGCGCGCTGCTCGCGGTAGACGACAAGACCGGTATTGCCGACCTAGCCCAGGAGCTGGCCTCGTTGGGCATAGACCTCTGGGCCACCGGCGGCACCCGAGCACATCTCTCGAAACGGTCCGTTGCCGCAAGGCCGCTCGAGGAGATCACCGGGGTCGGCTCCTGGTTCGACGGGCGGGTGAAGACGCTGCACCCTGCTGTCTTCGGGGGCATCCTGGCGTCGCGGACACGCGCCGGCCTCGAGGAGTTGGCACAGCGGATGATCCTCCCGATCGACCTTGTCGTGGTCAATTTCTATCCGTTCGAACGCCGGGTCGCGGAGGCCCCGGCCGCTCCTGATCGCGAGGAGTTCGTCGATATCGGGGGGGTCAGCCTCGCCCGCGCGGCGGCGAAGAACCATGCCTACGTCACCATCCTGAGCGACCCCACCCAGTACACGCCGCTGTTGGACGAGCTCCGAAGTCGCGGCGGCCGGGTTTCCTCGGCCACCCGACGGGACCTGGCCATCCGGGCCTTTGAGAGGACCGCCCAGTACGACGCGGCGATCGCGAGCGGACTTGGCGAGAGCGGGGAACCGTTTCCACGGGTGGCCCTCTGGCACCGTGACGAGCTCTCGCTGCGGTACGGGGAGAACCCGCACCAGAAGGCGGCCTGCTACCTTCCCGGGGGTACCGGACCGTTCGCCACGATGCCGGAACCTTTCGAGCTCGTCAAGGGCGATCCTCCGTCGTTCACCAACCTGCTGGACCTGGACGCGGCGGCCCGCATCGCGGCCTCCTTCTCCGACCCCTCCGCGGCCGTGGTCAAGCATGCGACGCCCTGCGGGGCGGCGAGCGCGTCGACCCTGAGAGCCGCGCTCGAGGGAGCTGTCGCCACCGACCCGGTGGCACGCTACGGATGCGCGATCGCGACCAACCGCCCCGTGACGGCGGAGGACGTGGAAGCAGTCAGGGGGGTCTTCGTCGACCTGCTCGCCGCTCCGGAGTTCCAGGAGGGTGCTCTCGAGCGGCTCGCCAGCCGCAAGAAGGTGAAGCTCCTCCGGCTCGACCCGGGCGAGGCGACGGCCCCCGGCTGGGAGGCAAGGAGCGCCCTCGGTCGTCTTCTCGTCCAGGAGCCGGACCGGCGGCCCCTCGAGTTTGACCGCCTACGGCTGGTGACGGGTCCCCCGGCCGATGCCGGGACCCTCGCCTCGCTCGCGTTCGCCTGGGAGGTCGTCCGGCACGCCAAGTCGAACGCCATCGTCCTCGCTCGCGGCAGGACCACCGTCGGGATCGGCTCCGGACAGCCCACGCGGGTCAAAGCGGTCGAGCTCGCCTGCGAGGTCGCGGGGCCCCGCGCGAAGGGTTCGGTCCTCGCGTCGGATGCGTTCTTCCCGTTCTCCGACGGGGTAGAGGCTGCCGGCCGCGCCGGGGTGACGGCGATCATCCAGCCCGGAGGCAGCCTCCGCGACCCGGAAGTGATCGCGGCCGCGGAGCGCTACGGGATCTCGATGTACTTCACCGGCTGGCGGGTGTTCCGCCACTAGGACCGGCCGTGCCGGCAAAGTAGCGCCGCAGCACCGCACGGAACGCCACCGGGTCGATCGGTCCGACCTCGCGCCCCTTCTCGGCCCCGGCCTCGACGAACAGGTAGGTCGGGATCGCCTGGATCCCGAAGGAGCGGGTGACGACCTCCACCTCGTCGACATTGACCTTGGCGAACTTCACGCGGCCGGTCAAGCGATGCGAGAGGTCGCGCAGCGTCGGTTCGACGATCCGACAGGGAGCGCACCACTCGGCGTAGAAGTCGACGACGACCGGCAGGCGAGAGCGGATCACCTCCGCCTCGAACGTCGAGTCGTCCACACTGATCGGGTCCCAACGTTCGCCCACGTTGCTTCCCCCCTCGAAAATTCGAGGAGTTCACCCGTTTTAAGCATGTGTTTCGTCTGGAGACCGGGAAATGAGCCCGGCCCGGCGCGCCGGCACCTCTTCGGGAGTTTCGCCTCGTCTCGCCTACGACCTTCTGCGGTGGTTCGGCACTCATCGCCGGCCCCTCCCCTGGCGCTCCGCCCGCGACCCGTACCGTGTCTGGGTCTCCGAAGTGCTGCTCCAGCAGACCCGCGTCGAGCAGGCGAGACCCTACTTCGAGCGGTTCGTCCGAAGGTTCCCTACCGTCCGGGCCCTCGCCCGGGCCTCGGAGGCCGAGGTCCTCAAGTTCTGGCAGGGAGCCGGCTACTACGGAAGGGCGCGACGCCTGCGTCAGGCGGCCCGCGTGCTCGTCCGCGACCAGGAAGGTCGTCTGCCCTCCACCGTGGAGGGGCTCGAGAGGCTGCCTGGCGTAGGACCGTACACCGCCCGGGCCGTGGCGTCCCTGGCTTTCGGCCTCCCCGTGGTCGCCCTCGAGGCGAACGGGCTGCGCGTGGCGGCGAGGTGGACCCGGGAGGAGGGGCTCGTCAGCTCCGCGGCGGTCCGCTCCCGGCTCGAGAGCCGGCTCGCGTCGGTCCTCCCGGACGAGCGGGCCGCCGACTTCAACGAGGCCGTCATGGAGCTCGGCGAGACGATCTGCACTGCCGCCGCGCCCCGCTGCGGCATCTGTCCGGTCGCGCGTCACTGTCGCGCTCGGAGGGAGCTCGAGGACCCTGCGACCCTTCCCCGTGTCCCGGCGGCGAGACGACGGCCCCACGTCCGAGCGGCGGTCGTGGTGCTGGAGCGGAAGGGACGGCTCCTGCTCCAGCGTCGACCGTCGTCGGGGCTGCTGGGGGGGCTTTGGGAGTTTCCCGGCGGCAAGATCGAGCCCGGGGAAACGCCGGAACAGGCGGCACGACGAGAGCTGCGCGAGGAGCTCGGGGTCGAACCGGGGACTCTTTCGTCCGCCGGGATCGTGCGCCACGGCTACAGCCACTTCACGGTCGAGCTCCACGTCTTTCGGGCGGGCAATCCCGGGCCGGTCGGGCCAACGCCGACCCGAAGGTGGGCGACCCCCAAGGATCTCGAACGGCTCCCGCTGCCACGGGCCACGGAGAAGATCCTCTCCTCTCTTGGCTGGCCGGCTCACGGCTCTGTCCGCGGGAAGCGCTAGTCGTGTCGGGCCCGCGGGGAGGGGGACTGCCCGAATGGTTCGGGCGGCTGCCGGCGTTCGCAGGGTCGGAGCAACGGCCCGATCCTAGCCCGGGGCCGAGCCCGAGGAGCCTTCGATGGCCGCGCGGATCGCCGCGACGAGCTCGCGAAGGACCACCGGCCGGACGACCGTGGCGCGCGCTCCGAGCGCCTCGGCCTCCGCCCGCGATGCCTCCGCACCTGCGGGGAAAAGCACGACCGCGCGAAGTTGCGGGCTCTCGCGGAGCGTCTGGGCGAGGTCCTCCCGCCAGGTTCCGCTCCCGTCGCCTGCGTCCAGGATGAGCACGGTGGGCTGCTCGAGAGGGCCGAGCCGTCGCAGCGACTCCGGGCTGCTGCCCTCCAGTGCCACGGGGTAGCGGTAGAGCGTGAGGACCCCGCGGATGAGCAGCCGCAAATCGTCGTCGCGGACCAGGAGAACGACCGGGGGGTTCTCCGCCTCGCCCGCGCCGACGGCGGAGGGTCCTCCCGGCGCGGCGAAGAACGGCATCGAGCCCACCCCTCTCTGCGGACCGGTTCCCGGCCGGTGCCCCGCTACAAACGGACCTTTCCGCTCGGGTAGATGAACCCTCGGCCGCTCGGGAAACCTACCCCGGCGCCACCCGTTTTCCACCTTTGACGTGAGGTATATAGTCGACCGTCCGCCTAGTTGCTATGGCCTCGGGCACCGACGGGACGATGCCTTGGTGGCATGGTCCACGAGACCGGGGGCGCCCCGCCGGTGCCTTCCCCGTGCTGCTTCTGGAACGATAGGTTCTTTTTGTGGGCCGGCGGGAAGCTTGGGGGATGGTCTCGCTCTTCCGGTCCAGCACCCACGACGCGGAGGCCCTTCGCAGCACGGTGCGCTCCCTCAGGGAGACGAGCGTGCCGGGCCTCGCCGCGGCGCTCTCCTGGAGGCCCCGCAAGGTGGAGAAGCTCCTGGTCGAGGAGCTCACCCGGCCGGGGACCGCGATGGCCTACGATCCGGCCCGTCGGGTGGTCCGATGGGTCCCCGTGACGGCGACCGTCTGGAAGCTGCCACCGCCGCCCGTCGACCCGCGCGCAGCAGCGCCGGGACCCGTGGCACGACCGCAGGTCGACCTCGGCCCTCCGCTCCACGCCCCTCCGCCTGTCGTCCAGGGAGGCGGCCTCAAGTCGCTCTGCCCGTCCTGCCATGTGGCGCTCGCCGCCTCGGCCTCTCCGAGCCTTTCGGTCTGCCCGCACTGCGGGAGACTGTTCACGCCGCGCAACCTCGCCGAAAGGCCGCAGGCGAGCCACGCCGCCCCCCCGCCGGCGCCGCCTCCCACGCCGAGTCCCCCGGCGCCGACGGTAAGGCGCAACGCCGCGCCGTCGAGCGATCGCCGCTCGCAGGAGCTCCTCGCCGCGTACATGACCGCGCAACCGATCCCGTGCCCTCGCTGCCGCACCACGCTGCGCCACCGCGGGCTCAGCGAGTACGGCTGCCCCAGCTGCGGGGAGGTCGTCCGGTTCACCTCCCACAAGGTCGTCATCTCGGACAAGCCCGAGGCGAAAAGTCCCGCCGCCCTCTAGCCCGCCGTCGCCCCCGGGGATCTCCGGGTCGGCTAGAACGGGACGGCGGCGCGCACCTCGCGGACGAGCTCCCCCCGCGCGAGAGCGTCGGCGACCTTGGCGATGTCCGGTGCCGGGCTGCGGTCCCGCTCCCAGGGCCCGACGCGGCTGCGCAGGGCGCGCAGCGCTGCCTCCGAGCCCCGTCCGCCTGCCTTCGGGCGACGATGCTCGAGCGCCGCGCCGGCGACCAGCCACTCGACGGCGACCACGCGTCGGGCGTTCGCCAGCACGCGATGCAGCTTCGCCCCGGCCCAGGCACCCATGCTGACGTAGTCCTCCTGGTCCGCGGAGGTCGGAAGGCTGGTCGCGCTCGCCGGATGGACGAGGGCCGTGTTCTCGTTCACCAGCGCCGCGGCGAGGTACTGGGGGACCATGAACCCGCTCGAGACTCCCGGCTCCGGCGCGAGGAAGGCAGGAAGGCCGCGGTTGAGCGCGGGGTGCACGAGGCGGGCCGTTCGCCGCTCGGAGAAGCCGGCGAGGTACTGCACCGCGAGGGCGAGCGCGTCGAGGGCGAAGGCCAGGCTCTGCCCGTGGAAGTTGCCGCCGCTCACGAAGTCGTCGCCCTCGAAGACGAGAGGGTTGTCCGAGACCGCGTTGAGCTCGCGCGACGCCACGCTCTCGGCCAAGCCGAGGGCGACCCGGACCGCCCCGAGGACCTGGGGGAGGCAGCGGAGCGTGTAGGGGTCCTGGCCGCTCCAGCGGGAGTGGGCTACCGCGAGTCCGCTCCCCTCGAGGAGGGCACGGAGGCTGCGTGCGACGCTTCGCTCCTCCGGGGCGTTGCGCGCCTCTCCGAGCCTGTCGTCGAGCGATCCCGGCGAACCCTGAAGGGCGTCGAACGCCATCGCGGCGGCGACCGTCGCCCCGTCCAGCAGCTCGCGGGCGTCCGCGACGCCGAGGGCAAGATAGCTCGCCATGAGCGAGGTCCCGTTGAGGAGCGAGACCCCCTCCTTCTCGACGAGCTCGACGGGGGACAACCCTTCCCGCTCGAGGAGCTCGCGCGCGGGCCGCGCGGTGCCGTCCCGCTCCACGAACGCCCCTTCTCCCAGGACGGCGAGGGCGAGATGGGCGAGAGGGGCGAGGTCTCCCGAGGCCCCGACCGACCCCTGCTCGGGAACGTAGGGCGTGAGGCCACGGTTGAGAAGTTCGGCAAGCCTTTCGGCTAGCTCGACGCGGACCCCCGAGAGGCCCCGGGCGAGCGAGTTGAGCCGGAGGAGGAGCATGCCGCGGACGACGTCGCTGCCGAGGGCCGGGCCGGTGCCGCTCGCATGGCTGCGCACGAGGGAGACCTGGAGCTCCTTGAGACGCGCCGAGGGGACGACGACCTCGGAGAGGGCGCCAAAGCCGGTGGTGACCCCGTAGACGGCCCGCCCGGCGGCGACGGCACGCTCGACGGCCCGTCGCGAGCTCGCCAGGGCCGCGATCGAGCCCGGGGTCAGCGAGACCGCGCAGCCGCCCCGCGTGACGGCGAGGAACTGCTCGAGGGTGAGCGAGCGGCCGTCCAGCGGCAGCGACTCGGTCATCCGCCGCCCGGCCGCACCGCCCTCGTGCGGCAGCTCACGCGCTAACGGGTACGACGATCTCCCCGCCGGACTTCTGGAGCGAGGGCTGGAGCTTGGTCTGCGCGCCCTTCGTCTTCCAGAACACCTCGGAGAACTCGTGGAGGAGCTTGAGCAGCGCCTGGGCGTCCGAGACGCTCGTGCCCTGTCGGGCCTTGCTCGCCTGCTTGAGGATCTTGTTCGTGAGCTCCCCCAGCTGGGGATGCTGCTTCGCGTGGTCGGCGGTGAAGTAGTCCCCCCAGATCACCCGGACCTCGTGCTTGACCCGCTCGGCGTGCTGCTCCTTGACGAGGGTGTAGCGCGCGAGCTTGGAGGCGTACGCCGAGCGCTCCTCGGCCTTCGCGTCGGCGGCCGGGGCTGCGAGCTCGGCGATGAGCTGGTCCATCCTGAGGACGGTGAGGGCCGAGATCTGCGCTTCGTGGGGGTCGTAGATGCCGCAGGGGATGTCGCAGTGGGCGTAGACCTCCCGCGGGGGCCTGAGGGAGTCCACCAAACGTTCGAAGAGGGCGCGAGGGATGGCTCGGGCGAGCATGGCGCGCCGAGCCAGGGAGGTGGGATAAAGGTGCCGCAGGGCAAGGAGGCCTCGGCGGTGGAACGCCTCCGGCGCTGGGCCCGCAGCCGCCGGGTCGTCGTCCGGGACCAGAGCATGGTCCCCACGCTCCTGCCCGGCGACCGGCTGAGGGTCGATACGGCAGCCTACCGCCTCCGCGCCCCCCGGGCCGGCGAGCTGGTCGTTGTCGTCGATCCCGAGCGGGAGGACCGCTGGCTGGTCAAGCGCGTCGCGGCCGTGCGCTCCGCGACGGATCCTCCGCCTCCCACGACCTGGGTGACGACCCTCTCGGACGCACCGGGCCCGACCCGCGACAGCCGTTCCTTCGGCGAGGTCGACCTCGCGCACGTCGTCGGGCGGGTCTACTTCCGCTACGCTCCGCCCGAGCGACGCGCGGAGCTCTAGCCCTCCGACAGGCCTTTAGCGATGTGGGAATCCCCCACATCGTGCTGCCCCGGTCGGTGGTCGTCCTCCTCGCCTTCCTCGTGGCGGTCGCCGGCGCCGGCGTCGCGGGCAGCACGATCGGCCCCGGCGCCGGCGCGTCGGCGGGGACCCTCAGCCTCCTCGCCGCGGGGACGCTCACTCCCCAGTTCCCCGAGCTGGCCTCCGAGCTCGCGCGGGAGACCCCCGGGGTCTCGAGCCCGTCGGCCGCCCAGCTCTACACCGGCTCGCTCTCGGTGGTCGACCAGATCGCCCTCCTCGGCGGTGCGGCGGACCTCGCCGCGGTCGCCGACTTCCGCCTCGTCCCCTCCGTCCTCGAGCCCGGGGCGGCCGGCTACGAGGTCGTCTTCGCCTCGACCCCCGAGGTCCTCGCCTACGACCCGGGCCTCGGAGCCTTCCAGGGGGTCAACAGCTCGAACTGGGGCGCGAAGCTCCTCGCCGCGACGACCGGGTCCCAAGGGGCCCCGCTCGCCGTCTGGAACGCCTCGATCGACCCGAACGGCTACAACGAGATCTTCAGCCTCGAGCTCCAGGGCCTCCTCTACGGAGGAAACCTCACGTCGATCTACGGGCGGTTCTACTCCGGGGCCCCGGGAGGCTTCGCGAGGCCGAACCCCTCGACGACCTACGTCGCCGTCGAGTCGCAGGCCGCCGAGCTGCTCGCCACCGGCAGCGTGAGCGCCCTTCTCACCTATCGATCCTACGCGGTCTCCCACCACCTCGCCTACGTCGCCTTCGATCCGATCGTCGGGCTCGAGGCGACGAGCGCGGCCGCCCTCGCCGACTACGCGGGCCTCTCCACGGCCATCGTCAATGCCGCCGGGGGACTGAGCGTCGTCCGCGCCGCCCCGATCCTGTTCGCGGCGACCGTGCCGATCGACGCGCCCAACGCGTCGCTCGGGGTCGCGTTCCTCCATCTCCTGCTCTCCTCCCAGGGCTCGGCGCTCCTCGCCGCGGGCGGAGGGTTCGACCCGATCGTTCCGGCCTGGACCGACCAGCCCTCCGCGGTACCCTCCGAGATCGCTCCCGAGCTCGTCCCGATGCCCGCGTGGGCGGAGGCGTATCTCTCGTGACGGCTCCTGACGGAGGGCGTCGGCGACGGGCGACCGGGTCGGGCGCCGGGTGGACCGTGCTCGAGATCGTCCTCTCGGGCTCGCTCCTGATGCTCTTCGTCGTGCCGATCGTCGCTCTGCTCACCTTCGCGCCACCGTCCGAGATAGCGCGCGTCGCCTCGGAGAAGGGGGTCGAGACCTCCTTGCTGTTCACCGTCTACGCCTCGGCGCTCGCCGTCGCGGTGGCCCTCGTGCTTGGCGTGCCGCTCGGCTACGTCCTCGCTCGCCGCTCGTTCCCCGGCCGCTCCGTGGTCGCCTCCGTGGTGGCGCTGCCGGTGATGCTCCCGCATCTCTTGGTCGGCCTCGGCTTCCTTCTGCTCACCCTTCCCGGCACGCCGGTGCACGCCTGGGCCGAGGCGGCTCGGCTTCCGCTGGTCGGGTCGATCACCGGGGTCGTCCTCGTGATGGTCTTCGTGAGCGCGCCCTACACGGTCCTCGCGAGCGAGCTCTCCTTCCGCGCCGTCGACCCGCGGCTCTTGGAGGTCTCCCGCTCGCTCGGCGCGAGCCGCTCGTCCGCCTTCCTCACCGTCACGCTGCCGCTGGCGGTTCGGGGGATCGGGGCCGGGCTTCTGCTGAGCTGGGCACGGGCGGTCAGCGAGATCGGCGGCCTCCTCGTGCTCGCCTACACCATCTACCCGTCCGGAGCCTACCAGGGGCCGGTGACCTCGCCGATCTCGGTCTACATCTACAACCTCTTCGAGCTCGGCAACCTCAAGGATGCGGCGGCGGTGAGCTCGCTGTTCCTCCTGATCGCCTTCGCCGTCTTCCTCGCCGTCCGACTGGGCGAGCGCGCCGGAAGGCTCCCGTGGGGCCGGGGGGAGCTCCTCCCGTGAGCCGCTGGTCGATCTCGGGCCTTGCGAGCCGCCTGGAAGGGTTTACCCTCGGGCCCATCGACCTCGAGCTGCCGCCGGGCCTCCCGGTCGCCGTCCTCGGCCGCTCGGGGACCGGGAAGACGACGCTCCTCCGCAGCGTCGCCGGCTTCGTTCCGACGACCGGCGGGCGGATCCTGAGGGACGGCGTCGACCTCGTCCGGTTCCCTCCCGAGGAGCGGTCGGTCGGCTACGTCCCCCAGGGGCTCGGCCTCTTCCCGCACCTTTCGGTCGAGCAGAACGTCCGCTATCCCCTCGACCTCCGCCGCGTAAGGAGGGGCACTCCCGAGCGGGTCCGAGGGCTGCTCCGGCGCTTCGGCCTCGAGGCGCTCGCTTCCCGACAGCCCTCCCGCCTGAGCGCGGGAGAGGCGCAGAAGGTCGCTCTCGCGCGAGCGCTCGCCGCCGACGCCGACCTCCTCCTCTGGGACGAGCCGGCGCATGCGCTCGACGTGGAGGACCGCGACGAGCTCGTCCGCATCTTCCGCGAGCTCGGCCGGGAGGAGGGTCTCGGGCTCCTCCTGGTCACCCACGACCCGGTCCTCGCCTTCGCCCTCGCCGAGAGGTTCGTCGTCCTCTCGGACGGCCGGGTGCGCTTCTCGGGAGACGCCCGCGAGCTCATCGACCGGCCTCCCGACAGCTTCTCGGCACGTTTCGCCGGCTACGAGAACCTCTACTCCCGCCCCCGGCTCGAGGAACTCGGCGGCGGCCTCGCTGCCTGGCTGCTCGCCCGATCCGGACCGGAGGGCGTGGCCTTCCCCGCGCCGCTCCTCGGCCGCACCGACGGTCTTCCCGGCTGGGAGGCCGAGGTCGAGGCGTCCCGTCCCGGCCCGGAGGGGACGAGCGTAGAGCTGTCGGCCGGCGGTCTTAGGCTGCGCGCCCGTCGCTCGGGGCTTCCGGAGGGTAACGAGCTGCGGGTCGGCGCCCGCGTGCGCTTTGCGCTCGACGCGACGTCGCTCCGTCCCCTCGGCGGGGTGCCGGCGGAACGGACCGGGTCGGCCGCATGAGCGGCCGACGGGCGGCCCTCACCTCCGGCGACGTCGCGCTCCTCGAGGCGATCGGCCGCCTGGGGAGCGTGGTCGCCGCCGCCCGAGAGCTAGGGATGAGCCGCGATCGCGCGGTCTACCGGCTCGGACGCCTCGCGGCGGCGTTCGGGACCCGCCTGGTCGCCGCGCGACGGGGCGGCCGAGGCCACGGAGCCAGCGCGCTCACCGCCCTCGGCGACGAGATCGCGCGCGGAGGCTACGACGGACTCGAGCTTCTCGGCGGACGCCCCCGCCTCCCCCTCGCCTCTCCCAACGTGCTCCGCGGCACCTACCGCGTCGGCCCGCCCGCGACGGTCGTCCTCGACCGCGGCGGAGCGGAGCTGCGCGTGGCGTTCGACGCGCGGGAGGGCGAGCGGCTCGGCCTCCTGCTCGAGCCCGAAGCGATCCTGCTCGCCCGCGGGCGCTTCGCCTCGAGTGCGCGCAACGTCCTGCCGGCGACGGTCGAGGGCCCCGGCCGCCGGGTGGGGACCGGCCCGAGGAGCCTACAGCTGAGGGTTGGGCCGACCCGCCTCCGGGCGCTCGTCACCGACGCGACGGTCGCCGAGCTCGGGATCGCCCGGGGCCAGCGGGTCTACCTCTACGTGAAGGCGACCGCGCTTAGGCCCGTCGCGGCCGGCGCGGGCTCCTCCCGCCCTAGTCGCGGACCCCTTCGGTGGAGAGCGAAAAGACCGCCTCGCCCTCGGGGAGGTTCGGCGAGTCGATGAGCCGCGCGATGCGCTTCGGCGGCTTGGACTTCCGCAAATAGACGCGGTAGGTCGCCGCGTGGGCGACGATGTTGCCGCCGATCGGTCGGGTCGGGTCGCCGAAGAGGATGTCCGGCCGCGCCGAGACCTGGTTCGTGACGACGATCGAGGCGTTGTAGGTGTCGGCGAACCGCAAGAGCTCGTGGAGGTGCTTGTTGAGCTGCTGCTGGCGCGGGGCGAGCTCGGCGCGTCCGACGTACTCGGAACGGAAGTGCGAGGTGAGCGAGTCCACGATCACCAGGCGGATCGGCTTCTCGCGCGCGAGCTCCTGCGCCTTCTGGACGAGGAGCATCTGGTGGTTCGAGTTGAACGCCCGCGCGACGTGGATCCGCTCGAGGGTCGCCGCCGGATCGATGCCGACCCCCTTCGCCATGTCGACGATCCGTTCCGGACGGAAGGTCGACTCGGTGTCGATGTAGACGACCTCGCCGTCGAGGCCCCCCTGGCCGGCCGGAAGCTGGATGTCGACCGCGATCTGGTGGGCGAGCTGCGTCTTCCCCGTGCCGAACTCCCCGGAGAACTCGGTGATCGCCTGGGTCTCGACCCCGCCGCCCAAGAGCTCGTCCAGCGCTTTGGAGTTGGTCGTCACCCGTCCCAGGTGGCGACGGCGCTCGAGGACGATCGTGCCGCTCTCGAACCCCCCGACATCCGCCTTGCGACGGGCCTCGCCGATGATCTTCTGGGCGATCGCCACGCCGATCTCCGCCGCTTCCGCGACATCGCCCGGCGAGGCGACGGCGAGCTCCATGAGGTCGGTGTAGCCCGACTCGCGGAGCTTCTCGGCAGTGGTCGTTCCGACCCCGGGGAGGTCCTCGAGGGCGATCTCCTCCTTGGGCTCGGCCCCTGCGGCGTCGGAGGACGGTCGGGCGGCGGATTTCGCGGGCACGACGGTGCGACCGTCGGCGGGAGAGATAAGGGTGCGGGAGAGGTCGCGAAACGCCGGAGGCTGCGGCCCTACGTCCCCCCGGGAAGCGAGGTGAACGGCTCGCCGGTGAGCCTCTGGTAGACGGTGGTGTAGAGACGGCTCACCTCGTCGACCAGGAGCGGCGGGAGCGGGGGGATCTCGGGCTCGGCGGCCTTCGACTCGCGGGCGCGGGAGAGCTGCTCGAAGTAGCCCATCTGACGGTAGTGCTGCCGGACGAACTCCTTGGAGAAGTCGACCTGGCGTCCCCGAAGGTAGGCGTCCTTGTCCCAGAAGCGATCTTCGTCGGCCGTTCCGAACGTGTCGACGACCATGAGGGAGCCTTCGGCGTCGACGCCGAACTCCTTCTTGCCGTCGACGTGCAGGAGTCCCCGCGGGCCGATCTCCGCCTGCATCGCGCGGTCGATCTTCTCGATCATCTCCCGGATCTCGGAGATCTGGTCGCGGTCGAGCGCGGAGAGCTCGAGCGCCTCCTCCCGGGTGAGAAGGCGGTCGACCGGCTCGAGCTTGGTGGTGATCTCGAAGTGCGGTTCGGGGAGCTCCATGCCGTAGGTGAGGGTGCGTTGGGAGGGAAAGCCGAGCTCCTTGGCGGAGACCTGCCCCGAGCGGACCCGGTCCCACATCGAACCGGCGAGATAGTAGCGGACGATGAGCTCGAGCGGCACGAGGTAGTCCCGGGGCGAGGAGCCGAGGGTCCGCGGCTTCGGAACGACCCGCACGCGCTTCACGCGCATCGCGGTGGGTCCGCTCAGCCTCAGGAAGTGGTGGCGCACCCCGAGCCTGTCGCACAGGCCGAACCAGTGCGACGCGGTCCGGGCGAGGGTCTCGCCCTTGTGCGGGATCTCGCTCGGGACGTGCTTGTCGAAGACGGAGATGTCGTTGGTGAAACGGAACTCGAGCTCCGTCGGCGAGACCTCGTAGACCTCCTTGACCTTGCCCCGACGCAGGAACTTCGGAGGGGGTGGGCTGGCCGAGGAGACGGATTTCGCCACGGGGGCTCTTGGCCGTCGTTCCGTTTAACGTTCGCGCCCGCGGCGCCGGCTCCCTACAGCGAGCGGGCGTGGATGGAGGTTACCGGGCGGAAGCCGCGCTTCGCATAGAAGCGGACCGCGATCTCGTTCTGGGCGGGGAATTCTGCCGTCACCACGCCCGCACCCTTCGCCTTCAGGAGCGAGGAGACCTCCTCGAGGAGGTACTCGCCGACGCCCCGTCGGCGGTAGAGCGGAAGGAGGTAGATGTCGAGGATGACCCCCTCGAGCTCGGGAGTGTAGAACATCCTCTCCCGGACGACCGCGCGGACGACGCCCACGAGCTTGCCGCGGTCGGCACCGGTCCCCTCGGCCGCGAGAACGAGCGCCTTCGGATCGGCGATCTGGGCGCGGAGCACCTCTCTAGCCTTCTTCTCGGCGTCCTCCCGCACCTTGAGCAGCGGGTCGAACTCCTCGTTGAGCCGCTTGAGACGCAGAAGGAGCGGGACGAGCGACGGGAGGTCCGCCTCGGTGGCGGGTCGCACGCTGATCTTCCGCTCGGGCCCGTCCCCCGAGGCCGAGGGCTTGCCGGCTACGTCACGAGGGCTCATACCGACCTCCGCTGCCCGACGCGGCCCCGGGGCATCGGGGCGGTGAGGCCGGCGCGGGCGAGGGCGCGCACGAGGCGGGCCGGGCGCTCCATGAGCGCCTTCGCTCGTGCGAGGAACTCGTCATGCGAGAGGCGCTGTCGGGCGACCCCCTCGGCGACCGCGGCGTCCGCGACGGCCGCGGCGACCGCCGGAAAGACCTCCGCCTCCTCCATCGTCGGGAGGATGTGGTGGACGCTCAGCCCCTTATGCTCAGCGCCCCGGGCGAGCTCCCGGGCCGCGGCCAGGACGATCGGGTCCGGGATGGAGCGCGCGCGGGCGTCCAGGACGCCGCGGAAGACCGCGGGGAAGACGAGCGAGTTGTTGACCTGGTTGGGGAAGTCGCTGCGTCCCGTCGCGACGATCGCCGCCCCGGCCTCGCGCGCGACCTCCGGCCAGATCTCGGGCGCGGGGTTGGCGAGGGCGAAGACGATCGGCTCGGGCCTCATCGCGCGGACGTGCTCCGGGCGCACCGTCCCCGGCCTCGGCGTCGAGGCGGCGATGAGCACGTCGGCGTCCTCGACGGCCCGCTCGAGCGGGCCCGAGCGGCTCCCGCCGTTGGTCCGCAGGGCGAGGCGATACTTCCACGGGTTGCGGACGGAGAGCTCGTCGACGTCCTCGCGCTCGGCGTGAAGGATCCCCTTCTGGTCGACGAGGGTGAGCGCCGACGGCTCCTGGCCGAGAGCGAGGAGAAGCCGCGCGGTGACGAGGTTGGCGGCCCCGGCTCCGAGGAGGACGGTGCGCGTGGTGCGGATGTCGCGCCCGGTGATCTTGAGGGCGTTGAGGAGCCCGGCGACCGTCGCCGCAGCGGTCCCGAGCTGGTCGTCGTGCCAGACCGGGATCTCGACCCTCTTGGAGAGCTCCTCGAGGATGCCGAAGCACTTCGGGCTCGCGATGTCCTCGAGGTTGATCCCGCCGAACGCCGGGGCGATCGCCTCGGCGGCGGCGAGGAGCTCGTCCGGGCTCTTCGCCTGCATCGGGATCGGGACGGCGTCGACGCCGCCCAGGAACTTGAACAGGAGCGCTTTGCCCTCCATGACGGGAAGCGCGGCCCGGGGGCCGACCTCGCCGAGCCCGAGGACCCGCGAGCCGTCCGTCACGATCGCGACCGTGTTCCAGCGGCCCGTGAGCTCGAAGGAGAGCTCCGGCTCGGCCTCGATCGCCCGGGAGACGGCGGCGACGCCGGGGGAGTACCACAGGGAGAAGTCGTGCAGGGAGCGGACCGGCACCTTGGGCACCGTCTCGATCTTGCCGGCGTAGAAACGGGAGAGCTCCACGGCCCGGTGCCCGAGCAGCTCGGTCTGCCCGGCGCGCCGCTCCTCGGCCGAGGTCGGTCCCTCTGCCGCCCGGCGTCGGGGGGAGCGGCTGCGAGCCGGGGCGGCCGGAGCGCTCTCGGCCATCGAAAGGGTCGAGCGGGGACCGCGCTCTTTACCCTTGCGAGAGACGGGCCACGCTCCGACAACGGACGGCCCCGGTCGCCCAAGGCGCAGGAGCCCGCAGGCCGCCGCTACGTGACGGAGAGGATCTCGCCGCCGTTCGCGCCGACCAGGACCGTGTGCTCGGCCTGGGATACGAGCCCGCCGCGCCGCTCGACGAAGACCGGATAGCTCTGGAGATAGCGTCGGGCGCGCTCGAGGGCGACCGTCCGCTCGGAGGCGGCGACCCAGCGCGTGGCGAACGGCAGCGTGCGGAACCGCGTGAAAAGCCGGTTCAGAAGCTCGTCGTCGGCGGGAGGCGGGCGACGGAACCTGACGATGTTGCCGAACGGTCCGTTGGCGATGCGTCCCTCGCCGTTCGTCGCGAACGGCTCGATGGCGACGATCTCCCCCTCGAGAAAGCTCGCGTCGGTCATCCCCGGCACGTTCGGGATCGACTTGCCGGCGTGCAGGAGGTAGCGCTCGATCGAGTGGCCCGTAAGATCGGTGACGGGCTTCAGTCCCCGCGCCCGGATCGCCTCGGCGATCGCCCGGCTCACCGCGTCGACGCTCCCGTCCGGGCGGACCGCGCGCACCCCGGCGGCGACGGCGTCGTGCACGGCGTCGATGAGGTGGGCGTGACGACGGCCCCCGCCGACCTCCACCGTGTCGGCGGTATCGGCGACGGCCCCCTCGATGTGCGCACCGACGTCGACCTTGAGGAGATCGCCGTCGACGAGCTCGGCCGTGTCGTCGGCATGGGGCGTGTAGTGGGCCGCCTCCTCGTTGCGCGAGAGGTTGACGGGAAACGCGGGCTCGGCGCCGTGGTCGCGAACGAACGCCTCGATCGCCTCGGCGATCTCCCGTCGTCGCGCTCCCGGGAGCGCGAGGCGCAGGCCGAGCTCGCGTGCGCCGGCGGCGATGCGCGCCGCCTCGCGCCACCGATCGAGGTCGGGAGGATAGTTCTTCAGACGCCTCACCTCCGCGAAAGCGGCGTCGGCTTCCTTCCGGCGAGGTCGAAGAGCCGGGAGGGGGTTCCCGAGGGATTCGGCCCTCCGCCTAGGTAGACGCCGACGGCCGTTCCGAGGGCTGCGCGCGCCTCCTTTAGGTTTCGGGCCGGCGGTTTCCCCGACCGGTTGGCGCTGGTCGCGGTGATCGGGCCCGCCCGGCGGGCGAGCTCGCGGGCGACGGGATGGTCCGGCACGCGGAGGCCGATCCGCGGTCCCCCCGCGACCGCGACGGAGAGCTGCCGTCGGGCCTCGGCGGTGGGACGGAGAAGGACGGTGTACGGCCCGGGAAGGAAGGCTCGGACGAACCTCCGTGCCGCGGGGGAAAGACGTCCCCACTGCTCGAGCTCCTCGGTCGAGCTCACGGCGACGGAGAGCTGCCGGCCCGTCGGCCGCCCCTTCGTGGCCAGGAGCCGCTCGACCGCCGCCGGATCGGTGGCGCGGGCGGCGAGGGCGAATAGCGTGTCGGTCGGATGGACGACCAGCTCCCCGCGCCGGAGCGCCGCCGCTGCGGCCCCGACCGACGGGCCGCCCATCGGACTAGAAGTACTCCTCGCCGACGCGCGAATAGCTGAGGAACTCGTCGTGGGAGAAGTAGAGCGAGAGCTCCCGCGACGCCGACTCCGGGGAGTCGGAGGCATGGACCAGGTTGGGGGTGATCCCGAGGGCGAGGTCCCCGCGGATCGTCCCGGGAGCGGCGAGCTGCGGGTTGGTCGTCCCGAGAAGGAGGCGGACGACCGAGATCGACGAGCGACCCTCCAGGGCCATCGCGAGGATAGGTCCGGAGGTAATGTGCTCGACGAGGCCGGGGTAGAACGGCTTGCCGCGGTGCTCGGCGTAATGGCGCTCGGCGAGCTCCTTCGAGACCCGGAGCGTCTTGGCCGCGACCAGTTTCAGCCCCTTGCGCTCGAAGCGTCCGACGATCTCGCCCACGAGCCCGCGACGCATCCCGTCCGGCTTCACCAGCACGAGCGTCCGCTCGACGGTCCCTTCGGCCATCGGGCGGCCCAGCGGGCTCGGGCCGTAAAGCTTTCCGAGCGGGACGGACGGCCAACGCTCAAGCGTCCGGGCCCCTCCGTCGGGAGGTCGTGAGCGCCGCGGCCGTTCGTTCCCGTCGGGTCCCTAGGCCTCCCGTGATCGGAGTCGACCTCGCGGGCAGCCCGCGCCGTCGTACCGGGTTCTGCCGGCTCGGCCCGGGCCTCAGGACCGTGACGCGCGTGCTCTTTGACGACGGAGAGATCCTCGCGGCGGTGCGCGCGAGCCGGCCCTCGCTCGTGGGGATCGACGCGCCGCTCAGCCTGCCTCGCGGCCGCGCCTCGCTCGAGACACGAGGACCGCCGCACCTGAGGGCCTGCGACCGCGCCCTGCGCGCGCTCGGGGTCCCGTTCTTCCCGGTGACCCTCGGTCCGATGCGGATGCTCACCGCCCGAGGCCTCGCCCTGCGGGCGTCGCTCGCCGCGGAGGGGTTCCCGGCGGTCGAGGCGTATCCGGGCGGGGCGCAGGATCTCCTGGGGCTCCCGCGCAAGAGCGTCGGGGAACACCGTCTCCGCCGCGCTCTGCTCCGCTTTGGGTTCACCGGCGAGGTCGAGGAAAGGGAGCTCACGCATGACGAGCTGGACGCGATCCTGTGCGCCTACACCGCGCGCGAGCACCTGGCGGGCCGCTCGCTCGTCCTCGGCTACCCCGGGGAGGGCGAGCTCGTCCTTCCGCGGCCGCGACCGAGCGGCCGTGCCGCCCCGGCGCTCGCGGGACGTACCCGATGAGCGCCACGGTCCGGAGGCTCACCCATCCGGCTGCCAGGGCTTTCGACCGGGCGGCGCGGGCCTACGAGCTCGGGCGGCCGGGCTACCCGCCCGCGGCGTTGCGCCATCTCCTCCGGGTCGCCGGGCTTGGGCGCGGCCGCACGGTCGTGGAGCTCGGGAGCGGGACGGGGAAGCTCACGCGGCTGCTGCGCCCCAGCGGAGCGGCGATCGTCGCCGTCGAACCGTCCGGACCGATGCGCGAGGTCTTCGGCAGGGCCGTCCCTGACGTCCTCGTCCTCGAGGGGACGGCCGAGCGGATACCGCTGCCGGACGGCGTCGCGGACGCGGTCGTCGCCGCGCAGGCGTTCCACTGGTTCCAGCCCCGCCGCGCGTTGCGGGAGATCCGCCGCGTGCTCGGTCCGGGAGGGATGCTCGTGGGGCTGTGGAACGTTGGCGACACGCGGGGGCCGCTCGCCCTTGCCGTGGAGAGGCTCATCGACCGCTTCGGCGGGGCCCGGCCGCGTCGGTGGCAGCGGTGGGAGTCGGCGTTCGAGGCGCCGGGCTCGGGGTTCGGCCGGCTTCGCCGCGTCAGGTTCCGTCATGTCGTGGAGCGCTCCCCCGAGGCGGCCGTGGCGCAGGCTCTCTCGGTGAGCCGTATCGCCGCCCTCCCGCCGGCACGGCGGCAAGAGCTCGCCCGCGAGCTGAGGGGGCTGCTCGCCCGGGCGCGGCAGGGACGCGCCTCCACCACCCTGCGCGTCCCGACGGTCACCGAGGTCTACTGGTGCCGGCGCGCGGCACGGGGGCGAGGGCTCCCCGGGCGGCGGAGGCGTCACAGCGGGGCGCCCAGACGCAGCGGGCGCACTTCCCCGGCGAAGGGTCGGCCCGTCCGTCGTAGGGCCTGAGGGCGTCGCGGCGCAGGGCGAGGAGCGCCTGGCGCGCGGCCGCGTTCCACGGGACGATCACTTCCCCGTCCCGGTAGCGGAGCAGGGCGAACGGAGGGGAACGGCCCGTCGCCTCCTCCACGAGGAGGCAGTAGCCCCAGAGCTGCACGGTGTGCGAATAGAACGCTCCGCCGCGCGGCAGCGGCCTCCGCTTGAGCTCGACCGGCACGAGGGCGCCGTCCGGCTGGGCCCGCAGCTCGTCCGGTCGGCCGACCAGACGGTAGCGCTCCGAGCGCAGGAGCGCAGGGCCGTCCGTCTCCACCCGCACGAGCGCGCCCGCCCGCCTCTCCCTCGCGCGACGCCGCAGCCCGACGAGGGCACCGGCGAGCAGGACCACGCCGAGGAGGGCCGCCGCCGCCGAGGGGACGGAAGCGGTCACCGAAGGAGCGCGACCCCCCCAACCACCGCGAGCGCCCCGCCGACGAGAGCAAGCCCCCAGTAGAGCCCGGGATGGTCGTTGCGGCGTCGCGTCGCGCGCAGGGTCCGCGCGTGGTAGGCCTCGCCGGCCCGTGTCGCGTCGGTAGGAGGGGGCTCGCCCAAACGCTGGCGGAAGTACCGGGACCTTGGGCAGTAGGCGTACTCGGCGAGGTCGGAAGGGGAGCTCCAGTCGGAGGGGGCGCCCACGGCCCTTCGGCGAAGAAGAGGCTCTTACCGATTCTGCTGCACGCGCACCGAGCGGTGCGTCCGGCCCCTACGGCGTCTCGGACTTCGGCCGGGTGCGGGGGCGGCGCGCGCCGGCCCTCGCCCGACCCGAGGGCTTCGAGGCGGTTGCGGGGGCTCCTTTGCCCTCGTCGGAAGGAGCCGCGGCGGCCTCCTCGGCCGACGGGGCTCCGGTCTCGGCAGAGGCACTCGCCTCGGGCTCGACCGACGCGGCAGGAGCCGCGGAAGGGGCCCGTGCGACGGGAGCTGGCGCCGCGACGGCCGCCCGCGCCGACGTGGTCGAGCGCTCGGCGGCCCGCTTGAGCTCGAAGGCCCGGGTCCACTTGAACCGGTGGCCGACGCGTCCGAGGTGGAGCTGCTGCTTGCGGCAGGAGGAGGAGCAGAACGTGAAGACCGTCCCGTCGCGCTTGACGAACATCGAGCCGGTTCCCGGTTCGATCTCGCGGGCGCAGAACGAGCACTGGCGCTTGACGACCATCGCACGACCTCCTAGCGGACGGAGAGCTTGCGCGCCTCGCGCGCCGTCTCGCGCAGGATGAGCACGTCGCCCAGCCGGATGGGCCCGGCGACGTTGCGGGTGATGATCTTGCCGCGGTCGCGGCCGGCGAGGACACGGACCTTGACCTGCGTTGCCTCGCCGGCCATCCCGGTCCGTCCCACGAGCTCGACGACCTCTGCCGGCGAACCCTTCTCCTCGGCCATCGTCCGACCTCCGCCCGAGCGACCCCGGTCCTTTACTTCTTGAGCGTCGCGAACGAGCCGGCAAGCTCCTCGAGGAGGGCCTTCGCCTCCCCGGGCTCGACGATCGCCACGCTCGCCGCCGACTTCGACAACCCGGCCGACTGGCCAAGACGCTGCTTCTTCGGCACGTAGAGGTAGGGGATCCGCTTCTCCTCGCAGAGCATCGGGACGTGAACCAAGATCTCCACCGGGTCGACGTCCTCGGCCATGATGACGAGCTTCGCCTCGGCGCGCTCGCTCGATTTGGTCACTTCGTTCGTCCCGACCCGGACCTTGCCGGTCTCGCTCGCCACCTGGACGAGCTGCAGGGCCTTGTCGGCGATCTCGCTGGGCGTCTCGAACCGTACGTAGGTGGGTCGTGCCATGGTGCCTCGCGTCAGCGGAACTCCCCGAAGGGAGTCCTCGGCTCACGGGTCGTTCCGGGCTACGGCCCCCCGTATTTAAGCCGGTGGTACGCGCGGCGGTCTCCCTCCTCCCGTCCGCCTCGAAATGGGGGGCTCCCTCGCGAGAGGGGAGGGACGACGGGACCCGGCAAAAAGCCGCCCGTCGCCCCGGAGAGGTCGTCTCGAGGCTGCTCCTCAAGGCTACGCGCGTCGCCCGAACGCGGGGGCTCCTGATCGACAAGGGGAGGATCTATGGTCGGGAGCACGGGCGCCTGGCGTTCCCCCCGCCGCTGCTCGACACGCTCGTGAAGCACGTGCTGCGGACGCGGTCGGAGAAACCCTGAGCCCACGCGGTGGTCTCGGCCGTCGCTCACCGACCCGCGCCCCAGCTGCCCTCGTGGCGGTCGACGACGGCAACTGGCACCGGACGCGGCAGCCTAGCTGCCACGTCGCCGCGCCGGCTCGACCAGCCGGTCGAGCGCGGCGACGACCGCGGCCTTCGCGTCGCTCGGGTGGATCCGGCCCGCCCCGAACTCCGAGAGGAACTGCCCGAGGTCGGTGAAGGCGACCGGCCCGCCGTGGCGGGCGGCGCGGTCGATCTCCAAGCGGCCCTCCCACGGGAAGAGGATGTAGCGCACGATCTCGACCACGGGGTTGCCCTCCACCGTCGCCGCAGGGCAGAACGCCGCGGCGATCCGGGCGGCGATCTCCTCACGCGGCGCCGTGAGACGGATGGCGCTGGACGGGTCGGACTTCGACATCTTTCCCTCGAGGACGCCGTCCTGGGGGTCCATGCGCCCGCCTCCCTTGAGGGAGGAGAGCAGCGGCGTGTGGATCGCCGTGGGGACCGGCCAGCCGTAGTGATGCGCCACCTCCCGGGCGAGCACGTGGGCACGGCGCTGGTCGAGCCCGCCGTAGGCGAGGTCGACCGGCAGCTCGAAGACGTCCGCCGCCTGCATCGCCGGATAGAACAGCTTGGCGGTGTCGAGGTTCGGTTCCTCCTCGCTGCGCCCCATGATCGACATCGCCCGCCGGGTCCGCGCGAGGGTGGTCGCCCTCGCGACGCGGACGACGCGCGCCCAGTAGTCGGCCGAGCCGGTGAGCTCGTGGGACCATCGGTAGCGGAAGCGGCCGCCCTCGGCGCCGAGGGCCTCGAAGCCGGCCTGCATCGCACGGCCGGAGGCCTCGATGCGAGGCATCTCGCCACCCAGCTTGTCGTTGATCCACGCGTGCCAGTCGGCCAAGAAGACCGTCACGTCGCAGCCGGCCTCTCCGAGGTCGAGGATCTTGCGGGCGGTGATGAGGTGGGCGATGGTGAGCGGGCCGGACGGCTCGAAGCCGATGTAGGCCCTCGGCCGCTCGTGGGTACGGAAGAGCTCGCGCAGCTCCTCGACGGTGAGGATCTCGGCGGTGTCGCGGGCGACCCGGGCGACGCGCTCCTCGACGTCCACGCCCGGGGGAGGCGCCCCGCTATTTAGGCCGCTCCGGCCCCGTACCGCGGCCCGAGGAGCGTTACGGGACCTATTATGAGCCCCTTCAACGCTAGTAGCAGCCCCGGTAGCTCGTGGCGATGGAGAGTTCGGCGGACGCTCCGCACGCGGAAGCTGCTGCCGAGGAGTCGCGGGGCGAGGAGCTCGCGCGCACGCTCGGGCTGACGGCGGAGGGCGCGCGGCGTCTCGTCAAGGCAGGCTACACGAGCGCGGAAGCCGTGCGAGGTCTCTCCTCCGGCGAGATCGACAAGATCGGCCTGGCGGCCGACGACCGCAAGGCGCTGCGCCCGAAGACCGCCGCGTCGCCCGCCCCCTCGAAGGGCGCGAAGGCCAAGGAGGCCAAGCCGAAGGAGGCCGCCGAGGAGCCGATCGACGCGGAACGGATCGTGGAGCGCTGGATGGGCTCGGTGGGCCAGGGACGTCGCACGCGGCTTCCCAAGCTCTCCCAGCCGAACAAGCGCTCCACCGAGATTCTCAAGCGCTGGGTCGATGGCGACGACCGGGCGCTCGAGGACTGGATCCGCACCGCGGAGGCGGAGGGGCCCGGGTTCACGCTGAGCCCGGCCGCCCCCGCGGCCTCGTCGCCGACGCCGGGGAGCGCCGAGGCGGCGAAGACCGCCACGCTCCTCGAGCGGGAGGCGACCGTCGTCCGGTGGCTCACCAACCTGCTCGACCGCGTGAAATCCGACCAGTTCGACCCGGCGGCGCTGCTCCAGGAGGTCCAGGAGCTCCATCGCCACCTCTACGAGGAGCGCGCCCGACGCCGCCAGCTCGAGGAGCAGATCGAGCACATCAAGCGCGGCTCGATCGCGGTGATCAAGTACGTCCGCTCGCGCGAGGCGAAGGGACGGGAGACCGCCTCGGCAAAGAGCAAGGCTCCCGAGCTCTCCGACCTCAAGCGTGGTCTGGGGACGACTCCGTCCTCCCCCGAGGACGTGCGGCTCGTCCGCGACCTCGCCCCGCCCCCGCCGGGCTCCGCGACCCGATCGGCCGAGGCGCCCCCGACGGCGGAGGAGGAGAGCCGCCTGCGCGCGGAGTTCTCCGAGCGCGAGCGCCAGTTCATCGACCGGGAGACCGAGCTGCGCCGCCGACTGGTCCAGCTCGAGGGGGAGAACCGGCGCCTTTCCACCGATCTCACTCTGGCCAAGCACCAGGTCAACCTCCCGAAGGGCCAGGACGCGGCGGTGGACGCCGAGATCGCCCGACGCCTGGATGTCGTCGCCGAGAAGGAGCGCAACCTGGTCGCCCGCGAGAACGAGGTCCGCATGAAGTTCGAGGAGACGCGCCTCGGCGCCGAGGAGAACGAGCGCCGGCGCGGCCCGCTCGAGTTCAAGGAGAAGGAGCTCTCCGCCTACGACCTCCAGCTGCAGACCCGCCGGGAGGCCCTCGACCTCGAGGCCCGACGCCTCGAGGCGCTGCGCAAGGAGCTTGGCGAGGGGACGGTCGTCAAGGCGAGCGAGGCGCAGCGGATAGACGAGATCCGCAACGAGCTCGCCAAGAAGGAGGCCGAGCTGCGCGGGCGCGAAGCGAAGCTCACCGAGAGGATCCGCGAGGCCGAGCGTCTCGCAGGCGTCGCGGCGAACACCGAGGCCGAGCGCCTCCACGCCGAGAGCGTCGCCGACGCGCGCGAGAACCGCATCGCGAGCGGCGTCCGGCGCCTGGACGACCTCATGTACGGCGGCTTCCCGCTCGGCGCGCAGATCCTGCTGAACGGCCCGGCGCACACGGGCAAGGACGTACTCGCCCGCCTCTTCTCGGTCGAGGGACTGCGTCGCAAGGTCCCGTCGATCTGGGTGGTCACCGACAAGACCTTCGGCCAGGTGCGCGAGGACCTCCAGGGGCTCTACCCTTCCTTTCCTCAGGCGGAGCGCGAGGGGCTCCTGCGCTACGTGGACATGTACTCGCTCGCGGTCGGACCGACGACCCCGACCAGCGGGGTGAAGTTCCTCTCGCCCAACGACAAGACCGTCGCCGACCAGCTCAACAAGGCGGTGGACTCCTTCGCCGAGCAGCTCAAGGAGAAGTTCTCGACCTACCGGCTGGTCTTCGAGTCGGTCTCGACCCTCACCGCTTACCTCGACACGGCGGCGACGTTCCGCTTCCTCCAGCCGTTCGTGGGGCGGCGCAAGCTCGACGGGGCGGTCGGCTACTACGAGCTCGAGAGCGGGATGCACACCGAGGCGGATGTCGAGACCCTCGAGCACATGGTCGACGGCTCGCTCAACCTCAAGATCGACCAGATGAAGACGTTCCTGTCCGTCCGCGGGATCGGCGACGCGCAGGCGCGCACGTGGATCGGCTACACGTTCACCAAGCGTTCGTTCAACTTGGGCTCGTTCTCCCTCGAACACATCCGCTGAGCGGCCGCACGCGCGTCCCCACGCCTTAAGCCGCGGAGCCCGTCCCGCCGGCGATGGCACCCACCCGTCTCTTTCGAGCCGAGGTCGACTGGGCAGGACCGGGAACGAGGGAGTACCGGGGCTACCGACGCGACCACACGGTCCGGGTTCCCGGCAAGGCGCCGATCCCCGCGACCTCGGCGCTGGCCCCCGGCAGCGATCCGTCGCACTACAGCCCGGAAGAGCTGGTCGTCGGGGCGCTCTCCTCCTGCCACATGCTCTGGTACCTCCACCTCTGCTCGGACGCGGGGGTGGTCGTCACCGCCTACCACGACGAGGCGGAGGCCGAGCTGTCGCTCGAGCGGGGAGGCGAGGGCCGGCTCGTCCGGGCGACCTTGCGGCCCCGCGTCACGATCGCCGAGGGCGACCCGGAGCTCGCACGCTCTCTCCACGGGCCGGCGCACGAGAGATGCTTCGTGGCGAGCTCCGTGAACTTCCCCGTCACCGTCGAGGCGACGGTCCTTCGGGCCGACGGCCGGGCCCAAGGGGCCGAGGCCGGGAGCGGGCGGGCCTAGCCAAGGGCTATGTACCGGCCCCGGCGTCTTCCTTCCGCTAGGCTAGACCGGGGGGTTGGGCGTCCCCTTACACACCGAAACCGTCCTTAGCGGGGGTGACAGGTAGGAGCGACGTTCGGAGGAGGCGCGCGTCCCGCGTGCCTCCGCAGACGCTCTGTTCCGCCGGGCCGCGGGTCCCGCGACGGGTGATCGGAGGATCGCCCTAGCGGGTATCCATCACGGGCACCGGGTCAGGTCCTGACGGGAGCAGCCTTACCGTGACCCGCCGACGCTGGCGGGGTGACGGGGCCGAGGAGCGCGCGGGGTCAACGCGCGGTTCCTCCGGGCGGCAATCCTGCTGGCCTAGCACGCCGCGCGAACCCGGCCCGCGCGCTCCCCCTGGGGTCAGCAGGAGGCGGACCTAGACGGTGGACGCACACCGTCCGTTCCTTCTCGGGATTCCTGTGCCGCGTCGCGCGGGGCCGGAACGTGTTGCCGACCTCACCGGCCCCCGCGTCCTCGACACCGACGCGTCATCCTAGACGACGGACCCCGTTCCGCGAGGCGGCCGGATCCGAGCCGCCAGAGACAACGCACTCCGTTTCTTGGGGGGGCGGAGGAGTGCCGTTGCCATGGTCGATCGAGTGTACAAGGGCGCGATCCCCGAGTTCCGAATCCGGCTCGAGGCGATCCGCAAGGACTTTGCGTCGATCCCCTCAAGGACGGACTGGAACCGGCTTCGCGTCGAGCCGCTGTTGCAGCACGTCAGGTCCCTAGAGGAGGTGCTGAGATCGAAGCGCCACGCCGTCCAAGTCTCGAGGCTCACGCGAGGGGTCTCCATGTTCCACTCGGACCTGGTGTACCTTCGCCTCAACGTGAAGGAGCTCGAGAGGGCCTTCGAGCGCGAGAAGCGCGCCTACGGACGGAGGAGGTGAACTACGGAAGCCGGCCCGGGCGGGCACGCCGACGCTCGAGCCTCACGCAGCCGGGGCCGGCCCCGGTTGCGCGGGCTCAAGTATCATCGTTCTATGGGTGGTACCCATGCCGAAGAAGGGCAAGAAGGGAAAGAAGAGCAAGAAGTAGGGACCTCTCCAAAGGTCGCTGCTGAACGGGTAGAGTTGGGATTGCATGCGGGGACCTCTCGCCTGGGTCTGAGGACCGAGGGAACGTCCCCGGATCCCTTCCGGTTACGCGGATGCGCTCCGGAAACGCCGTTCTCTCCGTAGCGCTCGGTCTCGCGGGGAGAAGCGTGCTCGCTGGCCCGTCCTTCCCGACCCGCGCGAGGAGGGGCGAGCTTCTATGGGATTGAGTCAAGAGTAGGAGAACCAAGGATGACGACCGAGTGCGAGACCCCAGGGTGCTTACACCAGAAACGACTGCACGGCCCCGACAACAAATGCCGCGCCTGCGGATGCACGGCCTACTTGCGGACAGGCCCGGGGCATCAGACGAGGGCCGCTCGAAAGCAGATGGCGACCGCCCTTCGAAAGTGGTGAGCCGATGCCCGGGGCGGGCGCTCGCTCCGTGGCGCTCCCTCCCACCGACAGCCCCGCGTAGGGACGAGCGCGAGGCCGGCGGACCGGGAAACGGCCCACCTTCGAGGGGTCGGGTCGCCGTCCCGCGTCTGCGAGCGCCCTGAGATTCCGTCCGTCGTGGACCACGGCTCAGGTCGGTGGCTCACGAAGCGACTCGTCGCCGTCTCCTCCGCGCGGATCGGTCCCCTTCGCTGGGTCGCTCTTGCTTTCGGGGTCGCTGCCGGCGTCGCTTCGACCGAGGACCGACGTTTCGATTCCCGGGTCCGGTGCGTCCGAGTCGGTCTGGGGACCTAACCGATCCGGAACACGGGCGGGCGCAGGAAGCCGGTCCGAGGAAGAGCTGGGGTGTGGTCCCTCGCGTAGAGATTGTACCGCGCCACCGTCACGGCGTGGAGCGAGCATTCACGGCTAGAGGGACCCCCACCCCCCCATTTCCACTGGAACTCACGGCGGGCTACGTGCTCCACCCCTCGGGCGCGGGATCGACCGCATCGTGCTCGAGGAGTGCGCGTCGATCGGGAGGTATCTCCCGCTTGGTCTTGGCGTCGTAGTCGTAGGTGACCACGACCGTCCGTCCTCGGGCCGCCCAGCGGTCGGCGGTGAGGTCGCGAAAGCGGTAGAGGAGCGTGAAGCTCGTCCGGCCGATCGGACGCGCCGGAGCGACCTCGCCCTCGAGCTCCGAGCCGTAGCTCACGGGAGCGAGGTAGCGGCAGCTCGCCTCGGCGAGGATGATGTCGAGGTCGGTCGGTTCGGTAGTGCCGAGGAGCGCTAGGTAGTACTCGCAGCGGAGCGTCTCCATCATCGGAAAGTAGACGGCGTGGTTGAGATGGTTGAGCACATCGAGGTCGTGGTAGGTGATCGAGAAGCGTCGACGGCCCGGCCAGGCAGGACCGTCCGTCCGTCCGTCCACCATCGGCCGACCTGACGGACGGCTTCCCTATATCCGCTCGAGGAGCTCTCCGAGTCTCGGATCGGCTGCGAGAGGGAGAGGGTGACCACGTCCGACAGTTCCACTGGAAAAGGAGGGGTGGGGGCCTCCCCGGGTCCTGCGGGCTCCCCCGCTGGCGATGTGTCGAAGGAGATGGCCACGGTCGTCGGACAGCTCCGCCAGGTGGTCCGGGAGCACTCGCGTCGGTTCGAGCGGTCGATCCCGCTCATCGCCAGCGAGAACCTCCTCTCGCCGTACGCCAAGGAGCTGCTCATCTCCGACCTCCACTCACGCTACGCGGAGGGGCTTCCCGGCGAGCGCTACTACGAGGGCAACGAGGACGTCGACCGCGTCGAGAACCTCTGCCTCGATCTCGCCCGGCGGCTCTTCCGCTGCTCGTTCGCCGACGTGCGGCCGATCTCGGGGACCGTCGCCAACCTCGCCGTCCTCAAGGCGCTCGCCGAGCCGGGAGACCTGGTCGGGACCAGCCGCCTCGCCGACGGCGCCCACATCTCGAGCGCCTCGTTCGGGGCCTTCGGGGTACGCGGCGTCCGGCCGGTCTACTACGCCTGGGACGAGGAGGCGATGACGATCGACGTCGCCCGCACCCGCGAGATCCTGCGCGCGGTGCGGCCGAAGCTCTGCCTGTTCGGCCTGTCGGTCTTCCTCTTCCCGATGCCGCTCGCCGACCTCGCCCCGACCCTCGAGGCGATCGGCGCCCGGGGCTGGTACGACGCCGCCCATGTCCTCGGGCTCATCGCCGGCGGAGAGTTCCAGGACCCGCTGCGCGAGGGATGCGAGATCCTGAGCGCCTCCACGCACAAGACGCTCCCCGGGCCTCAGCACGGCCTCCTCGTCGGCGAGCCGAAGGACGAGGAGACGGTCAAGCGCCTTCAGGCCGGGGCCTTCCCTGGGGTCACGAGCAACCACCACCTCCACGCGATGGCGGCGCTCGCGGTGAGCTTCGCCGAGCACCTCGCCTTCGGCCGCGAGTACGCCCGGCGCACCGTCGAGAACGCCCGCGCCCTCGCTTCCGCGCTCCACGAGCGCGGTTTCGAGGTCCTCGGCGAGCGGCTCGGCTTCACCGCCTCCCACACCCTCGCCGTCCGGGTCGAGAGGGAGGGAGGCGGCTCCGAGGTCGCGCGTCGCCTCTCCGAGGCGGGGATCATCGCCAACAAGAACCTCCTCCCCGGCGATCGCAGCCCGAAGAGCCCCGGCGGAGTGCGCCTCGGCACCCCGGAGGTGACCCGCGTGGGGATGGGCGCGAAGGAGATGGTCCGTATCGCCGAGCTCTTCGACGCCCTGCTCCACCAGGGCCGCCCCGCCGCCGAGGTCCGCGAGGAGGCCGCCGTTCTCAAGGCCGGGTTCACCGGCCTGCGCTACTGTTTCGGCGCCGGCGAGGCGGCCTACCGCTACTACGACCTGGTCGGACGCGACCCTTCCTAGGCCGAAAGGGCCTCGTCGTCGCGTCGCCGAAGGGCCTCGGCGAGGAGCGCGGCGTCCAGCTCGATCGGCGGCGGCGGTGCCGTGCGGGAGACGCGGAAGCGCGGGGTACGGTCGGGGCCCCAGGTGGCGCCGAGCGTCCCGTCGGCGACGAGCGACGCCAACCAGTCGGCCAGCTCGGGAGGCGCCGGCGGCGGCTGCCAGGCCGCCTCGATCGCGGCCAGGTCGGCCGGCCCGATCCGTCGAAGGATGCCGAGCAGCCGCTCCCGTCCCTCCGCGAGGCGCAGGAGCTCCTCCTCGCCGCTCCTCCGTGCCTCGGGCTCCACGCGACGGCGTCGGCGCACCACCGCGAAGAGGCCGACCGCGACGAGGGGGAGCCCCGCGGCGGTCAGGACCACCGCGGGGAGAGGCACGGTCGGGGGGGCCGCGGGGACCGAGAGCGGACCGAGGACGGTGACACCCGCCGCATCGACGACCGTCACCGTACCTCCGCCCGCAATCGGAGCGGTGTAGTTGATCCAGACGCCGCTCTCTCCCCCGGCAGTGGCGACGGCGGTGACCTCGCGGACGGTGCTCTTCCCTCCGAAGTCGTAGACGACCGAGAGGACCGCCCCGGGGACCGCGTTGCCGAAGCGGTCCTCGACGCGCCAGAACGTCGCGTTGGAGCGGGGCTGGTCCGCGCGGACGAGCGGCGCGAGGAGCCGCACCTGGCGCGTGTCGGGGACAACGGTAAGATTGACACGGGGGTCGGCCCCCGGAACGGCGCTTCCCACGAGCGCGACCGAGAGCGTCCCGGCGGAGGCCGGCACCACCGTGAGGTCGAGCTCTCCGCCGAACCAGGCCGAGGACGGAACGGCGTAAGCCCCCTCGCCGAGCGGCTCGAGGGGGCCGACGGCCGAGGCGTTCACCCAGGCACGGGGCACCCCGACGGCTGAGCCTAGGACGAGCTCGAGCGCCGGAGCAAACGAGGGAACCGGCTCGCCGGCTCGGTCGAGGGCCACCCAGCCGAGGCGCACCACGCTCCCGTCCACCACGCTCGGCGGCGGGGGGACCGAGGTCGGGACGACCCTCGTCGCGGGAGCGGCGGCGACAGCGAAGCGTGCCTGGACGCGCACCACGCTCCCGAGCGCGTCGGCGACGACGAGCGTGGCTCCCACGACCCCCGGACCGCCCGGCAGAAAACCGGTCGACACGGTCCCGTCCGCCGTCAGGAGCCCGGAGGCCGCCGGGACCGCCACTCCGGAGAGGTTCCACCAGAAGCGGGCGGGAAGATCCCCTCCCGCGACCTGCGTGCTGAGCACGACGGGAACGCCGGCGGTCATGTTCGGCGCGTTGAGAGCGATGGCTCCGACGGCGAGGGGCGGAACGATCATCACCGGGAAGGTGAGCGAGCGGTTCGTCCCGCCCCCGTCGATCGTCCAGGCGGTGGCGTTGTAGCTCCCCGCCGCCGGGTAGACCGAGTCGAACGACCAGCTCGGGCCCGGGCCCGTGTCGCAGGCGATCGTCCCGTCTCCCGAAGCGACGCAGGCCTCAAGGTACGGCGTCACCCCGGTGCCGTTGACCGCCTCGAGGTCGAGGGGAAGACGCGCGGCGACGTAGCCGACCGGCGCGGTCGGCCGCAGGACGAGCTCCGCCGAGGGGACGACCGTCACCGGTGGGAGCGCCTCGGTTGCCGTGGAGAAGCCGTTGGTGAGATTCACCGACGGCATCGCGAGGCCGGCCGCCGGGTAGGACAACGTCGTCGCGCAGGATAGCGGAAGAACCCCCTGCGAGGGGGCACCCTCCGAGCACATCGCGGGGACGGGAGCGAGGCCGAGACCGGGGTCGACCCAGGCGCCATAGGAGTAGCCGGCGGCGCCGCTCCCGGTGAGGGAGACGGTCACCGTCCCTCCGGCGTCGACGACCGAGGCGTCGACCGTCGCCTTCGCGATCGTGGTCGCGACGGAGAGGAGGTTGACCGCCACCGGGGGCGGGTCGAGGGCGGTCGTCCCGACCTCGGCGCTCGCCCGTACCGACAGGTTGCCGAGCGCCGCGCCGGTGGCGCCGACGACACGGACGGCGGCCCCTTCCGAGCCGCCGTCGAACGACCAACCGCTTCCGGCGAGCGTCCAGGCGAAGACCGTCGCAAGAGGGCTCGGCGTGCCGTTCGCCATCCAGCCCGTGGCGACGAACGGGCTCGGGGCGTCGGAGGAGAGGCCGATCGTGGCGCCGCCCGGGGCGATCGTGACGGAGGCGAGCTCCCAGACGAAGGAGAGGCTGAGCTTGGGGCCGATCGGACCGCTCCGTTGCGAGAGGGCGTAGCCGCTCGGCGTCGGATCGGCGGACGCGGCGATGACGGGCCCGGTGGGGGTGGTGTAGACATCGCACACCCACCCCCCGCTCGTCATCGTGCAGTGCTGCGGCGGGACCGAGAGCGTCGCGTGGAACGAGCCGTTCGCGGCGGTCGTGGCGGTGGTCGTCTCGCTCGTGCACCCAAAGCCGCCGAGCGTGCCGTTCGCCAGGTTGTAGACCCGGTACGGAGCCGAGTAGCCGATCGTCACCGTGACATTCCCCGCCGCGGAGGGGCCGAGCGGCCCTCCGTCGACGACCAGGGAACCGGAGAGGTTCGTGTCCATGAGAGGGTAGGCGCAGCCGCCCGGTGTGGAAGCGACCTCCATCGGGGGAGTTCCCGCAGTCGGGCCCGTGGAGAGTGGAAGGAGGAGAAGCGACGGGAGGCCGACCAGCATCAGGCCGAGCACGAGCGCCCGCCCGGCGCCTGCCCCTCTCGTAACCACCCCCCTCCCGGCGGCCGGGAGGACGTATAACACGCCTTTCCCGGGGCATAGTCGTTTGCGTGGCTTTCGCGCGTCGCTGGAAAGTGGGAGCTTAACCGTCCGGCGGGGACGGGGCGTAGCACGCTGGGAGGACGATGGGAGGGCGATGGGAGGGCACACGCGCACCTCGATAACGCCCCCGCGTCTCGCCTCGCTTCCCAACGAGCGGGCGCAGCTCGAGTACTCGTCCCGCTCGCTCGTCTTCGCCGCGGACGGCGAGCGCCTCCTGCGGGCCTGGGGGACGGAAGAGCGCCCGTGGGTCCTCGGGGTCGAGCCCGGGCGCGGGCGCTGGGGGGTGCATGCCTGGGGCGCGGAGGCCCGCGAGGCCCGGGCGGCGGTCCGCGAGCTCTTCTCCCTGAACGACCCCCTCGAGGAGTTCTACCGTCGGACGCGGCAGGAGCCGGCCCTGCGCGGGACCGAGCGACGGTTCCGTGGGCTGCGCCTTCCGCGGGACGCCAACCTCTACGAGTCGCTGCTCCACGCCGTCATCGGCCAGCAGCTCTCGGTCGCCGCGGCGAACGCGATCAAGCGCCGTCTCTTCGGCGAGCTCTCCGAGCCGCTCCTCGCCGACGGGGTCGAGGTGCCGTGCGTCCCGTCGCCGTCCCGGCTCCTCGACGCCGGGCACGACCGGTTGCGCGCCAGCGGCCTCAGCCATGCGAAGGTCCGCTCGCTGCTGGGCGTCGCGACGGAGGCTCCCCGGCTCGCTCGGCAGCGCGTTCTCGGCGCGGTGGCGCGGGAGGAGGCGACGGCCTCTCTCGAGGAACTGCCGGGCGTCGGTCGCTGGACCGCGGAGAACGTGCTCCTGCGGGGCGTCGGGCGACGGGACATCTTCGTCGCCGGCGACCTCGGCGTCCGCGTCGCGCTCGCCCGCTACGGGGTCCTTGAGCGGTCGGCGCCCGAGGCGCGGGCCCGGGCCTGGGCGGAGGCTCACTACCCCGGCTGGGGGAGCTACGCGACCCTCTACCTCTGGCGGAAGCTCGTCTCGGAGCGTGACGCGACGGCGGGGGGCTAGGGCACCGAAGCCGTCTCCCCGGTGAGGCGGATCGACGCGAGGGGCCGGTGGAGCGCCCCTTCCCTCTCGAGGAGGCTCTCCTTGAGGACGAGGGCGTCGACCCACGAGCGCAGGGCCGGCGGAGAAGGACGGGTCCCCTCGAGCAGCTCCCGGGCGGCCTGCCTATCGGAGGCCCCGCGGACCCGAAAGAGGGTGAGGTGCGCCACGAACGGCCGGGCCTCCCCGCCGAACTCCGGCTCGAGCGTCGCGCGGACGTCGTCGGCCAGCGCCTCGAGCTCCTCGCGTCCTTCCTTGACCCCGACCCAGACCACGCGCGGGTGCTCCGCTGACGGGAACGCTCCGAGTCCCTCGACCGAGATCGCGAACGGGGCGTGCCGACCTCCGACGACCCCGAGCAGCTCGACCAGCCGGGGAACGCGCTCGTCGGCGATGTCGCCGAAGAACCGCAGCGTGAGGTGGCGCGGCGCCCTCGAGGCGGTCTCCGCCGCGCCGGCACGGTCGAGGTCGACCGCGACGAAGGCGCGCATGCGGAGCCGAGAGGCCGGCAGCCTTACGGTCTTTCGCCCGTCGGCTCCGTTCCGGCGGGCCCGGCTCGCTCTCCGAGGCGTCCGGCAAGGGTCCAGACCTGCGCGTCTCTCGGGCCGAGGCGCATCGCCCGCAGCACGCGCCGGACCCGGGCGGCGCGAGGCGCGTCCGCCACCACGAAGAGCGGGAAGGCCCCCCTGCGTGTCGCCTTGAGCACCCCGCGTCGCACCCTCTCGGCGCGCAGCGCCCCGGAGACCTCGGCTTCCACGTGGACGTCCTTTCCGCCGAAGAATCCCCAGGCCCACCCCTCCCGCGCCCGCGTGAGGGCCTCGGCGAGCTCGCGCGGGCTCTGGGGGATTGGCTCGGGAAGCTGACGCACGAGCCCGTCCGGCAGGGTGGTGTCGTAGCGGCCTTGGCGGACGATCTCCATGCGGCAGCCCCGGCGGGCGAAGAGGCGGAACGCGCGCAGGAGGAGGGCGCGGTGCTCCGGCCCTTCCCGCGTGGCTCCGGTCGATGTCCGCAGGCCGATCTGGCGGCTCCCCGCCGGGGTCAGGTAGAGCCGCCCCTCGTCCACGGCGACGAGCCGGCGGCGGACGAGCCCGAGGAGCCGGTCGGCGACCACCGCCGCATCCGTGGGGCCTTCTGCCGGCCGACGCGCCAACGCTTCGGTGAGCCCGTCCGCCCCGAGGGGCCTCCCTTCCTCCTCGGCCCCGAGGATCGCCCAGAGGATCGCCTCGGCGAGCGGGTCGTCCGCCACGCCGCAGGGCTGGTCGCCCTCGGCCGGACCGTGCCGGTCGAGGGAGGCGCGGACGACCGTCGCCCAGCTCTCCTCGTCCGGGACCACAGGTTCCCCGGGACCCATCGCGAGAAGCTCGTCCGTGCCGGCCGACCGCACCACCCCCCCAGCCGGTCGGAAGCAGCGGCAGCACGCCTTGCGCGACGGTCGCCCCCACCCCGAGCCAGCTACCCACCTCCTCAGCTCCCGCCGAGGGGACGCGGAAGGCGACGACGTCGCGGACGGTCCCTGCCGCGGCGGCCCGCAGCTCCCCGGCGAGGCGCTCGGGGAACTGGGTGGCGAGCAGCAGGGAAAAACCGAACTTGCGGCCTTCGGTGAGGAGCTCGGCGACCAGCCTCGGCGAGAGCCCCTGGACCTCGTCCAGGAGGACGAGGAGGCGCCTCGGAGCCCCCCCGCCGGCGGCGCGCGCCGCGCAGCCGAGGTAGGCGCGGGAGAGCAGGAGGGTGGCGGCGAACGACGCCGCCTCGGGACCGAGGTCGGCGAACGGCAGGCGGACGAGGAGCGAGCGTCCCTCCCCCAGGAGCCGCTCGAGCTCGAGGCCCCCGTCGGGCGGCGCGAGAAGCTCGGCGAGCGCCGGCACGAGCGCGATCTTCGACAGGCGCGCCGCGGCGGGCCAGAGGAAGTCGGGGCTCCGACGGACGACCGGGGCGAGCTCGTCCAGGAAGCGGGCAAGCTCGGGCCGACGCGTCGCGAGGCGGGCGACCTCCCGTCGATCGGGGTCGGTGAGGAGGCCGTAGAGGTCGAGGATCGTGCCGCCGGTCTCCTGGACGAGGCGCACGAACGCGTCGAAGAGCCGTTCGAGACGGAATCCCCAGTAGACCTCGGCGCCGTCGGGGCTCAGGCGTTTCACCGCGGCGACCAGGTGCCCCGCGGCACGCTCGTCGCTGCCCGAGATCGCCGCGACGCCGAGGACCGGTCGACGGGCCACGTCCACGCCGACCAGCGCCCCACGCTCCGCGTCGGAGAGGCGGGCGACCACCGCCGGGGCGAGGTCCCCGTGGAGGTCGAGGAGGAGCACCGTCTCCCCGGCGCGCATCGCGGAGGAGGCGCGCTCGGCGAGGAACCAGGTCTTTCCCGCCCCGGTAGCCCCGAAGACAATGGCGTGCGCTTCCCTCCGCGGGAGCTCCTCCCGCGGTGCGAGAAGGACCGGCTCGGCCGCCCGCTCTGCCTCCGCCACGCCGAGGTCGAACCAGCCGTCCCGAGGGATCGTTCGCGGGTCCCCGGTCGCCCAGCTCCGCGTGGCACCCGGGCCGCCCGGCTCGGCCCGCACCACGATCCCGCAGCGGACCGTCCATTCTCTTGCCGCCCAGGCCGCGGCACGCTCGGCGGCTCCCGCGGCCTGTCCGCTGCCGAGGCGGAGAGCGAGCCGTCGGCCCGCCCACAGTCGTCCGTCCCTGCGTCCCGAGGTCCAGAACGTCTGGACCCAGAGCCCTCCGTCCTTCCCGACCAGCGCGGTCCGTTCCGCGACATCTCGGACGAGGGGACGGGGGACCCGCAGGGGCACCGGGCCGGCGCGGACGAGGTCGAAAGGGACGACCGGTCCGTCGGGTCGGGGAGCGGGCCGCGCACGGCCGGGAGTCGGGACGACCGGCGGGAGGGCGGCCGGTCCGGCTCCCACGACGGCCCAGAGGGTGGGGGGCCGCGCGGTCACGCGGGAGGCGGGGACGCCGAGGGCCGACTCGACCAGGACGACGGCCCCGGGCGGCTCTCCCATCAGCGCGGAAAAGAGCGTTCGGTAGAACGATCGGCGGAGGTCAGGGTCGGAGGGGGAAACGCGGCTCGTGCCGGAGGCGATTCTCACACCCCCTCCGACGCCCCGGCCCGGGCGACGAGCTCGTCGATCTCCTGGCGTAGCGCGTGGAGCCCGTTGCGTTGGGCGAACGCGCGCAGCGTGTCGGTCCCCACGACGTGGGGAACGGCTCGGTCGACCTCCCAGAGACGGACGCGCCAGAGGAGGCGTCCGTCCGGCCAGCGCACCAGCGTCGCGCGGGGTCGGTACGGACCCCCGAGGGGGAGGCGCAGCTCGCCGACGACGACGAGACCGGAGCGTCGGCGTCGGGGAAGGCGTAGGCGGGGAACGGGTTCGGCGTGGGGCGTTTCGATGCCTTCGGCACCCAGAGTGGTTTCCATAGGATACATCTCCCCGCGCGCGGGCGGGCGGCGGGGTCGGCTCGGCGGAGGGATCCGACGGCTTCCGGGTCGGACCCGCCCCCTGGGACCCGCTCCCGCGGCCGGTGGGCCGCGGAGCCCAGGTCAACGAAAACCGGCGGTCGCCGGGAAAGGGTCCGGCGGCGGCGGTGCGCCCGGATCGGGGTCAGGACGACCGGCAGAAGCGGCCGGGCGTCCGCTCACGATCGGCGGCCCGGAGGGACCCGTTCGCCTCCTAGGCGGCGCCGCACGTCGGACGGTTCGAACCGAGGGCACGGGACGCGCGGGGCGGGCTCGAGGCTCGCTGCGGCGGGTCCGGTGCACGGTTCCGGCGGTCCTGGGTCGAGACGTCGGAGACGGCCAGAAGCTCACGACGGACCATGGGGTCGGGCGGAGCGGGAGGCCACGGGGACGACGGTCGGCCCTTCAACACGGGCCGAGGAAGAACGTCCCGAAGCTCGTCCCTTGAGGGGAGGTTGAAAACTGAAAGGCGCGGGGTGGGAAGGCGCCCCGCACGCCCGGGACGCGGTGTCGTCCCCTTCGGCGATGTTAGGGAGCCTTCCCTGGGGTGGTTGCAGGGAAACGACGCGCGCCGAGCTACTTGAACCCCGGACGGGGAGGTCGTGAAACGGTTCGGCGAGGGGCGTTGCGCCCCCGGAGGGGCGGGAGCCGCCCGAGCGGCCTAGGGCTTCGGCCCCGCGTCCGGCTCGGCGAGGACCACGCGCGGGAGCTCGCCCTCGATCACCGGCGGTCGGCGAAGCGGTCCGCTCCCTCGGAGCGCGGCCTGCCGCCGCGGAAGGAGCCAGCGCTCGCCCCACTGCCTAAGCTCCCGAGCCGCAGGCGCGAGGCCGAGGCCCATCTCCGTGAGCGAGTAGACGACCGAGAACGGACGGGTGCTGACCACGCTGCGGGAGACCACTCCCTGCGACTCGAGGAACTTGAGCGTCGCGCTCAGCGTCTTGGCGTTGAGGCGCGGGTTCGAGCGGAGGATCTCGCTGAAGCGTTGCGGACCGTCGAGCAGCCGGTGCACGATCGCGAGCCGCCACTCGGTCCCGATCACCCCGACCGCCGCAAGCACCGGGCAGATCTCGCGCCCGCTGGTGTCGTCACACGTCCCGGCTCCGCTTCCCACGGGACCGGTCTCCCTCCCCGACCGAGTCAAAGATATTGCCCCCATCGTCCCCGGAGGAAACGACGGAGGGATATATACTTACCACATTAAATCTGATGGTATGAGGTAACTCGACGGGGGCTACACGCTTCGCGGTCACCGTGCCGCGGCGGCGTACGTTTTCTCGCACGGGCGGTCGTGGACCGGCGTGCCAGCCCGCAAGCGGGAGATCGAGCTTTCCGTCGAGCGTCCGCTGGGTCCGTCGGAGACCTCGCGCGGGGTCGTGCGTCTCACCGCTCGGCTCGAGCCCGGAGCCGACGGGGTCCTGCCGGAGCTCTCGGAACTGTCGGCTGCCCTCGAGGAGCTTTCCCGCGAGCTCGACCGCCTCGCGGGCCCGGCCCCCTCCCCGCCCGCTCCGGCACGCGCCGACCGCCCTCTTGTCGAGCTCGTCGAAGCTTACCGGCCGCGCCAGCGCGAGCTCATCGACCTGCTCCGTGAGGAGGGCGAGATCACCGAGCACGAGCATGCCCTGCTCGCAGCGAGCCTGCCCTCCACGCCGGTCGCCCTGCCTACCGCCCGTACCGGGGCGCCACCGCCAAGCGCGCCTTCAGCGCACGTCGCCCCGGCACCCGCGGAGCGCGGCCTGCCGGCCGCGCGACCGGTCCCCGAACTCTTGCGTCTTTACCAGATCGCCTCGCTGCGCCAAGCCGGTGCGGTCCGCGCCCGCCGCCAGATCTCCTTCGCCGAGTACATGGCGCTCAAGCGCCATTTCGAGGCGGCGGAGGAGCCCGCAGGTGAAGGGACGACCGGCGGCCGGAACGGCTAGTCGCTAGCGCGACGGCTCGCTCCCGTCGACGCCGCCCCGGACGGGGCGACCGCGACGAGTACGAGGCCGACATCCGTGATCCCGGGCCGCATGCGGAGCCCCCGCGCGTCGCCGGAGGACCCGCGGGCCTCCGGGTCGGTCGACGCGCCGACGACCGCGCCGCCGAGGGTCTCGTTCCCCTCCTTCGACCCGATCGGGCCTACCGTGCGGTAGATCCCGACGCTCTGCTCCCGACGGCGCAACCGGTTCCGCGCCTGCTCGAGGAAGCGCCGGCAGGCCGCCTCCTCCCCCACGGCTTCGGGCGCATCCAGGGTCGCCATCGCCGCCACGACCAGGCCCTTGGAGCGCGCGGGCGGATCGGCCCGCGTGTCGCCGAGAAGCTCGTCGAACTTCCCGAGGAGCCGGTCCGCCGCCTCCTCGGGTCGGTCCTTGAGGAGGAGGAAGCCGACCCTCGTGGTCCAGCCCTTGTCGAAGGCCAGGTCGGTCACGCCGCGTAGGGCGTCGGACGGTCCGGCGACCAGAACGGGTCGGCCGGCGCTCCCGGTCGCGGGAAGGGAGGCGAGCGGCGCCTCCGTCCCCCCGACCGCTGTGAGGTCGAGGCTGCGCTCGAGCCCGAGGCGGGCGAGGAGCTCGCCGGCGGCTCTCGGTTCCCCCGGCTCGAGCGGGACGGTCGGGCCGCCACCGAGCAGTCGGGGGCCCTCGCCCCGGTCGACCAGCAAGGTCTGGACGTCACAGCGGGTTGTCGGGGGAAGAAGCCTCCCACCGACGCCTCCGCCGCCGGCGACGCGGGCGAGCGAGAGGACCTCCGGCCCGGTCGCCCCGTGCTCGTGGGCCCCGCGCAGCGACCGTGCGAACTCCTCCGGAGTCATGGTCGCCGGCGCGACGAGCGTAGATCGTAGCGCTCCCGGCGAGAGCAGGACGAGGAGGAGGTCGGTCTCCTCCAGGTCGAGGGCGATCTCTCGCGTTGCCTCGAGCGTCGTCGTAGCGCTCGTACTGCCCCCCCATCCGTCCGGCACCACGACGGAGCGGAACGGAAGGTAGGCGGGAGGCGCTTCGGGCCCGGCCACGAACCCCTGGGTCAGGCGGTCGCCGAGAGCGTCCAGGGCGGCCAGCGCCATCGAGGCGGCGGCGTGGCCGAGAGCGACGAACCCGACCTGACGGTACCGCCCGTCCGGGACGAACCGGTTGCCCACGCGGAGCACGCCGCGCTCGCGTCGGACGGCGGCGCGGACCGCGCGGTAGGCGTCGGCGCCGGCGACCGCGGCCCGGTAGAGGGCCGCGTGGACCGGATCCGGGCCCTTCGGCTCCGGCTCTCCCGGGGGGAACGGGTCCCACGGGAACCGTCCGATCACGAACGGTGAACCGGGGCCGAAGGTCAATACGATGGCGGACGAGCCGGCGCGTCAGCCGAGCTGGAGCGTCTCCGTATGCGCGGTCCGGGCCGGCGACAAGAACCGGTCGATGGAGAACTCTCGGACGGCCGGCTCGATCGGCTCGCCGAGGACCACCGCCGCGACGCGGCGGCTGCTCGCCGGGGCGAGCATGAAGCCGTGGCCGCCGAAGCCGTTCGCGTGGACGAAGCCGGGAAGCCTCGGATCCTCGCCCAGGACCGGAAGGCCGTCCGGCGTGTCGTCGTAGTAGCCGGTCCATGCGCGCAGGACGCCGAGGCCCGCGAGACGGGGAAGCAGATCGACCAGGGCGCGGGCCATCGCGGTCAGGAAGCGGGGGGAGCTCGGGACCCCGCGCGCCGTTCCCGGGACGTGGGGGACCGAAAGCCCGCCGACGAGCTCGCCGCGCATCGTCTGGCTGAAGTAGAGCCCGTCGGAGGCCCGCACGACCATCGGGTCGAGGAACGGCTTGGTCGGCTCGGTCGCCAGGATCTCGTGGCGCGAGGGGACGTTCGGCACGGCGAGCCCGGCCCGCTGGGAGAACTCCGCCGACCAGCCGCCTGCCGCGTTCACGACCACGGGCGTGGCGGCGTTTCCCTCCGAGGTGGCGATGCCGGCGACGCGGGCGTCGCGGACTATGAGCCCGAGCGCCTCGGTGCCGAGGGCCACCTCGACCCCGAGCGCGCGCGCCGCCTCAAAGAGCCCCCAGACCGCCGGGAACGGGTAGACGGTCCCGTCCGAGGCGAGGTAGGAGCCGCCGACCACCGCTCCCGGGGCGATCCCGTCGACGTACCTCCCGACCTCCTCGGCCGAGAGCATCCGCGACGGCAGCCCTTCGGAACGGACCACGTCGTGGATGCTGCGGAGACGTTCCAGCTCGCCAGGCCCCTCGGCGAGGAAGACGTAGCCTCCCTGGCGGAACCAGATGTTGTAGCCGAACTCGGAGGAGAACCTGCGGAAGGCGGAAACCGACTCGCGGGCGAGGCGGATCGTGGAGCGCGTCGCCCACTGCTGGCGGACCCCGCCCCCGTTGCGGCCGGACCCGCCGGAGGAGAGGAACCCTCGGTCGACGACCAGGATCGGGCCGGCGCCGGCGCGTGCGAGATGGTAGGCGGTAAAGAGCCCCACGATCCCCGCGCCGACGATCACGGCGCCGTAGTCGCTCCGGGCCAGCGTCACGGGACGACCTCGTCGGCGAACTCGTCGCGCAACCCGGCCAGCGCCCCGAGAGGCGTCGGGACGAGAGGAGGGCGCTGGGTGATCGTGCCCACCGAGGACGGTGCGCGGGCCTCGATCGCGGCGAGAACGAGGACCGTGTCCGGCAGGCAGAGGCGGCCCTGGCAGAGGCCGGTGCCCACTCCCGTGTAGCGCTTGATCACCTCGAGGCCGCGGTAGCCGCGACGGACGGCCTCCTCGACCTCCGTGAGGAGGACGTCCTCGCACGGGCACAGGACCCATTTGCCGTGACGACGCTCGGCGAGGAGCTCGCGGTAGTAGCCGAGAAGAGGGGTGATGTCCGGTTCTTCGACGGCGGCCGGGGCCGCGACGGGCTCCCGCCCCAGGATGCCGGCGACCGTGGCGGCGACTCTCTGCTCGTCGTCCCCGCCCGGGCGGGCGGCGGAGCCGACCGACCAGAGGCCGGGAACGCTCGTCCGTCCGTCCCCGCCGAGCACGGGGTAGTAGGCCCCGGGCTCTCCTCTCCAGCGACGCGTCGCTCCGGCCTGGAAGCCGAGCTGCGCGTTGGGCAGGCGTCGGTGGGCGAGGACGACAGCATCGCACGGGACGGTGAAGCGGCCGCCGTCGCCGCGGGGGGCGAGGACGACCGAGCGGACGCGGGCGCGGCCGTGGGCCCGCACGAGCCGCGAGCGCGGGTAGAGCGGAAGGCCGAGCTCGATCGCCCGGGCGACGAGCTGCGGGTGGATCTCGGAGGGTGCGACGATCGCGCAGACCTTCGGTCCGAGTCGCTGGAGAAGCTCGAGAGCCCGGGCCGATCCGCCGACGAGCACGGCCCGCTCTACGGGCAGTTCGGGGACGGAGAGCGCGAGGTCGCCCGAGAGGACGCCGGGACGGTCGGATCCTTCGAAGAGCAGCGGGGCGTCGTAGCCGCCGGTCGCGACGACGACCGACGGGGTGCGGAGGACGTAGCCGCCGCCCTCCTCCGAGAACGCGAGGAGGGAGAAGCCCGTCGGCGGGGCCGAGGGGGGCGGGAGGAACGTGGCCGTCACTCCGCCGAGGAGATCGGCCCCGGCGACCGCCAAAGCTCCCCGCCGCCGCTCGACGAGCAGAGGACGGAGGCCTTCCCGCACGAGGCCCGCGGCCACGGCCCGGCCGCTCCTTCCGGCCCCGACGATGACGCAGGGAGCCTCCACGGTCCGCGGCTCGGGCGTGCGGAGGCGGAACGAGCTCGGGGACGCCCGGCCAAAGCCCGCGAGGCGGCGGACGACGCGCTGGTAGAGACCGGCGGCAAACGCCGGTCGGCGGAGCCCACGCAGGGTGTCGATCCCCCGCGGCAACAGGGGGTCGAGCGCCCCGAACAGGTCGAACCTTGGGCCCGGCCAGGAGTTCTCCGATACGACCCGGTCCCCCTCGCGGGGGACGTAGCGGCAGGCGCGCACGTTCGGCCGGCCGTTGACCCGCACGAGACACCCGGTGCAGTCGCCGGTCCCGCAGTACGGTCCCCGCGGCCGGTGGTAGCGGATCGAGCGCACGAGGTAGGGCCAGCCCCGGCGGGCGAGCGACGCGAGGAGCGACTCGCCCTCGCGCGCCTGGCGAGGACGACCGTGATACCCAAACCGCGGGCCGGGGGACGCGCTCATTCCGACGGACGGCGGGGACCCGCGCCCGGACTATTACTTGCCGTCGCCTGCACCTGCGGCGCAGCAGCCGGCGTGCCGAGGAGCCCGCGGGTCGTGTTCGAACCTATATAGATGGCCGTAGCTCGCGCGACGGGAGCCGTCGATGCGCGAGAGCGGAGGGTTCCACGGGCGTCGCATCCAGAAGACCGGCGGGTCGACCTACATCGTCTCCCTGCCCAAGAACTGGGTGACCGCCCGGGGCCTGCGCGCCGGTGACTCCCTCTACTTCACGCCCCGAGCCGACGGCTCGCTCGCGGTCTTCCCCGAGCCCGTGGGCACGACCGAGGTCGAGCGCCGGGTCGTCGAGGTCTCCAACGACATGGAGGAGGAGCACCTCTTCCGCCGCCTCATCGCCGAGTACATCGCCGGCTACCCGCTCCTCGAGGTCCGCACCCCCGGCCGGATGAGCGCGCGGACGCGCCATGTCGTGCGCGGCTTCGCCCAGCGGATGATCGGGCCGGAGATCCTCGAAGAGACCGCGGAGGCGGTCATCCTCCAGGATGTTGTGGGGGCGAATCCGCTGCCGATCCCGTCCATCGTCCGCCGGATGCACCAGATGGTGCGCGCGATGCAGGCCGACGCCATGACCGCGTTCCGCACGCGCGAGAGCTCGATCGCGCGGGACGTGGTCGAGCGCGACTGGGAGGTCGACCGGCTCCACTGGTTCCTCGAGAAGCAGGTGACGAGCGCGCTCCGAGACGCCCGCATCCTCGTGACCCTCGAGCTCACCCTTCCGGAGTGCTCGACCTACCTGCTCGCCTCCCGAGTCCTCGAGCGGATCGCCGACCATGCGGTCCGTATCGCCCAGACGGTCGACCTCCTCGGGCGCGAAGTGACCCCCACCAAGCTGGTCGACGAGCTCGATCGCCTGGCGGCGAGGGCCGCCGCCTCGCTCGCGGACGCGCTCGACAGCCTGGACGCGCGGGACATCGCCAAGGCGAACGAGGTCATCGACGCCGCCGAGGAGCTCACCCGAGAGCGAGCGCACGTGCTTCGCGAGCTGGCCTCCAAGCGCGGCCGGCTCGCGGTCGGGGTCGCCTACGTCCTCGAGAGCCTGGAGCGGGCAGCGTTCTATGCGAGCGACCTCGCCGAGATCGCGATCAACCGTGCGGTCGAGGCCCCGCAGCGGCCCCCCGAGCCGTCGTCGCGGGTTCCCGCTGCGGCTGGCCCCGCCTCGACCTAACGGGAGGCGGGAAGGCGGCTCCCGCCCGACGCTGGCGTGCTTCCCAGAAGCTGGTCGAGGAGACCCGCGAGGTCCTCGGCGGTAGGAACGCGCGGGTTCGCGACGGTCCCCGGCGAACGCATCGCAGCCGCGAGGAGCTCGGCCCGTCGGCTCCGCAGCTCGGCGATTGGCGCACCCGCTTGGGCAAGGTCCCGCGGGGCTCCCACGCTCGTGGCGAGCCGCCGCAGCCGGCTCGGGAGGTCCGGGTGGGAGGGTTCCTCCGGTGTGGCAAGCGCCCACGAGAGCGCCTCGAGCTTCTCGCGTGCCGCCGGGCGGTCGAAGTCGAGGACCGTGGGAACGACCAGGCCGAGAAGCGTGCCGTAAGCAACCCCGCTCGGACCTTCGAGCGCCCGCGCGAGCGCGTGCGCGACCCCGCGCTGGGCGTTGGAGGCGGCGAGGCCGGCCATGGTCGCCGCGTAGTAGAGGGCCGCTCGCGCCTCGGGCTCGTCGGTCCACTTGAGCGCCGGGGAGAGGTTGCGCGCCACGGCGGTGAGTGCCCCGACCGCCAGGGCGTCCGAGAACGGATTCGACCAGGCCGAGACGTACGCCTCCGCTGCGACGGCGGCGGTCGCGAGTCCGCCGGACCGCAGCTCGGCCGGAGGGAGGCCCTGGGCGAACGCCGGATCGAGGAGAGCCCAGTCGGGGACCAGCGCGCGGTGGGCGAGTTCGACGGGAGATCCGTTGCCGGCGAGGAGGTCGCACGTCCAGCTCGCCTCCGCTCCGCTGCCGCTGGTCGTGGGGATGGCGACCAGGTGCGAGGTCGGCACCTCAGGGAACGGAACGACGGAGGGCGGAGGGTCGAGGGGCAGCTCGGGTTGCTCCAGCCAGAGGCGGGCCGCCTTCGCCGCGTCCAGGGTGGCGCCGCCGCCGATCGCCACGATCCAGTCCGGCCCGAAGCGACGCAGCCGCTCGGCGAGCTCGCCGACGTTCGCGACCCTCTGCGGGTGACGAAGCTCGCCGATGAGCTCGGTGGTCGCCCCCGCCTTCTCGAGCTCCTCGACGGCCCGGAGCGGTCCCTCCCGGCCCGCCACCGCCGGGTCGACGACCACGGCCGCCCGTCGGGCGCCGAGCCCGCTCAGTTGCTCGACCGCCCCGGGGCCCCAGGCGAGGGAGGGGGCGGTAAAGAACGCGGTCAGGGGCCCTCCCCCGTCACGGGGCGGAAGGCCCTTCCCGGCACCGCTGGCAGGCGCCTGCAAGCGAGAAAGCGATCCGTTCGACGCTCCATCCGTCGGGCCGGCCCGCGGCGATCTGCGTGAGAACGTGGCGGTCGAGCTCGGAGAGCTCCATCCCCTGGATCCGTCCGCAGACCCGGCAGACGATGTGGGCGTGCGGTAGCTCTTCCGAGAGCGGGAGCGGCTCCGCCCGGCCCGATCGTGCCACAGGTGCCGCGGCGACGGCCCTCTCGAGCCGCGCGACGGTGCGGCCGCGTGCCCGAGCCGACGCGCGTCGTGCGGGGGCCATCGATGAGCGGACCCGCGGCCCGTACTTAGGTTGGCGGACCGCGATCCGTCCCCTCGCCCGGGTCCCCCGGATCAGAGGGCGTCTTTCGCGCCCCGGGACGGGAGAACGCGGTCGCCGCGCCGCCAAGGAACCGCCTCGGTACCCGGGCCGGGGGAGAAGAAGCTCCAACGGGAGGCCACTCGATCCTCGTGGAAAGCGACTGCCTCGCGGCGCGCGCAGGTCCGGGACGTCTGTGGGGGGAGTGCCGAGACGACCCTCAGGTCGTTTCCAGTCCTCGGGTCGATCGGTCGGAGTTCGGCCTCCTTACGTGGGGGGCTGGCGGGTGGTTGCGGTGCCCTCTCACCCAAGCCCGTGGCGGACCCCGCGACGAGGGACACGGGGGAGGCGGGGTGCCGACCGACCCACCGGGAGTTCCGTCTTGTCGCTCCGCCGACGCTGTGAGCCCACGAGGCGCGGACGTGGAGAGCCGGCGGGTCTTCGGACGAGAGGCGAGCCGGCCCCTGGTTCAAACCCCTGTGCGGGGAGAGGGATTTGAACCCACGAACCCCTACGGGACCAGACCCTGAATCTGGCGCCTTTGGCCAAGCTTGGCAATCCCCGCGCGTCCGAGCCGAGGCGGACCCGAAGATAAGACCGTCGGCAATGGCCGAGGGGGGCCGGCGCGCCCGGCTAGGCCGGAAGCTTCGCCGGCGCCGGAGTCTGCCCGACCTCCTGGTCGAGCACGTCGAGGGCCTCGCGAACGGTCGCCTTCTCGTGGACGACCGCCCGCAGTGCCTTGAGCATCGCCACCGGGTGGTCGGATTGCCAGATGTTGCGGCCCATGTCGATGCCGTGGGCACCCTCTTCGATGGCGTGGTGGGCGAGCTCGAGCGCTGCCCGGTCGTTCTCGAGACGAGGGCCCCCCGCGACGACGAGGGGGACCGGGCAGCCCTCGACGACCTTGGAAAATCCGTCGCAGTAGTAGGTCTTCACGACGTGGGCTCCGATCTCGGCGGAGACCCGACAGGCCAGGGCCAGGTAGCGGGCGTCGCGCTTCTCGAGCTCCTTGCCGACCGCCGTGATCGCGAGGACGGGCATGCCGGCGTCCTCGCCGTCGTCGACCAGCCGGGAGAGGTTGACGAGCGACTGGTGCTCGTGCGGGGACCCGACGAACACCGAGAGCGCCACGGCCGAAACGTTGAGGCGGCTCGCGTCCCGCATCGCCGTCGTGATCGCCTCGTTGGAGAGGTCCTCCTGGAGGATGGTGGCGCCACCCGAGACGCGCAGGACGATCGGCGTGGTCGAGCTCGGGGGAACGGAGCTGCGTAGCACCCCGCGCGTGAGGGCGAGGGCGTCCGCGTAGGGCATCAACGGGGTGATCGTCGCCCGCACGTCCTCGAGCCGACGCGTCGGACCCATGAAGTAGCCGTGGTCGACGGCGAGCATCACGCTGTTCGAGCTCGTCGCGGAGAACATCCGGGCGAGCCGGTTCTGCATCCCCCAGTCCATCGGCCCGATCCTCGAGGACACCGACCCGGTGGGCGCTCTTAGCCTTGCGGTCGCAGGGCGTCTACGGCGTGGCCGCCCGGTCCACGCCCCGAAGGACCACCGGCACGCGCCGCTCCTCCTTCACCCGGTTGAGCACGACCTGGGTGTTCGACCGTTCGACGTGCGGGTCCTGGAGGGCGTGCTTGACGAACCGGTCGAGATCGCGCCGGTCGCGGAAACGGCCGATGAGCAGGGCGTCGTACTCGCCCGTGACGTCGTAGATCGCGTAGGCCCGCGGGTCGCGCGCCAGCCGCTCCTCGACCTCCCGCAACCGACCCTTGGAGATGCGGACCCCCACCAGCGCCCAGAGGTCCCAGCCAAGGAGCTCGTCGTCCAGGAGCGGGATGTATCCGCGGATCACCCCGTCCTCCTCCAACCGTGCGATCCGCGCGCTCACCGTCGTCGGGGAGACCTTGAGCCGCTGGGCGATCGCGCGGTGGCTCTTGCGCGCGTCGATGTTGAGCTCCTCGAGGATCGACCGGTCGAGTTCGTCCAGAGTGGACGCTCGTGGCATGTATCTTGAAGGACTAGGAAAGAAATAAGGACAATTGGCGTGAAAATGGAAATTCATCCAGAATTTCCGGCCCAGAGTTGAAGTAGGACGGCGGGCTGCAGCGCCCGGGGGGGCGTTCGGGATGGCAGTGTCGGGCGCGCGCGGCGAGGTCGACGGGGAGAGCGTGGTCGAACGGTTGCGGTCCGAGAAGGTCCGCTGGGTCCAGCTGTTCTACACGGACGTGTTCGGCGGGCTCAACCAGGTCGACATCCCGAGCTCCGGGCTCGAGGCGGAGATGTTCCGCACCGGCGTTCCCAAGCTTGACGGCTCCTCGGTCCGCGGCTTCCGCGAGATCTTCGAGTCGGACATGCTCTTGGTGCCCGACGCCACGACCTGGGCGACGATCCCCTGGCATCCGGACGCCGGCCCCACGGTCCGGTTCATCTGCGACGTGCGGCTCGGCGCCTCCCACGAGCCCTACGACCACGACCCCCGCGGCGTCGCGCGCGCCACCGAGAAGGTCTTGGCCGACGCCGGGTTCGACCGGTCGTACTGGGGACCGGAGGTCGAGTTCTTCGTCTTCGACCAAGTCCAGCTGCTTCCGTCGGCCGACGGCGTGCGGGACGCCTGGGCCGGGGCCGGCTATCTCATCGGGTCGTCGGAGGCACCCTGGGCTCCCAGCAACTCCCACGCGACGGTCCGGTTCAAGGAGGGCTACCACCGCAGCCCGCCGCTCGACTCGCTCCTCGGCCTGCGCGCGGAGATGTGCAACGTCCTCGTCGACAACTTCCACCTGACGCTGGACGCCCATCACCACGAGGTCGCCACCGCGAGCCAGTCGGAGATCAACCTACGGTTCGACGAGCTCGTCCCGATGGCGGATCACATCCAGGACCTCCGCTACGTGATCAAGAACGTCGCCCACCGGCACAGCAAGCTCGCCTGTTTCATGCCGAAGCCGATCTACGGGGACAACGGCATCGGGATGCACACGAACCAGTCGCTCTGGGCGGGAGGGAAGAACGCCTTCTACGACCCGGACGACCCCTACGCGGAAGTGAGCCAGACCTGCCGCTACTACATCGGGGGCCTGCTCGAGCACGCCCGGGCGCTCTGCGCGATCACCAATCCGATCACCAACTCCTACCGCCGCCTTGTCCCGGGCTACGAGGCCCCGGTCTTCATCGCCTGGAGCAAGGCGAACCGTTCGGCGAACGTACGGATCCCGTTCTACCACCGCAGCCGACCCGAGGCGAAGAGGGTCGAGTACCGCACCCCGGATCCGGCGGCGAACATCTACCTCACCGAGGCGGCCCTCGCCCTCGCCGGTCTCGACGGCATCCGCCGCAAGATCGAGCCGCCTCCCCCCGTCGACGAGAACATCTACAAGCTCTCCGCGGCGCGTCGCAGGGAGCTCGAGATCCGCGAGCTTCCCGGCTCGCTCGCCGAGGCGCTCGATTGCCTGGAGGCCGACCGTGACTTCCTCAAGCCGACCTTCTCCGCGAGCCTCCTCGAGACCTACGTCACCCTGAAGCGTGAGGAGCAGCTCGAGCTCAACCTGAGGCCGCACCCCTACGAGTTCTACCGCTACCTCGACGTCTAGAAAGGCGGGGGAGGCCCTCCCCACCGGGCGGCATGACCGGCTCGGTGCTCTTCGAGGGGGGCCGGGTCTACACGGGCCGGCGCTACGTCGAGGCGCTCCTGGTCGAGGACGGCCGAGTGCTCCTGGCCGGGTCCCGGGAGGAGGCCGCCCGCGGGGCGCCCGTGGGCGTAGAGAAGGTGCGCCTGGACGGGGCCCTGGTCGTCCCCGGGCTCGCGGACGCCCACCTCCACGTGAGCGAGCTTGCCTGGATGCGGGAGGGGCCCCCTCTCGGGAGGGCCCGCTCGGCCGAAGAACTGGTATCGAGTCTCTCCGCCTGGGCAAAGGAACGTCCCCGCGAGCCGATCGTGGGACGGGGATTCGACCTCGCCGCCCTCCTCCCCGGGGAATGGCCGACGGCGCGCGTGCTCGATCGCGCGGTCGACGACCGACCGGTGCTCGTCTACGACCGCAGCGGCCACGTCGCGCTCCTCAACAGCCGTGCGCTCGAGCGGCTCGACCTGTCCCGCGCGGCGGACGGGGCCGCCGACGACGGGATCGGCCGGGGTCCGGCGGGCGAGCCCAACGGGATCCTCTACGAGGAGGCGATGCGGCGGCTCGGGCCGAGCGTCACCGAGCGACAACCTCCCTCGACCGCGTCGCTCGGGAGAACGTTCGATTTCCTCACGTCGCTCGGGCTCACCTCCGTTGGCGCGATGAGCACCACCCCCGAGGAGCTCGACGCGTTGCGTGCGTTGGCGGCCGACAAGCAGCCTTTCCCCCGCGTGCGCGGCTACGTTCGCCTCGCCCGCCTCCGGGACCTCCCCCAGGAGGCCGCCGCCCAACGCTCCGGGGTGGTCGCCGCGGTCGGCGTGAAGGCGTTCCTGGACGGCGCCTTCGGTCCCCGGACCGCTTCGCTGTTCGAGCCGTACTCGGATCTGCCGTCCTCGCGCGGCCGGGACGTCGGCGACGACCGAGCTCTCCTCGCCTCGCTCGAAGAAGCGAGCTCCCGGGGCCTCGCCCCGGCCCTGCACGCTATCGGGGAGCGGGCCGTCCACCGCGCCGCCCGGCTCCTCGACGCTCTCTCCGTCCCTCCCGGCAAGCTCGCCCGCATCGAGCACGCGTCCCTGACCACGCCGGAGGCCCTGGCCTCGCTCGCCCGCAGCCGGCCGGTCCTGGTGGTGCAGCCGGGCTTCGTGGTGAGCGACCTCTGGCTAACCGAGCGGCTGGGCCCGCAGCGCGCGAGATGGGCCTACGCGTTCCGAACCCTCGCCGACCGGGGGTTCGTGCTGGCGGGGTCGAGCGACGCGCCGTACGACCCGGCCGACCCGTGGCGGGCCCTTCGCGCAGCCGTCCACCGCCACGACCCGGAGGGTCGCTCGGCCAGCCCCGAGCCTTCGGAACGGCTCCCTCCCGAAGAGGCCTTCGCGCTCTACACGACGGGGGCGGGTCGGGCCCTGGGTCTTGAAGGAGCCGGCCTGCTCGAGCCCGGGGCACCCGCCGACCTCCTCGTCCTCTCGGCCGGGCGGCTTTCCGCGGCGCTGGAGGCGGCCACGCCGGTCGCCCAGACGTGGATACGCGGCCGTCGAGCGTTCCCGGCCGGCGGTTGATCCCGGAAGGGGGGCGCCCTCTGCCGCCGGCGACCCCGGACCGGGAAGGGCAACCGTCTAACCCCGTCCCGGTCTTCGCGGCGCGATGGCGGCGGCGACGGAGGTCCCCCCGAGACGCGAGCTCTCTCCGTCGATGCGTGTCGACATCCACATTTCCGACTGGAAGGCCGCGCTGTCGCCCGAAGCCTCTCCCGAGGAGAAGGAACGCGAGCTCTACGGACGGGCCTGGGCAGCGTATCTCGAGGGAGACCACGGCTTCGGCCTGTGGTGCTGGCATGAGTGCGACCGTCTCACCAACAACCTGAGCGGCAACATCCGGCAGGTGACCCGCATCCTCGGGCCGGGACGCTACCTCGGGTTCTCGCACCGCAAGGTGCTGGCGCTCGAGATCCCGATCGAGCGGATCTACCGTCCCCGCAAAGGGGACATGAGCACCCCCCGGACGGACGCCTTCGTCCTCCCCCACTATCAGGTCCTGTGCGTCTACCTCGCCCAGGCCACCCAGGGCGACGCGAAGGCGAAGGCCCTCCTCGAGATCGCCCTCGGGGAGCTCGAGGACCGACGCCGGGCCGACCCGTTCCTCCGTCACTTCGAGACCTTCCGCGACCTCCTCCAGAGGACCTCGGCGCCGAACCCGGGGACGGAGGCGCCAGCTCCGACGGGAGCGGCCAAGACCCCGGCCACGGTGCCGGGACCGGCCGCCTCGGGCCGAGCCGGCGCGCCGGGAAAGAAGCGCCGGAACGGTCGAGCCGACCGGAGCTGAGGAGGGGGCATGCGGGCGGTCGTGCTGGGCGGTGGGGGTCTCACCGGCCGCGCGTCGGTCCGTGCCCTCGCCCAGGGGTCGGTCTTCGACTCGGTGGTGGCGGCGGACCTCTCCTCGGAGCTCGCCCATGCCGCGGCGGCAGCCGCAGGGCCCCGGGCGAGTGCCGTGGCCCTGGACGTCCGCGACCCCTCGGCCTTGGCGAGGGTCCTCCAGGGCGCGGGAGTGGTCGTCAACGCGGTCCAGTACGGGTTCAACCTGACCGTCATGGATGCGGCCCTGGCCGCGCGGGTGCCCTACCTCGACTTCGGAGGGCTCTTCCACATGACCCGTCGACAGCTCGCCCGCGACGCGGAGTTCAGGGAGGCAGGGGTGCTCGCCATCCCCGGCCTCGGGCAGGTCCCGGGCATCTCCAACGTCCTCGCGCTGGAGGCCGCGTCGGACCTCGATCGGGTCGCCTCGCTGGTCCTTCGTGACGGCTGGCGTGACCTGACCGTGGGCGGGCCGGAGATCTCCTTCACGTGGTCGCCGAGCACCTTCCTAGACGAGATGGTCCTCCCCGCGATCGTCTTCGAGGCCGGGGAGTACCGGGAGTACCCTCCTATGAGCGGGGCCGAGGAGTTCGACTTCGGCCCTCCGGTGGGAAGGACGCGGGTCTACCGCACCCTGCACTCCGAGCCGGCGACCCTTCCGGCCAGCCTTGCGGAGAAGGGGCTCCGCCACTGCGAATGGAAGGAGGGCGGCCCGGGCATCGAAGTGCTGCGTACGATGGCCCTCCTCGGCCTCGCCTCGGAGGTCGCCCTCGATGTCGGGGGAAGGCCGGTGGTCCCCCGGGAGTTCACCCTGGCGCTCCTCCGGCGGGAGAAGCTCCTCGGCGTCCCCGAGGGGGTCCGTGTCAACGACTGGGAGGTCCTCGACATCGAGCTGCGAGGCACCCGGGCGGGCGAGGAGATTGTCCGGCACGCCGTCGCCCGGTTTCCGCCCCGCCCGGACTGGCATCTCACGGCGACCGAGTACGCGGTCGGCATCGCGGGGGCGATCGGCGCCGAGATGATCGGGCGCGGGCAGGTCCAGGAATCGGGGGTCCTTCCTCCGGAGCGGTGTGTTCCGGCCCGCCCGTTCCGTGACGAGCTCGCCCGCTGGGGGATCGAGTCGGCGATCGTCCCGCCCGAGCCGCCCCTGCGCGCCCGTCCGACCCAAGAAGCTAGATAGAAGAACAAAGAGGGCTCAACAAGACAGGAAAGCACCCACAACCCAAGGAAAATATAAGATTCGGGCCAGTTTTTGTTGTTTTTTTTGCAACGATAGACCGAAGGAACCATTCTCGCCCTCTAAATTCTCGCGCCCGAGCATCTATATATACGCACCCCGGGCTCTCGACCGCGCCGGAGATGCATATCCTATGGCGGAATCGGAACCCGCCCTCACCCCGTCGTTGGCCCGTGCCGTGGCCGTCGCGGGCGACCGCCCGACGCTCGGAAAGCTGACCGGAGAGGGGACCGTCGATCCCGCCGTTCCGGCGGCCCCGCCGGCGAGCCCGTTGCCTGAGCTCCCGAAGGAGCCCAAGGAGGCGAAGGAGTCGCGGGAGGCTCGCGAGCCCAAGGAGCCCCACAAGGAGCCGGCAGCGGAGAGCCCTTCCGCGGAGGGCGAAGGGCAGAGCGTCCCGGTCACCGTGGCGCGCCTCGTCCCGAAGCTCAAGAAGAGCGCCCGGCTTCTAGAGGAGGGCAAGAAGCACATCCCGAACTCCTCGAGCTCGCTCATCCGGGTGGCCTCCTACGCCCCCGTCCCTCCCTTCATCTCGCGGGCGAAAGGCGCGCGTATCTGGGACGAGGACGACAACGAGTACCTCGACTTCAACCTCGCCTACGGGGTCCTCATCAACGGCCACGCCCCCAGCGAGCAGGTCCGGGCGGTCCAGGAGGCGGCCCAGTTCGGCTTCCACTTCGCCTCCCCGACGGCCCTCGAGATCGACGTCGCCAAGATGTTCCAGAAGATGGTCCCCAACGCCGAGCGGGTCGCGTTCTGCTCGAACGGCTCGGACGCGACCATGAACGCGATCCGCATCGCCCGGGCGGTCACCGGCAAGGATGCGATCCTCAAGTTCGAAGGGCATTACCACGGCCAGCACGACCTCGCCCTCATCAGCGCCGAGGCCCCGCCGGTGGTCGCCGGCCTGGACGAGTACCCCCGCCCCCTGCCGAACTCCGCGGGGATTCCTCCCGGGGTCATCGACTACGTCATGGTCGCCCCGTACAACTCGATCACCTCGTTCGAACGGATGGTCCGCCGTTACCGCGACCGTCTCGCGGCCGTGATCCTCGAGCCGGTGATGGCCAACGCGGGGATCATCCCGCCGGCCCCGGACTTTCTCAAGCGGCTCATCGAGATAGCCCACCAGAACGAGATGCTGGTGATCTTCGACGAGGTGTTCACCGGTTTTCGGGTAGCCCCCGGAGGCGCCCAGCAGCTCTACGGGGTCGAGCCCGACATCTCCTGCTGGGCGAAGGCCCTGGGCGGAGGCGTCCCGGTCTCCGCGGTCTCGGGGAAGGCCGAGTACATGGACCTCATCGCCCCGGGACGGATCTCCTTCGGCGGCACCTACAACGCCAACAACCTCTCGATGGCCGGTACGCTGGCCAACCTCAAGATGCTCCACCGCGGTGGCGCGGAGCTCTACGAGAAGCTCGCCCGTCTCACCGCCAAGCTCGAGAAGGGGATCGAGGAGGCGGCGCGGGATGCGAAGGTCATCGTCCTCGCCCAGTCGGTCCCCGGGATGCTCCAGTTCTACTTCACCCGCAGGAAGAAGATCGTCAACTACCGCGAGTCGCTCCAGATCGACTGGAACCTCTACCTACGGCATCACCAGCTCCTGCTCGACCGGGGGATCTACATTCACCCGGACAACTACGAGCGCCTCACCCTCTCGACGGCCCACACCGAGCGCGACGTCGACAGGTTCGTCTCGACGGTCGCCGAGACGTTCGCCGAACTGAGGACGCTCCCCCGCGACTACTTCTTCCCGTAGGCCGGCGGCCGCGGGGGGTTAATAGCGGCCCACCGTGCCTGCGGCAATGGTCTGCTCGGACGGCCCCCCAGCCGACCGGTGACCGGGGGCGGGGATGGGGCGCAGCCTCGAGGACCTGGCGATCTTCGTCGGCAAACGTCTGCTGCAGCTGCTGCCGGTCCTCTTCGGGGTGATCGTTCTCGCCTTCCTCATCACGCACGTGGCGGCGATCGACCCGTGTCCGCGCTGGTACCCGAAAGCCGGCCACGCGACGATCATGCACTGCGAGGCGCAGTTCTCGCGGCCGGTCCCTGTCCAGTTCTACGATTACTTCACCCAGCTGTTGTCGGGCAACTGGGGGACCTCCCAATCCGGCGACCCCGTGCTTCCTCACATCCTCGCCGGCGTGCCGGCGACCCTCGAGCTCGTCCTCGCCTCGCTCTTCCTCATGATCGTCATCGGCATCCCGCTCGGCGTCCTCGGGGCCGCCTACGCGGGACGCTGGGCCGATCACCTGGTCCGCATCTTCTACCTGAGCGGCTGGGCGACCCCGACCTTCGTCGGCGCGATCCTGGTGGTCTACTACCTCGCCCCGACGCTGGGGCTTCCGACCTCCGGGGTGTACAGCGCCGCGCCGCCGTTCCCCGAACGGACCCACATGTCGGTGGTGGACGCGCTTCTGGCGGGCAACCTTCCCTACACCGTCGATGCCCTCAAGCACCTGGTGCTCCCCGCGGCCGTTCTCGCCTTCATCAACATGGGGATTGCCACCCGGATGACCCGGGCGTCGATGCTCGAGGTCCTTCCGCTCGACTTCGTGCGGGCTGCCCGCATGAAGGGCCTCTCGAACTTCGTGGTGCTCTACAAGCACGCGCTCCGCAACGCGCTCATCACGACGACCACCGTGCTCGGCGTGACCGCCGGCGGTCTCCTCGCAGGGACGGTCGTGATCGAGGAGATCTTCCAGTGGCCCGGGATCGGCGCGTATGCCTACGTCTCGCTCGGGGCCACGGGGGTGCCGAACTTCGACGGCGCGATCGCGGTCGTGGTCGTCTTCGCCCTCGGCGTGGTCCTCGCCAACCTGGTCGCCGACATCCTCTACGGGATCCTCGACCCCCGCGTGGAGTGGAGGTGATCCACGCCGTCGGACGCTCCCGCCCGCACCGCAAGGAGGTCTCCGGGAGCGCCGGGCCGCTCCCTGAGGGCCGCCGGACGGCAGGCCGTCGCCTTCTACCGCGTGCTTCGGGCCAATCCGCTCACGTTCCTCGGGTTCGTCCTGGTCGTCCTCTTGGTGGTCGCCGCCGTCCTGGTGGTGCTCTCTCCGCAGCTGCTGGTGCCGTACCGCGCGACGCAGGAGACGAAGGCCTACACCGTGCCTCCCACCCTGCTGCGCTGGCCTCCCTCGCTCGTCCATCCGTTCGGGACCGACGAGACGAGCTTCGACCTCTACTCCGAGGTCATGCTCGCTCTCCCCCTCGACCTGGCGATCGGCCTGTTCATCGCGGGCTCGGCGCTGCTTCTCGGAGGAGCCCTCGGCCTGGTCGCGGGCTTCTGGGACCGCCCCGGCACGATCGGAGCGGTGGCCTCCGCCGCGATCCTCAGGACGACCGACGTGTTCCTCGCGTTCCCGAGCCTGCTCCTCGCCCTCGCGATCGTCGCGGCGCTCGGCTTCAACCTGAACGCCCTCCTCCTCGCGCTCGTGCTCACCTGGTGGCCGTACTACGTTCGGCTCGTCCGGGGAGAGGTGCTGGCGATCCGGCACCTGCCGTACGTCACCGCCGCCCGGGCGGCGGGGGTCGGCGAGCTCAGGATCCTCGGCCGGCACGTGGTCCGCAACCTGCTCGAGCCGGTGGTCGTCTACTTCACCCTCGACATCGGCACGGTGCTGGTGTCGTTCTCCACGATCTCCTTCGTCTTCGGGGCGGCGATCGCGTACCCGAGGCCTCCCGAATGGGGCAACATGCTCTCGACGTTCCAGGTGAACCAGCCGATCACCCACGCCTGGTGGCTCATCGCCTTCCCGGCGCTGGCGATCTTCGTGACCGCGCTCGCGTTCAGCCTCTTCGGCGACGGCCTTAGGGACGTGCTCGACCCGCGCACCCGGCGGGCCCTAGTGCAGTCCCAAGGGGTCTCGGCGGCGCCACCTCCTTCGGAGCTCGCGCAGCCCACCGGGCCGGCCGCGGAGTCCGCCGGAGGGTCGGGCCCGTGACGGACCCGGTGCTCTCGGTCGAGAGGCTCTCGGTAGACTACCGCTCCGGCACGGAGCGGGTACATGCGGTCACGGACGTCTCCTTCACCATCCCTCCGGGCAGGGTCGTCGGGATCGTCGGGGAGACCGGTTGCGGCAAGAGCACGCTGGCCCAGGCGATCCCCCGCCTCCTCCCCGAGCCGCCGGCCGAGATCGTCTCGGGTCACATCGTCTTCCGCGGCACCGACCTCGTGGCGGTGCCTCGGCGTCGCCTGCCCCTCGTGCGGGGAACGGGCATCGGCATGATCTTTCAGGAGCCGCTCAACTCGCTCAACCCGGCGCTGCGGGTCTACGACCAGGTCGCCGAGGCGGTCCAGATACGTCACTGGCGGGACATCGGGCTGCTGCCCACCTTCCGGGGGGGAAGCAAGCCGTTCGACTACTCGCGTCGGCCGCTTCCCGAGACCTCCGCGGTGCTCTCCCGCCCGATCACCCCGGGCGGAGCCGTGGCGGAGAAGGCTCAGCGCAGGCTCACCGACCGCTTGGACGCTCGCGAGGAGGTCCTGCGTTACCTTCGCCTGGTGAGGATCCAGGACCCCGAGACGGTCCTTGACCGGTATCCCCACGAGCTCTCGGGGGGGATGCGCCAGCGGATCATGATCGCGATGGCCCTCTCGGAGAGGCCGTCCCTCCTCATCGCGGACGAGCCCACCAGCGCTCTGGACGTCACCATCCAGGCCCAGGTCCTCACCCTGATGAAGGAGCTCATCGACGAGGTCCAGGCCTCCATCCTGTTCATCAGCCACGACTTCGGAGTGATCGCCGAGATCGCCGACGACCTCGGCGTGATGTACGCCGGTCGTCTGGTGGAGTTCGGTCCGGTCGCCGACGTCTTCCGCACCCCCCGTCACCCCTACACCCGCGGTCTGTTGCGGGCGGTGCCGGAGCGCTACAAGTCGGACGGGCCCCTCGAAGTGATCCCGGGGTCGGTCCCGCATCTCGCCCGTCTTCCGGCCGGCTGCAGCTACCATCCGCGCTGCCCGCTCGCGCAGGACCTCTGCCGTGTCGACCCGCCGCCGGCGCTGCGGACGGTGAAAGGTTCGGCGGAACGGGCCCCTCACCAGAGCGCCTGCCATTTCGCCGAGGAGGTCGGCACGACCCCGTGAGCCCCGAACCCCTGGTCGAGACCGTTGCCCTCTCCAAGGAGTTCCCGCTGCCTCGGACGGTCACGGAGACGTTCCACCGGCGGCCGGCGCGGGCCGTCCACGCCGTCGACTCCGTGAGCCTCGCCCTCCAGCCGGGAGAGACCCTGGGTCTCATCGGGGAATCCGGCTCGGGAAAGACGACCTTCGGCTGGCTTCTCTCCCGGCTGCACGACGCCACCTCGGGCGAGATCCGGTTCGACGGCCAAGAGATCGGCCGGCTCACCGGCGCGGCACTGCGCGCCTGGAGACGCAACGTCCAGGTCGTCTTCCAGGACCCGGTGGGATCGCTTGACCCGCGTCTCAAGGTCTGGGAGATCGTCGCCGAGCCGATTCGCGTCCAGGAGAAGCTTCGCGGCGGGAGCTCGCCCTCCCGGGGGGAGATGCGTGCCCGGGTCCAGGCGACCCTCCCTCAGGTCGGCCTTCCGCCCGATTGCCTCGACCAGTACGCCCACGAGTTCTCCGGAGGCGGGCGTCAGCGCATCTCGCTCGCTCGGGCCTTCTCGGTCGACCCTCGCCTCATCGTCCTCGACGAGCCGACCAGCGCGCTGGACGTTTCGGTCCAGGCCCAGATCCTCAACCGCCTGGTCGACCTCCAGCGCGCGCGCGGCCTCGCCTATCTCCTCATCACGCACAACGTCGCCGCGGTGCGCTTTGCGGCGGACCGCGTGGCGGTGATGTACCTCGGCCAGGTCGTCGAGGTCGGGGACGTTCGGGCCGTCCTCGACGCGCCGGTTCACCCCTACACCAAGGCGCTCATCGCCGCCCTTCCCCGCACCGACCCGTCACGCCGGCACGCGCGCTACCGCATCACCGGCGACATTCCGACGCTCATCGATCCGAAGCCGGGGTGCCGCTTCGCCCCTCGCTGCCCTTTCGCCAAGGAGCCTTGCCGGCTCGCCGACCCTCCCCTGCGACCCGCCCCGGGGGCGTCGGGACACCTGGTCGCCTGCGTCCGGGCCGAGGAGGTGGGAGCGATCCCTCCGTCGGCCCTCCTGGAGTCCGCCGAGGCGCCGCCGACCGGGGTCGAACCCGCCGTCGCCGCGCCGGGGCGGCCCGGCTCCTCGGTCAGCTGATGTAGTCGGTATTGAACAGGAAGGCGAACGGCTCGGCGCTCGCCATCGGGTTCTGGACGTAGCCGTGGAGGTTGGTCGTCGTCACCGAGAAGGAGGTCGGAACGACCGTCCAGATGTCCGTGTAGTTGTAGTACATCGCCTCCGTGATGTTGGTGTAGTAGCCGGTCAGCTTGGTCGGGTTGGACTCCGCGGCGGCCTCGAGGGTCCAGTTGTCGACGTTCGTGTTCTTGTAGCCGGACATGCACAGGTTCGCGCTGCCGTAGCTGAGCGCGTTGTTCTGGGTCCAGTCGTCCGGCGAGATGTAATCGGAGGTGTAGAACTCCTGGCCCATGACGAACGGGCCACCGTTAGCGCTGGTCGAGGTCGTGCACGTCCCGTTCGCGTAGTTCTGCTCGACGTAGAGGGTCGGCAGGGAGATGGGGACCGGCTGGATGGTGAGCCCGATCTGGGCGAGGTCGTTGGCGATGAAGTTGGCCATGTCGAGCCAGTCCGCCCCGGGGGTGAGGTAGGCGTACTTGATTGGGGTGTGGTTGCAGGCATCGGCCGCGCACGGCGAGTTCGCGATCTCGGTCTTCGCAAGGCTGAGGTTGTAGGGGTAGGGCGACAAGCCCGAGGGGTTGTAGTACGGGTAGGCGGGCGGGACCGGGCCGACCCACTGCTGCGCGTAGCCTCCGAACGCCTGGTCGATGATCTGCTGGTAGTTGATCGCGTGGGCCACCGCCTCCCGCACCGAGAGGTTGTTGAACGGGGCCACCGATTGGTTGAGGTAGATCCACCACGACCCGCTGGTGGAGCCGTAGATGGTGCTCAGGGCCGTCACGTTGACGTTCGGGAACGTCTTGGTCTCGTTGACCACGGACGGTCCGAGGTAGGCGAACGACGCCGACTGGACGACCCCGTTCTTGAGGTCGTTGAGAGTGGAATCGAGCGTGTCCTGGAAGATGATCTTCACCGGGAGCTTGGCCGGCTGGATGAGGATGTTGCCGGGGTCCTTGGCCGCCGCCGCCTTCCCCCAGTAGTTGGGGTCCGGGGTGAGGGTGTAGCCGCCGCCGGCGGACGGATTGTAGTTCGAGAGCGTGTACGGACCCGTGCCCAAGGTGTGCGTGCTGGCGTAGTCGTTCACCTGCCCTTCGGCGACGCCGCCGTGCTGGCCGATCCAGCTGGGGTCGACCGCGTAGGAGTTGGGGGCGGAGATAGACGCGAGCAGGTAGGTGTAGTTGCTGACGAGGTAGCCGTAGCCCAGGTTGAGACGGATGATGCTCGAGTTGATCACCTGGAAGGACTGCTGCGGGATGCCCATGAGCTCCTGCTCGGCCGTCGTGGGAGCGAAGAAGTTCCAGCTGTTGAGGTCGTGCACGAGCGTGGCGTTGGACTGGTTCACCTGGTTGGACGGCGACGAGTAGTTGATGGGGCTGGAGAAATTGGCCGAGTAGAAGTTCTCTTCCAGGATGAACTGGGGTCCCTGTTCGAGGAGGAGGCTGCGGTAGAGGCTGTACCATTGGACGTAGGCGTTGTACGGGTCCCCGTTCGAGAAGTGCACGCCCGAGCGCAGGTAGAACGTGTACTCGTCAAGCCCCGTGTACGGGTCCGTCCCTACGCTCCAGTTCTTCGCCAGCACTCCGTCGAAGGAGGTGTAGCTCGAGTTGTTGTAGTTCACGAGGCCCTGGTAGACCTGCTGGACCGCCGCCCAGCCGGGGGTGGAGAACGTGACCGCCGGATCGAGCGAGTCCGGGATCTCGGCCTGGTCGACGCAGATCGTGCTCTTCTGCCCTGCACGGCAGGTCGCCGGCACGCTCGAGAGCAGCAGATAGCCGCCGATGCCGGCGGCTGCGACGATGACGACGACGGCGATTACCAGGATGTTCCTCCGCCTCGGGTCCACGGTGGTCTCCCTCGTCCGCGGAGGGCACTCCTCCTTGATAGCCTGTTCGAAACCGGGCGAACGCGCAGCTACCCACCGGCACGCCAGCATCATTAGCGCGGCCGCCGTCGCGGCGAGGCCGGAGGCAACGATGGACCACGCGATGTTCGTCGGGGGGGAATGGGTTTTCGCCGAGAGCGGAGCGACGATGCCCCTCGCAAACCCCTACGACGGCTCGGAGCTGGGGACCGTTCCGCGCGGCGCGCGGGAGGACCTCCGCAAGGCGATCGACGCGGCTCGGGAGGCGTTCGACCACGGTCCGTGGCCCCGCCTCCCCCCGAGGGCCCGCGGGGAGGTCCTGCTCAAGGCCGCCGCGCTGCTCTCCCAACGCCTCGGCGAGATCGCCGAGCTCGAGAGCCGCAACCAGGGGAAGACGATCAAGCAGGCCGCGGACGGCGACCTCCCGTTCTGCGTCGACAATCTCACCTTCTATGCCGGCGCGTGCCGGACGTTGGACGCGCGCAGCCCCGGGGAGTTCACGGGAGACGGCACCACGATCTTCCGTCGCGAGCCGGTCGGTGTCGTCGGCGCGATCACTCCGTGGAACTACCCCATTATGATGGCCGTCTGGAAGATCGCGCCGGCTCTTTCGGTGGGTAACACGGTCGTGCTGAAGCCGGCGAGCCTCACGCCGTTGTCCTCCTTGCAACTCGCGCACGCCCTCGAGGATGCCGGACTTCCCTCGGGCGTCCTCAACGTCGTCACCGGGCCGGGCGAGCAGATCGGGGACGAGCTCGCGCGCAGCCCGCGGGTCGACATGGTCTCCCTCACCGGCGACACCGCGACCGGCCGCAAGCTCATGGAGGCGGCGAGCCCTACCGTGAAGCGCATCCAGCTCGAGCTCGGGGGCAAGGCACCCTTTGTCGTCTTCGACGATGCGGACCTCGCGGCCGCGGTCGAAGGGGCGATCGTCGGCGGGTTCGTCAACGGGGGCCAGGACTGCACCGCCGCGACCCGCCTCATCGTCCACGCGAGCCTACGGGAGAGGTTCGTCGAGCATCTTCTCGAACGGGTCGGTACGATCCGGCCGGGCGACCCCCTTGCCCGCACGACGGATCTCGGCCCGCTCGTCAGCCGAACGCAGCAGCGGCGCGTGCTCGACTTCGTGGAGGCGGGCAAGGCGGAGGGGGCCCGGCTCCGTGTCGGGGGAACCGACTGGCCGGAGAGAAAGCCGCAAGGGGCCTTCGTCCTCCCGACGGTCTTCGACCAAGTCGCCCCGGACATGGCCATCGCCCAGAAGGAGATCTTCGGCCCGGTGTTGGACGTGCTCGAGTTCTCGACGTTCGACGAGGCGATCGCCCTGGCCAACGGCGTCGACTACGGCCTCGCCGGCAGCCTCTGGACCCGCGACGTGCGCACCGCCCTGCGCGCCGCCCACGCGCTCAGGTTCGGGGACGTCTGGGTGAACGACCACCTTCCGCTCGGCTCGGAGACGCCGCACGGGGGGTTCAAGCAGTCCGGGTTCGGAAAGGACTTGGGGGTCGATTCCCTTGCCGATTACACCGTCGTGAAGAACATCTACGTCGACCTCACGGGGCAAGCGCGCAAGGGCTGGCACTACACGGTCTACGGCGACCCGCCGTCGTAGAGGCTCACGTGATCGAGGGTCTCCCTCCCAGCGGCCGAGGCAGCCTCCTCATCGGGGGCGCCTGGCACCCGCCGACCGGGCACCGCTACGCTCCCGTGATCGACCCGTCCACGGGTAAGCCCCTCGCCGAGGCGCCCCTCGCCACCGCCGAGGATGCCCGCGCGGCGATCGAGGCCGCGGCGGCAGCCGAGGAGAGCTGGGGGCGGACTCCCGGGCATGCGAGGGGACGCGTGCTCCGGGAGGTCTCCGCGAGGATCCGCGCCGACCGCGAGGTCCTCTCCCGGCTCATCGCCTCGGAGGTCGGCAAGCCGATCGCGGACGCACGTATCGAGGTCGATCGCGCGGTCGGCGTCTACGCCCTCGCCGCGGAGGAGATCCGCCAGCTGGGCGGGGAGAGCTACCCCGCCGATGCCTACGAGCTTCCCGCGGGCAACGAAACGCGGATGCTGTTCACGGTCCGCGACCCCATCGGGGTGGTCGTCGCGATCGGTCCGTTCAACTTCCCGCTCAACCTGCTCTCCCACAAGATCGCCTCCGGGCTCGCCGCCGGCAATCCCGTGGTGGCCAAGCCGTCCAGTTCCGCCCCGTTCACCGCGCTCCGCTTGGCCGAGCACCTGGTCGCCGCCGGGGTGCCGCCGGGAGCGTTCAACCTCGTCGTCGGGCCGGGTCGCAGCGTCGGCGACACCCTCGTCGAGCATCCCGCCACGCGTCTCGTCACCTTCACCGGCTCGACCGAGATGGGCAAGCACATCGCCGAGCGTGCCGGCCGCGGCGCCAAGCGGGTGATCCTCGAGATGGGCGGGCTCGACCCGATGGTCGTCCTGGATGACGCGCCTCTCGACCGCGCGGTGCCCGCGGCGGTCCGGGGGGTCTTCGGCTACTCCGGCCAGGTCTGCACCGCCTCGAAGCGCCTCCTCGTCCAGGAGGGGATCGCCGAGAAGTTCTCGCAGGCGCTGGCCGAGCGCGCCCGTGCGCTCAAGGTGGGGCCGGCTCTCGAAGAGACGACGGAAGTGGGCCCCGTGATCGACGGCACCGCGGCGGCAAGGCTCGAGACCCTCGTCCATGACGCGACACGTCGGGCGGCCACGGTCCTGGTCGGAGGGGTGCGCCCCGCCGAAGGAGCCGGATCGTTCTTCCCTCCGACCGTCCTTGACAAGGTTCCCGAGGAGGCCCGGGTCGTGCAGGAGGAGCCGTTCGGGCCCGTGGCCTCGATCCTGCGCTTTGCGAAGCTCGACGACGCGATCCGGATCGCCAACGCCACGCCCTACGGCCTCCAGGCCGCCGTCTACACCCGCGACCTCGCCCGGGCCTTCCGCCTCGCCCAGCGGCTGCGTGTTGGGGGCGTGCATCTCAACGACCCGACCAGCCTCCGCTGGGACGCGCTTCCGTTCGGAGGGGTCCGGGAGAGCGGGCTCGGCCGAGAGGGATTGCGCTACGCGATGCAGGAGATGACCGAGGTCAAGCTCGTCTCGGTCAACTACGCCGACTGACCCGCGGAGGGCTCCTCCGGTGGGGGGCCTGGCGGGGCTAGTCGGCCTTGCGCCGCTCGAGGGTCGGTCCGGGCACCGGGGGAACCCCCGGCACCGGCACGGCGTGCTCGGGCAAGCGACGGAGCTCGCCGGGCGCCGGCGGGGGATGAAGGGGTCCCTTCGGACGGGGGGACTCGGGCGCGATCTCGAGGCTGTCGAGCGCCTCGTCGAACGCCTGGAGCCCCCGCTCGAGCAGCTCGTCCTCGATCACGAGCGGGGACATGAACCGAAGGACCTGCTCCCAGGATCCGCACGTGTGCATGAGCACGCCGCGGGCGAGCAGGGCCGAGCGCATCGCCTTCGCCCGGTCGCCCCAGGCCTTGCGGCCGACACGGTCGTGCACGAACTCGACTCCGATCATGAACCCCTTGCCGCGGACGCTGCCGATCGAGGGGTGCCCGTCCGCCATCGTGCGGAACCGCTCGATCAGGTTCCCTCCGCGACGGCGGGTCCTCTCGAGCAGGTCCCCTTCCTTGAGGATCTTGAGGGTCTCGGCACCGACGGCGAGCGCCAGGGGGTTGCCGCGGTAGGTCCCGAGATGGAATCCCCGCGGAAGTTCTTTCACGAGGTCGTCCCGGTACGCCACGACCGAGAGGGGGAGCCCTCCGCCGATGGTCTTCGCGATGCACAGGATGTCGGGAGTGGTGCGCGAGTGCTCGACCGCCCACATCTCCCCCGTCCTCCCGAGGCCGGTTTGGACCTCGTCGGCGATGAGAAGCAGGCCGTGGCGGTCGCAGAACTCCCGCAGGGAGGGAAGGAAGTCCTCCGGCGGCACGACGTAGCCCCCCTCGCCCAGGATCGGTTCGACCAGGACCGAGGAGATCCGGTCAACCCCGGAGTGCGGGTCGCCCACCAGATGCTCGAGGTAGCGGATCGTCCCCGCCGCGCCCTCGTCCGCCCCGAGGACCGGGCGATACGGGTCCGGGTACGGCACGCGCACGACGTTCCCGCCCCGGAAGGAGGAGGTAGCACGGTAGCGCGCGCCCGCGGTGAGGTTCACGACGCCGCCGTGGACGCCGTGATACGCTCCCGAGAAGGCGATCGTCCCTTGACGTCCCTGAGCGTGGTCGGCGAGGGCAACGGCGGTCTCCACCGCATCGCCGCCGGTGACCGTGAGGAAGATGCGGGCATGCCCACGCAGGTTGCCGGGCAAGGCGTCCTCGAGCGCCCTAAGGAACCGTAGCCGCGTCTCGGTGGGAAGCTCGAGGGCGTGCCAGATCTGCTTGGCCTGCGCCTCCATCGCGGCGACCAGGCGGGGGTGGCGGTGGCCGAGGTTGAGGACGGAGATCCCCGAGACCCAGTCGATGAACCGGTTACCGTCGAGGTCCTCGATCGTCGAACCCTGGGCGACCTTGGGTGCGATCGGGAAGTAGTGTGGATAGCCCACCGCGTCGGTCTCGAGCCGTCCCTGCTCGGCGAGGAGCGCCGCGGAACGGGGCCCTGGCGGCGGGTGCAGGATGCGCGGCGCATCCGAAAAGCTCAGCCACTCCTCGGCTGCCGTCACGGGACTCCCTCCAACGAGGGGTCTCTCGCATATCAGCTCTGGCTCAAGCCCGCTTTCCGTGGGGGGGGCGCCGCGCCTCGGGCCGCTCTCGCGGGTGTTAAGCGAACGGACCGCTCCCCAGGGCTCGGGAGGACCCCCACGATGGAGGCACCGGGCCGAGGGGGGTGGGTGGACGCCCACGTTCATCTGAGCCGCTGGTGGCCGGAGGTCCGTCGCACCGGCTACCGCCCCGACCTCGACTACTCCGTCCAGGGACTTCTCGCAGAGATGGACCGAGCGGGGGTCGACCTGGCGCTCGCCGTGCAGCTGTTCCAGGCTCCGTCCGAGGCCGAAGCGCTCGGCGAGGGCCGCGGAGCGCACGCGTCGAGCAAAGGTCGTCTCCTGCCGGTCGCTACGGTCGACCCCACGAGGGGCGACGAGGCCGTGCGGGCGTCGGTGGAGGCGATGGAGCGGGAGCCAAAGCTCGTGGCGGTCAAGCTGTTTCCTGGCTACCGACCGTTCTACCCCCACGACGGACGCCTCGCCCCCGTCTACGAGTTCGCCCATCGCCGGGACCTCCCGGTGCTGATCCACCAGGGCGATACGCTCGACGGTCTCGGGTTGCTCAAGTTCGCCCGACCGATCGAGGTCGACGAGCTCGCCGGCGCCTACCGCGATGTCCGGTTCGTCCTCTGCCATCTCGGGAACCCATGGATCGACGAGGCCGCCGAGGTCGTGTACAAGAACCCGAACGTCTACGCGGACACCTCGGGCCTCCTCGGTCCTCCCTCGTCGCCCTACTTCCAGCGCTCGACGGAGAATGCACGAAGCCTGATCGAACGTGCCGTCGTCGCCTGCGGGATGCCGGAACGGTTCCTGATGGGCTCGGACTGGCCGCTCGAGGCGCTCTCCGCCGCGGTCGACCTCGTCCAGAAGCTCGACCTCACGCCCGAGGACCGTTCGGCGATCCTGGGAGGGAACGCACGACGGCTCTTCCGTCTCCCGCGCTCCCGCGGTCGGACCGAGTAGCCCGAGCCCACCGCCCCGACACCCCGCGGGCGCCGGAGGTGGCCGGCCCGTTTAGTAGGGAGGGCGTCTCGCTCCGGCGGGGTCGCTCGCGCCGGGACCCGGCGTGAGGCTCCGTCAGATGAACGCCCACTTGGAAGGCGCCTACCAAGAGTTCCGTCGACGTACGCCACGCTCCGGCGCGCTCTACGCCTCGGCGAGCCGGTGGAGCCCCTACGGCGTCCACTCCAACTACCGCTACGCGGAACCGTATCCGCTCTACATCCGACGCGCCAAGGGCGTGACCATCTGGGACGCGGACGACAACCCGTACCTCGACTTCAACATGGCCTTCGGCTCGCTCCAGAGCGGCCACGTGCATCCGAAGCTCGTGGAGGCGCTCGGCCAGCAGCTCTCCCGCGGCTCGGTCTTCGGCTACGAGTGGGAGAGGACCCCCGAGGTCGCCGAGAGGATCTGCCGACGCTTCGGCATGGAGAAGGTGCGGTTCAGCACCACCGGGCTCGAGGCAACGCATCACGCCGTCCGCATCGCGCGGGCGGCGACAGGCCGTCGCTACGTGCTCAAGTTCGAAGGCTCCTACCACGGCTCGCACGACACGCTGCTCGTGGGGGTGAAGCCTCGCGCGGAGACCGCCGGGCCCGCGAACCGCCCCCGGTCCGTGCCCGCCTCCCCCGGCATCCTCTCCGAGCTGAGCGAGAGGACCCTGGTCGCCCCGTTCAACGACCTCGAGGCGACCCGCCAGATCGCCCGGGAGCACAAGGACGACCTCGCGGCGATCATCGCCGAGCCGGTGCCGATGAACATGGGCTTCATCCTCCCCGAGGACGGATTCTTTCCCGGGCTCCGCGGGCTCTGCGACGAGCTCGGGGCCATGCTCATCCTGGACGAGATCAAGACCGGGGCGAAGTACCCCCGCGGAGGGGCCGGCCGCGTCGGGGTCCTTCCCGACCTCATCACCCTCGGAAAGTCGATCGCCTGCGGGGTCCCCCTCTCCGCGGTCGCGGCCCGCGACGGCCTCCTGGACGGCGTGGGGCCGAGGAAGATCGCGCACGCAGGGACGTACAACTCGAACCCGCTGGCGATGGCGGCCTGCCTCGCCTCGCTCGACCACGTCCTCACGCCCGAGGCCCTGGAGCGCTCGACGTCGTTGTGCTCGCGCCTCGCGGCAGGGTACCGCACCGTCTTCGAGGAAGCCGGAGTGACCAGCCAGATCGTCGCCGACGGGGTATCGGGAACCGCCTACTTCGCCGAGGGCCCCGTTCGCAACTGGAGGGACTTCCTCTCGGTCGACGGCGACCGCTCGATGCTCTACTACTACCTCTGCCTCAACCGCGGCCTCATCCCCGCAGGGACCGGCGCGGACGAGCAGTGGACGATCTCCGTGCAGCACACGCAGGACGACGTCGACCGGCACCTCGAGATCCTCCGCTCGGTCGCCTCCCAGCTCGCCGGGGCGCCGGCGGCTGGCGAGATCGAAGAGTCGGTCTAGTCCGGCCTCCGCTCGGCGACCGTTCCTCCGACGTGCGACGCCTGCGGGGCAGGAAACGGTGCGCGGCGTGGACCCGAGCCCGCCGGGGGAACGATCCCGGGCGAAGTCCCTCTCGCCTTGGGCAGCTCTTGGTCCTCGTCGGACCGGACTGAGGGGGCTCGGGGACGCGAACGCGTGAGCCCGTCGGGCAGGGGCCTCCTCGTGGGGGAGCGGCTCGGCCCCCGAGCGGCCTGCTACTTCGGTTCGGGCTCGAGCGCGTACGGGCGGGACGGGTGACGGGGCAGGTACTCTGCCCGACGCTCGCCGGTCGCCGCGTAGATCGTCCGCTCGGCGATCTTGCAGGCGTTGTCGGCGATCCGTTCGAAATGCCGTGCGACCAGCAGCTCGCCCGAGAGGCGCCCGGCCGACATCGGGTGGTGGACCAGCTCCCGGATGCACAGCCGGGTGGCCGATCGGTGCATGCGATCCACGTCGTCGTCCCGCACGAACAGCTGCTTCGCCGACGCCGCGTCGCCGCGGACGAGGGCCTCCAGTGCCTGATTCACCATCGACTCGACCTTCTCGTCCATGGTCGAGAGAAGGTCGACCAGCGCCGGGGGATCGTGGCCATCGACGGGCGTGGTGATCATCGCGATGTCGAACCCCAGCCGGCCGATCCGGTCGAGATGGGTGGTGACCTTGAGGAGGGCGGCGGCCGCGCGGAGATCGCCCGCCGAGGGCCGCTGGGTCACGAGATAGCGGATCACCTGATGCTCGATCTCCTGGTCGTAGCGATCGAGCTGGGTGTCGAGGTCGAGCACCTTCTGGGCGAGCTCGAGATCCCCTGCGCGGAACGCCTGCCAGCCGGCGTGCACCATCGCAAGCGAGCTTTCGCCCATCTCGCGTGCCAGCTGCCGCAGTCGGCCGAGCTCGGCGTTCGTTCCTTCCGTCGGTGGTCCCCCGGCCACGTTGCCCTCGGTCATTCGGCTCTCCCGATGATGAACTGCTCGGAGAATTTCTCCCGCGGCCGCTCGAGGACGTCCGCGGTGAGCCCTACCTCGACCAGCTTGCCCGCACGGAGCACGGCGATGCGGTCGGAGACCCGGGCGGCCTGGTCGACATTGTGTGTCACCAGGACAAGGACATAGCGCTCCTTGAGCCTCCGCATCGTCGCCTCGACCCGTTGCGTTGCCGCCGGATCGAGAGCGCTGGTCGGCTCGTCGAGGAGAAGGACCCGAGGCTCCACCGCCAACGCCCGGGCGATGCAGAGCCGCTGCTGCTGCCCTCCCGAGAGCGAGAGCGCCGGCCGGTCGAGTTCGTCCCGTACCTCGTCCCAGAGCCCCGCCTGGCGCAGGGCGTCGTTCACCGCCCGGTCGATCGTCTCCTCGTCCTCATGGGCGATCCGCAGGCCGAAGGCGGCGTTCTCGTAGACCGACATGGGAAAGACGGTCGGACGCTGGAAGACCATCCCGATGCGACGACGCACCACGACCGGATTGACGGCCGGGGCATAGATGTCCTGGCCGAGGTAGCGGACGACGCCCTCCACCCGGAGACCGGGGGTGAGCTCGACCATGCGGTTGAGCGAGCGGACAAGCGTCGTCTTGCCGCATCCGGACGGGCCGACGACGGCCGTGAGGCTGGTCGGAGGGAAGTCGAGGTTGAGGTCGTCGAGAAGGACCCGGCGCTTCGCGCGAACGGTGAGACCTTCGACGGAGAGGACGGGGATGTCGGTCGTTGCCGGGGGGGCCGGAGAGCCGGCTGCGGTCACTGATACAGGCCCTCCAACCGCTTTCGGTAGCGGGCCGCGATGAGACGCACCACGATGTTGAGCGCCACCACGACCACGAGAAGGAGGAACGCAGCCTGGAGGGCTATCGCCAGGCCCGGGGTCCCTGCCGGGGCGCTGAAGTTCTCCCAGATGGTCGCCGTCAGGAAGGCGACCGGCCCGAAGAGGCTGTTCGGAAGGATCACCGAGTTCGTGGTCGTCAGCACGATCGGGGCGGTCTCCCCGACCCCGATGGCCATGGCCAGGAAGATCCCGTTCAGGATCTGAGGCAGTGCGATCGGGGCAGCGACCCGGAGGATGTACTGGTACGGTCGAGCCCCGGAACCGTAGGCCGCCTCGCGGAGGTGGCGGGGGACCGACGTCAGGGCGAGGTCGGCGGTCCGATAGATGTAGGGGGTGATGAAGAAGGCGAGGGCGAGGACCCCCGCGATCATCGAGAATCCCCAGCCGAGGTAGATGCAGAAGGCGAAGAAGACGAACGTCCCCACGATCACCGAGGGGGTGCCGGCGAGGATGTTCGCGGACACCCGGACCCAGGCGGCCGCGCGGTCGGAAAGGAACTCTGCGGTGGCGACTCCTCCAAAGAGCCCGAAGAGCACCGCGAGGCCCGTCGCGAGCGCCATCACCTCCGCCGTGCTGACGAGGGGAACGCCGAGCTGGTCGACATCCTTGTAATTGACGTCCGTGAGCACGTGGAGGCTCAGCGTCGGAAGCGCGGAGCTCGCGGTCCAGTAGGCGAGGTCCAGGATGGGAAGGATGGCGATGAGGAAGAGCAACGGCAGCAGCCGACCGGCCCACCGGTCGAATCCCAGACGCCACCGGGTCCGGGCCGAGCGGTCAAAGAGGATCTCGCCGGCGGCGGCCGTGGTCGGAAGGACGACGCGCTCCACGTCCGGTCCTACACCCCCGCGATCTGGGTCGCGCTCAGCCGCGAGATGAACAGCCGGCCGACCACGTTGACCGTCGCCGTGATCGCAAGAAGAACGAGCGCCAGTTCCGCCAGCCAGGAAAGGAAGAGCGAATTCCCGTAGGCCGAATCCAGCAGCTCGAACAGCATGGCGGCCACCGTAGCTGTCCCAGAGTAGACGTTCGAGGGGTAATGCGCGACCAGGTTGAGGACCATGGCGATCGCGACGGTCTCTCCGAACGCACGGCCGAACCCGAGGAACGCGGCGCTCAGGATCCCGGCGCGCGAGTGCGGTAGGGCCACCTTGCGAAGGCACTCCCACCGGGTGGCTCCCAGGGCAAGCCCGCTCTCCCAGAGCTCCCGCGGGAGCGAGCGCAGCGCGTCCCGGATCAAGAGCGTGGTGATCGGCAGGGCCATGAGGGTGAGGATGAAGACCCCGAGCGGGAGCCCGAGGCCGGAACCCGGCGGGGGGAGCCCGCCGAAGCCGGGGATCCCTCCGAGATGGTGGAAGAGCCAGGGATTGAGCGCGGAGCCGAAGTACGGGGCGACGAAGAGGTAGCCCCAGATGCCGTAGACCACGCTCGGGATCCCGGCTAGGAGGTCGACGAACCCGTCGAGGAACCGCGAGACGACGCGAGGGAGGTACACCACCGACGCGACGGCGATTCCCAAGCCCAAGAACATCGAGAAGAAGAGCGCGGGGATCGCGGTGACGAAGGAGCCCACGACGAAGACGCCGATGCCCCAGTCGTTGCTGCCGGGGCCGACGAACGTGCTCCCGAAGAACTCCCAGCCGAAGTTATGGAACCGGCTCTGTGCCAGGAGCTCGAGGACGATCGCCGCGACGATCGCTACCGGGACGAACGCGGGGAGGTAGGGGAGATACGGCAGGATCCTGCGAGAGAACGGCCGACCCCCTCCTCGGTGGGTCGAAGGGGGGGTCGGCTCGGGAAGGGGTTGCCGGCTCTCGGGTGTCAGGAGGGCCGGCGCAGCGGGTACCATCTGCTTCGCTGCCGGGTCTGTCGGTCCTCAGGTGCTGACCTGAGAGAGCTGCTGGATGTCGTAGCCGACGACCTCGGGGGTCAGCGGGAGGAACCCCACGTTGTCGATCCACACCGTCGCCTGCCCGTTCGCCTGGTAGTTGCCCTTCGAGAGCGCCCATTCCTCGAACTGGACCGTCGCCTGGAGGTTCGCCGAGGTCACGACTTTGCTGCCGGAGACCGGTGCGGTCTTGATCAACGTGTACTCGAGGTTGACGTCCGGGTACGGGGGCGCGGAGGCGCCGGGAAGAGGGTCGGTGCCTCCGCCGCCGTGAAGCAGACGGATCGCCCCGGCCGGGCTACCGCCTAGGATCAGGCTGACCGCGAGTCCGGTCTGGGCGTAGTCGAGGTGGGTGAGACCGAGGTTCGCGTCGGCCGAGATCGTCGACGGGGTCGGCAGAACGTAGTTCGTAGGGTTGGTGCCGCCCGACGCGCTCCGCGAGAGGTTGTCCCCCAGAGCGGCGTAGGAGAGGCCGGCTTGGGAGGCCCCGGACTGGTAGCTGATCCCGATGTAGCCGATCGAGCCGACCTGCTTTTGCATGCTGGAAACGATTCCCGCGTTCCCGGTACCCGACTGCATGTTCGGGATGCTGTCGCCGGCCAATCCGCCGGTGGAGGCGGGGTAGGTAAAGCCGCTCCAGGACACGTAGCACAGGGACGTGAACATGAACGTGTCCCCGCTCGCGTCCGTCCGCTTCGTCGGATAGATCGTCTCGCTGGCGAGTGCGTTGAGCTGGTTCTGGACGGTCGTGTTCTGGCCCGCGAGGATCATCGGGTCGTTCCAGGTCGTGATCGTTCCCTCGTAGATCATGGCAAGCTCCGTCCCGTTCAGGTTGAGGTGCTCGTGGTTCAACGGCGAGGGAAGGTTGTAGTAGACGAGCTGGGCCGAGATCGCCACGGGGAAGTTCACGAGGTTCGTCTGGCTCGCGTTCGCGAGATAGGCATCGGAGGCCCCGATGTTCACGAGGGCGTTCTCCGAACTGCTCTGTCCCGCCCCGCTGCCCGTGCCGGCGGCGCTGAGGACGACATTCGGGCCGCCCGCCGGGGCGGTGTAGTTCGGGAACCAGTAATACTTGAACAGGGGAAAGAGCAGCGTCGAGCCGGTCTCCGTGAGCTGGATGGTGGTCGTGGTGGCGGCGCGGCTGGCACCCGTCTGGGTGTAGCTCGCGAGGACGTACCCGCCTCCCAACCCCCCGATCAGGAGGACGACCGCGACGGCGACCGCGGTTCCCGTCGCGACCCCGGATCTCCGGCGCGGCGGCGCCGAAAGCTGGTCTGATGCTGGTGTCTCTCTTGGGTTCGTGGCACTCATTCTCTTGCTCACTCCGTTCGATCCCGGCGAACCGTCAGCGACCGCGTCCGTCCCTTCGAGCGGATCCGAGGTCCCAGGCTGCCGTCATCGGACGAACGAGCTCGGGTCGAGGTATATAGTAATTGATGTTAGTCTATATAGCAATAAATATCACGTTGTTTGCTACCGATTCTCACGGGCTCCAAAGGTGAGGCGCCTTCGCCCGCCCCCGATCGCGCTCTCCCAGGGTGGCGGCGGTCAGGGACGGAGGATCGCCGCCCGGCATGGCTGACCCTGCGGGGGAGGCGGGACAATGCTCCCGGCGGGATTCGAACCCGCGTTACGGGGTCGAAGGCCCCGAATCCTTGACCGGACTAGACTACGGGAGCCCACCTCGGTGTCCCTCCGGCGCTTAAGTCGTTTCAGAGCGGCCGAGCCGGCCGCGCGTCCCGGGTCCGCGATCGTTCGCGTCCCCGGCAGGCCGACGCGCCGCTCCGAAAGGCAGGCGCGGGGTTCTTTGGGACCGGCGGTCTCGTGAGCGCCATGCGCTGGCTCGTTCGGTTCGGCTACGACGGCCGCTCCTTCGCGGGCTGGGCTCGCCAGCCGGGCCTGCGCACGGTGGAAGGGGAGATCCGGGGGGCCCTCGCCCGCCTCGGAGCACGGCGCCCAGGGACCGAAGTGGGCCTCGACGTCGCCAGCCGCACGGACCGCGGCGTCAGCGCCCTCGCCAACGCCCTCGCCCTCCGCTCCTCGCTCGCAGGGGCCACGCTCCTGCGACAGCTCAACGGGATCGATCCGGATCTCTTCTTCTCCGCGGCAGCTCCGATCCCCGAGGAGTTCCGGGTCCGTGCCGCGGTGCGCAGGAGCTACCGCTACTTTCACCCGGGCGACGGGCTCGACCTCGGAGCGTGGCGGCGGGCTGCGGCCGTGCTCGTCGGGGAGCTGGACGGCCGGTCCTTTGGGCGAGGTCTCCCGCCCGCTCTCCCGTGCCCGCGCCGCATCGATGCGGTCACGGTCAGCCCGGTCGACGGGGGTCTCGTGATCGAGGTCAGCGCCCGATCGTTCGTCTGGGGGATGGTTCGCAAGATGATCGGTGCGCTGCGCGAGCATGCCGCCGGACGCCTGCCGCTCGCCCGGCTCCAAGAGGCTGCCCGGGGCGAGACCCGCCTTACGCTGCCGATGGCCGAGCCGGAGGGGCTCCTGCTCTGGAACGTCGAGTACCCCCTCGCTTGGACCGTTCGCTGGAAGGGCCCCAACCGCCGCCAGGCCGAGAGGATTCTCCTCGAGCGCGAACGTCTCTGGACCCGCGAGCGCCTCCTCGAGGCGATCGAGGGAGGGCCACCGGACGGCTCTTGCTCGTAGGCGAAGGGGCCGCTCAGGTCAGCCGACGCGCTCCCAGCGCTCGAGCTTCTGGACGACGCTCAGGGTCGAGCCCCTCTGGATCTCCTCTCGGACGCGGTTCTCGTGTTCGAGGACGTCCAGCGCACGGTTCGCCACTTCCGCGGCCCGCTCGCGCGGCACCACCACGAGCCCGCTCGTGTCGCCGACGATCCAGTCGCCGGGCCGCACCTTCTGCCCGCCGACCGTCACCTCCACGCCGATCTCGCCGTGGCCCTTCGGCTCGCCGGCGTTCGGGCTCACCGACCGGCTGAACGCGGGGAACCCGAGCTCAAGGATCGCGTCCAGGTCGCGGATCGCCCCGTCGATCACCACCCCGGCGACCTTGCGGCCGTGGGCGGACCAGCTGGCGAGCTCGCCCCAGACCGCCGTGGTGCCGCCGCCGGCGTCAACGACCAGGACGTCCCCGGGGCCCGCGCGGTCGATCGCCTCGACAGGCTTCGCCCAGTCGCCGTCCAGGGTGACGACGGTCACGGCCGGCCCGGCGAAGCGGACGGTGGGATCCTTGAGCCGAGGCAAAAGCCCGTGCATCGCCCCGGCGCGTTGCATGGCGTCCGAGATGTTGGGAGTGGAGACCTTGAGGAACGCCGCGCGGACCTCCGCACCGGCGTAGCGGCGGAACGCGTCGGTCGCCACCTCCTTGCGCTCGGAGATGGCCCGGACGATTGCCCGGGTCGCCTCCGCGATCTTCGGGCTCTTGGTGATCGCCCCGCCGACGACGAGGATCTGCGCGCCTTCGCGGGTCGCCTGGGCGACCGTTTCGCTGTTGAGCCCCCCCGCGACCGCGACGGGAATGGGGGAGCCGCGCGCGAGCTCCCCGAGGATCTCGAAGGGGGTCTTGGCCTGCATCTGCATGTCGATGCCGACGTGCCAGCAAACCGCCGCAGCGCCGAGCTCGGCGGCGCGTCGTGCGCGGGAGACGGGGTCGGCGACCCCCAAAAGGTCGACCACGACCTCCGCCCCGTAGAGCTCGCCTCCGCGAACGGCCTCGGCGATCGTCCCGTCGTCCGCGGCACCGAGCACGGTGACGAGGTCCGCGCCCGCCTTGGCGGCGAGCTCGACCTCGAAGGCACCGGTGTCCATCACCTTCATGTCGGCGACGATCCGCCGGTCGGGGAACGCCTTCTTGAGTTCCCGGACGGCGTTGAGGCCCTCGCTCTTGATGAGCGGGGTGCCTGCCTCGATCCAGTCCGCCCCGCCCTCGACCGCCTCGCGGGCGGCCGTCACGGCGCGGGAGAGGTTCTCGAAGTCGAGCGCCACCTGGAGGACGGGCCTCTCGAGCCGCATCGCGCCGTGAAGGGGCCGACGCGTAATAACCGAGCCGACCCTCGTAGCGGACCGGTGAGGCCGGCGCGCGGAACGGTTCGGCTCTTTCGGGGGGACGCCCGTCGCCTGGACGGGGTCAGGGACGCCACGGTCCACCTCGTCGCGACCTCGCCGCCGTACCCGATGATCCCCCAGTGGGACGAGGTCTTCCGTCTCCAGGGGGCCGTCGATTACCCCGGGATGCTCGCCCTGCTCGAGGGGGCCTGGCGGGAGGCCCACCGTGTCCTCGTCCCCGGGGGGATCCTCGCGGTGGTCATCGGCGACGCGTTGCGGCGGACCGACGGGGAGTTTCGGCTCTGGCCCAACCACGCCGATACCCTGGTGGCCGCGGCGCGCCTCGGCTTCCGCCCGCTCCCCTACGTCCTGTGGAAGAAACCGACCAACAAGCCGAACGCGTTCCTGGGGTCGGGCTTCGTCCCCCCCAACGCCTACGTGACCCTCGACTGCGAGTTCGTCCTCCTGTTCCGCAAGGGACTGCTTCGTCGCTTCCCACCCCACGACCCCGGCCGCCTCGCGAGCCGGTTCACCCGCGCCGAGCGCGACCTGTGGTTCTCCCAGGTCTGGGAGGACCTCCGCGGTGCCCGTCAGGCGGGCCGTCGGGGCCGCACGGGAGCGTTTCCCACGGCGCTGGCCGAGCGGGTCGTGCGCATGTTCTCGGTGGTGGGCGACACCGTCCTCGACCCGTTCGCAGGGACCGGCACGACGCTCTGGGCTGCCGCCGCGCTGGGGCGCAACGCGATAGGCGTCGAGTGGGACGGGCCGACCTTCGCGACGCTGGCCGAGGAGGCGCGCACCCGAGGGCTTCTCGCTACGGACCCGTCACCACCACGCTAGCCGGCACGTCGGGCGCCGACGGTGCGGTGGTCTTGGGGCGGTCCGGAGACGGGAGGGGGCCCGCGACAGGGATCCGTTGCCGGTGCGCGACCTCCTCGAGGACGGCGTGGAGGAGGTAGCGGAGCGCGTGGTCGCTCAGCCGGTCCATGTGGAGGAGGAGGTAGTGCAGGTAGAGGCGCTCGGGACGCTGTGCCGGGCCGGGAAGGTGCGCCCGCTCCCCCGGCCCCGGCGGCTCGGGACGATGGCGGGCGAGCGTTTCGCTGTGGTGCTCGTGCTCCGGTCCGTGGAAGTCGCGTGCCGACGCCCCCACCAACGGAGGGTAGAGGCGACTCACCGGGTCGTAGTCATCGTCGGGAGACCGGCCCGGTGCCGAGGCCGTTGCGGTCGGAGGGACCGAGAGCTTCGCGCGCAGGTACGGATGCACCGGCCGCTCGGGGTCTTGGAACTCCCCGATCGGCTTGCCCGCAACGTCCTCGACGATCGTCCTTAGGCTCCAGCTCGAGCGCCGGCGGGCCGGCCCTTCGGCGGTGGGTTCGGCCACCACGACCGGAGTCGGTCGGCCGCCGCCCTATAAACCCCCCCGTCCAGAGGTACGGGATCCGGCGGCTTGCGCCGCCGCGCGGGCGAAGAGCTCGTTGAGGAATTCGAACTCGGGGGTCGACGCGACGATCGCGAGCGGAAGATGCCATTCGCCGATCCGCCAGAGCGATTCGGCGTAGCCGGCCTCTCGGGGCATCCTCGCCTTCGGGAGCCACTCCCGCTCTGCCTTCCCAAGTCCAAAGAACGCGCCGGTCGCCTCGGAGACCTCGTTGAGGCGGAGGAAGGCCGTCGCATGGAGGTTCCGCAGCAGGGCCCGCCCGCTCGGACGGGTGAGGAAATCCTCCGGCCCCTGGCTCAACAGGAGCACTCCCGCAGCGAAGTGACGCATGTGCCGGACCAGCCGGTCGAGGAACTCGGCCGTGCTCTCCTCCCGGACGAGCAGGTGGGCCTCGTCCACGAGGACGAGCTTGGGACCCGGTCGGCTGCGAAGGCGGCCGTAGGTCCAGTCGAGGACGTAGGCGAGGTGGAACGGAAGCTGCTCGTCCGGGATCCCCGAGAAATCGAAGCCGACGGTCCGGACCTCAGGGTCAAGGGTCGTCGGCCCGTCGACGAAGCGGAGCGAGCCGCTCAGGAAGACCTCGAGGAGGCGCAGCAGCCGCTCGCTGCCGCCGCTGGCGCCGACCTCCCGGGAGAGCTGCGCGAAGGTCGGCACTCCCTCCGCGGCGTAGAGGCGGCTCACGGTCGTGTCGAGGACGGCGCCCTCCTCGTCGCTCAGGCTCGGGAAGAGCGCGCGGACGATCGCCGCCACCCGTCCGGCCTTTTCCCGTCGGTCGCCGCCGGTAGTGGCGGGATCGAGCGGATTGAGGGTCCGTGCCCCGCCGTCGGCGAGGCGGACGACCTCGCCTCCGATCGCTTTGACGAACGGACCGTACTCGCCGAGAGGGTCGAGCACCACGACCTCGAGATCGGGGCGCATCCAGCGGCTTCTCAGGACGGTGAGGGCGCTGGCGAACGACTTGCCCGAGCCCGTCGTCCCGAACAGGCCCCAAGAGTGGCTTGCGTGGCTCCAGCGGTCGAGGAACACCGGGCTCGCGTCCGAGAGGGCGAGGCCGACCAGGACCCCCCGGGGGTCGAGGACCGACTCGTCCGAGAACGGGAAGAGCGCGGCCAGTCCGTCCGTCGTGAGCGTCTGGACGTAGCCGGTGGGCCGGCTCTCGGGCGACTCGTCAAGCCCGCAGCGGAGAGCCCGGACGACCTCGTAGCGGGGAACCCGGCTCGCGAAGCCGAAGGCCGCGAGCCGCTCGGAGAGCCTGAGCCGCTCCGCCTCGGCGCTGGGGCGTGACGGGCCGTGGGCGACCAGCCTCAGCCCCACGGTCCAGAGCTCCTGCGACCGGCCTGCGACCGAGCGTCCGAGCTCGTAGGCCTCGTCGCGCTCGACCTCGAGGCGGGGCCGGTCGCTCCCTCCCGCGCCGGCGAGCAGCTCGGTCTCCGCGACGGCGCGCGCCCCCTCGATGAGCGCGAGCGCCCGCTCCCCCGGGACCCGTCGCGCCTGGAGAGCCATCTCGACCGCCGACCCCGGCGGGATCACCTGTCCGAGGAACCCGAAAGCGACCTCGGGCGGGAACCGGCGCAGGAGCAGCGGAGCGAGGAACCGCCGCCCGACGCGGAGCCAGCTCGGTCCTTCGGCCGACCGGCGCGGGGTCTCGGAGCTCATGCGGGCACGCCTCGTGCGGATCGGCGGGGGCGTCCGCGACGTTCGAGAAGCCATAGGGGAACGAGCCCGAGGGCGATCGCGAGACCCCGATACGGGACGAGGAACACCGGAGGGAGCAGGTAGGCGGCCGCCCCGAGGAGCAGCGCGCACCCCACGAGGCTCACCGCGCCCCTTCTCGCCCACGGGGTCGGTCCCAGCCTCCGCGGAAGCGTAGCCCAGCCTGCCACCGCAAGGGCAGCGAGGGTGCCGGTCACCGCCACGAGGCCCGGGACGGCGACCGACAGAGCACCCAGGAGGACCGCGAGGCCCACCGAGGTACCGAACGCCTCGAAGCCCAGGCGGTCCCCGACCCACGACGTGCCGCTCATGATCCGTGGGGCCCTCCGCCCAGGCCGAGGCGAGTGGCCGCGTCGGCGAGGGGCCGGTCGCGCAGGCGCTCCGCGCCGATCCCGAGAGCCGCGAGCGAGTCGAGCAGCGCCCCCATCGCCGCCTCGAGGCGCGGGATCGTCTCCTCGCCCGACGCCGTGGAAGCGAGTCCGAGGTAGACCCGACGCACGGCCCGTCGGCGGGCCAGGAGCGTCACGAGCTCGCGGTAGCCGCCCCTCGCTGACGCGTCGTGGCTCCCCCGGGCCAGGCGGTCCGGGACGATCGGGTCGGGGAAGATCGGCGTGGAGGTCACGAGGAGGAAGAGATCCCCTTCGATCGACCGCAACAGCTGGCGGAAGAGCTCGAACCGACGCGCGAGCTCGGCCGGTGGGAGGTAGGCGAGCGGCACGCCGGCGGTCCGCACGATTGCGGCGGAGCGCCCGTCGCCCAACGGGACAATCGACCCGCGCAGGCCGCCGCGCGGAACGCGCGCGCTCATCGGGACCGGCTCCCCCCGGCGACGCAACGCGTAGCGGAGCAGGACAGCGGCCCGCTCGTCCAGCGCTTCGCCGCCGGGCTTGTAGACCGCCACGAGGAGGCCGACGAGGACGATCGGGGCCCCGAGGAGGGGAGCGGTGGTCGGAGCAAGGATCGCCGCGACCGCCGCGTAGGCGAGGAACTTGAGCGCGTCCCGGCCCGAGGGGAACGGCCCCAGCCTGAGCCGACGGTGGAGGCGGGAGGGAACGGCGGCACGCGGAGGAACGGCGGATGGCTCCTCCATCTCATTCGCTCCCCCCGGGACGCATCGGCGGCATCCGCGGAGGCTGAGTCGCGGACTGGCGGCCCCAGTGCCGGGCGAGGCCGAGCGCGGCGTGTCCGAGGAGCTCGCGGACCGCGAGAGGCGCCGCCAGGGGCGCGGACGCCGTGCCGGCCGTCCGCAGGGCCCCGTGCGCGGCGCTGCCTAACGCGCCGGCCCCCCGCACCGAAGCGCCGACCGGCATGACGGCCGCCGTAGCCGCAGCCGGAGCGACGGCCAGGCCCCGCTGCGCGCCGGCTTGAACGGTGCCCGCCCCGGTCGGGAATCCGAGCGCAGCCAGGTGGACGCCCGCGGTCGAGAGGAGGAACGGGGAGGCCAGCGCGGCGCCCAGGAAGCCCACCAGGAGCACGGCAGAGCGGCTCCCCACGGCGAGCTCGAGGGGAACGACGAGAACGCACGGGAGGAACGCCAGCTCGCCGAACAAGAACCACGCCCGACGCGGGAGGGCGGAGAGCGGCCGGAACGGCCAGAGCAGGGTGAGGACGGGAAGGACGACCAACAGGACGCCGAGCAGCGCGTCGCGGATGCCGATCGCAAGCACGAGCCCGAAGACCGCGGCGAACTCGGCGAGCGACAACACGAACGCCACGGCTCCGTTGTCCCAGGAGAGGCGGAGCTCGGCGTAGCCTCCCAGGTTCACCCAGTGCTGCCAGGCTCCGCCGTCCCACCCCGCGACAAGCGGGTAGAGCGCGCCGGAAAAGTCGAGGAGGACCCCCGCGATCGGGACGGTGAAGTTCGCGGCCACCACCGCCAGGACGAGGCGAGGGAGCAGCCCATCGAAGCGGGCCGCCCACCGTGGGAGGGTCGCCCGGGCGAGGTAGAGGAACGCGACCCCGAGCGCGACGACGGCGACAAGCGGGTCGACCACACCGGCGATGAGGAACGCGGAGAAGTGGGCGGCGGGCAGGAGGAAGTCGGGAGAGGCGCCGGGGTGCCCGTAGAGCGGCGGAAAGAGCGCCCCCGGAGAGAGCTCGGGGACCAGCAGGTTGTCGTACGTCGGCCCGATCACCGCGGCGACGAGCGCCGTGAGATCGGTGAAGAGGAGGAAGAGGATCGCCTGGACCAGGCTGGCGAGGCCGGTGGCGTTCATCGTGCCTCCCCGTTCAGGCGCCGGTGATGACCCAGTGGGCGAGCGCCCAGACGAGCCCGCTCACCGCGGCGACGAACAGGAGCGTCCCCACCAGCGCGTCACGCGCCCGGTCCTTTGCCTGGACCTTCTTCGTGACGTCGTTGGAGAACCAGCTGAGCGCCACCCGGGCCCAGACGAGGGCGAGGATCCCGGCCCCCGAGACCCCTACCAGCTCGACCAGGCGGTTGATCGCGGCCGTGAAGTTCGCGACGGGGCCCGACGAAGAGCTGGCCGGCGCCCCGTTGCCCCCCGCGGCCAAGGGGCTCGCCGACGTGACGCCGAGCCCCGCGCTGACGAGGACGACGCCGAGCAGGAGGGCCACGGGCCCCGCAAGGGGGTTCCGCGTCGCTCGAGTTCGGGAGAGGCCGTCGGCTACGCCCATGCGAGCACCTCCTCCCCGTCCGGGCCCCGCTCGGCGCGGAGGCTTCCGTCACGACGCAGGCGATCGAGGGTCGCCGCGACGAGCGCTCGGCCGACGCCCTCCTCTTCGGCGAGCATCTCGACCACGGAGCGCTCTACGCCGTCCGACGGTTCGATGATCCTCCGGAGGACTGCGACGGGGTCCCGCGTCCCGCGCGGCAGCCGGACGCGCCGCCAGAGACGCGGCTCCTCTACGGGCCGTGGGTCGGGCATTCCTAGCCCTCCGCCCGCACCGCGGCGGGACCGGGCGGCGTGGCAGGCGGTGCCGACCGACCTGTGCACGGGTCGGCGCACCGCACGAGGGGCCCGCGAGCGAAGGGCCAGGGGAGCGCGTCGGGAGCGAAGGGAACGATCGCCTGCGCGGCCGAGCCGCTTCGAAGCCCGAGCGGGGCGGTGGGAGCCCCGGCCCCCGAGGACATCAGGATCGAAACTTCCTTCCGAGACGCGCCCATGACGTAGCTCCCTGCGCTCAACCGACCACCCCGGGCTCGGGGGACGCGGCGGCAGGTAGTTCGCCTTACAGCGCCCGGCGGGCGATGAACGGCGCCGCTAGTCGCGACGGACGGCGAGCGCCGCGTGGTCGCGGGAGAACGGGGCGAGAGCGACCTCGGCGGCGACCGAGAAGCCCGCGGCCTCGAGGGTGCGTCGTGCCTCCCGGATGACGACCGGTACCGCTCGACGCTGCGTGACCGACCGTATCTTGAGCATCAGTACCCCCCGCCCTCCGGGAGCGAGGCAGGCGTCGGCGTTCTCCCGGAAGATCCCGGCCTGGTCGCGTTGCGCGACATCCTGGTAGAGAAAGTCAACCTCCCCCACCTCCGCGCGGTAGCGCTCGGGCAGCTGAGCGTCCGCGAGGAGCGGAAGGAGGTTCGCCCGACGGCGGGAGAGCGCGAGGAGCGGCACGAAAGCAATCGGGCTCTTTTCGACGGCGTAGATCTCGGTCGAGGGCCAGAGGTCCGACAGGTAGCTCGCCGTGGTCCCGTGCGCCGCGCCGAGGTAGAGGGCCGCGCGCGGCGCGGTAAGGAGATCGGAGGGAGCCCCGTTGGCGAGGAAGGCGGCGAGCTTCGAGCGGAACGGGTCCCAGAGGCGATACTCCTTCCCGCCTACGACCCTCAGCTCCTCGCCACGGACGCGAACGCCCGGCTCGGCGTTCACCGTGAAGAGGTCGCGGCCGTCGCGGTAGACGGAGGACCAGCGGCTCGGCTCCACGGCCCGGCTAGTCCGCCTCGACCAAAAGCTCGACCTCGACCGAGCCGTTCTTCGGAAGGCCGGCCACCCCCACCGCGATGCGGGTCGGCCTTCCTTCCTCCCCGAAGAGCTCCCCCAGGAGCTCGCTCGCCCCGTTGGCGACCTCGTGCTGCCGATCGAAGCCCGGGGAGCTCTGGACGAAGACCCCGAGCCGCACGATGCGCCGTATCGCGTCGATCGATCCGAGCTCCTTGGCGAGCGCGCTGAGGGCCTGGAGCGTCGCGCGCCGTGCCGCCTGCTGCGCCGCGGCGACGGGGACCTCCCGGTCGACCGCGCCGGGCGAGACCACCCGGCCCCCTTCCAGGGCGATCTGGCCGGCCACCCAGGCCAGCCTGCCCACCCGAACGACCGGGCGGTAGCTTCCGACCGGCTCCGGTGGTGCCGGAAGCTCGATGCCCAGTTCGCGCAGTCTCTGGCTCCGAGGGCCCGTCATGGTGCGGCGCAGTGCCGGGGCTGCCAAAAGAGCTCGCGGAGGGCAAGGCGAGGGCGAGGGATAATGAGGAGGAAGGCACCACCCGAGAAGGGATGCCCCTCTTCCGGCGCAAGCGCGGGAGCGCGGCAGAAGCCGAGGCGGCCCGCACGGGCGGGCCGGCCGCGGCGTCGCCGCAGCCGCCGCGCGCACGAAGGTCCCCCGGCTCAAAGGTGGCGCCGCCGGCGGCCCCGGGCTCGTCGCTTCCCTCCGGACCCCCTCCTCCGCTACCGGAGCCGCGGGCCTCCCCGACCCCCACGCTCGACCTGCGCCCGGACTACTCGGAATGCTTCGTCTGCGGGACGACCCTCGAGGGAAAGACCTGCCCAAAATGCCGGATGACCTGGGTCGAGTGATCGTCACGGGACGATCGCCCTTCCCTCGGCCGACGTAGAGCGCGGTGCGCCCGCACCCGCTTACCGGGCCGAAAAAGGGAGGGCCGAAGTGGTTGGGCGCGACCCCGTCCGTTCTCGGAGGGGTCTCCTCGCCGCAGGCGCTAGGTACCCTGCGGCGGGCCTGCGTGACCCTTGCCCGGATGGTTGCCCCCCGAGAAGGCCTGCTGGAGGCTCTCGAGGACGCTGTGGGCATGGGTCCACGCCGGCACGTGCTGGAGCGCCACCTCGAGGCCGTTGGGTACGACACCCGTGGTGACGACAGCCGTCCCCGCGGCCACGGCACCCGCCGCGACCGCTACCTTGAGGGCGATGGCCGACATCATGGTCCCACCTATCCTTCCCTCGCCCGGGCCCTATTTGTAGACTTGTCCAACGTCCGTTCGACCTCCCGACGGGCCCCGGCGCGCCGGGTGCGCGGCGCAACCTGGAGGAGCAGCTCACGCCTCTTGCGAGCCGAAGTGCTCGAGGAGGTCGGACGGGTCGGGTAGCGCGTCGGGAGGCTGATAGGAGCTGAGCGGGGAGCCGTTGATCCGCACCACGCGTCGTGCGACCCCCGCGCAGTAGCCGCACGCCGCGCAGGAGGTCCGGGCACAATCCGTGGCGGCGATCCTCCGGAAGAATCCGTCAGGGAACGCGCGATTGTCGATCTCCAGGTGGGCGAGCGCATCGAACCCCTGGGCCAGCGGGCCGACCACCGACGGATCCTTTCCCTCCTCGGCGAGGCGACGGAGGGCGCTCCGGGGCCCGAGGTTCTGGACATAGCTCAGGATGTCAAGCAGGTTGCCCTCCCAGCGTCGGGCGGCGTAGGCCGAGGCGCTGCGGACGAGCCAGTCGGTCGACCGGTTGCGCCCGGAGACCTTGAATCGGTCGACCCCCGCCTCCTCGTAGACGTGAAGATCCTCCGGACGGACGAAGACCCCGGCGACGAGCTTGGCCGGGTCGCGCACGACCTCGAGGCCGCACTGGAGGATCGGGAACTCGAACCACGGTCCCTGGGTCCCGTTCTGCGAGGCGAGAGAGCTCGTGTTGAGGTGGTGAAAGCGGTACGGGCAGTCGTGGATGCATGTCTGGTTGACGAGCACCTCGACCCGAGCGCCGGCACGCACGAGCCCCGCGAGGAGCTTGAGGTCGCGGTTCGCCTCCTCGAAGACGACCGTGTCCGCTCCCATCTTGAGGTAGTACTCTCCTTGGGCGACGGTCCGGATCCGCGCGAAGGAGGAGACCGTGAGCCCGACGTCGGGGTAGGCACGTCGGATCCGCCGGAGTAGGAGCGGCACGGCGACCACGAAGCCGTCCACGCCGAGCTCGATCAGCCGTCCGATCTCCCGGTCGAACGACTCGAGATAGCCGGGGCCGTACTCCTTGAGCCCGAGGTCGGAGGTGTTCACCGTGGCGTAGAACTTCCGTCCCGCCTGGTGGATGCCGCGCACGTGCGCACGGAACCTCTCCTCGTCGACCTCGGGGAGGATGTACGGTGGCCGCCCCCCACCGGTGAGGCTCCGGGGGAAGCTTCCGAAGTACGACGTCACGGGCAGCTCCCGGGTTCGGTCCACGAGCGCCGGATCGAAATTGGAGGCGAGGACGAGCTCCATGCATTCGCCCCGAGCGCACGGGTGGGCTAACCCAACGGCCTTACCGGTAAGGTAAAGCCGCCTTTGCCCGCTACCGGCTCGTCGCTCCCGAATGCGCCCTCGTGCCCCCCCACCCACGTCGGTCGCGGCCTACCGGGAGCTCCTCAGGAAGGTCGACGAGGAGTTGATCGCCCTCTACGCGGAGCGCCGCGCCCTCGTCCGGCAGCTCTGGGAGTTCAAGGCCCTCGAAGGCCTCCCCTTGGTCGATCCGGTCCAGGAGCAGCGCGTCGTGACGAGGGCCCGTGCGCGGGCAATCGAGGTCGGACTGGAACCTGACGAAGGGGAGCGGCTTGTGCGCTGGATCCTCACCGAGGGGCGTCGGGGGCTTCCGCGTGCGGTCACGCCCCCCCCGCGTTGACGGGGCCCCACCGCAGGTCACTCCCATGGATCCCCCCGAGTCCCCGCCCGAACACTCCGCGCCGGGAGCGGACGGGACGGCGTCCGGGGCCGGAGCTCCCGCAGCTCCCCCGCGCCCGCACCTCGTGTTCTACGAGGTCACGCGACGCTGTCCGCTCGCCTGCGTGCACTGCCGGGCTCGGGCCCAGACCGAAGCGCTGCCCGGCGAGCTCTCCACCTCCTCCGCCGTGCGGTGGATCGAGGGGCTCGCCGCCTTTGGCACGCCGCCGGTCCTGGTCCTGACCGGCGGCGACCCCCTATCCCGTCCGGACCTCTTCGAGCTCGTGCGAGCCGCGCGGGACCGCGGCCTACCGGTGGCCGTCTCCCCGGCTGTCTCCGCCGCGCTCACCCCGGCCGTCCTCGGCCGGCTCGCCCGCGAGGAGGTCTCGGCGATCTCCCTGAGCTTGGACGGGGCGTTGGCCGCGACCCACGAGGCGGTCCGTCGCCAGCCCGGGGTCTTCGACGCGACCGTCCGCGCCTTCCGCGAGGCGGTCGCGGCCGGTCTGCGGGTGCAGATGAACACCGCGGTCCTGCGTTCCAACCTCTCCGAGCTCCCCCGCCTCTTCGGCCTCGTCCGGGATCTCGGGCTTTCTGCCTGGGAGGTCTTCTTCCTCGTCAGGACCGGGCGCGCGGAGACGCTCGAGGACCTCGTGCCTGCCGAGTACGAGGCGGTCGCGCAATTCCTTTACGATGCCTCCCGCCACGGTGTCGCCGTCCGTCCGATCGAGGCGCCGTTCGTCCGTCGGATCCTCCGCGAGCGCCGCCGAGGGCCGCCGGAAGGCCTTTCTGCGGGGTACGCCAAGCTCTCCTCCGACCTCGAGGCGATCGTGGGAGCTCCGACCGGCCCGAGCACGTTGCGTCCCCACGGACCCCTGGACGGGGACGGCACGATCTTCGTCCGTTACGACGGGGCGGTCTTTCCCGGAGGCTTCGCCGAGTACCCTCTCGGCAACGTTCAAAGTACCCCGCTCGCAACGATCTACCGAGACCATCCGGCTCTTGCGAGGATACGGCGCCGCGAGTTTCACGGGCCGTGCGGCGTCTGCCCGTACCGCGGTTGCTGCGGAGGTAGCCGCGGACGTGCCTATGCCGTGGGGCAGGACCTCTTCGGCTCCGACCCCGCCTGCGCGTTCGCCCCGCAGCTTCTCGGGACCGCTGGGTCCGGCGCGACATCGCCCCCCCGGCTCTCCGGGCCGGGACCGGGGGCGTGAGGACGCTGGTCGACCTGCTATGGCTCAGGAACCTGGTCCTCGGCATCCACCTGTTCAGCGCCGTCCTCTTCGTCGGAGGCTCGTTCTTCATCTATCTTGTACTCGAGCCGGTGAGCCGCGCGACGATCGCCAACGAGTCGGAGCGCACCGCGCTCATCGGGAAGGTCGCTCGCCGGTTCGGACGGTTCGTCACCCCGCTCCTCCTGGTCCTCATCGCCACGGGCATCTACAACGCGAGCTGGTACCTTCCCCCCGGCTGGGATGTGCTTGCCACTCCCGAGGGCCAGCTGCTCGCCGCAAAGTCGGTCGCGGTCCTGGCCCTGGTGGTCCTCGTCTACGTCCACGGGCGCTACTTCGGGCCGAAGATCGTCGCCCTCGCGCGGGCAGGCCGGACGGAGGAACTCGCCGCGGTGCGCCGGTTCAGCCGCAAGGTCGCCTACGCGAACCTCGGGCTCATGGTGGTCGTCTTGGCCCTCGCCGTGCTCCTCCAGAACTATCCGTGACGGTCCGGCGGCAAGGAGGCAGATGACCGCCGACGGCTCGCGGGGGGTGCTACTCTGTGGCGTCGGGGCCCCCGGCTCGCTCGCCGAGGTCGACGACTTCGTTCGAGGGCTGCGGGGCAACCGACCGACCCCTCCGGAGCTCCTCGAGGAGATGCGGCTTCGTTACGAACGGATTGGGGGTGCCTCTCCCCTCGGCGCGATCTCGCGAAAGCAGGCGGCTGCGCTCGAGGAGCACTTTCGCTCCCGCGGGGCGAACGTCCCCTGCCGTTACGGGGCCGTGGTCGGCGTTCCGTCGCTCGCGAGCGCCCTGAAGGAGCTCCGAGCGGAGGGGGTACGTGACCTCACCTGCGTCGCTCTGACCCCGTACTATTCCGGCTGGGGGGTCGGGCGCTACTTCCGCGAGGTCCGACGCCTGGTCCGTTCTTTCGGGAACCCCGCTCGGGTGCGTTTCGTCACCAGCTGGCACCTCGAGCCCGGACTGGTGAGCGCCTTTGCCGACGCGGTCGAGCAGGCCCGCCGCCAGCTGGCTCCCGCGGGAGCGGGCGACCCGTTGGTGGTGTTCACCGCCCACAGCCTCCCTACGCGGCTGCTCGGTCCGCGGGAGCCGTACCTCCGCCTCCTGGGCGAGACCCGCAGGGCCGTGGCCGTCGAGCTGTCGCTCCAGAGTTGGATCTCGGCCTTCCAGAGCGTCGGCCGTTCGGAAGGGCCCTGGTTGGGCCCCGCAGTGGAGGCCCTGGTCGAGTCGCTCGTGCCGGAGCCCGAGCGGGGCGTGATCGTTCTCCCCTACGGGTTCATCGCCGACAACCTCGAGATCCTCTACGACCTCGACATCGACCTCGCCGAGGCAGCCCGCCGTCGCGGGATCCCGTTCGCCCGCGCCCCCGTACCGAACCTGAACCCCCGCCTCATCGAGGCGATGGCACGGGCGGCGGGCGGGACACCGCGGCGGGAGTGACAGAGCCGCCCCACGCGCCAGGACGCCGTCGGGACGGGGCGCCGTGCGGTGCCGTTCGCGTGCCGAGCGGTGCGCTCAGCGGCTCGGGGTCGATGACGGACGATCGCTCCGACCGCCATCGGCGGCTGCGGACCCCGGGGAGGGCGGACGACCCGGCTCCAAAGACGTCAGGGCCGCGGGGGGCCTTTCGGGGCGGGATGTCTCCTAACGGCCGTTCCACTTGACCGAACCGCGCGCGGGTAGGATGCGGTGCACGTCAACACCATATACGAGCCGCCCGACCTAGGAGCTGCGGGAGGGGAGGCATCCATGAGCTGGCTCGGCAACATCCTCGGAAAGAAGGAGCCGTCCGCACCAGCGGACGAAGAGCTCGTTGCGGGGCGAGCCTCCCGTCCAAAGGTGCCGCCGCCGGAGCGGTTGACGACCCTCAACTTCGAGCGGTTCCTCACCGACCATCCCCGCGTCGTTGTGGATGTCTGGGCTCCCTGGTGCGGACCGTGCCGCGCCTTCGGTCCGGTCTTCGCCTCGGCCGCCCAGGAGTATGGCCCTTGGGTGGGGTTCGGCAAGCTTCACGCGGATCACGAGCCGTCGCTGGTCCGTCGCTTCAAGGTGCGCAGCATTCCCTCGCTCCTGTTCTTCCGCAACGGCAAGCTGGTCCGTGTCGAGGTCGGGGTCATCTCTTCGGACCGCTTCGCGCACCAGCTGCACCTGGCATTCCGCGACCTTCCGGCGTAGACCGTTCCGTCCGCCCTGAAGGGGCAGCCGCGCAAGGAGTCCGCCGCTCGTATCGAAGGGACACCCGCCGGTTCGAGGCGACAACGTATCGGAATGTCCGCCGGTGGGAGAACCCCTAGCTGCCGATGAGGAAGAACGCCAGGCCGTAGGGTAAGCACGCACCGTTCCTGCTGACGAGGTACTGCACGAGTTAGGAGTCGGTGGCTGGTTCGGCCGCCCGGCCTTCAGAGCGGCGCTGGTGGGAACTGCGAAACCAGTCGAAAGGACCGGCATCGCGAGGGCGAAGACCCCGTCGTTCCGGGCGAGAAGACGGCCCAGGCGCCGGCCCGACCGTGCGGCCGTGATAGACTCGGCAGGCGTCCGTCCCTCCGCTCCGCCGAGTCGCACCGGTCACACCACCGGGCGAGGGGTTCCGGCGTGCCAAGGCAGGCCCGGTAGCCTCGCCTCCGAATACGGTGGGCTTGTCGGAGATGCTCCTCCAGGGGCATCCACTCGCCCGGAGGAAGGGTCGACCAAGGCGGCGTGACGGCCACCCCGGTTACCGGCTCTGCTCTCCGAGCACGAGGTCCTCCTCGGTGCCGGGCAGGAAGACATGCACCTCGTTCCGTCGGGGGTCCACGGTCAGGGTGTGTGCTCCCTCCGCGGTCGGGACGCTTTGGACGGGTCGAAGGGAAGCGAGGTCGAAGACGTCGACCGTCCCGGGATCTCCGACGGCGCAGTAGAGCCGCGAGGTTGCCGGGTCGGTCCAAAGTACGTCCGGGGCGCCGGAGAGCGATCCCGCGACACGGGTTGCTCCCGTGGCGATCTCCAGGCTCACCAGTACCCCCTCGTCGCAGGCGCAGTAGAGGAAGCGGCCGGCGGGGTCCTGCTCGAGGCCGTGCGGGCCACGCGCGGGGATGGCCCGTTCCCTTCCGAGGGCCGGCAGCGTACCGGCCGGGACGGAGAGAACCTGCGGAGGATCGGCCACATTCACGTAGAACGCATCCGACGGACGGTGATAGAGCGCCCAGCGCGTCCTTCCCGGGACAACGACCTGGCCGAGCCGTCGTCCGTCATGCGCGGTCACGAACGTGAGCGTGGGCGGGCTCGACGGGGTGCCAGCAACTCCGACACCCGCGACCAGGAGTACGGACCTCCCGGGGTCGAAGGCCATTCCGTTCGGCCGGGCCCCCGTGGGTACCCGCGCCACCTCCCGCGCTCCCCCCTCCTCCAGCCGAAAGATGCTGGCGGTGTCCTCTCCGCGGTTCGAGGTGAACAGAAGGCGGCTCTTCGGGTCGACCCACACTCCGGCCACCCCGCGGAGACCCGTCAACGTCGCGCTGTGCCGGCGGGCCGAGAGATCGACGACCTCCACCGCGTCGTTCGACGGGTGGGCCACGTACAGGCGGTCCCCGACCGAGTCCACGGCAGCGTGGTCGAAGTCGCCCTCGGAGCGATGCGGGGGGAGCTTGATCCGCGCGACTTCCCTCATGTGTCCTCCTCGTTCCCCCGCTCCTTCATAGCTTGCGTGTCGGGCTCACCCGGGTGGGCAACGACACTCGTCTCTTCGACCCGGCACGACCGGCGTGCCTTTGTGCCTACCTCTTACGGACGCGGACGCGTAGGAGCCGTGCGTAGTAGGTGGTGGCCAGGTCCGATCGCAGGTACGTCGTGAACGTGCGGTATCTCCCCTCGCCAAACTCGTGCCCCGAGAAAGGGGTCCGGTCGTACGTGGGGTGTGGCCCCGATCATCCTCGTCGCCGAGGGGCCATCGGCTGCAGGCCCCGCTGACGTCTTGTCTCCTGGTGTCCCACCCCCTGCCGAGAGACGCCCGAGTGGGTGGGAGGCTCCCTGTGCGGTTCCTTGCTTGGCACGTGGACTACCTCAAGGCCGAGCCCACCGAGCGGGGCCGCTCGAGCGTTGTCGAGGAACCACGGCCGGTGAGCGCCCAGAATGCGCTCCTGGTCTTCGTGCACGTGGAGAAGGGCGACGAGGATCGCCAAGCCGCTGTCGTGGAGAAGGCCACGAACGAGATCGCCTCCATCGCGGGCCAGTTGAAGGTCCGAACCATCGTCCTCAACCCGTTCGCCCACCTGTTCGCCGAGCCTTCCAAGCCCGAGATCGCCGTTGACCTGCTCGGAAGGATCTACGCCGCCTTGGCCGAGAAAGGCTTCGAAGTGCTTCGGCTCTCCTTCGGAAGCTTCTACGAGCTTGAGCTCAAGGCCAAAGGCCACCGCATCGCGAGGGTCGCGCGGACTGTGCCCTGAAACACGCCTGTACCGATCGGCCCAGCGGAGTTCTTGGCCAAGCCAGCCCGAGGCGCTGTGGCGGCTTCCCCGTCATGCTGGGACTTCGGAGACGGGCCGGGGAAGCGAAGGAACCTGGCCACCTCCCTTCCGTGCCCTGCGCGAAACCCTCGGCAACGGTGAGGTCGCTCACCTTCTCGAGGGCGGTTGGCGACACACCAAATTGTCCGCGGTATTTCCCTCTTCAACGCCGGGTTCCACCGGCATCGGAGAAGATCAGGCCATCAGCTCAGACGGTAGATGGCCAAGTACTGGAGTCCAATCGTATGGGTCTGCGAATCCCGCTCGGATTTGGACCCCTCTCACTGTGTCGATGTGGGGGACCCCTGACCAGGATTTCCGGTCGGGGTTCTATCCTGCTCCGGTCGTTCCCTTTGGCGGGTTAGGACTCCGCCGACCTCTAGGCCCGGCGGGCGGATTCGGGGTGGTGCTGACTGACCGCTGGAGTTCCGCGAGGAGTCCGGCCAGGAACTCAATGGCTTGGGGCTGGCGGAGTAGCTCGGCGAGTTGACGTTCGGCTGTCCTAGCTGACTCGATCTCCTTGACCGCAGGAAGTGATAGTGGGCCTCCGCACGTTGTGCAGTAAGCGGCGCCAGCCGGGTTCGGGGTCTTGCACCGGCCGCATCGAACTGGTGTCCGAGGCTTCTGGCGCTGTGCCTCACCGTCAGTCGGGATGCCATACCTCGCATTCAGGGCGTTGACTACGTCCTTTCCGCTGAGGTGAATGTAGTGCTGGGCTACCCGGCTTCCGGGAACCCAGCCCGCTACCCGCTCTAGGATCGAGGTCGAGATTGCGGGGTCCTTCGCCAACATCGTTAGGCGAGACCGGCGGAGGGCGTACGGAGTCACCGGTTTGACCACTCCGGCCCGCCGTGCAGCGCTTTCGAGTGCCTTGTACATCGCTCGATAGGTGGCTGGCTTCCCAGAAGTCCTGCCTCCAAGTTCGACCCACAGGGGCGCTGTTGGATCGTCCCTCGTCGGGTGCGCGTTGAGCCAAGCATGGAGGGCAGGCACGGCGTCTTCGTAGACCGGCGCAGGCTCTGGCGCCGACCCCTTCTCGCGCTGGACGTGGAGCTCGATGTAGCCTTCGTCGTGCGGGACCACGTCCCCAACCCGGAGTCTGTAGATTTCGCCGGGCCGGCATCCCGAGTTGAAGAGGGTCCATATCCACGCGCGATCTCTGAAGTTGAGGGCGCCCTCGGCAATCTGGGCGACTTCGGGAAGCGACAGCATGTCGGATGCACCGTTCGTAGGTTTCCAGGCCTCAAGCTTGATCTTGAGCCAAGAAGGAGCCTCAGCCCCAGCCTGATCGAACCTCCAGCGCCAGAACTTCTGTAGACAGGATGCGATGGTCTCCTTGGTCGACCTGGCGTAGCTGGAAAACTCCTCCCTGAACAACTGCGGGGTGTCCCTTGTCGGGTCCAAGAAGTCCTTCCCGAGTCGAACCGCGGCAACCGGGAGCCATGCCAGGTAGGTACGAGTCCTGAGCTCGCCTACCTCCCCCCGACGGGCGCGTATGAACCGAAGGACCTCAGAACGCTCGGCCTCGCCTAGTTGCAGCCGTTCATCCCCGATCGGCTGGCCTGAGCCTAGAGCAGCGATACGGTTGGAGATGTAGCCTGAGACTCCGTGGACGTCCGCGAAGTCCTCCTTTGGCCCCCCCACGCCTCGAGAGAAGGCATGTTGGAGATATGAACTAGTTGGGTGGTGTCGGAGGGGGGATTTGAACCCCCGGCCCCAGGATCTCTCCCGGAACGTCGCAGACGCCCCGCTATGAGTCCCGTGCTCTACCAGGCTGAGCCACTCCGACGCGGAGAAGCAACGCCTCCCGCCCCGCGCCGCTCACTCCGCCGGGGTATCGTCCCCGGCGGCAACGACCTCTGCCGGAGGGGTTCCTTCGGGAGCCGGCTCGGCGGAGGGGACGGCGATCTCGTCCGGGATCGTCCCGAGGACGACCGACCGGCGGATCTCGATCTTCTTGAGGGGATAGAGCGACTTCACGCCGTGGGCGAGGACCTTCGCAAGGTCGCCCTGGAGCATCTCGTTGACGAACTCCGGGGAGGTCCGCAGCTTCGCCTCTTCGGTCAGGATCTCGACGATGCGGTGGCGCAGCTCGGCCCGCAGGCGTGTCTGGAGCCGCTGCTCCCCCACCGCCACCGGCTTGAGGATGATCTGCACCCCGTCCTTGGTCGTGACGAGGATCGAACTGTCGATCTTGGAGCGCTTGCGCCGGGCCAGTCGGCGGACGTAGTCGGAGGTCAGGTCATGCCCGACGAACCGAGCCTCGGCGACGCCGTCGCCGCCGATCCGTTCGATCTGGAAGCGCAGCTTCACGTGGGCCTTTCCCGCGTCCGTGGAGCCGGCGATCTCGGGAAGAGTGAGCTCGACGTTGCGACCGATGACCTGCTCGGGCTCGTTCGCGGCCGTCTCCCCGAGCTCGCTGTGCTGGAAGAGGCCCGGGGCCCGGATGCGGTACCAGTGCTTGGACCGCCACTTGTCCTTGACCGTGCGGGAAAGCGCCGGCTTCTTCGCACCCCCTTCCTTCTCGGCCATCGCGCGGGGCAGCCGAACCGGGTCGCCTACTTAGACCTTCGCCAACCCACACGAGGCGTGAGCTGTCGCCGCACGCCCCCTGTCCGTGCGGCGGAGGGCTCGCGCCCGGCTCCGCGGCGGCGTCGCCCGCCCCGGGCGTCGGCCCTCTTAGCAAAGCTACATATCTCGCACCCAGTTGCGCGCCGCCGTGGCGCTCTCCGCTCCCCAGACCACGGCGCTCGGCTCCCGCGCGACCGCTGCCGAGCTCAAGTCGGCCAGGGTCCCCGTGGAGTCCCCCGCCGAGAGGTTCCGCCACCAGGTCCTCAAGACGCTCGAGGCGCTGCGGGCACGAGGTCTCGACCGTTCCGAGACCTTCCGGGCGCTCTTCGGGCGAACGATCCTTCCCGAAGCCGTCTACGAGGATCTCGTGGCGGCCCTGGTCTCGGGCGCCCACGTGCTCTTCTTCGGGCCGTCCGGCTCGGGCAAGACGAGCCTCGCCAAGGATCTCTGGGAGCTCTTCCCCAAGAACGTCTGGGTCGTTGAAGGGTGTCCGGTCCTCGACCATCCGCTCGCCCTGATCGACCCGCAAGTGGCCGAGCGCTTCCCGCCGTGTCCCATCTGCCGCCGGCGGTTCGCCCCGGGCTCGGACCTCGCGCGCTTTGACCCGAAGAGCGTCGATCCCTCGAAGGTCCCAGCCGTCTTCGTCCGTCTTCGCGAGGGGTTCGGGTTCGCCCGCATCCAGGGCAGTTCCGAGGTCTTCCCTGACCACCTGACCGGCAACATCAACCTCCGCAAGCTCGAGGAGGTCGGCGATCCGATGAGCCCGCTCGTGCTCGAGCCGGGCAAGCTGCTCCAGGCGAACCGGGGGTTCCTGCTCGTCGACGAGATCGGCAAGCTGCCTCTCGGAACCCAGAACGTCCTGCTGCAGGCCCTCCAGGAGGGGACGGTCACCCCGTCCAAGTCCCGGGAGAGCTTCCCCGGAGAGTTCGTCGCGGTGGCGACCTCCAACCTCTCCGACCTCGACAACATCAACGACCCGCTCTCCGACCGCCTTACGAGCCTGCACATCGGCTTCAACGACCGTCATGCGGACAACCGCAAGATCGTGGAGCTCGGGCGGGTTCCCAGCAGCGAGGCCTTCGTTCCGGAGATCCTACGGGATGCCGGCGTGCGTGTCATCGAGGCCTGGCGGCTGAGGGCCGGGGAGGACAACCCGGATGTCGGCGAGGTGGGTTCGAACCGCACCCTGCTCGATGTCGGCGAGCGGACCGCCGCGATCGCCGTGCTCGGTGGACGCACGGTCGCCTCGAGCCAGGACCTGCGGTCGGGTCTTCTCCACGCCATGCGCGGGCGCATCCGCGCCCGCAGCGGCGACTCGTTCCGGCAGAACGAGAAGCGCGTGATCGACTTCGTCGACCAGTACGTTGCACCCGCGCTCAAGCGCAGCGCCGGTGTCTACTGGTGCCGCTACTACGCGAGCGTCCTCAAGGAGAACTCGCCCGAGGCCCAGGCCCTCGTGAGCGAGGGTCGCCGCCTCAAGGACGACGCGGCGCTGGCCGGTCGCATCTCCGAGCCCGGCCTCTTCCCGAAGTTTCGCGGTTTCGTGAGCTTCGTCGGGGAGCGCGAGCGCCCCGACGCCGCCGTCGCCCCCACGGACGCCGCTCTCGGGGTCTTCCGCCTCTTGGAGGAGTTCTCGCTGTTCTCCTGCAAGGAGGAGGACCGGGATGATGCCCCCCTCTAGCGACGGGGCGGTTCTCCCGGACTGTAGCCAGTACCCCGACGACGTCGTCTCCGAGGACCTCCTCGACACCCTGGACCGCGCCGAGCTGGTCCGCGTCCTCGCCGAGCAGGGGGTCGAGGGGGCAAGGGAACTGCTTCGGCGGCGCTCGGAGGACGACCAGGAGCTCAAGTCCCGGCTCGACCGACTGCGCGAGGAGTTTCGCCGTCGTGCCGCGCGGGGGGTTGCCCGCACGCTCGAGGAGTACGACCGTCGGGCGGAGGAGCTCAACCTCGTCACCCGCCGTTCGGATGAGGAGATCGCACGGCAGATCGCCGAGCTCGAGGAGAGGCTCAGGCAGGCGCGGGGGATCGACTGGTCCGCCCTGCCCTCCGGCGGGCTCCTCGAGGACGTGACCTCCGCGCTGCTCATCCCCGAGGCGTCCTGGAACCGGCCGCCGAGGCCTCCCGGGCTCCTCGCCCGCCTCCTCGCCGCCCTCCGCCGGTTCGCGGCCTGGCTCTCCGGGCTCTTCCGCCGACGCAAGGTCCCTACGCCGCCGCCGGCCGCCGGTCGCAGGATCCCGCTCGCCTTCCTGTCGGCCGAAGGGCGGACGATCGGACCTTCGGAGCTCGGCACGGCGATCGCCAGCCTCTCGCCGTCCGAGCGCAAGGAGCTCTCCGGCCGGGTCGAGTCGTCGATCCGCTCGCGCGAGCGCGACCTCGAGCGCGAGGCCGAGGAGAAGCGCCGGAGCGCCGACTCCCAGCGTCGGCAGCTCGAGGCGGAGAAGGAGGAGGCCCGTCGGCGGGCCGAGAGCGACACCGACAAGAAGGTCCGTGAGGCCGAGCGACGCCGGTTCGAGCGCGAGCTCAAGGAGCGCGGCTTCGTCGCCGAGAAGGCGGGCGAGCTGGTCGTTACCTACGGCCTCGTGCAGCGGTTCGCCAAGCTCCTCCTCGAGGAGACCAGCCGTCAGCTCCCCGGGGACGTCCGGCTCTCGCTCCGGGGCGGGGGCTCGACGGGGGTCTTCGAGAAGGCGCGGCTCCGCCGTCTCGAGGAGATCGCCCACCTCGACGTGCCGAGCTCGCTGCTCGAGGCACGGCTTACCGGCTCGCGGCACATCGAGGAATCGACCAGCTACGTCTTCCGCGAAGTGACCTCCGAGCGCGTCCACGTCGTCCTGGCGTTCGACCGCTCCGGGAGCATGGAGGAGAGCGGCAAGCTCGACGCGGCGAAGAAGGCCCTCCTCGCGCTCTACGTCGCGGTGCGTCGCCGCTACCCGGACGCGACCGTGGACGTCCTCGCCTTTGACAACACGGTCGCCGCCCTTGACCTGGTCGAGCTCTGGGAGTGCAAGGCCGGGGCGTTCACCAACACCGCCGAAGCGCTGCGGGCCGTCCACCTGCTCCTGCGCTCCTCTCGGGCGAGCCGCAAGGAGCTCTACCTCATCACCGACGGCCTACCCGAGGCATTCACCGACGAGGACGGGAGCGTGCGCTCCGGGCAGCTCGACATCGCCCAGGAACATGCCCTCGAGCGGGCCCGGGAGCTCGCCACCGTCGGCCTGCTCCGCTCGACGATCATCCTGCTCAAGTCCGACCACCCCGAGTACGAGGTCGCCGCCCGCGAGCTCGCCCGCACCCTGGGCGGCGAGATGGTGGTCACCGAGCCGAGGCATCTTGGGGTCGAGCTGCTGGTCCGCTGGGCGCACGGCTCGGAGGTCGAACGTCGGCCCGCCGCCGCCCCGAGCCCGCCGGCCGCGCCCCGTCCCGTCGCCGGGGGCCGCCGCCGGAAGGGCGACCGACGGATGGGCGGATAGCGGCTTCCGCTGGCCATCAAGGCTTATCTGACGAACGCCGCGTACCGAGGGCGAGGCGACGATGGGCGACAGCGACCAGGAGGCCCAGTTCCGACACCACCTTACCGAGATGCGCAAGGCGGCGTCGGGGCTCGGACGCGACTTCGCCATGGAATTCTCCGACCTCGACCGGAAGATCGAGCGGTTCGGCACCGCAGCGGCCCGGGACGCGCGCGACCTCGCCGCGGACATCCAGAGCGAGTTCGCGAGCGTCGGGCGGGCGATGGACGAGGAGATCCGAAGGCTCCCGCACCGCCTCGCTGACGCCGGGGTCGCCCTCGGCTCCGGAACGGCCCGAGCGGCCGGCGTGGCCCGCGACGCCGTGGTCGAGGCCGGCCACCGTGCGAAGGAAGGGACCAAGAACGCCTTCGCCGCCGCCGCCGGCGTGCGACGCACCCCGATGCGCTCGTGGTCTGCCCCTTCGACCGAGAGCGACTCCGAGCCCCCCAAGGACGAGACGGGCTAGTCGCGAGGGATCCGGCCCTCTCCGTTCGAGAGGGGTGTCAGACGGCCCGGACCACCGGGGAGGAGCCCTCCCCTGTCCCTGGGGGCCGAGCGGCCCGCGCCGGCAAGCTCGGCTTTCAGCCGCTCGACCGCAACGGCGAGATAGCTCGCGTCGACGTCGAAGCCGACGAACCCCGCTCCCAGGCGGACCGCGGCGAGGGCGCTCGCTCCGATCCCCACGAACGGGTCGAGCACCACGCCGAGCCGCGAACGGCCGTGGAGCTTGAGGCACCACTCGGCGAGCTCGGGGGGGAACGAGGCCGGATGGGGCCGATCGCGCTCGCGGGACTGGATCGTGGGGTAGGGCAGGAACCAGGTGTTGCCCCGACACCTCAGCTCCGCGGCGGGGCGCCGCCAGCGGCCCACGTTGGAGCGGTCCTGGTAGGGCACGCCGAGCGCGAGACGGTCGATCGGCACGTCCCCCCGGTGGGTGAAGTGGAAGACGTACTCGTGGGCGTTGTGCACGTAGCGGCGGGAGACCAGCGGCTTGTAGTGGCCGAGCGCCAGGTCCCTCTCGAGGCCGACGGCCGAGCCCACGGAGCGCCGGTCGATGGCGATCGACTTCACCCAGTGGATCACGTTCTGCAGGACGAAGCTCTGCCCGATCTCTCGGGCGACATCCCACGGGAGCCACGGGTCCTTCGGCGAGCCGCCGACGTTGAGGAAGAAGGAGCCCGTCTCGGAGAGGACCGTCCGGACCTCTTGGCCGAGCCTCCCGATCCAGGCAAGGTACTCCGTCCGGGGCCGTCGGTCCGAGTAGCGGTGGTAGGCGACCCCGCGGTTGTACGGCGGGCTCGTGACGACGACCGACGCCTCGCGGACCCGCGAGGCCATCCGCTCGACGGCGTCCTCGTTCCACAGGACGACCGAGCGTCGTCCGGGGAGCGGAAGGCGGGCGAACGGTCCTGCGCTCGTGGAACGCCCCCCGCGGGCGGGCCGGCCGCGCTCCGGCGCGCTAGCCCCCGGCGGAACGGTTCCGGGCGAGCTCGGCCCTCGCCTCGGCGAGAGCCTTCTCCGGCTCCTTGTAGTAGTAGGCGACCATCTGCCCCACGTCCCGGTGGGTGTAGGGCTTCTGTCGGGTGGCGCGCGCGTCCCGCGCCATCATCGCGTCCAGCATCTCGACGCGGTTGCGGACCTCCTTCTCCATCTCCTTCATCGTCCAGTTGCGCATCAGCGCGACCCGCTCGTAGACGTAGGAGTGGCCCGAGAACAGGAACGTGTCGTCCGCCGGGTTCCACGAGTAGACCGAGTTGGTGATGAGCTCGTTGGTCTCGGGGTCGAGTCCGACGATCTCGGTGAGCGACTGGACGCGTCGGGTCATCTTGCCTCCGACCTTGACCTGGCGCTGGAGGAGGACAAGGTTGAGCGCCGAGACGAGCGAGCGGGGGAGCGTGATCGGAGGGTTCTCCATCCGGTGGACCATCGCGCTCACGCTCTCCGCGTGGAAGGTCGTGTAGCAGGTCTTGCCGGTGGCCATCGCCTGGAAGACGATGAACGCCTCGGCGCCACGGACCTCTCCGACCATCAGGTACTGGGGCCGCTGGCGGAGAGCCGCCGCGAGGAGGTCGAACATGTCGATCTCCCCGGGGGCCTTCCCGCTCGCCACGTTCTTCGCGCCGAAGCCGGCGCGCGTGAGCGACGGGACCCAGTTCTCGTGCGGGAGGTTGAGCTCTCGCGTGTCCTCGATGGAGACGATCTTCATCTGCGGCGGGATGAACAGGAGCGTCGCGTTGAGCGTCGTGGTCTTGCCGCTCGCCGTGCCTCCGCAGACCATCATCGACTGGCCGGATTCGATGGCGATCCAGAGGTAGGCCATCATCTCCGGGCTCATCGTCTTGAACTTGAGCAGGTCGACCGGCGTGAACGGGTTGTCACGGAACCGCCGGATCGTGAACGAGCTGCCCCGCTTGGTCACGTGCGTGCCCAGCGTCGCCTGAAGGCGCGAGCCGTCCGGGACCGTGGCGTCCAGGATCGGGTTCGCCACCGAGATGTGCTTGCCCGAGCGCTGGGCGAGCCAGACGACGTAGTCGTCGAGCTCCTTGGCGCTCGTGAACTTGAGGTTCGAGCGGATCGAGCCGAACTTGCGGTGGTAGATGTAGAGCGGGATGCCGACCCCGTCGCACGAGATGTCCTCGACCTCGGCGTCGGTCATCGGGACTTCGACGATCCCGTAACCGATGAAGTCGCGGTCGAGGTAGTAGAGGATGCGGCCCTTGGTGGTCGGGCCCGGGAAGACCTGCCACTCCTTGAGCTTGTCATCGACCATTCGCCGCATCTCGTTCGACTTGGTCTCGGGGTCGTGCTCGGGAAGAGGCTCGAAGTCGGCGACGAGGGTCGTGCGCAGGCGCTCGGCGAGGTCCTTCTCGATCGGCGAAAGGGGTGGCTCGATCACCTCGTAGAGGTATTCGTTGCGCTGGGTGTGGAAGGTTACGCGGACGTAGGAGACGCCGGGGACGATCGGCACAAGGTCGAGCTCCTTGAGCGCGGGATCGTTGAGCGGAGGGACGGGCGTAATGTCCGTCTGCGAGCCCTGGCCGGAGACTCCGAGGCGCGCGAGCTTGACCGGCCGCGGGTCCTCGAGACCCCGGCGCAGGACCGCGCCCATGCGCAGCCACGGTGAGAAGGAGGTGCCCCGCGGGCGGGGCCGCAGCGCTTCCTCGTCGCTCTCGCGGGGCTTCGGTGTTGCGCTTGCCATCGAGTGAACCTCCCTTCAGACCACCAGGATCGGGACGACGAAGCGCATCATCAGCCAGCCGACCGCGAGCATGACGGTCGCGTGCTGGAGGCCCTCGGCGAACCGTCCGTTGTAGAGGACACCGGCCATGATGCCGTCCCCGACCGCGTGGACGATGACGGCGACCAAGAACGCGAGGAAGAGGACCGGGACGAATTCGAACTGGAGAGCGACCCCGCCGCCGGAACCCAGCGTGGATTGCTGGACCCCGAGGCCTGCGGTGATCATCTGCGGCAGGAAGATCGCCGCCATGATGTAGATCGTGACGAGGAAGACGAAGAACGCGATGTAGATGACCGTCACGTAGGTGAGCATCGAGATCCGGCGCGACTGCTCGGAGAGCTGGGCCTCACGGGTGTCGTGCGCGACCATCGAGAGCACGTCGGCGACGTTGCCTCCCGCCTCGTTCGCCCGCGTGATGATCGAGACGACCCGCTGGGTGAGCGGCGTCGGCACGCGCTCGCCGAAGAGGCGCAGCGCGGTGGCGACCGGCACGCCCCACTCGATCTGGCTCGCCATCTTCTTGATCTCCTCGGTGAGGAGGCCGTAGCGGCCTGTGCTCGCGACCACGATGGCGTCCGGCAAGGTCATGCCGAAGCGGCCGGCCTCGGCAACATCGCGCAGGAAGTCGGGAAGCCGGTCCTCGATCCTCGCGATGCGGCGCTGCTTGGCCGTCATCGCGAAGCCGTAGGGGGCGATCAGGCAGAGAAGGCCGATCACGGCGAAGTCGATCGCCGGGTTGGCCCCGGTGCTCTCGCCCGGCCGCAAAAGGATGTTCACTGCGCCGACCGCGTTGAGCGCCGCGAGGATGAAGAACATCATGGCGACGACCCCTCCGACCAGCAGGAGCAGCATCTCGCGGCCGAGTCCCTCGGAGCGGGTGGCGGTCACCGGGGCGACCGCCTTCATGCGGCGTATGGAGGTCGGGGCCTCCGCGACGGCCATCGTTACACCATCTCCTGTGCGAGCGAATACATGAAGAAAATGAACCCGACCTGAGAGATCGGGATCATCCCGCCGACGATCCCCCAGAGGACATCGATCATGAACGAGCCACCACCGCCGATGATCGCGAAGATGGCGATCACGATCACGAGGAAGAGCGGGAAGGCGACGACGACCGTCACGAACGTCTCGGCGAGCAGCCCCATCGTCTCCACGCGCTGCTGGGTCTCGAGCTTGTGCTCGCGCTCGAACTGCTCGGCCTTGAGCAGGAAGTACGGCTTGAGCAGCCCTCCGCTGGTCGCGGTGGTGACGACGCCCTGAAGGAAGTCCTGGAACTTCTTGGAGGGGGTCCTCTGGGCCCCGACCCGGATCGCCGAGAGGATGTCGAGACCCAAAAGCTCGGTGTCCCGCGTGATCCAGGCCGCCTCCTCGGCGACCTCACCGTAGATCTTCTGGCGGCCGAGCTCCTTGAAGATCTGATCGACGTTGACGTCCGCCGAACTCATCGCCGAGATGAAGCTCATCGACGGGCCGATCCGCCGGTCGATCTTGCGGCCCCGGTCCTTTGCCCGGGAGCCCGGCGTGGACAGCATGCCGAAGTAGGTGCCGAGAACTCCGACGACCGGGAGGAAGAACAGCGGAACTCCCAGGATCGCGATGCCCCTCAGCAGCAGGAAGATGCCGAGGCCCACGCCGACGACGGCGGTCGCGATGCCTACCACCACGGTGGTCGCGAGGACGCTGGCGAGGTACTCGTCGGCGCGCACGCGCATGTGCGCCTTGACGAGGTTCTCCTCGAGGACAGGGTCCGGCGCGCGCGCGCCCGCGCGGGCCCCGAAGGTCCGCCAGGCCCACCGCTGGAAGCCGGAGATGGTCGACGGCGCCGGCTGCTCGCCCCGCTTGAGGCGGACCGGGCGGGCCGTGCCCGCACGCGCGCTTCCCACGCTCAGGTTGGAGGTCGCGGCCATCGACGGCTAAGCCCCTCCCTCCGGCGCGCCTTGGAGGTGGACGCGGGCAAAGACCTCGTTCGGGTCCTTGTAGTACTGGGCGATCGTCTGCCAGAGCTGGCGGTAGTCGTTGATCTTGTGCTCGACCAGGTAGCGGATCACTTCGGTCCGCCGCTTGAACTCGGAGTCCATCTCCTCGGCGGTGTAGTTCCGCAGCTCCATGATCTTGTCAAAGAGGAAGGAGTGGCCCTTGAACACGAACGAGTCGTTCGCCGGGTCCCACTCGTAGACGGTGTTGGTGATGAGCTCGTTCGTCTCGGGCTCGAACCCGACGATCTCCAGCACCTGCTTGAGCCGCCGGACGACCCCCTTCTCGGTCCGTGTCTGGATCTGGATGACGACGTTGTTGAGCGCGGAGAGAAGGATGCGCGGCGTGTTGATCGGCGGGTTCTCCAGGCGGTTGACCATCGACTTCACGCTGTCGGCGTGCATCGTCGAATAGGTCGTGTGGCCGGTCGCCATCGCTTGGAACATCGTGTAGGTCTCCTTGCCCCGGACCTCTCCGACAATGATGTAGTTCGGACGCTGCCGGAGCGCGGCGCGTACCAGGTCGAACATGTCGACCTCCCCGGCGGCCTTCCCGTCGGACCCGCGGTCCCCGGAGCCGCTGCGCGTCGCGCCGGGGATCCAGTTCTCGTGCGGGAGGTTCACCTCGCGCGTGTCCTCGATCGAGACGATTTTCGAGGTCGGCGGGATGAACAGGGCAATGGCGTTGAGCGTGCTGGTCTTGCCCGCCGCCGGCCCGCCGCAGATGATGAGCGACTCCCCTTGCTCGGCCGCGAGCCAGAAGTAGGCGACCATCTCGTCGCTCGCGCTCCCCATCTGGACGAGGTCTACCGGGGTGAACGGCCGCTCCTTGAAGCGGCGGATGGTGAAGCTCGCTCCGCGGGTGGTCACCTCGCGCGAGTAGGTTGCCTGGACGCGGTGGCCCTCCGGGGTCGTCCCGTCCAGGATGGGCGAGGAAACGCTCACCGCCTTGCCGCACCGCTGGCCGAGCATGACGATGAACGAGTTGAGGGAGTCCTCCTCCTGGAACACGACGCTCGTCTTCACCGATTCGAACTTGGAGTGGAAGACGAAGATCGGGACCCCGACCCCGTCGCAGGAGATGTCCTCGACATCGGGGTCGAGGATGAGTGAGTCGATAGAGCCGTAGCCGACGAAGTCGCGGAGGACGTAGTAGATGATCCGCTCGAGGGAGAGCGGGCTCAGCGTGATCCCTCGGGAGCGGAAGTAGTTCTCCGCCTCGCCACGAAGGTAGGTGCGCTTGTCGGCCGAGGAGAGGCTGACGATGTCGGAGCCGATGATCTTGGTGAGCGTCCCCTTGATGTGCTCGACCAAGTGCTTCTCGTGCGAGGAGAGCTGCGGCTCGATGACGTCGTAGAGGTACTCCTTCGTATCCTCGTTGTAGGTGACGCGCGCGTAGGAGTACGGCGGGTTGACCGCCCGGACCTCCAGCTCCTTGACGGAAGGCCCCGCGGTCGGGGGTATCGCCGTGATGAACGTGCCCGGGAGGTCGGCGGCGTCGCCGGAGGCGTTCTGGCCAGTTCGCGGGATGCGGACCTTCATGGTGGTGGACGCCATCGCTACGAACTCCCCGAATTGACCGAGATCTGGGTCTGTCCGATGTAGGCTTGGGCGAATCTCACGCCCTGGACGACAAGTATGAGCTGCGTGGTTGGCCCTGTAGCGCTCCCGCAGGATGTGGCAGCCGGGAGAACGTTCGGTATGAGTGTCACAGTGACCCCGCTCGCAGGGGTCACAAGGCCGTTGAGGAACGCCCACCACGCGCAGGGGTTGTGGGTACCCACGCGGAACGTGACGGTGAAGTTGAGCGATACGTTGTCACTGACAAAGCGGTGGAGGGACGAGATGTTCGTGTTGGATAGGAGGGTGCTGTAGACGTCAGTGGTACCTTGGCCCGAGAACGAGCCGGAAGAGCCGAGCAGGGAGACGAGGCTGCTTGTGACGGTGACGTTGGAAGGGGCGCCGGTCGGAGGGGATACGGAGATGTTGAGCGGTGGCGGGACCAGCATCCACTGATGGCTGCCGCCTTGCGACACGATGACCGCATCTCCCTCGAAGAAGAGGTTCTGGGAGGGGTAGTAACGGTTGGGGAGTTGCATCTCCAAGTAATCCGTGGCGGCGTAGAGTGTCACGTTCTGGGGCGACACGCCCGAGGTGTACGACAGACTCTGGAACGAGCATGCCGACGGGCTGACAGGGCTTCCGTTCTGTACGAAGCCCTTAGAGCACCCGCCCGAGAAATAGGAAAGAGATCCCTGCGTCGGTTGCGCGAAGAGCGGGATCCCCTGGGAGCTGAGCGTGAAGGGCACCGCGTAGGTGTGCGGGATGCCGAAGATCGCCTGGTCGTCCACGTACTGCTTGAGCTCCTCGAGCGACGCCTGGGCGTCGTTGGAGTACTGGTTCTCGTTCTGGGACATCCAGAGCGGAACGTACTGGGTGATGAACACCCCGAAGAGGGCGAAGAAGACCAGGAGGGAGAGCATCGAGCCGACGACCGCGACGACCCCCCGCCGGTTCCGGCGGAAACGGCTCGCGCGGAGCGTGCGTCGGAGCAATCTTTCTCGGCGTCGTTCGTCCATTCGCGCGCCCGGAAACTCCCTCCGAACCCCGAGCGAGCGTCTTTAGGTCGAGTTCGGGTATAAATACATGCGCGGAGACGGCGCCTGCCGGCGTCGAACCTAAAGACCGCGAGCCCCTGAGCCGGGGTCGATGACCCTGCGCGAGATCTCCCTTACGCTGCCGAACCGTCCCGGGGCCCTCGCGGGCGTCGCCCGGACGCTTGCCAAGGCGCGGATCAACCTCTCCGCCATCAGCGCCGACTCCTCGTCGGGGAAGGGACGGATCCGTCTCATCGTGAACGACCCGGACCGGGCGATAAGCCTCCTCTCGGCGGGTGGCTACGAGACGGAAGCGCGCGAGATGCTCGCGGTCCGTCTCGAGGACCGGGCGGGGAGCTTCCTGCGCGTGCTCGAGGTGCTCGAGCGGGAGAAGGTCAACATCCAGAGCGTGGCGATCCTCGTGGCCCGCGAAGGCAACCAGCCGCTGGTCGCGATCGCGACCAGCGACCTTCTCCGCGCGCGTCGCCTCTTGCAGCGGGCCGGCTTCGTCAGCCGCGCCGCCGAGGGTCCGGTCTCCAACAGCGACCTGCTCGCCGGGGCTCCCACGATACCGGGCGAGTCGGTCGGGCTACTCCTCTGAGGGGCTCGCAGCAAAACCGTATGAGCCGGGGGGCGTCGATGCCCGCGCGGACGCGGTTGTGGTCTAGTGGTTAGGACGGTAGCTTCCCAAGCTACCTACTCGGGTTCAAATCCCGACAACCGCATCCCCCCTCGTTCCCTCGAGCGCCCTCCCCGGAACGGGGCGAGGGAGTCCCGGCTGCCTGACTCGAACAGGCGACCTGAGGATGTCCACGGGGGCCGCCGGGGTTGCCGGCAGTCTCACCTACAGTCCCCCGCTCTACCACTGAGCTAAGCCGGGACACCCGCGACAACCTGGGCACGGCCTATAAAATCTCCCTCAGCCCCTCCGTGGGGTTCTTTCGGGACGGGCCCGCCCGGGGGCCTGACTAGTCCCGCGTCGCCCGCCCGAGCAGCTGGCCGAACTTCTCCGCGACGGCGGAGGGGGAGCCGGAGGCGTCGACCATCTGAAGCAGCCCTCGGCTCCGGTAGTGCTCGAGGAGGGGGGCCGTGTCCCGTGCGTAGACCCTCAGCCGCTCGGCGACGGCCTCGGGCCGGTCGTCCGGCCTCTGGACGAGGACGGAGTGGTCGTCGTCGCACCGGCCCGCCTCGTGCGGGGGCTTGGTCGTCACGTTGTAGACCCGCTGGCACGTCGGGCAGAGCCTCCGACCGGCGAGCCGCGCGACCAGCGCCTCCGAGGGGACCTCGAACCAGGCGACGAGATCGACGGTCGTGATACGGTCGAGCTCCTCGGCCTGGGCGAGGGTCCGAGGATACCCGTCCAAGAGGAACCCTCGTCTCGCGTCGGCCTTCTCAAGCCGCTCACGAAGGATCCGAAGGACAAGCGCGTCGGGCACGAGCTGTCCGCGACGCATGAAGCCGTCCGCTTCGACACCGAGGGGCGTCCCGGCCGCGACCGCTGCCCGCAGCAGGTCCCCGGTGGAGAGGTGCGGCACTCCGAGACGCCGCGCGAAGTCGGCGGCCTGGGTCCCCTTTCCTGCCCCGGGAGCACCGAGCAGGACGACGCGCAGGCGTTCTCCGCCGGGGGTCAGCCTCCCACCTCGCTTCCGTCGAACGGCTGGCCGAGGCAGGCCCGCTCGAAGTTGACGAGGTTGCGCCCGTCCACGACCCGGAGAGGGATGGAGGCCCGGCTGAGCGTTTCGGCGCCGAGCCTGTCGAAGAGGAACGTCTGCCCCGGCTCGCCCGTGGCCGCCGAGCGGACGAAGCGGAGGAACTCGGGCCAGCTCTGGCGGTCGATCCGCCGCGCCTCAGGGTGCGTGCGGGGGTCGCTGTCATAAATGCCGTCCACGCTGGTCGCGTTCACGAGCCGCGCGGCCCTCAGCCGGGCCGCGACCAGCGCCGCGACCCCGTCGGTCGTGTGGCCAGGTTCGGTGCCGCCGAGAACGACCGGCGAGCCGTGGCGGAGCGCCTCGACCGCCTCACGGACGGTCGTCGGAGGATGCGTCGGGGTGGGAAGCCCCAGCGCGCCGGCAAGGAGTCGCGCATGGAGGCGAGTGACATCGATCCCCAGCTCATCGAGCTCGACATCCGTGAGCCCGAGACCCCGACCGAGGTCGATGTACTCCCGCGCCGTCCGGCCTCCGCCGGTGGTGATGACCAGCGGGCCGGCCCGTCCCACCCGTCCCAGGAGCTCTGCGAGCTGTCTCAGGTAACCGAGATCGTCCTTCCCGGTGAGCAGGATCGACCCTCCGACCGAGACGACCACGGGCCGACCGGCCGGTCCGGTGGAGGAGGGCATCGCGTGGGACGAGCGGCCGAGCGAGATATCCGTGTCGGCCGCGCGGGGGAGACGCTCTAAAGCCGGGGGCGGTAGGGGGGCCGTGGCGGAGGCCTCCGAACGGGCGAAGGAGCTCGCGGCGCGCCACGCCGTCGAGCGCTACGTTCGTCCCGGACTTCGCCTCGCTCTCGGGACGGGAACGACCGCGGCGCACGCCGTGCGCGCCCTCCGAGCGCGCTACCCGGAGGAGCCGTTCGACTGCGTCGCGAGCTCACGCGCCACCGAAGAGCTCGCCCGCTCCCTCGGCCTCCTGGTTCGCGAGCCCCGCCGAGGCGACCGGTTCGACCTCATGCTGGACGGGGCGGACGAGGTCGCCCCGAACCTCGACCTGACCAAGGGTGGGGGAGGCGCGCTCCTGCGGGAGAAGCTGCTCGCCCGGCTTTCCCGCCAACTGGTCATCCTGGTCGATGCCTCCAAGCTCGTCCCGGCGCTCGGCACCCGGGTGCCCATTCCGGTCGAGGTCGTCCCCTTCGCCCGCCCGATCCTCGAGGGGGAGCTTCACGAGGCGGGCCTTCGACCGACCCTGCGCCTGGGACGGGACGGAAGACCCTTGCTCACCGACAACGGCAACGAACTGCTCGACCTCCGTCCGAGCTCGCCGGTCGCAAGCCCCGAGAGGCTGCATGGGGAGCTCAAGGCGCGCACGGGCGTGGTGGAGACCGGGCTCTTCGTCGGTCTCGCCGAACGCGTGGTAATCGGCGAGCCCACCGGGGCCGTCCGCGAGCTCCTCGGGACCGGACGGCCCGTCGGATAGTCGGCCGGCGTGTCCGACAACGAGAGGCGGCGGCGTTATCCGTCTCTGCCTTTGGACTGCCTCCACGGTCCAACCGGCGGAGGCAGCCATGCAAGGAAAGTACATCGGTACGCGGATCGAAAACAACGTCGGCTACATCGAGATCGGCAAGCCGAAGGCGAACACCTACGACCTCGGCATGATGCACGAGCTCGACCAGGCGGTCGAGGAGTTCCGCTTCGACGAGAAGGCACGGGTCATCGTCCTCACGAGCAAGCTTCCCGGCTTCTTCAGCGCCGGGGCCGACATCGACATGCTGCGGACGAGCGCCCCGGACTTCAAGGCGATGTTCTGCCTGCACTGCCAGGAGACCCTCGACAAGCTCGCGGCGACGCCCAAGATCGTACTCGCGGCGATCAACGGCCACTGCGTCGGCGGGGGGCTCGAGATCGCGCTCGCCTGCGACCTCCGCGCGATGGCCAAGGATTCCGGGCGGATCGGGCTGCCCGAGGTCACTCTCGGCGTCCTCCCCGGGACCGGCGGGACCCAGCGGCTGCCCCGCCTGGTCGGCACCTCGCGTGCGCTCGACATGATGATCACGGGCAAGTTGCTCACTCCCGAGGAGGCGCTCTCGATCGGGCTGGTCAATTACGTCTACCCGAAGGAGTCCTTCGCCCACGACGTCCAGGGCTTCGCCGAGAACCTGGCGCAGGGGCCGGTCCGGGCGATAAGCCTCATCAAGCGTTCCGTCGTCGAGGGGATCGAGATGCCGCTCACGGCCGGCCTCGCCCTCGAGCGGGAGCTGCAGAACCGGCTCTTCGTCACGGACGACGCGAAGGAGGGGCTCGCCGCCTTCGCCGAGAAGCGTAAGCCCTCCTTTAAGGGGCACTGACGGCTCTTAGGTGGAGGAAGGACGGTCCCCCGATGAGCCCTGACGCGACCCCTCCCGGCACCCCGGTTGCCTCGACCCTCTCGGGCGGGAAGACGGTCGAGCCGGTCCGCGAGGTCCTCTGGGGGACGAGCGCGGGGATACGCAAGTACGAGACCGCGGAGGAGGTCCCCGCGGAGATGCGCAAGCTGCTCGTGAAGCTCATGGTCGTGCAGGCGGACACCGAGTTCGCCTCCGTCCAGCAGCACCGACCCTGGCTCGACCGGGCGCCGACCCTGGAGGACCGCTGGATCGAGGCGCGGATCGTCGCCGACGAGGCGCGTCACGGGCTCCAGGCGTGCAGGATCCTGCGCGACTTCGGCGAGGAGGGCCAGCGATGGATCGACGAGCTCCTCACCAAGCACGAGGGGGAGCACAAGCTCGACGCGTTCAACATGAAGTTCGACCGCTGGTCGGATGTTGGCGCCTTCACCTGCTTCGTCGACCGCGTGGGCGTCTACCAGCTGCGGGCGTTCCAGGAATGCTCCTACGGCCCGCTCGCGCGGGCGATGCCCCTCATGCTGAGCGAGGAGCAGCTCCACCTCAACTTCGGGGGCAGCGTCCTCCGCCGCATGGTCCAGGAGGCGGAGCGCTACTACGGCTCGCCCGAGGAGGCCCAGGCCGCGGTCAACAAGTGGTACCCTCGGGCGCTCGACATGTTCGGCCACTCCCAGTCGGAGACCAGCCGTCGGGCGATCGAGTTCGGGCTCAAGCGCTGGACCAACGAGGAGGCCCGGCGGCGCTACATCGAGGAAGTGAGCGGGCTTGTCCGCTCGGTCGGCCTCGAGCTTCCGCCCGAGGGCTTCGACCGCCACGTCCTCTAGTCGGAAAGCGCCCTCCCTCGGCGGGAGGCGGTTCCGCCGGACCGGAGCGAACCGCGCCGGCGGGGGCTCAGCTGTCCTACGGTTGCCGGCGCCGTTCCGGTGCCGCTCCGGAGGGCGCCCGCCCGTCCACGCGCCGCGTCCCCGGACCGGGGCGGACCACGAGCACCGAGCGCACCCCCGCCACTGCGGCGATCCGCCGCCGAAGGCTCTTCGCGTCCCGCTCGAGGGTGAAAAGGTGGACATGCGCCCCGGCGTCGTGGGTGTAGCCGGCGACGGGCCGGCCCGCGGCGCGGTTGAGGGCGCGGACCTCCTCGAGGATCGCCCGCGAGCTCGGGGTGAGGTAGTCGAGGGACGGAAAGGTCGTCTCGCAGACCTCGCGGAAGCTGTCGCACTCTTCCATGACGAGGGGGAAGAGCTTGCCGGGATCCCGGGCGGCGATCGCGCGCTCGATCCGTGCGAGGCGGCGGGGAAGCCCGGCAAGGCGTCGAGCATACTCCGGGCTCGTGCGAACGGTCGCCTGCATGGCGTCCGCCGAACGGACCGACTTCACCGGTGCTCCCTCGACCAGGACGACCAGGTCGAGGAGCTCGGGCCAGTGTCCCGGCCCGAAGAGCGTGCGTGCGAAGGAGTCCTTTCCGTCCGGGCGGCGCCCGGCCTCCCAGCGGACGAACCCTCCGAAGATCGAGCGGGCGGCGCTCCCCGAGCCCCGACGGGCGAGCCGGGAGAGCTCCCGGCCGGAGAGCCGTAGCCCCGCGGCCGCGCTCGCTGCCGCGGCGAGTGCCGCGAAGCCGCTGGCGCTCGACGCGAGACCGCTCGCGGTGGGGAAGTTGTTCTCCGATCGCACCTCGGCGCTCCCGGAGCCCCGGGCGAGCTCGCGTACCAGCTCAAGCATCCTAAGGACCGCCGCGCGCGCCCCGCCGGTAGCCCGCACCCCGTTGAGGACGACCTCGTCCTCCTCGAGCGACGGGGAGAACCGCACCCGGGTGCGGGACCTGAGCCGGTCGAGCGTGACGGAAAGCGACGAATTGTACGGGAGGACGAGCTCGGCGTCGCGGACCCCCCAGTACTTGACGAGAGCGATGTTCGGCGGCGCGTCGTAGGTCGCCACGCCGCGCAGTTCCCGGGGCATCGGGGCGCGACGGCCGCGGCCAGTACTTATCCGCGCCGACCTCTCGGGGGGGACGTGCCGCCGCGGAAGCCTCTGCCCGAGCCGCGACCCACCCGACCGATTCCCGACCTGTACCGGGCCGCGCGTCGGGGAGGCTTTCATCACGAGGTCGGCTTCCGCGTCATCCCCGAGAAGAGCGGCCGCGGCTTCTGTACCGTCGCCGGCCGGGTCGAGCACCGCCATCTCAACATCAACGGCGTCGTCCACGGGGGGGTCTACGCGACGATCCTCGACACCGCGATGGGGGGCTCGGTCGTCTCCCTCCTGACGGCCGAGGAGACGACCGCCACCACCTCGCTCTACGTCGAGTTCCTCCGTGCGGCGCGCGAGGGCGACACCCTGAGCGCGCGGGGCCGCGTGCTGCGGCGGGGGCGCCACATCGCCTTCGCCGAGGGAAGCCTGGTCGGCGCCGACGGGGCCACCCTGAGCCAAGCCCGCGGGACCTGGTACATCTGGTCCGCTGCGGACCGCTCGCCGCCGGCTCCGGCTCCCCGACGGCGCGCCTAGCCGGCCGCCGATCGCGCGAGGCGGCCGCGGAGCTTCTCGCGTACCTCCAGCCATTCGAGGCCCTTGGCGAGGCCGCGAGCCCCCTCCGCGGAGGTCTCCGTCCGGAAGTGCTCGCGGACCTCGGCTTCCCGGCCAAGGCCGGCAAGAGGGAGGACCCGTTCGTAGAGCTGGGGGAGGTAACCGGACCCCCGGAACATTTCGGTGAGGACCGGGGTACGCCGCTTGAGCCACTCCCAGCTCACCCCGCGGCCCCGCGGATTGGCCGCCGCCTGGAGGACGACCGAGAGGACATGGCTGCGGTTGATCCCGCCGGAGACGGCGAGCTCGAGCGCCTCCTCGACGAGGGACGGCTCCTCGCTCCAGGCCAGAGCGCGCGCGAGCCGCAGGGCATCGACGGAGACCGTCGCTCGGCCCAGAGCGCTCCGCACCTCGCGATAGCCTTCCGTTCCCCCCACCCGGACTCGGGCGACCGCCACGGCGGTCCTGAGGTTCGGGTCGAGCCGGTCCCACTCGGCGAACCGGGATGAGAGCTCCGCGGCGAACGAACGGTCCACGGCGACGCGCGCCGAGCTGACGCGGTCGCGAAGGATGCTCGCCTCGGCGCGCTCGCCCGGTTTGGGAGCGAGGCCGACGCGCTCGGTCTGGTAGGCGAGGAGATCGCGCACCGTCCTTGTGACCTCCGGGAGGTCGGGGAAGGTGATCGCCAGGCTGGAGAGCTCGTCGCAGAGCGTCTCGGCGACCAGGCGGTCGTCGGTCGCCCGGAGCGCCTGGACGCAGGCGACCAGGGAGGGCCAGGTGACGGACCCCGACGCGAGGAAGGCCACGAGATCCTGGAGGACGCTCCAGCGGTCCCGGGCCGGCCTGCCGGGCAACGCGCGGAGCAGCCGATCCCATAGGACGCCCTCGTAAAGGACCCGGTAGAAGCCGACGGCCCCGGGATTGAGGTGTACGGTCGCGCCGGGCGGGACGGCGACGAGCCGCTCGCGCGTGTCGAAGCGGAGCCGCTCCTTGCGGCCGTCGACATCCAGGACCATCGGGATCGGCCACGGCTGTGCATCGGCGCCCGGGAGGTAGGAGAACCGCCGCTGGCGAAGCTCGAGCCCACGCTCGCCGAGCCGCGCGGTCACGACGGGGAACCCCGATCGGTCGGTCCACGGCCCCGCGATCGAGGCGACCGGCTCGCCCGAGGCCTGTTCCAGGGCGTTCCAGAGGTCCTCGGTGCGGGCGTTGCGGTAGCGGAACGTCTCGAGGTAGCGCGTGACCCCGGCGCGGAACCTCTCCGGGCCGAGGAAGCCGTCCAGCATCGCGAGGATGCTCGCGCCCTTCCCGTAGCTGATCTCGTCGAAGATCTGGCTGATCTCCTCGGGCTGTTCGACCCGCGAGCGGACCGGATGCGTCGCGGCGAGGGAGTCGCCGCCTAGCGCATCCGCCGTGCCGGCGGTACGAAGGAAGAAGTCCGTCCACGGGTCGAGCTCCGGCGCGATCGCCTCGGTGATCTTCGTCTCCATGAGGGACGCGAAGCTCTCGTTGAGCCAGATGTCGTCCCACCAGACCATCGTGACCAGGTTGCCGAACCACTGGTGGGCGACCTCGTGGGCGATCGTCGTGACGACGTCGCGGCGGGCGTAGGTGCTGCTGCTGCCGTTCACGAGCAGCCTCGACTCCTGGAAGCTGATCGCCCCCCAGTTCTCCATCGCGCCGAAGGCGTGCTCGGGGATCGCGAGGAGGTCGAGCTTCGGGAGCGGGTAGGGGATCCCGTAGTACGCCTCGCATGCCGCCAGCACCCGGGGCGCGAACTCGGAGGCCCACCGGCCCGAATCCTCGAGGCCGGGGGCCGAGAGCACCCGCACGCGTACCCGGTCACCGACCGGGGGGAGGGCGGCGAACTTGCCGACGGCCAGGAAGAACAGGTAGGTCGACATCGGCGGGGTGGGCTCGAAGACCCACTCGGCCGCGTTGCCCACGGGTCCCCGGGAGCGAACCGGGGCATTGGCGACCACCTCGAGGTCGGGGTCGGTCCGGACGGTGAGCTGGAGGCGGACCTTGCGGTCGGGGCGGTCGACGCAGGGAAAGATCTTCCTCGCCCCGGTCGGCTCGCAGTGGGTCGTCAGGAGGTGGCTCGGCCCAAAGCGCGAGCGGTAGAGCCCGAAGAGGGTCTTCGTCTCGGCCTTCCCCGAGAACGCGACGACGATCGGCCCGTCGTCTCCCTCCCCGCCGCGGAGCACGATCGCGCCGCCGTTCTCCGCGGGCTCGAAGGCGATCGGGGTCGCCCCGCGTCGGACCGAAGCGATCTCGAGCCCGTCCGCGTCCAGGCGCCCGTCCGCCGGCAGCGCGGCGACGGGCAGCTCGATCGTGCCGGTCCAGGCGAGAGCCGCAAAGTCGATGTTGAGGTGGAGGCGGACCTCGGGTGCAGCCTTTTCCGGACCCCCAAGATCCCTTGCCAACCCGCTGCCCCCGTCCTCAGCCGAGGCCGAGGCGAGGGTTCGAGCGAGATGAAGGTTGCCGGCGGTGGCTCCGCGGCCGATCCCACGCGCCGCGTGCGAACGTTAAATACACGGGCTCGGATGGGACGCACGGCTGACGGCCAAAGCGGTGGGGAAACACCCGGTCCCATTCCGAACCCGGCAGTTAAGCCCACTGGCGTTCCGCGCGGTACTGAAGTGCGCGAGCCTACGGGAACCGCGGAAAGCTGTCAGCCTCC
>JAKAUN010000010.1 GCA_021817605.1 Thermoplasmata archaeon | reverse complement strand
GGCTGACGGCCAAAGCGGTGGGGAAACACCCGGTCCCATTCCGAACCCGGCAGTTAAGCCCACTGGCGTTCCGCGCGGTACTGAAGTGCGCGAGCCTACGGGAACCGCGGAAAGCTGTCAGCCTCCCCCTGCGGGTGGTCGTCCCTCGGCGCTAGGTTAATCCCACAGGGTCGTTCGAGACGCCGATGTATCTCGGGGCGCACCTCGGGATCGCGGACGGGCTGGCCAACGCCGTCGCGGAGGCCCGTCGGCTCTCGCTCGAGTCGCTCCAGATCTTCTCGAAGAGCCCGCAGATGTGGGCGGGACCGCCGCTCCCGGCCGAGGCGGCGAGGGCGTTTCGGACGGCGGTGAGCTCGGACGCGCTCCGGGCGACCGCCGTCCACCACGGCTACCTCCTCAACCTCGGCTCGCCGAAGCCACATATGCTCAAGCGCTCGAAGGCCGCCTTCTTGGACGAGATCGGCCGGGCCGACCTCCTGGGGGTCGACGCGCTCATCTTTCACCCCGGCGCCCACCTCGGTGCCGGCGCTCCCGACGGCCTCAGGACGATTGCCGAGAGCCTGCGTGAAGCGCTCGACGCGACGGCGACCGCCCGCCCCCGGCTGCTTCTCGAGAACTCGGCCGCTCAGGGAACGACCCTCTGCTCGACGTTCGAGCAGCTCGACGAGGTCCTCGGCGCGGTCGACGCCAAGGAGCGTGTCGGGGTCTGCCTGGACACCTGCCACCTCTTCGCGGCCGGCTACGACTTCAGGAGCGAGGAAGGCTACGGGCGCCTGGTCGACGCGATCCGGTCGACGATCGGTCAGGAGCGGGTGCAGGCGTTCCACCTCAACGATGCCAAGGCCCCGCTCGGCTCACACCTTGATCGTCACGAGAACATCGGACGCGGGGAGATCGGGGTCGACATCTTCCGCTTCCTTGTCAACGACCGACGCTGGGCGAAGGTGCCGGGGTTCCTGGAAACCCCCCTCGACGACCGGGACTACGCACGCTACGCCGAGGACATCGCCACGCTGCGCTCGCTCCTCGGGACGGGGGGCCGGCGGGCCAGGACGTCCCGGGCCGTCCCCTCCCCGACCCCGAGGGCCGCGACGCCTCCCGCGCCGGCGCAGCCGCCCGCGCGGCGTCGGGCGCGCTGAAGGAGCGCCCCGCTCTTTCGTTGCCCGAACGGTCAAATAGAGAGGCCCGCCTCGCCGCGCCGCAGATCATGCCGAGGCCGTCGCCCGAGGACCTTCTTGCCCTGCAGGCGACGGCACGTCGGGTACGGCAGGACGCGGTACGGATGATCTACACGGCGGGGAGCGGCCATCCCGGCGGGAGCCTCTCGGTCACCGACCTGTTGACGGCGCTCCTCTTCCGCGAGATGAAGCTCGATCCGACCCGTCCGGACTGGCCGGAACGCGACCGCTTGGTCCTCTCCAAGGGCCACGCGGCTCCCGCGCTCTACGCCGCGCTCGCCGAGCGCGGCTTCCTTCCCCGCGAGGAGCTGCTGAGCCTGCGCCAGCTCGGAAGCCGCCTGCAGGGACACGTCGACCGCAACAAGCTCCCGTGCATCGAGGCCTCGACCGGCTGCCTCGGCCAGGGGGTGGGCATGGCCGTCGGGATGGCCCTGGACGCCCGCCTCGCCGGGCGAGCCCACAGGATCTACGCGGTTCTCGGGGACGGGGAGTGCCAGGCCGGCCCGACCTGGGAGGCCCTCCTGGCCGGAGCGCACTTCCGCCTTTCGAACCTGGTCGTCCTCCTCGATCGCAACTTCTACGAGACGGACGGGTCGACCGAGGAGATCATGGGGATCGAGCCGATCGCCGATAAGTTCCGGGCGTTCGGCTTCCACACGCTGGACATCGACGGGCACGATTTTTCGGCGATCCTGGCCGCCCTAGAAGAGGCCCGTCGGACCACCGACCGCCCGACCGCCATCGTCGCCCGGACCGTGAAGGGAAAGGGGGTCTCGTTCATGGAGAACAAGTCCTCCTGGCACGGCAAGGCACCGAACCGTGCGGAGGCCGAGAAGGCGCTCGCCGAGCTCGGAGCAGAGCTGGGGGTGCCGGCCCGGTGAAGGAGCCGCCCAGGGTCGAGAGCCTGCGCGACGCCTACGGGAAGGCGCTGGTCGAGCTCGGCGAACGGGACGCGAACACGGTCGTCCTGGACGCGGACCTCTCCGGCTCGACGCGCACGGCGCTCTTCGGCCAGAAGTTCCCGACCCGGTTCTTCAATGTCGGGGTCATGGAGCCGACGATGATGTCCATCGCGGCGGGTCTCTCCCTGACCGGGCGCACCGTCTTCGCGAGCACCTTCGCGGTCTTCGCCGCAGGACAGGCCTACAACGCCGTGCGCCAGTCGATCTGCTACAACCGCGCCAACGTGAAGATCGTCGCCACCCACGGCGGCCTCCTCGTCGGACCGGACGGAGGTACCCACCAGATCCTCGAGGACATCGGGCTCATGCGCGGGCTCCCCGGGATGACGGTGATCGTCCCCGCCGACGCTCCGAGCACGCGGGCCGCCACGTTCGCCGTCGCGGGGATCGAGGGGCCGGCGTACGTCCGCCTCACCCGCGAGAACCTCCCCGTCGTCACGGACGGCACGCTGGTCGTCGGGCACGCCCAGGAGCTCAGGGCCGGCAGCGATCTCACGATCGTGGCGCTCGGCGCGATGGTCGCGCGCGCGCTTGACGTCGCCGAGGAGCTCGGCCGCGTCGGCGTCTCCGTGCGTGTGCTCGACCTCGCGTCGGTCAAACCGTTCGACGAGGCGGCGATCCTGCGGGCGGCCCGCGACACGGGGGCGCTGCTCGTCCTCGAGGAGCACACGGTCTTGACCGGCGTCGGGGCGCTGGTCGCCTCGACCACCGCGGAGAACTACCCGGTACCGGTCCGCCGCGTCGGCGTGCCGGACGTCTTCGGGGAGTCGGGGGAGCCGTGGGCGCTGCTCGACCACTTCGGCCTCTCGCGCGAGAGGGTGCTCGAGGAGGCCTGGGAGCTCCTCCGCCAGCGGGGGAAAGTTCAGTAGGGGCGACGGGTCAGGGGAGGGCGACGATGGAGCTGTTCCTCGATACGGCGAGCGTGAAGGAGATCAGGTCGATGTGGGAGGCCGGCATCCTCGACGGAGTGACGACCAACCCCACGCTGGTGGCGAAGGAGGGGCGACGGTTCGAGGACGTGCTCCGGGAGATCTGCGCCCTGGGCATCCCCTCGGTCTCTGCCGAGGTCGTGGCCACGGACACGGACGGGATGCTCCGCGAGGGCCGCCACCTTCGCGAGTTCCACCCGTCGATCTACGTGAAGGTCCCGATGACCCCTGCGGGGCTCGCGGCGACCAAGACCCTCGCCAAGGAGGGCACCCGCGTCAACATGACCCTGGTCTTCAGCGCGAACCAGGCGCTCCTCGCCGCCAAGGTAGGGGCGGCCTACGTGAGCCCGTTCATCGGGCGTCTGGACGACCAGGGCCAGGACGGGATGGACCTCGTCCGTGACATCCTCGGAATCTATCGCAACTACCGCTTCCCCACCAAGGTCCTCGTGGCGAGCGTGCGGCACCCGGTGCACGTCCTCGAGGCGGCCAAGGCCGGGGCCGACATCGCGACGATGCCCTACGCGGTGATGGAGAAGCTCGTCCAGCATCCGCTCACGACCCTCGGCCTGGAGCGGTTCCTCAAGGACTGGGAGAAGGTCCCGAAGGCCTGAGGAGCTCCGGGCCGATCGCACGCTATTGATGGCGAAGTCTCCGGGCGAGCCGCTGCTCGAGAAGTACCTTAAGCTCACCCGCGAGGCGCTCGCGATCGTGACGCCGGGTCCCCCCGAGCGCTCGTTCCTTCGCGGCGCCTCGGACGACCTGCTCCGGATGGCGAAGGCCTATCTCGCCGACGCGGAGAGCTTCGCCGCCGGCGGCGACCGAGATCGGGCCCTCGCGGCCGTCAGCTACGCGCACGGCTGGCTGGATGTCGGCGTCCGCCTCGGCCTTTTGGATGGCAAGGGAGATGACCGAAGGTTCACGCTCTTCCGCTGAGCCGTCGCCCGGGGCCTTCCCCGCTCTCGGCGAGGAGATCGCCGTCGCGATCGAGGCGCACCTGCGCCAGCGCGAGCTCCGCCGCGAGGAGCTCTACCAGAAGGCGCGTCGTCTCCGACGTCTCGCCCAGGCGACGATGAGCCGGCTGCACGCCGAGCGGAGGGTCCCCGAGGAGCTCGTCTCGGTGCGAGGCTTGCTCGGCGAGCTCTCCGACTACCTGCGGCGCGAGGGGCGGGGGGACGAGCCGCTCGCCCTGGACGCCCTGCAGGAGGCGGTCGAGGCGAGCCTCCTCGGAGCGATCGTGGAGCGGGTCCCGCTGCCGGGCCCCTCCGACCTCGGGGTCGAGCCGGAACCCTACCTTCTCGGGCTCGGGGATGTCGTCGGCGAGGTGCGCCGGCTCGTGCTCGACCGCCTGGCCCACGACGATCTCTCGACCGCGGAGGGCTACCTCGCCCTCATGGAGCAGCTTGCCGAGACGCTCCTCCGGTTCGACACGACCCGTGCGATCGTCCAGCTCAAGCCCAAGCAGGACGCCGCCCGCGCGCTGCTCGAGAGGACCCGCGGCGAGCTGGTCATGGCCCGGTACCTTGCGCGGGTCCCGACCGCGGGGGCCCGCCCGTGAGCGCCGGTCCCCGAAGGACCGTCGCGGTCATCGGCGGGTCGGGCGTCGCCCGTCTCTTCGAGGACGGCCCCCGCGCCGTGCACAAGGTCTCGACGCCGTGGGGGCCACCCTCTGCCCCGATCGAGGAGGGGAGCGTAGGAGGTCTCCGCACCCTCTTCCTCCCACGCCACGGCACCGGCCACACGATCCCCCCGCACCGGGTCAACTACCGGGCGAACGTCGACGCCCTGGTCTCGCTCGGCGCCGAGGCGATCGTCACGGTGAGCTCGGTCGGCTCCCTCCGCGAGGAGCTCGTCCCGGGGACCTTCGTGATGCCGTCGCAGTTCGTCGATCTTACCAAGCAGCGGCCGACGACGTTCTACGACGGCGGGAAGGTCTACCACGTCTCCCTGGCCGATCCGTTCTGCCCCGACCTACAGCGGCTCGCCGCGGAGGCCGCCGCGAGCTGCGGGATCCCGCTCGTCCAGGAAAAGAACTACGTCTGCGTCGAGGGGCCGCGTTTCAGCACGCGGGCCGAGTCGTCCTGGTTCCGCTCCTTCGCCGACATCATCGGCATGACCCTCGTTCCCGAGGTGACCCTCGCGCGCGAGCGGGCCGTCTGCTACGCCTGTCTCGCGATGGTCACCGATTTTGACGTCTGGGCCGACCGGCCCGTGGACGCTCGGGAGATCCTCGAGACGATGCGCTCCAATGTCGAGCGCATGCACCGCCTGCTCGCCGAGCTCCTTCCCCGGGTCGCCTCTCCGCCCCGCTGCACGTGCCGCACCGCCCTCGACCAGGCGGGCGTCTAGCGAGATGGGGTCTACTCGGCGCGACCGCGCCGAACGGTGATGGGGATGCGGCCTGCGGCGAACTCGCGCTCTGCGATTTCGACCGGATCGACAAGTCCCGCGGGGACCTCGAGGAGGATCGGGGCGCCGAGCGAGATCTGCAGGGCGCGTGCCCCGAGGATACGGGCCCTCTCAAAACGCGTGTACTCTTCCGTCTCCCGGGATTGAGGGGTCAAGCTCTCGCCTACACCATCCTTCCCGGGAGCCGCGAGGATCGCGGCCGCGGTCAAGGAGCCCGCCAGCCGGGCTAGCGTATTTTACGTTTGCCGCGTTCAGGGCGGTGGACGGGCGACGGCCCGGTCCCCCCCTCGCGCGGCGTGGAGGCTCCGCGGGCCTCTCGAGCCGGAGGACCCAACGAAAGCGCCTCGGAGGGTAGGGGCTCTTTATCCCGTTCTCCTTGACGGCGCGCGATGGCAGCGCTCCCGTTCCTTCCCCTCTACGCGCTGCTCGAGGTGTTCATCTTCCTCGCCCTCGCCGAGCTCGTAGGTGCCTTCGGAGAGCGGCTCGGGCTTCCGTCCATCGTCGCCTACCTGCTTCTCGGCATGCTCCTGAGCGGCTTTGCCTTCGGCGGGGTGATCGACCGGGCCGCCGGCATCGACCTGTTCGACGCGAGCAGCCCCCACGCGAGCTACATCACCCTCTTCGGGGACCTCTCGGTGGTCCTCCTGCTCTTCGCCGCCGGCCTCTCCGGAGGGTTCCGCGGCCTTAGGGCGGCGGGCCTGCCGGCGGTCCTCGGGGCGATCGCGGGCGACCTCATCCCCTTCGCCATCACGGTGCTGGTCGGCGTGGCGTTCTTCCCGCTACCGGAGGCGCTCCTCCTCGGCGTGGCGATCGCTCCTACCAGCTCGGCGGTCGTGGCCTCGCTACGCCGCTCCGAACACGTCGAGGAGACCCCGGGGGGTCAGTTCCTCATCCACCTCGCCGCGCTCGACGACGTGGTCGCCCTCCTCCTGCTCTCCACGGTCCTCACGATCTTGGGCGGCCAGCAGGACGTGGTGGCGATCACCGGCAGCGTCCTGGGCTCGATCGTCGCCTGGCTCGTCCTGCTCGTCGCGGCGGTCCTCGTCATCCCGCGTCTCCTCCGGATCCCGTCGCTGCGGGCCGCCCCGTCGATGCCGTTCCTGTTCCTCTTCGTCCTCGTGGCGCTCGTTACCGGCCTCGGGCTCGCCGCGGTCGTCGGGGCGTTCATCGCGGGGCTGGCCGTCGCCGAGAGCCTCGTGGCCGAACGCACGCGCGAGCTCACCGAGGTCCTCTTGCTCTTCTTCGGCGCGCTGTTCTTCGTGGTGGTCGGGGCCCAGTTCGACGCACGCTTCTTTGCCGATCTCCCCCTCGTCGCCGCCGCTCTCGGGCTCGCTCTCCTGGCGAGCGTGGGCAAGCTGCTCGGGGTCTACCCGTTCTGCGTCCAGAAGCTCGGGGACCGGAGCCAGGCCCGCGCGACGGCCCTCGGGATGATCCCTCGCGGGGAGATCGGGCTGGTCGTAGCCTCCCTCGGTCTCGCCGCCGGACTGGTCGACCGCGAGTTCCTCGTCCTCGTCGTCCTCGTCTCCCTCACGACGACCGTCGCGGGCTCGCTGGTGTTCCGCCGGGTCTCCGGCGCGCTGCGACCGGCCGCGCCGAGCCCGTCGGCGGCGGAGGCCGCGGGCACTCCCTGACCGATCGATCGGACCCGTCGGGGGCGCTTAGGCGTAGCCGAACTGCCGGCGAGCGAAGTCGGTCATCCGCTCGGGTCCCCACGGCGGCTCCCAGACGACCTCGACACGGACCTTCGGCACCCCCGAGGCGGTCCGGGCGCTCGTCTCGACCTCGCGCACGAGCTCCTCGACGGCCGGGCACCCAGGGCTCGTCATCGTCATGCGGATGGTGAGGTCCCCCTCGGCGTCCCAGTCCATGCCGTAGATGAGGCCGAGGTCGATGATGTTCATCGGGATCTCGGGGTCGTAGATGTTGCGGAGCGCCTGGCGTACCCGTTCTTCCGACTCGGCGTGAGGTCCGCTCCCGCCGGAGGGAGCGGCGGCGGCGGCCGGTGCCGCCGAGGGGGGCGGGGCGGCGGGGGCGCGCGTGGGAAGGAACGGGCCCACGATCTCGAACCCCGGCGGGGTCGCGTCCGTACGGTAGCGGATCTCGGCGTCGCGCAGGAAGCGGACGGAGGCCTCGTCGACCAGGAGAAGGACCCCGTCGGAGTCGACGGGGAGGTCCCGGACCGACGGCCGGTCGACCATCATCTGCGGGTGGGGATGGACCCCGCGCTCGACCCAGAGGCGCACGCCGGTGCCCTCGGGCCGGCCGGCGAGCGCGCGACGCAGCTCGTCGCGTGCCTCCGGCGTGAGGCGTAGCCGGATCGACTCGGCGCCACCGGCGGAGGCCGCGTCCTCGGAACCCGAAGCCCCCATGTGTCTCCCGACGGAGAAGGGGCGCGGCCCGCTATACGGCTGGTGGGCGACGCTCGGGGGTCGATCAGCCTCCCGTCACGTCGGTCAGGAACTCGCGGATGGTGCCCAAGAATTCCGTGGGCTGCTCGAGTACCGGCATGTGGCTCGACCGCGGCAGCACGCGGAGGTGGGCGGGCTCGATCCGCTCGTTCGCCTCGACCGCCGCCTCGAAGAACATGTCGTAGCGGCCGACCACGACGAGCGTGGGGACCTCGATCTTCGAGTAATACTTGCGCCCGTCCCATCGGGCGATCGTCCCGTCGACCACGAACTCGTCTCCCGAGCGAGTCATCATCGATCGGTAGACCGCGGGGCTCACCTTGGTCGCCTTCCAGTCCTGCGGGATCCCCTTGAGGAACCGTGTCTGGAACGGCCGACCGATCGTCTCGCAGAGCGCGGCGTACTCCGGGTCGGCGAACGCCCTCTTCTTGGTGAGCTCCTTGACGCGCGCGCGCTGCCGCGGCGAGGCGGCGCCAAGAACGAGCCGGTCCGCGGCGCGCACCTCCTCGGCGCTGCCGGCCGTGGAGCAGAGAAGGAGCGAGGTGAGATGGTTCTCGTGGCGATGGGCGTACTCGAGCGCCGCGAAGCCCCCGGCGGAGTAGCCGAGGAGGTGAAGCTCCCGAATGTGCAGCGCCTTGCGGATCGCCTCGATGTCCTGGGCCTGGTTGGCGATGGTGTAGTCGGAGCTCCGGCGGGGGACCCAGCTGTGGCCCACGCCCCTCGGGTTGAACAGGACGACCTTGAGATTGGAGTTGGCAAGCTTGAGGAGGCCGCGAAGGTAGTGGTAGGTAAGTCCGGGGCCCCCGGGGTGGACAAGGAGGGTGGCGGGGCCACGGCCCTGCGCCACGTACTCGAACGTTCGGCCGCCCGGGACGCGCACCCGACGAGGTAGCCCCATCACTGCTCGGATGGGGTGCTAGCCCAAAAAGCCCGCGTAGCGGCCTCGCGCCGCCCGCACGGGGCACGTAAGCCTCGCCCCGTCGGCGGGCGCATGTCCCCTACCTCCGCCCCTCCGCCGCTTTCGCGGCGTGGTGTGCCGATGTTCCGCACCGTTTCGCAGCCTTCGGATCAGGGAAGGGACGGATGCGGGCACCGGGATTTGAACCCGGGTTATAGGCTTGGCAAGCCTATGTGATAACCAGACTACACTATGCCCGCAACCGTCCGGCCCGCTGCAGCGGTCGCGCCACCGAGGCCGCGTATTTAGGTTACGGCACCCGCTCCGCACTTCCTGCGAATGGTCGACCCCCGGAGGAGCGTGCTCGCCCGCCCCGCAGCTCGGGCACGCCGGGGCACTCCTCGAGGGCTTCGTTCGCCGGCGGAGGAGCGCGCCCAGGGTCTTCGTTCCGTCGAGGGAGTGGCGACCGGCAACGTTGTCCCGGGCACCGCGAGCCCGCTCCGGAGGTCTCCTCCCTCCCAGCTCGCGCGTCTGCGGCCGATCCGTTCGACGGAACGCCCGGGCCGCGGGCCCTTCGGCCGAGGACCAAGGGTGCCGGCGCCCCGGGGCCGCTCCGTGCCAGGGCCGGGCCGGCAGCACCGGGTTATAACCCGCTCCAGGGCGTGACGGAGTCGGTGCCGCGGTGAGCGAAGAACCTCTCACGGAGGGCGAGACGGTCGCGCTCAAGCGGCCCGGCGTGCCGGCTCTTCTGCTGCCCCTTCGGAGAGGGCCTCAACGGGTCGGGGAGGAAGGGGTCCTCGACCTCTCCGAAGTGGTTGGGGAACCGCCCGGGGGAACGGCGACCTGGCTCGGAGCCTCGTACCGCGTGCTGCGCCCCTCGCTCGGAGACCGATGGGGCGCGCTGCGACGGGGCGCCCAGATCGTCTTGCCGAAGGATGCGGCGCACCTTTTGCTTCTCGCCAATGTCGCTCCGGGAGGCAAGGTCGCCGAGGCCGGCGCGGGCAGCGGCGCCCTCACGATCGCCCTGGCGGTCGCGGTGGGTCCCGAGGGACACGTGACCACCTACGATCGCCGGGCCGACTTTTTGGACAGCGCGCGAGCGAACGTCCGAAAGGCCGGCCTCCTTGACCGGGTGAGCTTCGTCCAGCGGGACGTCGTCGCGGCTGGCCTAGAGACCGGGGGGCTGTCGAGCGTTCTTCTCGATCTTCCCGAGCCGTGGACCGTTCTCGGATCGGCCCGCGAGGCGCTGGCTTGGGGTGGCTACGTGGCGACCTACACCCCCACCTACAACCAGGTCGAGCGCACGGTCAAGGGCCTCCGGGAGCTCGCGTTCGACGAGGTCCGGGCCGTCGAGCTCCTCGAGCGGTCCCTTCATGTCGGCGAGCTTGGGACCCGTCCTGCGTTCGAGATGCTCGGCCACACCGGGTTCCTTGCGGTCGGCCGGAAGGTCGCGTAGGCCATGGTCGCCGTCTCCCTTGCGATCGGCGGAGGGGTCGGTGTCCTGCTTTCCGGCGGGTTCATCTGGTGGGAGGTCGGCAGGTTTGCGACCCCCCAGGTCCCGGTCACGCTCTTCGACGAGCGTAAGCTGCTCGCGGCGTACACGGTCGGACTCTTCGTAGGAGTTCCTCTCGCGGCCACCTACCTCCTCCTCGCCGTGGCCCTGGCGAACGGGGCTCTGATCGGAGGGCTCGGTTTCCTCCTCGCGCTCGTCGGGGGAGGCGAGCTGGCGCAGAGCCTTGCGCTGAGAACTCACTACTGGTCCGGAGCCTCCCGGCCGTTCTACGCGCTCGGACTTCGCGCCGGGATAGGCGGGATCCTCGCCCTCACGGTGGTGACGCTCTACCTCGGGAGCCCGCCCGTCGGCCTGGTCGGCCTTGCCCCAGCGGCGCTAGGGACGCTCGCGGTCATGGCCCTCGAGGTGACGGGAGCGCTCGTCTCGCTTCCCCCGCCGGGGGCCGCTCCTCGCGTCCGGGGTCGTCCGCTCTCCGGCCTCCTGTTCGGGGCGGTCGGTTTCCTGCTGCTCGCCCTCGGCCCGCTCGCCGGGCTGGGAGGCGCAATCGCAGGAGGGTCGCTCGCGCTGGTCGGAGCCGCGTTGGTCTACCGCCGCCTTCGTCCGCTCCTCGAGGAGGTTCCCCCGCCCGGGGCCGCGCCGCTCCCCTCGCGGGAGACCGAGCCCGCCTACGGACGCACCGCTCCGCCGCCGTCTCCGCGGGAGGCGGAAGAAGCTCCGCGTCGCTGAGCCCGGGCCGGGCGGCCCCGGGGCCCCCCGGGGTTACCATCATAAGGTCGAGGGCGTCCGACCCCGCGATGCCTCCCGAGGAGTCTCGCGAGCCTTTCGAGCGCCGGCTGCGTCACGCGATCCGCTCCCAACGGGCGATCCTTTCGGAGATCATCCTCGCCGCCGGCCTGCTGCTCACCGTCCTGGCGCTCGGCTTTTTCACCCCGCTGTCCGGCTCCGAGCCGTTCTCGGCCATCAACTCCGTCACGGCGAAGTCGGGGCAGGCGAACTACAACCTCCTCTTCGTCATCCTTGGGCCGATCATCGTCATCCTCGGCGCCTACTTGGTTGGCGCCTACTTCTACGCTCGGACCCGCTTCGACCACCTCATGCTCACCAAGAGCAAGGCCGAATTCCTCCGCAACATCCCCGAGCTCGAGGACCTTCTCTGGGACCTCACGCCTCGGGACGAGGTCCGCTACCAGGACCGTCTCGCCGAGCTGCGGCTGCGGCGGTAGCCGCGCCCTTCCCGACCTCGGGGTCGGTGGGTTAAGTAGCGGGGGTGGGTCGCGGTGTCGTGGCCGGCCAGCCTAAGCTGCATGCGGGCGGATTCCGCCTGCGTCGTTTGGAGAAGCCCGAGGAGTTCCGCAACGCAGAGGAGGTCGAGCGCCAGGCGCTCGGCGAGGACCAGGCCCTCGCGGTCCCGGCTCCCCTCCTGCGCACGTTCCGCGACAACGGCGGCCTCGTCCTCGGGGCGTTCGCGGACATCTACCTGGCCGGGGTCGCCGTCTCCTCGATCGGGTGGGACGGCAGCACCCTCTACCACTACTCCCACCTCACCGTCGTGCGGCCCGAGTACCAGGCGCATCGGCTCGGCGTCCAGCTCAAGTCGTGCCAGCGCGACGAGGTGCTCGGCCTCGGCCTCTCCGAGATCCGCTGGGCCTTCGACCCTCTTTCCCGCCGCGCGGCTCGCCTGGCGATCCACCGGCTCGGCGCGCGGCCGGACCGATACCTTGCCAACTACTACGGTCGCCTCTCCGAGGACCCCTCCGCCGACCCCGAGACCGACCGGCTCCACGTTCGCTGGGAGCTCACCGACCCGGAGGTCGAGCGAAGATTGTCGCTGCCGGCTCCTCCCGCCGAGGAGGCGTTGCGCAGCTGGCAGGGACGCAGCGCGCTGGTCGAGACCGAGGCCGGGGACAGCGGGCTCAGGCTCCCGCAGGCCGTGGTCGAGCCGGACGGCGGCCCGGCCCAGCTCGAGATCCCGTTCGACATCACGTCGGTCCGCCAGCACGAGCCTTCCTCGGCCCGTCGATGGCGTCACGCGCTGAGGGACGCCTTCCGCCTGGTCTTCGACCTCGGCTACGTCGTCGAGGATTTCGTGGTCCTCTCCGTCGAGCACGAGCGTCGGAGCTTCTACCTCTTGGCACGAGGCGAGGGAGCCGGTCCATCGGCTGTGGGGAGCTCCTCGCGAGCCTGAACCGAATCTCTGGCCCCCGCGCTCGACCGGGGCGGCGAACGCAAGGGGTTATCGGGGGAGGGCCACTAGCGTGGTTCCCCGGGGCCGATGGCGAGCAGTGGCCGTTCCGGCATGCTCCTGGTCGTTGTCGTCCTCGTGGCCGTGCTCATGGGCACCGCGGGGGTGCTCCTGCTCGGCGCGCCGAACTACGCCCCTGGCGCCCGCGCTCCCCCGTCAGGTGGCGAGCTCGTCATCCAGCTCCCCCTCTACGTCTGGGGGATCCTGTTCCTCCTGCCGCTGGTGATCGGCTACGCCGGGGTGATCCTCAGCCGGGTCCGGCAGGGCGGCGGAACCTTCGGGGTTTACGCGTTCCTCGGCAACCTTTTGGTGGTCCTCGTCGCGGTCATGCTCATCTTCTTGCTCATGAACGCAAAGCCGGGCCCGGGCCTGGTGGGCTATTCGAGCTCGGGTTCGGGCCCGGCGGCCAACAACACCACCACCTCGACCACGGGCAACCACACCAACGTCTCGGCCGGGACGAGCGCCACCTACAGTCTCCAACCGCCAACGTATCTCCTCTGGCTGCTGGCCGCGGGACTCTGTGTCGTGGTCGCGGTGCTCACGGTTCCGGGGGTCCTCTCAAGGATGGTCGACCGACGTTCCCGGCGTGGCCACGGAGGAGGACCGGCCGGGCAGCGAACGCGGGTCGCGGACGCGCTCGGAGAGGCGGCGGCGGCGCTCGAACGTGGCGAGGAGCCCCGCGAGGCGGTCATCCGTCTCTACCTGAGGCTGCTCGGGGAGCTCTCCCCGAAGACCGGGACCCTCGCTTTTGAGACCCCCGAGGAGATCCGTGCGCTCCACCTCACCCCACTCGGCGTTCCGCCGGACGCCGCGGAGGTCCTGACACGGCTGTTCGAGGAGGCCCGCTACTCCACGCACCCGATCGACACGGCGACGGCGTCGCGGGCGCAGGGAGCGATGCGTCAGGCCGTGACCGCCCTGCTCGGGGAGGTCGCGAGCCCGTGACCGTGCGCGAGCTGGTCCTCGGAGGACTGCTCGCCGCCGGCTCCGCGCTCCTCGCGGTCCTCGAACGGGAGAGTCTGCCGGCGGCGCTTCCCCTGGCCGCGTTCGCGGTCGCCGTGGCAGCCATCGTGCTGGTGCTCACCGCCAGTCCGTCAGGAGCACCGAGCTCACCGGAGCCGTTCCGTGCCATCGAGATCACGAACGTCCGCGCCTGGCTGCGCGAGCGAGGGATGGGACGCGAGGAGATCGCCAGCCTCCTCGACCAGATCGACCGCATGGGGAGCCGACCGAACCTCTCCATGCGCAGCGAGAGGGAGATGGAGACGTTGCGGAAGATGGACCCTAAGGAGTTCCATTCCTTCGTGACGCGCCGGCTGGACGAGATCGAGGGACCCGCGTGAGCGCGCCCCCTCCCGCGGCGGCCCCGTCGCGTCTGCGTCCCCGCGCGGTCCTTCTGATCGGCTTCGCCGGCGCCCTCGTCGTCGGGGGGGTGGCGCTGCGCACGCCGGTGCCCCTCCTCGCCGCGATCCCCCTCCTGACGGTTGCCCTCGCCGCGACGTGGGGCTCCCGCGGCGGGACGCGATCGACCGACCTCACCTGGGAGGCCGGCGGGCTCGGCCCTTCGCTCGAGATCAGGGGGCGGCTGAGCGGGCCCTTCGCCCGGGGCGGCGAAGGGATCGACGTCGTGGTTCCCCCGGTCCCGGGGGCGACGCCCCGCGGACCGACCCGCGTGGTCCGCTCGCCGGAGGAGATCCTCTTCTCCGTCGACCAAACCCTCGCCGAGCCGGTGATCTCGGTCCTCGCTCCTCCTCGGGTCGTGCGCCATGACCCGCTCGGGCTCGCCGAGGGACCGATCCCGGGAGCGAGGCCGACGCTCGCCGTCGAACGGTATCCCCCCGAGCTCACCCGGCTCGGCTCGGTGCGGCTCGACCGCACCCTGCACCTCCCCGGGGAGAGCCGCTCCCACCGGATCGGCACGAGCGGCGAATTCTTCGGGGTCCGCGTGGCGGCCCCGGGCGAACCTCCCCGCCGGATCAACTGGAGGGCGAGCGCGCGGGTCGGCCAGCTGCTGGCCAACGACTATCAGCTCGACCGCACCGGCGACATCCTGCTCCTCCTGGACGTCCGCCCCACCCGGTTCGGGAGAGACGTGGACGAGAGGCTCCTGGCCATCTCCCGAGCGGGCCTCTACGGCATCGCCGAGTCGTTCCTTCGTACCAAGGTCCGGGTCGGCTACGCCCGGTTCGGCGAGTTCCTCGAGGCGATCCCGCTCTCGACGGGGCGGGTACACCGGATCAGGGTCAAGCAGGCCGTACTCGAAAGCCGCCGCTCGGAGGTCGCCGGACCGGCGGAGCGCTGCGCCTTCCAGCTGCGCCGCTACTTTCGCCCCGGACTCACCACGCTGGTCATCTCCCAGGCGACCGGCGACCCGGGCTTCGACCTGCTTCCCTACCTGAGTCGGGGCGGCTTTCCGTCCATCCTGGTGAGCCCGTCGCCCTTGGGTCTTCGCGGGTCCAGGGAAGAGGGGAGTGAGCCGTCGGTGGAGGAGGCTCTCGCCCGGCGTCTCGAGAACGCGGAGCGTCGCTCGCGCGTCGCCGGCTCCTGGGAGTACGGTCCGGTCATCGACTGGACCGACTACTGGTCGCTCGCCGCCCTCGAGCGATTCCTTCGACAGCCGACGCGCCGGAGGGTGTCGTGAAAGCGGCTCCCGCGCGGCCGTCGTCGGCCGGTGGAGGGCCGTTCACCACGGCGCTCCTCGCCGCGACCCTGGCGGTGCTCGGGCTCCTCACCGGCCTACCGTTCCTCCTTGGGCCCGTCATCGGGGTCGTGGCCGTCGTGGGGGCGGCGGGCTGGAGGCACACCTCGCGGGGTCGGACCGAGAGTGCCCTTTTCCCGGTGCTCGGGGCGCTCGGGGCCCTTTTGTTCGCCGCCCCGCCGGAGCGTTCGACCGAGCTCTTTGGCGGTGTAGCGGCCCTCGCCTTCCTTCTCTGGCTCGCCGACGATCCGGCGCGCCCGGCCGGCGGCGGCCGACGTGCCGTTCCTCTCCTTGGGGTCGCAGCGCTCAGCTTCGGGTTGAGCTGGTCGGTCACCCTCCTTCTCGCGCCCGGCGTTCCCGAGGTCGGGATCGCCGCGGGCCTCCTGGTCGCGGCGCTCTTCCTCGTGGCGGTTGCGCTGAGGTGGAGCCTCTCGGCGCCGAGGAGCGAGGCGGCGTAGAGCCTATCCGAATACCGCTCGGACAAGCGCTACGACTTCGAGACCTTGCGCACGCTCTCCGAGACCCACGGGGTCACGCCCCGCTCCTCGCGGGCAAGTTCCCCCGCCGTCAGCGCATCGGGAGGAAGGTGGCTGGCGGCGTGGCTTGCCTCGAGAATCCGAGCACGCGGTTCCCGTGCGCGAGGTGGCTAAAGAGAGGCGGGCACACTCCGTACCCCTCGCTCCCAAGAAGGCCGCGCTCGACCTACGGGGTTGGGCGTTCGGATAGGTTCTTAGGCTTCCGAGGCCCTTGGGAGAATTGGCGCGGCCAAGCGTCGCGCCCGAACGCCGTCGAAGGGTCCCTCTCGACTCTACGCGGACGGGTCGTCCGCCGAGGATGACACGAGGACAACCCCGGTGTCCGACACCCCCGGCCGGGGTCAGACCGCAGAGAGGGCAGACGCCTGCTGTGACACGGATCGTTACGGCCGGGGAATACCGGGCTCGAACGCCCCCGTCCTGACTTTATACCGCGAAGCGTGGCGAACGTACGATGGTCGAGGTGGGCGCGGCCGCCGCTCGGGCCCTCGCCGAGAAGATCCGTTCCTCGGTCCAAACCGCCGTCGTCGGCCGTCCCCAGGCGGTCGAGACGATCCTCACCGGGCTGGTCGCCGACGGACACCTGCTCATCGAGGACCTCCCCGGCCTCGGGAAGACCCTGCTCGCCCGCTCCTTCGCCCTCGCCCTCGGGCTGAACTTCCAGCGCATCCAGTTCACCGCCGACCTCCTCCCCCACGACATCCTCGGTGGCGAGGTCCTCGATCCCTCCAAGGGTTCGTTCACGTTCCGCCAGGGCCCGCTGTTCACCAACGTGCTCCTGGCCGACGAGATCAACCGGGCGCCACCGAAGGTGCAGTCGGCGCTGCTCGAGGCGATGCAGGAGTACCAGGTCACGAGCGAGCGGACGACCTACGCACTTCCGCGGCCGTTCCTCGTCCTTGCGACGGAGAACCCGATCGAGCTCGAGGGGACCTACCCGCTGCCGGAGGCGCAGGTCGACCGGTTCCTCCTGCGGCTCAAGGTCGGCTATCCCGAGGCGGACGAGGAGCGTACGATCCTCGAACGGAGGCAGGCGCGGGGGACCGACCGTGTGGACGCCCCCCAGGTCGCGGACCCCGAGTCGTTCCTTTCGTTGCAGCGCGCGGTCGAATCGGTGGAGCTCGAGCCGTCGGTCCTCGGCTACATCGTCGATCTCGTGCGGGCGACCCGCGACGACCCCCGGGCCGAGGTCGGCTCGAGCCCCCGGGGCTCCCTCGCCCTGCAGAAGCTCTCGCGCACCCGGGCCCTCCTTCTCGGGCGGGACTTCGTAGTGCCCGACGACGTGAAGACCCTCGCCGAACCGGCGCTCGCGCACCGCATCGTCGTGAAGCCCGAACCGTGGATCCGTGGCGTCCGCGGGGAGGCGATCGTGCGGACGGCCCTCGAGCGCACGCCGGTGCCCAAGGCCCGCGAGGTCCCGGTCGCCCGCAAGGGCTTTTGAGCGAGCCCAGCTCCAACGGTCGATGGCCGAGCCTCCCCTGGTTGTCGTCGCCGACCCCATCGACCGAGCCGCCGTCGCCACCCTCCAGAGCGGACCGTGCCGAGTCGTGGACGCGAGCGCCTCGCCCGAGGAGCTCGCCCGCGTGCTGCCCGAGGCGTGGGCCTTGGTCGTCCGCAGCCGCACGAAGGTCACCCGTCAGCTCCTGAGCGCTGCGCCGAAGCTCGCCCTCGTCGCCCGGGCGGGCGTGGGCGTCGACAACGTCGACCTCGCTGCGGCGACCGCCCGAGGGATCAAGGTCGTCAACGCTCCCCGAGCGGCCGGGCCGAGCGTCGCCGAGCTCGCGATCGCCCTCTATCTCCTGCTCCTGAGGGAGCTCCTCCCGTCGATCGCCTCGACCCGGGCGGGCCGCTGGGAACGCGGGACCCGAGGCCACGAGCTTTTGGGCCGGACCGTCGGCTTCGTCGGCTACGGCCGCATCGCGCGCGAGATCGCCGGCCGGCTCCAGGTGTTCGGCGCCCGCACCGTCGCCTTCGACCCGTTCCTCCCCGGCCCGGTCGACACGACCGAGCTGGTCTCCTTCGACGAGCTGCTCTCCCGCGCGGAGATCGTGAGCGTCCACGCGGCGCTCACCCCGCAGACCCGCCATCTCCTGGACGCGAGGGCGTTCGGCAAGATGCGACGCGGCGCCTTCCTCGTCAACGTCGCGCGGGGCCCGCTCGTCGACCAGGTGGCTCTCCTCGCCGCGCTGCGCTCCGGCCAGCTCGCCGGGGCGGCGCTCGATGTCTTCGAGACCGAACCGCCGACCGACCGCGAGCTGCTCGAGGACTCGCGGGTGATCCCGACCCACCATCTCGGCGCGTCCACGCACGAGGCGCAGCGACGCGCCGGTGAGGAGATCGTCGGCGAGGTCCTTCGCGCCGTGCGCGGCGAGCCGCTCACCAGCCAGGTCACGGCGGAGGGGGGCCCATGAGCTTCGACCCCGAGACCACGACCTTCCTCATCGCGGGGCCGGTCCGCATCCATCCGCGGGTCCTGCGGGCGATGTCCGTCCCCTCGCTCAACCACCGGGGCGACTACTTCCGCGGTCTGGTCGGGGAGATCCGCGAGCTTCTGCCGGTGGCCTTCGGCACGAAGGGCCACCAGCTCGTCCTCTCCGGCAGCGGCACCTCGGGCCTCGAGGCGGTCTACTCCTCGCTCCTGCCGGTCGGCCGACGCTGCGTGGTGGTCACGAACGGCAACTTCGGGGAGCGCTCGGCCGCGATCGCGAAGAAGTTCTCCCAAGAGGTCACCACCGTGACGGCTCCGTGGGGCGAGCCGCTGCCGGTCGAGGCGGTCCGTTCCGAGCTCGAGAAGGGCGATGTCGGCGCGCTGTGCGTCGTGCACAACGAGACGAGCGTGGGCCTCGCGAACGACCTCGGAGCCCTCGCCCCGGCCGTGCGCCGCGCCGGGGCCCTCTTCCTGGTCGACGGGATCAGCGCGGTGGCGGGCATCCCCCTCCCCATCGAGGCGTGGGGGGTCGATGCGGTCGTGGCGGGGAGCCAGAAGGGGCTCGCCGCCCCGGCCGGCCTCGCCCTCGTCCACCTCTCCGAACGGGCGCGCTCGGCGTTGCACCCGGGAAGCTACTACCTCGACCTCGCCGCGCATCTCGCCGCGCTCGAGAAGAACGACACGCCGTGGACGCCGGCGGTGCCGCTCTTCCTCGCGCTGAGGGAGGCGCTTCTCCTCCTCAAGGAGGAGGGGCTTGACCACCGCCTCGCCCGCACCCACCGTCTCGCGGAGGCGACCCGGGCCGCGGTCGATGCCCTCGGACTCGAGCTGTTCCCGGACCGGCGGTTCGCCTCCGACACGGTCACCGCGATCAAGAACCCGGCCGGGCTCGGCGACGCACAGCTGCGCAAGACCCTCGAGAAGGAGTACAACATCCTCGTCCAGGGCGGCCAGGGCGCGCTCGTCGGGAAGATCTTCCGCATCGGCCACATGGGGATCGCCGACTGGCCGGACCTCCTGGTGACGTTCGCCGCCCTCGAGAGGATTCTCGGGAAGGCCGGGAAGCTCCCCCGTCCCGGCGAGGCGCTCCGGCAGATCGTCGAGCGGATGCCGTAGCCGCCGCTCCCTGTCGGGAGCTAGATGTCGACGATCACCCGGGCCCGTCCGTGCTCCGTGTCGAAGAGCAGGCGGTGGTAGGTGATCGCCTTCACCTCGGTCCGGGGGACGTGCCGGGCCGCGTCGAACGGCTCCCCGAAGAGTCGGGCGACCACGCCGGTCGGGGGACGTCCTTCGACCCTCGCCTCGATCTTCCGTGCGAGGAATCCGTCGGTCTCCTCGAGCTCGAGCAGCTTTCCCAGGAAGGCGACCACGAGCTCGGTGGGGTCTCGGCCCGAGGCGCGCACTACGCGCTCTTCGACGGGCCGGACCTTCTTCGGGTCGCTCACGAGGGCGTAGAGCGCGAGGCCGAGACCTTCGAGGAGGGTGGCGGCGTCCGGGCCGGTCGCCCAGAGCCCGACATCCGCCGTCGTGGGGAAGCTTCCCCAGCGACGCGAGGGTCGAGGCCGGCCGGGAGCGTTCGACGTGCACGAACCGAGCCGCCGGTCGCCCTTAAGGGGTCGGCGGGCAGTCGCGCCGACCATCGATGCGAGCGACCCTGGTCATCCCGACGCTCAACGAGGCGGCGTCCGTCGGGGAGGTGATCCGTCGGTTCCGTCGCGCCGCCGAGGAGGCGAACCGGACGCTCTTTTCCTCGGCGCCGATCGACTGGGAGGTCCTCGTCGTCGACGGCCGATCGACCGACGGGACGCCGGAGATCGCCGCGCGGGAGGGGGCCCGGGTCCTCGTCGAGCCCCGACGCGGCTACGGGAGGGCCTACAAGACCGGCCTTCTGGCCGCCGCGGGAGACGTGATCGCCACGGCGGACGGCGACCTCACCTACCCGGTGGAGACGGTGCCCGCGCTCGTCGATCGCCTGCTGCGCGAGGGGCACGACTTCCTGAGCGGCGACCGCCTCGCGTACGTGAGCCGCAAGTCGATGACCACCGAGCATCGCATCGGCAACTGGGCGCTCAACCTCCTCCTGCGCATCGCCTACCACCGGTTCCTGCGCGGGGTCCCGGGCCGGACGCTCGCCGACAGCCAGAGCGGCTTCTGGGTCTTCCGGCGCACCGTCCTCGAGAAGGTCCACCTCGAAGCCGACGGGATGGCTTTCAGCGAGGAGCTCAAGATCGAGGCGATCGTGCGGGGGGTCCACTTCCTCGAGGTCCCGATCCGCTACGGCGAGAGGTTCGGACCCCCGAAGCTCCGTAGCTGGAAAGACGGGCTCGAGAACCTTCTCTACCTTCTCGCCAAGCGCCTCGCTCTCGCCCGGGAGACGCGCATCGGCATGCCGGAGCCTTTTCTTCACGGGGGATCGACCCCCACGTCCCCGCCTCGGGCCTGAACCGGCCTACTGGGTCTTCCCGGAGCGCTCGCGCGACTTCACCCGGAGCCCCTTGTAGCCGCAGCGCCGGCACTGCACGGCCTTCGGGGGATTGCGTGCGGAGCAGTTCATGCAGACCTTCTTGTTGAGAAGGCGCTCCACGGCCTCGGGGAACGGCATCGGGTCCGCGCTGACCCGAGCTGGCTATAAAAGCTCCCCGCGGAGGCCACCGACCTTCTATAGCGCCGTCCGGCTCCCGAGCACCTCCGGGAGAGAAGGCGGCGTCGGTTCGGGCTCGGTAGCCCCTTCGCTCCTTGCGTCCGCGGCCGCGTCGCGCCCCGGGAAGACTCTTTGGCTGTTGCCCGGTTAGGACCGACGTGCTCGACGGGCGCGACGGGGCCACGGTGGTCCGGCTCGCTCGCCACGCGGTCGAGGCGCTCTTCGACCCGGGCCGCGGGGAGCCGGAGGCCGCGAGCCTTCCGGCGGTCTTTCACGAGCGGCGAGGCGCCTTCGTCACCTGGAAGCACTACCCGGAGGGTCGCCTGAGGGGTTGCATCGGCTACGCCCTGCCGGTCCTTCCCCTGCGGGAGGCCGTCCGGCGGGCGGCGGTGGCGGCGGCGATCGACGACCCGAGGTTCCCCCCCGTGCTCCCCGAGGAGCTCGACCGGCTGGCTGCGGAGGTCTCGGTCCTCGGCGTCCCTTCCCTGCTCGGGCCGACCGGCCGTGAGCTCGAGGTCCTCCCCGGCCGCGACGGGGTGATCGTGGAGACCGATCAGACGAGCGGTCTCCTCCTGCCCCAGGTCGCCGTCGAGCAGGACTGGACGGCCGTAGAGCTCCTGGACGGCACCTGCGAGAAGGCGGGCCTTCCCCGGGGAGCCTGGCGACGGCCGAGCGTGAGGGTACGCACGTTCCGCGCGGAGGTCTGGGGAGAGACGTCTCCCCGGGGCGCCGTCTCGTGCCGCTCCGGCGGGGCGGAGGCCCCCTCCTCCGGTTCGGCCCCGACCTAGGCGCGCACGACCCGCGCGGAGAAGCGCCACCCCTCGAACTCCCAGGCGGTGACCTCGGGCCCGGGTTCGAGGGCGGACTCGGTGAGCTCGAGGGGTTCGGCGAGGACCTCCCTCGCGAGAAGCTCCGAGCGGGCGACGAGCGCCTCGCGCAGCGGGCCGGTGGCGAAGAGCCGGACCCGGACCTTCTCGCCGTAGGCAAGCCCGAGGGCCTTGCGGTGCTGCTGGAGGCGTCGGGCGACCTCCCGGTAGAGGCCTTCCTGGAGCAGCTCGGGGCTCGGATGTCGTGCGAGCGCGACGCCGGCGGTTGCGCCCTCGTCACGGAAGATCCACTCCTGCTCGGGAAGGAGTGCCCGCTCCTCGGCAGGCCTTCGACCGATCGTCCGAACGTTGAGCTCCTCGGCTAGGAGACGGTCGCCCTCCTCCCCGAGGGGCGCGAGGACCGGGTCGGCAGGCCCGAAGAGGACGAGCTCGCCCAGAGGCATCCGGGCCTTGACGCCGGCGCGCTGACGGAGCTCGCGCCCGACCTCGACCAGCTCGCGGAGACGCTCCATCGCCGCCTCGAGCCCGGGCTCGCGGGGAGCGAGGGGGCCCGGCCAGCGGCCGAGATGGACCGACTCGGCCGCGGCGCGGTAGTCGAGCCCGCCCACCTCCTGGTGGATCGATTCGGCGACGAACGGCAACAGGGGGGCGAGGATGCGGGCGAGGGAGAGCAGGGCGAAGGAGAGGGTCTCGTGCGCCTCCTTCCGCTCCTCGGGACCCCGCTCGCCCCAGAAGCGGGGACGCGAGCGCCTCAGGTACCAGGTCGACAGGTCGTCGACCAGTTCGCGGACCGCGGCGGCCGACGCCCGCGGGTCGAAGGCGTCGAGAGAGGCATCGACCGTCGCCCGGGTCGCCTCAAGGCGGGAGAGCAGCCAGCGATCGAGCCCGCTGTGAGGACGGGGCGCCTCGGGGCAGGGGGGAAGACGATCGGCACGGGCGTTCTCGAGGTGGAAGGCGACCACGTTGCGCAGCGTTCCTAGCGTGCGGTTCGCGGTGCGCTCGAACCCCGCCTCGGAGACTCGCATCTCCTCGGTGAAGTCCATCGAGAGGAACCCCCAGCGAGTGGCGTCGGCGCCGAGACGCCCGAGGAGGGCCAACGGGTCGAGCGCGTTGCCCTTGGATTTCGACATCTTCCGGCCGGATTCGTCCAGGACGAGCCCGCAGCTAAGGCACGCCCGATAGGCGGGCCGGTCGAACAGCGCGGTGGCGATGACGAGGAGCGAGTAGAACCATCCCCGGGTCTGGTCGAGCCCCTCCGAGATGAAGTCGAGGGCGACCTTCGGATCGAAGGGCCCGCGCTCGAACGGGTAGTGGAACTGGGCGAACGGTGCCGAGCCGCTGTCGTACCACGCGTCGATCGTGTAGGGCTCGCGACGCGCCGGCTCCTGACAGGTGCGGCAGCGGACCGTCAGCGCGTCCACGCCGACACGGTGCGGATCGAAAGGGCTCGGGAGCGGACCGCCGGAGAGTTCGGCAAGCTCGGCGAAGCTTCCGACGCAGCTCGCGTGCCCGTTCGGGCAGATCCATATCGGCAGCGGCGTTCCCCAGTACCGCGTGCGGGAGAGCGCCCAGTCCTTCGCCTCGGTGAGGAAGTTGCCGAAGCGTCCGTCCCTCAGGTGCGGGGGGATCCAGCGGACCGAGGCGTTGTTGCGGACGAGCCTCTCGGTGGTGCGCGAGGTCCGGACGAACCAGGAGTCGAGTGCCCGGTAAAGGAGCGCCGACTCGCATCTCCAGCAGAACGGGTAGGTGTGCCGTACCGTTCCCTGGGCGAAGAGCAGGCCGCGTTCCTCCAGGTCCTGGACGAGGACCGGGTCGGCGTTCTTGAACGACCGGCCGGCCACGCGCGGGACGACCGCGGTGAAGTGGGCGCGCTGGTCCAGCGGGTCGAAGATGCCGACGCCCTCCCGCGCGCCGATCCTCTGGTCGTCCGGACCGAAGCTGGGAGCGACGTGGACGATGCCGGTACCCTCCTCGACGCTCACGAAGTCGTCGAGCACGACCCGGTAGCGCTTCGGGCCCGGTCCGGGAGTGTCGAAAGGTGGCCGGTAGCTCTCGCCCGAGAGCTCCTGGCCGGTCCGCCGGGCGACGACCTCCGCGCCGTCGGGGAAGTAGCGGACGAGCGCGCCCTCGGCGAGGACGACCTCCTCTCCCTCGGGCCGGCGGACGACCACGTAGTTGAGGTCGGCGCGGACGGCGACTAGGAGGTTGGACGGAAGCGTCCAGGGCGTCGTCGTCCAGACCAGGAGCGAGCGCGGCGGGTCCCGCGCAGGAAGGAGGGGGAAGCGCACCGTCACGGAAGGGTCGGTCGTCTCCCGGTAGCCCTGGGCGACCTCGTGGGAGCTCAGAGTCGTCTCGCACCGGGGGCAGTACGGGAGCACGTAGTGACCCTTCTCGAGGAGGCCGTGGTCGAAGAGCGTCCGCAGCGACCACCAGACGCTCTCCATGTACGACGGGTCCATCGTGCGGTAGGCGTGGTCGTAATCGAGCCAGTAGCCTAACCGTCGGCTCATCTCGCGCCAGCGCGAGGCGACGCGCAGCGTGTCCTCGCGGCACTCCTCGCAGAACTTCGCGACGCCGAACGCCTCGATGTCCCTGCGCGACCGCAGGCCGTGGCGCTTCTCGATCTCGATCTCGACGGGGAGCCCGTGGCAGTCCCAGCCCGCCATCGGGCTCACGATATGGTAGCCGCGCAGGCGACGGTAGCGCAGCTGCACGTCCTTGAGGACCCTCGCCACCAGGTGGCCGAGATGCGGGGGGCCGTTGGCCGTCGGCGGACCTTCGGTGAACCTAAACGTCGGCCCCGCGGGGTCGCCCTTCAGGGCGCGGGAGGGGATCGCCTCGCGCTCCCAGAACTCGAGGACCCTCTCCTCCAGCGACCCGGCGGCCGGGGGGGTGGCGAACGGCGCCGGCGCTCCCATCGGGAGGCTCGAGCGGCAGCGGAAGATAAGCGCGTTCGAGGTGAACCCTCAGCGACGGAGGCCCCGCGGGGGCGGCGAACGGGATTCCGGGCCGACCCGGCTGGTCGGATGCGCGCGTAGGGTCGCCGCATCGAGAAGGACGACGTGGGTCTCGCGGCCGAGGAGGACCTCTCGTCCTACGACGGTGCGCGCCTCGACACGGTCGAGCTCGGCAGCCTCCGCCTCGACGCGAGTGATGCGCGCCCGGCGGAACCTACCGAGGAGGCGGTCGACCATCCCTCCCTCGGGACCGACGAGGCGGACGGTCCGGCCGACCACGACGCCGAGCTCCGAGCCGTCGGCGAGTTCGATGTCGATCGTCCCGGCACGGAGCTCGCCGGGGACACGCACCGTCCCTCCGAGGTGGATCTCGAGGGCGGTCACCGCCGGAGCGGAAAGCCCGCCGCGGCCGACCAGCCGTCGCTCGATCGTCACCGGCCCGTCCGCGCGGACACTGCCGCTCACGGCCGCCTCTCCCGCGTGGACGGCGGCGCCGACGTGGAGCGTCCCGTGGACGCTCAGCTCCTCACGGACGGTGAGCGTCCCGAGGACCTCGAGGGTCCCGCGGACCGACAGATGGTCGGCCGAGAGGGCCCCCCCGACCACCACGAACCCCTCGAGCTCCCCTCGGCCGATATCGACCGAGCCCACAACCTTCGTCACGCCGCGGGCCGACCAGGAGGCGGACCGGACCGTTTCGTGCAGGGTGGTGCCCCGCTCGGCGAGCGGGGGGTCGGCGATGGGCGCCGGGCCCGTGGACGTCCCCGCAGGTGGCAAAGCGGACGACGGAACGGAGCTGAGAGTGCTTGCCATGGTGGTTCACCGGGGCGGGATCTTGAGACGACGGTGGGCGACCATGATGCACTGGTCCTCGACCACGGTGAGACCGTGGCTGCGGCCGTTCTCCGCAGCGGCGGGGTGCCGGACGCCGAGCTGCATCCAGGCGACCTTGACGCCGCGTGCGATCGCCTGCTCGACGATCGGAGGGACCTCCTCGCTGCGCCGGAAGATGTCGACCACGTCGACGGCCAGCTCGGGCGGGAGGGCGGCGAGGGAAGGATAGGCGCGCTCGCCGAGGACCTCGGTGAGGAGCGGGTTCACCGGCACGATGCGGTAGCCGACCGACTTGAGATAGCGGGCGACCTCGTTCGAGTCGCGCTCGGGCTTGTCGGAGAGCCCGACGACGGCGATCGTCCGCGCGGTCGAGAGGATCTCGCGCAGCCGCTCGTCCCCGACCATCTTGGACTGCCCGAACACCGTCGTTTACAAGATGCTGGCGGTGCGAGAGACCGTCGCATGCCGCGGGCCCGGAGCGACGGCGGCGTCACGCGAAGGGTGGCGGAAGGACCGGCGGGGGCGCCGTGGGGGCCGCGGGAGGGGGTGGGACGGAGCGCCCCCGGAGGTAGTAGACGAACCCGACGACCGCAGCCCCCACCACGAAGAGATAGTGGCTCGCGAGCGACGCCGTGCCCGAGAGCACCAGCGTAAGGAAGGCGAGCGCGTCGTTGCCCCCGTGCAACAGGCTGGGGACCAGCAGGTTGCCGTTCGAGGCCCGGTAGGTCGCTGCGAAGGCGAACCCGAGAAGGAACAGCGGCGTGTAGTAGAACGGAGAGGCTGCGCCGTAGGTGAGCCCGTAGTAGAGGTGGACGCTCGCGAAGACGGCGCTCGTCACGATCGCCGGGACGAACCAGGCACCGGTGCGCCGCCACCAGGTGCCGAAGATCCATCCCCGAAAGATGACCTCCTCGCAGACCCCGACCAGGAACGAGAGCGCCACGTAGAGCCACGGGTTGCTCTCGGCCCCCGAGAGCGCCGGGTTCTGCTTGGAGAACAGGTCGAGCGCGCTCGGGTCGAGGAGCGAGTAGACGATCGCCAGGACGATCGTGATCCCTACGGCGAGCAGCGAGAGCCCGCCGTACCAGCCAAGCCCCTCGAACGTGGCGACCCGCATCTGGCCGACGAAGCCACGCAACGGGTCGAGCCCGAGAAGGAAGAGGAACGCCAGGATGGGGACGCCGTAGACGATGAACAGGTCGCCCCCCAGGTTGTGGTAGACGGGCCAGCTCGCCGGAAGGAGCTCCGGGACGAAGTACTGGCTGAGGATGGCAAAGGCGGTGATCGCCGTGCCCAGGACGAGCCGCAGTGCCCAGGCGGAGGTGGAGGCGTTGGCGGGGCGCTCGTGCGGGTACGTGGGGCGCCCATCGGGGCGGTGTTCATATGCTCCCGGCTGAGCGTTGGGAGCCGGCGGGCCCATGGGTATCGCGGTGCTGGTGAAGGTCGTTCCCGACCGGGAGACCCTCCGGTTCGATCCCACGCGTCTCACGGCGCTTCGTGAGCAGGGCGAGCAGGTCCTCAACCCCTTCGACCAGCGGGCGCTCCGGGTCGCGCTGGAGCTTCGCCGGCCGGGAGAGGAGGTCGGGGTTCTCTCGCTCGGGCCGCCGAGCGCTCTTGCCCGTTTGCGGGAGGCCCGCGCTGTCGGCGCCGGGACCGTCCGGCTCCTGAGCCACCGTGCCTTCGCGGGCTCGGATGTCCTCGCGACGGCTCGGGCCCTGGCCGCGGGCCTGGCAGGGCTTGGCCACGACCTCGTCCTCGCCGGGTCGCGCAGCACCGACAGCGATACCGGCCTGGTCGGTCCGGAGGTCGCGACCCTCCTCGGCGTCCCCGTCGTCACCGAGGCCCGATCGATCCGTCGGGACGACGACGGTCTTGGACTGGAGGTGACGGTCGATGTCCCGGGAGGCTGGAGGACCGTGCACGTCGGCCTTCCTGCTGTCGTGACGGTGGGGGAGAAGATCGCCAAGCCGCTGCGTCCCGACCCGGAACGGCTGGCCCGACCGCAGGAGCTCCCTGTGGAGGTGGCCGGCCTCGCTGCCGTGAACCTCGACCCCGCGTTGGTGGGGTCGCAGGGCTCCCCGAGCGTGGTCGAAGCGGTCCACGAGTCCTCGCCGTCCCGCGGCTGTCGGCTCTTCGCCGAGGGACCTATCGACCAGCGCGTCGACGCGGCGGTGGAGGCTCTCGGTCCGATGCTCGGAAGGCCGCCGGAGATGCCGGGCCCCCTTCCTTCCCCGCCGGAGCGCTCGCCCACGGGAGAGATCGCCCTCGTGGCCAGCGACGAGGACGGGAGGCTGGACGAGGGGGCACTTGGATGGTTCTCCGAGGTGCGCCGTACCCTGCACGAGCACTGGCCCTCAGCCCTCTGGCTCGGGCCTCCGCCGGCGGAGGAAGAGGCCGCCCGTCTGGCGGCGGCCGGCGCCCTCGTCGGGTATCGTGTCGAGCCGGGCTCCTCCTCTTGGGACTCGGGCTGGGCGGCGCTCGGGGTCGGCAAGGTCCTGGACGCGCGACCCGAGCTCGCCGGCCTGCTGACCACGGCCGAGCCGTTCGGACGCGAGATCGCCGGGCAGCTCGCGGCCTCCCGCGGCCTCGGCGCGGTGGGCGATGCAACGCAACTTGTCGAGGGAGAGCCACGGCGGCTCGCCTTCGTGAAACCGTCGTTCGGGGGCCGGACCCTCGCCACCATTCGCAGCCGGACGCGGCCGGCGGTGGCCACCGTGCGTTCCGGGCTCTACCCTGCCGCGGAGACCACCGGGCCGGCGCCGGCCCTGCCGTGGAGCAGGGTGGAGGCGTCGCCTCCCGTGGTACGGGTCCAGCGGCTAGGTGAGGGCCGCGACGCCACGCCGTACCCGTCTCCCGAGGGCCGTGCCGTCGTCGTGGCGGTCGGCATGGGAATCGGGGGAGCCGAGGGGATCGCCTCGCTCCTGCCCGTGCTGCGACGATGGGACGCCGCGCTCGTGGGCACCCGCCGGGTCGTCGACGAGGGCTGGCTGCCCTCGAGCCTCCAGGTCGGGCTCACGGGGAGGGCCCTCGCGCCGCGCCTTGCCGTCCTGCTCGGGGTGCGGGGCTCCTCGCACCACATGGTCGGCTGGAGGAGGGCCCGGGCGATCCTGGCGGTCAACGCCGAGCCGAGCGCCCCGGTCTTCGCCGAGGCGGACGTCGGCGTCGTGGGCCGGATCGACGAGACGCTCCCGCGGCTGGTCGAGCCGCTGGCCGCGGCGCTCGGCCGCTGAGCACCGTCCGGTCCGTCAGGGTCCTCTCGGCCGCCCTCAGGCAGGCGAGGAGATCGTCCAGGGTCGCCCGCGCGCTTGCGGCCGACGGAGCGACCAGCCGCACGACGAGCAACGGTCCGCGACAGACCAGCCGGACGAACTCGGGGGTATCGGCGCGGACCGAGCCGAGAAGCGCCCGCGCCTCGGCGGCGCTCGCGCACTTCCGCTCGAGCCGGATCGCTACCCGTGCCTGCGCGTGCGGCTCTCTCCGTGCGTCGACGATGGGGAACCCCCCTCCGGCAGCGCCCCGGGTCCGCGGTCGAGGGCCCCGGGGACGATCGGGGCGGTCGTGGTCCGCCGGGCCGTCTCGGCCGCGGCGCGCTCGCGCAGGTAGGCGCGCACCGACGGCCAGACGGTGTTGTCCTCGCGCTGCTTGTTCTCGAAGTTGTGCTCGCCGATGAACCGGAGGAAGGCGGCCTGGCTCTCGGGGTTCCACGAGCCGGTGAGCCGGCCGGTGTAGTAGCCTAGGACCGAGAGGTCGTGCTGGAGCGAGGCCGCGACCTCTCCTTCGATCCGCTCGAGGGTCGCGGGATCCTCGCGCGAGAGCATCGTAAGATCGTAGAGGCGGAAGACCCGCCGAAGCTCCTCGATGGGGCTCGGGTGGTCGTCCACGCGGAGGTCGACCCAGCGGTCCGATCCACCGTAGCCGGCTCCTTTGCGCACCGCGAGCAGCGCGGCCGACTGCATCCCCCGACGGTCGCCGCCCTCGCGCTGGCCGGCGGCGAGCGCGGCGAGGAGCCTGTCGAGGATGTCGCCGGAGCTGTTCTCGTAGCTGCGGGCCATCGCGCGGACCACCGAGGGGCCAAAGAGGATGTTCCCCTGGCAGGCGAACCCCTCGCCCACCTCGTGGCCGGCCCACTCGAGGCACTTCGAGCCCGTGAACGAGGCTGCGTGGCCCTTCGCGTCGACGGTCCCGAGCTGACGGTGCTCGCGCTCCGGGTCCGAGGCGGTGAGCTTGCGGACGACCTCCTCGGCGGAGGCCCCCCTCCGAAGGAGGGCGAGTCCGTCCGGTCCGTAGGCGACGTTCGCCATCGCCTGGGTCGCTATCGCCCCCGTCCCGACCTCGGCGAACGGCACGACCGAGCCGACGGAGATGAACTTCGACTGGACCGCCACGGCCCAAGTGGAGCTGGCCGGCTCGAAGGCGACGATCGAGAACGTCCCGAACCTGGGGGGGGTCATCGCCACGACCCGAAGAGCCGTCGAACGAAAGGTTGTCGGAAGCGCGGCGGGAGGGACGAGCGGCTCACGCCTCGTCCGCCGCGGCGGTCCGGGGTGGGGGGGCGCGGGCGGCGGTCCTCGGCCGCGGGAGCTGCTCGCGAAGTCGCGACCAGAGCATGTCGATCCGTGGGTAGAACCCTTCCCCCACCCCGTCGGGGCCGAGGGCGGAGCGGGCCTCCTCCACGAGGGAGCGGAGCTCGGCGGTCTCGAGGCCGTGGCCCGCGGCCCAGGTGACGCACGCCTCGGCGAGGACGAGCTGGTCGTCGGCGATCCTGCGGGCGCGGCGTGCCTCTCTCTCGGCCGTGGTCATCTCGTGCTCGGGGTCCCAGTGCGGAGGTACCGGCACCGGGATCGCGACGCGAAGGCGGCGGAACGGCTCGGGCAGCGACGGCCAGCGCGGCTCGGCGAAACGGATCGCGAGGAGGTCGAGGGCACTGGTCGCCCCCGCGAGGTCGCCGGCCGCGAGCGAGCTCTCCGCCTTCTCGAACGGGCCCGAGAGCTCGGGGGAGAGGGGACCCTTCCACGAGTCGAGCAGCAGCGCGACGTGCGAGGGCACGAGACGGCGGACGACCTTGAGCTCGGGCGGCTCGGCCGCCTTCGGCGGCGGGGGTGCGGCGACCTCGGGGGGTCGGTTCGGAGCTCCGGGCATCGTGGGGGAGGCGTTCAGAGGAACGCTTCGAACTCCCGGGTCACCTCGGGGTACTTGGTGTGGACCGCCTTCAGGATGTTGTGGACGTTGAGCTTCTCGAGGCGCACCCCGGCAAGCACCTCCACGATCTTGTCGAACGTCTCGTCGCTCAGCGAGACGAGCTTCTCCTTCGCGAGCCAGTTGCGGTAGAGCTTCTCCTCGAGACGCGCCCTCCAGCCCTTCTCGTAGCGCTGGAAGAACTCCTTGGAGGCGTCCCCGCTCCGGACGGACTCGGCGGCGACCGTCCCGCAGATCTTCCCTGCGATGCAGCCGTTGGCGATCCCTCCGCCGGTGAGCGGGTCGATCATCCGTGCGGCGTCCCCGACCAGCATGAGCCCGTCGGTGACCGTCTGCTTGAGAGGGGGGGAGATCGAGACCCCGCCGCCGACCATGTCGATCTTCTTGCCCTTGGCGTAGCCCGGGTGCTTGTCGATCCACCGGTCGAGGTAGGTCTTCGCGTCGGCCGGGTTCTTCACTTGGCTCACCTGCACGCCGATCCCGACGTTGGCGAGCCCGTCCCCCTTCGGGAAGACCCAGACGTAGCCGCCCGGGGCGACCTTCCCGAGGAAGAAGTCGCAGTAGCGCACGTCGGAGTCGACGTTCGTCATGCGGTACTGCAGGCAGGTGTCCATGTCGCGCGTGGCGATGTTGGTCGGGATCCCGGCCCACCGCCCGACCTGGCTCTCGAAGCCGTCGGCTCCGATGGTGACCTTGGCGCGGATGTCGAACGTTTCGCCGAAATGCTTGACCTTCGCCCCGACCACCCGTGAGCCTTCCTTGAGCATGCCGAGCGCCGCGGTCTTGAGGCGTATCTCGACGCCGGCGTTGGCGGCGTCGATCGCCAGCTGCTTGTCGAAGGCGTCGCGCTCGACGACGTAGCCGACCTCGTTGCCTGCGCTCTTCTCGTTGATCTCGAAGACCTTCTCGCTCGGGGAGAAGATGCGGGCTCCCTCGACCTCGAGGTTGATCCACCGGCCCGGGGTGATGCCCACCTCCTTGAGCCAGTCCTTGCTCATTCCCTCGCCGCAGCGTACGGGGCTTCCAATCTCCTGGCGCTTCTCGATCATGAGCACGGAGGCGCCCGCCTTGGCGGCCCATTTCGCGGTCATGCTCCCGGCGGGGCCAGCGCCGATGACGAGCACGTCGGTGGAGAGTTCCGTGGACATCGTTCCTCTGTTCTTTCGACCTCAGCCGATCTCGATCGCCCCGACCGGGCAGCCCTTGACGCAGATCTCGCAGCGAGTGCAGACCTTCTCGTCGAAGGTGATCCGGGTCTCGTCCAGGTAGATGCAGTTGAGCGGGCAGACGCCGACGCAGGCGCCGCAGTAGATGCACACCTGGCCGGAAGATTCGATGTGGAGGCTCTTCTTGCTCGGCACCCGCGCGCTCCCCGCTCCCACCGTGCGGGAATCTATTTAAGGGCTAACTCGGAGCCGGGGGCGTCGCGCTGACGTGCTGCTCGGCGAGATAGCGCTCCGCGTCGATCGCGGCCATGCAGCCGTCGCCGGCCGCGCTCACTGCCTGGCGGTAGCGACGGTCGTGGACGTCACCGGCGGCGAAGACCCCCTCGACGCTCGTACGGGTCCCGGCGTGGACCCGGACGTAGCCGAATTCGTCCAGGTCGAGCGAGCCGCGGAAGACCTGGGTCGCCGGCTCGTGGCCGATCGCCACGAAGAGCCCCCCGACCTTGAGGAGGCTCTCCGCGCCCGTCCGGGTGTTGCGGAGGCGCAGCCCCTCGACCTTCTCGCCACCGACGACCTCCGTGACCTCGCTCTCGAGGAGCAGGGTGATCTTCGGGTGCGTGCGCACCCGCTCCTGCATGATCCGGCTGGCCCGCAGCTCGCCGCGACGGTGGAGGAGGGTCACCTTGCGGGCGAAGTTCGTGAGGAAGAGCGCCTCTTCCATCGCGCTGTCGCCCCCGCCGACGACCGCGAGGTCGACCCCCTTGAAGAAGAACCCGTCGCAGGTGGCGCAGGCGCTCACGCCGTGGCCGACCAGCCGCTGCTCGGAGTCGAGCCCCAGCCATCGGGCATTCGCCCCCGTGGCGACGATGACGGCCCGGGCCCTTATCCTGCCCCGGGTGCCGGTCTCCACGACGAAGGGCCGCTCCTTGAAGTCGACCCGCGTCACGTTCTCGTCCAGGAACGTGGCGCCGAAGCGTGCCGCCTGACGCCGCATCCTGTCGATGAGCTCGGGTCCCTGGATCCCCTCGGGAAAGCCCGGGAAGTTCTCCACTTCCGTCGTGATGAGCAGTTGGCCGCCCGCCGGCACACCGCTGATGACGAGTGGCTTTAGCTCGGCGCGGCCGGCGTAGAGCGCGGCCGTGAGCCCTGCCGGACCGCTGCCGATGATGACCAGGGGAACAACCTCCCCTTCTTTCTCGGCCACGTACCTTCGAGGCCGAGCGGGGGTTAAAAGGCGTCCCTGGCCCGCGGAGGACCCGTCCGGAGCCTCCGGCCGGGCGGAGGCCCGTCCGCGGTCAGCGGCCGGCAGGCGGGAGCTGGAGACGGTCTCCGCCCTCCGCCGTCGCGTAGCCCGAGCGGTAGAACAGCAGGGGGCTTTCCTCCCGGCCGAGCTCGAGCCCGAGGACCTCTCCGACGAGCAGGAAATGGTCGAAGACCTCGGTCATCGACACCAGGCGGCACTCGAGGGTCCCGAGCGACCCCTCGAGGAGCGGCACGCCGGTCGTGCCGCGGCGGAACGCCACCCCCTCGAACTTCTCCTGCGACGGGATCGCGCGCGCGAACCGCTCGGAAAGGTGGCGTTGGCTCGCGGAGAGGAGGCTCACCCCGAACACCTTGGCCCGCTCGAGCACCGGTAGGGTGTCGACGCCGCGCATCAGGCTCACGAGGACCGAGGGTGGATCGAGGGAGATCGACAGGAGCGCGTTGACGGTGAGGCCCGCGTCGTGGCCCTGGTCGGTCGCGGTCACGACGCTGACCCCGGTCGCCCAGCGGGACATGAGCGAGCGGAACGCGGCCGTGTCACCCCGCCGGGGACCGCCTTCGCTCACTCATCCCTCCAGCGGAACGTCCGGACCGCGAGCAGGAAGACGATCACGGACGCGATGACGAGGATCAGCAGGTCGGTGGCGGCCCGGGCCATGTTCGCGAAGAGCATCACCTGGTTCATCCCGTCGATCACGTAGTAGAGCGGCAGGACGTCGGCGACCGCCCGGAGGGCGGGAGGGAAGCTCGCCACGGGGAAGAACGTCCCCGAGAGGAACATCATCGGGAAGGTGACGATGTTGCCGATCACCGCAGCGCTCTCGGGGGTAGGGGCGACCGACCCGCAGAGCATTCCCAGGGAGACGAAGAAGAACGGGCCGACGACCAGGAACGGAAGCAGCCCCGCGCTCAGGGTGACGTGGGCGCCGAAGGCGTAGATGCCGAGGCCGATCATGATCCCCGCCGAGACGAAGGTGAGGAGCACGTACCAGACCACGCGGGCGGTGAGCCACTCGGCACGGGAGAGGGGGGTGAGGGAGAGCTCGCGGAAGATCCCCTCCTTGCGGTAGTTCGAGCTGATGTCGACGAGGGAGAACATCGGGCTCGTCAGGATCGAGAAGCCGACCAGCCCCGGAATGAGGTAGTCGATGTACCTGAAGACCGGACTGCCGACGTTCGCCGTCCGGATCCCGACCACGGGGGCGCAGCTCGCCGGCGGGCTGCAGACGGCGAGAAGGTTGAAGCGGTCCACAACCCCCTGGACCGCGCCCAGGACCGCCCCGCTCGACGCCTCGTCCTGCGGGTCGATGTAGACCGTGAGGTTCGTGGTGGTCCCGTTCGAGTAGTTCGCCGCGAACCCTCTCGGGATGACGAGGCCCACCGGATGGTCGTGGGCGCCGAGCCAGGCGGCGAGGTCCCCGGAGCTCACCGGGGCGAGGGAGATCTTCACGACGCTCGTGTTGTTGAGCGCGGAAAGGAAGGCACGGCTGGTCGCCGAGCCGTGGTCGTCGTTGACCGCGTAGACGGTCAGGGTCGTGCTGCTGGTGGCGGAGAAGATCACCCCGAACATCCCGACGAGGATCACGGGGAAGACGAGGGAGAAGAACAGCGCGATCGGGTTGCGGGTGTAGGAGCGGTAGACGACGCGGAAGTCCGCCAGGATCCGTCGGCCGTTCACGACGGTGCCTCCGAGCTCAGGGTTCCTTCGTCCATCCTCCCGACCAGACGCACGAAGACATCCTCGAGCGTGTCGGTCTCGGTCGCGAGGGCGTCCCACGGGAGCCCCGAGCCCTCGATCGCCTCGAGCACCCGGAGCGCGTCCTTGTGGTCGCGCAGGTCGACCTCCACCTGCCCGTTCGCGGCTCGGGCATCGAGTCCGAGGCGCTCCTTGAGGAGGGGCGCGAGCGAGGCGTCGGCGCGGACCTTGAGCCGGGTCGGCCGGCCGTGCGCGTCGATGATCTCCCGCGGAGTTCCCGCGGCGATGATCCGTCCGCGGTTGATGACCGCCACGCGGTCGGCGAGCAGCTCGGCCTCCTCGAGGTAGTGGGTCGTGAGGAAGACGGTCCGCCCCTCCGCGCGCAGCGACCGGACGACGCTCCAGATCGCCCGCCGTGCGTGGGGGTCGAGGCCGGTGGTCGGCTCGTCCAGGAAGCAGACCTCCGGCTCGTTGGTCAGGGCGAGGGCGAGGCCGAGCTTCTGCTTCTGCCCACCGGAGAGGGTGTCGAAGCGCGCGTCGGCCTTGTCCAGGAGCTCGACCCGTGCGAGGAGCTCGCCCGCGTCGACCCGGGAACCGAACAGCTCACGGTAGTACTCGATCGCCTCCCTGGCGGTGATCTTCTCGAAGAAGCGGAAGTCCTGCGGAATGACGCCGATGCGGCGGTGGAGCCGCTCCCCGTCCCGCCACGGGTCGAGGCCCAGGACGCGGACGGTTCCCGAGGTCGCACGACGCAGTCCCTCGAGGATCTCGACCGTGGTGGTCTTCCCCGCCCCGTTGGGGCCGAGGAAGGCGAAGACCGTGCCCGTGGCCACCCGCACGTCGATCCCGTCGACCGCCCGCAGCTCCCCGTACACCTTGACGAGGTCGGAGACCTCCACTGCCTCGGCCATGAACCGTCCTAGAACCCGCGACTATGAAGGCTCCGGCGGGTCTCCGGAGGGGGTCAGCCGATCGGGACGAGACCCTGGCCGCCCGGCGCGACGCTGACCACCGACGCCCGAGTGCTCACGCGGAGGGCCCGTTCCCCTCTCCAGCGGACGGTGAGGTTTCCCCGGTCCACCGAAAGGTCCGCCTGACCCGGCCCGATCCGCAGCCGCTCGAGGGTCGCCCCCCGCCAGTCCGCAGGGAACGACGGGCGGACGTCGAGCGCGGGAAGCCGCGCGTCGATCCTGAGCCCCCAGAGCCTCTCGAAGAGCACCGTGAGGAACGGCCCGACGCTCAGGCCGAGGAGGAAACACGAGTCGAAAGGCTCGGGTCGGTCGCCGCGGTAGCACTCGTTCGCCCCGCCTCCCTCGTCCAGGAACATCCGTGCGAGGGTGCGCAGGTAGCCGAGGCCGAGATCCGTTCGTCCTACCGAGAGCGCGGCGTCGGCCGCCCAGGCCGTGGCGATCGGCCAGACCTGTCCGCCGTGGTAGTGCTCGGGCGAGTACTCCGGGTCCCCCGAGGAAAGCGTCCGCACCCCCCACGGCGCCGTGAGGTCGGCACGGGCCGCGCGCTCGACCGCGGACCGTGCCGTCGCGGGGTCGAGGAGGCCCGCGCTCACGGCGCGGAGGGCGTTCGGGCGGAGCTTGGCGACAGGCGTGCCGGCACGGATCGAATCGTAGAGGTAGGACTCGGCCGGCCAGAGGTAGAGCTCGCGGATCGACCGGGCGAGTCGCTCGGCCAACCGAGCCGCCTCGTCCGGGGCGCCGGCCCCGGGCAGCTCACCGGCGAGCTCGGCGAACGCCGTCAATGCGCTGTGCCAGAGGGTCTGAACGTCCAGGGCGTGGTCGCGTCGGTCGGCCGAGTCCCAGATCGTCGTGTCGACGGCGTCGATCCCGTAGGAGACCCGGGCGAGCGACTCGGTCGCCGCCGCAAGCTCGGCGGCCTCCCCGCCGTGACGGAGCAGGCCGGTCGTCGGGTCCGTCCGTCGACGGCCCCAGGCGATCGCCCGGGAAAGCGGCTCCGCCCAGGAGGAGAGCGCCGCGGGATCGAACCCGTGGCGCACCAGCTGGAGGGCGAGCGCCGGGTAGTAGAGGGTCGTGTCGGAGGTTCCGTAGAGGAATATCGGGCCCGGGGAGATCTGCATCGGCAGCTCGCCGAGCTCCCCGCCCACTACCGGCAGGTCGGCGAGCGCCTGGAAACGGAGGACCGAGTCGATCGAGCGCTCCGCCCAGGAAAGGTCGCCGAGCCAAAGGACCGCCGGGAGCATCCAGGCGATGTCACGGCACCAGAGGGCACAGTACCAGGGGTAGCCGGCGACCAGGCCGGTGAGCCCGTCCCCCGGCCGGGAGTACAGGCGTCGGAGCGCCGCGCGGGCGAGCGGATAGGCCCGGGAGAGCTCCGGCGCGTCCGGCAACGACATCTCGGGTGTCGACGCCTCCCACTCCTCCCGCGCACGGCGAAGCTCGGCGGCTTCGGCAACCGGGTCGGGAAGGGGGGGTCGGGCGAGCTCCCGCAGGAGGCCGTGCAGGTCCCGTTCCAGGCCCCCGATCACGCAGAAGCGGATCTCGTGCGGCTCCCCCGGTGGCAGGAGGAGCTCGTGGGCCGAGGTGATCTCCTCGACCGGGCCGACGTGTCGGCCGCCCGGCCAGGGCGTGCGATCGATGTAGAGCTGCGAGGGGACGGGGTCGCTCCGGAAAGAGAGGGCGAAGCCGCGGTGGCGGACCCTGAGCTCCTCGGTCGCGGTCTCGACCTCGAAGGAGACCGGTCGTATCCCCTCGACCAGCACCGGGAGGAGGTACGGCGACAGGGTGCTCGTGACGCGCACGTGCACCGGGGCAGAGCCGCTCGAGCGCAGGGAGAGCGCCCGCATCGCCCCCGGGAGGGAAGCGAGGGGGGCGATACGCTGCACGGCGTCGAGCGAGCCGAACCGATGGTGGCTCTCGAAGAGAGCGCCTTGGACGGAGACCTCGGGTCGTGGGTCCGTGAGACCAAAGGTCCCTTCCGGGGTCGTGAGTGCGAGGCGCCAGGGACCGCTGAGCCGGACGAGCTGGCCGTAGACGCCTCCCCACTCGACGGGCCCGCCCCGCGCCTCGCGGACGAGCTCGATCTCCCCGCGGAGGTCGAGCAGCACCGCCGCGGAGAGGGAATGCAGCACGGTGGGATGCCCCGGGGCCCCGGGAGGGGCGGGTCCTGCCGGGCTCATCGCGGCCGGTCCCCCTCCCGAAGGGCGTCGCGGAACGCGAACCAGACCTTGGGCGGGATGGCGACGCTCTCGAGCTCGAGGCGCACGCTGAGGGTGCCGAGGAGGCGGGAGGGTTCCACGTCCGCCTCGATCTCGGTCCTCCGGCCGGGGGCCAGGAGGAGGGGGTGGGCGCGGTCAAGCCCGTCGGCCTGCCTCCAGGGGTCGTCGGGTCCGCCGCGGAAGCGCACCGCCGACCGGTCGATCGCGATGCCGTTGAGCGAGAGCCCGATCGCGCCGAACGCCCCGACGCGGAGCGGTGGGTTGGCGAGGGCGAACCTGAAGCCGGTCGCTGTGCGGGAGAGCGAGCCGGCCTCGTAGACGGATTCCTCAACGGTCTCGGCGATCCGAAGCAGGCTCTCCAGCGAGTGGCTGCCGAACTCCCGCTCGAGCGAGAAGCCCTGGCGCAGGAGCGAGAGGATCGGTCCGACCCTGCGCTCGCTCACGGGCCAGCGCACAGGTTCGCGGCTTATCCCCTCGACGACCGGTCGCCGGGCGGGGGGGCGCGCCCGCCCTCAGCTCGGGACCGGCCGCCCTTCCTCGAGCCAGCGTCGTCCGTCCAGTTCCGCCTGCGCTCCTGCGAGCAGGGCGGCGTAGGTGGGGCCGGAGCTTGCGGGGGAGGCCCCCGTCGCCTCAGCCGCGAGCACCAGGCCGACCGTGCCGAGGGCCAGCTCCCCGATCTCGGGCGCCCGGCCGACCTTCGGGTTGAGCCCGAAGCGCAAGGCGACCGGCGCGCCCTGGAGCGACCGGCCCCTTTGGAAGAGCCGCGCGAAGCCCTCTCCGCCCCGGTCGAAGCCGGCGTCGGCGAGCCGTCCGCGGGCAAAGACGAACCGGCCCCCTCGGCCGACGGGATTGACGGCGTAGCGGTCGTACTCGGGCCGGTTGGTCTCCCAGGTGCCTTCGGCGGAACCGGGAGCGATGGGGATCGTCAGAGTACCGGTCGGGATTCGGCTCCACGGTCGCTCTCCCCGATGGCTCGCCGGGCTCTCCCGGCCGAGCTCCCCGAGCCATCCTCCCGGCCGGAGCCGTACGGTGAGGTCGGTGCCGTTGCCGTGGCGCAGGCGGAGCACCTTCGCCCCGCGAAGGCCGCGGAGCCTGGCCGCGGCTGTCGCGGCCAGCCGACGAGGAGAGACCAGGCTCGCCAGGAGGAGCTCCTGGCGCCACGCCTCGAGCCTCACACCGAAACGGGAGGCGGCGGTCGGGGTCGCCCCCGAGATCGCCATCCGCACCGCCCTGAGACCGGAGGAGCGCGCGCGCGCCTCCCAGGCGGGTCCGTGGCGCTGGGTGGCAGCGGCCAGCTCCTCAGCCCGAAGGCCGAAGAGCCGCGGGAACTCTTCGGGACCGTCGAAATAGACGTAGCTCCCTCCGCGGTCGGCGAGGTCGACGGAGGAGCGGGGGACCGGCCGGCGGCCGGCCTGTGCGAGGGAGGTGAAGAAGCCGTCCTCGTCCTCGACGACCAGAAGGGGCTCGGCTCCGAGCCGCCGGGCCTCGACCACGAAGGCCCGCGCGCACGGGACGGCGTGGCTCCAGCTCTCGACCGTCACCGGTTCCCCCGGCCGAACGCCGAGGTAGTCGGAGAGGGCCGAGCGTGCGAGCGCCGCCTCGAGGGAGCGCACGGTCCTAGCGCGCCTTCCTCCGGCGCGGTCCGTCGCCGGGATGCGGGTGGACGTGGCCGGTCCGGCCCCCGGCGAGCGCCGGGGCGGTCGTCACCCAGTCGCCTCCCACGATCCCCTTCACGCCTCGGAGCTCCTCCGCGGCCTGCTCGACCTCCCGTCGCCGGCCGAGAAGCACGATGACCTCGGCGCACGCATCCCCCTCGAGATGGACGTGGGTCGTCGAGCGGATGTGCTCGCCCCATCGGTGCTCCGCGGCCGTGAGGCGTTGGAGGACGTTCGGGGTCCCGTGGCGGTAGAGGAGCGTGACGGCCCCGAGGGCGTCGGCGTCAGGGTCGGCGAGGGCCCGGCCTCCCAGCTCCTGGCGAATGAGGCTGCGGACGGCGTCCGAGCGGCTGCGGCTGTTGCGGCCGGCGACCCAGCGGTCGAGGGCGGCGAGCAGCTCGGGCTCGAGCGAGATGGCCGTCCGCACCACGCGTCGCGTCATGGCTTGACCGACGAGCCCGATCCCCCCGGCGGCGAAGCCGGCGGGCTGGGAGGAGCGAGCCCGAGCGTCTCGTACCGTTTCCACCGGTAAATCACCAGCGCCACCATCCAGGACCCCACGAAGAGCACGACGATCGCGTAGCCGAGCGTGTCGAAGCCGACCGAGGAGAGGGCCCTAAAGAACCAGCCGCCGAGGCGGAGCTCCTGCGCGAGGACCGCCAGGAGCTCGATCCCTCCGATGGCGAAGGCGACCAGCACCGAGATCACGGTGAGGGTGAGGTTGTAGAAGATCTTGCGGATGGGGTGCTCCTGCGCCCAGCCGTAGGCGTAGCGCATCGCGAAGCCGTCGGCGGTGTCGGAGAGGACCATCCCGCAGGTGAACAGGAGCGGAAGGACCAGGATCGTGACGATCGGGACCGTTCCCGTGACCCCGACCCCGACGCTCAGGGCGATGAGGGTCACCTCCGTGGCCGTGTCGAAACCCAGCCCGAAGAGCAGTCCGATGGGGTAGATCTGCCAGGGCTCCCGCACGCTCGTGAACAGCCGGCGGAAGGTGCGGAACAGGAGCCCGCGCTTGCCGAGTTCGCCTTCGTACTCGGCCTCGTTGAACGCTCCGGCCCGCGCCCGCCGGAACATCCGGTAGACCTCCAGCACGATGAGGAAATTGACGAGCCCCAGAGCGACGAGCACCACCCCGGAGATGAGGGTCCCGAGGATCGCCCCGGTCGATTGGAGGGCCGGGATAACGCTGCGGACGATGTCCGTCAGGAACACGAGGAGGACGATGAGCGCGCAGACGACCGTGGAATGCCCCAGCGAGAACCAGCTCCCCACGGTCAGTGGCTTTTTCCCCTCGTGGAGGAGCTTGCGGGTCGTGTTGTCGATCGCCGCGATGTGGTCGGCGTCAAAGCCGTGCCGTAGGCCGAGGACGTAGGCGACCAGGCCCAGTCCGGCCAGCACCGGCCAGCGGCCCCCGATGTAGATCGAGGCCGCGAACCCCCCGGCGGTCACCGCGCCGATCACCCCGAAGAGGAGGACGGCCGCCCCCCACTCGCGGCGGGTGAACGTGGGGCCCGGGCCGACCGCGTTGGGGTGCCCCGCCGCCATGGGGTCGCACGGACGCTGAGGCTCGCAGATAATGGTTATGCCGTTTTCCTAAATCGTCATACTGTCCGTGGGCCGGGACCCGGCTCACTCGAGCGCCAAGGTGAGGCTCGCGATCGCCCCGCTGAGGTCCCCTTGGTCGACCAGGAAGATGGTGTCGGTGTAGCAGGAGAGCGCCTCGACGATGTTGATCCCGCGGCTCGCCAGGATCCCGGTGAGGTGACGGAGCAGGCCGGGCGTCTCCTCGATGCTCTCCGGACTCGTCACGGCGACCTCGACCAGGCCCTTTCGCACCCCCACCAGCTGGCTCTCGCGGAGCGCCCGGGTGACGCGTGGGAGCGAGTCCTCGTCGACCAGGATGACCGTGCCGCGCGAGACCTGGATGACCCGGCAGAGCAGGTTCTCGTCCAGAAGCTCCTCGACGACATCGCCGAGGCGCTGGAGGACGTCGGTGCCCAGCCCCACGGTGATGGCCGCGACCTTCGAGCGCGACTCGATGCGGCTCTTGCGCAGGACACGACGGATGCCGGCCTCGCGGTGGGTCTCGGCCCGGCCCCGCGGGTAGCGGCGGCACGCGGCGATGACCGCCTCGATCTGCCGGATCCCCAGCTCGTCGGCCACGCGGCGCGCGACCGCCGTATGGTTGGCGATCCCCGCCCGGACCGCGTCCCCCAGGACCGGGCGGCTGTCCAGGTAGTCGCGGACGCGGCGGGCCACGGAGGCCGGGGTCTCCGGCATGATTGTTTGTTTTCGGACAATATTGCCCGACTGTGTCGTTCCACGAGCGGATGGTATAAATGGCTACCGGGGTCTCCCTCGCCCCGAAGCGACACTCCATGGCCTGCGCGAAGGTGGTTCTCGCCTATTCCGGCGGGCTGGATACCTCGGTCGCCATTCCCTGGCTCCGTGAGGAGAAGGGTCTGGACGTCGTCGCCGTTACGGTCGATGTGGGCCAGCCGGTCGATCTTGATCGCGTGCGGGACAAGGCCCTGCGCTCGGGGGCCGTGGCGGCCCTGGCCGCGGACGCGAGGCAAGAGTTCGCCGAAGAGTTCGTCCTCCCTGCCCTCCGCGCCAACGCCCTCTACGAGGGCGTCTATCCGCTAAGCACCGCCCTCGCCCGCCCGCTCATCGGACGGCACCTGGTCGAGGTGGCCCGGCGGGAGCGGGCCTCCTTCGTTGCCCACGGGTGTACCGGGAAGGGCAACGACCAGGTCCGCTTCGAGCTCTCGACCACCGGGCTCGCTCCCGAGCTCGGCGTGATCGCCCCGGCCCGGGAGTGGACGATGACTCGCGAGGAGGAGATCGCCTACGCCGCCCGCCACGGGATCGAAGTGGAAGCGACCCGCCGCTCGCCGTACAGCACGGACGAGAACCTCTGGGGTCGATCGATCGAGTGCGGCATCCTCGAGGATCCCGCCGTCGAGCCGCCGGAGGAGGTCTACCTCTGGACGGTATCGCCCGGCGAGGCGCCGCCGGGACCGGAGTATCTGACGGTGGGCTTCGAGCACGGCGCCCCCGTGAGCGTGGACGGGCGCGAGCTCTCCGCCGTACGGCTCATCGACGAGCTCAACCGTCGCGCCGGCGCCCACGGTGTCGGGCGGATCGACCATCTCGAGTCGCGCGTGGTCGGGATCAAGAGCCGCGAGGTCTACGAGTGCCCGGCGGCGACGGTGCTCCTTCGTGCCCACCAGGCGCTCGAAGGGCTCGTGCTCCCGCGCGACGTGCTCTCCTTCAAGAGGCACGTCGAGCAGCGGTATGCCGAGCTCATCTACGACGGGCTCTGGTTCAGCCCCCTTCGTTCCGCCCTGGAGGCGTTCGTCACCGAGACCCAGCAACGGATCACCGGAGAGGTCGCCGTGAAGCTCTACCGCGGCTCGGCGACGGTCGCCGGCCGTCGCTCTTCCCAATCGCTCTACCAGGCCGGTCTTGCGACCTACTCGCACGGCGACCAGTTCCGCCGGGAGATGGCGGAGGGGTTCATCTACGTCTGGGGACTCCCCAGCCGGACCTGGGCCAAGGTCGGGGAGACGGCGGCACCCGAGGCCCTCGCCCCGGCGGAGCGCGCTCCGTAGCGATGGCCCGCCCTCCTCCCGAGGTCCGCCTTGCTGCGGTCCCGGTACATGTGCGCGGTCCCGCGGCGAGGTTCCTGAGCTCGCTGTCGGTCGACCGCTCCCTCGCGGTCTACGACATCGCCGGCAGCATCGCCCACGTGGAGATGCTCGGCGAGAGCGGGCTCCTTGCCCCGGAGGAGACGGCCGGGCTCCTCGCCGGTCTGCGCAGCGTGGGACGCGAAATCGCTGACGGGACGTTCCCCTGGAGACCCGAGCTCGAGGATGTCCACACCAACATCGAGAGCCGTCTCACCGAGCTCATCGGCGATCTCGGCGGCAAGCTCCACACCGCACGGAGCCGCAACGACCAGGTCGCCCTGGACGAGCGACTCTACCTGCGCAGCGCGGTCCGGGCGGTCGCCGCCCGACTGGTCGCCCTCGAGGAGGTGCTCCTCGCCCGTGGCGAGGAGGAAGGAGCGACCCCGATGCCGGGGTACACCCACCTCCAGCGGGCCCAGACGGTGAGCCTGGGACACCATCTCCTCGCCCACTTCTGGCGGTTCGATCGAGACCTCGACCGCCTCTTCTCCACGGCGGAGCGTTCCGACATCTCCCCCCTCGGGGCCGGGGCGCTCGCGGGCTCGACCCTTCCGATCCTGCCGGATCGCCCGGCCCGCCGCCTCGGCTTCTCCCGGAGGTTCGAGAACTCCCTGGATGCGGTGAGCGATCGCGACCCGTTCGCCGAGCTGCTCTTCGACCTCGCCCTGCTCGCCGTCCACGCGAGCGGTCTCGGCGAGGAGATCGTCCTGTTCGCCACCAAGGAGTTCGGCTTCCTCGAGCGGACCGAGTCGCTCGGCTCGGGCTCGAGCCTCATGCCTCAGAAACGCAACCCGGATGTCGCCGAGCTCGTGCGCGGGAAGGCCGGCCCGGTTGTCGGCGCGCTCGTCTCCCTCCTCACCACCCTCAAGGGGCTTCCCCTCGCCTACGACCGCGACCTCCAGGAGGACAAGGCCCCCGTCCTCCTCGCGGTCCGGAACGTTACCGACCTGGTGGAGGCTCTCACCTCGCTCCTCGCCTCGGCCCGGTTCGACAGGGCCGCGCTCGCCCGGGCCGCGGCGGACCCGGAGATGACCGCCACCGACCTCGCCGAGGGCTTGGTCGCCCGCGGGGTGCCGTTCCGCAGCGCCCACGAGGCCGTGACGGGCCTGTTCCGGGAGTCCGCGGGAGCCGTCCGCCCCGACCAGGCGCTCCGACGGCTTCCCGAGCTCGGGGAGGACGCTTCCCGGCTCCTCGACCCGTCGACCGCCCTGGGACGGCGGGTCTCCGCGGGAGGACCCGGACCCAAGGCGTTCGCCCTCCAGCTCTCTCGGGCCCGGACCCGACTCGGCCTGAGGAGCCAGTCGCTCTCCTCGCTCGCCCGCAAGGTCGAGCAGATCGAGGAGCTCGTGAACAAGGAGGGAACATGACGGAGTGCCCGGTATGCGCCGCGGACGTCGAGAGCAAGGACAAGATCGCCGGGGAGGTCTTCCCCTGCGTCGACTGCGGAACGGAGCTGGAGGTGCGAGCCCTCGAGCCGTTCGCCGTCGAGCCTGCGCCCAAGGAAGCCGAGGATTGGGGTGAGTGATCACCCCCGTTTCGGGCTCTTCACGACGATCGTCCGGCCGGAGGAGAAGGCGATCCTCGCCGCCGCGGCCTCCCGCGGGATCCACGTCGACCGCCTGAACGACACCGAGGTGACCTTCCCCCTCGAGAAGCCGGCCGGCCTTCCGGAGGTGGTCCTCAACCGCTCGGTGAGCCACGTTCGCTCGGTCTACGCGGCCCGTTGCTTCGAGCACTACGGGGTTCGGACGGTCAACGCTTCCGAGGTGGTCGATCTCGCCGGCGACAAGGTACGTACCTCGCTCCGCCTGGCGGAGCGAGGGATCCCCACCCCGTCCACCGTCGTCGCCTTGTCACCCGAGGCGGCGCTCAAGGCGCTCGACCAGGTAGGCTATCCGGCAGTGCTCAAGCCGGCCGTCGGCTCCTGGGGCCGGCTGATGGCCAAGGTCCACGGCCCCCAGGAGGCCGAGCAGATAGTCGAACACAAGGTGGCGCTCGGCTCTCCCCTCCACTCGGTCTTCTACGTCCAGGAGTTCGTCCCGAAGCCGGACCGCGACCTGCGGGTGCTGGTCGTCGGCGACCAGCCCCTGGCCGCGATGTACCGCTCGGGCGCGGCGTGGAGGACGAACGCGGCCCGTGGCGCGACCGCCCGGTCGGCCCCTCTCGCCGGAGAGCTGGCCGACCTCGCCGTCCGAGCGGCCGAAGCGGTGGGCGGAGGCGTCCTCGCCGTCGACCTCATGGAGTCGCCGAGGGGCCTTGTCGTCCACGAGGTGAACCCGACTCCCGAGTTCAAGACCCTGCAGACGACCACGGAGGTCGACCTCGCAGCGGCGATCGTCGACTACGCGGTCGAGGTCGGCCGACGGTGAAGGTCGCGGTCGTCGGTGGCTCGGGCTACGTGGGCGGCGAGCTGCTCCGCCTCCTGCTCGGCCACCCCGAGGTCACGATCGAGCAGGTGACCTCCGACCGCCACGTCGGAGCCCCTGTCGGCCGGGTGCACCCGAACCTGCGCAAGGCGACCTCGCTTGCGTTCTCGCCCCGCGCGTCGCTGCGGGCCGCCGACGTGACATTCCTCGCCACCCCGCACGGCGGCTCGGCTCCGATCGTCCCCGAGCTTCTCGCCAGCGGCGGGGTGGTCATCGACCTCTCGGCCGACCATCGGTTGAAGGACCCCTCCCACTACCCGCGGTACTACCGTCAGGAGCATCCGCACCCCGAGCTCCTCGAGGAGGCGGTCTACGGCCTTCCCGAGCGGCACCGAGAGCGCCTGCGCACGGCCCGCCTCATCGCGGTACCCGGCTGTATCGCCACGGCGGCGATCCTCGCCCTCGCACCGGTCGCCGCGGCGGGCACCGGGCCCGGACGGCGGGCCGTGGTCGACGCGAAGAGCGGCTCGTCCGCGAGCGGCCGCGACGCCGGTCCCGCGGGCCAGCACGCCGAGCGCTCCGGAGCGATGCGAGCCTATGCGCCGGCCGGCCATCGGCATGCCGCGGAGATCGAGCAGGAAACCGGGATCGGGGTCGCCCTCTCCTGCCACGCCGTCGAAGCGGTCCGCGGGGTCCTCGCGACGGTCCATCTCCTCGACGGGGACCCCCCCGCCGAGCGAGAGCTCTGGAAGATCTACCGTGCAGCGTACGCCGGCGAGCCGTTCGTGCGCCTCGTCCACGGGTCCGACGGCATTCATCGCGAGCCCGAACCGAAGATCCTCGCGGGGACGAACTTCTGCGACCTGGGCTTCGCCTCCGACCCGGCCCACGGCCGCACGGTCCTCCTTGGGGCACTCGACAACCTGGGGAAGGGAGCTGCCGGGGCCGCCGTCCAGTGCCTGAACGTCCGCGCCGGCCTTCCCGAGACCACCGGGCTTGGCTTCCTCGGCCTGCATCCTGTCTAGGGGGGTGAGCCCGCGCTCGTCGTCAAGATCGGAGGGGCCACCGGCAACGCGTCCGAGCAGGTCGTGGAAGACCTCGTGGGCCGCGCCGGGTGCGTCCTGGTCCACGGCGGCTCGGAGAGCGTCGACCGGCTCGGGAAGGAGCTCGGCCGTCCGCCGGAGTTCTACACGACCCCGAGCGGGGTCGTCTCCCGCCGGTGCGAGCCGGCCCACCTGGCGACGGTCGTCCTGGCCCTCGCGGGGGAGGTCCAGACCTCCCTGGTCGCCGCCCTCGGGCGCCGGGGGGTGCGGGCGGTGGGCCTTTCGGGGGTCGACGGACGGCTCGTGCTCGCGCGCCGTCGGAGCAACGTCCGCGCAGTACGGGACGGCCGCGTGGTCCGACTCGCGGACGACCTCTCGGGTACGGTCGAGACGGTCGACGCGAGCCTCCTCCGCGGGCTCCTCGGCCTCGGGATCGTGCCGGTGGTCGGCCCCCCGGCGGTGACCTCCGAGGGAACGGTAGTCAACGTCGATGCCGACCTCATCGCGGCGCGCGTCGCCGGTGCCCTCGGCGCCGAGACGCTTCTCCTCCTGACCAACGTGCCGGGACTCCTGCGCGAGCCGTCCGACAGGACCAGCGTGGTCCCCCGCGTGCGTCGGGAGGAGCTCCCCGGGGCCATCGAGCGGGCGGGCGGCCGGATGAAGAAGAAGCTCCACGCTGCCGGCGAGGCGCTCGAGGCGGGGGTCGGGCGCGTGGTGATCGCCGCGTCCGACCGGGCCCACCCGATAGCCGCGGCGCTCGCGGGGGATGGGACGGAGATCCGATGAGCGCGGCGGAGAGTTGCCGGGGCCACGAGTTCGGCGAGCAAGGCCGACGGCGCCTCGCGATCGTGCGCGGCAAGGGTACCTTCCTTTGGGACGCGGAGGGTCGACGGCGGGTCGACTTGGGGGCCAGCCATGGCGTCGGAAACCTTGGCGCCTCGCACCCCGAGGTCGTGCGGGCGATCCGCGATCAGGCGGCCGAGCTCATCCACCTGGGCTCGGGCTACGCCTCCCCCGTCCGGGCCGCCTTTGTCGAGAAGCTCGTAGCCCTGCTGCCCGGCTCCTTCGGGCCGGTCTTCCTCTCGAACTCGGGGACCGAGTCGGTCGAGGCCGCGATCAAGATCGCGCGCTCCGCGACGGGACGTCCGAAGGTCGTGGCGGCCCTCCGCGGCTTCCATGGCCGCACCCTCGGCTCGCTCAGCGCGACGTGGCGCAGGGAGCTGCGGGAGCCATTCGAGCCGCTCGTGCCAGAATTTGTCCACGTTCCGTACAACGACCCGGCTGCGCTCGAGGCGGCCGTGGACGATCGCACGGCGCTCCTCCTCCTCGAACCCGTGCAGGGGGAGGGCGGTGTCCATCCGGCCAGCCCGGCGTACCTGCGGGCAGCCCGCTCGGCTGTCGACCGAGCCGGTGCCCTCCTGGCTTTCGACGAGGTGCAGACCGGCCTCGGCCGCACCGGCAGGATGTTCGCCTTCCAGCACTCGGGGGTGGTCCCCGACCTCCTTCTCCTCGCCAAGTCGCTCGCCGGCGGGTTCCCGATCGGAGCGACGGTGACGACCCCCGAGGTCGAGCAAAGGTTCCGAGGAACCCACCACTCGACGTTCGGCGGCAATCCGCTCGCCTGCGCAGCCGGGCTCGCAGCCCTCGAGGTCCTGGTCCGCGAGCGCCTTGCCGAGCGCGCCGAGCTCCTCGGCCGACGGGGGATCGAACGGCTCGAAGGCCTGGTCGGGCCCAAGGTCCGTGAGGTCCGCGGGCTCGGGCTTTTGATCGGCGTCGAACTGCGGGAAAGGGTCGCGCCTGTCCTGGCGCGTCTCGAGGAGGAAGGGTTCCTCGCCGTGGCTGCGGGAGCGACCGTGCTGCGGCTCCTCCCTCCTCTGGTCATTCCCGAGCAGCAGTGGGACCTCGGCCTGGAGGCAGTGGAGAGGTCGATCGGCCGTGGATGAGGCCCAGCTGCTCGCCCGCCTCCTGGCCCGCCACAGCCCCTCCGGGGCCGAGGGCGCCGCGGTGCGGGAGTTTGTCGGGATCGCACGAACCCTCGGCTACCGGGCCCGCATCGACCGCGCGGGTAACGGCGTTGCGGAGAGGGGCTTTGGACGTCCCGAGCTGCTCTACCTGGGCCACATCGACACGGTCGAGGGAACACGGCCCGTGCGCGTCGCGCGCGGGCGCATCCACGGCCGCGGCGCGGTGGACGCGAAGGGGCCCCTCGCCTGCGCTCTCCTCGCCGGTATTCGGGCCGACGGTCCGGGGACGCTGCGCGTCGTCGCGGCCGTCCGGGAGGAGACCGACAGCGCCGGGGCACGGCACCTCCTTCGCGGGCGACGGCCGGACGGTGTCGTCGTGGGGGAGCCGAGCGGCTGGGACTCGGTGACGATCGGCTACCGGGGAGACCTCAGGGTCGAGGTGGTGTTCCGAGCGCGCCGGAGCCATTGGTCCTCCCCGGCGAGGACGGCAGCCGACACCGCGGTCGATTGGCTCGCCCGGGCGCGGGAGGTTGTCGGCGCCCGGAGCTCCGGCACCCCGTTCCGAACCCTCACGATGAAGCTCGTGGGCCTCGCGGACGATCCGGCCGCCGATCCGGAGGAGGCACGCCTGCTCCTCGACCTTCGCCTTCCTCCGGGGCTCTCCTCGGAGGAGGCTCTCGCCCTTCTCCCGGCCGAACCGGGAAGTCCGACCGTGAGGACGATCGCCCGTCTCGAGGCGGTCGAGCGCCCCCGGACCGACCCGGTCGTCCGTGCCCTCGTCTCCGCCGTGCGGGCAGTCGGAGGGAGCCCGACGCTCTTCCGTCGGGGCGGGAGCTCCGACCTCAACTTGGTCGTCCCGGCCTGGGGCGTGCCGGGAGCCGCCTACGGCCCGGGAGATTCGCGTCTCGACCACACCGACCACGAGTCGGTCGCGGTGGACGAGCTCCGCCGTGCCGGCTCGGTGCTGGAGCGGGCGTTCGTCGAGCTCCGCGCGCGGCCCGTGGTCGTCTAGCCCTCCACGAGGGGCCGCTTTTCCTTGATGAACTGGCCGGTGCGCAGCTCCCTGAGAGCCGTGGCGATCTCGTCCTTCTGGTTCATCACGATCGGTCCGTACCATGCGACCGGTTCGTGGAGCGGGCGGCCGAAGACCAGGAGAAATCGCGTCCCGCCGGCGCCCGCCTTCGCCCGGAAGAGACTCCCGTCGCCGAACAGCACGGTTTCGCCCGTCACGGCGGGGGGCTCGGCGAGGTTCCCGAAGGTGAACCCTCCCTCGACGACGTGGGCAAAGACCGTGTGCCCGAGGGGGGTCGGGGTCTCGAAGGTCTCTCCCGGCCGGAGCCGCACGTCCAGGTAGGTCGGGTCGACCGAGATCCCCCGCACGGGCCCCTCGATCGTCCGGTAGCTCCCGGCGACCACGCGGACCTCCCCTCCCTCGTCGGTGGGGGTGGCGGGGACCTCCCGTGCCGTGAGCCCGCGATAGGCGGGTGGGGACATCTTCTCGCGGGCGGGGAGATTCACCCAGAGCTGAAAGCCGGAGAAGAGACCCTCGGCCCGCTTCGGCATCTCCTGGTGGACGATCCCGCTCCCCGAGTTCATCCACTGGATGTCGCCGTCGCCGATCGTCCCCCGGTTGCCGAGCGTGTCGCCGTGCTCGACCCGGCCGTGAAGGACGTAGGTGACCGTCTCGATCCCGCGGTGGGGGTGCCAGGGGAACCCCGCGAGGTAGTCCTCGGGGTTCGTGGAGCCGAACCGGTCGAGCAACAGGAACGGGTCGAAGAGCGGGACCTCCGGATTGGAGAACGATCGCTGGAGCCGCACCCCGGCGCCCTCCAAGGTCGGCACCCCTGGAAAACGACGCGCCGCCGCTCGGACGGCCTCGCCCATGGACCTCCCGGCACGTAGAGCACGCGCCGCCTTATCCCTCCCCGGGGGCTGAGAGCGGCGCGGATGACCTCCCCGGACACCGGCTCGATCCTGGGCCGCCTGGTCTGCCCGGCCTGCTCTGCCGACACGGACCCCGATACGGTCCAGGGGACCTGCTCGACATGCGGCGGGCCGCTCCTCGCGACCTACGAGCTCTCCCGGCTGGACGGAAAGAGCTGGTGGAGGAAGGTGGCAGGACGCGAGCGGTCGCTCTGGAGGTACCGCGAGCTTCTCCCGGTCCGTCGTGTCTCCTCGATCGCCTCCCTCGGCGAGGGGCTCTCGCCGGTGCTCGCGCTCGGCCCGGTCCCCGAGGCGCCCGGGGTCGAAGTCCTCGTGAAGGACGACGGCGGCCTGCCGACCGGCTCGTTCAAGGCACGAGGCATGGCGGTCGCCGTTTCCCGGGCACGGGACCTCGGGCTCTCCCGTCTCTTCGTTCCGAGCGCCGGCAACGCGGGCGTCGCCCTCGCGGCGTACGCCGCTCGAGCGGGCCTCCATGCGACCGTCTACCTTCCCCGTCGGGCTGCCGTCACCAGCGAGGCCGGCGCACGGCTCTACGGCGCCGAGGTCGTCCGAGCGGGCGAGACGATCCGCGATGCCGGCGAGGCGGCCCGTACGGCGGAGAAAGAGCGTGGCTCGTTCGAGATGTCGACGCTGCGCGAGCCCTACCGGGTCGAGGGCAAGAAGACGATGGCGCTCGAGATCGCCGAGCAGGCCGGCGAGGCGGGCCTCCCCGAGGTGGTCGTCTATCCGACGGGCGGAGGCACCGGCCTGGTCGGCATGCACAAGGGATTCACCGAGCTCCGCGAGCTCGGGCTCATCGAGCACGAACCCCGCCTGGTAGCCGTCCAGGCCGCGGGCTGCGCCCCGATCGTCCGGGCGATCGAGCGCGGGAGCCCGCGCGCCGAAGCCTGGGAGGCTCCGTCCACGGTCGCTCCGGGGCTCCTGGTCCCGTCGCCGTTCGGGTCCGAGCGGGTCCTCGAAGCGATCCGCGGCTCCGGGGGGGACGCGAGGACGGTGACGGACGCCGAGATCTTGGAAGGAGTGCTCTCCCTCGCCGCGCGGTTCGGCATCTCGGCCTCCCCCGAGGGGGCGGCGACCTGGGCGGTGCTGCCGCGTCTCCTGAGGGAGGGAGTCGTCCGTTCGGGGGAACGTGTCCTTCTCTACAACACGGGCAGCGGCCTCCCGTTCCTGCGCTAGGGGCGCGTGCGCCGGGCCGCGAAGGTGGACGCCTCCCCGCCCCCCTATAGTCCTCGGCGTCGTCCTCTTCCTCGGCTCCTGGGCGTCCGCGGCGGCCCAGCGTCGGCGGACCCGGGCCTCGCCCGGGAGGACCCTTACCTAAACGAGGGGCTCGCGGGCCCGGGACCCGTGACCCCGAGCGGCCCCGGTCCGGCGGAGATTGGCCGTGGCGTTTTTCACCCGAGAGCTCGCCCGTCCCCATGTCGTGTCGGCAATCTGGCGGCCGGGCGGCGGGGTCATTGTGGTCCTCGTGCTCGTCCCCGAGCTGCGGGAGCTCTATGGGGGGACGGCAGAGAAAGTCATCCGCTCCCCTCCCAAAGTCGCCCGTCTCTCCAAGTGGTTGCGCGGCTCCCCCGTTGTTCGGCCTTCTCCTGCTCTACTAGCTCCGAGGTCCGGAAGTGCGCCGCCCCTAGAAGGCCAACGGGCGGAACCTCGTGGTCGGAACCGCCTTCGCCCTAACGGCGATAGTCGGGTCCGAGGCGGTGGCCGTCCCGCTCAGGTCTCGGCTCTCCCGGGGAGTCCGCGCCGCGTTCTCTTCCGAGCCGGGCGCGTTCCGCCGAGTTCCCTCGGCTCCGGGCACGGGCCGCTCGTGCCAGCCGGTTCGCCGTCGCCCTTCTCCCCAGCGCTTCGGTCTTCGTGGTCGGCGCCGGATTCGCCCGCTGCCGAACGAGGCGACGCACGAGGCTCCGCGCATCGAAAGGGTTCGATGTCCATCTTACGCGCCGGGAGGGCATTCCTCAGTCACGAGCTGCAGGGGAGTCAACAGACTATGATCGCAATCGAACAGAGAGACCCGTTGGACGAGTTGGACCGTGAGAACGAGACATTGCAGAGGCTGCTCGAGCGCCTAAGCGAGCTCGCGACGGCGCTCCGCGGGGGCACCAGGGTGCCCGACGGAGAGATCGCCGAGGGCCTGCGGCTTCTTGGGCAGTATCGGGCGGTGCATGCCCGTCGGGTCGACCACGACCTCGGTCCGGTCGCCCGCCGCTACGCGATGCCGAACTGCGAGGAGCATCTCCATGCCATCGAGGTCGACCACGACGAGTACCCCGGGCGGATCGCCCAGGCCGAGCGGGCGCTCGAGGGGCACGTCCCCGGCGATACGGAGAGCTCGCGCCGCCTCGCCGACCTCCTGGACGAGCTCGCCGAGGCCGAGCACGTCGCGCTCCGCTACGAGGGCGACTATCCGCTCTCCTGCCTGCGTGCCGCCCTCCCGGACGAGGATGCCACGTCCGTCCTCAAGGCGTTCGAAAGCAGCGCCTCGGACCTGAGCGATCTCGACCGCCACGTGGCCGGTTACCTCTCCCGGGCACCCGGGGAGGCCGGCCGTCCGGTCCTGGTCCAGTGCCACGCCACCGGCTGCCGGGCCGTCGCCCAGGCGACGACATTCCCGTCCGAGAACGGCTTTCTCGGCCTCCGGCCGCCCGACGGCTGGCAGGCGGTCTCCCACAGGCCCCGGTACGACGGGGGGGTCGTGCGGATCGACGTGGACTTCCTCTGTCCGGAGCATCGCGACACCGCTCCCTCCTCGGTCCCGGCGCGACAGAGCCTCGTGGGCACGGGCTACCCCGCGGACGCAGGGCCGAAGCGTTCCGCTGCCACGGTTCCGCCGTGCTGCACGCCGGTGCCCGAGATCCCGTCATGAACGGGGCGAACGCGCTGACGGTCGTCCGCACTCCGTCCGGTCCGCGGCTCGCCCCCTCCCGGGACGCGCTTCGCCTGATGCTGAGCGGGCTCGCCTACCTCCTCGCGATCTGCCTGCTTCAGATCGCGGTCATGGTCGAGGCGCTGCGCTCGGGCAGCGACAGCCTCACTGGCCACCTCATGGACGTCCGCGACGTGATCGCCCTCTTCGGCTGGGTCGGGTTGACGATCAGCGGCGTGAGCGTGATCATCGTTCCCAGCCATCTGGGCACGTCGCTGAGGCCAAGCTCGCTTCCCCGCTTGCACCTCGTGCTCGCCAACATCGGCTTGGTTGACTTTTTCCTCACCACCTTGATCCAGCCGGGGTCGAACCTCCAGGACGTCGCGCTCGCGGTCGTTTCCTTTTCCTACCTGATATTCGGGGCCGGCGTGTTCGCCACCGCCGCCCCCTTCCTCCGGAGGCGGAACCCCCCTGGGACGGCTTCCCCCCGACCCTCGGGACGCGACCCCCCGTCCGTGTCCTGAGGGGAAGGGACAGCCTGGACCCCCGGCCCCGGGCGCGTGGCGTTCGTGGGCCGAGACGGACTTCCTCCGTCGGCGGGGACGGACCGGCCGCCGGGACGGACCACGATCCGCTCGGGCCCCCAGGCAAGGCCGCAGGAGTTTAGGAAGCGGCGTGCTGCCCAGCCATGGCACCAACGAGACGCGGCCGCTGGGTCGTGGCTGCCGCGGGCGTCGGACTCGCGGCCGTGGGGGCGATCGCCGCGTATCTCTTCCTCCGCGGCCTGCGCTACGTCCCGCCGTCGTACGACCGTTACCTCGAGGGCGCGCTCGTCGCCACGTTCGGCATCCTGACGATCTGGCTCGTCGGCCGAGCGCTCCACCTCGAGTCCCGCGCCCGGTTCGGCGCCGACCGGGCCTACCGGGTGCTCGATGTCTATCGCTTGGTCGCCTACTTCCTCGTCTTCCTCATCGTCCTCTACGCCCTCGGCATCAACGGTACGGCGCTCCTCGCCGGGGGAACGTTCGCCGGCCTGGTCATCGGCCTCGCCGCCCAGACCGCGTTGGGCAACGTCGTCTCGGGGGTGATGCTCCTTCTCGCCCGACCGTTCCGGGAAGGGGACCGGGTCACCCTCTCCACCTGGCAGTTCCCGTTCCTCGGACCGGCGTACCCCCCGAAGTTCTACTCGGACGACCTGCTCGTCCTCGGATACACCGGGACCGTCCATTCGATCGGGATCGCCTATACGCAGATCCGCCGGGACGACGGCACCTTCGTTCGCGTGCCCAACAACCTCGTCATCCAAGCCGCCGTACTGGCGCACGATGTCACCGAGCGGTGGGTCCGAACGAAGTACGAGGTCCCTCCCCAGGTAGACCCGAAGGCGCTGCTGCCCCTCGCACGAGAGCGCCTTCAGAAGAACGAATGGGTGGTACGCCCGGAGACCGTGAGCGTCACCGTAGGGGCGGCGACCGCGTCGAGCTACGTGGTCGTGGTCGATGCCGTCTGCCGTGGCGGCTACGAGGAGCCGCCACGCAGCGCGTTCCTCATCGAGCTCATCGACATCGTCCGGGGGTTTTCCCGGAGCCCACCGAGCTCCTCGAGTTGATCCCGCCGTCGGCCCACCACGCTGCCGCCGCGAATACCGGCCTCGACACGGGTCCTTGCGGGGCCTCGGCCCGGCCGGTCGACAGGTTCTCCGAGAATCAAGGCAGCCCCTACGTCATCGCCCGGTGCCTTGTGTGGGCAACACAGCCACTGCCGAGCAGCTCTACCGGCCCTTTTCCACCGAGGAATCGCTACCCTCCGAGGTCGAGCTTGGAGAGAGCTACGAGGAACTGGGCGAGCCTCGAAAGCGGGAGGCCCGGGCACGCATTCGACCATGCTCCGATTCCGGAGCGGAGGAACGTGTGTTCCCACCGTCTCCTGCCGGCAGCCCCTACCTCCTATGCAACGGACATCTCCGAGACCCCTTTGGTGCGCTGGACAACGTCCGTGCCGAAGAGTCTCTCCAGCGACCTTGGG
>JAKAUN010000006.1 GCA_021817605.1 Thermoplasmata archaeon | reverse complement strand
CAGGGAGCGACTTCCGAGATTGGCGTTCTCTGGGCCGCGCGATTCAAGGGGGGATGAGAGAACTCAACGAAATCCACGGACCGTCCCCTCGAAAAGTCAAACGATGTTTGTGGCTACGGCACTAGTCCGTACACCCTACGGAATCCAGGACTGTTTACCATCGCCCCTATCATAGTTCCCCGCCTTAGAGAAAGGCAGCGGGAACTCCGCCCCACGAACAAGCAAGGCTGCGACCTTCCTGCCCTCTCGCTGACCCTCGCGGACCTCGAAACCATCGAACTGAACGCCCGTGTATTTCGACACCTTGTCCGTAATCTGAGCAGGGTCCAAGGCTAGGATCACTTCGACGGTGGTCTCTGCCGCGTTGCCATCATCCCGCACTCCAAAGAGAAGACACCCTCCGCCCGAATTCGCCATCGCTACGAGATCTTTCACGATCTCGCACCAGTCTCCCGTTCGGCTCGGATCGAAAGCTTCCTTGAAGTCGAGTCGTCGACTTTCACGCTTCGCTCGGAGGACCCACTTCAGGTCCTCTTCCGCGTTGGGCTCCTTCGCGCCCCCTGCGCTACGCCCACCCCGCACAGAGCAACTCCGCTTGCTGAAGCACCGTCTGCGACGCCGCCCCCTGCCAGCTCGTAAGATGGTCCCTCGGCCTCAATAGACGCCGAGCATAGAGCTGCAGCCTCGTGTTAATGCTTCTGGGGGGGCGTGGTACCGTGGGATCTCAAAGTAACCCCCCTCGGGCCGGTCTGAGGTAGGGAGGGCGCCGCCGGTCTTGGGCCGGTATGGACCGGGGGGCGTACGTTTGGAAATCTTTAGCTCCTGATCGCGGCAAGCCCCGCAAGTGCCGTGCGATCCTCGTGACTCGGGACAAAGGCTTCCAAAGAGTTCCGGGACTCCATCTCGAGGAGGCTGATTTGTCAGAGCGCGAGCACGCCGTTGCTAGCCCCTCGGCCATCTGGCTCCATAGGCCTCGAGGCCTAGGCGTCCCCCGAGAATTGGAGGACAGACGTGGTCAGATCCGACTCTGAGAAAAGTGAGCCGGCCAGGTCGTTCTTGGGCTGGCCGCCCGCGTCACGCGACCGTGCCGGTAGTAGGGCGTCGGGTGCCCGGACCCCTGAGAGCCCATCGGGCCCGGCCCTCAGTTTGTGTTGAAGACTGACCTTTCCCGGCAAGGACTCGGTTTGCGCCTCCGGTTCCGGGGGGATGGGACCCAACTGCCAGGTCCGAGACCGGGCGTGCCATAACGTTGCACCGCGGGCTCTAGGATTACTTCCGACCCCACGACCGGACAGTCGTTGAGAGGAACAAGGGCACGTTCGATGCGAGCGTTCCGATCCCCGCGATGACGTACGTCCACGAGATCCCTAACGTCAGCACGAGCACACCGCCTACTGCCAGGCCGGCCGGGATCATAGCGAAACTTCCTGCTTCATCGGTAGCGAAGTACCGACCCAGGTACTCGTCGGGAACTTCGCGCTGGACTCCCGAGAGCCAGGTCGTGTTCCCAAAGGACAGGAGGGCGCCGGCGATCACCGACAAAACCGTGGCGACAAACAGCGAGCTCGTCCAAGCCAACCCCACGACGAAGAACCCGACGAGGCCCCAGGTCGGCAGCAACCAGATTCCAGGTCGAACGGACGTATGCACCCGGCCAGGGAGGATGGCTCCGATGGCGAAGCCGGCCGTGTTCGCCGCGACCAGGATCGCGAAACCGGTGGCCCCTTGGTGGAGGTGTTCCGCCGCGTAGATGACCGTGAAGCCTCCCCAGATGGTCAGGAAGAAGTTCGCGACCATCGCAGTCAACGTGATGATGAGGAGAGCCCGCTGAGACCGAAGAAAGCGCAGTCCGTCGCTGACGTCTCCGAGAAGCGATCTGCGTCGTGGCTGGTCGATGCGTGCCGAGCTGGCCCCGGTGGGTATGACCATGAGGAAAATCATCGTGCCGGAGACAGCAAACGTGAGGGCGTTGAACGCAAACCCAACAGCTGCGCCCACCGTCACGACGAAAAGGCTACCGATGGGACTTCCAACGAACTGGGCAATCGTGGTAGCTCCCTGGAGCAGGCCGTTCGCATCGGACAGGTCCGACGCCGGAACGATTCTGGGCATGGCGGCGTTCGTGGCGGGTCGGAAGACCGTACTGAACGTCGCCACGACGAAGACCACACCGATCAGCGCGACGGTGCTGACGCCGTAGAGCAGGACGTAGACCGCCAGGCCGCCGAAACAGACGGCGCGCGCCACATCGCAGGTCAGCATCAACCGACGGCGGTCAAGTCGGTCGATCAGCGCCCCTGCGACAAGGCCGAAGGCTAGGGTGGGGAGGAACTGGACGATCCCGAGGGCGGAAATGGCCAAGGGCGAGTGCGTCGCGTTGTAGACGAGCCAGGTAAGGATGATCGACCCCACCGCCGCTCCCGCCGCGGAGGTAACGGCACCGATCCACAGCCGGCGGAAGTTAGGATTCTGTAAGGTTCGGAAGGGCGAAAGGGTCGAACCAGTCATCGCGTCGGACTGGAGAGGAACGTCCATCTCGATCCTCTCGAAGGCGGCGTTCGCTCCCCGACAGTCCCCTCGTTGACTGCGGATGGCTCATTAAGACTTCGAGGAGAAATGGGTTCGATTCGGACGTTGATCCCGCCGGTGTACCGTCCGGGGGGAATCCTGTGTCGGCCGCACTTTCGGTCCGTGCCCCTGGAGTCGGTAGAGCCTCGACGAAACACTTCGTGCACCCCGCCACGGGTTTGGTAGGACCGTCGGGGGCGACGCGGGAAGGTTGACGCAGCCTCCGACCGGGATTCGGCCCTTGTCAGGCGCTCCACAACTACAGTTCTTGACGTCGACCGAGACTGTGTCCCTCGGCTACGAAAGTGCCAGTGAATCCCCTCGGCGCTACAGCGTCAGGCGCGACGCCCTACCTGGAAGCCTAGACCCTTTCCGCCCCGTGTCTGTTTCACCGCGATCTCGTTCGGATCGACCGCGTGTACGCCGAGCTCCTCCGCTCGTTCGACTCTCCACCTCCCAGCAGTCTAACCCGTTCAGCCCCGGGCGACCGGAAGCCTACCCCCATTTCGCTCAAGCGGTCCCCGAGGTGGTCGCGCCGTCCGCGGTGTGGTGCGTAGGACCTTGTGGGACGGCTCGGAGCCTATCCTCGCCCCGATTCCGGGCCACACCGCGGAGTAGGCGGGTCGATTGACATCTTCACCCTCCGTCCGTTGCTCACTTGACAGGTCTCGGTGCCTTTACAAGACGACCTCAGATACCGTGCAAGGCAGGGTTGGGTCGGCTGAGGTTCGCCTTCTCCCACTCAAGCTCTGGTCAGGGCCAGCCCACGAAAGACCCGCGTATCGTTGCTCGACTTGACGGGGAAATGGGGGCTCGCACGCCACCCCTCAAGTTCATTGTTCAGCCGACGAGCCGTGGAGTACCGGGTCCCCGAGCGAGCCGGGTGCTGTAGGGTAGCCGGACGGGAGGTGCCGGAGCAGCCATGCGGTCTGACGCTTAGGTCAGGGCAGTGTACGGTTTCGGCGCCGCGGGGCCACGTGCAGCCTCCATCGGAATGATCTTCCTCGGGGTGATCCTTCTGGCGGGTGGAGTACTGGTCTCGGTGCTCTCTCGAAACGCGAACACGGGAAAGTTCTTCTTAGTGGTAGGAGCGATCTGGCTTGGCTTCGGAGCGTACCTGCGCTGGCGGGTCTCCTCTGTTTGACACAGCGTCGGGCTTCTCCGAGCGAGCCGGGTGACGGGTCTAGTTCCTGCCGGACCCGGCATATGGGGTCATGGTCAGGTTTGTCGGGGTGTAACCTGTGAAGGCGTCGACACGCTCACATCCAGCGCCACTCACGAGAACGAACGGCCCTTCGACCACGACACTGGAGCGTTCGTTCTCGCCGGCCCGGACCGAGCGTTGGCGACTGTGACGCTCGCCGTAGAACAGGTCCATGGGTAATTCCCGAAGAAACCGACTTGGCAGGCGTTCGGTTGCTGGCGTTCAGCCAGGTGGTTAGGCGGACGGAGCGACAAACGCCGGGCAACCCTTCCCTCGCAACACCGCCCGGACGACCCCCGGGAAAGTGGACTCCTCGGATTCGACAGGTCCGGCGCTCTGACCTCATGCGCTCGAGCACCCACGTTCCACGCCAGGACCGGCGGCAACGGCGGATCGACCCACGCCGCACGGCCTGCCTCGCAGGGTTCTCTGCCAGGCTGTCATGCCACGCGACCTCGGGCTTGACGAGGAACGGGGACACCCTCGCCGGTTTCGACCACAGCTCCTTCCAGACCGGAGCGGCGTCCCGGTCGTTTCTGGAACGGAAGACGAGGCGGGTGAGCGCTCGCCACGCTGCTTTGTGCCTCCTCGGCCGCTTTCGTCCCGAGGCGTGAGGGGGGCTGTCGGACCCGAGCACCCTCCCGCGCAACGGGTGCCTTCGACCGATCGACGAGCTCGAGGAGCCCGTCGGACGGAAACCCGGCGCTCGTCCGTTTCGGTGGACCTTCTCTGAACAGAGACCTCGGTTGGATTCGATGGAGCGCCTCGGCGCGCTCGAAACATCGGTTGATGAGCACCGGGTCGAGCCAGGGGTCCTCGGTCTGCACGCAGTTGTGCCGGTTTCCGGCGTTACGCGTCAGGTCCGCGCCTTTGCCTTCGGTCTTCTCAAGAGGAAGAGCTCGTGCCCGCCGTCGCCTTCGGGGACAAAACGTCTCTCCTCGAGGAGGAATCCGCATGCCTTCAGCCAACGCTCGTAGGAGTCCGCGTCCGCATGGTCCCAGAACATTGCGGTGTTGCTCCCGAGCCACCCCTTCTCTGCTCCTCGCCAACGGCCCGCACCCAAGATGGCGAGGAACATCCCTCCCGGAGCCAGCCAGGAGTGGACCCTGCGGAAGAGGGGACGTTGCTCCCGAAGCGGCACGTGGATGATAGAGTAGAGCGCGACCACGGCCTCAAACGAGCCCGGCGGGAATCTGACCGCCGTCATGTCGGCTCGAAGGAAGCGGCCATCGGGAACGAGCTCTCGTGCTCGGGCGATCTGGACGTCGGAGAGATCCACGCCGACCACCTGGAATCGCCGAGCGAGAAGGCGAGCGGTGGGGATGCCAGTTCCGCAGCCGAGGTCCAGAACGGAGGCCCCGGGCCGAAGGGATTCAAGAAGGGGCGCGAGCCAGGAACGGTATTCTCTTACCGTGTGACCCAGTGGGTCACTTCCGCAGGAATCGGGCCGGTAGAGGTACGACCGTGCGTTCCACCCTCTTCGGACGAGGGCCTTTATCTTGCGTGGCGCGAGGCTCGCCTCTTTCACATGGCCCAGAACGGGTAGCCGTAGTTTTCACTTTGGATGTGGGTGGGGTGTGCGTCGCCGTGGCGCGCGCGCCTGCTGATCCGGCCACCCGTCCTAGGGAGACCTGCACGGGTGGCTAGGTGGGTTTGGGTGAAGAAGGTGGATCACCTTGCGCCCCCGAAAGCGCAGCGGGGGATCCGGCCAGTCTCTTGGAGCGGGCGGAGTCCTCCCCCACGTCGACTGGGCCCGGCTCAGCGGACGCCCTCGCTTAGGTGGGCTCGGAGCATCCAGGCCGTCTTCTCGTGGCGTTCCAGCAGGCCGGAGAGGAAGTTGCTCGTTCCCGCATCGTGATACTGTTCCAGAGAAACGGCCACCCCCTCGCGCAGCTGCTCGATCACGGCTTCGTGATCGGCCAGAAGGCTCTCGACCATGTGCGCGGCCGCCAGCGGCTGCGCCGGGGTCTCGTCCAGCCGGGTGAGCTTGAGGTACTCTCCCAGGGAGCCGGCCGAGGTACCGCCCAGCGCTCGCACCCGTTCGGCGACGTCATCGATGATCTGGTTGAGTTCGTCGTACTGCTCGTTGAACAGCCTGTGGAGCTGGCCGAACGTCTCTCCCGTGACGTTCCAATGGAAGTTGCGGGTCTTCGTGGAGAGGACGAATTCGTCGGCCAGTAGGAGGTTCAGCATGTGGGCAGAAGACGCCCGATCCTCGAGGGAGAACGAGGCAGGGATCGACCGTGACGCCATGCCAAGCCAGACCCAGGGGTCTCGCTTAGGAGCTCCGTCAAGGGGGGTTCACGTGGCTCCCGGCTCCGATCCGGTAGAGGCCGAGCCACCCCGGCACGCAGGAAGGACTCCGTCGGCCCTCCGCTGGGGGAGCCCACCACCAACGAGATCCCTTGGGCGCTCATCTGAGCGTCCCGAGCTCGGAATGGGTGCTCTCTCGCCGCGGCGGTCTGCCGTCCCGTTACAGAAAGGCGCAGGGTCGTCCGCGCACCGCCCCGTATCGACCTGGGCCCGCCTAGGAGCGCGTGGGATGCCAGGGCTCCGGGGCGATCTGGTGAGGGCTCTCGGGGCGCAGCGCGCAACTACCGCGGTCCCCCGAGCCCGCCCGAGCGAGGCTCTGATCTGCCAAGCCTAACGCACGGCTTTCCTGCGGCCCGGGTGCGGGCCAGGGCCATCGGCACACGAGAATCTGTCCTGCATGCCGAGGTTGCCGAACCCCGAGACGAGCGGATGGTCCGCGCCGCCCATCCAAGGCGACGGGCGAGACCGGAGGGTTCCTAGACGGTCCTGCGTGCCTGCGCGGCGGTGGTGTCCGGGCCGAACTCGGGCGACTCGACGATCCCGTCAGGATACCGAAACTTCCCGCGGTTCAGGATGTCCTGCCGCGTCACGATCCCGACGAGCCGGCCGTCCTCGACCACGGGGAGGCGGTTGATGCGCTTGGATTCGAACTCGCGCACGATCGTCTCGAGCGTGGCGTCGGGGGCGATCGTGTAGAGCCTGCGGGACATCACCCGATCGACACGCTCGCCTCCCAGGATCTCGCGGAGCTTCTTCATCGTCGCTTCGGGCTGGCGGAGAAGGTAGGCGAGGAGAAGGTCGAAGCCCCTCTCGACGCGGGCGAGCTCCCCCAGCCGGGCCGCGGCACGCCCCACGTCGCGCTCGCTCAGGATCCCCACGACCTTGCCCCCGGGATCGACCACCGGGAGACCCGAGACGTTCCGCGCACGCATGATCTCGATGGCATCCAGGAGGGAGGCGTCCCTTCGGACGGTCGCCACGTCCCGGGTCATGACGTCCCGGGAGGTTGCGTTGTAGAAGAACACCGGGCCGTCCAACGGACGGGATTGCGCGATGTGACGACGCGGCCCGCGCAGGTGCGTTCGGGCCGGTGCGATCCCCCTCGCTTCCTCGCCCGTCACTACGGCTCCGCGCATGCTCCCCGTTGGGGCCGACGGGGGATATCCCGTTCGTTGAGCCGGCTTCACCCGTGTCCCGGGGCGCCCCGTGGGCGTCGCGGACAGGGGGGGTCAGCCCGAGGGAGGCTCTGGCCAACACCCCGTGCGGCCGGGGGACCTCTGCCGCCGCCGTGGCCGAAAGCCTCGGCGCTCAGGGCTCGGCGGCGCGTTCCGGCGCCCGCGCCGGAAAGCGGGCTGCGTCCCCCCGCGGCTCGTCACGAAGCCCGCAGGGCCTCGCCCGGGGTAACGGAGGAGCCGTCCCCGAGAGCCGGCACCCGTGGAGCGAAACTCCTCAGGCCGCGACCGGCGTGACCGTAGAGGTACAGAATCCGCAGCGGGTCGCCTTGAGCGAGATCGCGTTGAAGCAGCTCGGGCACTCGCGCGTCGTCGGCACCTTCTTCTCGCGGGCGGCCTTGCGCTCCTGGTACTTCTGGTAGGGGTAGGCGATGGCGAAGAAGACGACCGCCATCAGGACGGCGAAATTGATGACCGCTCCGAGGAGGGCGCCGCCCAAGAGCACGCTTCCGTTGATGTTGAGCCGGCCGAGGTCCTTGAAGTCGACGTGGCCTGCCGAGCCGATGAGCGGGTTGATGATGTCGGTGACGAGGGCGGTGATGAGGGCGACGATCGCCAGACCGACGACGAAGGCGACCGCCATCGAGACCAGATTGCCAGATATCAGGAACTTCTTGAAATCCTCGTAAACTCCCATCCCCGAGTCTCCTTGGCCCAGCGCCCCGACCAGCGGTTGGCCTATTAGTCTTTTGTGATTTCGACGAGACGCTCTACGCCCTGTCGCGGGCACGGGCCGTTGGACCTCCCTCGGCGAGGAGCCCTCCCTGACCCCGCGGACCTTCTGGGTCAGGCAGTCCATTCCTGAGACACGGAGATCGCTAGCCTCCCGGAACGGTAATCCGGGCGATCCTGGAACTCGCCGGGGTCTTGGGCTCCGCGGGGGTGGTGACGACGCTCTCCGACGGGCTCCATCCGCATCCCCCCACGGGCCATCTCCTCGTCGAGATCATCCTTCGATCACACCCTCCCCCGGTGAGCCTGTTGCTCCCTCCCGAGATCCTGGACCTGCTCGCGCAGTTGCGCATCGTCTTCCTCCCCCTGGCGCCCAGAGTTCACTCTCGGCGAGGCTGGAAGTTCCCGGTGTGACCTCCTCGCGGGCGGGCCTCACGGGCCCGTCAGGACCCGGAGGGGGCCCCTCCGGATGGCGGAGGCCCGTCAGTCGGTGGCCCGAGGCGAATAGCGGTGGCGGGGCATGAACCGCTCGACCGGCCGCGCCGGGGGCCTGCCCACAGGATGACGGTTCCTCGCGACCGCGCTCGAGGAGCTGATCGGGACCCGGGGGAGCTCCGTGGTACGGCGTTCGATGCGGATGCCGACCCTCCGCTCGATGAGCGCGAGAGTCTCGCGCTCCGGGGCGGAAAAGAGGCTCACGGCATCTCCCTGCTTCTGCGCGCGCGCCGTCCGACCGACACGATGGACGTAGACATCCGTCTCGCTCGGGAGGTCGTAGTTGATGACGTGACTGACATCCTCCACGTCGAGCCCTCGTGCCGCGATGTCGGTGGCGACGAGCACGCGCCGGTGCCCGCTGCGGAAATCCTCGAGGGCACGGACCCGCTGGTTCTGGCTGCGGTTGCCGTGGATCACCCCGGCGGGGATGCCTTCCCGCTGGAGCTGGTGGGCGAGGCGGTCGGCCCGGTGCTTGGTGCGCACGAAGACCAGAGTGCTCGTCACCTTCGGATCCCTGAGGAGCTCGACCAACGCCTCGGTCTTGCGTTCGGGGACGACCTCCACGGCGCGGTGGGAGATCCCCGCCGCGGCGACGCTCCGGGTCTCGAGGCGGACCTGGCGGGGGTTGCGCTGGAACTCGGAAGCCAGTCGGACGACCTCCGGAGGCATGGTCGCGGAGAAGAGGAGGGTCTGGCGCGCCGAAGGTAGGCGGGAAAGGATGCGCCGGACGTCGGGCAAGAACCCCATGTCGAGCATGCGGTCCGCCTCGTCCAAAACGAGGATCTTGAGGGCACTGAGGTCGACGTATCCTCGGCGGAGGTGATCGAGCAGCCGCCCGGGGGTCGCCACGATGATCTCGGCTCCGCCGCGGAGGGCGGCCTCCTGCGCGCCCATCCCGACCCCCCCGTAGACCGCGACGCCGCGCAGGGGAGTGTAGCGCCCGAGCTGCCCGAGGAACTCCTCGGCCTGGAGGGCGAGTTCCCGCGTGGGAGTGAGCACCAGCGCCCGGATCCGCCCCCGCGGGGAGTCGAGCAGACGCTCGAGGATCGGGAGCAGGAACGCTGCGGTCTTGCCCGTCCCGGTTTGCGCGACGCCAATGACGTCGTGCCCCGCGATCGCCAGAGGGATGGTGCCCTGCTGGACCGGGGTCGGTTGCTGGTAGCCCATCTCCCGAACGCCACGCCGAAGGCTGGCGTTCAGGGGGAGGGCATCAAAGCTGGTCGTCTCGCTCGTTCGCTCGGCAATACGCTGCTGGGGGTCGCTCATTGTCTTCTCGGGCGCCCCAATCAGCGGAAGTGCAAACGGGGGGTTCCGGTTCGGATCAGCTATCACGGGGGCCCCTTATGGCCCTTGCGGAGGCCGCGAGGCGCCGGGCCGTCGGCGGTTCTCTTCGGTTGACAGCGTCCCGGGCGAGCGCTCCTGCGCGTCGCCGGCACCTCGGGAAGGGGTGATACGACCCGACCGGTTCCTCCTCGTGGAGGCCCTACGTCCGAGCGGTCCCCCGAGGAACGGAGCGAGCCCCTCGTCCTGACGATCAACGGCGTGCCGAGGACCGTGCGCTCGACCGCGGAGAGGAGCCTGCTCGACTGCCTGAGGATCGAGCTGGGACTCACCGGCACGAAGTACGGCTGCGGGGAGGGCGACTGCGGAGCCTGTTCGGTGCTGGTCGACGGGCAGGTCGTCCGGTCCTGCCAGGTCCGTGCCCGAGAGCTTCGTGGCCGGTCGGTGGTAACGATCGAGGGGCTGGCTCGCGACGGGCTCACGGCAATCCAGCAGGCGTTCCTCGAGGCGGGGAGCTTCCAGTGCGGCTTCTGCACCCCCGGCATGGTCGTCGGCGCCACGGCCCTCCTCGCGCGGACGCGTCGACCGTCGGACGACGAGATCCGCGCCGCGCTCGACGGCCACCTCTGCAGGTGCTGTGGCTACGGCCGCATCCTCACCGCGGTCCGCCGGGCGGCGGACCTCCTGGAGCAGGGCCGAGGGAGCGGGCCGTGAACGCCGAGAGGCCCCGGCGGCCCTGGCACCTTGTCGAGGCTCGCCAACGCGAGTACTTCGACCTCTTCGGCGACGGACTCGTCGTCGTGGAGCCTCCCCGCGAACGCGCCGCTCCCGACAGCGAGGAGTGGAGGCCCCCGACGGGAGGAGCTTGGATCCACCTCAGCGCGGACGGAAGCCTGCGTGCTTTTTCGGGCAAGGTCGAGGTCGGCCAGGGAACACGCAACGCGCTCCGCCTGGTGGTAGCCGACGAGCTCGACGTCCCCTGCGAGCGGGTCGAGCTCTACTTGGGCGACACGGACCTCTGTCCCTGGGATCTCGGAACGTTCGGGAGCCGCTCGATCCCCGATGCCGCGCCGGCGCTCAGGGCAGCGGCGGCCGCGGCTCGGGAGCTCCTTCTCGATCGAGCGGCTACGTTACGGGGGCTCCCCCGGGAGTCCCTACGCTACGCCGACGGAGCGGTGCGGCTCCCCGGGGACGGAGCGGCCCTCGGCTTTCCCGAGCTCCTCCAAGGAGTGCGGGAGGTCCGGTCCGTCCGGGAGGTTCTTGGGAAGATTCCGCCCCCACCCTGGAGACGTGCGGGGGTCTCGTTCGTGGACAGCGGCGCCGTCGATGTCGTGACCGGCGCCCGAACGTTTGTCACGGACCTGCGGCTCGACGGGATGGCGTACGGGGCAATCCTCCGTCCTTCCCGCTACGGAGCTCCTCTGAGGAGGATAGAGGACTCTCGAGCCCGAAGCCTGCACGGAGTCGTGGTGGTGCACGAGGGAGACTTCGTCGGGGTCGTCGCCCCAACCCCGTGGGAGGCCTCCGCCGCCCTCGAAAGGATCGACGCCACCTGGGGTGAGGCGGATCAGCCGGGGGAGGACGAGATCGAGGCATACCTGAGGTCCCATCCCGCGGCCGAGGGTGGCTGGGACACCGACGAGCACTCTGTCGGGGACCCGAAGGCCGCGCTCCGACGGTCGGCCGTCTCGCTCGAGGCGAGCTACCGCACCGCCTACCTCGCGCACGTCCCCCTCGAGCCGCATGCCGCCCTCGCCCGATGGGACGGGGACCGGGTCACACTCTGGGTTGGGACGCAGACCCCGTTCTCCACAGCCCAGCACGTCGCTCGGGCCCTCGGCCTGTCCGTGGAGGACGTCCGGGTGATCGTCCCGCCTACCGGTGCCGGCTTCGGCGGCAAGCACGGAGGGGACGTGGCGACCGCCGCGGCGCGTCTCGCACGTGCCGCAGGCCGACCGGTCCGGGTCGCCTTCACGCGCGAGGAGGAGTTCCGCCACGGCTACTTCCGTCCCATGGCCCTGGTCGACGTCGCGGCGGGGGCTGACCGCGAGGGGCGGCTCACGGGCTGGGTGTTCCGCAACCTCAACGCGGGGTCGGCCGCGTTGCGGACCCCGTACCGGGTGACGGATCAGGAGGTGAGCAACGTGCTCTGCGCCTCCCCCGTCCCCCAGGGGTCCTACCGCGCTCTCGGCGCGACGGCGAACAACTTCGCACGCGAGTCGGCGATGGACGAGCTCGCGACGCGGCTCGGCCTCGATCCGGTCCTCCTGCGCGAGCGCAATCTCGACGACGAACGGCTGGTCCACGTGCTGCGGCGGGCCGCGGAGCGGGCCGGCTGGTCGACCTGGGTGCGAACGGCCGGCCGGGGCCACGGGGTCGCGATCGGACTCGAGAAGGGAAGCCGCATCGCCACCGTCGCCGAAGTGCGCGTGGCCGACGATCGGAGCCTGCGGGTCGACCGGATCGTCTCGGTCATGGACGCGGGTGCCGTCGTCCACCCCGACAACCTGGCCGCTCAGGTCGAAGGAGCGGCGGTGATGGCTCTCGGCGGCGCCCTGTTCGAGGCGATCCACTTCCGCGAAGGCCGCGTGACCAACCCGTCCCTGGCGCACTATCGCGTGCCCCGCTTCTCCGACCTCCCCGCGGTCGAGGTCGAGCTGGTCGACCACAAGGAGGAGCCGTCGGCTGGGGGAGGAGAGACCCCCATGATCGCGCTCGCCCCCGCGCTCGCCAGCGCGATCGCCGATGCGACCGGGGTGCGCCTGCGCTCCTTGCCGCTGCTGGACGACGGCAAGGTCCCGGCGCCTACGCTCGCACGGACGGACGCCGGGCACGGCGGCTAGGCCGACCACGGGTCCTCCGCGCGGGGGGCGGAGCTCGCTCGAGCCACTTCTCGAGGAAGAGCAGCGGGCGTCGTGCGTAGCCGACCCTCAGGTAGAAGCCCGCGACGGCCCGGTTGGGCCGCTCGATGTGGAGGTTCACCTTGAGGCACCCCTTGCGGACGAGGCGGCGCTCGAGCTCTTCGAGGAGGTTCCGTCCGAGGCCGTGGCGTTGGAGCCGGGGATCGACCGCGAGGTGGTTGACCCATCCCCGTCGTCCGTCGAACCGCCCGAGGACGGCCCCGACGATCCGGCCGGCACTCTCGGCGACTACGAACAGCTCCGGGTCGCGTCGGAGGGAGCGGGCGAGCTCCTCCTCCTCGTCCGACGGACCGACGAGGAGGCCGGTCCGCTTCCAGAGGCGAAGGACCGGGGCGTAATCCGACGCGCGGAACGTGCGCAGGACCACGTCGCGACCGCGCACCACCGGCGCCCTTGTGCCGGAACGGGAACGCGCCCGGGCCTCCAAGGGCTCGGGTCCCGCTCGCGGACCGCGCTGGGAGCCCTCGCGCCGCCGTCGACGGCTCACTGGGCCATCCTCGGGTAGAGCGCCGCGCATACGAAGGTGAGCAGGACCGTCACCCCGACGAGGACGCCGAGGTCGACACCGAGGGGGAAGAGGCTGGAGGCATGCGGGAGCAGCAGGATCCGCAGCGCGTCGACCAGGTAGGTGAGAGGGTTGGCCAGCGCGACGGGCCGCAGCCAGGACGGCATGATCGAGAGGGGATAGATCGCGTTGCTCGCGAAGAACAGCGGCATCGTGACCAGCTGGCCGATGCCGAGGAACTTCTCCTGGGTGCGCACGAGGCTCGCGATGATCATCGAGAGGGTCGAGAAGAGCGCCGAACCGAGGACGATCGCGACGACTACGCCCAAGAGCGCCGGCAGCGACAAGGAGAGCGGCACCGACAGGCCGACCGCGAGCAGGATCACGACGGTCGCCTGCGAGAGGCCTCGGAGGCTCGCCGACAGGCCCCGTCCGGCGACCAGGACCGTCCGGGGCGCGGGGCTCACCAGGAACTTGGTGATGATCCCGAGCTCGCGCTCGCGGATCGACGCGATCCCGTAGAAGATAGCGATGAACAGCACGCTCTGGGCGAGGATCCCCGGCGTGAGGAACTGGAGATAGCTCACCGAGCCGGTCGGGATCGCGTGGAGGACGGAGAACACGCTTCCGAAGACCACGAGCCAGAGCGCCGGCTGGACCGCGCGGAGGAGCAGCTCGGTCGGGTCGTGGGCGAGCTTGCGCGCCTCGTAGCCGACGAGCACGGCCAGCTGGCCGGCCGCCTCCTCCAGCCGACGGGCGACCGACGGCCGGGCTGCCCCGGCCCCCGGGTCACTCGAGACGGGCAGCGACACGTCGCGTCCTCCCCGCGTCACGATAGCTTCCCCCGAGCTCGACCTCCTCGCCGGCGTAGTGGACGAAGACCTCCTGAAGCGTCGCGTTCTCCTTCCCGAGCTGGGCCTTGAGCTCGGCAGGGGCGCCGACCGCCACGAGCTGGCCGCGGTGCAGGATCCCGATCCGGTCGCAAAGCCGGTCGGCCTCCTCCATGTAGTGGGTCGTCAGGACGATGGCGGTCCCGTAGGTCCTCTTGAGCCGGTCGATCTGCTCCCAGACGGCCTCGCGGGCGACCGGGTCAAGACCGACCGTCGGCTCGTCCAGGAACAGCACGCTCGGTCGATGGACGAGCGCCTGGGCGATCTCGAGCCGGCGGATCATGCCGCCGGAGTAGTTCTTCACGAGCTGGTCGGCCACGCCGCCGAGGCCGAGGAGCGCGAGGGCCTCGGTCACCCGCTCCCTCCGCCGCGCGCGGGGGATGGAGTAGAGGCCGGCCGAGACCCAGAGGTTCTCGTAGCCGGTGACCTGCGCATCGGCGGAGATGAGCTGGGGAACGTAGCCGATGTGCCGGCGCACCTCGGCGGGAGCCTCCTCGAGGTCGAAACCCGCGACACGGGCCCGGCCGCGGCTGGGACGAAGGAGCGTGGTGAGCATCTTGATCGTCGTCGTCTTTCCCGCACCGTTCGGACCGAGCAGTCCGAAGACCTGGTCTCCGGTGACCTCGAAACCGACCTGGTCGACCGCCGTAAAGCTCCCGAACTCCCTCGTGAGCCCGCGGGCCTCGACCACGGCGCCCGGCGGCGCCTCGGAGGAGCGCATCGGCGCGGCACGGACCGGGAAAGAAGAAGAGGCTGACGAGCCGACCGACGAGCTCTCTCGGGCGGCCCGGCCTGGGTAAAACCGGCTCGACCCGCAAGCTTTCCCGAGAGAAGACCATCTCCTACGAGGAGGGTCGTCATGACCGACGGGCCGGTCTACCGCAACCGGGCCGAGGCCGGGGCGCGCCTCGCCGACCGTCTCGCGCGCTTCGCCCACCGCAACGTCGTGGTCCTCGCCCTGCCTCGCGGCGGCGTGCCGGTCGCCGAAGTGATCGCGAACCGCCTCGACGCGCCGCTGGACGTCTATGTCGTCCGCAAGGTCGGAGCCCCGGGGAATCCGGAGTATGGCCTCGGCGCGGTCGGCGAGGGAGGAACGATCCTTCTCGATCGCGCTCGTGTCGAGGAGCTCGGGCTCGGGCCCCACGACCTGGACGACGAGGTCCACCGCCAGCTCCAGGAAGTGGAGAGCCGCCTCCGGCGGTTCCGGGCCGGCCGCGAGCCGGTCCCCGTCGAGGGGACGATCGTCATCCTGGTCGATGACGGCGTGGCGACCGGAGGGACCGCGCGGGCCGCGGTGCGGGCGCTCAGGATGCGTCGTCCGCAGCGCCTCGTCCTCGCGGTCGCGGTCGCCTCCTCCCAGGCCTACGACGCCCTCGCCTCGGAGGTCGACGAGATCGTCTGCCCCTGCATCCCTCTCAACTTCTTTGCCGTCGGCGAATGGTACCGCGACTTTTCCGAGGTCACGGACGAGCAGGTCGTCGCGATCCTCGCCCGGCACCCTCCTCCGCTGGCCGGGACGGTGGGACGTGGCTAGCTCGGCCGAGCCGAGTGTTCCGCGGGCCGTCACCCTTCCTCTCGAGAACGCCCATCTGGACGCGGACCTACGGCTCCCGGCGGGGAGCCGCGGGCTGGTCCTCTTCGCCCACGGCAGCGGGAGCGGCCGGCGGAGCCCCCGGAACCGGTTCGTGGCAGAGGCGCTCGCGCGAGGGCAGATCGCGAGCCTCCTCCTCGACCTGCTGACGGCGGACGAGGCCGAGGAGGACGAGCGGTCGTCCCGGTACCGGTTCGACATCCCCCTGCTCGTCCGCCGCCTCGTGCGCGCCATCGACTGGGCCGAGGAGGAGAGGTCGACCCGGGGAGCCGAGCTCGGACTCTACGGCGCCAGCACTGGCGGTGCCGCCGCCCTCCTCGCCGCCGCCGAACGGCCCGAGCGCGTGCGGGCGCTCGTCCTTCGCGGAGCGCGTTCCGACCTCGCCGACGACTCCGCCCCGAAAGTGGCGGCGCCGGTTCTCTTCCTCGTCGGGGAGCTCGACCTTCCGATCCGAGAGGCGAACCAAGAGACCGCGCGTCGTCTTGGGGGCACGCACGAGACCACCGTCATCCGCGGCGCCACGCATCTCTTCGAGGAGCCGGGAGCCCTCGACGCGGTCGCAGAGCGGACCGTGGCCTGGTTCTCGCACCATCTCGCCGGCGGCCGAGGCCCAGCCCCCGCTCCCCCCAACGCCTAAGTGCCGCCGGCCTACCCCGGTGGGGCGGGCTGCGCGATGGGCGAGAGAGCTTCCGCCGAAGGTGCCGCGAAGGAGTTCCGCGAGTTCCTCCGCCGGGATTGGGAGAGCTGGCTCTCCGAGAGCCCTGAGACCGCGACCGCGGTCGGCCTACGGGATCACGACGACCGATGGACCGACGACTCGCCTCAGGGGATCGCCCGGCGTCGGCGCCATCTCGAGCAAACGGCCGAGGAGCTAGGGCGCTTTTCCCCGGGGAGCCTGGGCGGAGCCGACCGGCTCAACCTCAGGCTCTACCGCGATCTCGTCGAAAGCGCACGGCAGGGTCTGGAATACGGCAACGACCCGTTTCCTTTCCGTTTCGGCTTCCCGCGCAACCTGTGGATGCCGCTCAGCCAGGTCGACGGGATCCACCTCTCCGCGCCGGACGTGCTCATGATGCAGCCGCGGACGACCACCTCCGACTACCGCGTCCTCCTCCGGCGGCTCGGGCGGCTTCCGACGGCCGTCGATCAGACCCTCGCGTTGCTCAAGGGAGGGCTCGCCCGGGGCTGGGCGCCCGCTCGCGTCGCCCTCCGCACGCTCCCCGAGCAGATCGCCGGGCTCGTCCCTTCCGACTCCGCGAAGAGCGCGCTCCTGCAGCCGTTCGCGGAATTCACGACGGCGGTTCCCGAGGACGAGCGCACCGAGCTCCTCGCCGAGGCACATCGCCTCTACGAGAGGGAGCTCGCGCCGACGCTCCGGCGCCTCCGGGGATTCCTCGAGGAGACCTATCTCCCCCAGTGCCGGGAGACGGTCGGCGCGTCGACGCTGCCTCAGGGAGGGGAGTGGTACCGCTTCCTCGTTCGCTGGGAGACGACCACCGAGCTCACCCCCGAGGCGCTCCACGAGATCGGCCTCAACGAGATCCGGCGGATACGCGTCGAGATGGAGAAGGTGCGCGACGCCACGGGGTTCGAAGGAACGCTTCGCGAGTTCGCCGAGAAGCTGCGGACCGATCCCCAATTCGCCCACCCCAGCGCCGACGCGCTGGTCGACGGCTACCGAAGCCTGGCCAAGCGGATCGACCCGGAGCTTGCCCGGCAGTTCGGCCGGCTCCCTCGACTCCCCTACGGCATCCTGCCGGTGCCGGAGTACCGCGCGCCGGCGTCGCCGACCGCCTACTACATCTCAGGAGCGGCGAAGACCGGGCGGCCGGGCTACTTCTACGCCAACACCTTCGACCTCCCCGCCCGACCGTCGTGGGAGATGGAGTCGCTCACGCTCCACGAAGCGGTCCCCGGCCACCACCTCCAGCTGGCGCTCATGGAGGAGCTCGAGGACCTTCCGGAGTTCCGGCGCTTCTCGGGCTACACCGCGTTCATCGAGGGCTGGGGCCTCTACGCCGAGGGTCTGGGAGCCGACCTCGGGCTCTACCGCGACCCGTACGCCCGCTACGGCTCGCTCGTGATGGACGCCTGGCGCTCCGCGCGGCTCGTGGTCGACACCGGCATGCACGCGCTCGGCTGGTCGCGCGACAAGGCGATCGAGTTCCTTAGGGACACCGTCGCGATGAGCGAAACGGACATCATCGCCGAGATCGACCGCTACATCAGCTGGCCGGCCCAGGCGCTTGCCTACAAGACCGGACAGCTCAAGCTGAGAGAGCTCAGGCACCGGGCCGAGGAGCGGTTGGGCCCGGGGTTCGACGTGCGGGCCTTCCACGACTTCGTGCTCGCCGAAGGCGGGTTACCGCTCGGGATCCTCTCGGAGCTCTTCGACGAGTGGCTCGCCTCCCGCCCGCCTCCCGCCGGGTAGGCGAGCCGCCCATTCCCCCCGGCCGGGGGGGGCGCTCCCCCGGGGACACGGCGCCCGGTGGCGACATTTCGTCGCCGGTAGGCGTGGACATCCTCTCGGTCGGGACGGCCGCCTTCGTGGGACGGGCGGGAGACCGGCCCGGGCGACGCAGGGCCGACCTGCCGTGTCAACGGCTCCGCACAACCCTGGCCCGGGGTCGGGGAAGGGCATGGAGCGGCACCGGCGCGGAGCCGGCTCGCAACGCGACCCGCCGCGTGAGGTGCCCGGGACGCGGGGCAGGACGGCTCGCTCTCGCACCTGCCGAACTCGAGGCGCATCGGACCCGGCGCCCGTGCCTCCGTCGTCCCGGAGGGCCGCCCGACGGGTCTCCGCCCTTACGCGCGAGTCCCATCGCGAGGTAGCCGAGCGCGAAGCCCGTCGGCAGGATCCCCGCCGAGCTCCCGCGTGGCGGGCCCGCCGGCGAGAGCGCCGCCGGGCTGAAGCCGACGGAGAGCTTCTCCGACCCACCGGCGATGTGGATCCTCGGGGGGCTAGCGGCCGACGCGTAGCCCGGGACGGGCTTGATCCCGTAGGAGTAGGTCCCGTTGGGAAGCCCGAAGGCGACGGTGGAGCTGCCGTTCGACCAGTGGGCCACCGACCGCACCATGATCGACCAGTTCGTCCCGTTGGGAAGCCCGCTCTCCGTGAACGTGACCGGGTAGGTGTAGCGCTTCCACGAGATCGAGAGGTTGACGTCGGTGCCGTTGACCACGACCGTCCCCCTGGGGGAGGACGTGATCCAGCCGGGGATCGGGCTCACGGTGAAGTTGTAGGTCCCGTTGCCGAGCTTGAAGCGGATCCTCTTGAGCGTGGACCTGTGGACGAGGCTCCCGAGGGTGACCTTCCAGCCCTTCCAGCCCGGCAGCCCGCTCTTGACGAACAGGACTCGGTAGACGACCGGGTGGAACCTGACGAGATGCTTCACGTTGGTGCCTTGCACCTTGATGATCCCCTTGCCGTGGACGCGGTAGCCCGGGATCGGACTGACGGTGTAGGAGTACTTTCCGGGGAAGGTCCCGGGGAAGGCGAGCGAGCTCGTGTTGGTGCAGGCGGAGGTGCCGAAGGTGACGCACCAGGTGGACCCCGCGGGGAGGCCACGCATGACGAAGGTGACCGTGTGGGGCTTCTGGGGGACGAAGGTGAGGCTCACCCGGAGACCGTGGAAGCGCAGCGCCGCCGGGGAGCCCGGGAAGGCCCGGACGTACCAATGCGCGGGCGGCGTCAGCTGGTAGTCGTAGGTGCCGTAGGGCAGGGTGAACACCAGCCGCGACGTGGAGGTCGTCTCGGTAAACCCGTCGATGGAGACCGTCCAGTTGTACGTCCCGTTGAGCCCGGCCTCCGCGAAGGTGACGGTGAAGGCGGAGGAGCTCAGCACCGTGAGGTTGCCGGTCGCGGCGTCGGCCAAGTAGACGAAGCCGTGCACCGGGTCGTAGGTCGGGCTGCTGGCGCCGCCGACGAGGGTGAGGGTGCCGAGCTCGGAGGAACGCCCCAGGATCGAGAGGGTCCCGTTCGAGCCGGCCACGACCACCGCGCCCGTGGCCGGATCGTAGGCGGCCGCGCTCGGCGAGGGGGTCGTCACCGGGAAGGTCGTCGACACCCGCGTGCCTTGCAGCACGCTTACGTTGCTCGAGCCGGCGTTGAGGACGAAGAGCTCGTGGCTGGCCGGGTCCCAGAGCCCCGCCGACGGAGCGCTCCCGACCGCGACGGTGACGCTACGGCTCGCCCCGACCAGGACCGTGACGTTGCCCGAGCCCGAGTTGCCGACGTAGGCGAGTCCGCCTATCGGATCGACCGCCACGAAGGCGGGGGAGGTCCCGACCTTCACCGTCGCGAGCACCGAGAGACCGGCGAGGACGCTCACCGAGTTGTCGGCGAGGTTGGGAACGTAGACGTAGCCGTTCGCCGGGTCGAAGACCGGCGCACCCGCCCCCGAGCCGACCGAAAGGTTGGCGAGGAGCTTCGTGCCGTTGAGAACGCTCACGGTCCGCGAGCCGACGTTGACGACGTAGACCCAGCGGTGGACGGAGTCGTAGACGATCCCCTCCGGGGTGCTCCCGACGGCGATCCGGGCGACCGTCGTGTTCGCGGTGAGCACGCTCACGTTGTTCGAGCCGGCGTTGGCGACGTAGACCTCACCGTCCGCGGAGTCGTACGTCGCAGCGACCGGGTCGGTCCCGACCCGGACGCTACCGAGCAGCCGGGTCCCGTTGAGCAGGTAGGCGATCCCGACGGCCGGCGAGAGGGCGTAGACGTTCCCCGTCATCGGATCGTAGACGGAGGCGCCCGGACCGCCCGCGAGAGCGACCGACGAGAGCAGGCGGAGCCCGTTGTAGGCGACCAGGTCGAAGGAGAGCTCGTCCGCGACGTAGACGGTCGCGGTGCCCGGGTCCAGGGCGAACGCGACCGGGGTCGCGCCGGCGTCCAGACGGCCGACGACGGAGAGGCCGCTGACGACGCTCACGTTGCCCGAGCCCGAGTTGGCCACGTAGACCAGCCCGTTCAGGGGGTCAAAGAGCGCCGCGGAAGGTGTCGAGCCCACGTGCAGGGTCCGCACGACGCTGCTGCCGTTGAGGACGGAGACGTTGGCCGAGTTGTGGTTGAGCACGTAGACGAAACCGTGGAGCGGGTCGAAGACCACCGAGCGCGGAACGGCCCCGACGCGCACGCTGCCCACGAGGCTCGCTCCCCGAAGGAGGCTCACGTTGCGGCTGCCCTGGTTGGCGACGTAGACCGAGGAGCTCAACGGGTCGTAGCAGAGCGCCGACGGATGCGTGCCGACATGGACGGTCGCGACGACCGCGGTGGTGTTGAGCACGCTCACGGCCCCCGAGCCCATGTCGGAGACGTAGACGAGGCCGTTCGAGGGGTTGAACAGCGCGAAGCGCGGGTTCGTCCGGACGGGAATCGTCGCCACCACGCTCGAGCCGTGGATCACGCTCACCTGGCCGGCCCCCGGCTCGACGACGAACATGTCGCCGTGGACCGGATCGTAGGCCATCGAGTACGGAGCGACCCCGAGGGGGATCGTGTCGATCACGTTGGTGCCGTTGACCACCATCACGTTGGACGAGCCGCCGTTGGTAACGTAGACGAGGCCGCTGGCGGGGTCGACCGCCGCGAAGTAGGGGTGGCCTCCGACTCGGACGGAGCCCGTGACGGCGTAGCCGTGCACGACGCTCAGGTTCCCTGAGTAGGTGTTCACCACGTAGGTGAGGCCGTTCACGGGGTCGTAGCTGACGTTCTCCGGCTGGAACCCGACCGGGAACCGCGCCGAGATCGCCTGGAGCAGGGGAGGGGGAGGGAAGGCGGGCGGCGTGCTGAACGGGGCGGGTGCGAGGTCCGGCTGAGCTCCGACGGAAGGGGCGGTTGAGGGGGCGGCTGAGGGGGCGGCCGACAGGTTCACGGACGGAGGAGGAACGGAGGGAGCGGAGGGGACGACGCTCCCGACGGGCGTGGAGCCTGCATGGCCCGCGACCAGAGGCAGCCCGGCGAGGACGCCTCCGCCCAGGAGGCCGATCATCACGGCGGCAAGCACCGCCGGCCGGGCGCGTCCGCGGGGCATCGTCCTTGAAGAAGTGGCCACCCGAGATAAGGCTCGCAGGGGAGGCATTGGGGGAGGGGTAAGGGGGGGGGGCCTCCCAGGGGGCCGGGGGCCGTTGTGCGGACCCGCACGGGGAGGTTTTCCGCACGGCCGGACTGCCCCGCTCCATGGCAGCCGAGCGCGAGCGCGTCGTGATCCTTGGAGCCGCGGGCCGGGACTTCCACACGTTCAACATGGTCTACCGGGGGAATCCCCGGTACGAAGTGGTGGCCTTCACGGCGGCCCAGATCCCGAACATCGCCGGCCGCAGTTACCCGGCATCGCTTGCCGGTCCGGGCTACCCCCGCGGGGTCCCGATCGTGCTGGAGGAAGAGCTCTTCGAGCTGGTGCGTCGCGAGAAGATCGACCGCGTCGTCCTCGCGTATTCCGACCTTCCGCACATCGAGGTGATGCACAAGGCGTCGATCGCGCTGGCGGCCGGTGCGACCTTTGAGCTTCCCGGGCCCGAGGCGACGACGCTCCGCTCCTCCAAGCCGGTGGTGAGCGTCTGCGCGGTCAGGACGGGGGCAGGAAAGAGCCCGCTCACGCGCTTCGTCTCGCGCACCCTTCGCGCGGCGGGCCACCGGGTGGTCGTCGTGCGGCACCCGATGCCCTACGGGGACCTCGAGGCGCAGAACGTCCAGCGGTTCGCGACCCGGGAGGACCTCGACCGGGCGCACTGCACGATCGAGGAGCGCGAGGAGTACGAGCCCCACCTCGCCGAGGGGGTCGTGGTCTTCGCCGGGGTCGACTACGAGAAGATCCTCCGTGCCGCCGAGGCGGAGGCCGACATCGTCCTGTGGGACGGAGGCAACAACGACCTCCCGTTCTACCGACCCGACCTCCACTTCGTGGTCGCCGACCCCCATCGGGCTGGCCACGAGCTCGCCTACCACCCGGGGGAGGCGAACTTCCGACAGGCCGACGTGATCGTCGTCAGCAAGACCGACTCCGCGCCTCCCGAGGGGATCCGGACCGTCGAGGAGAACGCTCGCGCGGCGAACCCGCGCGCCCGCCTGGTCCGCAGCGCGTTGCGGATCGCACCGGCCGAGACGGTCGCCCTCGCGGGCCGCAAGGTCCTCGTCGTCGAGGACGGACCGACGCTCACGCACGGTGGGATGGGCTTCGGCGCTGCGACGCTCTTCGCCCAGAAGGAGGGGGCGCTGCTCGTCGACCCCCGCGCCACCGCCGTCCGCTCGATCGCCGAGGTCTACCGCCACTACCCCCATCTCGAGAGGGTCCTCCCCGCGATGGGCTACGGCCCCGAGCAGGTGCACGACCTCGAAGAGACGATACGGGGCTCCGGCGCCGAGCTCGTCCTGGACGGAAGCCCCGTGGACCTCGCACGGCTCGTCCACGTGCCGCAGCGCATCCTCAACGTGCGCTACGAGTTCGACGACCTGACCGGCGGAGTGCAGGAGGCTCTCACCGCATTCCTCGCCCGGAGCGCCGTGGGGGCCCGGGCGGCAGCGCCGCCCGCAGCCCAGCGGCGGGCCCGCTCGCCGTAGGCCCCCGGCCCGACGGGCCGGCCTCCGACGCCGCTCAGTCGACGTCCGGCCCCTCGGGGGCGGGCGCCGTCGGCGCGGGCCGGGGCTTCCTCGCCCCCAGGACGGTGGGGACGAGCGCGGAGGCGACCAGCACGCTCGAGGCGAGGAAGATGAGGTGGATCGCGTCCAGGAACCCCGGACCGATCGACGAGCCGGCGAGGCCCTTGGCCGTGCCGAGGAAGATCGCCGTGACCTCCCCGCGCGTGAGCACGCTCGTCATGATCAGCAACGAGACGCCGAGGCTGATCGTGGCGCCGGTGTTGACGAACGTCGTACCGATCCCCGAGGCGACCCCCCTCCGCGTGGGGGGGACCGCGGTCATCATCGCCGCGCGGTTCGGCGCGGCGAACAGTCCCATGCCGGCCCCGGCGAGGACGAGCGGGCCAGCAAGCTGGAGGATCGACTCGTTGGGCCCGATCGTCGACAGCCAGAGAAACCCCACGGAGGAGACGACGAGTCCGCCGACCAGGAACGGGCGGGGCCCGAAGCGGTCCGACAGCCAGCCGCTTACCGGGCCGACGGCGGCGAGCGAGCCCGAGACCGGGATGAGGAACAAGCCGGCCGTGAACGGGCTGAGGAACCTCGGCGGTCCCTGGAGGTAGAAGACGAGGATGAACGTGAACGCCCCTCTCGCCAGCGCGTTGAGCAGCACGGCGAAGGCGCTCGAGGCGAACTGCCGGTTGGAGAACAGCGTGAGGTCGAGCATCGGCGAGCGCTCCTTCCGCTCGATGAGGACGAAGACCCCCAGGAGGAGGAGGCCGAGCAGCGCGATGCCGGCGCCCTCCGCGGAGGTCACTTCCCCGAGACCGCCGAGCGTGATGCCGAGGAGGAGCACCGTGAGCCCGCCCGCGAAAGCGACGTTGCCCGCCCAGTCGATCCTCGGCGCCGCCTCGGGACGGGCGAGCTCCTTGAGGTCGAGCCGGGCCCGCACCGTGGCCACGATCCCCACCGGGACGTTGACGAAGAAGATCCACCGCCAGCCGATCGTGGAGGTGATGATCCCGCCGAGGACGAGTCCGGCGACCGCCCCGGCGACGAGGGAGACCTGGTTGACGCCGAGGGCCCGGCCCCGCTCGTTCGGAGGGAAGGCGTCCGTGATGATCGCCGCGGAGTTCGAGAACAGGAACCCCGCACCGCAGGCCTGCACGAGCCGAAAGCCGACCAGCTCGAGCCCGGTCTGGGAAAAGCCGCAGAGCGCCGAGCCGAAGGTGAACAGCGCGAAGCCGAGCACGTAGAGGCGGACCCGGCCGAACATGTCGGAGAGGCGGCCGAAGTTGAGCAGGACGACGGCCGTCAGGAGCGAGTAGCCCAGGAGGATCCACAGGAGGATCGGCGCCGTCGTGCCGGGCAGCTCGCGTCCGATGCTCGGAAGCGAGATCAGCACGATGTTCGAGTCGATCGCCGCCATGAGCGTGGCGGCGGTCGTGTTGGTGAGGACCCGCCACTTGTACTGCATCGCATCCGGGCGATCGTCTAGTGCGGTCGACGGGCGGCGCTCCCCGCCGTGTCCTTGGGGGAAAGCCGCGACGCCATCGCTTCTGTCGTGGGACCGCCGGACGAGGCTCAGCCGAGGGGGGAGGTCGACGCGTTGTAGCCGGCGATCTCGGAGGAGATCTTGTCGACGTACTGGCGGAACGTCCGCACCAGGTGGCGCGAGGTGATCACGCCCGCCACGGTATCACCGGAGCGGACGACCAGGCGTCGGATGCCGCGCTCGGCCATCGTCGTGGCGACCACGTCGGTCGGGGTGTCCGGCTCGACCCCCTCGACGTGAGGGGAGGCGATCTCGCCGAGACGCACCGAGGCCGGGTCGCGCCCGGCGGCGACGACCTTCTCGAGGAAGTCCCACTCGGTGACGATGCCGGCGATGGTCGTGGGCCCGCCGCGGGTGACCACGGCGTAGCCTTTGCGCGCCGCGACCATCCGACGCGCGGCGTCGAGGGCGTCGGTGCCCTCGTCTACCGTGAGGGGGTTTGGGTCCATGATATCCTTCGCCCGTAGGACCATGCCGGCGCGAGCCGCGCCGGCGTTATCACCCTGTTGTCGGACCCCCGCCATCGGGGACGGGGGAGCGGGGCGTGCCGCCCGGCAGACCGCCCGCTCCCCCGGGCGACGGGGACCACGGTGCCCGCAGAGATTATCTACGGCCCCGGGTCGGCCCGCCTCGGGACGGAAGGCGCATGGCGATCGAGGACGAGGTCTCGGCGAACGCGGTCAAGGTCTATCGCGCCATGAAGGATCTCGGCATGCTGGTCGAGGAGAAGATGGGCACCGCCGAGCGCATCACCCAGTCGGCAAAGCTGCCGAAGACGATGGTGATGAACGCGCTCCAGGAGCTTCAGAACAAGGGCTGGGCGCGTCGGAAGGCCCGCGAGAAGGCTGCCGGCTACTTCCTCACGAAGTAGCCGTCGTTTCTCCTCGGACCGCCCCGTCCCCGAGAGGGACGGGGCTCGGCCGCCCGTAGCAACGAACGGCCGTTGGCCCAGCCGTCTGGCAGGGCCTGACGCCGTGGACGCGAAGCGTCGACTACGCGCCCGCCGCCGGCGCGGAGGAGCCCTGGGGCCAGGACTTCTCGAGCAGCCGGCAGGTGGAGCGGAGCGTGACCTCGGTCACGTTGCTCACGCGCGCGACCTGGGCCCGCGAGCGATGCTCGCCGTGGCGCTCGGCCGCGAGGTAGATCAGCGCCGCGACCAGCCCGTGCGGGCTCAGCCCCGAGAGCTCCGGGTCGTCCCGCGTCGAGTCGAGCATCGTCTCGACCGTGGTGCGAACCTCGGAGGAGAGGGCGAGCTCCTGCGCGTAGCGGGCCAGGAACGCCTTGGTGCCGACCCCCGGGATGGGGATGCTGGCACCGCGCTGGACCATCTTGAACGTCCGGCCGACCTCCGAGCGCCGGGCGGCGACCGCCGTGGAAACCTCCCCGAGCGTCCGCGGGATCGTGAAGCGGCGGCAGGCCGCGTAGACGGCGGACCCGACACACGCCTCGAGACCTCGGCCGCGGAAGAGGCCCCGGTCGCGCGCCTCGCGGAAGATCCGTCCGGCCTCGGCGACAACGACCTCGGGAAGACCCAGGCGCTCCCCGGCGAGAAGGATCTCACCGAGCGCCGGCGAGCGCTCGAGCGAGCCGTCGGCGACGCGGGCCGTCTGGCGCTGCATGACCCGGCGCAGGTGCTGGAACTCGTAGCGGCGACGCCAATCGAGGCGCCGCCCCTGGCCGTCCCGGCTCAGCGACAACGTAGAACCGAGCGACCGTCGGGGCCCTCCGGGCGAGACGAACGGCCCGATCCCCCGGCCGCTCCCTTCCCCCCCCTGGCTCTTGGGCAACGACGGCGGGCTCACGACGATCTCGGATGCATCAAAGACCAGCCCGCACTGGGCACAACATGTCTCCGACCGCACCGAATCGACTATACGGTGCGTGCTCTGGCACATAGGACACGGCGCAGTGCCAGCGGCCGGAGAACCCCCCTCTTGGACTCCGTCCCCCCCCATCGTTCGTTTACACGTCGAGTTCCTTTATAAAGTTGTGTATAACGCACTTTGACGGTTTTCTCTCGAGCCGGGGCGATTGGCCGCCATTCCCCTAGAGTCACTCTGCCCTGCGAGACCGTCTCAGAGCAGGGGAAACCTACATTCCCCGGGACCGCCCGACCCCTCTGCTCCGGCCCCCTTCCCCGCCCCAGCGCCAAGCACCGCGGAACCCTGCGGGCGGTGGGGAAGGCGGATACGGGGTGGGCAGATTCGGTGGCTAGGTGAGGCTTCGGCTCGTAGCGCTGGGTGCGGCCTTCCTGGTCGTGGGGGCGAGCATGGTCGTCGTCGTCCTCCTGCCGGGCGAGTCGCCGACGGTGCAGAGGAAGGCGACCGTCCTCGCCGACCAGCTCGGGCCGGGGAGCTCGCGGGTCTTCGTCTTCCCCGCGACCACCGCCTCCTCCGCCTCGCTCTCGCTCAGCTGGCAGGCGACCTTCGGCCTCGACGTCTATTGGTACGTCCTCACCCCGTGCAGCCAGTCCACGGGGTGGTGTCTCCCGCCGGCCCCCCTCTTCAATTGGAGCGGCACGACCTCGGGCCTCTGGTCGTCGACCGGGAGCGTCTCCGCCTTCTACGAGCTCTGGGTGGGAGGGAACACCTCCAACCTGTCGGTGAACTTCCAGGCGAACTTCCTCGAGGTCTATCATCCCCTTCTGCTCCCGCTGCTGCCGCTCCCTCTCGGGCTGGTGCTTGGCGGCGCGAGCCTGCTCGCAGGCACCGGGGCGGTCGTCGCCTATCTGGGCCTGTTCCTCCCGGCAGGGACCTTCTCCGGCGCGGAGGCTAGGATCGATCCCCCCGATCCCGCCGCGGGGTGGGAGGAGCTCGGACCGCGGGAGGAACCCGAGGACCCCGGCCCCACGCGCTCCGAGGCGGAACGGTAGGCCCGCCAGCTACTGTCCCCAGAACGGGTGCGAGGCCCGCCTGAGGCGGACGACCTCGTCGAACGCCTCCCTCTCGGAAGGGGAGAGGGGCTGGTCCTTGAGCGCACGAGCGGCCGATTCGGGGAGAGCGACGTAGAGGACGTCCCCCTCCCGGAGGTTGCGGCCGACCACAGCCCCCTCGATGGAGGCGGCGAGCTCGGTCGACTCGGGAGCTTCCGAGACCGACTCGTTCTCCTTCTGCAGGCCCCGCAACAGGCCGACATCCGCGCCGTCCGCGCGCATGAGGCGCACGCCAGGGCGGAGCGTCCCCGCCGTGACCTTGACGCCGACGATCGCCGGCTTGGAGACCCGGAAGACGAACCCCTCGAGGACCTGGAGGCGGGCCGGATGGATCGTGGCGGCCCGTCGTTCGGCGTCGACCTGGCGCTGCCGCTCGCTCCTCCAGGCGAGGTACTCCTCGATCGCGCGGTACATCACGTCGGCGCGCACGATCTTGACCAGGTCGGACGCCTCGGCCTGGGCGTCCGGGGGCACGGGGACCGCGAAGGCGACCACCGCGCGGTGCGTGGGGTCGCGGACCGTCTTGAGGCGCATGACCGCCGCGCGCGCGACCGGCCCGACCAGCGCCTCGTGCACCGGGATCTGGTGCTCGCGGCACTCGAAGGCAAGCGCCTCGAGCCCGCCCAGCGTGTCGGCGCAGATCGCCACGCCGCTCTCGGCGAGCTCGGCGATCGGGTGGGACTCCTTGGCGAGCTCGGCGCGCGCGGCCTCGGCCTCGGCGGGATCGCGCACGACCTTGAGAAGGCCGCCGGGCATCGCCTCCTCGATCCCGGGCGCCGCGAGGTAGACCCCCGCGGCGGCGCGGACCTCCTCGAGGGATTCGAGGCGCCCGACGCGGCCCGTGCGCTCCCCCTTCCCCGGGGTCGGACGGTAGAGGCCGCGCACGCGGCTTGCGAACGGCTCGGTCCGGCCGGTGACGACGACCTCGTCGCCGATCTTGACGGACCCGCGGTAGACGATGACGGAGCCGACCGGCCCGATCCCCTTCTGGTCGCTCCGCTCCAGGATCGTCGCCTCGCCACCTCCTCCCTCGACCGCGAGCTCCTCGGAAAGGAAACGCTGGGAGAGGCCGACCAGGAGCGCGAGCAGCTCGGCGACCCCGACACCCGTCTTCGCGGAGACCGGCACAATCCCGACGTTGTGCGTGAAGTCGCTCACCCGGTCGTAGCGGTCGGCGCTGAAACCCAGGCCGACCAGCTCCTCGGCGACCGCGTAGAGCCGCGCGTCCAGCACCCGGCCGAACTCCGGGCCCGAGTGGCTCAGGAGCTCGGCGAGCGGAGGGACCCCGGGAAGCTTGCGCCACCCGCCCAGGAGGTCGATCTTCGTGAGGGCGACGGCGAACGGCGTGCGCTCGTGACGCAGGATCTGGATCGACTCGCGGGTCTGGGGCATGACCCCCTCTCGGACGTCGACGACGAGGACGGCGAGGTCGGCGAGCGCGCCTCCCCTCCGACGCATCGTCTCGAACGAGCGATGGCCGGGGGTGTCGACGAACAGCAGACCGGGAACGCGCAACTGGTCGGTCTTGAGGATCCCTTCCGAGAGCCGACGGACCGTCCGGCCCGGGACCTCGAGGGCGCCGATGTGCTGGGTGATCCCTCCGGCCTCGCGGGAGGCTCGCACGCTTCCCGCGATGCGGTCGAGCAGCGTCGTCTTCCCGTGGTCGACGTGACCCAGGAGCGAGACGATCGGCTCCCTGAGCTCGGGCACGGAGCGTCGACCGGGCGGCGGAGCATAGCGTTTCGCGCCGAGGAGCCGCGGCGCTGCGGCCTTCCGGTGGGCTACCGACCGGCCCCCTCGGTCGCGAGCTCGTCCAGCGACGCCGCGACAAGGGGGACGAGGAGCTCCTCCGCGTCGAGGCCTCCGTGCGCCCCTGCGAGGAACCGTCGGGGGGGCCGCTGGCCGGGAAGCCGGTAGCCGACCCCGCCCGGGGGGTCGGGGAGCACCAGCAGCTCGCCGATCCTCTCGAGGAGCTCGGGGTGGTAGGGCGGAGGGCCGAAGAGCCCGGCCTCGACGGCCGACGGGACCTCGAGCAGCCGGCCGGGAACGGGCAGCCGCTCGGCGAGCGCGGAACGCAACGCCTCCGACCGGCCCGAGCGGGCGACGAAGAACGCCGAGCGTCGGTCCCCGGCGGGCGGACGCGCGAGGAGCTCGAGGAGGCCCGCCTCCTCCTCGACGGCGAGCTGACGGGACGGCTCGGCAGGGACCAGCCCGTGGTCGGCGGTCAGCAGCACGCTCGCCGACCGGGCCCGCGCGGGGGGAAGGCCGCGGGCGACCCAGGCGAACAGCGCGGAGAGGCGATCGACCTCGAAGGCAGTGATCTCCGGGTCCGGGCCTCGCACGTGCAGCGCCGTGTCGAGCTCGTCCCAGTAGACGACCACGAGGTCGTCGGGAGCGGCGGACTCGAGCGCAGCGCGGAGCGCGCGGCCCATGTCGGCGAAGGTGGCGTAGGGGGCGTAGCGCGCGCCGTCGTAGAGGAGCCGGGTGAAGCCGGTCCCTTCGAAACGGTCGCGGGAGACGGCGGTCGCGCTCACCCCCCGGCGGAAGACGGTCGGGCGGCCCGCGACGAGGGAGGGGCTCCACGCCGGGCCGACCAGGCTGTTGTCCTGGGAGACCCCGAGAGGGGTCATCCGTAGGATCTCGACCACCGAGCCGAAGCGGGGGAGGTACTCGCGGTGCCCCACTACCCCGTGCTGCGAGGGGGCGGAGGCGGTCGAGAGGCTCGTGAGGGCGACCGTGGTGGTCGTCGGGAAGACCGAGGTGATCGGCCGAGCCGTTTCGGCCCAGGCGGCGATCGGAGTGCCGGGATGCGCCCGGCCCGCGCGGAGGAGCGCGCCCAGGCCGAGTCCGTCGACCAGCACGAGGACAACCGGCCCGGGAGCGCGGCCGCCGCCGAACGGGTCGAGACGCGCGTCGAGCGCCGGAAGCTCCCCCGGGAGCTCCCCCGAGAGCTCCCGGCCGAGGGCCCGAGCCGCGGTGACGATGACATTGGCGAGCGAGCGACCGTCGTAGCGCGGCATCGGCACCCCGAGCGGGGGCCGGGGCTCGAGGAGCTCTCGGGCCTCCGCGGACCAGAGAACGGGCTCCACCGCTCAGGCCCTCCGCGACACCGTGCGTCGGGCGAACTCGTCCAGGGAGACCTGCCGCTGGGTCTTGTCGGAGAGCCGCTCGGCCCGCACCGAGACCGTGCGGACCGGCCGGGCGCGCCCGGCGCGCTCGGTGGCCCAGAGGGCCCGGGCGAGGTGGAGCGCCTCCTCGACCAGGACGGCGGGACCCTCGCTCGCCGCCGGCAGCGAGCGGCCCCTCTGGCTTCGGTCGAAGTCCGCCCACCTCAGCGCGACCACGACCGAGCCGTAGCGCAGCTCCTCGCTGGCGAGGCTTAGGGCGAGACCCTCGGCCAGGGAGCGGACGACCGGCTCGACCTCCTCGATCGAGGCCGCGTCGCGCTCGAAGGTGCGGTCTGCCGAGCGGCTGCGACGGCTCGGTTCGGCCTCGGAGCCCTCGGCCGGGACCCCGCGGGCGAGGGCGACCAGCTCCCGGGCGAAGCCTCCGAGCTCGCGCAGGAGGTCCGAAGGGCGGCGCGAGGCGAGCTCGCCCACCGTCCGGACGCCGTGCGCGGCCAGGATCGCGTCGGTCCGCGGCCCGACGCCCGGGATCGCCCGTACGGGCAGGGGGGCCAGGAAGTCGGAGACCTCGTGGGGACGGACGAGAAGGATGCCTCCGGGCTTGGCGCGGTCGCTCGCCATCTTCGCGACGACACGCGAGGTGGCGACGCCGATCGACGCGCCGAGTCCGAGCTCCTCCTTGAGACGCCGCTGCGCGCTGCGGGCCGTCGCCACGGCCTCCTCCGCGGTGGCCGCCCGCGGGACGAGAACGCACTCGTCGATGCTGTAGGGCACGAGGCGCTCGGCGAACTCGCGGAGAAGCGCCCGAACCTCGTCGGCGAGGCGCTCGTACTTGGCGAAATCCGGCGGGATCCATACCGCGTCCGGGCAGAGCCGCGCGGCGGTGCGCACCGGCTGGGCGGAATGCACCCCGAAGGCGCGGGCCTCGTAGCTCGCCGAGAGGACGACCCCGCGCAGCGACTCCGCGGAGGGAGCCACGCCCACGATCACGGGCCGCCCGACGAGCTCGGGCCGCTCCCTCAGCTCGGCGGCGACGTAGTAGGCATCGAGGTCGACGTAGAGGACCCATGCCGGCACCGCGGGGGTCGCGGCGGGCTCCTCCACCAGCCGGCTCGCGGGCGGACCGGTCCGACGCGGGCCAGCGGACATCTCGAGGGCAGGGGCACGGAGCGCGAGCCTTTGAGATAGGCGGGCCGGCGTTCGCGCGGCGGACTATCGGCCGAGGTCGACCGCCTTGGCGTCCACCATCAGGCCGGACGGGCCGATCGTGTAGGGCTGGACCGAGCGGATGTGGCTCGTGCGGCGCATCTTGAGTATCCGTAGCGCGAGGCCGACACGGTGGCCGTCCGTCGCGGTCCGGTAGCCGAGGACGACCACTCCATCGGCGACGTACTCGGAGAGCCCGTCCCGGCTCACCTCCGGATGGCGGGGGTCCGCCTCGGCGGTGAGGAGCGTGGTCGCGCCGCTCGCGCGGCAGGCGGCGGCGAGGGCGAAGAGCGTGGAGCGCCGGCTCGCCTCGTCGTCGCTGAGCATGTTGAGCAGGCTCACCGAGTCGAGGACGATGCGTCGGGCACCGAGTGCCTCGAGCTCGTGGGCGAGCTCGCCCTGGATGCGGTGGAGGCTCTGACGCGTCTCCTTGGGGTCGAGCCGGACGACCTTGAGCAGCCCCTGCTCCATCGCCGCGTCGATCGGCCAGCCGAACTGGCGGGCCGTCTCGACCAGCTGGGGGACATCCTCCTCGAGGGAGAGGAAGACCCCCTTCTCGCCGCGACGCGCTCCTTCGAGGAGGAACTGGAGCGCGAGGCAGGTCTTGCCCGTCCCCGGAAGGCCCGTGACGAGCACGACGTGGCCGTGGGGAAGGCCGCCGCCGAGCATCTCGTCCAGCCCGGCGACGCCGGTCTCGGCCCGGGCCGTGGCCCCTCCGTCAGACGCGCTCATACTGGGTGGTCACCAACCCGCTCGCCGCGTTCACCCGGATGATGAACCTCCCCTGGTGCTCGGGAGGGAGCCGGGAGAGCAGCGGCATGAACTTCGGCATCAGCATCGACCGCTGGCGATGCGACTGGTTGGGAGTCGTCGTCCAGCGGAACTGGAGCACTCCGTCCACCGAGTCGATGACCGCGTGCTGGATAGCAGCCGGGGCGACCCCCTCGGTGAGGAGGAGGTAGACGAGCCCGTCCCATTCCTTGGCCTTGCGACGCAGCCCCTTGAGGAGGGCGAGGAGGTCGCCGGAGGGGATCCCCTCGCGCACGATCAGGTCGGTGAGCGAGTCGACCACGACCAGGTTCTTCCGGCCGCTCGCCTCGAGCGCCGAAGTGAGGGCGTGGAGCGGGCCGTCCGCCCCCTGCGGCCGCGGCGGAGCAGGGCTCAGGAGCGGGCCGGGAAGCGAGGCCCAGGAGGAGGGCACGACGCTGTCGCGAAAGTAGTTCGCGGAAAGGTCGAAGAACGTGAGGTGGCGGTCGAGGACCTCGGGCCAGAGCCCCGCGAAGGAACCCCGCAGCTCGTCCATGACCTCCTCCCGCGAGCGGCTGGTGCTCACGTAGGAGATCCCGTCCGGGTAGACGAACGGCCCTCGCGCGCTGCCGAGGTAGAACCGGTGGAGCTTCGGGTCGTCGTAGCGGAGCATGAGATGGACGGCGGAGGTGAGGGCGAACTCCTGGTGGCCGGCGCCGGCCTCGCCGAGAAGGAGGACCACCGAGCCCGCGGGCACGCCGCCGGTCAGGAAGTCGAAATCCGGCACGCCGGTAGGGATCCTCGGCGGGACGTCCTTGAGATCCGGGCCCCTTGGGCCGGGGTTCCCTATCGGGGGAAGGAACGGCCGCAACGACTCGCTCGCCATCCTGCGGCCGGTCGAGCCGGTCGCCTCCTATTAGTAGCCTCGGCTCGAGCGGTCTTCCGGGCCCAGAAGGGCCCGCCGCCTGCGTGGCCCGCGACCCGCGGACGAGGGGACTAGACGGCCGGGCTGGCGTCCTTGAGGAACTCGCGCAGGAGGACCGTCGCGTAGGCTCCCTTCGGCAGCGAGAAGGTGAACCAGACCCCCCCGCCGTCCGGCCGCAGGCCGAGCGGAGGGACGGGAAGGAGGATCGGCCTCCAGGCCCCCCGGCTTCCGAGCTCGGGGGCGACCGGGACGTCAAACGCCCGCGCGTCGATCTCCTCGGCGCGGAGCAGCTCCGCGACCAGCTCGGCGGGCCGGCCCTGCGTCGGCAGCGCCTCGGCCCCGAGGAGCGGGCCGGCGACATACGCTCGGCCCCGCTCGACCAGCCCGACACACTCCGAGAGGTTCTCCGCGGCGACCTCGACCGCGTCGCGGGCGCGAACCGTGCCGTCCCTGCCGAGCCGAAGGAGGTGGTCGCCCTCCACCGGACGGGAGAGCGGGAGCCCGGCCTCCCGGCGGTCGGTGAGGTAGCGGTTGAACAGGTAGCTCTGGAAGGCGTGGACGAACAAGCGTCGGAGCTCGAAGGGCAGGGCGCGGAGCGCCTGCTCCGGGCCGGCGCCGCGAGCCAGCCGCCCGAGGATCGCCCGTTCGAACCGGTAGCTCGGCGGGAACTCCCCGAGGGCCCGTTGGGGGTCGCGATGCTCGGCGTACGCCGCCCGCGCCGCGTCACCCGAGGCGTCCGGCATGCCGGCCGGACGATCGACCAGGTAGACCTCGAGGGCACGGGCGAGATCTCCGCGGACCAGGGCCCGCCCGACCTCGTGGGTGATCGGCCGCACCTCTCCGAATCGCTGCGGGCCGAAGAAGTTCGGGAACCCGCCGTGGGTCCGCAGCTCGGCCTCCGTCGCGCGGTACGCCGTGACGGCGGCGGTCGGATCGGCGAGGTCGCTCACGCGGAGGTCGAAGACGTTGGCGTAGTGCTGGCCGAGGACCAGCCCGTCCCTCGAGGCGTAGGCGTCCTTGAGGACGACACGCTCGAGCCCGAGCTCGCCGGACGGAGGGGCGCCGCGGTAGGCGAACAGCCGCTCGGAGACGGCGCGTCGGTCCTTGGTCCCCGACCAGGAAACGGCACGTCGGGGCAGGCCCAGCCTCCGTCCGATCGCGTCGGCGAGCTCGTGCTGTTCCCACTCCCAGCTCTCGACGCGGAGGATGGTGAACGGGCCCTCCGGCACCGGCCGAGGATAGCTCGAGACCTCGCGGACGCGGAACTCCTCGGCGGTCGCCTTGAGCCGGCCCGAATACCCCGGGGTCTGGGAGAGGAAAAAGCCGATCCCGATCGCGGCCTCGGCCGGCCGGACCGCGATCGGGCCGTCCGGCACGGCGTGCGCGAGCCGGACGATTGTTATTAGGTAGCGTCCCGAGTCCTCCCGTAGGCCCCGATGATCCAGGCGACCGCGCGGATCCTCCGGAACGTCATCGAGCTCAAGGTCGGCGAAGAGACCTGGCTCGGCCGCCCGATCGAGGCCGAGCAGGCGGGCCTCGGCCGTCGCCTGGCCGCGCTGTTCTCGACGGAGTACCATGTCTACCGCTCCGAGGCCGCGGGCCCGGCCGACGCGACCGTGAGCTACCGGGCGAAGGAGGACGAGATCCGCATCCAGGCCTCCGAGCAGTCGTGGAGGACCCGCTCGTCACTCTTCGGCCCGATGACGGTCGACTACGGGGGCAAGCTCCTCACGATCCACGAGCGGCTCACGGGCCGCTTCGCGATCCTGGACGGCCCCGGGCCGGTCGGCGTAGGCCAGCTCGGCTTCCGCTCCTGCAGCCTTCGCGACTACCCGCCCGAGCTCGAGGTGTTTTTCGCCTACCTCGCGCTCGGCTACGTCATCCGGACGCTCACCTGGGAGATGATCGGCTGACGAAGAGCGGCTAGCGACGGGTACCCTTGGGCGCGGGGGGACCGACCGCGCGGCTGCTCGTGAGGAGCGAGCGGTGGTGCATCGCGCTGCGCGGTGCCTGGAAGACGTGGTAGGGGATCGGGAGGAGGAGCGCGGCGCCGAGGACGACCGTGAGGGCGGCGACGGCGTAGGCGAAGACCACTCCGTGGGTGGCGTAGAGGTACCCCCCGAGGACGATCCCGGCGAGGCTGCCCATCCCGGCGACCGCGTTGTAGAGGCCGAGGGCGCTCCCGCGGGAGGAACGGCCGACCAGGCGCATGAGGAACAGCGTGCTCGCCGTGGAGATGAACGCCCAGGTGACCCCCAGCAGCGCGTTGAGCACCGTGAGCCAGACGAGCAGGGTCGTCGAGCCGAACCCGAGGAGGACGTAGAGCGGAAGCCACAGGAACAGCGCCATGAGGGCGACGCGCGAGAGCAGCGAGAAGAGGAAAATCGACTTCGGCGAGCGACGTTCCACCGACTTACCCGAGTGGAAGAACAACGCGCTCGAGGCCGCGGCCGAGCCCAGGTAGACGATGAAGATGGCCGCGTCCGAGAGCTTGGCGTTGAGCGACAGGACGACCGGGAACGGACCGTAGAAAATGTCGAAGCCCACGGTCATCACGCCGAGGGCCGCGAGGAACAGGTACTCGCGGCCGGGAAGGCGCTGGGACGGACCCCGCGTGAGCTCGACTATCCCCGAGACCCGCGCGCGGACGCTGCGCATCCGCTCGACGACGCCGCGGTGCAGGTGCAGCAGCTCGGCGACCGACCTGCGCTCGATGCGGGTGGTCGGCTCCTCGATCCACGCCCAGGCGACGCCCGCCGAGAGGAGCGCGAGCACCCCCGAGAGCACGAGCAGCGCGGTCATCCCCTGGAGGAGCGGGGAGTTGCGGCCGACGACGAACAGCCAGAGGAAACCGACCAGGAGCCCGGCGGTCGTCCCGACCCCCGAGATGAGCCCGAAGAGGCCGATGTCCTGCGGCCACCAGCGCTTCTGGCGCGTCTCGAGGAGAAGCATCGTCCCGATCGGCGCGCTCGCCGCCGAGGCAAGTCCCTCGGCGACGTTGAGCCAGAAGTAGGTCATCAGGTTCGTGGCGAGGGCGATGAGCACGATGCTCACCCCGGTCGCGAGGAAGGAGCCGACCAGGAAGTACTTCCGGTGCGCGACGCGGTCGGAGAGGTTGCCCCAGAGGATCGTGAAAGGCACCTGGCTCATCGCGCTCGCCGCGATGATGATCGTGACGGCGAAGGCGCTCGCTCCGAAGTGCTGCAGGGCCAGGAGCGGGATGAGCGGCGCCGCGATCCCGTCCGAGATCGCGAGGGGAAGGTAGGCGAAGAACCACAGGTCGCTCGTGGACGGGCGGACCGTGGTACGGGCCTTGATGTCCATCGACACGGTCTCCCAGCCGGGCAGCTAGTCGCGAGCCGGGGAGCGGGGGATAAACCCGCGGTTCGTGAGGTAAGCTAAGGCTGCTCGGAGGCCCTATTCGACGGAGACGCCGACCGCGCGCAGGAGCTTGGCGTGCTCCTTTTCCGTGATCCATTCGACCTTGAGATAGTCGCGCAGGAACTCGTCCGATATCCCGAGAGCTCGGGCCTCGCCCACCACGAACCGGTAGGCCTCGACCTCGGTCCACCGGTCGACGTAGCTCACCCCGGGCTCCCACAGGTCGGCCCCCTGACGCCGCTGGACGATGTGGCAGAGCTCGTGGTAGATGTCCATGAAGAGCACCAACAGCGGGCTCTCCCGCAAGTGGGTCTCCCCGACCACGACGCAATCCTCCTCCGGGGAGATCACGGGCTTCCAGCCCCTCGAGCGCATCACCTTCGGCTTCTCGCGGGGGGCGACGTACATCCAGAGGTCCTGGTCGATCAGCTCGACCGTGGTCTTCCGGAAGAGGCGCGAGCGCCCCGGGGCGTCGGCCTCGATCCGACGCGCCGCCGCCAGCCGGTCGAGCCCGGGGAAGACGGTGAGCAGGGGATGGCGGCCCACGGCGAGCGTGCGCGCGACCCGAAATCCCTTGGGCTGGGGCAGGGTGAGGGAGGCATCGGCCGCCGTCATTCGCCGCTCACCGAGCGGGACCGTGTAGAAGAAACCACTGCCCGGGACGTCGCCAAAGAGGTTTTCGCGCGCCGAGAAGCTCCCCTGCCGTGCCGAACGCTCCCAGGGACCTCGCCTCCGTCCGTGGGCTGTCGGTCGGGCAGGCGGAGGATCCGAAGGGCCGCTCGGGGGTGACCGCGGTCCTCTTCGACGACGGGGCGCCGAGCGTGGTGGACGTGCGGGGCGGCGCTTCGGCGACCTACGACACGGCTTCGCTCTCCCTCGAGGCGACCTTCGGCCGACGCTGGGGGATCTTCCTCGCAGGAGGCAGCCTCTTCGGCCTTGACGCCGCCCGCGGGGTGCGCACCCGTCTCCTCGAGATCGGCCGGGGAACTCCCGCCTTCGCCCGCGGCCCGACCCTCGTGCCGATCTCGGGGGCCGCGCTCTACGACCTCGGAGGGGCGGGGTGGGAGATGCCCGACTATCTGGCTCTCGGCTACGAGGCGGCGCGTCAGGCGGGCTCGGCCGAGGTCGCGACGGGTCCGCACGGGGCCGGCGCGGGGGCGACCGTCGGCAAGTACCTCGGACGGGCCCACGCGATGGCCGGAGGCGTCGGGTCGCGGGCGGCGGCGGTTGCCGGCGGGGGCCGCATCGGCGTCCTCGTCGCCGTCAACTCGGTCGGGGCGATCCGCGCGCCGGTGAGCGGCCGCTGGCTCGCCGGGGCCCTCGGCGCGGGCGGGCGTCTCCTCCCGCCGACGCGCGTCGGACGCCTCGCGCCGGCCTCGCGCGGGACAACGCTCGCGGTGGTCGCCACCGACCTCGACATCGGCCGACCCGCTCTCGCACGGATCGCCAGCATGGTCCATGCCGGCCTCGCCCGGACGATCGTCCCCTACCTCACGGCGACCGACGGCGACCTCGTCTTCGCCTCGGCGACGGCGGCGGGAGGGAAGCCCCCCTCGGAGGCGAACCCGGGTGCGGTCGCCGACAGGCTCGGTGCCACCGCCGCCGAGCTCGCTGTAGAGGCCGTCGCCCAAGCGGTCGGTGCCCGGGGCCGTCGGGCAGGAAGCCGGACGGTCCGGGACTAGCGGCGGACCCTCCCGCCCGGGGGTATCGGAGCTCCCCCTCGTGGTCGTGCTCCGAGCGAAGGGTAAAAGGGCCGAGCCACCCTCCGCCCCCTACGCCGATGGCCGCACCTCCCCGACGTATCTCCTGGATCAGCCCGCCACCGGAGATCTGCGTGCTCTGCAAGGAACCTCTCGGCGCCCCCGAGACCACCAGCTCCTGGAACGGTCGGCCGGCCCACCGCGACTGCGTCCGGGTCCACCTGCTCCAGCGCGACCCCGCCTTCCGGGAGAGCGGCGACCCCGGGGACGGAGAAGAGGAGAGCTCCGACAGCCTGGACGACGTGCTCCCACGGGACGACGACGAGCTCGATTTCGACTAGGCGGCTCGTCTCCGCCGGTGATTCTCCCCCGGCTCCCGTTCGGCCGACGCGAGGGGCTTTCTGACCCCGAATTTACGTTGAGGCAAGTCATTAAAAGCCACCCCCCTGTGGATGGCCCTAAGCCTCGGTCGGGGCAGGAGTGAACATCGGATGCCCGAAGTCGTCATCACGTGCGACTGGACGATGATGAGCAACCACCACGGGAAGGAGTTCCTGGGGTTCGGCACGACGACCCCGGCGTACATCTTCCCGGAGTCGGTCTACCAGCACCTCTTCTATCCCGAGATGCCCGTCGACGAGCACGGCTACCCCCGGCAGGCCCCTTACGGGATGCGCAAGATCGAGGCGTCGCTCCTGGACGCGGGCGTGGACGCCCGCATCGTGCACCCGAGCCACCTCGACAAGTACATGCCGGGGGAGGCGAAGGTCCTCCTGATCTCGGGCCACGACTACTTCGGCCTCAACCCGCCGAGCTCGACGTTCGGCGGGGTGATGCACAAGGAGACGCTCAACTGCGTCAACTTCAAGCGGATGCTCACCCAGCCGGCGGTGCTCGAGGCCCGCAAGAGGGGCCTCAAGATCATCGCGGGAGGCCCGTGCGCCTGGCAGCTCGCCCCGGCGACCCGAGCGAAGCTGCCCTGGATCCAGGAGTTCGTCGACTCCATCGGCGGCATCGACTCCGTCGTCGAGGGGGAGAGCGATGTCTTCGTCCGCGAGATCGTGGGCAAGGCGCTGCGCGACGAGTTCCTCCCGCCCCACGTGGTCCTCGCGGCGAAGGAGGCTCCCAAGGTCGAGCAGATCTCCTCGATCCGCTTCCCGAGCGTCAACGGCCTCGTCGAGATCGGACGCGGCTGCTGCCGCGGCTGCTCGTTCTGCTCGGTCACGACCCGGCCGACGCGCTGGTATCCCCTCTCGAAGATCGAGGAGGAGCTCAGGGTCAACGCCGCCATCGGCGTCCGCAAGGGCCTCCTGCACTCGGACGACGTCTACTTCTACGGGAGCCCGAACGTGATGCCGCGGGAGGAGAAGCTCCTCCCCCTCCTCGAGCTCGCCAAGCGCTACTACGAACAGGTCGGCTGGAGCCACGTCGCCATCGCGAGCCTGATGACCAAGCCGAAGCTCCTGTCGAAGTGCGCCGAGATCCTCCTCGACGACCGCCAGAGCTGGTGGGGGGTCGAGGTCGGCGTCGAGACCGGCTCTCCCCGCATGATCACCGCGGCGATGCCGGGGAAGGTCGCGCCGTTCCGGGCCTCGCAGTGGCCCGAGCTCGTCGTCCAGGCGGCGGGGCTCATGAACGACAACCACGTCTACCCGGCCTGCACGTTCATCGTCGGGCTCCCTCAGGAGACGGAGGAGGACGTCCGGCGCACCATCGACCTCATCGACGATTTGTGGGACTTCAAGGGCCTCCTGGTGCCGATGTTCTTCGTCCCGCTCGGGCACCTCAAGTCGAAGGACTGGTTCAGCCGCGACCGGCTCTCTCCGCTGCAGGAGGAGCTGCTCAAGCGCGCGCTCACCCACGGGCTGCGCCAATCGAAGAAGATGCTCAAGGACTTCTTCGACTGGGAGGGCAACCACACGGGGCTCTACCGCGGCGCGTTCCGGGGGTTCATCGCCTTCCTCGACGTCCTCGCGAAGACCCATGGCCTCGACAGCCACGCGCACCACCCCGGGCGCGCGATGATCGACCCCAACCTCCATCCGGATCAGTTGCCCGTCCCGACGATCCCCGTCCGCGAGTAGGCCGCGCGGGCCCTCTCGGCCCGCCGAGCCGTCCTCCTTTCACGCCTCGTCGGTGGGAAAGACGCCGGAAGCCGGCCTGGGCTCGTGGCGCGACGGACGCTGCCGATACGTCGGCAGCGGCAGGGGCGCCCCCGCCGAGCCGACCACGTCCAGGTGGGTTTCGCGGCCGTTGTTGTCGTAGGCTCTCCAGGCCCCGGGTCCGTACGGGGCGCCCAGGATGAGGTGGCGAAGTCCCCAGCTGCGGAACAGGATGAGGTCGGCGTCCGACGGGTGCAGCGCTCCGGACGGATGGGAGTGGACGGTTCCCACCACGGTGAGGTCGACGTGGAGCATGTAGAGCTGGAAATTGGCGCGGCGACGGCCGGCGGTCGTCCCGGGGACGAGCAGGAGGTCGGAGATCACTCCCGGCGGGTCGGCACGCAGGACCCCCCCGAACTCGTTCGGGAGGGCGGACGCGGCGCTGGCCAGAGCGCTGTCGAGCAGCCGTCGGGTGACGGCGCGGGGGGTCGCCCCGAGCGGCGGGCTACCCGGGGCCCTCTTACGCTGCGGGCGGAACATCCCCATGCCGGGCCTCCGCGGGCTCGTCGCTCCAGGGAAGGATCCGCTTGCCCCGGAGCCGGTCGACGAACGACGCGCCGAAGCGCACGAGCGTCGCGCGTCGTGGCGAGCGGTAGATGACCACGCTTTGTCCTGCGGGAAGAGGCACCTCGCCGTCGCCGTCGGGAAGGACCGTCCCATCGGCGGCCCCCTCGAGGACCTTCACGCGGACGCTGCGCAACGGGTCGAGCACCAACGCCCGGGGCACGGCACGGAACGGGGCGAGGGCGCTCAGGACGATCCCGTCGACCGTCGGCTCGACGATCGGTCCGAGGACGCTGAGCGCGTAGCCGGTCGACCCGCTCGGCGTCGAGAGCAGCAGCCCGTCCGCCCGGAGGCTCCCGGCGAGCTCCCCGTCAAAGGCGATCTCGAAGAGCGAGGTCTTGCCGACCTTGGCCGCGTGGACGAGGTACTCGTTCGCCGCGTCCGGCAGCGGCACGTGGTCCACCTCCGCGGCGAGCTTCATGCGCTCCTCCAGGAAATAGCTGCCCGCGAGGAGCCTCTCGAGAGCGTTGACGAGCTCGGCGGGACGGCGGGCGTCGACCTCCGCGAGCACCCCGAGGGTGCCCGCGTTGAGCGGGAGGAGAGGCACCGCGGTGCGACGCAGGGCGTGCAGGAACGTCCCGTCGCCGCCGATCGCAAGCAGCGCGTCGGCGGCGAGCCCCTCGAGCGGGAGATGCGGCCGCTCCGGGGCGAGCTCACGGTCCTCGTCGGAGATCGTGACCTCGGCGCGGTCGGCGATCGTCGCGAGCGTGCGACGGGCGATCGCGAGAGCCGCCGGCTTGTTCGGGTTGGCGTGCAGGCCGATCCTCACGGCGCCTCCCCGGCGAGCAGCCGCGGCGCCAGCGCCGCGTCACCCCACGCTGCGAGGGTCGTGCGCTCCGTCACCGAGAGGGGAAAGTTCTCGAGCGAACGGCCCGAGCTGTCCGCCGCGCCCCCGCCAGCCTCGAGCAGGATCCGGTAGGCCGCAGCGATGTCCGTGGCGCGGAGGTTGCGTTTGGGCTCGGCGTTCTCGAAGAGATAGCCGTCCGCCGCCCCCTCGGCGACCAGGATCATCTCGAGCGACGCGCAGCCGAGCGAGCGGACCCGACGGACCTTGCCGGCGAGGCCGACCGCCCTCTCGCTCGCGACCTCGCCCAGGTTGACGAGGACGAGCTCCCCGCGGCCCTTCCACGGGCGCACCCGGATCGGCCGCCCGTCGCGGAAGGCGCCTCGTCCTCGCTCGGCCCAGTAGGTCGTCCCCCGCGCGAGGTCGCGGACGAGACCGACATCGACCCCGCCCAGATCGTCGCGCCCGAGGGCGAGAGAGACCGCGGAGAAGGGGAGATGCCTCAGGGCGTTGGTCGTCCCATCCACGGGGTCGACCACGAGCGTGCGGTCGCCTCCGCGTCGGACCGAGCCGATCTCCTCGGAGACGACGTTCCAGTCGACCCCGAGCTCGTCCATCTGCCGAAGGACCTCGGATTCCGCGACGCGGTCGAGCTCCTCGGTCGGCGAGCCGTCCGCTCCCATCGCGATCACGTCGGCGCGGTGGGGCGACTGGGCCGCGTCCCGAACCACCCGCTGGACGCCGAGACCGATCCGGTGGAGCAGTTCGACCTCCCCGCTCCGCGGCGCATTCACGGAGGCGGACACCCTGGCCGCGGTAAAGACGCCTTAGGTGGCGGACTCCGCGGTCGCGAGGCGGTGAGCGTTATCTGACGGGACCGCTCCGCCGCGCGATGGAGCTTCGGTTCCTCGGGGGCGCCTCGGAGGTCGGCTCGCTCGGTCTGGTCGTGCGGGACCAGGGCCGGACGCTCCTCTTTGACTACGGGCTCACGCCGACCGACCCTCCGACCTACCCGAGGCCGGCTCCCACCAACGTCGACCTCGCCTTCCTCTCCCACGCCCATCTCGACCACTCGGGAATGACCCCGGTGCTCAGCCGGCTTCCCCATGCCAAGCTCGTGGCGACCCCGGTGACGATCGCGGTGGCCGACCTCCTCACCAAGGACGCCCTCAAGATCGCCCGCCTGGAGGGGTATCTCTCGCCCTACGCGAGCTCCGACATCCACGCCCTCCACGGCCGGTTCGTCGCGGTCGACCGCCACGCGACCTTCCGCCACCGCGGGATCGAGGTGGAGCTCACCCCCGCCGGCCACATCCCGGGGGCGACCATGCAGCTCTACCGCGGCGAGAAGGACGTGCTGTTCACGGGGGATCTCCAGACGATACCCACCCACCTGGTCGGAGGAGCCGAGCCGCTCGAGTGCGACATCCTGGTGATGGAGTCGACCTACGCCGGCCGCGAGCACCCCGACCGCCGCGAGACCGAGCGCAGGTTCCGCGACAAGGTCGCCGAGACCGTCGAGCGGGGAGGCAAGGCGATCGTTCCTGCCTTCGCGGTCGGCCGCGCCCAGGAGGTTCTCATGACCTTGGCGCACTCCGGCTTCTCGATCTATCTCGACGGAATGGCCCGGACGGTCGACGAGATCTACCTCGCGGCGCCGGAGTACCTCGCCGACGCGCGACGCTTCCGCCATGCCCTCGAGGGGGTGAACGTCGTCGAGCACGCGGGCCAGCGCAAGAAGGCGCTCCACGACGCCGACGTGATCGTCACCACCGGCGGGATGCTGGACGGCGGCCCGGTGCTGTTCTACATCGGCGAGCTCTATCGGGACCCCAAGTCCTCCATCCTGCTCACGGGCTTCCAGGTCGACGGCTCGAACGGCCGCCAGCTGCTCGACGACGGGACGCTCACCGTCGACGAGAGCACGATCCGACCGGCGTGCGAGGTCCTCAAGTTCGACTTTTCCGCCCACGCCGGCCACTCCGATCTCGTGAAGCTCGCCCGGGCGAGCCGCGCGAAGACCGTGGTGCTGATGCACGGCGACCACCGCGAGGCACTGCGCGACGCGCTCGAGCCGACGTGCGACGTCGTCCTCCCCGAGAACGGCCGGGCGTTCGTGCTCTGAGCGGCGGCTCAGCGGGGCGTACGGGGCGGCCGCCCGCGCGCGGGGCGGCCCCCTCTCCCCTCGGGAGGTTCGGGCGCCTCCTCCCGAGGGGACTCGGCCTCCGCCCGACGGCGGGCGTCGGCGAGCCCTCGGGAGAGCTCGGCGAGGAGCGCGTCGATCCCCTCGCCGGTGACGGCGGAGACCTGGAGCCGGTCGGTCGTCCGACGCCCTAGGTCGCACTTGGTCTCCACCGGGAGGATGGAAAGGCCAGGAAACTCCTCGCGCCAGCGGTCGAGCAGCGCCTCCTGCTCCGGTAGCCCGTAGCCGCACGAGCCGCTCGGGTCCAGGACGAAGAGGACGGCGGTCGCCGCCCCGGCGACCGTCGCCTCCGCCTCCACCTCGGCGGGATTTCCGTGGCGGGGGCGGTTGAGCACCCCGGGCGTGTCGACGACCTGGAGCCGGTCGAAGCCGAGGTCGGCGTGGCCGACCGAGATCGCCACCGTCGTGAACGGATACTCCGCGACCTTCGGCCGGGCGGAGGAGAGCAGGGCGACCAGCGACGACTTGCCGACATTGGGGAAACCCGCGACGACCAGGCGCGGGAGGGCGAGGTCGAGGGTGGGCCTCTGCTTGAGGTAGGCCGCGACCTCCCGCAGCCGGACGATGTCCGGATCGATCTCCCGCACGAAGCTGGCGAGTCGCCCGTAGAACCTCCGGATGAGCTCCCCGAGCTCCTCGGAGGCGAAGGCCCGGCCGACCTCCCGTTCCGCGTCGCGGGTCAGCCCCCGGATCCTCTCCTCGGCACGCTTGAGGCGCAGGAGGGAGCGGTCGACGGCGCGGGCCCCGAACGCCGCGTCGACCAGCGTGCGCTCGAACTCGCCGAACGCGGCGGGCCGTAGCGGGCGGAGCTCCAGGCGAAGGTGGCGAAGGACGGTCGCGGAGCTCCGGATGACCTTGAGCTCGGCGCGCAGCCGGTCGCGCTCGGCCTTCGTCTTCCCGTGGGGAGAGACCCTCTGGGCGCGCCGGAACGCGATGTCCAGGATCCCTACCGAGGGCGGAGGACGCTCCTCCTGCTCCTTTGGCGTCCTAGCCTTGCGGCGCGTCTCGGGCATGCCCCCCGGCGGAAGCAGCTCCGCCTCCCTTTGACGGTTGTCGGTGGCCTCGCGCGGCCAACGCTTTATGGGCCGCCCCGCTCGCTCGCTCCCGGGCGAGAGCTTGGTGCGCTGGATCTCCGAGGCACCGGGGGAAGAGGAGGAGCTCCTGCGCTCGCTCGGCCTCACCTCGGTGGACGAGCTGTTCGCCGACGTGCCGAAGAAGGCCCGGATCGGCCGTCTCGGCCTCGGAGCGGGAAAGGAGGAGGCCGAGGTCGTCGCCGACGTCGACAAGATCCTCGAGCGCAACCGGCCGATGGGTCGCTTCGCCACGTTCTTAGGAGGCCGGATCGCCTCGCGCTACGTACCCGCGGCGGTCGATGCCCTGCTCTCCCGCAGCGAGTTCTACACCTCCTACACCCCGTACCAGGCCGAGGCGAGCCAAGGGATGCTCGAATCCCTCTTCGAGTTCCAGAGCCTCTGGGTCGAGCTCACGGGGCTCGACGTCGCCAACGCGTCGCTCTACGACGGGGCGACCGCCGCCGGCGAGGCCCTCTTGTTCTGCCGCCGGCTCCACGACGGCCATCGCTTCCTGGTCCCGGCGAGCCTACCGTGGGAGGAGCGCTCCGTGCTCGCCAACTACGCGAGCGGCCCCGGCCTCAAGATCGAGGAGATCCCCTACGACCCCCGACGGGGGACGCTCGACCTCGCCTGGGTCCGCGAGGCGGTGCGTGCGGGCGACGTCTTCGGCCTCCTCGCCGACGTGCCCAACGGCTTCGGCGTGCTGGACGAGGGGGTCTTCGAGCTCAAGGGGATCCTCGGCGAGATCCCGCTGGTCGTCGCGGCGGACCCTCTCTCCCTTTCCGTGCTGCGGCCGCCCGGCGAGTACGGCGCCGATGTCGTCGTCGGGGAGGGCCAGGGGTTCGGCATCGCTCCGTCGTTCGGCGGCCCTCTCCTCGGCCTGTTCGCCTGCCGTCACGAGCACGTCCGCCAGGCCCCCGGGCGGATCGTCGGAGCCACGGTCGACGCCGAGGGACGACGCGCCTACACGCTCACCCTGCAGACCCGCGAGCAGCACATCCGTCGCTCCAAGGCGACCTCGAACATCTGCACGAACGAGTCGCTCATGGCCCTCGCCTTCGTCGTCTACGCGAGCCTGGTCGGGCCTCGGGGCCTCGCCACGCTGCAGAGCTCCCTCGCCGAGAAGGCGCGCACGCTCGCCTCGGGCCTCGGAGCGATCGACGGGCTTCTCGCCCCCCGCTTCGATGCACCGTACCTGGGCGAGTTCACCCTCGAGCTTGAGCGCGGGACGGCCTCCTCGTTCCTCGACCGCCTCAGGCGGCGGCGGATCCTCGGCGGGCACGCGCTCGCCGACCCGAGACCGGGCACCGCCCAGGACCCGCCCCGGCTCCTGGTCGCGCCCTCCGAAGCGGTCGGGGAGAAGGAGCTCGCCCGCTACCTCGCCGCGGCCAAGGCGTGGTCGGCGTCGGAGGGCAAGGGATGAGCTACCGTCAGGCCCGCTGGGACGAGCCGCCCCTCTGGGAGGTCGCCCGCGAACCGTCGCTCGAGGCGCCGCCGCCGATCCCCGGGGTCCCGGAGGGGTTCCGCCGGCGTAGCGCGGTCCGCTGGCCCGAGCTCAGCGAGCCGGCGATCGTCCGCCATTACACGAGGCTCTCGCAGATGAACTTCGGGATCGACTCGGGCCCGTACCCTCTCGGCTCGTGCACGATGAAGTACAATCCGAAGGTCTCCGAGCTGCTCGCCCGGCGCCCGGGAGCCGCCCAGATGCACCCTCGGCAGCCCGAGGCGACCGCTCAGGGCTCGCTCGAGATCATGTACCGCCTCGAGCGGATCCTCGCCAAGGTCACCGGGCTTCCCGAGGTGAGCCTCCAGCCGGCCGCCGGGGCCCACGGCGAGTACGTCGCCCTGCTCATGATCCGTGCCTATCACCGCGACCGTGGCGAGCTCGACCGGCGGACCGAGGTGCTCGTCCCCGACACCGCCCATGGGACCAACCCCGCGTCGGCGGCGATGGCCGGGTTCACGACCCGCGAGATCCGCTCCGTGGACGGATGCGTCCACCTTCCGGCGCTCAAGGAGGCCCTCTCCGACCGCACGGCCTGCTTCATGCTCACCAACCCGAACACCGCCGGCCTGTTCGAGAGCGAGATCCTCGAGATCGCCGAGGCGGTCCACGCCGCGGGGGCGATGCTCTACTACGACGGGGCGAACCTCAACGCGATCCTCGGCATCACGAGCCCGGGAAGGATGGGCTTCGACGTCGCTCACCTGAACCTCCACAAGACCTTCGCCACCCCGCACGGGGGCGGCGGCCCCGGCGCCGGCGTCCTCGCTGCGAACGAGACGCTCGCCCCGTACCTTCCGGTCCCTCGCGTGGTCCGCAGCGGGCGACGCTACCGGCTCGACTACGACCGGCCGAAGTCGATCGGCAAGGTGAAGCTCGCCTACGGCAACTTTGGCCTCGACCTGAGGGCCTATGCCTTTGCCCTCGCCCATGGCGAGGACGGTCTCCGCCACGTCGCCCGACGTTCGGTCCTCAACTCGAACTACATGGCCTCGAGGCTCGGCAAGCTGCTTCCCCGCCCGTTCCGCTCGCTGGTCAAGCACGAGTTCGTGCTCTCCGGTGCCCCGCTCAAGGAACGCGGCGTGCGCACGATCGACCTCGCCAAGAGGCTCCTGGACGAGGGGGTCCATGCCCCGACCGTCTACTTCCCGTCGCTCGTCGAGGAGTCGCTCATGATCGAGCTGCCCGAGACCGAATCCAAGAGGGACCTCGACGCCTTCGGCGACGCGATCGAGCGGGCGCTCGCCGACACCCCGGAGAACCTCCGTCGGGCGCCGCGAAGCCTCTCCGTCGGACGCATCGACGAGGTGCGTGCCGCTCGCGAGCCGGTCCTCTCCTGGAAGGACCAGAGGGCCGCCGGGAGAAACGTTGAAAGACCCGCGCCCCTCCCCGAAGGGCATGAAAGCGCGAGTGCTCAAGACCTTCGAAGGGCTTGACAAGCCGGTCGATGCCCTCCTGATAGCGAACTCGGTGGATCCCCACCTCGACCAGAGCTTCTTCTACTTCTTCGACGCGCCGAGCGGCCTCTTCGAGGGGTCGGTCGCCGTGGGCCACCCGGACGGGCAGCTCGACGTGCTCACCTCGCCGCTCGAGGCCGAGAGCGCCCACGCGGCGGCCAAGGTCGACCCGTCCGCCCGGGTCCACACCGTCGAGCGCGACAGCGCCGAGACGATGCTCCCGAAGCTCTTGGACGGGGCGGCCCGGGTGGGGCTCAACTACCAGGAGCTCACGCATGCCTGGTACGAGCGCCTGGCGAAGGCCCTTCCGTCGGTGACGTGGGTCGACGCCTCCGCGGCGATCCGCAAGGCCCGCGCGATCAAGGACGCGGAGGAGATCGAGCGTCTCGGGCGGGCCGCGGAGATCGGTTCGAAGGTCGGCCGCGAGATCCCTTCCCTGCTGAAGCCCGGGATCTCCGAGCTCGACCTCGCGAGCGAGATCGAGTACCGCATGAACCGCCACGGGGCGAGCGGGCGCTCCTTCGGGACGATCGTCGCCTTCGGCGCGCACGGCGCCGAGCCCCACTACGCTCCGGGTGCCTCCACGCGCCTCGCCCCGGGAAGCTCGATCGTCTGCGACTTTGGCGCCTTCTACCGGCGCTACGCCAGCGACATCACCCGCTCGTTCCGCTTCGGGCCCGCGGACCCCGAGATGCGCGAGGTCCACCTCACCGTGGAGAGGGCGCAGGAGGCCGCGCTGGCGACCATCCGCCCCGGGGTCGCCGCGAAGGACGTCCACAACGCCGCCGCGGCGGTCATCGATGCCTCGCCGTTCAAAGGACGCCTCATCCACGGGGTCGGCCACTCCATCGGCCTCGCGGTCCACGACGGATGGCACTACGGGCCGAAGGTCGACGATCCCCTCGAGGAGGCGATGGTCTTCACGGTCGAGCCGGGGATCTACCTCCCGGGAAAGGGGGGCGTCCGCATCGAGGACGACGTGGTCGTGACGCACGACGGCTACCGGATGCTCACCACCGCTCCCCGCGGCTACCTCGAGGTCCCGGCGTGAGGTTCGGCGTCCTCACCGGCGGTGGCGACTGCCCCGGCCTCAACGCCGCCGTCCGAGCGGTCGTCCGCCGCGCGGCGCGCTTCGGCCACGAGTCCGTGGGATTCCTCGACGGATGGAAAGGCGTGCGTGACGGCCTCAGCCGCCCCCTCGCAGCCTCCGATGTCGAGGGGATCCTCGGTCGCGGGGGAACGATCCTCGGCAGCTCGAGGACCAACCCGTTCGGCCGCGAAGAGGATGCCCTCAAGGTCCTCGCGACGCTCGAGCGGGAGAAGATCGACGCGCTCATCGCCATCGGCGGCGACGACACGCTCTCGGCGGCCCGGGCCCTCCACGAGCGGGGCGGCAAGGTCGTCGGCGTCCCCAAGACGATGGACAACGACGTCCGCGGCACCGACTGGACGTTCGGATTTTACTCGGCGTCGGCGGTCGCGGTCGACGCACTCGAGCGCCTGCGCGACACGGCCTCGAGCCACCATCGCGCGGTCGTCCTCGAAGTCATGGGACGCCACGCCGGCTGGGTCGCCCTCGTGACCGGCCTGGCGGGAGGCGCGGACGCGACGCTGCTGCCGGAGGAGCCGTTCGACGAGGCGGCGCTGCTCGCGCGGGTGCGGGCGGCGGTCGCGGCACGGGGCCATGCGCTCGTCGTCGCGAGCGAGGGGATCGACCTCGGCGAGCGGGGAGAGAGCGCCCAACGCGACGAGTTCGGCCACGAGCTCCTGCGCATGCGCGGGGTCGGCGCCGAGATCGCGCGCAGGATCGAGGCGAAGACCGGCGTCGAGGCGCGCAGCGCCCAGATCGGGCACATCCAACGCGGCGGTCCTCCGGAGGTGTTCGACCGTATCCTCGCGACCCGGCTCGGAGCCGCGGCGGTCGACCTCGTCCTCCACGGACGGTTCGGCGAGGTCGCCGTCGTCCACGGCGAGGAGGTGGTGGGCCTCCCGCTTTCCGAGGCGCTCGCGGGTCCCAAGGTCGTCCCGGCCTCCTGGCTCGACCTCCTGCACACCTTCGACGCCTAGGAGGGCTCCGTGACGGTGCGTGCCCTCTGGTTCCGCGACGGCGCGCTTTGCCTCCTCGACCAGCGCGAGCTCCCCGGGCGACGAAGGGTGCTCCGGCTCCGCCAGGCGGAAGAGGTCGCCGAGGCGATCCGCACGATGGCCGTGCGTGGCGCGCCGGCGATCGGCGTCGCCGCGGCCTACGGGATGGTCCTCGCGCAGCGCGGCGGCCGCCTCGGCCCCGACCGGGCCGCCGACCTCCTCGGGAGCACCCGTCCGACCGCCCACGACCTCTTCGTCGGGATCGAAACGGTCCGGCGGGCGTGGGCCGACGGAGAAGAGACGCTCGCGGCCGCCGACGCCTACCGCCAGGAGATCGTCGAGGAGTGCCGCCGCATCGGCCTCGCCGGGGCTCCGAGGCTCCGTCGGGCCTCGACGGTGCTCACCCACTGCAACGCGGGGGCGCTCGCCACCGTCGAGTGGGGCACGGCCCTCGCGCCGATCCGCGTGGCCTGCGAGCGGGGCGCTCGCCTCACGGTCCTCGTCGACGAGACCCGCCCGCTCCTCCAGGGCTCGCGGCTCACGGCCTGGGAGCTGGCCCGCGACGGGATCCCGCACGCCATCATCGTCGACAACGCGGCGGGCTACTACCTCTCCCGCGGCGAGGTCGACGCGGTGGTCGTGGGAGCCGATCGCATCGCGCGCAACGGCGACTTCGCCAACAAGATCGGCACCTACGAGAAGGCCGTGGTCGCGCGCGAGAACTCGGTCCCGTTCTACGTCGCGGCGCCGTGGAGCACCTTCGACGCGCGCTGCGCCGACGGACGCTCCATCCCGGTCGAGGAGCGGGGCGAAGAGGAGGTCCTCTCCGTCCGGGGCGTCCGTCTCGCCCCGCGCGCGAGCCGCGCGCGCAATCCGGCGTTCGACGTGACGCCTTCGCGCTTCGTTACCGAGTTCTTCACGCCGGACGGCGCGGTGAAGCCCGGTGGGATCGCGCGGTTGCTCGACCGACGCGCCCGTGCCGGCTGAGGGTTGGGGGGTCTCCCCGCCTTAGGTGGGCAGGACGGGAAGACCGAGAAAGTGTTCGACGCCGTGGAGGACCCCGCCGACCAGAGCCGAGACGTTGTAGCCGAAGTGGTGAAGCCCGAGCACCAGGCCGAGACCGGCGAGGACCGTCGCGGACCATGCTGACGCTGCGCTCATCGTGGGCACCTCCGCACGGTTGGATGCCAGCGGGAGAGGGGGTACAAAAACCCCGGGCTCCACGCGCAGCAGGCCCGCCCGGGCCTCCTCCCGACCCCCGTCGCCCTCGAGCAAGGTTCGGCGCCGCGGACCCGTACGCGAGGCAAGGTTCATAGCACGGGGCGGTTAGGCCCCCGAGGCTGCCCTGGTAGTCTAGTGGTCTAGGATCTAGGTCTGTCGAGCCTGGGACTCGGGTTCGAAGGCGACGGAGGGTCCCCCCTCCGTGCCGGAACTCCCGACCAGGGCGCCTCTCCCGCGCTCGGCCGAGACGGCTTATCCTCGGTGGCTGCATGGTCGGTTCCGTGGCCCGCTCGAATCCCCCGCGCAAGGAGCGCGTCCCTCCGTTCTCGCAGGTCGTCTCCGACGCGCTGCGCGACCTTACCGAGAAGCGGCTCCTCGAGCTCGTGAAGGCCGAGCCGGTGCCGCGTCACCTGGCCATCATCATGGACGGCAACCGCCGGTTCGCCGAAGCCCGCGGGCTCGACGTGCGGAACGGCCACGAGAAAGGACGCGACACGCTCGAAGAGCTGCTCAACTGGTGCCTCGACCTCGGCATCCGCATCCTCACCGTCTACGCCCTCTCCACGGAGAACCTCAGTCGTCCGTCCGAGGAGATCGAGGGGCTCATGGACCTGTTCGACCGCAGCCTCCGTCAGATCGCCGTCGACGAGCGCGTCCACCGCCACCGCATCCGGGTCCGGGTGATCGGCAACCGCGAGCTGCTCGCCCCGCACGTGCGCGAGGCGATCGACATCGCCGAGGCGGCGACCCGGGACTACTCCGACTACCTCTACAACGTCGCTTTAGGCTACGGCGGTCGGGACGAGATCGTCCAGGCGATCCGGGCCCTCGCGCGGGAGGTGAGCGAGGGCAAGCTTACCCCCGAGGCGATCGACTCGGAGGCGGTCTCCCGCCACCTCTACACCCGCGACCTCCCCGACCCCGACCTGATCTTCCGCACGAGCGGCGAGGAGCGGATCTCGAACTTTCTGCTCTGGCAGTCCGCCTACAGCGAGCTCTACTTCTCCGACGTGCTCTGGCCGGGGCTCACCCATCTTGAGTTCCTTCGGGCGATCCGCACCTTCCAGCTGCGGCGGCGGCGCTACGGAGGCTAGCCGCTCCGCAAGGGGACGGCCCGCGCCCCGAGGCCGCGGAGCGAGCGCGGGAGAAGGAAGAGGGCCCCGGCGACCGTCCAGACGGCCGCGACCGCGAGGTTGGTCGGAAGGATGCCGAAGGCCCCGAGCCGAAGAGCTCCTCCGACCTGCGCGGCCGGGACGATCGCGACGCTTCCCAGGTTGTCGATGCCGAAGTAGCGCCCCTGCATCTCCCGCGGGACGAGCGGCTGAGCGGCGGTGAGCCAGGCCGTGCCGGCGAACCCCCCGAAGGTCCCGAGGGCGAAGAGCGCGACGAAGGCGGTAGGGGCCGACGGAGCGAGAGCGAGCGCCTGGGCGACGGCGCCGGAGAGCACGCCCAAGGGGACCGTCCAGGCGAGCCCCGCGAAGCGCAGCGCCCGCGTCGGAGCGACCAGGAGCGCGCCCACGCCGGTCCCGGCGACCTCGAAGGCGAGAAGGAGCGCGAAGGTCCCCGCCGAGCCGTGGAGCACGGACGTGGCGTAGAAGACGAGGAAGGCGCCGATGAGCGTCGAGCAGAAATTGAAGACCGTCGCCGAGAGGGTGAGCTGGAAGAAGCCTCGGGCCCCGACCAGCCAGCGGAACCCGGCGCCGATGTCCCGTAGATAGGTCTGCCGCACCGCGCGTCCCACCGGCCTCGCCACGGGAACCGGACGGACCCCCCGAGCAGGGCGGCCGAGAGAAGGAAGGTCGCGGCGTTCACGAGGATGCCCGCGACCGGTCCCACGCCGACAATGAGCGCGCCGCCAGCCCCCGCGCCGGCGAAGCAAAGCGCCGAGCGTGTCGAGCTCACGAGCCCGTTCGCGCTCGAGGTATGCTCGCTCGGGACCAGACGCGGTATGGCCGCGTTCTCCGCGGGGCTGAACAGGCTGCTGAGCGCCCCCACCACCGCGTAGGCTCCGAGGAGAACCGTAAGGGAGAACCCGCAGAGGAGCAGCTCCACCGCCGAGAGCACCATCGCCGCCGCGCGGACGAGGTCGGAGACGACCATCAGCCGACGAGGGTCGTAGCGGTCGACCAGGGCCCCGGCGAAGACGCTGAAGACGATCGAGGCGAGCGTCTAGGAGGCGCCGAGGAGCCCTACGGCGAGGAACGAGCCGGTCGCCTCGGCGACGATCCAGGTGACGGAGACGACGGCGATCGCCGAGCCGGCGACCGAGGCGAGGCCCGCGCTGAACAGGCGGAGATAGTCGCCGTTCGCGAAGAGGGCCCGGTAGCTCGAGGGAGGCGGCAGCGAGCCGGCGTTCTCGGGAGCGCCGGTGCGCGTGGGTTCAGTCGCCAACGGTCCGACCGGTCGCGTGCGGCGGGGGAGGGTTCCGCCACCGGTTCTCCCGGACGGCGGTGCGGTCGACCTCGGCGATCGACCTCCGGCCGAGGAGGAGGAGGGACGTGGCGAGCTCGCTCGAGAGGAGACGCGCGAGCCTCTCGACGCCGCGCTCCCCTCCGACCGCGAGGGCCCAGAGGATCGGTCGGCCGAGCCCGGCGGCCCGGGCGCCGAGGGCCCGCGCGATAAGAATGTCCGGAGCCCGCCGCACGCCGCCGTCCAGGTAGACCTCCGCTCGCGAACCGATGGCCTCGACCACGTCGGGAAGGGCGTCCAACGACGGGAGGGCGCGGTCGAGCTGCCGACCTCCGTGGTTCGAGACAAGGAGCCCCTTCGCTCCCCTCCGCACCGCCTCCCGTGCATCCTCCGGGCTCAGGACCCCTTTGAGCACGAGGGGGAGGTCCGTGCCCTTCACCAACCTCTCGAAATCGTCCCAGGAGTACTCCGCGCCCCCTTCGAGGGCGTAGCCCTTCTCCCGGGGGACGAGCTCCCGGGCGGGGCTCCGGATCCCCGGGCCGTTGCCGACGGGCACCGGTCGGTCGAGCGCGAAGCCGCCTCGGGACTGGAGGTCCCGGGGTCCGAGCACCGGAGCGTCGACCGTGACCACGGCCGCGGAGTAGCCCGCCCTCTCCGCACGCCTTAGGAGCTCCTCGGACGCCGTAAGGTCCGGTTGGAGGTAGAGCTGGAACCACCGCGGGGCAGCGGGGGCGGCCGACGCGATCTCTTCGAGCGACCGGCTCGAAAGGGTGCTGTAGACCCCCAGGATCCCGGCCCGCCCGAGGGCCCGGGCGGTCGCCCTCTCCCCTGCCGGGTGGACGGCACCCTGGTAGGCGGTAGGCGAAGCGAAGAACGGAGCGTGCACGGGGGTGCCGAGCAGCCGGGTCGTAAGGTCGACCTCGCGCACGTTGCGCAGCACGCGGGGGACGAGCGACCAGGCGTCGAAAGCGGCGAGGTTCGCTCGACGTGTCCACTCGGCCCCCGCGCCGCTCTCGACGAACTCTAGGAGAGCCCCGCGCGTCGCGGCCGAGGCGGCCTCGGCAAGGTCGGAAAGCGACCGGAACGGTGGGCAGGCCTTGGCGCTTCGCGCCGTCGACGTCACGGCGAGGGACCGCTCGCCAACTCGAGATTTGAGGCCATCGGCCCGAGGCGGTGCGGCGCGCGGCGTGCACGGTATCCCCCGGTAGCGCGCGAGCGGACCCCTCATCGTGGCGGGCGGGCCGCCGCGGGCGGCGGGCATGGAGGAGACCCTACCGGCGGTGTCGAGAGGGAATTTTTGGACGGGCGTGGGGTGTCTTTAAATAGAACCGCTTTTCTACCGAAACCGAAACCCGAGGGGATTCTCGGACGGTGAAACCATGTTGACCGGACAGACCCAGATTTTGGTGCTGAAGGAAGGGACGAAGCGGGAGAAGGGCCGGGGCGCCCTCTCCAACAACATCCAGGCCGCGAAGGCGATCGCCGACGCGGTCCGTACCACGCTCGGACCCCGCGGGCTCGACAAGATGCTTGTCGACTCGATGGGCGACGTCGTGGTGACCAACGACGGCGTGACGATCCTCAAGGAGATGGACGTCGAGCATCCCGCGGCGAAGATGCTGGTCGAGGTCGCCAAGACCCAGGACCAGGAGGCCGGGGACGGGACGACCACCGCGGTGATCCTCGCCGGCGAGCTGCTGAAGCGCGCCGAGGAGCTCATCGAGCAGAACATCCACCCGACGGTGATCTCGCAGGGCTACCGCCTGGCGGCCCAGAAGGCCCTCGAGCTCCTCAACCAGGTGAGCCGAGAGGTTTCCGTGACCGACCACGAGACCCTCAAGCGCATCGCGGTCACGTCGATGTCCAGCAAGTCGGTCTCCTTCAACCGCGAGCTCATGGGCGAGATCGCGGTCAACGCCATCACCGCGATCGCCGAGAAGCGCGGGACCAGCTACAACGTCGACCTCGACAACGTCCAGCTCATCAAGAAGCAGGGCGGAGCGATGACCGACACGCAGCTCATCGAGGGCGTCATCATCGACAAGGAGAAGGTCCACTCCGGGATGCCGACCCGCGTCGAGAACCCGATGATCGCCCTTTTGGACGCCGCGCTCGAGATCAAGAAGACGGAGATCGACGCGAAGATCGAGATCAACGACCCCGACCAGCTCAACGCCTTCCTCCAGGAGGAGGAGAACATGCTCCGCCGGATGGTCGACCAGGTGAAGAAATCCGGCGCGAACGTGGTCCTCTGCCAGAAGGGGATCGACGACCTCGCGCAGCACTTCCTCGCGAAGGAAGGCATCTACGCGGTGCGCCGCGTGAAGAAGTCCGACATGGAGAAGCTCGCCAAGGCGACCGGGGCGAACATCATCTCCAAGGTGAGCGAGCTCACCCCGTCGGATGTCGGCCGCGCCGGGACCGTCGAGGAGCGGAAGATCGGCGAGGACGCGCTCACGTTCGTCACGGGAGCGAAGAAGGCCCGCGCCGTCTCGATCCTGATCCGGGGCGGCACCGAGCACGTGATCGACGAGATCGAGCGCTCCCTCGACGACGCGCTCAACGTGGTCGCCGTCGCGGTCGAGGACGGACGCTTCGTCCTCGGCGGCGGCGCGACCGCCGAGGAGCTCGCCATGCACCTGCGCGACGAGGCCGCCAAGGTCGGGGGCCGTGAGCAGATCGCCTTCGAGACCTTCGCCGACGCCCTCGAGACCGTGCCCCGCACGCTCGCCGAGAACGCCGGGCTCGACCCCATCGACATCCTCATCGAGCTGCGGAAGGCCCACAAGTCCGGCCAGAAGGAGGCGGGGGTCAACGTCCTGCAGGGCAAGGTCTCCAACATGTTGGAGATCCACGTCCTCGAGCCCATTCGCGTGGCCCGCCAGGCGATCGAGAGCGCGACCGACGCCGCGGTGATGATCCTGCGGATCGACGACGTCATCGCCTCGAAGTCGAGCCCGCCGCCCAGCAAGGGCCCCGGCGACGGGGGCATGGGCGGAATGGGCGGCATGGGCGGGGACTTCGGCGAAGACTAGGCCCCGCGCCGTCGCCTTAGGCGAACCCTTTCTTCCTCTTCCTTTTCGGAGCTCTCGAGCGCGTCGCGAGGAACCGGCCCACCTTGTGCATCGCCCGGGCGCGGTGGGAGATGCTATCCTTCACCTCGGGGGAGAGCTCGGCCATCGTCCTCGTGAAGCCTTCCGGGACGAAGATCGGATCGTAGCCGAAGCCATGGGAACCTGCCGGAGCCCACGCGATCGTTCCCCGCACCTCCCCGGAGAAGGTCCAGCGCTCCTTCCCCCGCGCGAGCCCGGCGACCGTTCGGAACACCGCGCGGCGGTCCCGACGGCGAAGCAGCTCGAGCAGGGGAGGGAAGCCCCAGATCTTGAGAAAGTGGGCCGAATAGACGCCCGGGAACCCCTTGAGCGAGGGAACGAACAATCCGGAGTCCTCGACGAGGACGTAGCGGGCCGGTCGCCGGACGGCCTCGAGCTTGTGGCCCGCCACCTCTGCGAGGGTGGTCGCCTGGGGTTCGGTTAGGGTGCGACGGAGCCACCGGACGCTCACTCCGTAGGGAGCGAGGACGCTGCGCACCTCCCGGACCTTGCCCGGGTTCGAGGTGACGAAGAGGACATCGACCACGCGCCCCTCACCAGGGGAACTGGTCGTAGGCGATGACCTCGTCCGGGCTCTTTCGGCCCTGCCCCCCGGCCGCTGCGGAGGAGCCGTTCCCCTCGGCGGGGTAGCCGATCGGTATGACGGCGATGGGGTGGATCCCCTCCGGCACATGGAGGACCGAGCGGACCTTCTGCTCGTTGAACTCGATGAGCCAGTTCGTTCCGAGCCCCTCGGCGGTCGCCGCGAGTTGCAGGTGGTCGATCGCCACCGCGACGTCGAGAGGGTAGGCGGAGATGTAGCCGCCGATCGTCACCGGGATGTCCTCCTCGACGGCGAACGCGACGACGACCGAGGGCGCTGCGGCGATGAGCTTGCCCCGGCTCGACGCCTGGGCAAGCAGCCGCTTGCGCTCGTCGTCCTGGACCACGACGAACCTCCACGGCTGAAGGTTCTGCTGGCTCGGGGCGAGCCGGACGGCCGACAGAACGCGCTTGAGCTTCTCGGGGGGGATCGGCTGGTTGAGGAACGAGGCGCAAGGGCGGTAGGCGCGGATCGCGTCGAAGACGTCCATGCCGAAGAAGAATACCGGAACGGTGGGGTAGGTCCCTCTACCCCGCCGGAACGGACCGACGCATCCGGAGCTCCGAGGGCGTGACCCACTAAATAGCGTTTGGGTTCCCCCACCCGGGCCGGTCGGTGGGCTCCGCTCCCCGACGCCCGGGGGACGGAGCTACCGTTCGTGCCCGACATCGAAGGGGACGTGCGACAGCCAGGGACCCACGGCCGCAGGCAACGCTTCCCCGCTCGAAGCCTCCGCTTGAGCGGGGGGGATCGGTGAGGCGGCCTCCTCCGCGCCACGACCGGCGTAGGAAACCTTCGCGGCCGCTGGCGCCCCGCCTGATCGTCCTCGCCGGCCTGCCGGGCAGCGGCAAGTCGAGCTTCGCCCGCGACCTTGCGAAGAGGACCGGCGCCGTCTGGTTGCGCGTGGATACCCTGGAGGCCGCGATGCTGGCGGCGGGTCTCCCGCGATCGCACGCGAGTGGTCTCGCCGCCTATCTTGGGGTCCGTGACCAGGCCCGCGACCACCTCGCCCTCGGCCGGTCGGTGATCGTCGATGCGGTCAACGGGGTCGCCGAAGCGCGACGGATGTGGGCGGACCTCGCCAAGGAGCTCGGCGTCCCCCGACGCGTGATCGAACTGGTCTGCACGGACGCCTCGGAACACCGCCGTAGGGTAGAACGACGGGCCGCGCCGACGCCGCCACTACCGGTTCCCACATGGGAGGAGGTCCAGCAGCGGGAGTACCTCCCGTGGGACGAGCCCGTCCTCAGGCTCGACACGACACGGCCGAGAGAGGAGCTGCTCAGCAAGGGGCTGAGCTACCTAGCCGGCGCGTCCCGGCGACCACGAGCCACCCGTCCGGGATGAGCCGTGGTCAAGGTCCGGACCACGGCGCTCCGTCGCGGGGCGGGGCCTGGGGGCCATGACGTCCGAGGGCCGGTGCGGGGGGCCTCGCGAGGGCTCGGACTCCGTGGGAACGCCGAGACCCGACAGGCAATCGGGGCCGGGACCCGTCCAAAAGAACGGTTAAATAAGTCGGGGACCGCTCGGAGCCTGCCGCTGACAGACGTCCGACAAACGGGCGCTGTCCGGCGACGGAAGGTCAGCAGGCCAGCCAGGAGCACCGAGCGATGCACCTCAAACGGATCAAGCTGAGGAACTTCAAGTCGTTCGCCGGGGCGACCGAGATCCCTTTCCAGCCGGGGTTCACCGGGGTCGCCGGCCCCAACGGGATGGGGAAGTCGAACATCTCCGACGCCATTCTCTTCGTGCTGGGCCCGACCAGTTCGAAGGCCCTGCGCGCAGACCGCCTCACCCATCTCTTCTTCAACGGCGGGGCTTCGAAGAAGCCCGCCACGGAGTGCGAGGTCTCCCTCGTCTTCGACAACTCCGACCACCTCCTCCCGTCCGAGTCCGCCGAGGTCGAGGTCACGCGCTACGTCAAGCTCGCGCCGAACGACCCGGACGGCTACTACTCCTACTTCTACGTCAACAGTAAGCGCACGACCCAGTCGGAGATCGACACGCTCCTCTCCCACGCCCGCCTCTCGGGCGACGGCTACAACCTCGTCCAGCAGGGCGACGTGAACAAGGTCGTCACCATGGGCCCCATCCCGCGTCGGGGCCTGGTCGAGCGCCTCGCGGGGATCAGCCAGTACGACGAAGAGCTCGAGCGCGCGGAGGCCAAGCGCACCGAGCTCGACCAGAACCTCGAGCGGATCGGCACCCTCCTCGGCGACGTGAAGGGACGGCTCGCGGCGCTCGAGGGCCAGAGGCTCCAGGCGATCCAGTACAAGCAGCTCCAGGACGACAAGCGCCACAACGAGGCCCGGCTCGCCCGAGCCGGCCACCGCCTTGCCGAAAAGGAGCTCGAGAGCTGCCGCGCCCAGGTCGCCCACGTCCAGGCCGAGATCGGGGAGCTGGACGGACGCCGGCAGAAGCTCGCCGATCAGCAGGGCGAGCTTGCCGCGACCATAGAGACTCTCGAGCGGGAGATCGCCGAGGCCGGAGGGGAGTCCGCGGTCCGGTTCAAGAAGGAGTTCGACGAGAAGAAACTCGCCCACGCCCGCATCGAGCAGAACCTCTCCAACCTTAGGGAGGTCGCCGGGGAGCTCAAGGGCCAGGCGGACGAGCTCGCCAAGACCCTGGCGGACGACGAGAAGCAGCACAAGGCGCTCAGTTCCCAGGAAAAGGAGCTCGCCCAATCGCTCAAGCGACTCGAGGACCGGGCGACCGAGGAGGCCAAGGATCTCGAGCAGGCGACCGCCGCTCCGGGAAAGCCCCAGGACCGTCTCGTTGCGGCGCGCAAGCGCCAGCTCGAGCTCGACCGGGGGCTCGAGGCACATCAGAAGGCCTGGCAGGACGCTGTCGCGGCCAAGGAGTCTGCCGCGGGCAACCTCCAGAGCGCCGAGCGCGACCGGGCCCAGGCGGAAGAGGACCTCTCCGAGAGGGAGGTGGAGCTCCGCGACCTCGAGATGCGGACCAAGGACTCCGACAAGGGCAAGGGAGGGCCGAAGACCTCGACCGCCGAGCTCCAGAAGGAGCTCTTCGCCCTCAAGTCCAAGGAGAAGTCGCTTACCGCCGAAGCCGAGCGCCTCGCCCAGGAGGTCGGCGAGATCAACCGACGCTACGTGGGCCTGGACGCACGCCTCAAGGCCCGCGCGGAGTCGGGGAGCCGGCCGGTCGCCCTGGCGGCTGTCGACTATCTCCTCTCGCAGCGCAACCTCGGCAAGGTCGCCGGCATCCGCGGGACCGTCGAGGAGCTCGCCGAGTTCGAGCCGAAGTACAAGACGGCCCTGCAGGTCGCCGCAGGGGCCCGCTTCCAGGCGCTGGTCGTCGAGTCCGACCAGGTCGCCGAATCGTGCATCAAGCTCCTCCGCGAGGAGAAGCGCGGGCGCGCGACGTTCCTTCCCCTCAACAAGATGCTCCCGGGACGGCCGCACGGCAAGTCGCTCATCGCTGCCAAGGCCTCCGGCGCCGAGGGTTACGCCCTCGACCTTGTCCGCTTCGACGAGGAGCTCCGCCCCGCCTTCTGGTACGTCTTCTCCGAGACCGTCGTGATGAGCGACCTCACCCACGCCCGCGAACAGATGGGCGGGGTGCGCTTGGTCACGCTCACCGGCGACCTCATCGAGGCGACCGGCGCGATCTCGGGCGGCTACTTCGACCCGTCCGGCCAGGGACGGGGCGCCGACAGCGCCGTCGAGCTCAAGCGTCTCGGCGAGGAGCTACGACAGAAGAGCGCCGCGGAGACCGCCGCCCGCGAGGAGCTCAAGGGCGTGGCGGAAAAGCTCCGCGGGGTCGCCGAGGAGCTCTCGACCCGCTCGATCCAGGACCAGGCCCACGAGTCGACCCGAGGTCTTCTCGAGAAGGACCTTTCGACGGCGCGGGAGAAGCTCCGCGGGGTGCGCGAGCGACTTGCCCGCGCCCGGGACGCTCACGAGCACGCCGCCGCGGCGCTTAGGGCCGGCGAGGCCAAGCTCGAGACGGTCGGCATCGAGCTCGCCCGCCTCAAAGAGGAACGGCAGAAGGCCCAGGAGGAGTATCTCGGCCAGCTGCCGCAAGCCCTCTCCTCCCGCCTCAAGACGCTCCAAGAGCGCTCGCAGGCGACCCAGGAGGAGCGCGTCAAGGCCAACGGCGAGTTCCAGTCGGTCCGCGCCTCCCTCGCGGCGCTGGACTCCCAGCTGACCCAGCGGCACAAGGAGCTCGATCGGCTCCGCACCGAGCTCACGGCCAAGGGCAAGGAGATCTCCCGCCTGGAGCAAGATCTCGCCCGGGCCCAAGAGGCGGTCGAGGCACTCAAGGCCGTCGAGGCCAAGCAGGGCGAGGCCGCCCGCGCTCAGTCCGAGCGGCGCTCCCGCCTCAACGACGAGCGATTGAAGCTCGCCCAGGAGCTGGCCAAGGCCGAGACGAACCTCGCGACGAAGAGGACCCTGCTCACCAACGAGACGACCCGCGTGGCGCAGGCCGAGTCGCATCTCGCCGAGTTCGAGGAGGCGCTCCGCCAGTTCCCCGAGCCCGACGCGGAGGAGCAGTCGGTGGCTCCCGAGGAGCTCAAGCGACGGATCGCTGCCCTGGACGAGCAACTGCGCGCCCTCGGGGACGTCAACCTGAGAGCTGTCGAAGAGTACGACCAGGAGAAGGCCCGCTGTGACGAGTTCACCCAGGAGGTCGAGCGTCTCGCTCGCGAGAAGGACGAGCTCGTGGGTCTCGTCAAGGAGATCGAGCAGAAGAAGCGCGAGAAGCTCACCGAGGTCGTCCGCCAGGTCGACACGAACTTCCGTACGATCTACGGCGAGCTCTCCGCCGGCGGAGAGGGTGAGATCGCCCTCGAGAACCCGGACGATCCGCTCGCCGGCGGGCTCCTCATCAAGGCGCGCCCCGTGGGCAAGACGGTCGGACGCCTCGAGCAGCTCTCCGGCGGGGAGAAGTCGCTCGCCAGCCTTGCCTTCATCTTCTCGCTCCAGCGCTACGACCCGAGCCCGCTCTACGTCTTCGACGAGGTCGACATGTCGCTGGACGGGCTCAACGCCGAGTATGTCGGAAGGATGCTGCGCCGCAATTCGGAGCGCGCGCAGTTCGTGGTGATCTCGCTTCGCAAGGTGACGCTCAAGTTCGCCCACCAGCTCTTCGGCGTCACGATGCGCGGGGATGGCTGCTCCCGGGTCGTCGCGATCCACCTGGACGACATCCAGGACGTGGAAGAGCGCGGCCCTTCGGCGGTCGAGGCCTCTCCCAAGCCGGTGGAGGCGCGCTGAGCCATGCTCGCGAACCCACCGGGAGGACTGCCGTCGCCCGAGAGGACCTCCGCTGTCGCGCCGGGATCCGTCGCGGCAAGCGCGGGCGCCCGCCTCGGGGCCGGTGGCGGGGTTCCCCGCGAGGCCGCCGAGAAGGTCCTCCAGTACCTCGTCTTCCATCGCTCGCTGCTCGGCGAGCCGGAAGGTGGGGAACCGACCGTCCTGCTCGAGCGCTACCTCACCCTGGTCGAGGGGCTCAAGGAGGGGGTCCACGTGGTGATCTCCGATCCGTTCCAGAAGGCGACCGCCCTGCTCTTCGAGCTCGTCCTCGACCAGCAGTTCGACCCGTGGGAGATCGACCTCGGACGGTTCACCCAGGCCTACCTCGAGCGGGTCCGCACCGAAGGCAACGTGGACTTCCAGATCGCCGGCCGCCTGCTCTACATGGCCTGGAGCATCCTCCTCCTGCAGTCCGAGGAGGTCCTACGCCACCAGCAGGCCGCCGAACCCCCGACAGCGGAGGCGGGTGCCGCCGACCTCGAGCTCCCCGGGGACGACGGCTACCTGCCGCTCCTCGAGACCCCCGAGGCGGTGGACGTGACGTCGACCGTGCTCGGCTCGAGCGAGCCGCCCGCCCTCCTCGAGATGGTCCGCCACTCGGAAAGCCGGCCGGTCTCGCTCCTCGAGCTCGTCAAGGCCTTCGGCGAGGCGGAGGCCGACGCACGTCAAGCCCTCAAGATCCAGCAGCTCAGGGAGAGGCTCCGCGAGGAGCAGCGGGCCCCGCCGGAGGTCCTCGTCCACGGCGACGTCCCCGAGCACGACCTCGCGGACGCCTGGGAGGCCGTCCTGCGCCACCCGGTCGGCGAGCCGTTCCCGCTCCTCGAGCTGTGGAACCCGCTCTCCGGGCGCGACCGCCTGGTCGCCCTCTTCCTGGCGATGCTCTTCCTCGCCCGCGAGCGCTCGGTCGACCTCCAGCAGGAGGTCCTCGGAAGCTCACCGGTGACCGTCGTCCGCACCGTCGCCCAGCGCACGCCCCTCGGCGAGGAGGCCTGAGCCCGATGCCGCACGCCCCGGACGAGCTCGTCCTCAAGGTCGAGGCGGTCCTCTTCGCCGCCGGCAAGCCCCTCTCCGCCCGGGAGCTCTCCGAGGCGCTGGACGGGCTCGACCCGCGCTCGGTGGCCAAGGCGCTTCACGCGCTCGAGGAGGCCTACCGTGTCCGCCCGTGCGCCCTGGAGGTCCGCCGGGTGGGCGAGCGCTACGCCCTGCAGCTCAAGGACCGGTTCGTCCCGACCGTCCACGCCGTGACCCCGGTCGAGATGGCTCCGAGGACCGTCAAGGCCCTCACGCTCATCGCCTACCACCAGCCCGTCCTCCAGAGCGTGCTCGTCCGCATGATCGGCGACGCCGCCTACGGCGAGGTACAGCATCTGCGCGGCGTCGGCCTCGTCCGGACGGAGCCGAAGGGAGCGACCCTCGAACTGACCACCACCCGCCGGTTCGCCGAGTACTTTGGCATCCCCTCCTCTCGCCCGGAGGAGATCCGGCGGTTCCTCGAGCAGAAGCTCGGGGTTCCCCCCGCGACGACCGCCATCCCTGCGCCGGTCGCGGACGCGGAGACGGCTCCCGTTCCGATCGCCCCGTCGGCCACCGTGCCGGTCGAGGGAGAGGCCCCGGCTCCCGAGGAGACCGCCGCCCGGTCTCCCGTGGGAGAGGACGCCGAGCCGGCCTCGGTGACGGCCGGAACCCCCGCTAGATGACCCCGCAGGACGGGCACGGGCCGGCTTCCGCCGGACGGTCCTTGCCGCAGTAAGGGCAGGAGAACACCGCGGCGGGCGCCGGGAAGGAGGCCGTCACCTCGCCGGCCGGAAGCACCGCCGCAGCGAAGATGTCCGGTTCCTGGGAGCCGAAGCGCTCCCGCGAGCGGGCGTCCAGGAGGATCACCACGCCGACGACGCAGGCGGTCGACGCCCCGGCGAGGACCAAGAGAACCGTCCAGAGGGGGAACGCGGGGCCCGGTCGGCCGGGAAGCCCGGGCGTCGGTCCGGTGTAGGTGTAGTTCGCCGGCGGCGGGTTCTCGTCCGCCAGGAGGAACAGCGGGGCGAGCAGCCCTCCCCAACCGGTGGCCGCGTCCCAGCCGGGAACCGCCGAGAACACCGAGGTCGAACCGTTGTAGACATCCAGGAACGGCGTCGTGAGGTTCGGGTAGGCCGCGTAGTAGCTCGCGAGGCGGTAGATCTCCGGGGTGAGGTAGCCGAGCGGGTGGAACGACCCCGAGATATTGGTCTCGACCGCCACCACGTCGGCGAGGAGCCCGGCGAGCACCGGAGCGGCGACGCTCGTGCCGGAGATGATGCCGAAGAAGGGGGAAGCTCCCGTCCCGTTGGTGTAGGCGATCGTGTCGCGCGCCGGAAAGGCGAGGTCCGGGCCGGCGCGGCCGAGCGAGCTCACCCCCTGGGTGATCGCCGCCGAGACGATCGCCGGCTGCGCGGCGGAGTGGAACTGCCAGTACGGTTCGGGGTAGACCGAGCTCACTCCTCCCTGGCTGCCGAGGTAGTGGCCGAAGCCGGTGCTGGCGAACCAGGCGCTCATCGAGCCGATTCCCTGGACCTTGTCGTCGTAGCTAGCGACCAGGGGGGGCGCCGTGTAGGTCGAGGTGGCGCTCCCGGAAAGAACGACGCTCGTTCCCCCCACGGAGAGCACCCCGCTCGTGTTGAACGCCACGGACGCCGGCCAGAGCGGAGGGGACCCGCCGTTGTCGCCGCTGGCGGCAACGACCGTCACGCCCATCGCGGCGGCCAGGACGAGCTGGGCGTTCCACGATGTCTCGTTGAGATCGGGGAGGCCGAAGGAACAGGAGACGACCGCCAGGGGCGAGAGGCCGTAGCCGGTGTAGGAGAGGGCCGAGGCGAGGTCGTCCGAGAGGTAGAGGGCGGCGCTCGAGAGGTTGGCGTTGAGGAGGAGACTGTCCGCGAAGTAGAAGTTGTAGAGCGATGCCCCCGGGGCCATGCTTCCTGCCATCTCGAGGTCGAGGGAGTTCTCCGTCTCCATCCCGCTCGTGTCGGTCAGGGCGACGCTACCCTGGACGAGCGGGCCGGGCGGGGGCGGGTCGGCCGCCCCGTTCTCGTGCACCGGGATCCCCTTGAGGATCGGCAGCGGCCAGCCGGAGTTGAAGGTGTCGTTAAAATAGCGGTCGACGACCGACGGGACGAACGGCGGAAGGTTGACTCCGTAGCTCTCGTTGTACGAGCTCGCGAGGAGGGTCGCCACGGCGACGTGTTTAGGGAAGGTTGCGTGCGCGACGCTCGTGTTGCTGAGCGGCCAGAGCTGGGTCGCCTCGTAGGCCTGCGCGAAGTCCGAGCCGAAGTACCAGTCCGTGCCGGTGATCGCCTGCCGGACGAAGAGCGGGGCGAGGCCCGCCCGCGGGGAGAGGGCCGGAGCGGAAGCGCCGGGCCGCGCCGCGCCGACGGGCCCCGCGACGCCGGAAAGGCCGTCGATCCCGACGACCTTACCTTGGAGCGAGGCGGGAAGCTGCGGGCTCCCGAGCGCGGTGTAGCCCCAGCCCCCGCCGGCCGAGGCATACTCCACCGGGCGCACCCCGAGCAGCTCGGAGAGGCCGCGTGCCGAGACGGTGCCCTCCACCGTCGTGCTGCCCGCGGGCAGCACGACGGAGCTCGCTCCGACCGACCGTAGCGCGGCCTCGGCCGCGGCGACGGAGCTCGGAGGGGGGGCGTAGCTCGCCTCGAACTCGGCGTAGGTGAGGAACTGCCGATACTCCGGCGAGGCGGGGTCCTCGAGCGAGGCGAGAAGGCGGGAGAGCTCCTCGGGATGGGAAAATCCCAGCGTGAGGCCGATGCGAACCCCGCGGGACGGCGCGAGAGGTTCGGTGAGGGCACCGGGAGGCACGGTCACGGCGTCCGTCGCCAGGCGCGAGCCGTGCGCGCCCGAGAGGAGGGCGGCCGTGCCGGGGCTCGTTACGGAGGAGGACAGAGCGCTCGGCCAAACCGCCCGAGCTCCCGAGGAGGACGGCGGGCGCTCCGCGGGCGAGAGCCCAAGGGCTGCCAGGAGAGTGAACACCGCCAGGGCCACCGCCAGGACGACCCCGAGACCGCGATGCATCGGCCGGTCCACAATACGCACTCCTAATGAGGAGGGCGACCGCCCCGCCGCGCGGCGCAAGGGTCTTGGTCGCGGCTCGCTCGTCCGCCGGCGTGGCGGGCGGGGACGGGCAGGACTGCGTCTTCTGCGCGATCGTCCGGCGTCGTGCCCCCGCCTACATCATCTACGAGGACGAGGACGCGATGGCGTTCCTCGACATCTACCCTTTCACCCGGGGGCACGCGCTCGTGGTGCCGAAACAGCACGGTGCTCGGCTCACCGACCTTCCGTTCGAGAGTCAGGTAGCGCTCCTCAGGGCCCTCGACCGGGTCTGCCGCAGGAGCGAGCGGCTCGCGGACGACTACAACGTCGCGCTCAACGCCGGCGCCAACGCCGGGCAGATCGTCTTCCACGTCCACTTCCACGTCATCCCGCGCTACGGAGAGGCGAACCCGTTCCATCCCAACCGACGCAACCGTCTGGGGGAGACCGACGCGCGGGAGCTGGTCGGCCTGCTCTCGGCGCCCTAACCGGTCATGCCGGCCCGTCCCCGACCCCCGGCGGTCGCGGGGGCCTTCTACGCCGAGCGTCCCGAGCAGCTGGCGCGGGAGCTCGAGGCGTGCTTCCTCTCCCCCCGGGGGCCGGGGAAGCTACCGGCCCGCCGCCGCTCCGCGGACCGCAGGATCGTCGCGGCGATCGTCCCCCACGCCGGCTACACCTACTCCGGGCCGATCGCGGCCTACGCCTACGCTCGGATCGCCGCGGAGAGGCCGCCGGAGGCGGTCCTTCTGCTCGGGGTCGACCACCACGGGGCGAGCCGGGGGGCTTCGCTCTCCGCCCGGCCCTGGCTCACGCCCCTCGGGCCCACGCCGGTCAACGAAGAGCTGCTCGGCGCGCTCTCCGTCCTGCCGGTCGAGGTCGACGAGGCGGCCCACGCCTCCGAACATTCGATCGAGGTGCAGCTGCCGTTCCTCGAGTACGTCCTCCCCCGCCCGTCGATCGTGGCGCTCGAGGTCCGTTTCGGAACGCTCGCGTTCCTCGAGGAGGTCGCTTCCGTCGTCCGCGACGCCCTCCGGGGCCGCGACGTGCTCCTCGTCGCGTCGACCGACTTTTCCCACTACGTTGCGCCGGCCGTCGCCGAGCGCCTCGACCACCTGGCGATCGATCGGATCCTGGCGCGGGACGCGCGGGGCCTCTACGACATCGTACGGCGCGAGAGGATCTCGATGTGCGGGATCGCCCCGACCACCGTGCTCCTCGCCGCGCTTTCCGATAGGCCGCTTTCGGCGACCCTGCTCCGGTGGGGCCACTCGGGGGAGGTGGGAGCCGCCGACGAGGTCGTCGGCTACGCCTCCCTCCTCCTCGAGGAGCCGGGGGCCGCGGCCCCGCTTAAATAACGCTCGCGACGTGGCCGCGCGGTCCGATGATCCTCTCCGACTCCGCGATCCGGTCGGCGATGCAGCAAGGGAGGATCGTCATCCGCCCGTTCGACCCGGAATGCCTCGGGACGAACTCCTACGACGTCCACCTGGGTCGGTACCTTTCCGTCTACCGCACCGGGGCGCTGGACGCGGCCAAGCCGAATCCCGCCCGCGAGTTCCGCATCCCATCCCAGGGCTTCGTCCTCGTCCCCGGCCAGCTCTACCTCGGGGTCACCGAGGAGTACACCGAAACGCACGGCTACGTCCCGTTCCTCGAGGGGAAATCGAGCGTCGGTCGCCTCGGCATCGACATCCACTCGACGGCGGGGAAGGGCGACGAGGGGTTCTGCAACCACTGGACGCTCGAGATGAGCGTGAAGCTTCCCGTCCGCATCTACGCAGGAATGCCCGTCGGGCAGCTCATCTACTTCGAGATCTCCGGCCGGGTCGAGCGGAGCTACGGGCACAAGCGCTCGGCCAAGTACCGTCGGCTCTCCTCGCATCCGACGCCGTCGCGCATGTACCTCAACTTTGCCGGGCAGCGTCGTCGCCGGACGCGGCATCCGGCGCGGGTCGACCCGTGAGCCTTCCGCTCTCCGGGCGGCTCGCGCGAGTTGGGCTTCCGCTGCGGACCGAGAGGCTCTTGCTCTACGCCCCCTCCGCCTCCCGCGACCTCGAGCTGGTCGAGTTGCTCGAGGACCCGGGCGTGGCGCGCTGGACGACGATCCCGAGACCGTACACACGCCGGGACGCTGCGGAGTTCCGGCGACGGGCGGCGGCCTCGCGTCGCAAGGGAACCGATCTAGCCCTCCAGATCGTCCTACGCGCGGACGGCAGGCTCGTGGGCGGGGTCGGACTCCACGGGTTGAACCCGCGGCGGCTCCGGGGCGAGCTCGGCTACTGGGTGGGCCGCCCGTTCCGTCGCCAGGGCTACGCCGTGGAGGCCAGCCGCCGGCTGCTGCGCCTCGGCTTCGCCGAGCTGGGGCTTCACCGTATCGAGGCGCACGTCTTCCCGGGGAACGTCGGTTCCACGAAGGTGCTCCGATCGCTCGGCTTTTCTCGGGAGGGACGCCTCCGCCAGAGCTTCCGTCACCCGAGCCTGGGCTGGCGGGACGAGCTCCTCTACGGACGGCTGGAGGACGGTTTCGTCCGTTCCGCAGGGGAGCGGCCGGTCCGCTCGCGGTCCTCCTCGCCGGGACGCACCAGGTAGAACGCCGGCTGCCCGGGCCGGGCCCGCTCGCGCCGGCCCTTGGGGTCGTGCGCGGCGGCTTCCGCCTCCCGATAGACGGCGATCGACTTCACCCCGTAGCGACGCAGGAGGTAGCCTTCCGCCGAGCGGAGCGTTTCGGCCTCGTCGACGCTCGGGAGCTTACCCGGAGTAGAGCGCAGGCTCGGAAGCACCCGCTCGACGTATCGGGCGATCTCGCCGCGTGCCGAGGCGACCTCGGGGTGGTGCGCGGCGCGCTCCATGATCGAGCGGATCGTGGGCGCCTCGCCGCGGTCGAGCGCCTCCCGCAGCCACTCTTCGACCGTCGCCTTCCACGGAGCGGCGAGGTAGAACAGCAGCTCCTCGGGCGTCGCCTCTCCTTTCTCGGCCAGCGGGCGGAGGACGGAGCGGAGGTCCTCCTCGACCCTTTCGAGGTAGGCCTCCCGCGCCTCGGCAGGGTGCGAGGAAGGGAACCGGTCCGGCGCAGGGAAGCTCTGCGTGGCGACCAGCGAGCCGAACCGACCCTCTCCGAGCTCCTCGGCGAGGTGGGGCGCGATGGGAGCGAGCAGGAGGACCCACGCCCGCGCGTAGGCATCGGTGGCCCGTCCCGGGACTCCTCCCCGCGCGTAGTAGCGCCGGAGGATCGCCGCCAGCTCGACGAACGTCGCCTCGCCCGCGGCGCGTAGGTCGAGCCGATCGTAGGCGGCTCGGACCCGTGCGACCACGTCGTGGAGCCGGGAGAGGAGCCAGGCGTCCAGCTCGGGGGGGCCGTCGGCGTCCCCTTGGGAGCCCCGAACGAGGCGAGCGACCTCGTCGAGCCGAGCAGCCGCGGCGTCCACCGGCGCGGGGTCGAACTCGATGTCGGCTGCCGGCGATGCGGCGACCGTGTAGAACAGCCGAAGGGCGTCCGGCCCCCACCGCTCGAAGGCGTCGTCGATGGGCGGGATGCGGCCTCCCGAGGCCGTGATCCCTTTCTTGGAGAGCTTCGCCCCGGTCGTTCCCGTGATCCAGCCGTTGACGAAGATCGCCCGGGGCTGGAGCTCCGGCGGGAGGAGCTTGGCGTGCGTGTAGAGGAAGACCGGGAAATGGACCCGCTTGTGCTCCTTGCCGCCGAAATTGACGTCCAGCGGGTAGAAGTACAGGAACTCGGAGCGGACCTCCTCGAGGAGCTCTCGAGGGACGCCGGGCTCGCCGTCGCCCCTTCCCAGGAAGACGTAGTCGAAGAAGGCGTCGGTGAGCTGCTCGGTGCGGAGACGGCCGGTCGAGACAAAACGACGGACGACGAAGTAGGCCATGTAGAAGGTCGAGTCGGCGATCGGCTCGATCGTCCAGGCGGGGTCCAGAGGGAACGGCGTTCCGAGCCATCGGCCGTGACGGGTGCACGGTCGGTCCTCGAACCAGTCGATGATCCCGGGAAGCTCCCGGGCGTACTCCTCCGGGAAGGTCGCCAGCCGGGCGATCGTCTCCCGCGTCAGGGCCTTCCACTCCGGGTCCCCGTAGTGGAGGAACCACTGGTCGTCGAGCCGTCGGATGATCACCGCGTGGCCGTTGCGGCAGAGGACGGGCTTGGTGAACTGCTGGAGCGAGAAGCTCTTTCCTCCGGCCTCGAGCTCGTCGGCGATTCGTTCGCGGGCCTCGCGAACGCGCACGCCGGTGAGCGCGGGGACGGTCATCGTGCCGCGCACGAACTCGAGCCGGTAGAGCCGTTCGGTCGCCTCGTCCAGACGGCCGCGATCCCCGAGGCCCCGGGCCCCGACCGCCCGCAGCGCCTTCTCCGCAGGCGTTCCGTGGCCACGGAGGAGCTCGGCTTCGGAAGGCGAGAGCGCCCCCTCCTCGGGAACACGGAGGAGGACGGGCGGGGTCCCCGTGAGAAGGCCTCGGGACTCCTCGGAGAGCTCGGAGAGCGCCGCCGCGTCCGCCGGCGCGTGCGCCGGGACACTCATCACCACGCCGGTGCCGACCGCCGGGTCGACCACCGCGCTCTCCAGGATCGGCACGCGGTGTCCGGCGAGGGGCACCGTGACCGGGCGCCCGAGCAGCTCACCTGCCTCGACGGGGTGGCCGATCCGTCCGCCGTGCTGTTCGACCAGCCGCTCGGCGCCGTCCCGGGCGACGAGGTAGGCTCGCTCCCCGTGGTGCCAGACCACGAGGGAGCTGCGGGGGGCCAGCCAGAGGTTCGTCACCCCGTAGACCGTCTCCGGTCGAAGGGTCGCGGCGAGAAGGATCCGACCGTCGTCCAGGGCGAACGGAACGGTGGTGTAGCGAACGACCTCGGCGTCTCCGCCGCTCGAGAGGTCGGTCTCGGCCGCGTCCACCGCCACCGGTCCGCAGACCGGACAGACGGAGGCGTAGTGGGCCGCCTGGACGAGGGTCCCCTCGCGGGCGAGAGTGCGGAACTGCCAGCGGATGAACGCCCGGTAATCGTCGTCGATCGTCGTGAGCGCGGTCGCGGGATCGTAGAGGACCCCGATCGCGTCGAGCACCGAGACGTAGCTGCGGAGGAAGAAGCGTGCAGCCTCTTCGGGGTCTTCCTGTCGTTGGATCTCCTCCGGTCCCACGCCGGCCTGCGCGAGCTGCTCGAGGGTCGAGGGGTCGCGGTCGCGCACCTTCTGCGCCCAGGCGACCGCGGGGAGACCGGAAGCATGGACCCCGAAGGGGAGAAGGACGACCTCTCCGAGCATCCGGCGGTACCGGGCGACCGCGTCCAGGTAGGCGTAGGCCCTCAGGTGGCCAACGTGCAGGAACCCGCTGGGGCCCGGATAGGCGTTGAGCGCGAAGAACTTTCTACGCGCCCCGTCGCGATGCGCCGAGGCAAGGCCGGCCCGAGCCCACGCCTCCTGCCAGAACCTTACGCGCGAGCGCTCCACGGTCGCCGAACGAGTGCTCCGCGCTTATGACGGGAGCGGCCCGACACCCCCGGGCCGAGGGAGAAGACGGTTTCCCGTGGCGGAGCTAGCCACGGGGGCCGGCATGCGGATCATCGAGGTATTCCACTCCCTCCAGGGAGAGGGCCCTCTCAGCGGGGTGCGGACCACGTTCGTCCGGACCGCTCGGTGCAACCTGCGCTGCCGGTGGTGCGACACCACCTACTCGTTCGGGGCGGGACGCGAGCGCTCGATCCCCTCGCTCCTCTCCGAGATCCGCCGGCACCGTACCCGGCACGTCTGCCTCACCGGCGGCGAGCCCCTGCTGCAGAAGGAGTCGCTCGAGCTCGTCCGCCGCCTTTCCAAAAAGGGCCTTGTCACGTCGATAGAGACCGGCGGTTCGCTGGACGTGGGGCCGTACGCGGGTCTCCCCGGGGTCCACCTGAGCGTCGACGTGAAGTGCCCGTCCTCCGGGATGGAGGCTCGCAACCGCTGGCAGAACCTTCTCAAGCTCGGGGCGGACGACACGATCAAGTTCGTCATCGGTGACCGCCGCGACTATCTCTTCGCGCGGCGGGTCGTTCGCCGCTACCGCGGGCCGGCCGAGCTCGTCTTCCAGCCGGTCTGGAAAAGCGACCCGGCACGCCTCGCCGGCTGGGTCCTCACCGACCGGCTCGACGTGCGTGTCATGCTCCAGGAGCACAAGCTCATCTGGGGAGATGTCCCGGGCCGTTAGCCCGGACCGCCTCGGGGAGGACTCCTTCGCCGTGGCCGAGAGATAGGCTAAAGAGCCCGGGCCTGCCGTTCGCCCTTTCGGACCATGGCGGAGGGCCAGCCGGAAGGTCAGGACCTTTCGGGGCCGAGCGAAATCCCGTTCGGGAAGGCCAAAGGGATGGTCTTCCCGCGGACCGTTTTGGTCGGCCACGGGGTCATCGAGGACCTGGCGAGCACCTGCCGCCAGTTCGGGTTTCCGAGCCGGGGAGCGGTCATCACCGGCCCGAGGACCGCGGAGCTCGCAGGCAACCGCGCCGCGGCGATCCTCGCGGCGGACGGCTTCGCGGTCGAGACGATCATCGCGCACGAGGCGAGCCTCCACGAGGTCGACCGCGTCGCCGCCGAGGCCCGACGGGCCGAGGCGAGGTTCCTGGTCGGCGTGGGGGGCGGGAGCAAGATCGACATCACGAAGGTCGTCGCCGCCCGCCTCCGCATCCCGTTCGTGAGCCTCCCGACCTCGGCGGCGCACGACGGCATCTCCTCGCCGAGGGCCTCGCTGCGCAACTCCGAGAGCGTCACGAGCACGGAGGGCGCCGTCCCGATGGGCGTGATCGCCGACACCGGCATCCTGGTCCAGGCACCGTTCCGCCTCCTCGCCTCGGGGTGCGCGGACGTGATCTCCAACGTGACCGCGATCCTCGACTGGAGGCTCGCCGTGCGCCTTCGGGGGGAGGAGTACTCGAGCACCGCGGCGACGCTGAGCGAGTACGCCGCCCAGGAGATCATCGACCACGCCGCCGCGATCAAGCCGAACCTGGAGATGTCGGTCTGGACGGCGATCCGCCCGATCCTGGTCGCCGGCATCTCGATGAGCGTCGCGGGCTCCTCGCGTCCCTGCTCGGGGAGCGAGCACCTCTTTTCCCACGCGCTCGAACGGGTCAGCGAGCATCCCAGTCTTCACGGGGAGCAGTGCGGGGTGGGGGCCGTCATGATGATGTACTTGCATGGGGGGGACTGGAGGAGGGTGAAGACCGCGTTGCTCACCATCGGGGCCCCGACCACCGCGCGCGAGCTCGGCGTGACGAACGAGGAGATCGTCCGCGCCCTCGTCCTCGCCCACTCGCTGCGGCCGGACCGCTACACTATCCTGGGCGACAAGGGGCTCACGCGCGACGCCGCCGAACGGCTGGCCCTCGTGACGGGGGTGACGAGCTGAGCTAACCGCTCCATGGCAGAGATCACGCTGCTCGCGGTCGACGAGGCCCGCGAGGGGTTCGAGTTCGTCTACCAGGGCGGGGCGCCGGTCTGCCGCACCTGCCCGTACCGGCATGCCTGCCTCACCTTGGACGCCGGGCGACGCTACGCTGTAGAACGGGTCCGCGACGTGACGCACCCGTGCGCGCTCCAGGAGACCGAGGCGCACGTGGTCGAGGTCCGCGTCGTCTCCCGTGCTCTCCTGGTCGACCCGCGCTCGGCGGTCGTGGGCAGCACGGTCGAGGCCGGCCGCTACTCCTGCCGAAGGCTCGACTGTCCGAACTGGACCCCTTGCGCCGGCCCGACCCTGCCAGCCAAGCAGAAGTTCCGCGTCGTCGCCGTAGCCGATGGCCCGGCCGAGTGCCGCATCGGACGGCAGCTCAAGCAGGTCGACGCGAGCTAGGCGCTCATGCGGGGCTGTGGGGTAGCTACGGGCGCGAGGGAGCCCCTCCGTCCGCTCTACTGGTCCATCCTTCGGGCTTTGGGAGCCCGGGACCCCGATTCAAATTCGGGCAGCCCCATCGGCTTCGCCGACCCCACGACGGGGCCCGAGGCTTGGGGCGCCTGCCGCTAGGCGACTCTCGCGGATACGAGCAAGGGGTCGCGGCGCACCCCCGGCAGCTCGAGACCCGTGCCGCGCAGAACCCCAGGGGGCGTTCGGATTACCCTCGGGACCGACACGACCGCTTGTCGTCCTCCTGCTTGATCCAAGTGCCGCGTCGCCACGCGAGCGACGCGCAGCGTCCCCCTCGCGGCGGCGTCGTCCCCCGGGGCGGCGTCGGCTCGGTGCGTGGCCGCCCGAGCCGTCTCCCAGCTGTGGACCCCGGGTCGTCTTCGCAACCGGCCCAACCGCCGGCAGCGAAGCCTACCGGCCCCTCCGACCCCTTTAAGATGGCCCGACCTTGGAGGACCGGCCGATATGCTGGGCCTAACCCTGGCGATCTCCCCGGGCTCACGAACGGAGCTTGCCCTGCCACCGGCCGTTCGGCTCGCCCGGTCGTCGGGATATCGCCCGGCGAGACAGGAGCCGCCGCCGCGAAGCGCCGCGGGTCCTCTCGCTCCACCCTCTCCTCGGTCGACCGTCCCAGGCCGTTGACGCTCCCCGGAGGCGGTTCGTGACCGAGTCGGAAGAGCGCCCGGCCACGGGGGAGATCCGACACGCCAGTCTCTATTGCGAGACCTGCGGAAAGACGACGGCCCATCGCATCCTTCGCATCGACCGACGCGGGAGGAGCGGTGCCGCAGTGGTCCGGGGGACCGCCCGCTGCCAGAGCTGCCGATGGACGCACCCGTTCGTCTCGTCGCCCGAGCCGTCGGTCGCGGTCGAGGCGATCGTCTCGGAAGGCCCTGCCTCGACACGGACGCGGATCACGCTGCCGGCAGGGCTAGTCCTTCGCAACGCGGCCCCGGTGGAGCTCCCCGAGATCGGCCCGGTCGTCCTCACCCGCATCGACCGCCGCGATGGGAGGCCCTGCCGCCAGGCCCTCTCGGAGGAGGTCGCGACGCTCTGGGCGGTGCTCGAACGCGAGCCCACGGTACGGGTGGCCCTGGTCGAGGGAGACCGCTCGTCGACGATGCGGCTTCCGACGCGGGGGATCCCTCGCTTGGAGGTCGGCGCACGGTTCCGGCTCGGGGAGTCCGAGTTCCTCATCGCCGCGTTGCGCGCGAGGAATCACACCTGGCGTCGTCCGGGGGATGCGTTCCCCGTCGCCGAGGTCTCGGTCGTCTACGCACGTCGCACCGAGAGGCCCCCTGCCGGTAGGAGGCGCTGGAGCACGGGCCGAGGGATCCCGAGCTCTCGGACGAGCTCCTCTTCGATCCGCGAGCGATCGCGCTCCGGGCCCGGCGTGAGGAGGGCCCGGACGACACCCCGCGCTCGGACCGCCGACGGCGGCGCGACGGTCCACCGCTCCTCGTCCTCGTAGCGGACGGTCCCGAGGGCGAGCTCGAGCGGCAGGTCCCGCTCGAAATGCTTGGTGCCGCGCACCACCCAGGCCCCCTTGGGAACGAACTCCCCGCTGGCGGCGGACTTTGAGACCTGGTCCGGGCTCGCCCAGAACGCCGACGCGGAGGCGAGGCCCGCCCTCCACGCTTTGGAGTAGGCGACCGCCCACTGGGCCGCCTCGCGAAGGGTGGCCGGAGGGATCTCGGTAGCGCCCTGAGGACGTTTCACGACGACGGAGGCCGCTCCCTGAAGGTCGGCATGGATGTAGCGGTCGCCTTCCTTGAGATGGCGTCGGACGACCACGTCGTTGGAGGGAGCGTCCCGGCCCGCGATCACGACGACCCCTTCGGAACTGAGGAACCAGCGGTACTTCTCGAACCAGCGGGGCTTCCGTGCGGCTTGGGGCCGGGCGGAGGGCGAGGCCAGGGGGGCCGAGAGCTCGGCGCTCGCCAGCCGCGCACGGGTGCTCACGAGGGCCGTCTCGGCCCCTTCGAGCTTGCCGGAAAGCCTCTTCGCCTCCTCGTAGAGCGACCTCGCCGCCCCCTCCACGCCCCTCCGTGTGGGGACCCTGACGGACCGGCCGGCGAGCTCGATCGTGAGCTCCTGGAGGCGCTCGGATCCGGCCTCGGCCCGCTCCAGCGCAGCCTGGGCCTCGGCGTAGTGCGCGTAGAGCGCATCGGCGTCCGCCTTCCGATCGAGGACGCTCTGGCGAAGCGCGGAGGCCGCCTGCTCCTGGCGCGAGGCGAGCCGCAGGAGCTCCTCCCTCTCGGCCTTGCGGGCGCGCTCCTCGGGCGAGGGGGCGGGGCGGACGACCGTCGCGAAGTACTCCGCGATGGCCTCGGAGAACCGCGCTCGCTCCGCCTGCTCGACCCCGGGGACCTCCTCCCAGCGATGCGAGCGATACGGGGTTGCGTCCACGGCGACCCCGTCGCGGAGGAGAAGGTAGCCCCGCGGAGCGGCACCGATCTCCGCGACCATCTCCGAGAGGATCGCCTGGAGCCGGCCGGCAACGCGGGCCGCGTCCTGAGCGGCGGGCGCCTGGGGGCTCCAGCGGCCCCGGGCGATCACCTCCTCGGCGACCGGCCCGCCGAGGGCGAGCCTCGCGGCAAGCGTGCTGGCAAGGTCGTTGCGCGATCGGGCAAGTTCCGCCTCGATCCCCGCCGCTCCGAGCTTCCAGGGGTCCTCGCGCGACGGCGGTCGTGCGTAGTCGGCGCCGATCCGAAGCTCGCGATGCGCCCAGCGACGGGCGTGCGCGACCGCGACGATCTTGCCGTCCTTGGCGACGACGAGGTTGCCGGTGCCGAACAGCTCGACGGCGAGGACAATCGAGGTGCCCTCCGCGGCGCGCTGGAGCGAGAGCTCGAGATAGCGCTCCCCTCCGGGTTCGGAGACCCCGCGGAGCACCGTCCCCGTGAGCAGCCTACGGAGCTCGCGGGCGAGCGGGGAGAGCGATTCGGCATGCTCGCGCTCCGGGGGAAGAAGGGCCGCGTAGCGGCCGGGGACCAGACGCAGCTCGGTCTTCTGTCCGCCGGGAAGACGGAACAAAAGTGAGAAGGCCGACTCGCCGGCGTCGAAGACCTTGTCGACATGCGCCCCCAGCTGCGAGCGAAGCTCCTGGACGAGGGCGAAGGTGTCCAGCGAAGTGAACCGGTCCTTGGGGCTCGGCTCGGTCGTCACGGCGTTCGGCGTCCGGGGCCGTCGACTCCCCCGACGGCTTAAGGGTTGGGCGCTCTGCTGCCGGCGTGGCGACCGCGTCGGAAAGCGCTGTCCAGGCCTGGAAGGACAAGGCCGCCTCGTTCGCCCGCCGCGAGCTCGAGCCCCTCGCCGCGGAGATCGATCGTACCGACCTGCTGCCGGAGGCGGTCGTCGCGGCGCTCGGACGCGAGGGCTTCCTCGGGCTCGGCACCCCCGCCCGCTGGGGCGGTCAGGGCGGAGGCGCCCGAGAGTTCGTCGCGGTCCTCGAAGAGCTCGCCGCAGCGAACCCCGCCATCGCGGTCGTCCTCGCGGTGCACGTGTCGGTATGCGCCGCGCCGATCCTCGCGTGGGGAACCGACGCGCAGCGTGAGACCTACCTTCCCGACCTCGCAGGAGGACGGCGTCTCGGGGCGTTCGCGCTCACCGAGCCGGGCGCGGGGTCCGATGCCGCGGCGCTCAGGACCCGGTACCGGACCGTTGCCTCCGGCTACGAGCTCAACGGCTCGAAGATGTTCATCTCCAACGCGGCGAGCGCCGGGGCGATCGTCCTCTTCGCGACGCGCGACCCGGCCCTCGGCCCCGCGGGCATTTCGGCGTTCGTCGTCCCGCCCGGAACCCCGGGGTTCTCGGTCGCGCAGCGGTTCGACAAGCTCGGGCTCCGGGGGAGCGAGACGACCGAGCTCGTCCTCGACCGGGTTAAGCTCCCCCCCGAGGCCCTCCTCGGCCCGGAAGGAAGGGGCCTTGCGATCGCCCTCTCGGCCCTCGCCGGCGGCCGCGTCGGGATCGCGAGCTGCGCGCTCGGGGTCGCCCGAGCCGCGCTCGAGGAGATGCGCAGGAACGTCCGCGCAGACGACACCGAGTGGAAGCGGCAGCTCCTCGGAAGCTCCTACGCGGAACTCCTCGCAGCCAGAGCCCTGGTCGAGGAGGCCGCGCGTCGAAAGGACGCCGACGAGCCGTTCGTCGACCAGGCGTCCGCCGCCAAGCTCCTCGCCTCGCGGGCCGCGGTGGCGATCGCCTCGCGCGGCCTGGATGTCGGCGGCGAGGCTGCGACCCGCCAGGGAAGCGCCGCGGAGCGGATCTTCCGGGACGCCCGGGTCTTCCCTATCGTGGAGGGGACCAGCGAGATTCAGGAGCTCCTTCTCGCCCGGGGCTTCCTCAAGGCGTCGGACGGCCGAACCGTCTAGTAGGCCCCCCGGTTCCTTGGGCCCGTGCCCCGTTCCCCCCGCTCGCGCTCCGGCCCCGCTGCGGCCGCCCCGCCCCGGAGCGAGCCGGAGCGCTCCGTGCCGCTCTCCGAGACGCCGCTCGACGCATCGGTCCGCGGCCTCCTCGAGTCCGACGGGATCACGGAGCTCTACCCGCCGCAGGCGGCCGCGCTCCCCCCGGTCCTCGCGGGGGAGAGCCTTCTGCTCGCCTGCCCCACCGCGAGCGGAAAGTCGCTGGTGGCCTATCTCGCGCTCTTGCGCGCGGCACGGGCCGGCAGGACCGGCCTCTACCTGGTGCCCCTGCGAGCCCTCGCGCACGAGAAGGCCGAGGAGCTAGGACGGTTCGCCTCCCTCGGGATCAAGGTCGGCCTCTCGATCGGCGACTTCGACCTTCCGGCCGACCGGCTCGAGAAGCTCGACATCCTCGTGGCGACGAGCGAGAAGGCGGACGGCCTGCTGCGGCGCGGCAGTCCGTGGCTCGACCGGCTGGGCGTCGTCGTGGCCGACGAGGTCCACCTCCTGCGCGACCCCGAGCGGGGACCGACCCTCGAGGTGAGCCTCACCCGCCTGCGACGCGCCTACCCCGATCTCCAGGTAGTGGCCCTCTCGGCCACGGTCGGCAACTCCGAGGAGCTCGCCGACTGGCTCGGCGCACGCCACATCGCGAGCAGCTTTCGGCCCGTGCCGCTCAAGCTCGGGGTCTACCACGGCGGCCGCATCACCTTCACCGACCTTTCCACGCAGGAGGTCCCGCCCCCGGGCGAGCCCGTCCCCCGCCTCGTCCGGACGGTCCTCAAGGAGGGGGGCCAAGCGCTCGTCTTCGTCAACAGCCGACGGGCGAGCGAGCAGGTCGCCCAGCAGCTCGTTCCCGCCGTCGAATCGACGCTCTCCACGGAGGAGAGGGCCCGCTCGCGGGAGGCCGGCGAGGAGCTCGCGACGATCGGCGAAGAGGAGACCGAGGGGGTCCGTCGGCTGAGCGCACTGGTGCCGCATGCGGTGGCGTTCCACAACGCCTCGCTCACCGATCCGGAGCGCAAGCTGGTCGAGCACGCCTTCCGCACCCGGGTGCTCAAGGCGCTGGTCGCCACGCCGACCCTCGCGGCGGGGATCAACCTGCCGGCCCGTCGGGTGATCGTCCGCGACCTCGCGCGGTACGACGCACGTCTCGGCATACAGGCCCCGATCCCGGCGACCGAGGTCCAGCAGATGCTCGGGAGGGCCGGCCGGCCTCGCTACGACCGGACCGGAGAGGCGCTCGTCCTCGCCCGCAGCGCCGAGCAGGAGGAGGAGCTCATCGACGCCTACCTTACCTCCTCGCCCGAGGCCGTCGAGAGCCAGCTCGCCTCGGAGGCCGCGCTGCGGACCCATCTCCTCGCGCTCGTGGCGAGCGGCGTGGCCCCTTCCGACGAGGCGCTCCAGGGGTTCCTCCGCGCGACGTTCTACGGCCACACGCGCTCGATGGACGAGCTCGATCGCACGGTCGTTGCCGTCGAGTCGTTCCTCGACCATCACGGCCTGCTCGTCCGAGGCGCCCGGCTCTCGGCGACCCGGTTCGGGCGGCTCACCAGCGAGCTCTACCTCGATCCGATGACGGCGATCACCCTCCGTGGCGCGCTCGAGCGCGCCCCGATCGGGGTCGCCGCGTTCCCCCTCCTCGCCGCGGTCTCGGCGACACCGGACCTCTCGCCGCTCTTCGTGCGACGGGGCGAGGAGGCCGAGCTCCTCGCCCGCTACTCGGACGAGGCCGAGGAGCTGCTCGTCCGACCGGAGGAGCCTCCGCTCGACCTCTCGCTGGACGAGTTCCTCTCCGTGCTCAAGACCGCCTCCGTCCTCGAGCAGTGGCTCGACGAGACCCCGATCGTCCAGATCACCGAGCGCTACGGGATCGGCGCCGGGGACCTCCGCACGCGGGTCGAGGACGCCGACTGGCTGCTCTTCGGCGCGGGCCGGCTCGCGAGCGCCTTCGCCCCCCGTCTCGTGCGCCCGGTGGACGACCTCTCGCTCCGGGTCCGCTACGGGGTCAAGGAGGAACTGCTCGACCTGGTCCGCCTGCGCGGGATAGGCCGCGTTCGCGGGCGCCTCCTCTACCGAGCCGGCTTTGCCGATCGCGAGGCGCTCCGGCAGGCGCCCCTCGACCGGATCGAGCGGGCCCTGGGCTCGCGGCGCCTCGCCGAGATGGTCTCCCAGCAGCTCACGGGAGGGCGCTCGGCCACTCCGCCCGAGCGGGCGACCCCGGCACGCTCCCGCCCCGCTCCCCCTCGCTCGAAGCCCCGTCGTCTCGACGAGTTCCCTGCCGAACCGGGTCCATGACCCACTCGTCGATCGGGGTGAGGACGCGCACGAGCGAGACGGTACCTCCGGGCCCCCCCGTGCGGATCTCCCGTCGGAGATAGCCGGCACGTTCGAGACGGACGATCCTCCGCCAGAGGGTCGTCGTTGGGAGCGGGAGGCGCCCGTCGCGCCGGGCGAGCTCGGCCTCCCACCGACGTACCTCGCCGACGCGGGCCGTCGCGCCGTGGACCGCCTGCCCGATGGCGTGCACGACGTGGCGCTCGACCCTGATCCCCGGCGCGAACCGGGAGCTGCTCGCGCGGCGGCGGCCCGCCTCCGTCCCGAGAAGCTCGTGACGCAACAGGTCGACCGCGTGGGAGGCGCCGCCTCCCTCCGCGACGGCACGTTCGACGACCGTCCGCACGAGCCCGTCGGGAGGGTCGCGGCCCAGCGCGCGACCCGCGCGGTCCCGGACGATCGCCCCGAGCGTCCGCGCGTCGTAGACCGACAGGTTCACGGACGGTCCGACGCCCGACAGGCCCGCGGCCGTGCAGAGCGAGCCCTCCAGTCCTTCCGGGGTGCCGGCGAGCACGGTCCAGAGGGGCGGAAGCCCGCTCTCTCCCTCGGGGAGGAAACGGTCCGGCTCTGCGAAAGCCCGCACGATGGGAGCGAGATCCGGCCCTCCGAGAGCGACGTCGTCCAGGACGATTAGCGTGGGCCGGCGTTCCCTCCGCACCCGTCGCAGCACACCGGCGAGCACCTCGGCGACAGGGAACCCGCGGCCGTCGAACCCGTCGTCCATCCTGCGCAGCAACGCCGTGGCGACCCCGTGGGCTCCCCGGAGGTTGCCGACCCGCACGGCCAGGAGCCGGGAAAGGCTGCCGGTCGCCTCGCGCACCCGGTCGGCGACTTCGCGCGCGGCGCGACGGGCCACGGTCGAGCTGCCCGAACCGCTCGGCCCGGCCACGGTGACGATCCACGGGGGCGGCGAAGACGGCGCGGGAGGGTCGAGCCGTCGGACCACCTCGCGGGTCTCGGCCTCGCGGCCGAGCGCCACCGGAGGGAGCCAGTCGTCGGCGAGCACTTCGGGGTGCGTGACGAGGAACATGCCCTGACGATTCTCTGCGTTGTATAAGAATACTGTTAGAAGAGAGGACGCCGCATGGAAACTGCCATCTCCCCTCGCCCGTGGCTCCTCCCATGCAACCCGCCCCTGTGCCCCGGCCGCTGCGCATCCTCGCCCGCGACCTCTTCCTCGCCGGGGTGTTTGCTGTCGCGCTGTACCTCCTGTTCGCCATCTTCGACGTGCGGCACCTCGCGCCGTTCACCTCGTCCGAGGTCGACCTGCTCGAAGCGGGGGCGATCGTTCTGGTCGCCTACCTGGTCGCCCGCGCGCTCGGTCACGCGGCGACCAGCGTGCTCCAGCGCGAGGGGCTCTCGAGCCGTCGTCACGCCGTCCGTATCTTCCTCAACCTCCTCATCGCCATCGGGGCGGTCCTGGCGCTCTTCCGGCTTGCGGGAGTCTCCGCCGACTCGATCTTCCTCGGCGCGGGGTTCACGGGGATCGTCCTCGGCCTCGCTGCCCAGACGGTCCTCGCGAACGTCTTTGCCGGGCTCCTCCTCGTCTTCGCCGACCCGTTCCGCCCGGGGGACCGCGTGAGCCTCGTGAGCGCGAGCTACGGGGTCCTGCCGCCGACCTATCCCCACGAGGCGATCTACCCGAGCTACGGCGGGACCGTCGAGGACATCGGACTCGTCTACACCATCCTCGCCCTCGACTCGGGCGGACAGGCCCGGGTCCCCAACGCGGTCGTCATCTCGGCGCTTCTGCTCGCCCCGCGCGGCCCGCTGCTCCACCGGGTGCGCCTCTCGGTCCCTACGAGCGTCGGGATCGCCGGCGTGGAGGGACTCCTGCCCGCCATCTCCGAGGCGTTCCCCCCGCCGTTCGCCGGAGCCCCTCCGGCGCGGATCGAGCTCGCGGAGGTAGGCAGCACTTCCTACGACCTCGTCGTGGTCCTCTGGAGCCCGGTGCGCGACCCCGGCGCGGTCCGCGACAAGGTCCTTCGGCTCCTCCTGCCCGCGCTCGGGCCCCCGGCGGGCAGCGGAAGGCCGGCTCGGTGAGCGCCGCTTAAATCCCGTCGCGTCTCGGCCGACGAGGTCGAGATTCCATGACGTATCGGGTGACGGTGATCCCGGGGGACGGCATCGGTCCGGAGGTCACCGCCGCGGCCCGCAAGATCGCCGAGGCGACCGGCGTCCCCTTCGAATGGGAAGTGGTCGAGGCCGGCGAGCCGGCGATCCGCGCGCGTGGCACGCCGCTCCCTGACGAGGTCCTCGAGTCGGTCCGCCGCAACCGCCTCGCCCTCAAGGGGCCGATCACGACGCCGATCGGCAGCGGCTTTCGCTCGGTGAACGTGGCGCTGCGCCAGCAGCTCGATCTCTACGCCTCGGTCCGCCCCGCACGGGCGATCGCCGGTGAGGGGACCCGGTTCCCCGAGACCGATCTGGTCGTCGTCCGCGAGGCGACCGAGGGCCTTTACTCCGGGGTCGAGCACTGGGTGGACCGGGAGCACAGCGCCGCGGAGACGGTCGCGGTGGTCACGCGCAAGGCCTCCGAGCGGATCGTGCGGTTCGCCTTCGAACTTGCCCGCAAGCTCGGCCGCAAGCGGGTGACCGGCGTCCACAAGGCCAACATCATGAAGACGACCGGCGGGCTGTTCCAGACGGTCTTCCGCGAGGTCGCCTCGAAGTACCCCGACATCGCCTCCGACGAGCGGCTCATCGACAACATGTGCATGCAGCTCGCCAAGAAGCCGGGGGAGTACGACGTGATCGTCACGACCAACCTCTTCGGCGACATCCTCTCCGACCTCTGCGCGGGGCTCGCCGGCGGGCTCGGCGTCGCCCCGGGAGCGCTCTACGGGGACACCATCGCCGCGTTCGAGCCGGTCCACGGCTCGGCTCCGAAGTACGCCGGACAGGACCGCGCCGACCCGGTGGCCGAGATCCTCTGCGTCGAGCTATTGCTGCGTCACCTCGGAGAGAAGGAGGCGGCGGACCGCGTCTTCCGGGCCGTCTGGGAGACGATCGCGGAGAAGAAGGTCGTCACCTACGACCTCGCCCTTCCCGGCTACACCGCCCGGCCCGTCACCCCGTCGAGCTGTTCGGCGATGGCCGCGGAGATCGCGCGCAAGGTCCCCCTCGTCGATCTGGACGCTCCCCTCCCGAAGGCTGCCTCCGCTTTCGGGGCCGGGGCGAGCGACCCGACGCTCGAGGCCTAGGCGTGGCTCCCGAGGACCCCTCGGGCGAGCGACGGGAGTTCCCTTTGCGACCGGCGGTCGTGCGTTTCGGTCGACTGGCTCACCTGCTGACCCTGCCGGCCCGCCTCGCCGGGACGGTCGACACGCGGCTCGTCCTCGACACCGGCATCGGAGTCAACCTCCTCAGCTCCGAGCTCGCCGAGCGCGTCGGCTGGAAGCCGGATGGCACGCGCTTTACCGGCCGTCGCATGTCCGGCCAGGCGGTGAGCGTTCCGCTCGGCACGCTTCCCTCCCTCGCCGTGGGACGGAGCGCCTGGGCCGACGCCGTCTTCGGGACGATCGACACGACAGGCTTCCCCGACCCGCTGAGGGGGATCGGCGGGTTCCTCTCGCTCGGGCTCTTCGAGGGTCGCCGCCTCGTCATCGCCCCCCGCGCCGGCGAGGTGCGGATCGGCGAGGAGCCCACGCCGAAGGAGCTCCGCGACCGCCTCGCCGAGGTCCCCGTGCACCTCGTGCGCGAGGGGCCCTCCGTCCAGCTCTTCCTCGACCTCCTCCTTCCGACCGGCACCGCGGTGCGCGTCGAGGTCGATACCGGCTCGGAGGCGCTCATCCTGGACGAGAGGTTCATGGCGGGGCTCGGCGTGCGCCCCGACGACCCCAAGGTCCGCCGGACCGAGGGGGTGGACGAGACCGGGCAGAACTACGTGCGCTGGGCCACGCGGCTCGACGGGGCGATCGCCCTTGCCGACGCATCTACGGTGCGGGCGCCGGCGGGTCCCACCCTCTTCCAGAGGATCATCTACGACGGCCTCGTCGGCGGGGGGTTCCTCGACCGGTTCGACACCGGCTACGACCTGGCGACGGGCCGGATGTCGTTCGCGCCCCTGTCGCCTCCGACGAGCGCTAACGCGGGTCTCCCACGACCTTGACGACCACGCGCTTCGGCCGGCGGCCGTCGAACTCCCCGTAGAAGACCTGCTCCCAGGGTCCGAGGTCGAGATCTCCCTTGGTCACGGGCAGGACGACCTCGTGGCCGAGGAGGAGGTTCTTGAGATGGGCGTCGCCGTTCGTCTCGCCGGTGCGGTGGTGGGCGTAGTCGCCGCGGGGGGCGAGGCGCTCGGCCCACTCCTCGATGTCGGAGAGCAGGCCGGCTTCGTTGTCGTTGACGAAGACCGCCGAGGTAATGTGCATGGACGAGACGAGGACGAACCCTTCGGCGATCCCGCTCGAGCGGACGAGGGAGCGGACCTTCTCGGTGAGGTTCACGAACTCGTGCGCGTTCTCCGTCCGCATCACCAGATACTCCGTACGGCTCGCCATCGCCTCCCGATCCTCCTCGCCTAGCTTTAAGGCCACGGTCGTACGCTCTCTGACGCGGAGGGCCCCTGAGCGCGTACCGGCCTGTCCGCGTCGCCCGCGCCGGCTCCTCTCCGCGGGACCGGGCGGTCCGCGTCCCGGTCCGCAGGGGAGGCTCCGCGGCCGCCCCTCCCGTGACGAGCGAGCTAAGGGTCCTCGACAACCGCTCGGCGACCCAGAGGGCGCTGAGGCTCTCCCTGCTCTACGCGGTCGTGCTCGCGGCGCTCTACGCGTTCCTCGCCGTCATCGCGCGCAGCGCCACCGGAGGCCAGAGCCCCGGCGCGACCGCCGGCCTCGCCCTCTTCGGGGGGGTGGCGGTCGTCGTCGGCCTCCTCGGAGTCGGCCTGGCGCTGAGCTCGGCACCGCGACGGATCGAGCTCGCGGGAGACGCCACCGTGCTCGTGGGCCGCTTCGGCCAGCGGCGGCGGCTGCCGCCCCTCGGGGCGCTCGACGTGCGGGTCGTCCGACAGTACCGCGCGGGGCTGCTCTCCGCGGCGCCCGTCCAGCAGGTCGAGCTCACCCCGAGGACGAAGGGACGACGGGTCACGTTCCTCGTGGAGGAGGGCCTTCTCGAGCCCTCCCACGTGGGGGGGCCACTCCCCCCCGCGGCGGCGTGAGCGCTCCCGCCCGCCTTCCGCCTAGGCCAGGAGGTCTTCGAGCTCCCCCGCGACCAGCGTTAGCAGCTGGTCGAGGGAGCGGTTCTTGAGCTCGGTGATGTGCCCGGAGTCGGTCTCCAGGCGCGCGAGGAACTCGTCTCCGTCCCGGACGAAGGACAGCGAGAGAAGGTGGCGGCGGCCCCCAGGGAGCGGAAGGTTGAGCTCCGGCACCGGGGCAGCGGCGGCCTTGGGGGCCGCCGGGGCTGCCTTTTTCGCCGGCTTGGCCGCGGGCTTCTTCGCCGCGGGTTTCGTGCGCGACGGCGCCGGGACGGGCCCATGCCGGGCCTTCTTGGCGGCAGGGCGGGTGTGGGGCTTGGCTCGGCGGGACGTGGGCACCCTCGGAAACCTCGCTTCGGCGGCACCAAGCCCCCCTATTTAGGTATGGTGCCCGGCCGGTCCGACCCTCTGGGCCGGGGCGACTCGAACATGCCCCTTTAGCAAGGGAGTCCGTTGCACCCCCGGATGGACCGCTCCGCGCGGACCGAGAGCTCGCCGTCGCCGGGGTCCGCGCGCGGCGCCCCTCCGCTGCGGGTCGAGTCGCTCCTCCTGCTCGTCGGGCTTGCGCTCTTGCTCTGCTTCCTCGTCCTCGAGCCGTACGCGAACTTCTCGGCGTTCGGCTCCGACACGGGCGAGTACTATCGCCTGACCTCCGACCTGGTCGCGACCGGCACGCTGCCCCACGGAGCTGCCTACGCCGGCTGGGGCACCGCCTACCCGGACTTCCCCGGGATCTTCCTTTTGGCCGCCGGCTCCTCCGGGGCGCTCGGCCTCGACCCGTTCACGGCGCTCGGAGTCGTCGTGCCGGTGGCGAGCGTGCTCTCGGTGCTGCCGCTCTTCCTTCTGTTCCGTCGCCTCTACCCGCACGACACGGTCGCCCTGCTCGCGGCCGGGATGAGCTCGGTGGGGATGCCCCGGCTCTTCTCCCTCGCCCACCCGGCCCCGCTCGCCCTCGGGGACCTGTTCTGCGTCGCGGCGTGGTGGATGCTCGTTGAGGGACGCCGGGACGGCCGCTGGTACGCGCTCCTCGTGCCGACCGCCGGGGCGCTGGTCGTCACGCACCACCTCTCGAGCTACTTCTTCGCGGTCGGCTCGCTGTTCGGGATCCTGTTCCTCGAGCTCTGGCGGCCGGGCCTGTGGAGCCGACGGTTCCCGCGGCGCGAGTTCGTCTTCCTCGCTGCGTTCGTGACCGGGACCTTCCTCTTCTGGTTCTACGGGACCCGGGAGTTCGTCGCCAAGGTGCTCCTTCCCGGGTTCGGGGGCAGCCCCCAGGTCGGCTTCGCGGCGTTCGAGGCCCTCGCGCTGGCCGTCCTCGGGGTCTCCGCGCTCCTCCTCCGCTGGCGGAGGGCTCGGGCGCGCCCCCTCGCGCAGAGGGAGCGGCGCTGGGTCCGCGTCCCGAGCGATAGGAGCGTCGTGCGGGATGCCGCTCTCCTCAGCGCGGGGATCTTCGGCGCGGTCTCGGTGCTGCTCGTGGTCGACCTACCCGGCACCACCCAGCACACCGCCCCCGGCGCGATCCTCTGGTTCGCACCGGTCCTCCTCGTGGGGATCCTCTGCTCGGGCAGCCGAAGGGCGCTCACCCCCGCGCGGCTCGGACCCTTCGCCCTCACGCTCCTCGGCGCGATCGGGCTGTCGGCGGCTCTCATGCTGCTGCTCGCGGCCGTCGGCGCGAGCGACCCGTCGCTCGGTGGGGTGCTCGAGTTCGCCAACGCGATCGCCCCCGACCGCCACGTCGAGTACCTGCTCATCCCCCTCGGGCTTCTCTTCGCCGTCGGGACCGGACGCCTGGTCGCCCGGGCCCAGAGCCGCGCCGGCCGTCGAGGGCTGCTGGCCGCGAGCCTCGCCGTCGCGCTCGTCCTCGCCGCCAACGCCGCGATCGTCTACCCGCCGCAGGCCGATTTCGGCGGCTTCCAGGAGGGGCTCACCCACGGCGACGCGGCGCTGTGGATGTGGATCGGGATCGCCCTGCCCGCCGGTGCGACCCTCGCCAGCGACCATCGGTTGAGCTCGATGGTCTTCGGCGTCGACGGGCTTCGGGCGACCTGGGTCACGACCCCGGCCCTGTTCACGGGCTCGAACCAAGCCGCCGCCTTCGCCGAGCTACGCAGCGTGGGGGTTCCTGACCCGGCTCATCCGTCGGCGATCGACTTCGTGGCGATCGACTCCGTGATGTATGCGGGCGTGGCGCTCGACCCGGGCGCGCTCGCGCGCCCGCTGAGCGACGCGGCGATCGGATGGTTTGGGCTGCCGGCGTTCGTCCCGCTCTACGAGAACGGGCGCGAGGTCGTCTACCTGGTCGAGCTCTCGGCGCTGCCGTAGGGCAGTAGGCGCCCGTCGCGCCGCCAGAGAAAGAGCGGCGAGCGGCCCGTGCGGTCGAGCTCCCCGAGGAGCCTTTGGGCCCAGGCGAGCTTGCGCAGCTTGCGCTCGCGCTCCTCGGCGGTCGGCTCCTCGACCGTGGCAAAATCGAAGCCCCAGAGGAGGATGCGACGGGCGCCGAGCTCCTCGGCGAGGAACGCCGCGCGGTCGCCGTCGGTGAACCCGCCGACATCGAGGAGAAACGATCGCGGCGGACCGGCCCAGGAGCCCGCCAGCTCCCCCGGGAACTCCGGGACCCAGCGCTCCAGGGCGGGGACGTTGTCGCCGTGGGCGTGGACGGCGACCAGAGAGCCGCGCTGGTTGGCCGCGATCTGCGCCGGGACCGGTCCGTCGAGGTCGGTGACGACGACCGTCGGCACGAGGCCGGCGGCCAGGCAGGCGGCGGCCGCACCGTCCGCCGCGAGGAGGGCCGGGGCCGGCTCGGAAGGGGCGAGCCGCCAGAGAGGCGGAGGGCCGCCGCCCGGAGCCGCTCCCACCACGATCGCGTCGCGCCCCTTGAGGCGGGGACGCAGGCGCGCGAGCGGTTCGACGCGGGCCGGCTCGCCAAGGAGCGCCTCCAGGCGCGCCGCGGCAAGCTCCTCCCGCTCGAACGCGAAGCCGAAGGAGCGACGGATCTCCCCGTAGAACGGGGCCCAGCTCTCGTACCGCACGCCCCCTCCGCCGGGACCGACGCCCGCTCTGCGCCAACCCTTAATAATGAAGCCGGTGCTCGGCGGACCGAGGCCCATCGGCGTGACGCGCCCGCTCGCTCAAGAGATCCTAGCCCACCTGCCCGTCGAAGGAAAGAGAGCGGCCGAGGCGCCTCCTCCCCCCTCCAACGACGACGCCGAGCTCGAGGCGCTCCTCGCCTCGCTCAAAACGAGCATTAAGGTGGTCGGCTGCGGGGGCGGCGGCTGCAACACGATCAACCGCCTCGCGGACGAGGGGCTCTCGGGCGCCGACATGATCGCGTGCAACACGGATGCCCAGCACCTTCTCACGATCCATGCCCCCCGCAAGATCCTCCTCGGGCGCCGCCTTACCCGGGGACTCGGGGCCGGGGCGCTCCCCCAGGTCGGAGAGCAGGCGGCGCACGAGGCCGAGGAGGAGCTCCGAAAGTCGCTCGGCAACTCGGACATGGTCTTCATCACCCTGGGGCTCGGCGGAGGTACCGGGACCGGCTCGGCCCCGGTCGTCGCGCAGTGCGCCAGGGAGGCCAACGGGGTGAACCCTCCTCTCACGATCGCCGTCTGCACGCTCCCGTTCGCTTCCGAGGGACTGGTCCGCCAGGAGAACGCGGCCTACGGCCTCGACCACCTTAGGGCGTCGGTCGACACCGTCATCACCATCCCGAACGACCGGCTGCTCGAGCTCGTCCCGCGCCTCCCGATCCAGACCGCCTTCAAGGTCGCCGATTCGGTCCTCGCCCGGGCGATCCGGGGGATCACGGAGATCATCACGCGGCCCGGGCTGGTGAACCTCGATTTCAACGACCTGCGCACGATCATGAAGGGCGGCGGAGTCGCCCTCATCGGGATCGGCGAGTCGGAGAGCGACAACCGCGCCGAGGACGCCGTCCTCGAGGCGATCAACTCCCCGCTCCTCCACGTCGACATCGCCGGCGCCACGGGGGCCCTCATCAACGTCACGGGCGGCCCGGACATGACGGTGAGCGAGGCGCAGAAGGCCGCCGAGGTCGTCCAGAGGACGGTCAGCCCGAACGCCCGGATCATCTGGGGCGCGGCGGTCGACCCCACGATGCAGAGCTCGATCCGCGTGATGCTGGTGGTAACCGGGGTTAAATCCCCCCAGATTTTCGGTGGTGGGTCAACCGCGGCCCCGGCCAAGCGTTCCGGGCCCGAGCTCGACATGGTCCACTAGAAGGCAAGAGCATGGCGTTCCTTGACCGCGCCCGCCAGATCCAGGAGGATGTCGACGGCCGACTCCACAGCGTCGGCCACGGCAAGTTCGGCCGCATCCTCCGCATGGCCCGGCGGCCCACCTCGGAGGAGTACGTCAAGGTCCTCGAGGTCACCTGGCTCGGCGCGGTGCTCATCGGCATCATCGGCTTTGCCTTCTACATCTTCTTCACCGAGGCCGGGCCGTGGATCTGGCACAACGTCATCTCGGCGCTGTAGCCTTCCGGGCGGTTAGGAGCAGCATGCAGGGCGAAGGGAACGACGAGGGTATCGGCCTCCTCACAGGGGTCCCGCCCGCACCGCCGAAGCCGACCGTCAGCACCCCCGCGCCTGCCCCTCTGCCCGCCGCGGCGGCGCCTCCGCCCCCGCCCCCGAAGGTCGAGCTCAGCCGCCTGCTCGCTCTCAAGGCGGCGGACGACACGAGCCGCGACGTCACCGCCGGGACCGTGACCACGCTGTCCGCCGTGCTCTCGAGCCTCTCGCCCGAGCCGCTCGACGTGACCCTGACCGTGGAGGTCGGCTACACCTCGACCTATCCGGGCGAGGGGGCCGAGTGGCCGGTCCGATGGTCGCCTCCGGGCAAGCGGAGCCGCGCCGAGCTGTTCCCGCGCAAGGAGCCTCACGCGGTCGCCCTCCCGCCGAACGGCGGAATCCCGCTCTCCTTCGAGATCGAGGCGCCGGTGGGCGTCCGGTACGGCGACCGCGTCGAAGTGCGCCTCTCGGTCGAAGGGCCGGGGGGCGGCGCGCCGGCCAAGCTCACCCTCGCCTGCGTCGCCCGCCAGGCGGTCCTCGCGATCAAGACCTCGCGCGGCTACGAGCGCGAGGTCGCCGACACCCTCCTCGCGCGGGCGGAGGAGAAGCCCGACGTCGTCTTCGCGCTCCTCGTCCCGTCCTCGCTGCGCGGCTACGTCTTCGCCGAAGGGATGAGCTTCGAAGGGGTCCGCGAGATGCTCAAGGGCATCCGCAAGGCCCGCGGGCTTGTCGAGGGAGAGACGACCTTGAAAGAGGTCGAGCCGCTCCTCGTCCCGAAGATCACGGTGGAAGGGTTCGTCGAGGGTGCGATCGTCGAGCTCATCTCGGGCCCGTTCAAGGGCGAGAAGGCCCGGGTGAAGAAGATCGACCAGGCGAAGGAGGAGATCACGGTCGAGCTGATCGAGGCGGTCGTCCCCATCCCCGTGACGGTCCGCGGCGACCACGTCCGGATGCTCGAAAAGGGAGGTGGCAGATCTGGCGGATGAAGTGAGCGTTCTGGTCGAGGGCGGCAAGGCCTCGGCCGGGCCCCCGCTCGGGCCCGCTCTCGGGCCTCTCGGGGTGAACGTGGGACAGGTCGTGGCGAAGATCAACGAGGAGACCCGGCAGTTCGCCGGGATGCGCGTTCCCGTGGTCGTGCGGGTCGACCCCGCGACGAGGGCGTTCACGCTCGTCGTGGGACGCCCGCCGGTCGCCGCGCTCCTCCTCAAGGAGGCCGGCAAGGAGAAGGGCTCGGGCAAGCCGAAGGGAGAGGTCATCGGCGACGTCTCCCTCGAGGCGGTCCGACGCATCGCCGAGGCGAAAGGCGAGGACCTCTTCGGCCGGACGATCGAGGAGCGGATGAACCAGGTGATCGGGACCTGCGTCTCGCTCGGGCTGAGCGTCGGCGGAGAGGACCCCCGGACCCTCCTGCGTACGCGGGTGAAGGCCCGGGAGAACCCGTGATCGGGCCGGCCGGCCCTCCCCCGACCGATCTCTCCAACGCCGAGATCGTCGACTACCAGGTCATCGAAGGCGACGGCCGGCTCCGCCTCAAGCTCAAGGACGGCTCGGTCATCGAGGTCCGCCTCGAGGTGATGAATGTCCTTCGGGCGGGCAACGACCCCAACACCGGCCTGCCCACCTACGTGGTGCCGTCGGCGACCCTTACGCGCCTCGTGGAGAGCCCCAAGGAACTGAGAAAGCCACCGCTCCGCCCGCCGACCGGGCGCGAGACGGGTTCCCTTCCAGGGTTCGGCTAGGACGCCGTCCTTTCCTGACGAGGGAAAAAAAGGGTGCCCGGGGGGGAACCCCCCCGGGACCGAAGGGCGCGGTCCGATCTAGGCGATCTTGACCTTGACCTCTTCGGGGGAAGGGCTAGGGTGGAGCTTGGGAAGGTCGAGCTCCAGGAGCCCGTTCTCGACCTTGGCCTTCGCCTCCGAGCCGACGACCGGCTCGGGGAGCTCGAGGGCGCGGTAGTAGCCGCTGTAGCTGCGCTCGTGCTGGACGTACTCGGCGTGGCTCTCCTCGGTCTGCTGGGACGACTCGCCGCGGATCTCCACGGTCGTGCCGCGCACGCGGATGTCGAGCTTCTCCTTGGGGATCCCGGGGACCTCGGCGACGACCTTGAACGACGGGCCGGTGTCCTTCACGTCAGCGCGGGCGGTCCTGAGGAAACCGCCCTCCTCGCTCGCAGACACGGACACGAGCTGACCGAACGGGGTGATCCCGTACGTGTCGAAGAAACTCGAGCGCAACGCGTCCAGGTGACGGTCGAGCTCGGACCAGACATCCCTCTCCTCTCGCTGGGGTTGGATCGCTTTCGTCATGCTAACGCCTCCAGGCATACGCGAATAGTAAGTTTGCGTGACTATATAAATACACCACTCGCTCGAACCCACGCGGCGCCTCGGAGGCCCCCTCGGCGCATCGCGGGGCCGGCTACGCGACGCCGGTCCGTGGACGGGCCACGGAGCCCCGGGGGCCCCGGCTCCCGCGAAACGCCTATACCCGCGCCGAGGGTCGTCCGGCGGTGACCGATCTGCAGGAGACCCCGGCGGTGCCTCCGTTCGACCCTCAGGGAGACGAGCGGGTCGGATATTTCGCCGCGGGTGGCCTTCTGATCCTGCTGGGGTGGGGGCTCGGCGTCGTCGCGAACATCCTGCTCCACCTTTTCGCTCCGGCCGGTGGCCACCGCGTCCTGGGGATCTTCTTCCTGACGACCTTCGGGCCGTATGCGTGGGGGGTCTTCGCTCTGGGGCTCTTCGCGGGGGCGTTCGGCGTGGTCCTTCTCGTGCTCGGGCGGAACTCCCCGAGGGGACCGGTCGTCCTCCCGGGTTACGACTACTGACTACGGGTAGCCGGAGGTGCCCTCGGAGGGGCCCTCGGCATGCGCGCCGGCCCGCCGACGCACGAGGCGACGCGAGGGAGGGGAGCGCTGGTCGACGGGGCTCTTGGCGACCTTCTGGCCCTCAAGGCAGTCCGAGCAGACCCGCTCGTCGGCGTCCAAGCATCTGCGGCAGAAGGTGCGCCCGCAGATCGTGCATGCGAGCGCCGCCGGCATCCCGCAGCGAGCGCACTGACCGACGAGCACGGACCGTCCCGCTCTTCGAGGGAGCGGTCACGCCAGCAGGCCGCTCGCTTTAACGCCTTCGAGGAAACCGCCGGCGTACTCGGCGCGCGTGACGCACTTCGCGGCCCGTCGGGCACGGGGGCTCGCCGAAGGGAAGCTCACGGCGAAGCCGGCGGACCGGAGCATCGCCACGTCGTTGTCCCCGTCCCCGAGGACGACGCAGTCGCGGGGGACGAGGGCGAGCGGTGCGAGGGCCCTCCGCAGCGCGGGGAGCTTTCCGCCGCCGCGCTCCATCAAGTGGAGGGCGTAGCCGGTCGACTCGACGGTGATCGCCCAACCGCCGAGGGCACGGCGCACGGAGGCGACCGGGACGCTCGGCTCCAGGGCGACCTCGGTCTCCCTCCAGCGGTCGGTGAACAGCCTCCTCGCGGGCACGCCGGCGTCGAGCAGGTGACGAAAGGCCCGACGCGGGAGCTTCCCGTCCGAGAAGCGCTCGACGACCGACCTGCCGTCGAGCTCGTGATAGAGAAGTCCGCCGTTCTCGGCGACGATCGGCCCCGAGAGGCCGAGAAAGCGGTAGAGCGCCAAGGCGATGGGCAGGACGTTGCCCGTGGCGAGGATCACCGGAACCCCACGCGCCTCCAGCGAACGCACGGCGGCGACGGCCCGCGGGTCGAGACGGCGCTCCCTGTCGGTGAGCGTGCCGTCGACGTCCGTCACCAGCGCCCGGAAGGGCAACGGCCCCGCCACGCTTCCTTCCTCGCCTCCGGCCCCCGTCAGGGGGGAGGGCCGCCGAGCTGTTCTTGCTTGGCGCGGATCGCCTCGCGGAGGGCCGCTGCGACCTCGGCACCGTCCCTTCGGCCCCGCACCTCCTTCATGAGGTCCCCCATGAGAGGGGAGAACGCCTCGCCCCCTCGAGCCCTCACGAGGTCCACGTGCTCGCCGACGAGCCGCTCGACGATCTGCACGAGCTCCTCCCTCCCGAGGCCCTTGAGGCCGCTCGCAGCCACCGCCACCTCGATGTTCGGCGCTCCCCGCGCGAGCTCGGCGAGGACGCGCGAGGCCCCCTCCTTGGCGAACTGGCCACGTTCCTCCGCCGTGAGCAGTTCGTCCAGCGAGCCGAGGGGGGGATCGAACCCGGGGGCCATCGCCGCCGCCACCTCCGGGACCTCCTGGGTGAGGAGTCGGGCGACTCGGACGGCAGAGTGGGCGCGCCCGACGAGCTCCTCGAACCGGTCGAGCTCGCCCCCGTAGACCAGCTGGCGGCTGAGCTCCGGGGAGAGGCCGTGCTCGCCCTCGAGACGGTGGCGGGTGGCTCCGGGGCGCTCGGGCAACGTTGCCCGGAGCCGGGCGATCCGCTCGACGGTGACCGGCACCGGTGGAACATCCGTCTCGGGGTACATCCGGTACCGCCCGGGGATCGGGCGCGAATAGCGGGTCCGGCCCGCGGGCAAGGGGTCGCGGGTCTCTTCGGGAATCCCCTCGAGGGCTGCCTCCGCCCTGGCGGCGACCCGGAGCGCCGCCCGCATCCCGCGGTCGGAAGAACTGTCGGCGACGAGCGCGAAGGCGTCCGAAGCGCCGAGGCCCAGCCGAGCCTTGAGGCGGGCGACATCCTCCTCGGTGATGCCGTGGCCGGGGAGCTCGTCGGAGTGGACGATTCCTCCGACCCCGGCACTGCGTGCGTGGTCGGCCAGCTCGCGGCCAAGGCGCTCCTCGCCGCCACTCTTCGACCCGAGCAGGCCCGCGAAGCCGACCAACGACACGGCGAGCACGATTCCTCCTCGGCGCACGGTTCCGCTCAGGAGGCTGTGGCCGACCCCCGCCACCTCGTCCGTCACGTTGGCCACGTCGGAAGGGACGCGGGCCGCGCGCTGTTGGAGCTCGGCCCTTAGCCCGAGGAGGAACTCCTGGCGGGCGACCTCCTTTTCGACGTAGCTGTCGATGAGACGGAGCTCCTGGACGCCTTTGATCTCGATGCGACGCCCGCCCTCGGTAGAAACGTTGAGGTCCTCGCGGATGGTCCCGATCCCGCGTCGGACCTTGCGCGTGGCTCGGAGGAGCGCGCCGATCTCCTGGGCCACCTCCTTCGCCTCCGCCCCCGAGGCGATATCGGGCCCGGTCGCGATCTCGATGAGCGGGATGCCGAGGCGATCGAGGCGGTAGACCAGCTCGCCGTCGCGCTCGCCCACCTTCCGGGCGGCATCCTCCTCGAGGCAGACGGAGAGGATGGCGTGGCGTCGGCCGGCGACCTCCACGGTCCCGTCGACCGCGACCAGGGCCGTCCGCTGAAACCCCGAGGTGTTCGAGCCGTCGACGACGATCTTGCGCATGATCTCGATCTCGTCCACAAGCCTGCAGCCGAGCAGCAGGGCGACCGACAACGCGGCGTCGAGCGCCTCCTCGTTGAGCGGCCGGGGAGGCTCCTCGTCCATCTCGACCAGACAGTTCGAGGGCCCGAGCTCGTAGCGGTACGTCAGCCGACGCGCCGCCTGGAAGGCGGCTGCGGCGTCCACCACATGCTCCTCGCCGACGGACGGGCGAAGCCGACGCAGGATCGACCCTTCGACCGTCTCGCTGAGCTCGGTAGGGCAGCCGCAGTGCAGCTTCGCCCCGGCGAGCTGCTGATGCACCTCGAGACCGACCTTCACGCGGTGGCCTCCGGGCGCCGCCGGTGGTGGAACTCGCCCGCGCGGTCCTCGGAGAGGAGGCGCCTTACCTCTTCGGGCGCGCGCGCGCGTCCGAGCGCCCAGGCCATCTTCGCGTACGCCGTCTCCGGCAGCAGGTCGTCCAGGTAGAGGACACCGGACCGGAGGAGGTCGCGGCCGGTGGCGTAGACGTACGGGTCGACCGTTCCGCTCAGGCACTGGGTCGTCATGGCCACGACCACCCCCTGCTTGGTGGCAGCCCGGATCCAGTCCGTGTGCACCGAGCTCACGTGCCCAAGCCCCGTGCCCGCGAGGACGACCCCCCGAAGGCCGTCGACGAACTGCGCGGCTTTCTGAGGGGAGAGCCCTGGGTAGAACCAGAGAAGGCCGGCACGCTCGTCGATCGGACCGTCGACGCGCGGCGGCCCGCGCGCCGGGGGGCGCACGTCGGGGAGGAGGTGGACGCTCGTCCCCTCGACGGTGCCGAGGGGCGGACCGTTGAGGCTCTCGAAGGCATCGCGGCGGCTCGCGTGCATCTTGCGCACCCAGCAACCCCGGTGGACCGAGAACCGGCCGTCGGAGACGGTCTCGTGCATGACGACGACGACCTCGCCGAGCCGTCGGTCGCGGGCGACCGCGACCGCCGCGGCGATGTTCGAGGGCCCGTCGGAGGAAGGACGATCCGGGGAGCGCTGGGCTCCGACCAGGACGACCGGGCCGGGAAGGTCGGCGAGAAGGAAGCTGAGACCGGCCGCGGTAAAGCCGAGCGTGTCGGTCCCGTGGGCGATCACTACGCCCGAGGCGCCCCGCGCGAAGGACGCGACGACCTTGTCGGCGAGGAGGAGCCAGTCGGACGGAGCGATGTTTTCGCTGAGCCGGTCGAGGACCGGTACGACACGGACCCCCCCCGATTCCTTGAGCTCCGGATAGAACTCGAGGATTTCCTTCTCGTCGCTCACGGGGCGGACGCCGCCGGTCTCGTAATCGACCCGCGAGGCGATCGTCCCGCCGGTCGTGAGCAGGTCGACGGTGCGACCGTCGTCGGGAACCGTTGTCGCCGAGGGGGGCAATCCTTCCTGAGCTTCGACCCTACGGGTCGGCGACGGGGCGAGGCGACGGTACTCGACCTGCGAGCCAATCCGGATCCCGACATTGTAGCCGCTTGCGAGTTTCAACGAAAGGACACGATCCCCCGAGAGCTCGTGCGGCGGGATCACGGTCCCGGTCCATCGGCACCCGTTGGTATCGGTAACCTCTATCCGCTCCCCCATCGGGAGCGAACGGAGCACCTTCCATGCGTCCTCCGACGTGCTCACGTCCCTCGCTCGGGCCCGCGCCTCCGACACGCCGCCCGGTATAAAGTGTGGGGAGGCGGTGACCCCCGCCTTTATGAGCGCGGGGTCCTCCGCCCCGTCGGAGAGAGGACCGGCATCAACACGCCCGTGTGGGGTAGCTACGGTCCCGAGGATCCACCCTCGGGCCGCTACAGTGGATTATCCTAGAGGCCTGCGGAGCCTCAGACCTGGGTTCGAATCCCAGCACGGGCGTACCCCCAGGGGTCCTCCGGGCCCTCACCCGGGAGCTCACCGCACCCCACGTTCCGAGGCGCCCGGCTGAGGGCCCGCTGGGTGAGCCCGAGGTCGAGGGCAGCGAGGAGGCGCCGGGCGTGACGGTCGGAGGCCCCTCGACGACAGCGAGCGCGAGCGTGAGTGACGGAGGAACGCTCACGGGCCGCTCGAAGGACCAGACCGGCCAGATCCCGCCGTGCCTTGGGAGAGGAGGCATGGGCCAAAGCCGACGTGAGGAGAGGGATCAACCATAGGTGCGCCTGACGTCGCACCTCGCGGTGCGTGAGGGACCGATTCGTCCGACGGCGGTGAGTATTTCTCTCGCCGGCGGGTTCTTGAGGCTACGGCCTAACGGCCGTCGCCGCGGGCATTTGGTACGCACCGAGCTGTCCACGGTGTCCCTCGCTTCAACGCGGGGCTCCCCCGGCATCGGGCCAAATCCGACGCTCGCTATTGACGATGGATGGCCAAGTACTCAAATCTCGTGCTCACCTCGCCCTTGGCGAAACCGCTTCCGCGCGAAGCTCGGGCGAAGGCGGCAAGCACCGTCCAACAGCTCGCCGGAAGCATCTCGGACATGGAGCTGAGAGAGAAGTTCCTCGCCAGCCCCATGGTTACCTCCCTAACTGCAACCTAGCGTCCGCGCCCTTGGCCTCGACGTGCCCAATCCGCCGGACTTTCCCGCACCAAGGGCAACCGTGGTCAACAAGCCCCTTATCGGGGGCGTCTCCTGGAGAGTGGGATGCTCGAGCCGAAAAGTACGTGGATTGGCACCATCGTCAGTGACTGCAAGAACCGGGAGAGGATGATCGACTTTTGGAAGGAAGCTCTCGGTTACGAGTACCAGCGGCGTCCCGACGCGTTTGCAGGAAACGACTGGGCGCTCATTGCTGATCCTCAGGGAAGAGGTCCCAATCTAGCGTTCCAGAAGGACCCCGACGGTCCCGGGAAGGTCTACTGGTTTCACTTTGACCTTTTCTCTTCCGAGCCCGCGGGTGAAGTGCGACGGCTCATGGACCTCGGCGCGTCCATGGTGCAACCTGCGCGAGAAGGTTTCGACTACGTCACCCTCGCCGACCCCGACGGGAATCCTTTCGAGGTTCTGACAGAAGTCATTGCTCGGTGAGACCCGCGGTGCACCCTCAGCGGGCGCTAGCGGTACCTACCACGGGCCCCTCGCTCGAAACCCACCCGTTCCGCTCCCCCGTTCGTTCGGAGCCAAACAAACGCACCCCACTTCCCCAGAGGACCACGGGGGCCGTGGGAGAGGAGAGTAGACGAGCCGGAGCGGTTTCGGGGCAGAGGGGAGCGGGACCCGCCCGACTTTGGAGTCGTCGGCGGCTGGATCGAGGGGCAGGGGACGCCCCAGGGCATCTGCGGGTCTGCGGCCTCGTCCGACCGGGGCTCGAGGGGAGACGACCGCGTTCCGTGAGCCGCCTCGCGGGCGTCGGCGCACCCCAAGGCTCCGGCAGACTCCCCTGCCGAGGGGTCTATCCGCGGTGGGCGTCTTGTGGGGTCATGCATCGAGGGGTCGAGATCGACATCGGTCTGAGGGCGGGCCTGCCAAACGATGGATTCGTCGCGGAGGCGCTTGGCAACCTTGCCGCTTTCGAGCTCGCCTCGCGCCGGGGCGAACGGCTCGACTGGCAGGTGCTCCGCGTCGAGCTCACCGGTCACCACCACTTCCGGCTCATCGTCCGTCACCCGGATCGCGTTCTCGACCTCGGCTTCGCTCGCGACCTGCAGGAGATCCTCCACACCCTCTCCCAGCAGAGCCCGGAAGGGCTTCGGCAACGCTTCGAGGAGGCGCAGCGCGGAGGGCTCAAACCGGTCCCCCTGCGCCACGTCCGCGAGTCGGTCGACCTCTGGCAGGACGACTTTTGGAACTGGATCGGCTGAACGGAGGGACTCGCCCGCGCGGCGCCTCGGGCACGAGCCGCCGACGTGCGCCGCGATCGACCTCCGTAACCCCCTGCGCGTCGGTCCGCGGCCTGCCTGCCGTCTGGGCCGGCACGGGCGGACGCGCGCCGCGCGCGCTCGTCTTATAGCAAGGGAACCCCTGCGGACCGGCGTGATCGTCCACGTCGTTCTTGTCCGCTGGAAAGAGTCGACGACCCCTTCTCAGGCCTCAGAAGCGAAGACCACCTTCCTCAACCTCGTGTCGAAGATTTCCGGCCTCACGGGAGCCTACTGGGGCGAGAGCGAGAAGGGAAGCTCGGACGGCTTCGCCCACGGCGTGGTCGTGATGGCGGAGGATCCAGCCGCCCTCGAAGCTTACCACGCGCACCCCGACCACCACCACCTCTCGACCCTCATTGGAACTCTGGCGTCCAACCTGTCGGGCGCGAACCTCCAGGCATGAGCCACGCCCACACCGGGGCGTCCCTCCTCTTCGAGCCGTCCCCGCCGCCCGAAGCGTCCGCTCGGCTACGGGGCCGTCGCGCGCCCGGACCGGGGAAGGTACCGGTCCTAGGGTCGCCGCCCGTGTCGCCCTGAGCGAGCCCGTCCGGAGTTCCGGAGCCTCGATGCCGTCTCCCGTCCCCCTTGGGTCGCTCGGGGATGCCCTCGTCTCGGTCTGGGCGCAGACGCTTGTCGAAGGGCGCGGGAAGGTCAAGCTCGGGGGCCAGCTCCTTGAGGTCGTTCGGACGCCCAAGAAGGGGCTGCGGAGCGTCTACCTCAGCTTTGGTGAGATCAAGATCGAGGGAATAGAGCAGAACCCCTCGACGTCCTCCCGATGGGCCAAACTTGCCCGCGCCGGACAGCGGATCATGCAGTTCTCCTACCGGGGCCGCTACGTCGGGAATGTCTGCGAGGGAACGCTCCCCCGTTACCCGTCGTGGGCGAGCCTTGGACTGCCGCCCTAGCGGCCCCTCAGGCACCCCCGGCGTCCGCCCCGGCGTACGGGGAGCCCTGCGGGCTGTCGGGCCGGGGAAGTGAGCCCGCACGGCGAACCACGAGGGGAGGGCGACGGCCGCTGCGTCGCCACGCGCTCCCCGCCGCGTAGCCGTCGCCGGATCGAGGGGACAACCTGGGCGTCCCTTGGCTCATCCACGCCGGGAGAACGGGCGACTCGGCGTCGACCGGCTCTCACCCCGGAACCCCCCGAGGGCGTCAGCAGCATGCGGCTCGAGGATCTTCTTCTCGATCACGGCCAGAGTGACGGAGAGCGTCGAGATCGCAATGCCCAGCATGGCCGCGAGCCCGGTGAGCGAGACCCGTCGGGGCACGTCGAAGTACCCCTCCGCCATGGCGCGTCGCAGGACCTCCTGCTGGCGCGGGGTCAGGAGCGAGGTGCCCGGCGCGAACGGGCCGTGACGAACGGCCACCACGCGCACCCCGTCGGTCGCCTTCTCGAGGGACAGAAGCAGCGCCCTCACCTTGGGCTCGGGCCCGGTGAGCGTCCAAGTCGCGACGCCGTTCTGGATGGGGAACGGGAAGTGCCGCACGAGCCCGAGACGTCGCATGAGCGGGAGGAACGTCCGGCCCCGGAAGAAGACGCGAAAGGTCTCCGAACCCTCGACCGCGTCCAACAGCTCCACGTCCTCGACGCCCGGCAGGGAGCGGACCTCCTCGCTCCACCCGCCCCCTTCGAAGGCGCTCACGCGGACCTCGAGCATCGTCACCCCGCCGCCGAGCTCGAGACGGTCCTCAACCTCGAGCACGACCTCCGGCCTGTCGACCGTGAATTGGCGCGTCCACAGGCTCTCGGGAAGTTCCACACGGAGACGGCAGGAGAGAATGGGTGGGACTCTCCGAAGGGGCGGCGAGGCGACGGCCGACCCGGGAGTGCGTGGAGCTCGGGAGCGAGGCATTTCCCGGCGGACCCGCACGCACCCCCGTCGCCCGAAGCCACCCGCGGCTTCAAGACGTTGGGCGGTGGCCGCTGGAGGAAAGCCCAGCCGACACCTGGCCGGGGGGGGTCGGGCCATCTAGACGGTTCGTCCAAGGAGGCTCAAGGTCCTTCGTCCTGAAGGAGGGAGGGAGCCCCAAGAGCGGGGCCCGTGCACTCGAGAGGACCGTGATACGCATCAAGCGGGTCTACGAGCCGCCCTCCCCCCAGGACGGCAAGCGGATCCTCATCGACCGGCTCTGGCCGCGAGGCGTGCGCAAGGACCGGGCGCGGATCGACGAGTGGCGTAAGGACCTCGCCCCCAGCGACGAGCTTCGCCGCTGGTTCGGACACGACCCGAAGAAGTACCGGCTGTTCCGCGCCCGCTACCGCATGGAACTCCTCCGTCGGACCGACGCGGTCGCGGACCTCGTGCTCGCGGCCGAAGCAGGGACCGTCACCCTCGTGTTCGCCGCGAAGGACGCGGACAACTCGAACGCATCGGTGCTCAAGGAGCTTCTCGACGAAACGCTCGAGCCATCTGGCTGATCCGGGTCGCGCGGGGCGGGGTTCCGAAGCACTCCTGGCCATCCCGCCCGGGGGGCATCCCTCCCCCCCTGGCGCGACGCGACCCCTCGGGGAAGGGAGGCGGGCGGGGCTCACGCACGGACGACGGCGCTCGTCCGTTCGATGAGCTCACGGAACATTCCTGTGGAGCCCTCGTTCTCCGAGCCGACCCCGACGTGGAGAAGGACGACCGGACCCGGCTGGGCCGGCGATTCGAATCCGTGGGAGACCCCGCAGGGAATGTAGTACGAATCGCCCTCGGCAAGCTCCTGGGCCCTACCCTCGAGCACTAGCCGGCCGCGCCCGAGGATCACCGAACCGTACTCTGGGAACGGGTGCGTGTGGGAGGCGAACGTCCTCCCGGACTCGATGCGGTAGAGGACGAGCGCGGTCCCGCCCCCCCCGACCAGGGGCCGCATCTCCACTCCGTCGCCCGCCACCGTCCATCGGGGGGACGCCTCGGCCGTCGGGGAACGCGTCCGCATCGGTCCAAATCCGGAATGCGAACCGCCGTCTTATGGACCTTTCGTTGGCATCCGGCGTCGACGTGCCGTCGGGCGAGGCCGACCGCGGCGCCCGCCTGTCGTGGATAGATTCTTAGGGCGGGGAGCCATCCTCTCTGCCCGGCAGCAGAAAGCCGATGGCCTTCATCGACGACCTGACGATCATCCTCAACCTGATGATCCTGGCCTGTGCCGTCGTGTTCTACACGGGCTTTCTCGTCTGGTGGCACACGCGCAAGAAGGATCTCGAGCGCGCCTACAGCCATCTCAAGGAGGGTGCCCTGCTCATGGCGCTCCTCGGCGGCCTCGTCGGTGCCATCGCCCTCTGGGGCGAGTTCACCTGGCCGATCAAGGGCAACAGCGCCTACAACCTCTACTTCTTCGACCCGCTGTTCATGCTCGCGCTGCTCCTCGTCGCCTTCGGTGTTACGGTCTGGAACCGGCTGCCGACCCACTTTGTCGGGATGCTCGGGCTGGTCATCGGCTCGGGGGCGATCTACTACGGGGTGCGCGCCGAGCTCTACCTGTCGCTCACCCGGGAGCCTGTCGAGACCCTCCTGCTCTACCTCGGCTTCGGCGCGATGGGAATCCTCGCGCTGCCCGCGACGCTCTACACCGACTGGTTCGTGACCGGCCCGACGAACCCGGCGAGCGCTCCCCTGCCGTCCGGTCCCGAGCCGACCTACCCGCGTGTCTGGTCGGCGCTCCTCCTCGTGTTCCTCGCCGTCGTCGTCCTCGCCGGGATCGCCGCGCTGCTCTACGGCTTCTCCACGGCCTGGGCTCACCTCGAGAGCCCGCCCTGAGCACGGAAGCGCACCTGCTCTCCTAGGACGACCGCGCAGGCCTCGTGCGGGCCCGCTGGCGGACCTCCGTCGGGGCCGGCTCGGAACGGCCGCGAAGTCCTCGCCGCGGGGTTCTCTTTACGGACCGTAGGTCTGCGGGGTCGACCGCAGCCCCGGCTGCCACTGATCCCGTCGCACGGATCGGAGAGCCGTTCGAGCCATTCCGCCCGTCGCGGCTGCGCCGGCCGTTAGCGACGCGACCGCCATCCCGCGCCCGGGTCCCCGCCCTCGCGGAGGGGGGAGGAGGGCCGGCACCGAACTGCGGTGGAGAAAAGGGCTCGGAACAGGTTGGGCCCGCTCGCCCCCGCGCCCTCCCGGGGAGAGCCCGGGAGCCGCCAGGGGACGGCCGGCCACCGTTGGGAATGCCGGCCCGACTACTTCGGGCTCCCGGAGGAGGACTCCTCGCTCCAGTCGGCCTTTGGCCCGGAGGCGCTCCCCGCCGCGGGCGTCGCGACCGACGCCGACGGGGCTGGCGCCACCGGGTCGCGGCGCATCGGAGGCCGCTGGCGGTGGGCACGCCACGCGACCAGCCCCACGACGAGGGCGATCACGGCGATCGCGAGGCCGAGCCCCCAGAGCTCGTCGAACGTGGTGACCTGCACGTAGACCGGCGGATGGGTCGGCACGTAGCTCACCGCGACACCTGTCGCGCTGCCGTCCACCGTTCCCGAGCCGCGGCCGGCCGAGACGGAGGCCCCGGTCACGTTGGCGAACGAGTAGCTGAACGAGCCGTTCGGCAGATCGACCGTGACCGCATCGCCGGAGGTCGCGTGCGCGACCCCGTCCACGGTCACCGTCCAGACGGTCCCGGGGGAGAGCCCGGTCTCCGAGAAGGTGACCGGGTAGACGACGGCCCGGAACGTCACGGCGACCGTATAGGTCGCGCTGCCGACGGGCACGGTCCCGCTCGCGGGGGAGACCTCGTAGCCGGCGACCGGCACGACCTGGTAGAGGTAGCTCGCTCCCGCCGGCACGAAGAAGAGCAGCGCGGAGCCCTGCCCGGTCTCCATCTGCCCGCCGACGATTGCCGACCAGCTCGCCCCGGAGGCGAGGCCGCTCTGGAGCAGCTCGACCTCGACCAGCGCCGAGAACGGGATCGAGACGTTGAGCCCCGCGTTGCTGACGACCACCGTCCCGGACGGGATCCCGATCTGCCAGCCCGTGGCTCCACCGACCGTGAAGGCGTAGCTGCCCGGGTAGGCCGCGAAGCTCAGGCTGCTGCCCTGGGAGCTCTCGGTCTGGCCGTTGAAGGTCACCGACCAGGAGATCCCCGGGGCGAGGCCGGCCTCTTGGAAGGTGACGAGGAACATCCCCTCGGGGGCGCCGAGCGGGTGGAAGTCCCAGGCCCCGTTGCCGACGTAGTACGGCGCGAGCACGCCGTGGGAGTAGGTGTGCCAGTCGGCCCAGTAGTTTCCGATCCCGGAAGGGCTGCTGAAACTGTTGAACGCCCCGTCGCTGTAGGCCTGGACGTGGGTCGCGTTGTAGCTGCTGGTCGCGCCGTTGTTGCCGACGAAGCTGTTGTCGTAGACGAGATTGCCCGACCCCGAGGCGATCATCACGCCAAAGCTCGTGCAGTCGACGAACGAACTCATGCTGACCACGTTGGCCCCGGCGTTGTCGTTCATCAGGAGACCGACGCCGTCGTGGTAGGCCGCGATCCCCGAGAAGAGCCCGCCGTAGGTCCCGTTGAGGCGGAGGCCATACTCCCCCCAGCTCGCGTTGAGCGTCTGGACCGCGAGATCCACCGAGTCCACGTCGACGAGCGCGACCGGGTAGCCTGTGGAGCGGATCGACGAGAGGGTCGTCGAGGTCGTCCGGACGGTCGCCACGACCGGCGGCAGCCCGACGTAGTTGTAGCTCGCGCCTCCCGAGACCGCGGCCGTCGCACTGACGCCAACGACATGGACCGCGTCCGTGCTCACGAGGTCGACCGCCATCGAACCCGTGGTAGCGCTCGTCGCGTTGACCCAGCAGCTTTCGTCCCCGACACCGAGCACCGCGAGGCTCTGGTTGGTCGCGCGGACCTCGCTGACGGAGATGTCGCTGCTGCCGACGGCGGCGACGCCCTCGCTCCCGTTCGCCGTCACGCCGCTCACCGTACCTCGTAGGGAGCCGAGGAGCTCGACGCCGATCGAGAAGTTCTCCGCCGTGACCGAGGAGACCGACGTGTTATTGCTCACGGAGGCCTCGAAGCCGGTGGAATCGTTGGCGAGGAGGTTCGTGACCGTCGTATTGACGGCGTGGGCCAGCAACACCCCGTCGGAGCCGAGGGAGACTGTGACGCCGTCAAAGCTGGTGAAGCTGAGCTCCGAGCCGAGGGCCCCCGCCGAGGAGAGAGCTGCCGTGAGACCGCTCACCGACGTGTGGTTGCTGCCCTGGGCAAGGAGTCCGGTCGACAAGTTCCTCGCGGAGACCGAGCTCAACGAGGTGTAGTTGGCTCCGAAAAGGAGCGTCGACCTGGAACCGTTCAAGGCGGAGACCCCACGTACCGTCGTGTTGTTGGCGAAGACCACCAAGACGCCGGTCGAGTAGTCGTTGGCGAGGATCTGGGTGGTCGTGCTGTAGTTGCCACCCAACAGTACCGCGCCGGTCGAGCCGTTGTTCGCCACGAGGTCTTGGACGAGGACCCGGTCGGAATTCACGGCCAAGACACCGATGGTCGAAGACCCGGTGAGCCGAGAGTTCGTGATCTCGACCCCCGAGGTGTTCGCGAGATAGGCCCCCTTCGCCCCGTAGCTCGCGTTCAGGTAGTTCACGGTCGAAGAGTTCGAGGAGAGGTCGTAGAGGCCGGTGAAGCCGGAGTCCGCGTTCAGGCCGACAAAGTGGTTGGCCGAGCCGCCCATGGCAAAGACGGCCGCCAAGGAACCCACCGCCGAGAGATTCGTCACGAGAGCATTCGAGCTGTCGGCGAGCGCGAGGACGCTGAACCCGAGGTCGACGGACGAGTCGGTCATCACGAGGCCGTCCGAGCTCGCCGCCCAAACCCCGAAGGTGTCGTTGGTCGCCGTCACGTCGGTCACCCGGACCCCTGCCGAGTGCCAGAGGGAGACGGCGCCCCCGAGAGGCGTCGAGTTGGGGGTGGGCGCGATGCCCACCAGGGAGAGGTTGGAGAACACGTCGTTGACCCCGCCCCAGACCGCGAACTGATCGCCGAGGTTGGGGAGGGTCCTCTGCCGCCCGTACTCGTGGTAGACGGTGTAGTAGATGGTGAACGGAGCGGGGAAGAGGTGCACGTCCGGTCCCTGGGAAACGTTGTCGACGCTCAGCGCGTAGCTCGAAACCCCGTTGGCCCAGAAGAGGTCGAACTCGGGGTAGCCGTAGTCGTTGAGCTGGTTGAAGGTGAGGTTGACATCGACCTCGAAGTGCGAGAAGCTGATCGGACCGGTGCCGCTCCAGGTCCCGGTGTCGGCCCCTAGTGCGGCGGCCTGGGCGTTGCCGTTCATGTAGATCGGCGCGTTCCACACCGGCGAGAGCGAGCTGGCCAGGGAAAGAGAGCCGATCGTGTTGCCCGTGAGGGTCTGGTTGGTCTGGTCGAACCCGTCCGCGAAGGCGGTCAGATCGTAGGTCGGCAGCGGGGGGAGCTCGGTGACGAGCTGACCGCCGGCGGTCGTCGGCGCCCAGGAGAGGTTGTAGTCGTTGGTAGACGGGGGCCCGATGAAGACGAGGCCGTAGATCGGCTGAAGGACAAGGTTGACATTGATGTGACCCGCCGGGACGCCGGCGGTCGTGTTCCAGAGGCCGTAGGTCATCGAGGGTCCCTGAAGGACGTGCTCGACACCGGTCGCCGCCCACGTTCCTGCCACTCCGATCGCCGTCTCGCCGGTGTCCGCGCCGTAGGAGTAGGCCGCGGGCGAAGGTAACCAGCCCGTCGCGTTGCGGTAGCGCAGCGACATCGTTCCGTTGAGCGACTGGACCACCGCGTTCGAGCCGGCCCCGGGGCCACCGAGGACGAGCTCGGCATCGTAGAGGGCCCCCGCAGGAGTGAACGCCTTGCCGTCGATGAGGTTGGAGGGCGCGAGCAGCGGAAGCGAGGGGTCCGAGGTGAACGCGACCGTGTCGTAGATGCCCTGGTAGACAGTGGCGCCCTCCGTGATCGTGTAGCCGAAAGAGACCGTCGTCCGGCCCAAGACGTTCGCGACCGTGTTGTAGAGGTCGATCGAGACCGGGAACGAGAGAGGGATCGAGGGGCCGTAGTCGTAGTAGAAGAGACCCTGAGCCACGGTCCCGTTCCCGCTCGAGATCGTTCCGTTGCCGAGGCGGGCCCCGGGGCTCGAGAAGTTCCAGATGTTGTCGATGAACTGAAGGGTCGAGCCGGAGACGTCGAGCACGTTCTGGGTCCAGAACACGCCCGTGTTCGAGGTAGGATCGGAGACGTTGGTGACGACCGTGTTGAGCTGGAGACCGGACTGCCAGGGGGTGAGCGCGGCGTTCGGGCTGCGACCCGCGAACAGGCCCCCCGTGTCCTCGTAGAGCGACCCGCCGCTCGCGTTGTAGCCGACGAGCGTGACGGAGCCCTGGACCTCCGGGGTGTAGACCGCGTAGGCACCGCTCGCCCGCAGGCCGAGGTCGGCAAGTCCCATCGGAGCCGGAGTGCGGTTGTAGCTAGGGCTCACCACCTGCGACGGGCTCGAGAGGGCCCCGGGGAAGAGGCGGCTGCTGGGAAGGTAGGCCACGTTCGCCGGGAGGGAGCCCGAGCGGACCAGGCCCAGCACTTGCTGGGCAGCGGAGGCGGAGGACGTCAGGGAGGGGGAGACGTTGGAGAGCGGAAGGCTCGACGCGAGGCGGGAAAGGCCAGGCGCACCGGAGATCGAAGGCACGAGGCGGGTCCCGGGAGCTCCCAGTCCGACGCTCTGCCTCGAGAGCGTTGTCGCGCCGGGCGGCGGCGCGCCCAGCGAGGCGTAGCGCGTCTCCAAGGCCGACGGGCTGGCGGCACCCGAGGCCGGCGTGACGGTCGGGGCAGCTCCCGAGGGACTCCTCGTCCCGTGCGCGCTCGTGAGCGCGCCGGCCGGCAGCACCATCAGGGCGCAGACCACCAGTACGATTGGCGTGATCCACAGACCTAGCTTCCACCTTCGCGGTGCGAGCATTTCGCCGAGACGACCTGGATGAGGTCTAAGAACGTTCTGTCCGTTCGGAAACGGTTACCGAGGTGGGTGCCCTCCCGCCGTCGCTTCGGCGGGGACGGTCCGCCCGACGGCTCGCTGCCCCAAGCAAGGAGGCGTGGGCCGGCCCGACCGACGCCCGCTCAAGACCCCCGGGAAGGGGCGAACGGCCATTGGGCCAGGACCTCCGTCCAGCGTGAGGCCGAAGGGACGCGGCGGCGCAAGGACGCGGGAGGAGCCCCGGGAAGGAAGCGGTTCCAGCGGGCGTAGCCGGTGAACAGGACGGCCGCGGCTCCGGCCCGATGCGCTCCGCGGAGGTCGTAGGTGAGATCGCCGACATGGACCATCGAGCGCGGGGACACGCCGAGGAACCCTGCGACCTGGCAGAACGGCTCGGGGCGTGGCTTCGACCACGGATGCTCGGAGGAGAGGTAGACCGTCTCGAAGAGCGGCAGGAGTCCCGCTCGGTCGAGGACCGTTCGCGCGGCCGTGGGGCTCTCGTTGGTAACGTTGGAGACGACGGCGAGCCGTACCCCGCGGTCGGAGAGGGTGCGGAGCACCCGGGCGGCGTCGGGAGCCGGTCGGACGCCCGAGCGTAGGAGCACCTGGTCGAGCTCCGCGTAGATCCCGTCGTCGGGGAGGGGCCGACCCGCGCGCCCGGCGAGCCAGGCGACCTGCTCGGGAAGGGTGGGCGTCCTCCCCCGCGACTCGCAGGCACGCTTCCAGGCGTCGAGGCGCTCGAGCAGGCCGACCGCCTCGGGGCGGCCGAGGCCCGCCCGGAGGAGGGGCGCAAGCCAGACGCGACGGCGTGCCCGGTGAAGCTCCTGCCGTCGTGCCGGCGCGAGGTAGATGAGCGTGTACCAGGCATCCGAGCTCAGCGCGCTCGGCTCGGGTCCCGGACGCCCGGCGCCGGCTCCGAAGGTGCTGCGGAGACTCACGCGAGCCCTCCGGGCGGGACGGGCACGCGCAGGCCGGCCTGGTCGTAGAGCTCGATCGTCCGCTCGAAGATATCCCGCAGCCGGGCGGCGGCCGGGCCGACAAAGCAGCGTCGTGCCGAGAGGGCTCCCACCTCGCCCATCCGCAGCGCTTCCTCCGGTCGGGAGAGCAACTGGGAGATCCGCTGTCCCATGGCCGATACCGAACCCGCGGGGTAGGTGTAGCCGTTGACGTCGTCGTCGACCAACTCGGAGACCCCCGCGCCGTCGCTCACGACCACGGGCAGCTTATGGCACCAGGCCTCGACAGCGACCAGGCCGAATCCCTCCCACGGGGCAGGATGCACGAACACCTGCGCCGAGGTGTAAACGGCCTGGAGCTCGGGTTCGGTCAGGCTCCCTGGGAGGACGACCGATCCCTCGAGCCCCCGCGAGCGGATCTCCTGGCGCAGCTCGCGCTCCCACCTCTCGGCCTTGGAGGGCGCGTCCCGGCCCGAGAGGCTCTGCGTGGAGAAGCTCGCCCCACCGGCGAGCACGAGACGGGCGCTCGGGTGCCGGCGGCGCACCTGGGCGAAGGCGGCAAGGAGGAGGTCGTGGCGCTTCACCGGGTCCATCCGCGCGACGGACAGGACGATCGGCGAGCGCTCGGGGAGCCCGTAGCGCGCACGGAACGCCGAGACCTCCGAGGGGGAGGCGGTCCGCTGGGCGGTAGGGTCGAGGTACGGGTAGACCTGGAAGGCGCGTCCCTGGAAGCCGGAACGGATGAGCTCCTCGAGGCCGGCGCGGGTGCTCACGACGATGGCGTCGAACCCCTCCATCGCTTTGACGAAGAAACGCCGCACCGGCTCCGGATACCCCTGGAGATCGACCGGGATGTGCCAGCGAAGCAGCGCCGGCGCCGCCGAGCCGATGAGGCCTCCGACCAGGAGCTGCTGGAAGTCGTTCACGTAGAACAGGTCGTAGCTCTCGAGGTGGTCGAGGAGGCGCGAGGCGGCGCGGCAGCTGTACTCGACAAAGGCCGGGTACGATTCCATCGGGAAGCGAAAGGTGCTCGGTCCGTGGAACGAGCGCCAGATCGCCTCCTTGAAGTCGGAGTAGCGCGCGCGCGCGGACCCCTCGAGCGAGAACGTCTCGAGGAGGAAGCCGTCGTCGGTCCGTACGAGAGGAGGCAGGCCGGGGCCGCCGAGGGCCACCCAGCGCGGGTGCGGCGCGATCCAGCGTCCGACGCTCGCTCGCAGCAGCGCACGCATCATCGGCACCACGCCGCCGACATTGGGCTCGTAGTCGACCCCGGAGCGCCAGAGGGTGCCGGACCGGCCGGCGCCTCGGAGCGGACGTAGCGGAGGGGTCTGGGAATTGATGCAGACCCGTATCATCGCGTCCGCCCGATCGTCCCGCGCCCCGGCCGTGAGCTACCGCCGGAACCGGTGGTCCATGACGTAGGGAAGTATCCCGCCGGAGCGGTAGTGGGCGAGCTCGACCGCGGAGCCGAGCCGGCAGCTCGTCAGGAACTCGGTGGTGCGACCGTCGGAGGCCTCCGCTCGCACCCGGACCTCCGCGCCGGGGCCGAGCGAGACGCCGTCCGCAAGCCCGAGGGTGAAGCTCTCCGTGCCGGTGAGGCCGAGCGCCTTCCACCCCCGGCCGGCCGGGAAGGTGAGGGGAAGGACCCCCATCTCCACCAGGTTCGAGCGGTGGATCCGCTCGTAGCTCTCGGCGATCACCGCCCCGACGCCGAGGAGCCGCGGACCCTTCGCCGCCCAGTCCCGCGAGCTGCCCTGGCCGTAGCTCTTCCCGGCGAGGACGACAAGCGGGACCTTCTCGGCGCGGTAGCGTTCGGCCGCGTCGAAGACCGTCATGCTCTCCCGCGACGGGAGATGGACGGTGTAGCCGCCCTCCCTCGGGGCGACGAGCTCGTTGCGGAGCCTAACGTTCGCGAACGTCCCGCGGAGAAGGACCTCGTGGTGGCCGCGGCGCGAGCCGTAGGTGTTGAACTCCCGCGCGGGGACCCCGTGGGCCTCGAGGTAGGTCGCCGCCGGCGTGCCCTCGGCGATCTCGCCGGCGGGCGAGATATGGTCGGTCGAGACCTTGTCGCCGAGGACGAGGAGCGCCCTCGCGTCGCGGGCGAGGAGGCCGTCCTGGGGGAGCCACGGAGCGGGAAGTTCGAGGAACGGCGCCTCGGCCAGATAGGTCGAGGCGGCCTCCCACGGGTAGAGCGGGCCCTTCGGCGCGTCCAGCGCCTCCCAGTGCGCGTCGCCGACCTCGATGGCGCGGTACGTCTCCCGGAACATCGACGGCTCGAGCGCCGCGCGCACCGTGCGGGCGATCTCCTCGGCGGAGGGCCAGATCTCGGAAAGGAGCACCGGGGTGCCGTCCGCCCGCCGGCCCAGCGGCTCGCGCGTGAGATCGATGTCCATCCGCCCGGCGAGGGCGTAGGCGACGACCAGCATCGGCGAGGCGAGATAGTTCGCCCGAACCTCGTTGTGGATCCTCGCCTCGAAGTTGCGGTTGCCGCTCAGCACCGCGGCGACGAACAGGTCGTTCTCGCGCACGGCTCGGTCGACCTCGGGGGGGAGGGGACCGGAGTTGCCGATGCAGGTGGTGCAACCGTAGCCGACCAGGTCGAAGCCGAGCGCGGAGAGGGGGCGGAGAAGGTCGACACGCCCGAGGTAGTCGGTGACGACCTTCGAGCCGGGGGCGAGCGAGGTCTTGACGTGACGAGGGACCGTGAGCCCGAGCGCGCCGGCCTTCTGCGCGAGGAGTCCGGCGCCGACCATCACGGAAGGGTTGGAGGTGTTCGTGCAGCTGGTGATCGCGGCGATCACGACGGCGCCGTCCTCGAGCGACACGGTGCCACGGGACGGGGCGACAGGACGGCCGAGCTCCCCGTCGAACGGGCGAAGCGGGTCGTCGGCCGGGTAGCTGGGACCCGAGCCGTTCGCCGGCTTCGGGTGCGTCGTGCGGTAGCTCTCGAGCGCCTTGCGGAACGACGCGGGGGCTCCCGAAAGGGGAACGCTCTCCTCGGGGTTGCGCGGCCCGGCGATCGTGGGGACGACGCCGGCAAGGTCGACGGTCAGATGGTCGTCGAAGTCGAGGCTCCCCGGGGCCGGCGTCCCCCATAGGCCGGTGGCCCGTGCGTAGGCCTCGACCCGGCGGACGGTCGCCTCGTCGCGTCCGCTCGCCCGAAGGTACGCGATCGTGGATTCGTCAATGGGGAACAGGGCCGAGGTCGCCCCGTACTCCGGGCACATGTTCGAGACCGTCGCCCGGTCCGGGACGCTCAGCGAGCGAAGCCCGGGACCGTAAAACTCGACGAAGCGATCGACCACGCCCTTCTCCCGCAGCCGTCGGGTGACGGTGAGGACGAGGTCGGTGGCGGTCGTCCCCGCGGGCAGCGTGCCGACGAGCTCGACCCCGACGACCTTGGGTCGATCGAGGAAATACGGCTCGCCGAGGAGGACCGCTTCGGCCTCGATGCCCCCGACCCCCCAGCCGAGGACGGAGAGCCCGTTCACCATCGTGGTGTGCGAATCGGTGCCGACCAAGGTGTCGGGGAAGGCGACGGGTCCGTCCGGCCCGTCGCGCAGCGTGACGACGCTCGCGAGGTACTCGAGGTTCACCTGGTGGCAGATGCCGTTGCCCGGCGGGACGATGCGGACCTTGCCGAACGCCTCCTTGGCCCACCGAAGCAGCCGATAGCGCTCGGCGTTGCGCTCGTACTCCCGGTCGAGGTTGATCTGGAGCGAGCGGGCCGAGCCGTAGCTGTCGACCTGGACCGAGTGGTCGACCACGAGATCCACCGGCACCACCGGGTCGATCCGCGAGGCATCCGCCCCCCGGCGCTGGGCCGAGGAGCGCAGCGTGGCGAGGTCGACGAGGACCGGCACGCCGGTGAAGTCCTGCAGGAGGACCCGCTCGGGGTAGTAGGCGAGTTCCGCCGCACGGGCCGTGCTCTCCCCGTTGGCCACGGCCACGAGCCCGTCCGGCACCGCAGCGCCGTGGGCGTGGCGCAGCACGTTCTCGAGGAGAATTCGGACCGTGCGAGGACGTCGGGCGTAGCGGGAGCTTTCGACGCCCGCAAGTCGGTCGACCCGATAGATCGTCGCGCGACCATCTCCCAGGGGCAGCGACTCGCGGACGGAACTCATGTCGAAGTCGGACACGGCCGCTCTAGGGTGCGGCCCCTCTTGGGCTCTGCGGAGTGGCCGATAGCCCCTCCGTGGAGGGAAGACGGACCGAGCGCTCCCAGCGGAGGCGGTAGCAGGCGGCCCGCGGGAGAGGGGTCGGCGAGCGGACCTCGGCCCTCTCGCCGGTGCTGCTCCCGAGGAGCGCTCGGAACCCGCGGCCGACCGTCCCGGAGGAAAGGACCGTGTAGGTCCCCGGCGCGCCCAGCTCCGCCGCCTCCGCCGCCACGACCCCGAGCTCCTCGGGGAGGACCGCGATCGCACCGGAGGCGCTCGGAAGGACGTTGTAGCCCAGGAACCGCGCCACTCGCGCGCTCGGCGGGTGGGCGAACACCTCCGCCGGCTCCCCGAGGGCCTCGAGGCTCCCGTCGAACAGGAGCGCCACGCGATCGCCGAGGAAAAGGCCCTCCTCCCGGTCGTGCGTCACGTGGATCGCTGCGGTCCCCCGCGCGGCCAGCGCGCGTCGGAACTCGGCGTTAAGGAGACCCCTCACCTCGTAGTCGACCGACGCGAACGGCTCGTCCAAGAGGACCAGGCTCGGGCGCGCCGCGAGCGTCCGGGCGAGGGCGACCCTCTGCCGCTCCCCTCCCGAGAGCTGGTCCGGCGCCCGGTCGAGGAGCCTTTCGAGGCCGAGGAGACGGGAAAGGTCCGCCACCTCGTCACGGACCGTGCCAATCGGCTTTCGCGCGAGGAGCGGGGCGTAGGCGATGTTCTCGTAGACGCTCCGATGCGGAAAGAGCGCCGGGTCCTGGAACAGCAGGCCGATCGACCGACGGTGGGGAGCGACTCCCTCGAGCGAGGCGCCTTTCAGGCGGACCGCCCCGGAGCTCGGCGGCTCGAAACCGGCGATCGCGCGAAGGAGCGTGGTCTTGCCGCTCCCGTTCGGCCCGAGCAGCGTGAGCAGCTCGCCCTCGGCCACGGTGAGGCTCACCGAGTGGACGACCTCGACAGCGTCCCACGCGACGGAGACCCGGTCGAGCTCGAGCAACGGGCTAGCGAGAGGCACGGCGGGCTCCTGCCACGGTCGTGGCGTAGACGGCCAGGCTCAGCAGCAGGAGGAGCGCCGCGGCGGGAGCCGACGCCGCGAAGAGACCCCGCTGCTGGAACGCGTAGACCGCCACCGACAGGGTGGTGAACTGCGGGGTCACGAGGAAGTAGGTCGCCGTAAACTCGCCGAGACCGAGCGCGAGGGAGAAGAGCGCCGCGGTCTCGACGCCCCGGGAGAGGCGCGGCAGCTCGGCGTCCACGAACGCCCCCCAGCTGGACGCTCCGAGCGTCTGGGCCGACTCGCGGACCGAGGCCGGTAAGGCGGCGAGAGGCAGCTCGAGGCTCTGGAGCGCCAACGGCAGGCCGAGCAGCCCCTGGCTCAGCACGATGAGCAGCCAGACGTTCGGCTCCCCGCCGAGAAGCGGACCCCAGAACGCGCTGAGAGCGAAGGCGAGGACGATCGGCGAGAGGAGGACCGGGACGAAGACGACCAGGCCGAGGGCGAGCGAGGCGCCCGGCCGGCGGGCCCCGACAAAGGCGCTCGCGAGCGCGACCAGGAGGCCGACGACCGCCGCGAGGGCCGCGAAGCCGACCGTGTTGAGGAGAAGATGGCCCACCGTGATGCCGAGGCGATCGGCGGTGCGCGACGCGAAGAGGAGCGACCAGCCGACCCCGAAGCCGCTGGTATTGGGGGCGAGGAGGGAGCGGAGCACCACCACGGCGAGGAGGCTCGTCTCCGTGGCCAGGACGAGCCCCATCGCCGCGGCGAGGCCCCAGGCCGCAGGGCTCCTCCACGGCACCGGCCGACGTCGTGGCGCGGGAACGGCCGCGGCCGAGGCGGAGAGCCGGCGGGCGAGGAGGAGGTAGGCGAGCGCCGGGGCGAGGAAGCCGACCACGAGCACCAGCGAGAGGAGACCTGCGGCAGCGGGGTCGAGCTCGCTGCCGGCGGCCAGCTGCCAGACCCGCACCTCGACCGTCGCGCAGCCGGCGCGGCAAAGGAGGAGCGGAGGCGCGAAGGAAAGCGCCGAGAAGACGAAGGTGAGGAGGCCTCCGCACGCCGCGCCGGTCCAGGACGGCCCCGCCCAGCATTCGCGGTAGGCACGCAGGGGACCCCCGCCGAGCGCGGCGACCGATTCCTCGAGCTCGACGGACGACGCCTCGCACCCCGAGGCCGTGAACAACACGATCACCGGGACGTTGAACAGGAGGTTGGTCGCGACGATGCCGGGAAGGCCCGAGGCCAGGAAGCGCAGCGCAGCGAGCGGGTCCCCGAGAAAACCGCTCCGCCCGAAGAGCTCGCCGAGCCCGACGACCACGACCAGGCTCGGGAGGAGGAACGGCACGAGCAAGAGCGAGCGCACCCACGTGTCGCCCCGCCAGCGGTAGCGCCCGAGGAAGACGCCTGCCGGGTAGCCGAGGGCCATGCCGACGAGGGCGGAGAGGGTCCCCTGGAGGAGCGACTGGCCGATCGACGCGCGCGTCCCCGTTTCGGCGAGCACCGCGGCGACCCCGGCTATCCCGCCGCCGTCGTGGAGCGAGACGGCGAACAGGTAGCCCGCCGGGGCGAGGGCGAAGGCGCCGACGAAGCCGACGACGAGGAGAAGGACGATCCTCTCGAGGGAGAGTCCCCGGCTCGGTCTCATGAGGTGAGCGACGACCAGGTGGTAAGCCAGCCGGGCAGCGACGCGTCGACGGCCGAGGGCGTGGTGAGGTTGTTGAGGGCGACCAGCTCGGTCGGCGGGATCGCGGAGTCAAAGTAGGCCGAGGGCACCCCGACCGTCTGGTTCGCCGGGTACTCCCACTCGTTGGTGGGCAACAACGACTGCACGGTCCCCGAGAGGAACCAGTTGACGAACTGCTCGTCGAGGGAGAGGTGACGGCTCCCGTTGACGATCCCGATCCCGTAGATCGTCCTCCAGCTGTACTGGAGCCCGTCGTGCCAGCTGCCCGTGGCGTTGAAGCTGCGGGCCAGGTGGTAGAAGGCGGCGTACGCCGGATCGGTCGAGTAGCTCACCGCCAGGGGGTAGGTGTTGTTCGAGAACTCCTGGAACGCCGTTCCCCAGTCCGGCGCGACGTGGGGGAGCCCGACGCCGGCCCGTGTCCAGAACCCGGTCCAGTTCTCGTGGAGGACGTGCGTGTAGAACTCGATCTGCCAGAGGAGGAACTCCTCGCCGGTGATGTCGAGGGTCGGGTTCTCTACGACGAGCGACCGCGCCCAGCTCGAGTTGTTCACGAACTCCGAAAGGCTCGCGTGGGCGACCGCGCCCCGGGTGAGGTTGTAGAACGAGTAGTTGTAATCGATCGCCAGGTAGCCGTACTCGTACGGGACCACGCCGTGGTCGGGGGAGAGCTGCGCCACGAGGTAGGAAGGGACGTCGGCGAGACGCGGCGGCGCGTACGGGACAAGGAGGTGCGCCGCCTCCGCCTGCGGCGCCGTGATCTCGTCGAGCCCGATGACCAGGTCGGCGACCGGGGCGTTCCGCTGCCTCAGAAGGCTCGAGTAAAGGGTTCCCGGCGGGCACTCGACGACGACTCGGACGTGGTGGGCATCCGCGAATTCCCCGAAGACGGTCCGGAACGCGCTCGCGTTGCCGCAGTCGGCGCCTCCGAGGAGGCTCGGGTAGGTGTAGACCACGAGCGTGGTCCCCCCGAACAGGTTGGTGAGATAGACGTAGGTCCCCGCGCCGGCGAGCCCGACCGTGACGACAACCGCGATCGCCACGAGTCCTCGGCCCCATCGGCCGGGCCGGCGCAGCCGCGGGGGAGGGAGAGCGGGGGGGGCGGCCACGGTCATCGGTCCGACCGCGGCACGAGCCGGTGCGCTAACGCGTCCATCGCGTTCCCTTCGCGGGCATTATCCCGTGCAGGTTCGTGGGGTCGACGGGGTCCTCCCCGTCCTCTCAGCCGGTGCCCAGCTCCCCCTGCGGTGGAGCGTAGGCGCGCGGGGCTTTACCGTTTGCGAGAGTGCCCCCGGAACCGGTCGCTTCCTCGCCGGGGAAGCAGGTGGGGGGCCGCTCCGTTATAGCCCACTGCCTCCTGCCACGAGACGATGTCGGATCCTGTGGAGAAGCTCCGCTTCGGGACCGAGCTGCTGAAGCGCGGCTTCGCGCGCATGCAGCAAGGCGGGGTCATCCTGGACGTGACCACGGCCGACCAGGCGGCGATCGCCGAGGAGGCCGGCGCGGTGGCCGTGATGGCCCTCGAGCGGGTCCCGGCGGACATCCGCGCGGCCGGCGGCGTCGCCCGCATGGCCGACCCGGCGAAGATCCGCGAGATCCGAGAGCGCGTGTCGATCCCGGTGATGGCCAAGTGCCGCATCGGCCACACGGCCGAGGCGCGCATCCTCGAGTCGCTCGGCGTCGACATGGTCGACGAGTCGGAGGTTCTCACGCCCGCCGACCCGTTCGAGCACGTCGCGAAGAAGGGCTTCAAGGTCCCGTTCGTCTGCGGGGCACGCAACCTCGGCGAGGCGCTCCGGCGGATCGAGGAGGGGGCTGCGATGATCCGGACCAAGGGCGAGGCCGGGACCGGCAACGTGGTCGAGGCGGTCCGTCACATCCGCCAGACCTCGCGCGAGATCGAGCTGCTGCGCACCATCTCCAAGGAGGAGCGCGTCGCCTGGGCGCGGGCCGAGCGGGTCCCCGTGGCGCTCGTGGAGGAGGTCCGTTCGCTCGGGAGACTTCCGGTCGTCAACTTTGCCGCGGGAGGCGTTGCCACGCCTGCGGACGCCGCCCTCGTCCGCCTGCTCGGCGTCGACGGCGTCTTCGTCGGCAGCGGGATCTTCAAGGCGGAACACCCGCAACGGATCGCCCGGGCGATCGTGGAGGCAGCGTTCCACTTCAACGAGCCCGAGGTCCTCGCCCGCGTGTCCACCGACCTCGGCAAGCTCATGCCCGGCCTGGAGATCGGACAGATCCCCCCGGAGGCTCTCCTGCAAGGACGGGAGTCGGCCGGCCCCGCCCGGAGCCGCCCTGCCCCGAGCCCTGCGTAGCTGCGAAAGGGCCGGCCGCCCCCGAAGAGCCCGACACGAACCACGAGCGTGCGGATCGTCCAAGTCGCTCCGTTCTTCCACCCCCACGCCGGCGGCGTGGAGTCCTACGTCCGCACCCTCGCCCGCCAGTTCGCCCGCGACGGTCACGAGGTCACCGTCGTCACCTCCCGCTACGACCGCCACCTCCCCCGCGAAAGCGAGATGGACGGCTTCCGCGTCCTCAGGAGCCGAACGCTGGGCGTCCTGTTCAACACGCCCATCGACATCGGGGTCGGACGTGTCGTACGCGAGCTCGCCGCCGACGTGATCCATCTCCACTACCCGCCTCCGCTCACCGCCTTCTTCGCGACCCAGGCCCTCGCCGCCACGAAGGCCCCGGTCGTGCTCACCTACCACTGCGACCTCTTCCTCACCGGCGGGCTCGGGCGGCTCATCGCCACGACCTACGAGCGGGCGTTCCTCCCTCCGACGCTCGCCCGCGTCGACCGGATCGTGGTGCACACGCGCAGCTACGGAACGACCTCCGCGATGCTCCGGGGGCGGGAGCTCGAGATCATCCCGTCCGTGGTCGACCTCGACCGGTTCCGGCCGGGGGTCGATGCCTCGGGTCTGCGCCGTGCCCTCCGGCTCGAGGGGCGCCGGGTGGTCGCGTTCACCGGTCGGCTCGTCCCGCACAAGGGCGTGGACGTCCTCCTCCAGGCGCTGCGCGAGCTCCCCTCGGACGTCGCGCTGCTCATCGTCGGCTCAGGACCCCGGCTGGTCGACCTGGTGGGGCTGGCGCGCCGTGTGGGGGTCGAGGAGCGCGTCCGCTTCTGTCCTAGGGTCTCCGACGAGGAGCTCCCGCGCCACCTCGCCCTCGCGGACGTCTTCGCCTTCCCGTCGCAGAACCGGCTGGAAGGCTTCGGCCTCGCGGTGGCGGAGGCGATGGCTTCGGGGCTCCCGGTCGTCATCTCGGACGTCCCGGGGGTCCGCGAGGTCATCGAGGACGGCAAGGAGGGCCTCCTGGTCGAGCCGCTCTTGGCGTCGGACCTCGCGCGCAAGGTCGGCATCCTCCTCGACGACCGGCAGCTCGCGAGGACGATGGGTGCCGCGGCGCGGCAGAGGGCCGAGGCGCGCTACGGACTGAGGACGGTCACCGGCCAGCTGCTCCGGCTCTACGAAGACCTGATCGCAGCTGGTTGATCTGGACCTTGAGCCGCTCGGCCTCCTTGCCAGCGGCCCGCTTCCAGTCCGGCCCGCTCGAGGCGTAGAGGATGCTGCGCGAGGCGTTGACCAAGAGGCCGCGCCCGTGGGCATCGACCCCTTCGCGGACCGTCGTGGCGAGCGAACCGCCCTGGGCCCCGACCCCCGGCACGAGGATCGGGACGCCGTTGCCCAGGGCGGAGCGGGCCTCCCGGAGCGCGTCGGAGAACGTCGCTCCGAGGACGACCCCCGCGTTGCCGTGCGCGTGCGCGAGCCGCCGTACCTCGCCGACCACCGCGAGCCAGAGCGGGCCGCGGGGAGTGGGGATCTCCTGGAAGTCCGACGAGCCCGGGTTGGAGGAATGCGCTACGACGAAGATCCCGTGCGACGGCTCGTCGAAGAACGGCTCGAACGTCTCCCAACCGTTCCACGGGGTGACGGTGATCGCGTCGAAGCCGAAGGCGCGGAACGCCCCGTCCCGGACCATCCGCATCGTGTTGGGGATGTCGTTCGCCTTGAGGTCGAGGATGCGGACCCGCTGGCTCCCGATCCGCCGGGTCCAGCGCCCGAGGGCGGCGAACCCCTCCGGGCCGTACTGGAGGTAGGAGCCAAGCTGCATCTTGAACGCCGCGCAGTGGGGCATCGTCGCCGGGACGATCCCTCCCAGGAACCTCTCGAGCTGGACGCGGGGAGAGAGGCGACGCAGCGACCTCGGCATCGAGGCCGGGTCCGGGTCGAGCCCGACGCAGAGGAGCGAATCCCTCGCCCGAAGGATGCGGTCGAACCTCTGCGAGAACTTCACCGTCGTTCGCCCCCGCCCACTCTCCCTAGCAGAAAAGCGTTGTCCGGAGGAAGGCGGGCCGGGACCGTAGAGATCGCTCCCGTCCCCTCCGCCGGCAGTTCATCCACCGTGGCCGAGGGCACGGCTATATCGGGCTCACCCTCAGTCTGGGTCGAACGAACCGTGCCGTCCGACGCGGGCCTTTCCGAACTCCCCGAGATCCGTCTGCGCGACCTTGCCGGCCAGACCCCGCCGGTGCACGTGGTCGGACGGATCGTCCTGCTCCAGCGACGGGAGGTCGTCCGCCGGTCGGACGGCGGCCGCCTTCCCCTCCTCTCGGGAGTGCTCAGCGACGGGACGGCCGGTGTCCGGTTCACCTGGTGGGACCCGCCCCGCGAGGGCATCGAGCGCGGCGCCATCCTCCGGGTCGTCGGCGCCGACACGCGGGTCTTCCGAGGGAGGACCGAGCTCGTCTTCACCTGGAAGACTCGCGTGGGGCCGGCCGGCCCGGCCGAGCTTCCCCGGGTCGATTCCGACGAGATCCCGCTTCGCACCATCGCCGAGCTCAAGACGCTGGACGAGGGGTTCCGGCTCGAGGCACGGGTCGTCCGCGTGGCCGAGAAGGCCGTGAGCGTCGGCGAGGAGCGCAGGGTCGTCCACGAAGGAGTGCTCGCCGACCGAACCGGCCAGATCGCCTTCAGCTCCTGGAGCGACTTTGGCCTCGTGGAGGGCGAGGCGGTCCGTCTCTCGGGCGCCTACATCCGCGAGTTCCGCCGCCGGCGCTCGGTCGTCCTGGACGAGCGGTCGGCGGTTGCTCGCATCGACGGCGAGGGACTTCCCGAGCTCGCCGGGCTCCTCCGTGCCGGTCCCCGGACGATCGCCGACCTCGAGGACGAGGGAGGCGGCGAGATGGTCGCGCTCGAGGGGCTGGTGGTCGGCCTGCTGCCCCCGAGCGGACTGGTCCATCGCTGTAGCACGTGCCGTCGGATCGTCACCGGGGGTCTCTGCCGGGTCCACGGACAGGTCGCCACGACCCCCGACCTCAGGGCACGGCTGGTCGTCGACGACGGCACCGGCGGGGCAACGGTCTCGGCGGGGCGGGCGGCGACCGAGAAGCTCTGGGGAACCACGCTCGAGGAGGTGCGCCGACGCCTCCAGGAACTGCCCGATCCGTCGGTCTTCGAGCAGGAGCTGCTCGAGGCCGTGATCGGACGACGCCTCACGATCCGTGGCGCCGCGGTCAAAGACGACTTCGGCCTGACCATCGACCCGGAGTCGATCGAACCGGTCGAGGTCGACCTCGCGTCGGCTGCCGAGGAGCTCGCGCGGCGGCTCGAGGAGCCTCGCTGATGTCCCGGAGGGAGCCGGCCTGGAGGGTGACGACCCGCGAGCTCGAGAGCTCGCTCGAGGCGGAGCGGGGCGAGGGCGACCGCGCCGCCACCTACCTCCTGAGCCCGTTCGGGACCCGGGCGAACCGCGTCGTGCTCGCCGGCACCCTCTCGCCTGCCGAGCCGGTGGGGCGGACCGATCCCCCGAGCTTCTGGCGCGCGCGTCTTTCCGACCCGCTCGGGGCGGTGGCGGTCACCGCGGGCAGCTTCCAGCCGGGGGCGATGGCCCAGCTCCGAGCCGCCTCCGCGGGACGGCCGGCGATCGTCGTCGGGAAGACCCACCTCTACCGCGGAGCCGACGGGGTCGCCTACGTCTCGGTGCGCGCCGAGGCGATCCGCTCGGTCGCCGAAGCCGACGAGCGCGCGGTCCTCGCGGAGATCCTTCGCCACACGCTCGACAGACTCGACCTTCTCGACCGACTCAAGCACGAGCCGGCCACGGACGAAGAAGCCCTCCGCGCCGAGGGGATCCCGTCCCTCTGGGTCCGCGCCGCCCACGCCTCCCTCGAGCGCTACCCGGAGGTCGACCGCGCGGCGTTTCGGCGGGAGCTTCGCGCCGGCGTCGAGCGCGTCGCCGGCACGCGGCTCCCCTCGCCCGCCCCGACGGCACCTCCGGGTTCGGTCACTATCGTGCGGGACCCCGGGCCGGGGGCGCCCCCGACGCGTTCGGCGGCCGATCGGGCCGAGGAGTCCGCGTTCCTCGACCTGGTCGACCTCGCCGCCGAGGTGTCGGTCGACGGCTACGCCGACCTCAAGGAGGTTCTCCTCCTGGTCGCGCAACGCGGGGGGACGAGCGCCCGTGCCGAGGAGCTGCTCACCCGTCTCGAGGAGAGCGGGGCGCTTGAGGAGCCGATCGTAGGGAAGCTCCGACGCCCCTGAGAGGAGCTCCCGCGGGCCCGTGCGGCCCGGGCGCGACCGTGTCAGCCTATATATGCGGGGACGGCTCGGCCCGCGGGGGAATGAGGAACACCTGTCTCTCCGAGATCGTGACGAGATCGGCGACCGGCTGACCCCCACCCCTCATTACCGGAGCGTGAGCTAGTTGGCCCAGAGCGCCCCATCCTACGCCTTCCTCGCCTTCCTGGTCGTCGTCGTGGTCGTCGCCGCGAGCGTCGGCGGGGTCCTGCTCTACGAGCACAACCACCCCAAGGTGACCGCCGCCGTCCCGCGGGTCGCCGTCGGCGACAACGTGACGGTGAACTACATCGGGCTCTTCGGCAGCGGGCCCGAGCAGGGGCGGGTCTTCGACACCTCGATCAAGTCCGTGGCGCTCGACAACGGCGCGTACCCGAAATCGCTCGAGTTTGCTCTGCGCAACCTCACCCAGTACACCCCGCTCGGCGTCCACGTCGCTCCTAAGACCCCGAGAGCCGGCTTCACGATCGGCAACACCACCTTCGTCGGGGTCGTCCCCGGATTCTGGCGCGGCCTCCTCGGGCTCGCCGTGAACCAGACCCGTTGGGTCTCCTTTTCGGACACGCAGGGCTACGGGCCGCTCAACGCGAGCTGTCTTCGCTACCAGCCGCTGGTCGAGCATCTTGCGAACGTCGTCACGCTCCCGTCGAAGTCGTTCTCTACCGCTTACCCCGGCGTAGGGCCGTTCTCCGGCTCGAGCTTCCTCGACCCGACCTACGGCTGGACCGACACGGTGCTCAGCTCGAACCAGACCACTGTCGTGGTCGGCTACTTCCCCCACGTAGGGGAGCTCACCTCGCACGCCGGCTGGCCGGTGACCGTCACGGCGATCAACGGCACGACGATCACGCTCACCAACGGGCTCTCGACCAGCAACGCGGGCCTCGTGACGGGCAACCTGAGCGGCAACGCGACGGTCTGCGGGGCGCACGAGTTCGTCGCCTCGGCGGTCAACACGAACGGGACCTACACGATGAACTTCAATCGCGAGGTCGTCGGCCAGACGCTCGTCTTCCGGATGACCGTTGTCCAGATCGTCTCGGCCTAGGCGCCCTTCGCGCCCTCTCCCCTTAGAGGGTGACCTTGCCCCGTCGCATCAGCTCTTCGAGATGGGCCTCGGCGACGCTCGCGAGAGCCTCCTCGGGCGGAGAGCCGCGGGGCCGCGTGTACTGACGGAGCGTGCGGACCGCTTCGGACCGTCGTGCCCGGGAACGGGCGAGGAGCTCGCGACCCTCGCGATCGACCTCCGCGAGCTCGCGACCGACGGCGACGACCTCGCGCATCACGTCCTCCCGCGCCTTCGCCTTGGAACGCAGCTCGGCGACGAGCCCTCCGGCCGAGGCTAGTCGGTCGCGGATGGCCGTCATCTTTCCGTCGCGCTCGACGCGGGCACGGCTCATCTCCGCGGCGAGCCGGTCGAGCTTCTCGCGCGCTGCGACGATCGCCTGGTCGGCTTCCTTGCGTCGGCGCTCGTGCTCCGCGACCACCTGGACCCGGCCCTCGGCCTCTTTGAGGTCGACCATCCGACGACGCAGGTGAGCGATGAGCGCGTTCTCCTCCTTGAGGGTGAGCGCCTTGGTCTGCTGGCGGAGCTCGAGATCGGCTATCTCCTTGCGGATCTGCTCGGGATGCTCGCGCTCGCCGCGGTCGAACGTGAGGAGGAGCTCGCGACGGCGCACCACCGCTGCTTCGACCTCCTTGCGGGCGGCGTCCCGGGCCTTCCTGATCTCGACGAGCCGGCGTCCGAGCTGGCCGTGTTCCGCATGGATCTTCTCGACCTCCACCTGAGGAGCCTGGCGTCGATCGTAGAGCTCCTTCTGCTCGGAGGACAGGCGGCGAACCTCGGTGAGGAGCGACTTGCGTCGCTGGAGGAGGGTCTCGAACCTTGCCTCCAACTTGCGCAGCCGGTCCCGGTCGGCCCGGTCAGCCTCTTCGGCCTCTCCGGTCAGCAGGGAGCCTCGGGGCACGTCCCTCTAACTCGCCCAGCCTCTCAAAAGCCCTTCGAAATCGACCCGGGGCCGTCCGGGGAGGGTCGACGAGGCGTTGAGAGCTGTCCGGGGCGTGCCGGAAGCGGCCCCCGACCCCCGTGCGGCCGCGATCTTCCGTCAGCGGCCGGGGCGGCCGAGCTTCGGCGTGCGGGCCGCAGGCACGAACAGCTGCGCGGCGAAAAGCGCCGCCGGCACCGCCGCATCGATATTGACCACCGCGAGAGGGGCGCACGACTGGAGCATCGCGTTGAGCGCCGCTTCTCCCCGGCCCCCTCGTCCGTAACCGACCGAGGTCGGCACCCCGATCACAGGGCCCCGTACGAGGCCGGCGACGACCGTCGGCAGCGCCCCTTCCCTGCCCGCGAAGACGAGGTAGGCCCTCGGACGGGTACCGGAGAGCTGCTTGAGCGAACGGGTCAAGCGGTGGAGGCCGGCGACCCCCACGTCGTAGGCGGTCCGGACCGTGAGCCCGAGGGCCTCGAGCACCGCCCGGGACTCCTCGGCGCACGGCACGTCGCTCGTTCCCGCCGCCAGCACAGCGACCGTTCCCCGGAGCCGCACGCCGAGCGGCCCGGAAAGACGGACGAGCCGCCCGTCCGCGAGGTCGGTGAGGTCTACCCCCTCGGACCGCAGCCGGGAGAGCGCCCTTCGCTGCGCGGTGCTCGGGCGGGAGATGAGCGCCCCGCTTCCTGCTTCGGCGAGGCTGCGGACGATCCCGACCAGGTGTCGGACGCTCTTCCCCTCGGCGAGGACGACCTCGGGAAGTCCCACCCGAGTGAGGCGGTCCCGGTCGAGCCGCGCGTAGCCTTCGACCGCGTGTTCTCGTGCGGGTCGGCTCGGAGAAGCCGTTCTCGGTCGGACCACGCCGCTCGCGACCCAAGCCGTGATATAGCGCGTGCCGGTCGCACCCGCGCTCGCGGCTCATGGTCGATTTCTCGCTGTCGCCGGAGGCGGAGAGCCTCCGCGACATGGCCCGCAAGTTCGCGCGGACGGAGATGGCTCCGCACGCCGCCGAATGCGACCGAACGCCGAGGTTCCCCGAGGAGATCTATCGCAAGGCCCACGAGCTCGGCCTCATGAACCTCAACGTTCCCACGGAGCTCGGGGGAAGCGGCCTCTCGCTCTTCGAGCAGTGCCTGCTGGTCGAGGAGCTCGCCTACGCCTGCGGGGGGATGACGACCTCGATCATCGCCAACTGCCTCGCCCTCGAGCCGCTGCTCCTCGGGGGGACCGAGGAGCAGAAGCAGCGGTTCCTCGCACCGTTCTGCGCCAGCTACCATCTCGCGTCGTTCTGCCTCACCGAGCCGTCCGGGGGAAGCGACGCGGGGGCGCTGCGGACCCGGGCCCGAGCTGACGGGCAGGGCTACGTGCTCGACGGCGAGAAGTGCTTCATCACCAACGCCCCGCATGCTTCGCTCTACACGGTCTTCGCGAGCTTGGATCCTGCGCTTCGGCACAAGGGGATCTGTGCCTTCGTCGTCCCCCGCGATGCGGAGGGGGTGACCACGGGCAAGGACGAGGAGAAGATGGGCCACCGTGCGAGCTCGACCAGCACGGTCCGCTTCGACTCCGTCCGCGTCCCGGCCTCCGACCGTCTCGGCGCCGAGGGCGACGGCTTTGGCCTCGCGATGCGCACCCTCGACCAGACGCGGACCCCGATCGGGGCGCTGGCCACCGGGATCGCACAGGCGGCTCTCGACCACGCGGCGGCCTACGCGCTCAAGCGCGAATCGTTCGGCAAGCCGATCGCCCAGCACCAGGCGATCCAGATCAAGCTCGCGAACATGGCCCAGCAGGTGCACGCCTCCCGTCTCCTCACCTGGCACGCCGCCTGGACGATCGACCACGGAGCGAGGGGGACGCTCGAGTCCTCGATCGCGAAGTGCTTCGCCTCCGACGCGGCCCTCCACGTCGCCGACGAGGCGGTCCAGACCTTCGGCGGCTACGGCTACATGAAGGAGTACCCGGTCGAGAAGCTCCTCAGGGACGCCAAGCTCACCCAGATCTACGAGGGAGCCAACGAGATCCAGCGGACCGTCATCGCCCGAGAGCTCCTGCGCGGATACTCCTAGCCTGCGGGGCGGCCGTGGAGATCGTCGTCGCGGTGAAACCGGTTCCCGAGGCCGAGGCCCGGCTGCGCGCGAGCGCGGACGGCTCGGGCCTGGAGACCGACGGGGTCAAGTTCGTCCTTGCCGGCTACGACGAATCGGCGATCGAGCAGGCGCTCCTCCTCAAGGAGGCGCACCCGCCGTCGACCGTCCAGGTCCTCTCGTTGGGGCCGGCCGCCCGATGCGAGGAGGTGCTGCGCGCCGCCCTCGCCCTCGGCTGCGATCGGGCGACGCTCGTGGAGGCGGCCCCGTCGGGCCCCCTCGCCGACCCGATGGGGGTCGCGCGGGGGCTCGCGGCGGCGCTCCGGGGGAAGAAGTTCGACCTCCTCCTGGTCGGCAAGCAGGCGGGCGACGACGAGGAAGGCGTGGTCGGAAGCGCCCTCGCCCAGCTCCTCGGCGTCGGCTACGCCGGGTTCGTGACCGACCTCAGGTTCGACGCCGCCTCGGGGCATTTCCGCTTCCGCCGGACGGTCGAGCGCGGCACGGAGCTCTGGGAGGCCCCGGTGCCGCTGTTGGTCGGGCTCCAGCAGGCGTGGAACGATCCGAGGACCGCCAAGCTCCCCGCCATCCTGCGCTCGCGTAAGCAGCCGATCGAGCGGTTCGACGCCGCCTCCGCGCTCGAGGCAGCGGCACGGAGCCTCGGAGCGGCCTTCGCGCTCCCCGCCCCCCGCACCGGGGCGAAGCTCCTCGACTACCGGAGCCCCCAGGAGGCCGCCGAGAAGCTCGTCCGGGCGCTCCGGGAGGAGGCGAAGGTCTTCCCGTGAGCCCCACGGTTCTCCTCGTCGTCGAGCATCTCGACGGCGTTCCCGCTCCCGCGACGCTCGAGGCGGCCGGCCTCGGAAAGGCCCTCGCGAGCCCGCAGGGCCGACTGGTCGTGCTCGCCGCCGGCAGCTCCGCACGCAAGGCCGCCGAGGCGCTCGCCGCCGTCGGAGCCGGCTCCGCTCGTCTGGCCGAGGAGCCCGCCTGGGACCTCTGCCCTCCGTCGGCGCTCGGCAGTCTGGTCGCCGCGACGGCACGTGCCGAAGGAGCCGAGGTCGTGCTGATCGGCGGGACGTGCTTCGGCCGAGATCTCCTCGGCGGCGCTGCGGCGGCGTGGGAGGCGGCGGCTGCCGCCGGCGTGACCGAGGCGTCCTGGGAGGACGGAGGGCTCGTGGTGCGGCGTCCGGTCTTCGGCGGAAGGGCGACCGAGACACGGCGGCTGGAAGGGGGCCGCGCGATCGTCGCGCTCCGGCCTCACGCCTTCCCTCCGCTCGACACAACGGCCGCGTCGTTCGAGGCATCGCCGTCCCCGCCCTCCGGGGCCGCCCCGGCGTCGACCCTCCGGAGGACCGGTTTCGAGCCGGGAGCGAGCTCGGCGGGTCCGTCGCTCTCGGACGCCGCGATCGTCGTCTCGGGGGGCCGAGGGCTCCGCTCCCCGGAGAACTTTGGCCTAGTCGAGGAGCTTGCCGCCGCGCTTGGCGCAGCGGTCGGCGCCTCCCGCGCCGTCACCGACGCCGGCTGGCGGCCGGGGACCCTCCAGGTCGGCCAGACCGGCAAGACGGTCACCCCGCAGCTCTACGTTGCTGTCGGGATCTCGGGGGCGATCCAACACCTGGTCGGCATGGTCGGCTCGCGGGTCATCGTGGCGATCAACAACGACCCGAGCGCGCCGATCTTCCGCGTCGCGGACTACGGGATCGTCGGCGACCTGTTCGAGATCCTTCCCGCGCTCACCGCCGAGGTCCGCAAGGCGCGCGCCGGGTAGGCCCGTCCCGGGTTCTCCCCGGGGGAGCTTCAGAGTTCCTGGAGCGTCTGCCAGCCGTCACGGAGCAGCGCGGTGGTCGGCACGCCGGCCGCCTTCTGCGCCCGGCGTACCAGGCGACGCGCGTGCTGCTTGGGCCCCCCGCTCTCGCCGAACAGGCCGCGGAAGAGCTCGGTGGCGAACTTGGGATAGGCGGTGTAGAACCTCGGGTTCCACTTCACGCGGTCCATCCCCTCGAAGTCGCGGAAGTCGGCGAGGATCCCCCGATCCTCGAGCCGTCGGGTGTACTCCCCGAGACGCGAGGCCGAGGCGTTGTGGGCCTCCCTCGCGGCCAGCGCCGTCTCGGCGGCCTCGATGCCGGTGCGGATGGCGTAGTTCATCCCCTGGATGACGATCCCGTTGGAGAAGACGAAGCCGGCGGCGTCCCCCGCCACCATCCAGCCGTCGCCGTGGAACGCGCGGGGACGGCTCGCCCAGCCCGAGCTGATGAGCTTGGCCCCGTACTCGACCAGCTCGGCTCCCTCGATCCGACGGGCGATCGCCGGGTGCTGCTTGAGCTGCTCGACCAGGTCGTGGGCGGCGACCTTCGCGTCGAAGAGCGAGCGCAGGTTCGCGATGACGCCGAGGGAGACGGTGTCGCGGTTCGTGTAGAGGAAGCCCCCGGCCATGACCCCGGGCGGGTAGATCCCGAGGACCCACTCCTCGGCGTGCCCCTCCCCGGCCCCGACCCCGAAGCGCGCCTCGAGCAGTTTGGGGTCGAGACGGTAGACCTCCTTGGTCCCGAGCTCGGTCGCGTCCTCCGAGAGCCGCGGGGACGGGCGGATCGGCGTCCCGAGGGCAAGCCGGGAGTTCGTGCCGTCCGCGAGGATCGTCACGGGCGCCGTCATCGTCTCGCCGCCCTGCACGACCCCGCGGACCGTGGTCCCCTCCCAGGCCAGGCGCTCGACGGGCACCGAGCTCACCAGGGTCGCTCCCGCGGCCTCCGCCTGGTGGGCGAGCCAGGCGTCGGTGCGCGCCCTCAGGACCGAGTGGGCGACGTACGGTGCCCGGTTCCACGTCGCGTCCTCGAAGTCGAAGGAGATCGCGCTCTCGGCGGTCAGCACGCCGAAGCGCTTGCGCACGAGGTGCCGCTCGAGGGGCATCTCCTGCTGCCAGTTCGGGAGGAGCTCGGCGAGGTCGTTGCCCCAGAGGATCCCGCCCGAGAGGTTCTTGACCCCGGGCTCGGCGCCGCGCTCGAGCAGGAGGACGTTCGTCCCGCCCTTGGCGAGGCGGAGAGCGGCGGAGGAGCCGGCCATGCCCGCTCCGACCACGATCGCGTCGAAGTCGTCGGCCATCGCCGGCGACCCCGAGCGGGTGCCGCCGATTTAACTGTGAGCGCCCCGCCCGAGGGGCCGTCCGGCTACGCGGTGGGGCCCTTCGCACGGGAGCCGGCGCCCCCCGCCGTCTGGAGGGAGGCGGTGGCGTTCTCGACCAGCTTCTGGAACTTGAACGGGTGGGGTATCCCTTTCCAGTCCTCGTTGCCGACCCCCGTGCCCTCCTCCGAGCTCACGCGGACCGTCCCGTAGCCGAGGAGCCGCTCCCCGGCGGTCTGCTTCACGTCGACGCCGCGCACCTGGCTCACGGGGATCTCGTCAAAGTCGCGGCCGAGGATCCCGCGCTGGACGAGCACCCGTCGGCTCGTCACGGCGTAGACCGTCCGGCTCCACCGTAGGAACCTCACGGCGATCCCTAGGAGGCCGCCGACGACCAGGAGCAGGCAGACCACCGCGACCAGCGTGGCGAAGGTCGTAAAGCCGAGGGGGACGAACGAGGCGAGCCGACCCAGCGCGCGCGTGTAGTAGCGCACGTCCGGCAGCCCGAGCGGGGCGGCCCAGGAAAGGTAGGCAAGGACGGCGAACAGGAGCGTCCAGACGACCGGCCCGGGGAAGTAGAGCAGCTTGGAGGCTCGCGTCTCCTCCAGAAGGTACTCCTCGTCCCCAAGATAGGCGGCCCGCAAAAGCTTCGGCGTCCTCTTCGAGGCCCACGGGGTTGCCATCGCCTCGAGAGCCTCGGTCCAAGGGATAAATTCTCGTTTGCAGGAGGACCCGGGCCCGACGCCGCGGCCGGAGGCGCGGCCCGGGGGGCGAGCGGGCAGGAGAGAGGCTCAGTACTCCTCGGGGCGGAACTCGGTGGGACTCCCCGGGGTGTCGAACAGCTCGATCTGGTTGCCGTCCGGGTCGCGGAGGTAGGCGACGCGGTACTCGGCGGTCACCTGCATCGGCCCGTCGTAGTGGGCCATCCGCTCCGGCACGAGGCCCCGGTTCGAGAGCTCGGCCAAAAAGCGCGGGAGATCGTCGACACGGAAGGCGAGATGGTCGCACCCCTCGCCCGGCACGTACGGCACGGAGTACGGGCTTCCCGGTGGATAGTAGTTGAGCTCGAGCCGCTGCGAGGAGCGCGGGTCGAACAGGAGGATCGACGCCGGCTCGGCCGTGTCGGCCGGGGGCCGCTTGCCGTGGCGCGGTCTGAGGCCGAAGAGCTCGGTGTAGAACTCGAACGAGCGCGTAAGGTTGGTGACGCGGAGGCCGACATAGCTCAGGTACATGGGAGGGAGAAGAAGGCGGGCTACATACCTACCTACCTCGAGCTGCCGCGGGGGACGGTGGCTCATATCCCCCCTTGGCTCGGGAGCAGGGCGGGGGACCGACGTTGAGCGGGGTGACCGACTGCCACGTCCACATCAACCCGATCTGGCAGATGCGCTCCGATGCCCTCCAGCTGCTCGGCCACGTCGACCCGCGGACGGGACGCTACGTGAAGGAACCCGAGGCGTTCCTCGACTACCTGGATGCGAGCGACGTCGAGCGCGCGGTCCTGGTGAACTACGTCGCCCCCGAGGTGATCGGCTACACCGAGGCGGCGAACGACTTCGCGAGCAGCTACGCCCGAGCCGACCCCGAGCGGCTCCTGCCGACCGGCGGGATCCGTCCGGACCATCCGCGGCCGCGCGAGGAGATCTCCCACCTCGTCCACGACCTCGGCCTGCGGGCGCTCAAGCTCCACCCACCCCACCAATGGTTCCGTCCCGACGGGTACGTCGACGGGAGCTTCCCGAACCTGCGCGAGGTCTACGCCGCCTGTCAGGAGGAGCGGCTGCCCGTCATCTTCCACACCGGCACCTCGATCTTCCCCCGCGCTCGCAACCGGTTCTCCGATCCCCTGTTCGTCGAGGAGGTCGCCCTCGACTTTCCCAATCTCACCATCGTCCTCGCGCACGGGGGGCGGCCGATCTGGACGGAGACCGCCGTTTTCCTCGCGCGACGGTTCCCGAACGTCTGGCTCGAGGTCTCGGGGGTCCCTCCCACGCGGCTCCTTGACTACTTCCCCCAGCTCCCACGACTCGCCGACAAGGTCCTCTTCGGGACCGACTGGCCCGGCCCCGGGGTCAAGGAGATCCGGGCGAACGTCGAGGCGTTCCGGGGGCTCGGCCTCTCCTCCGAGCTCCAACAGCGGATCCTCGTGGAGAATCCTCTGCGGGTCTTCCCCCGCCAGACGCCCACTTGAAATAGTGCGCTCCCCTCGCTTCGCCGTGAGCGACCCGCCCGTGCCGGAGGAGACGCCCGTCCCGCCGCCCGGGACGGAGGAGACGCCCCCTTCCATCGAGCTCGTCGAGGGAGGGGAGGAGGTCGCGCGACTTCCCCTTCCACGACGCAGCCGCGGCGAGGTCTTCGGGATCGCGAGCCAGCTGCTCGGCGCCGCCCGGATCCGCGTGATGTGCGAGGACAACGTCTCGCGGATGGGCCGTATCACGGGGAAGATGAAGAAGAAGATGTGGATCCGCGAGGGCGACCTGCTGGTCATCCGCCCCTGGGGGTTCCAGGAGGGCAAGGCGGACATCCTCTTCCGCTACAGCCGCACCCAGGCACAGTACCTCGCCCGACGCAACGTCCTGCCCGCTTCGATGAACATGTTCGGCACGATCGAACCGACCGAAGGTTCCGTCCCCTCGTAGGGCCCGCATGTGGGCCGCCGCCTCCCGACCGCTCTCCTCCGGGGAGATGGTCGTGGTCGAAGCGAATGCCGTCGCTCTCGGAGTGACGCTCGATGTCCTCATGGAGAACGCCGGGCGCGTCATCGCCGAGGAGGCGGCGCGTCGCCTCCCGCCGCCGCCGGCGCGCGTGGCGGTCGTCGCTTCGACCGGCAACAACGGCGGCGACGGCACCTGCGCGGCCCGCTACCTCGAGGAGTGGGGCTACGCTCCCGAGGTCTGGCTCGTCCGTCCTCCCTCCGAGATACGCTCGCGCGCCGCGCGACGCTGCTTCGAGCGTCTCGCCCGGGTCGTTGCCGTCCGCGAGGGGGTGCCGACCTCCGCCGAGCTCGCCGCCCTTCCCCTCGTCGTCGACGCCCTCCTCGGCACGGGCCAGGAGGAGCGGCTGCGGTCCCCCGTGCGCGAGGCGGCGGCGGCGATCCGGGCGAGCGGGGCGCCGGTGCTCTCGGTCGACCTCCCGACCGGCACGCGCGACCCGGAAGGGGTTCGGGCGACCTGGACGGTCGCTCTCACCGCCGTCAAAGGCGAGATGGACCGGACGAGCGCCGGCGAGGTCATCGTCCGCGAGATCGGGATCCCCGAGGAGGCCTGGAGCCGCACCGGCCCGGGGGAGTTCGCCTCGTTCCGCCGCCTCGCCCGCACCGGGCGCGAGGGGCGCTCGACCCGCATCGCCGTTGTCGGCGGGGGTCCCTACGCCGGCGCCCCGGCGCTCGCGGCCCTGGCCGCGCTCCGCGCCGGGGCGGAGCGGGCGACCGTCTACGCTCCCGGCGGTGCGGCGGAGAGGGTCCAGGGATTCTCGCCCAACCTGGTCGTCCGCGACGTGGGCTTGGAGAGGTTCCGCCCCGAGGACGTTCCCGAGCTGCTCGAAGGGGTTGAGAACGGACGGGCCGCCGCCGTGGCGATCGGGATGGGCGCCGGGGCCGAGGCCGAAACGCTCGAGGCGATGGGCTCGCTCTACCGACAGCTCGGCGGCAGGATCCCTCTCGTGCTTGACGCCGATGCCCTCGCGATGCTCGGCCCGGCCGAGGCGGCCCCGCGCGCCGGGGGCGCCCCCGTCCTTCTGACCCCCAACGCCGGGGAGCTTTCCCGCCTCTTCGCCGAGGGACGAACCCTCACGACGGAGGAGGCCCGCCAGGAGGTGGCGAGGACGGCGGCCGCTCGCAAAGTCACGGTCCTTGCGAAGGGGGAGCCCGACCTCATCTCCGACGGCGAGCTCACCGTGGAGAACCGCCACCACCACCCGGCCATGATGGTCGCCGGCGCCGGGGACGTCCTCGCCGGGGTGCTGGTCGCGCTGCTCGGGAGCGGTGTCGAGCCGGTCCCGGCCGCGCGGCTGGCCGCCTTCTGGGTGGGCGAAGCCGGCATCCTCGCGGCTTCCTCGAAGAGCTTCGGCCTACTCGCCACGGACATCCTCGAGGAGCTTCCCGGGGCGCTGCGTGCCGGGCTGGCCCGGGCGCATCCGAGCGAGTAGCCCGGCTCAGGCGTAGCGGACGCGGGAGCGGATCGCTTTCGCCCTCGCGAGGACGTCCTTGGCACCCCCGGGATGGCCGGCACGGTAGCCGGCGTGGAACTCCCGGACGAGCGCCGGCGCCCTCGAGGAGAGGGCCTTGAGATCCTCCTCGACCAGATGGAGGTCGATCCCCATCTCCTCGAGACCCGGGGTGCGCGCGCCCATCGAGAGGTCAAGGAAGGCCGGGCGGCCGCCTGGCCCGTCGGGGAACAGCACGTTCGAGCTCGTGAGGTCGCCGTGGGAGATCCCGCCGGCGTGCAGCCTCCCGAGCGTCTCGCCGAAGGAGCGAACGGCACCGGCGAGCGCCTCGCCGGGCTGCTTCGGGTCCTCGAGCAGCATCCTCAGCGTGGGTCCGGGCAGCTCTTCGAGGATGAGCCGGTGCTTGTCGAGGTCGACGTCGTAGACGAGAGGGGTGCGCACTCCGACCCGACGGGCCTCCACGAGGAGACGGACCTCGGTCCGGGTGCGCTCGCGGCGGAGCCTGTCGTCCAGGGGTTTCGGCCGGTATCCCTTCGCCTCGCGCTCCTTGACGACGGCGGGGAACCCCCACCAGTCGACCGACCGGACGGAGGCCTCGGCGCCTCGGGAGGCGACCGCGGGAGAACGGACGGGAGAGGCGTCGGACACGTCGGCTCGCTAGCGGGAGCGTCGAGAGAGCTGCACGCGGGCGATCGCCTCGCGGACCAGGCGGGCGGCGAGCGCGCTGGTGTTTCCGTGCTCGAAGAGCGGGGAGACCTCCATGATGTCGAGCCCCGCGAGCCGGGGCGCGGCCTGGTCGATGACGAACTTCACGTCCCGAGGCGTGAGCCCGAAAGGCTCGGGGGTACCGGTGCCGCCGGCGTAGGCCGGGTCGATCGCGTCGATGTCGAGCGAGATGTAGAGCCGCTCGGTCTTGAGCATGTTGAGCGCCCGCTGCACCGACGCCTGGATGCCGTCCCGCGCGATCTCGTGCGAGGTCACGAACGACATGCCGAGCGAGCGGTTGTCGTCCATCTCCTCCCGGGAGACCGACCTCACGCCGAAGACGACGATGTTGCGCGCCCCGACCTTCTCGAGCATCCGTCGCGACGAGCAGGCGTGGCTTCGGGCGTCGCCGAGGTAGCTGCCTCGGAAGTCGAGGTGGGCGTCCAGGTAGAGCACGCCGAGGCTCGGCGCGTCCTCCGGGTAGGCCTCCACCGACGGAGGCGCACAGGCGTGGTCGCCTCCGAGGACGATGGGGATCTTCCCCTCCTTGTAGATCGGGCGGAGCTCGTCGCGCACCGAGCGGACCATCTCCTCGGAACTGCCGAACTCCTCGGTGTTGCCGAGGTCGTGGACGCGGGCCTCGGCGAGGTCGATCCCGGTCTCGAGGTCGTAGGACTCGTAGTGCCAGGAGTGCTGACGGATGGCGTCCGGGCCGAAGCGGGCTCCCGGACGGAAGGAGGTCGTCCGGTCGAACGGGACACCCAGGATTACGAAGTCGGACTCCGCGAACGAGGCCGAGGCGTCCGTGAAGCTCGTCAGGCGGGGCACAGCGCCGTCAGAAGGGACGCGCTATAAGAGGGCGCGCAGGCGCCCTCCGCTAGCCGAGAGCGGTCGGAGAGCCGGCCGGCCCACGGCTCACCAGGCTCGCCGCAAGGAAGGCAAGGGAGAGGAGGGCAGGCGCGGCCCGCAGGCTTGCCCCCCTTCGCCGGCACGAGGGAGATCGGAAGGAAGAGCAAGAAGGGCCCAGCGCGGTGGCTCGCGAGCACCGAGGAGAGCGAGAGGACCGAAAGCTCGTGGCGGACCGTTGGGCGGGCGAGCCAGGCCCCTCAGCTACTGCACTCAAACCGCCCGTCGGGGCCGTCGCCCCGACGCCCCGTTAAGAGCCGGCTCGGGCCTGACGGCCACGATGCCCGCCGTTCCCTCCGAGACGTTGGTGCGACGCGCGCGGGAGGAGGACGGCGTCGAGCTGCTCGTCCTCGCCAACCCGCCGGTGAATGCCCTCTCTTCCCGCGTCCTGGCCGTGCTCGACGGCGCGCTCCGTGCGATCGCCGCCGACCGGACGGTGCGCGCGGTCGTCCTCGCCGGGGACGGCGCACAGTTCAGCGCCGGCGCGGACCTCAAGGAGCTCGCGACGCTCGACCCGACAACGGCCCCGGAGGCCGTGCGCCGCGGCCAGGAGCTCTTCCAGCGGCTGGCCGAGCTTCCGGTCCCGAGCGTCGTGGCGGTCCATGGGGTCGCCCTCGGCGGTGGCTTCGAGCTCTGCCTCGCCTGCGACCTCCGGGTCGCGGACGATTCGGCGAAGTTCGGGGTCCCCGAGGTCAGCCACGGGCTCATCCCCGTCTGGGGGGCGACCCAGCGGCTCCCCCGCCTCGTCGGCGTCGCCAAGGCCCAGGAGCTCTGCCTCACCGGCCAGCTGCTCTCCGCGCAGGAGGCCCAGCGGATCGGTCTCCTCAACAAGCTCGTCCCGAGCGGCCAGGAGCTGAGGGCGGCGCGCGACCTTGCGCACACCATCGGTCAGCGCGCCCCGCGGGCCGTCCGGGCGATCAAGCGGGCCGTGCGCTCGAGCGGGGACCTCACGCTGGCCGAGGGGCTCGCGCTCGAGTCGAGCCTGCTGGCGAGCGAGATCCTACCGAGCAAGGACCTTTCCGAGGGGCTACGCGCCTTCTCCGAGCATCGGCCGCCGAAGTTCACGGGAGAGTAGGCATGCCGATCGACTTCTCGTTCACCCCGGACCAGGAGGCGTTCCGCCAGGCGGTCCGCACGTTCCTCGAGCGCGAGGTCGTCCCCGTCCTCGGACGGATGGACGAGGAGGAGGAGTTCCCCGCGGAGACCGTCCGACGGATGCAGGAGGAGGGCTACTTCGGGGTGCCTGTCCCCGAGGAGTACGGCGGCCTCGGACTCGGCAAGGTCGGCTACGCCCTGCTGCTCGAGGAGCTCGGACGCGTCGACGCCTCGCACGGCACGATCGTGGGAGCCCACACCTCGCTCGGCACGACGCCGTTGCTCTACTACGGCACGGAGGAGCAGAAGCGCCGGTGGCTTCTCCCGGCAGCGCAGGGGAAGAAGCTGCTCGCCTTCAGCCTCACCGAGCCCGGCTCGGGCAGCGACTCCGGGGCGGTGCGCACCCGCGCCGAGCGCGAGGGGGACGGCTGGGTGGTGACGGGCAACAAGATCTACGTCTCCAACGGCAAGGAGGCGGACACCATCGTCCTCATCGCGGCCAACGACCCCGCGCTCGGCCCCAAGGGAGGGGTGACCGCCTTCCTCCTGGACCGCGGCGACCCCGGCTTTTCCGTCGGCCGATGCGAGAAGAAGATGGGACTCCACGGGACCTCGACCGCCGAGCTCGTCCTCGACCACGTCCGCCTGGGGCCCGAGCGGGTGCTCGGCGAGGTCGGACGGGGGTTCGTCGTCGCGATGACGACGCTTGACGTGGGGCGCGTCTCCCTAGGCGCCGCGTCGCTCGGCGCGATGGAGGCCGCTCTTTCCGAGGCGCTCACGTTCACCAGCCAGCGCACGCAGTTCGGCCGGCCGATCTCCGAGCTCGAGGTCGTGCAGTTCCGGCTCGCCGACATGGCGATGAAGATCCAGGCGCTGCGCTACCTCGTCTACCACGCCGCGGCTCACCAGGACCGTATGGGGACCGACCCGGCCAGCTGGTCGCGGACCGAGCGCGCGGAGAAGACGCGGGAGGCCTCCACGGTGAAGTGCCTCGGCTCGGAGTGGGCGAGCGAGGTGATCGACCAGGCGCTCCAGCTCCACGGCGGCCTCGGCTACATCCGCGGCACTCCCATCGAGCGGGCCTACCGCGACGCTCGGATCAGCGAGATCTTCGAGGGGACCAACGAGATCCAGCGCCTGGTCGTGGCACGCGACCTCCTCACCCGGGGCGCCTGAGGGCGTTCCGTCCGGCGGGGACGGCGCGCTGGCCTCTGGGTCGCAGCGCTAGGCGTCGGGGGGCCGGGCGGAGCGCAGGGCCTCCTCCTTGAGCGCCCGACGCAGCACCTTCTGGACCCCGGTGCGCGGGAGGCTCTCGCGGAACTCGACCGCGCGCGGCGCCTTGTAGTGGGCGATCCGCCCCCGGACGAACGCGATGAGCTCCTCCTCGCGGGGGGTGCTGCCCGGCCGGGGCACGACGAACGCCCAGGGGATCTCCCCGTGCTCGACGTCGGCCACGCCGACCACCGCGGCGTCCGCGACCGCCGGATGCTCGAGGAGGACCTCCTCGACCTCCCGCGGATAGACCTTGAGCCCTCCTACGTTGATGACATCCTTCTTCCGGTCGACGATATAGGCGTAGCCCTCGGCGTCGATCCGCGCGATGTCCCCCGTGAGAAGCCAGCCGTCGCGCAGCACCAGGGCGGTCTCCTCCGGTTTGCGGAAATATCCGAGCATCACCTGGGGCCCGCGCACCTCGAGCTCCCCGGTCTCCCCGAGCGGGAGCACCCGGGTGCCGGTCTCGGAGTCGACGATCCGCTGGTCGGTCTCGGGGAGAGGCAGCCCGATCGACCCGACGCGGCCCTCCCCCTCCTCGGGATTGGCATGCGTCACGGGGGACGCCTCGCTGAGCCCGTAGCCTTCGACCAGCTTGCCTCCGGTGGCCGCCTCAAAGAGCCGCCGGGTCTCGGGCGTGAGCGGGGCCGAGCCGCTCACGCAGAACTTGATCGAGCGGATGCGATATCGGCCGAGGTCCGGCTGCTTGAGGAACGCCACGTAGAGGGCAGGGACCCCCGGGAACTGGGTGGGCCGGTAGCGGTCGACCAGCCGAAGGATCTCGCGCGGATCGGGCTGGAGCTCGATGACGATCGTCGAGCCGTCCGCGAGGCCCTTGAGCAGCGCGACCGTGAGGCCGTAGATGTGGAAGAACGGGATCGAGGCAAGGATCACCTCGCCGCCCGGGACCCGGCTCGTGTTCCAGGCGTTGATCTGCGCCACGTTCGAGACCAGGTTGCGGTGCGAGAGCATCGCCGCCTTCGACCGTCCGGTGGTCCCCCCCGTGTACTGCAGCACGGCCACCGTGCTCGCCGGGTCGCCCTGAGGGAGAGGCGGGGCCGCGCCCGTGCGCTTGAGGTTCGTCAGCGGACGGACGCGCGTTCCGTTGGGAAGGACCGTCGGTAGCCCCCGTCGGCGCAGGACGAGGTTGACGAACGGGCGCCGCAGCGCAGGATAGAACGAGCGCAGGCGGGCCACGAACTCGACGGGCGCGCGAACGTCCTTTTCGATCCGCTCGAGCCGTGGATACAGGATCTCGAGGGTGACGAGCGCCTTGGGTTCGGCGTCGCGGAGCGCGTGGGAGAGGTCCTCTTCGACCAAGAGGGGGCTCACCTGGACCGCCACCGCCCCGAGCCACCAGCTCGCCAGGAGCGCGATGGGGTAGAGCGGGCAGTTCGGGAGGGAGATCGCTACGCGGTCGCCCGGCCCGACACCTTCGGCTGCGAGCCGACGGGCAAGCTCGCCCGCCGCCTCCCAGAGCTCGCGGTAGCTCCATCGCGCACCGTAGAAGACCATCGCCTCGCGATCGGGCCAGCGCTCGACCGTGGCGCGTACCATCTCGGTGAGCAGTACCGGCGGGATCTCGAGGGAGGGAGGGACCTTCGGGGGGTACCGGCGAAGCCAGGGACGCTCGGCCTCGGGGGAGGTAGCTGCGTTGGCCACGGCTCACTCCGCAGCGGCGGAGGTCTCCTTCTCGAACTGGAGGCCCGGGCGGTAGCTCGGACGGAACCGAACGCGGTCGCCGAGGGCGAGATCCTCCGCGCGGCGAACCGACGGCATCCAGCCGGAGATCCGGCCGCCGCCGTCGAGCTCGACCACTACGTAGGCGTACGGGGCGTCGTTGACCCGTTCTTCGGTGGGAACCTCCACGATGGTGAACGCCACGATCTGTCCCACGTCGGAGAGCGTCGTGTCGACCAGCCCCGAAACGCCGCAGCGCGAGCAGGCGACCCCCCAGGTCGCGGTCAGGAACCCGCAGGCCGGGCAGCGGAAGCCGCGCAGGCGGCCTTCGCTCTCGTAGCCCTGCACGAACTCCGCGACGCTGTGAGAGCCTCCCACGACCTCCTCCATCGACCGTCCCTCCTCTAGCGTCGCGACAGGATGTGGACCGAGCAGGAGCCGCCCGTCGCCCCGACATTGTGGGCGAGCGCGGTCTCGGCGTGCGGCACCCCACGAGTCCCCGCGAGGCCGTTCATCTGCTCGAAGATCTCCACCACCTGCCCGGCTCCTGTCGCTCCGACCGGGTGGCCCTTGGCCTTCAGCCCGCCGGAAGGGTTGACGGGGAGCTTCCCGTCCCGTTGGGTGACCCCTTCGAGCGCGGCATCCTTCGCGCCTCCCGGCGGGAAGAAGCCGAGGTCCTCGAGCGCCAGCATCTCGGCGATCGTGAAGCAGTCGTGGACCTCGAGGAAGTCGATCGCCCTCGGTTCGAGCCGCGCCTGGCGGAACGCCTTCTCCGCGGCCACGCGGGTCGAAGGAAGCCCGAGCAGGGTGGGACGGTCCTGCAGCGCCGTCACCGCCCCGGCGCGGGCGGAAGCGCGCACGACCAGCGGCTCGTGGCGAGGACGCGGGGAGGCCTCCTTCGCCGCGATGACGAGGGCCGCCGCGCCGTCCGAGAACGGGCAGCAGTCGTAGAGCCGCAGCGGGGAGGCGATCATCGGTGAGGAGAGGTAGGTCTCCATTGAGATCTCCTTCTGAAAGTGGGCGTGGGGATTGCGCGCGGCGTTGGCGTGGTTCTTCACGGCGACCGCGCCGAACATCTCGGGCCGCGTGGGGTACTTCGCGGCATACGCCGCGGCCAACGTTGCGTAGAGCCCGGGGAAGGTCGCGCCGTTGCGTGTCTCGAACGGGTAGTCCGCGGCGTCCGCGAAGTAGCTGGTGGCCTTCAGCGAGTCCATCTGCATGACACGCTCCACTCCCACGACGAGCGCCGCGTCGACGAATCCGCCTGCGACGTGCACGAACGCCTCGTGGAGGGCCGCGCTCGAGGAGGAGCAGGCCGACTCCACGGTCACGGACGGCACGTCGGGGATGCCGAGACCGTTGTTGATGAGCGGACCGACGTGCGCCTGGTGCTCGGCGAAGCCGAGGCAGTTCGCGACGAACGTCTGTCCGATCGCCTTCGGATCGAGGCCGGATTGCTCGATCGCCTCGCGAGCGACCCGTGTCGCCGACTCGCGGGCGGACTCGGTCGACCGGCCGAAGCGGTTCGAGGTTGCTGCGACCACCCAGGTCTCGCGCATGGGGCCCCCTCTCCAAGAAGCTCGGCTGCTTGCTTAACCTCTCGGGCCCGCGCCGACGGCCGGTCGGAGCGTCTGTTCGAAGCGGGCGATCCGCGCGATCCGCTCGAAGGCGGAGCGGGCCGCGGACTCGTCCTGCGTCTTGAAGAGGATCCGCCCCGAACGGCTGATGGTGACCTCAGGAGAGGTCGCGGCGATGAGGAGGACGCGGGCGTCCACGACCCTGATTCCTTCCGCCTCGAGGAGGCGGCGGACCTCGGGGAGGTCGGCCTGGACGTTGCGTTCCGGCAGCGCCTCGAACCCGCCGCCGCTCGAGCAGAGCCGAAGGGAACGGTAGGGAGTCGGGGAGCTCATTGCCCGCCGAGCCCCCGAGGGCTACTTACCCCCCGCGGCTCGTCCGCGGGGAAATCGGTAGGTCGCAGATGGAGCCGCTGCGCCCCCGGGTCTACGCCGGGAGCGCGGCGCCGCACTTGGCGCAGAACTGCGTTCCCGCGGCGTTGGCCGAGCCACAGGAGGAGCAGACCTTCTGGCCCGGCGCCGCGGCGGAGGTCGGGGGGGCGGGCGCGAGCGGAGGGGGCGGCGCCGTCGGCTGGCCCCACGCCGCCTGGGCGGCGACCGGAGGGCGCCAGACGAGGGCGAGGATCCCGCCGATGAGCGCAAGAAGGAATCCGACCACGAAGCCACCCCAACCAACCCAGCTGAAGATGGAGAACAGGATCACGAGAATCCCCCAGGTGTGCGCGGACCGGGGATCGTGCTTCATCTTGATCGCGCCGTAGAGGATGAGGATCCCGAAGAGGAGGCCCACCAGGCCGAGGCCCACAAGGAAGACCGAGGCCCCGGGGAAGAACGCGAAGAAGAACGACGCTCCGATCGCGTAGACGGCCATCGCCGCGAGACCGCCGAGGACGATGAAGATCCCGCCGATCAACGTCAGGATGTACGCCGTGGTCGGATAGCGGCTGTCGTCTGCGGAAGCCATGATGCTGCGACGTGTGGACCGCCTAAATCAACTAGATAGAGAGTCGGGCAAGGTTCCTAGAGAGTCGGGCAAGGTTCCTGACGGGGCCCGGTGGGCCCGCAACGCCGTACCGTGGGGGAGGCATCCCGGCTAGAGCACGATCGCCTTGCGGACGCAGTCGTCCACGATCTGGTCGACGTCCAGCTTCGCCTCCTCGCCTCCGATCTGGATGAGGTCGCTCCGGGTGGCCGGCCGGTCCGGCACCGCCTGGCAGCAGACCCCCGGGCGGGTCGAGATGGCGTAGGTCCCGAGACGCTTCGCGTGACCCTCGATCTCCTGCTTGTCGAGGCCGATCAGCGGACGGACGATGGGCAGCCGGACGGCCGCCGTAGCGGTCCGCATGTTCGACAGGGTCTGGGAAGCGACCTGGCCCAACGCTTCGCCGGTGGCGAGGTAGCTCGCGCCCTCGCGTTCCGCGATCCGCTCGGCCGACCTCCACATGAACCTGCGGCAGAGGACGCAGCCGACGTGGCGATCGGTACTGCGCATCAGCGTCACCTGCGTCGGACCGTGCGGAACGACGTAGAGGGGGATGGGCTGCCGGTAGCGCTCCCGCAGCAAGGCGAGGTGGTCGACGATCTTCTCCAGCGGCGAGTCGTCGGTGAACGGACGATTGTCGAGGTGGACGGCCAAGAGCTCGTGTCCCTGGCGGAGCAGGAGGTCGAGGGCCACGGGGGAATCGATGCCTCCGCTCATCAGCATCACCCCGCGGGACATCGGGGCAGCCAGCGTGCCCGTCGGTAATAAGTCGGACCTCCCGCGGGAGATGCCTCAGGAGAGGTAATGGGCCCGCCGAACTCGCGGCCGCCGTGAGCGCGGAGCCCGGGGAGACCGTCGAGCTCTACGCGCGGGACGAGGGGAGCGGGCCGCCGCTGCTGCTGGTCCACGGGCTCGGGGCGAGCCACTTGATATGGAACGCGATGGTGCCGTCGCTCTCCGAGAGGTACCGCGTCGTCGCGCCGGACCTGCGCGGCCACGGACGCTCGGTTGCCCCCGCGAACGCACGGTTCGGTTTTTCCGATCTCGAGGCGGACCTCGTTCGTCTGCTCGATCTCAAGGGGATCGATTCGGCCCACCTGGTGGGCTTCAGCGCCGGGGCCCTGCTCACGCTGCGGATGGCCCTCGACCTTCCCGGGCGGGTCCGAAGCCTCACCCTCATCGGGGGGGCGGTCTACACCGACGGGCTAACCCGCGCGGTGACCGAGCGATGGGCCGAGACCTACACCAAAGAGGGAGCCGACGCCCTGTCGCTGCGGCTGCTCAAGGACCTGTACTATCCGGACTGGATCGAGGCTCACATGGAGTTGGTCGACCTTTTGCACGAGCAGGTACGCCGCGCCGACTTCCGCGGCGCCTCCCTCTGGGGCCGGGCCTCGCTGACTTTCGACGAGCGACCTCGGATCGCCAGCCTCGCCGCACCGACCCTCATCGTCCAGGCGATGGACGACCAGGTCGTGGACGCGGCGCACGGACGGATCCTGCGCCAGTCGATCGGCGACTCACAGATCCGCATCCTGGCGCGTACCGGGCACATGGTCCCGTTGGAACGGCCCCACGAGGCGGTCGAGGCGATCGGCTCCTTCGTCGACGCCGTGGAGCGGCGGCGGGCGGGGGCCCCGGCGGGCTAGCACTGCTGCGGGGTCACGGGAGGGGGAGGCCCCTCCGTGCCGAGAGGCTGATCGCGACCGAACCCGAGCACGCGAGGCGGTCGGCTCCTCCTGGGGGGGGAAAGCCAGCCGGGAGTCGTCAGGGGACCTGAGGAACCCCCCAAATCGTGCCGGGCCGGCCCACGAGTAGGCTTATCTGCCGGTTGCGGGATTTTCGGGACGGATGGGCGACGCAGCCGCCGGCGAGCTTCTCGAGAGGTTGACGCGCCTCGAGCGCGATCTCCAGGAGCTCCGCGCCCGCCTGGTCGCCCTCGAGCGCCTGGTAGGCAGCTCCGCCGAGCACGCGGCCGACCGCTCTACCGTTCGCGAGAAGGTCGCCTACGACTGGCAGGGATGACCGGAGCGGGAGACCCTTTTCCCAAGGGCACCGCCTCCTCGGCCTCGCCGGCTCGGTTTCTCGAGCCTTTCCCGAGGCTCTTCCCGCCGGTCTCGACCGCACACGCCGCGGTGACGATCGTCCTGCGCGCGGGCCGCGAGGAGGTCGAGATCCTCCTGATCGAGCGGGCCGCCAACCTCCGCGATCCGGCCTCAGGCCAGGTCGCGCTTCCCGGGGGCCACGTCGAGGAGGGGGACGGTTCGCTGGCCGACACCGCCCTTCGGGAACTCGAGGAAGAGGTCGGGATCCCGGCCGCGGACGTTCTCGATTCTCTTAGGTTCGTCCGCACCGAGGAGGCACGGCACTTCGGTCTCAAGGTCGGCATCTTCGCGGCCGAGCTCCGTGAGAACTCCCGTGCTCCCGCGCCGCGGAGCTCGGTCGAGGTCGCCCATGTCTTCTGGCTACCCCACTCCCGTCTCGCGGAGAACCGTCCGACACCGCAGCTCACCTCGAGAGGAGAGGTCCACGTGCCGGCGACCTGGCACGAGGGCCATCTCCTTTGGGGATTCACCCGGCGCGTGCTGCGGGACTTCTTCGCCTATCCCTCCGAGGACGACCCCGTGGGTCTGCTCTTCACCCCCCCGCCGGCGCCGCGCGGAGCTCCCCCCGGCGACCGCGACGGCGAGGATCTCTCCCCGACCGGCGAGTAGCCGTCGAGGAGCGAGGACGTGGGGACCGGGGCGACGAGGGCCGCGCGATGATTTAAATACCCGCTTATATACTCCCGCCGCGGGGGTTCCTTCGGGTGAAGATTCGTATCGAGAACGTGGTGGCGTCGACCTCCCTCGGGGACGAGCTCGACCTTCAGTCGATCGCCCTCGGTCTGGATGGAGCGGAGTACGAGCCCGAGCAGTTTCCCGGGCTCATCTACCGTCTCAAGCAGCCGAAGACCGCCATCCTGCTCTTCCGCTCGGGCAAGGTCGTTTGCACCGGCGCAAAGAGCATGCACGAGGTCGAGGAGTCGATCCACTCGGTCGCCCAGCAGATCAAGAAGGGCGGACAGAAGATCACCCTCCACCCCAAAATCGAGGTCCAGAACATCGTCGCGAGCTCCGACCTCGAGAGCGAGATCAACCTCAACGCCATCGCCGTCACCCTCGGACTCGACCGGGTCGAATACGAGCCCGAACAGTTCCCCGGGCTCGTCTGCCGCATCGACGAGCCGCGGGTCGTGGTCCTGCTCTTCGGCAGCGGTAAGCTCGTCTGCACCGGGGCGCGCAAGCCGTCGGACGTCGAAGTCGCGGTCAAGAAGATCACCAAGGAGCTGCAGGGCGCCGGCCTGCTCCGGTAGGCCGGCGGTGTCGACCGGCACGGCGGGGCTTCCCGCCGGCCTTCCGGTGGTGGACCACCATTGCCACCTCTCTCCGCGCGGCGAAGGGCCCGCGGCGGCGGCTCGGTTCCGGGCTGCCGGGGGAACCCATCTCTTCCTGGCCACGCAGAACTACGACGGAGCGACGCCCACGCGTCTCGAGGACTACCAACGCCAGTTCGAAACCACCGTATCGCTCGCCCGGCGGATCCGTGAGGAGACCGGGGTAGTGGCCTACGTCGTGCTCGCCCCGTACCCGGTCGACCTCCTTCGGGCCGCCGAGTCGCTCGGGATTCCCGCCGCCCTCGAGCTCCATCGACAGGCGCTCGACCTCGCGGGAAAGGAGGTGCGCGAGCATCGAGCGGTCGCCCTTGGGGAGGTCGGGCGGCCCCACTTTCCCGTGGCCGAGGACCTCGCTCGGGCGGCCGACCAGGCCTTCGGTCTCGCGCTCGCCGCGGCGCGGGACGCGGATTGCCCGGTGGTCGTCCACTCCGCCGACCTCGACCGGGAGGGCTTCCTCGCCCTGGGTCGGGAGGCGACGGCGGCGGGTCTCCCCGCCGGCCGGGTAGTGAAGCACTACGCCCGCAGCCGCATCGGCGACGCGGCCGCGACCGGGGTCGTCCCGTCGTACCTCGCCCGCCGCGATCTCGTGAAGGAGGTCCTCGACGAGCCGGCGCCCTGGTTCCTGGAGACCGACTTCCTGGACGACCCGTCCCGACCCGGCGCGGTCCTCGACCTCGCCACCGTTCCCCGCAGGGCCGCCGCGATCGCCGCGGGAGCTCCCGGGGCTGTCGAGCGGCTCTGGGGGCCGTTCGTGACCTCCGTAGAGCGGGTCTACGGCTTCCGTCCAGAGCTCGGGCCGGAGGGACCTCGGCGATGAGGCGGGTTCGGCGGCGGGGGAGGCTGGTCGCCCTCGAGGGGATCGACGGAGCAGGGAAGTCGTCGCTCGCCCGCTCGCTCGCGGCCGCCCTGCGCCGAAGGGGATTGTCCGTCCGCCTGCGGCGCGAGCCTGCCGACCGTCGCATCGGGCTGCTCGCCCAGCACGCCGGCACCCGCGACCCCTGGACCGGGGCGATCTACTTCACCGTCGATCGGCATCTCGCCCGCGCGGGCCTCGAACGCGACCTCGCGCGCTACGACATCGTCCTCACGGACCGATCGTACTTCTCGACGCTGGCCTACCAGGGAAGCCTGTTGCCGGCGGAGGAGCTGCGGAGGCTCACCGAACTCGAGCATCGCGCCACGCGCGGTCCGGACCTCGTGATCCTCCTCGACCTGCCGGTCGACCTCGCCCTTCCCCGGGTCGGGAGTCGGGCCGCCCGGCTCGGCCTTGCGAGGGGCCCTCTCGAACGGACCCGGACGCTGGCCCGCGTCGCTCGGTCCTACCGCGAGCTCTCCCGGCGTCACCGCTGGATCGTGCTCGATGCGCGCCGCCCCCGTCCCGAGCTCCTCCGCCAAGCCCTCGTCCGCCTCGGGCTCGAGGCGCCCCGCGGCGGACCGCGCGCGAAGGGCAATCGATAAACGCCCGTCCTGGCCGGAGAGCGAGACGATGGCCTCGACCGAGCGGATCCTGGTCCGGGAGGAGACGCTCGACCCGTCGTTCCTCCCGCCGAAGCTCCCGCACCGCGAGACCGAGCTCGGGCTCTTGAGCCGACGCTACCGCGAGGCCCTTTCGAAGGGGATCGCCTTCCACCTGCTCGTCACCGGCGGGGTCGGGAGCGGAAAGACCGCGCTGGTCAAGCGCCTCTCCGCCGACCTCGAGCGGGGGGGACGGCTCGGCGAGTACCCCGTGCGTGCCACCTACGTGAACTGCTGGCGCAGGGCGAGCGATCGGACGGTCATGCTCGACCTGCTCCGCAGCGTCGGGACGTCGCTTCCGGATCGCGGCTACAGCCTCTCGGAGATGCTGGACGTCTTCGAGCAGGGTGTCCGGCGGGCGCCGGCCCACCACCTGGTGGTGCTGGACGAAGCTTCGGCGCTGGTGCGCCAGGGCACCAAGCTCGTCTACCTCCTCTCCCGCTCGCGTGAGGTCGGGCTCGGCTCGATCTCGCTCGTCCTCGTCGCCGTCGAGGACCTTCTCGTCTACCTCGACCCGGCGAGCCGTTCGAGCTTCGGCGTCACGCATCGCCTAAGCCTGGAGCCGTACGACCGCGAGGCCCTCACCGGCATCCTCGCCGCCCGCGCCGCCCTCGCCCTCCGGGCCGGCAGCTTCGACGAGGAGATCCTCGACCAGATCGCCCGCATCGCTACGGCGAGCGGCGACGCGCGCTTCGCGCTCGAGCTCCTGGCCAACGCCGCCCGAGCGGCCGAGGACGACAGGGCCCCCGCCCTCGCGGCCGAGCACGTCCGCAGGGCCAAGGGCTCGATCCTTCCCACGGTGAGCGAGGCGCAGCTCGAGGAGCTCTCCACCAACGAGCTCGGCGTGCTGCTCGCACTCTGCCGCTCCCTCCGGCGGGCGGGCGGCTCGGTCCCGAGCCAGAAGCTTCGCGCCACCCACGCCTCCCTGCTCGAGGAGTTCGGGGCCACGCCGATGAGCCGCACGACCTTCTGGAGAACGCTCAAGGAGCTCGAGCGTGACGGGCTGGTCGGGCTCGAGACGGGCGGCGAGGGGGAGTCGAGCCGCGTGGCGATGGACGAACTTCCGGCCACGGTGCTTTCCGGGCTTCTCGAGGAACGCCTCGGCCGCTCGCGCCGTCGGAAAACGTAAAGCGAGCCGGTCGGTCGGAGAGCCGTTGGCCGCTTCGGAGTCGGGCGTTCTGGAAATCGCGACGGCCCGGCTTCCGCCGTGGATCCGGGTCCGCCCCCCGCAGGGAGCGTCGTACCTCGGGGTGAAGGGCCTCCTCGAGGAGCTGAATCTCGGGACCGTCTGCCGCGAGGCGCATTGTCCCAACCTGCCGGAGTGCTGGTCGGCCGGGGCGGCGACCTTGATGCTCCTCGGCACCGATTGCACGCGGCGCTGCGGCTTCTGCGCGGTCCGAACGCACTGGCCCCGCGGGACGATCGACCGCGCCGAGCCGCGGCGGGTCGCCGAGGCCGTCGCGCGCTGGGGTCTCCGCTACGTCGTCCTCACGCAGGTCTGCCGGGACGACCTCGCTGACGGGGGCGCGGAGCTCCTGGCCGAGACCGTGCAGGAGATCCGTCGCTCGAGCCCGGCGACGCTGGTCGAGCTGCTCGTCGGGGACCTCGGCGGAGAGGTGGCGGCGTGGAGGACGGTCCTGCGGGCCCAGCCGGACGTGCTCGCCCACAATCTCGAGACGACCCGCGGGCTCTCCCCTACGGTCCGTGACCGTCGGGCGAGCTACGCGACCTCGCTGCGCCTGCTGCGCACGGCCCGTTCCGACTCGCCCGAGCTCGTCACCAAGAGCTCGATCATGCTGGGCCTCGGCGAGTCGGAGGGGGAGCTGCGGGAGGCGCTCGAGGACCTCCGCGCCGCAGGGGTCGACCTGCTGACCCTGGGCCAGTACCTTCGGCCGGGCCCCGGCCACGTGCCGCTCGCACGCTTCGTCCCGCCGGAGGAGTTCGACGGATGGCGCGGGGTCGCGCTCTCCCTCGGCTTCGCCGGGGTCGCCGCAGGACCCCTCGTGCGCAGCTCCTACCGTGCCGAAGAGCTCTATAGATCGGCCCGAGCCGCTAGGACCCACTGAGCGATGGCGAAGAAGGTACGACGCCGCCAGGAGGAGGAGGCGGCTACGTTCGAGTTCCCCGAGTTCGACGAGGCGTCCTTCCTCAGCAAGGAGTTCGAGCTCGCCGGGGCGCTCTGGCTCACGGTCGGGTTCGCGGCGCTGATGGGGCTCCTTTCCTGGATCGCGAGCCGGCTCGGTGGGTTCCCGTGGTATGTCCCGTTCCCGCTCGGGCTCCTGTTCCTGATCGTGAGCCCCTGGATCATCGGCCGCCTGCGGCCGAACTCGAGCCGCTACACCAAGGGTGACTGGGCTGCCCTGCTCGCCTTCGAGTTCTTTGGCTGGCTTGCGATCTGGTTCGTCCTCTTGAACGTCATCTAGCGGCGCCGCTCGCCCCGCGCCGGAGCCACGGCAGTCTCTTGTCGAGGAGACCGCTGAGCGCCTCCGCAAGGGCCGGGCTCTCCGACGACCGATCGAGGGCTACGACACGGAACGCCGAAGGGTCGGCGGAGCTGAGATTGCGGCCGAGCGAGAGTTGCGGAAGACGACCGGCAAGGAACGCCTCGACCCCCCGAGGCTCGAAGCGGCGCTCGACGGCAAGGCTCCCGTCGTCGCGGACGAAGGGACCCTGGAGCACGGGGGCGTCCGGGGCCGTCCACTTCTCGAGGAAGCTGCCGACCCGATCGATGCCGGCCGGCGGGCCGTCCTGGAACCGCACGGCGGGCCGCTCGGCGTAGGCAAGCTCGATCAGGACGACCACCTCCTCCGCGGTCGCCGCGCTCGAGCTTCCCAGCACGACGTACCGGCCGCGGGTAAGCTCCTCGACAATGGACCGCTCCGCCTTGCGCACCTGAGGGAGGAGCGTGTCGTCCACCAGCGCCGGGCGAGGAAGATGGGCCACCACGACGTGGCTCTCGCGCTCCCGAAGCCGGGCGAGCCCCTCGTCGCGCGAGAGCCGCGGGGGCGTCGGGACCGTGAACCACGTCTCGGAAGGAGCATCGAGATAGGCGCCCGCAGCGAGGATCGTGAGCCCGAGGTTCCTCCGCGAGAGCGCCGTCGCCACGTTGCGGTTGGGGTCGACCGGGTCGGCCAGCACGAGGGCGATCTCCTCGGGAAGCCGCGGGGGCTCCTTGCCGGGGGGAGCGAGCCGGACGGGCACTCGCCAGCTGCGTGCGGCCTTGAGCAGGCCACGGAACGAGCCGAACTCAAGGACGAGCAGCTCGAGCAGGTAGCCCGAGAAGCCCTCGGTCCGGGCCTCCGAGCCGTAGACGCCGAGGGCCCGGAGGAACTGCTTGGCGAGCCGCACTTCCCCGACCTGCTGCTCGGTCTCCCGCCGGGCGAGGTACTCCTGGTGGAACGGAGTTCGGTCGACCGGGGAGATCGGATGCGACGGATCCTCGACGGCAAAGCCGGGCACCGCGTCGACCTGGAACCCCTCGAAGCTCCCGCGTAGGTACGGATGCTCGGCGTAGCGGGTCGAGGTGTCGGTGAGCACCGCGCGGCCTAGGGCGAGACCCTCCTCGCGGAGCCGCTCGCGGGGAAGCTCCGGAGGAAAGAGCATGAACAGGTCGATGTCCAGACGGTCGGAAAGGAAGGTTCCCCGCGCCGCGCTGCCGGCCACGAGGACACGCACGAGAGGGCTCTTGCGCTCGGCGGCCGCCCGACGGACCCGTTCGGGGAGGGCCTCGCGGACGCGGGCGACCCGCTCCAGGAACTCCGGGGAGGGGGCGAGACGCGCCGCCACCGAGGCCTCGACGCGGGCGGCACGCGCCTCCGCCCCGCCCGGGACCCCCTTCTCCATCAGGGTCTCGGGGGGACGCGCGGGCAGATGAACCTTCGGCTGCGGGCGCGGGGAGGAGCCGCCGACGGACCCCTTATCGGTGCCCCCCGGCTAGCCGACGCGGAGCCCGATGCAGGCCTCCCCTGCCCACCACGTAGCCACGCTCTACGAGAAGGCCGGGAACCGCAAGGTCCGCTGCACGGCCTGCGCCCGCTACTGCGTCCTGCCGGAGGGCTCGCACGGATTCTGCTTCGTTCGCAAGAACGAGGGCGGCAGGCTGGTGCTGCTCACCTACGGGATCGCCTCCGCCCTGCAGGTCGACCCGGTGGAGAAGAAGCCGCTCTCCCACTTCCACCCGGGGACCCGGGTCTTCTCCCTCGGGACGGTCGGCTGCAACTGGCGCTGCCAGTATTGCCAGAACGCAGAGATCTCCCAGGAGCGGGAGATCCGCGGACGCTCCCTCTCTCCCGAGGCGATCGCGAGCGCGGCCAAGAGGCTCGGCTGCGCGGGGGTAACGTTCACCTACAACGAGCCGACGATCTTCGCGGAGTATGCGCTGGACGTCATGAGGGAGGCGCGCTCGCGCGGGCTGTTCGCGAACTTCGTGACGAACGGCTACATGACACCCGAGGCGGTCGGGCTCCTGGGACCGCACCTCGACGCCGTAAGTGTCGATTTCAAGGGAAGCGGCGAGCCCGGGTTCCTGCGCAAGTACATCAGCGCGAAGGGTCCCGAGCCGATCTTCGAGACCGCCGCGGCGCTCCACGACCGGGGGGTCCACGTGGAGGTCACCGACCTCATCGTTCCCCAGGTCGGCGAGTCCGACGACGCCCTGCGTCGTCTCGCACGCTTCGTACGGGATCGGCTGGGGCCCGAGACCCCGCTCCATCTATTGAGGTTCCACCCGGACTACCACATGACGGAGTTCCCTTCCACGCCGGTGGCGACCCTCGAGAGGCTCCACGGGATCGCGATCGACGAGGGGCTCGAGTACGTCTACCTCGGGAACGTCTGGGGCCACCCTTTCGAGCACACCTACTGTCCGGCCTGCCACGCGGTCGTCGTCCGTCGCTTCGGCTTCACCATCCAGGCCTGGGGGATCGACCCGAAGGGCCGCTGTCCGACCTGCGGCCACCGCATCCCGATCGTGGGCCGCCTTGCGGACGACTACCTTCCGACGATGGCCACGCCCCTGTAGCGGCGTCGCGCCAGCCGCCGCTGGACGGGTAGGACTATCTAGCCGACCTCGTGTCTAGCCCGTTCCGGGGGGCCATGACCGTCAACCTGCGCGTGAGCCTGACGATCCTCTCCCTCGGTTTCGGCATCGAGGGAGGAGGGGAGCTCTACGCGTTCCTCTCTCACGGCAGCTATCGACCCGGGATCAACCTGCTGTTCTTCGTTCCGGTGGCGGTGACCCTCGCGGGGCTCCTCTTCGTCTGGATCGGCCAGCACGAGTGGAACGAGCTCCACCGCGACCGCGTGCGGACGGCTCACCGGGTCTTCGCGCTGAGCCTGCTCGGCGGGGTCGTCGCGGGCGCGATCGTCACGATCCTCTGGCTCGAGCCCGCCTGGGGCACTCCCTCCTGGGCGCAGATCTCCTTCGGGGTCGCGGCCGGCTCACTGGTCCTCGGGACGTTCGTCACCTACGCGCTGCTCGTCTTCCACCTAGTCGCCCGACCGAGCAAGGCGGCGCTGCTCGCGTCGATCGCATGGGCCTTCCTGGTCGCCGGCCTCATCGGCAACGCCCTCGGGCTGCACCTCGGGGAGATCGTCGCCCTGGCGGCCCAACGGTCGGCGACCGTGCCGCAGTTCCTGGGACCGGTGAGCTCGCTCTCCTCCTACCTGTTCGTCTCCTACTTCCTGCTGCTCGCCGGCTATCTCGAGGCTCACCGGACGGTCGCCCGCGGCCCCACCGCCGAGCCGGCTCCCGCGGTCCTCGCGTAGAGCGGGCCCACCGAGAGCCGGACCGGCGGGCCGGGCACTCCGACCTCGGCCCGTCGGGCCACCTCGGCTGCGCGAACGCGTCGCCACCGGGGTGGTACATCGGAAGGTCTATGGACCCCCTCTCGATTTCGGCCGCATGGCCCCTCGAAGAGAGCAATCGGCTCGGCGAGGCACGCGAGCGAGCTCGGCGGTGTCGGTTGCGGCACTGCTCGTCCTTGGGTTCGGCTTTTTCGGCGTGGCGGTGACGGCTCAGCCCGTCGCGGCCGCGGTAGCAGCCGCGCCATCTCTGCTGCCCATGGCACATCCGTCCTTCGGAGTGATCTCCGTGCCAACGTCCCCTTCCGCTCCTCACGGGGGACACGGAGGCGGGGGCGGCAGTACCTGTACGACGACGCTGCCGTCCGCCAACGGGGTCGCCTACACCGCGAGCGAGATGCGTAGCGCCTACTCCTACTCCTCCGCGAGCGGCGCAGGTGAGACGATCGCCATCCTCGACGCCTACGGGAGCCCCTCGCTCTCGAGCGACGTCGCCTGCTTCGACCAGGTGATGGGACTTCCCGCCCCGAGCCTCACCGTCGTGACCCCGTTCGGTTCGGTGCACGGCAAGAACTCCGGCTGGGGCCTCGAGACGTCGCTCGACGTCGAGTGGGCCCACGCCATGGCCCCCGCTGCCTCCCTCCTCCTGATCGTCACGCCCTCGAGCTCGCTCACCTACCTCATCAACGACGCCGTTCCCTACGCGGTCTCCCACGGGGCCAAGATCATCTCGATGAGCTGGGGATCGGCCGAGAGCAGCCTGGGCTGCTCGACGGAGATCTCCGAGTCGAGCTACTTCACCAACGCTTCCGCGGCCGGCGTGATCCCGGTCGCTGCCTCCGGCGACAGCGGCGCGAACGACGGGACCCACGCGCCGACCGTCGACTACCCCTCGGCCGACCCCAGCGTGGTCGGAGCCGGCGGCACGACCCTCACGACGACCTCAAGCTACGCCTGGAGCGGCGAGGTCGTCTGGAACGACGCCTCGGGGGCGACCGGCGGCGGAGTGAGCTCCTGCTTCGCGGAGCCGAGCTACCAGAGCTCGCAGGGCATCAAGGTCACCACCGGCTCCGGGGCGTCCGCCCCGACGGGCCGCGCGGTGCCGGATGTCTCCTACGACGCGAGCCCGTACACCGGCGTCTGGGTCTACGACACCTCCGGCTACACCGGCTGGGAGCAGGTCGGCGGCACGAGCGCCGCGGCACCGCAGTGGTCGGCAATCTTCGCGGACGCGCTGTCGGCGGGCGACGCGAACCTGAACGGCGGGTCGGTCCACGGCCTGCTCTACGGGCTCCTGGGAACCTCGAGCGTCCACGACATCACCAGCGGCAACAACAACGTCTACTACGCCAGCGTCGGCTACGACGCCTGCACGGGGATCGGCTCTCCGGTCGAGTCGAGCGTGGTCGCTGCGCTGTAGGACCCTTCGCTCCGATGCGGGGCGTGTCCCCTCAGGACCCGGCTCCGCGGCGGGCCAACCCGTTCCTTCCCTTTTCCGCAGGACCCCAACCTCGGGGAGAGCCGTAGCTCCGCCCGTCGCGGGGCTATCCCGCCCGCCCTCCCGTGCCGGGAGGGTGTCGCGGCTCCCTTCTCGCGAAGCGTTCTTCGGCGGGCTTTGGCCGTCAACGGCACCCGCGGAGGCGGCGAGATCGACGAACGGTTGCCGCCGCTCCTAGGCAAACGACAGGGCACCTCCTCGGGGGTTCCGACCCAAGGCCCGCCGAGGGACCGCTGGCCGAGCCCGCGTCGCCACTCCTCCTTTGGCCCCTAAGCGCCACAAGGACGCCGTGAGTTTCCCCTGTCCCCAGGGTCGCGGGGGAACCGGAGGCCGCGACCAGCAAGCGCCGGGGAACTGCCGCGCCCTGGCCGAAATCGAGAGCCTCTGGACCAGCTCGGCCGCCGAGGCGAGGACCCGACGACCCTCCCGTGCCCGGGCCGTTCGTCGGGGAGACGTGGCTCGCGACGGTGTTCCGGTCCATGGCGAGGAGGAGCCCGAGCCGCTCCCGGATCCGGAGATACGTATTAATGCCAGAAGCCGTACGGGGTTTTCGTGGCGCAGACCTCGGCGTTCCCCTCGGGTGAGCTCGCCCAGCGCCTCAAGAAGGTCGCGATCCTCGGTTCCCTTCCTCAGACCCAGTTGCGGACCCTGGCGAAGTCCGCGGAGGTCGTCAGCTTCGAGGAGGGCGAGACGGTCGTCAAGCACGGCGACAAGGGCAACGGCCTCTACCTGCTCCTGGACGGCTCCGTGGAGGTCCGACGCAAGAGCCGACGCCTCGCGCAGCTGGGAGCCGGACAGTTCTTCGGCGAGATGTCCTTGTTCGACAACCAGCCTCGCTCCGCCGATGTCGTGGCCGTTTGTCCCTCGAAGATGGCGGTGCTCTCCAAATGGGACTTCTGGGGCTTCGCCGCGAGCGAGCCCTCGGTCGTCCTCAGCGTGCTCGAAGAGATGAGCCGTCGGCTGAGAGCCGCGAACGACGCGCTGACGGACTGAGCGACGGCCCCCGGGCGGGCTCCGGCGTCGCGCGCTCCGCTAACCGAGGGTGGGACCGTCCGCCGAACAAACTTTAGGAACAAAGACCGTGGGGCCGGTGAGGGCCGCGCCTTGGATCCGCTCGACTTCGCGATCTACCGCTACCTCTCCCGCGGAGGCGAGGCGAGGTTCTGGGGAGGGCGACGGATCATCGATCCGAGGATCACCCCGCGCGAGATCGCCGAACGCGTCGCGATCAGCGAGAGCGGCGTCCGCTCGCGCCTTCGTCGCCTGGCCGAGCGCGGATACCTCCGCGACACGTTCGTCACGCCCAACCCGTCGCTCTTTGGCAAGCGCGCGTTCGTAGCCGACCTGCCGGTGAAGCACCCTGGGGAGGTCGACCGCATCCTGCGGGACCTCGCGCTGGTGGAGGGCGTCGTCTTCACGCGCGACCTCATGGACGAGGACCAGCGGAAGATCCAGGTCCATTTCCTTTCCGATAGCGAGGCTACGGCGGCCCGTCTCGGAGCCCTCATCGGGCGACTGTCGCCCGCCGGCGGCCCCGCGGCCCCCCGGCTGTACTACATCCCTCCGTGCGAGCGGGAGCTCAGCCCGCTGTGTTGGCGGGTGCTCGAGAGCGTCTGGCGCGCGCCGGACGCCACGCTCGCCGAGATCGCGAAGGCCGCCGGGATCGCCCTCAAGACCGCCGCCCGCAGCTACCAGCAGCTCATCGAGTCGCACGCCTGCTGGTGGACCCACGGGCCGTCCTCTGAGGAGTTCCCCCTCGCGTTCGTGGGAGCCAGCCTGCGGAGACCCCAGGCCTTCGACGCCGTCATGCGGTGGGTGACCGAGGAGGCGACGGCGTGGATGCCGGTGGCCTGCGACGGCTTCGGCGTCGAGCCCGAACGGCTCCCGAACATGGTCGCCGGTCTGGTGCCGGCGGACGCCCCCACGGTGCTCGAGAGGTTCTTGAGAGGCCTCGCGGGGGTCGACGGAGTCGCGCGCGTGCAACGCACCTTCCCCCTGGGTTCGACCTTCTACCCGAGCTGGTTCAGCGACAAACTTTCGGCCCACGTGCAGCGCGGTCCCTGAGACAAGCAGGGCGTGGTCGCAGGGGACCTCCGGTCGAGGGCCCCCGCGAGCGGGGAGAACGATCCTTCCGACATCCTGGGACCGGGGGGGCGTGTCGCCCCACCCGGTCCGCTACCGAGCCGCCTAGGCCAGCGCGGCCTTCGCCAGAGCGGCCTTGGCGATGGCGGCTTGGGCTACGGCGGCCTTCGCCAGAGCGGCCTTGGCGAGGGCGGCCTGGGCTACAGCGGCCTTCGCGAGCGCGGCCTTGGCCAGAGCCGCCTTGGCGAGCTCCGCACGCGCGAGCGTGGCCTTCGCGAGCGAGGCCTTGGCCAGAGCCGCCTCAGCGAGCTCCGCACGCGCGAGCGTGGCCTTCGCGAGCGAGGCCTTGGCGATCGCCGCCTGGGCGAGCGCGGCGCGTCCGATCGTCGCCTTCGCGAGCGCGCTCTTGGCTAGCGCCGCTTCGGCGAGCGCGACGCGTCCGATCGCCGCCTTCGCGAGTGCGCCCTTGGCGAGGATCGCCTGCGCGAGCTCGGCCCGCGCCAGCGACGCCTTGGCCAGGGCTGCCCGGGCGATCGCCGCCTTGGTCATGGCGAACTTCGCTGCCGCGGCCTTCGCCGTGACCATTGCCTTGGCCGCCGCGGCCTTGGCCGCGACCATGTCGGCCGCGGAGAACTTGCTCACCACGGCCTTGGCCGTCTCCGCGATCTTGAGCGAGGCCACGGCCTGCATGGCCGCCGCCGCCTTCGCTGCCGCCATCGCCGCTGCCCTTCCCGCTGCCTCTGCTTCCGCGATGCCTACGATCATTTTCGGCTCTCCCGCGCCCTCGGGGAGGATTATCACGAGTTCGCTATTAATCCTGCCGAGAGGAGCCACACGGAGAACGGCCTGTGCTCGGTCCGGCCTGCCGTATCGCGCACCGTTTGCGCGGATTTTGGACATCGAACGGGTGTGGCGACCCTCCTTTCCGACGGGGCGCCCGGGACCCTGCGTCGGGGGCGTGGGCCGCTCCCGCATTATGAGTCCCTGGCTCTCCACGAACCGATGATCCGCTTCGAGAGGATGCGCGAGGAGGAGTTCTCCGGCTTCATCGATCGGCTCCATCGGGACTATGCCCGGGATCACACCGCGGCGGGCAACTGGTCCCCCGAAGAGTCGTTGCGCTTGGCGCGGGAGGAGATCGACCGCCTTCTGCCCGCGGGACAGGAGAGCCCCAACCAGTTTGTCCGCAAGGTCGTCAACGAGGCCGGCCTTCCCGTAGGGAATGTCTGGTATGCCCTCCAGGACTGGGGCGGCATCCCGCGGGTCTGGGTCTTCTGGATCGGCGTGAACGAGGACCAACGACGGCACGGTACCGGTAGGGCGATCCTCCGCATCGTCGAGGAGGAAGCGCGGCGTCTCGGCGCGCGGGGGGTTGCCCTGCACGTCTTCTCGGCCAACGCCGCGGCCCGAGCCCTCTACGAGGGCACCGGCTACAAGGTCGCCTCGCTCCTCCTGAAGAAGGATCTTCCAGGGTAGCCCGTCCCTCGGACCGCGGGCTCTCGGGCGGCCCCCTCCCTAAGGTGAGGGCAGAGCAGGATACCGCTCGCGCTGCCCGGGAGCGAAACGAGCGATCTAGTCGAACTCGCGGTGCCGGGGACGGCGAGGAACGAAGCGGCGCCGCGGCTCCCGCCCGGTGAGAAGGACGGCCAGTCCCGCGATGGCGAAAATCCCGGCGCCGATGGCCAGGAAGAGGGTGTAGCCCTGGGCCCCCGCAGCGAGGAGCGTGAACTGCGTGGACGAGGCGGCAGCATCGTTGCAGGCGAAGATCTCGTAGGGAGTGCCTGGAACGAGGGTGAAGTGTAGCGCTCCGCTGGCGCCGGAACCCTCGTCGATCACCGAGGAGAGCACGCTGCAATCCGCGCCCCCGTGGGCGATGTAGACACGGGTCGATGCGGTCGCGCCGTTCCACGTGATGGTCGCTGAGAGGGCGAAGGCCGAAGTGCTGGCCAGCTCCCAAGGGGTTTGGGCCGAGTGGGTCCCCTCCGGGAACTGCAGGGTCAGCGCGAGGACGGCAAGGATCACCGCCGCCACCAGGAGGAGCCCTCCGGCGACGCCCCGTCGCCTCGTCACGGAACCCACCTAGGACGGCGGGCATATTTCTCCACCGGTCAGCGTGCGGAACCCGAAACTGTCCTTGCGGGATGGCCCGTCACGCTCGCGTCCTCGCTCCTCGACGGAGGGAGACCGGGAGTAGGGCGGCCGCCGGACGAGGTGCCCGGAGCCCAACGTACCGTTGCTTACCGGCCCTCGGCACCCCGCGACGGTCGTTGGGGTGAGAGGTCGACACCGCGCAGCGACCCGGCTACTGGCTGGCCCCCGGACCCCGGGCTGACGAGCCGGCCACCACGGGGAGTTCCCCCTGCGGTCGGACAAAACAACGCCCTCCGGGCCCGCTCGCCGGGGGCGAGCGGCGTCGGCTTTCGCGCGTCCGCTCGGCGTCCCCGACATGGGTTACCGTGGTGGGACGAGCCCCCTAGGAGGCCCCGCCCCGAGACGGGACCTGCTGCGACCCGAGGACAGGAGCCGAGCCTCACGCGTCGGCGCAGTCCCGCCGGGAGCGTCGGGCTCCGTGCATCGGCTAGCGGAGCGACCGGTAGTGCAGGAACAGCTCACCAAACCGGCACCGCTTGACCTCGAGGAGCTCCAAGGTCTCCTGGCGCTCGAGGGCCCCGAAGAGCGAGGGGCCCCTCCCGAGGACCACCGGGAACACCGCGAGGAAGTACTCGTCGAGGAGGTGGAGGCGCATGAATTGCTGGGCGAGGCGGGTGCTCCCGACCAAGGCCATCTCCTTGCCCGACTCCGAGCGCAGCGTCGCGACCGCGGCCGCAAGGTCCCCGCTCAGGACCCGGGTGTTCCGCCAGACGGGCTCCTTCAGGGTGTCGGAGAAGACCACCTTCTCTGCCCGCTCCGCGAACTCGGACATCTGGCGGTACCAGCCGTGCTCCTCTGGAGGTCGCTGGGAGATCGGCCAGAACTCCGCCCATTGTTCGTAGGTCTCGCGGTCGAACAGGAGAGTGTCGATGTTCTCCCAGCTCTTCGTCCACATCTCCGTGGCCAGCTCGTCCGGCTCGTCGGTGGGAGCTTCGCCCGATCCAGGGTACTCCGGGAACTCGCTGATCCCATCGAGCGTCACGTAGAGCCGCAAGCTGATACGACGCATCCGAGCCACCTACGTGCGTCCCCGGTCGGGGGACCCTATACGGTCATCCCACGCCCTCCGCCGCGTCCTTGATCGCCGGCTCGGCTGCGCATTCCTCCCGGACCCTGCGCGGGGCGACGAGGCCGAGGGAAGGAACCCCGTGGCGCGACGGGGGCTCCCAGGAATTCGGAAGAGAATCCCCTCGGCCCGCCTCGGAGAAGGCCCGACCGCCGGGGAGGGGAAAAGGGAAGTGCGCCGGAAACCTTGGGGGGCTTCCGCCGATCCATGAAGGGTCCCGGCGCCCGCCGTCACTCGGAGCCACGGCCGAGGCGCCTATGGCGGTGATCAAGCCGGTCGTACTCCGCAGCTTGCGACGCGCGCTCGGCAACCTTGGAGGGGAGAGAGCCCCCGTGATCGCGGGGCACAAGCTGCTCTATCGCTGCAACCTCGAATGCCGGATGTGCCCGTTCTGGCGACGGGAGGACGAGGAGCTGCTCGGACTCGCCGACGAGATCCGAATCATGGACGCCCTGGCGCACGCCGGCGTCTCGTTCCTTGGGTTCGAGGGAGGCGAGCCGCTCCTTCGTCGGGACGTCGGGGAGATCCTTCGAGAAGCCCACGACCGTTTCCACACTTCGATGGTGACCAACGGCTGGCTGCTCGAACAGCGGCTCTCCGAGGTCGCGCCGCATCTCGACCTCTTGTTCGTCTCGCTGGACGGCATCGGAGAGACCCACGACCGCCTCCGCGGCATCCCCCGATCGTTCGATCGCGCCACGCACGGGATCCGCCTCGCCCGCTCGGAGGTTCCGACCGTGATCAGCCACACCGTGACCCGGGAGAACCTCGACCAGGCCGAGAAGGTCGTGGAACTCGCCGAGCAACTCGATGTCGGGCTCACCGTGCAGATCGCCTACGACTACCGGGCCGCCGACCCCCTCTCCCCTCGCCCCGAGACGCTGCGGCCGGTGATCGAGCAGCTTCGGGACCTGAGGAAGAGCGGGGCGCCGCTCCTGGAATCCGTCGAGTACTTCGACGCGATCCTAGGGTCCTGGTTCGAAGGGGACCCGTGGCACTGCAAGCCCTGGCTCACCATCAACATCGACCCGGCAGGAAGGATCGTGCTGCCTTGCTACGTCCTCCAGGAGTATCAGGGGAGCCTCCCGGTCTGGGCGGTGAACATCCGTGAGCTCTGGAACGAGTTCGACTGGGCACCCTATACCTCGTGCAACCGCTGCGCGCTCGCCTGCTACCTGGAACCTTCGCTGTTCCGCTGGACGGACTTCGCGGCGCTGCGCGACCGCGTCATCGGCGGGGCGGTGCACTATCTCCAGCGGACCCCGAGGACCAGCTCCCGCGCCGCCTCCGAGAGACGGGTCCAGATCGATACCCCAGCTCCCTGACGCGCCCGACGCCCCCCGACCCCCGCCTGCCACGCCGCGCTCGGGTCCTGCCCTGGCTACCCGCGCGGGCGAGGAGAGCTCCTCCGACCGGGCGGCCTGCCACCTCTGTGAACCGACGTGCCCCGGATTCTTCTGCGCCGCAGGCGCTTTCCCGTGGCTCGCGCCCTCGCGATGCGAGGACGACCTCCGCTCTTCCGACCTCGTGGAAGCACTCGGCCCGCACCGGCTGGGCGAATTGCTTTCCTCGCACGACGAGCGGCGAGCGATCCTCGATCGGCTCCGTCACCGGGACGCCTCTCGGATCCCGCATCTTCTCGGGTCGAGGGGCGCGATGGGATTCCCGTTCCTCCGCAGGCACGGTGTCGCGTGGCACGACGACCCGGCAGAGAACCATGCGAGGCCGGGCGTGCTACATTGGACGATCCGCGGTGGCCGCCGGTCCTGGCGCGACGCGTGGGTGCTCGAGCGCCTGAGGTCGACCTACCGGACATGGCGAATCCGAAAAGTCAGCTTCCCCGAGGTCGTCCGTGAGGCGTTGCGAGGGAAGGGTGACCCGCCGTTCGCCCCTCCATGAGACGGACCGCTCCGCTGAACGCCTACAGTAGCGGTACCGGGCGCCTCTGCTCCGCCGCGGAGGAGACCCCCCGCCGTGGGGATTTCACCCTTCTCGGGCCGGGAAAGAATCTCTGCGCGTTCGCTCTCTTCGCGCCCGCAGGAGCGAAAGGTTCGGGTGCCGGGGCCACGCAAGGGCCGAAATTTCGATGCCGGGACTCCGGGGGAGTCTGTCAGCTCCGTCTCTGCCCCGGGATCTCGCCCGCGCGTGATGGGCGAACTCTCGACGGGGGGCCTCGGGGCCGTCCAAGATCTCGTTCGAGAGGAACGACCTTATAGCTCAGAGATATATCATGTAATTCGAAGCTATGCCGAAGGCAGTGGTCGACCTCTCGGAGCACGCCAACCGGATTGTAAACATCGTCAAAGCCCGAGATGGACTTCGCGGAAAGACCGAGGCCATCGAAGCCATCGTGGCGGCCTATGAGGAGACGATCCTGGACCCGGCCCTTCGGCCCGAGTTCGTGGAGGGCCTCCAGCGAGTTCGACGCGGACCCTTCCGAGCGATCCGGTCGCCAGCGGAACTGCTGGAGGCTCCGAAGTGAGCTGGGGCCTCGAGGTCTCGGTCGAGTTCGAGCAGGACTACCGGAGGCTGTGCGGTCGGAACGCAGGTCTCCGACACGCGGTCGATGCCAAGATCGCGCAGGTTCGGGAAGCCCCTCTCCACTACAAACCTCTGCGAGCCCCGCTCCAGGGCGTCCGTCGTGTCCACGTCGGCGGCTCGTTCGTGCTCCTTTTCGAGCCCGACATCCGTCGCAGCACGGTGAGATTGCTGCGTCTCGCGCACCACGACGAGGCGTACGGGATCTGATCCGGAGCAACCGGGGAGCGAAGGGAGATCCGAACCGCCGCGGCTCCTCTCGGAGCCATCGCAGGGTGCGCTTCTCACGGCCGGAGTCTCGACCGGTCGGAGGCCTGCCGGGGCCAGGATTCGAACCTGGGAACTCCTGCGAGAGCAGATCTTGAGTCTGCCGCCTTTGGCCGCTCGGCCACCCCGGCGCGGAGGACCCGGAGCTGTTCCGGGTTAATCCTCTTCGCTTTCAGGCTCCGGGAGGGAGCGTGACAAGGGAGGCTCGACCTGACCGGCGAGAGCCTCGTCCTCGCGCAGGGCGGCCGAAGGCGCCTCCCAAGGCCGGCCGAGAGGTCCCCGACGTCCCCGCCGGAAGGGTACACGGCGGGCCCGGCCGCAGACGAGGCACGACCGGACCCGATGGCCCGAGCGCAAGCGGGTGCGCACCGTCCTCCCCTCGACCCAGAAGGTCGAGCACCCCCGGCAGTAGAGCTCGGAATACTCCGGCAGGAGCCGAACATTGTAGCGCATCCCGATGCGGCGGGCCAGAACGATGTACCGATCCGCTAGGGGCGTCCTCTGGGTCGTCGCCTCCTCTTCTGCCAAGGCGAACAGATCGTCGATCCGTTCGCGGGCGATACGGACCATCTCGGAGGTGCGCCGGCCGCGGCGGCCCCCTCCTCTCACGGCTGGGGTTGCTGGCATACCGGGCAGTATACCGCCGCGCTCGAGATGAGCGCCGCGCAGCGAACGCAGTACTTGGCAGGGGACGGGGCCGGGATGGCTCCGACCGCGCCCGGGACGGCGTCGATGGGGGTGGCGTACGCCCCGGGAGGGACGACCGGTCCCCAGGGGATGGACGGCGTCCGGGGAGGGGCAGGGGGCCCCGCCGGGGCGGCCGCCGGGAGCGACGGCGCGGGACCAAGAGCCTGCGGGAGGGTGTAGCCGCACTTGCCGCAGAAAAGAGCCCCCTCGGAGGCGGGCTCGCCGCAATGCTGGCAAACGGGCACGAACCCCGTAGGGATAAATCCTACTTACCCCCGTCGGGGGACGTTGAGACACCGCTCGGTTGCGATCGTCACCCGAGACCCGAGCCTCTACCACGAGCTCGCGGGATTCCTTCGGGAGCGACGCTGGTCGGCGGTCAGCCTTCTTCCCGGCGAGCGGATCCCCGAGACCGTGGCCGTGGTGCTCACCTCGACCGCGGAGGCGGGCGCCATCGCGCATCCGAGGGTGCTGGAGGTGACCGAAGGAGGGGATCGTCGAGCCCTCGGCGTCGCCGTGGCCCGGGCTCTCACGCCGTCCGCGTCGAGCGGCGAGCTGGTCGTCGGCATCGACCCGGGCCCACGCCCGGGCTACGCGGTCCTGGAAGGCTCCGAGTGTGTCGGAGAGGGCAACCTGGACGCGCCGGAGGGAGCGGCCGTCTTTGCCGCCCAGCTCCGGCACCGGTTCGAGTCGCGTGCCATCCTCTTCCGGGTCGGCTCGGGCGACCCTCTGGCGCGCAACCGCATCGTCAACGCCCTTCTCGCCCGGCATCGGTCGGTCGAGATGGTGAACGAGAACTGCACGACCCCCCGGGGTCGCCGCCGTCCCCGAGACGGAGCGGCAGCTCACAAGATCGCCGAAACGCGAGGCGCTCCCGTGCGCGACCCGCTTCCCGTGGCTGCCACCGCGGGCGAGGTCGCCAACCTCCAGCGGCTTAGTCGGGAGGGTAGCGGCGGACGCGTCACCATCTCCCGCACGAGCGCCCAGCGGGTGCTGCGCGGCGAGATCACCCTTGCCGAGGCGCTCGACCAGGCCCTTCCGAAGAACCGACGCGGCTCCGCAGGCGGGCTCCCGCCTTCGGCCCACGAACCTCTATAACCCGACCCTGGGTCGGCGGGACGTGACCCTCTCCTCGGAGGTCGAGCTGCGCGCGCGACGCGTCGCGCTCGAGAACGCCCTCGAACACGAAGGAGAAGCCCGGGCCGGACCGATCGTCGCACGGCTCCTGGCGACCGACCCGTCGCTGCGGCCGCGCGCCGAGGAGGTCCGCACCCTCGTCTCGTCGATCGTCGCCGAGATCCGGGGACTCCCCTCCGCTGAGCTCTCCGACCGCCTGGACGTGCTGGGGGGCGCGGAGCTCTCGCGAGCGGTCCCCGTGCGCTCCGAAGGAGGGGGGTTCCCGGACCTCCCCGGAGCGTCGGTCGGAAAGGTCGTCCTGCGGATGGCCCCGTTCCCCAACGGGGTATTGCATATCGGCCACGGACGCCTCCTCTACGCCCAAGAGCACTACCGCGAGCGCTACCAGGGCAAGCTCCTGCTCGTCTTCGACGACACGATCGGCTCGGAGGAGAAGCGCGTCGAACCCGAGTTCTATGACCTCATCCTCGGTGACTGCGACCTCGCCGGCGTGCGGCCGGACGCGGTGTACTACAAGTCCGACCGCCTTGCCGCCCACTACGCCTGGGCCCGGCGGGTGATCGACAAGGGCGGTGCCTACGTCTGCCGGTGTCCGGCCGATCTCCTTCGCGAGAACCGAGCGGCCGGGAGAGCCTGCGCCGAGCGCACCCAGGCCTCGGGAGAGACGCTGGACGAGTGGGAGAAGATGCTCTCGGGTGGCTACGCGCCGGGCGAGGCCGTGCTGCGGCTGCGGACCGACCTCGCCGAGCCCGACCCGGCTTTCCGCGACCGCGTCCTCTTTCGCATCAGCGACCTCGAGCATCCCCGTGTCGGCCGGAAGTACCGCGTCTGGCCCCTCCTCGAGTTCTCCTGGGCGGTGGATGACGTGGAACTCGGGGTCACGCACGTCCTACGCGGCAAGGAGCTCGTCATCGAGGACCGGATGCAGCGCTACGTCTGGGACCTGCTCGGAGTGAGCGGGCCGCCGTTCCTCCACTGGGGGCTCCTCAGGGTGCGGGAGGCCAAGGTCGCCAAGAGCAAGACGAACCGCGAGGTGCGCTCCGGGCTCTACGACGGATGGGCCGATCCTCGTACCTGGTCGCTACGCTCCCTCGACCGTCGCGGGATCTCGATGGACGCGCTGCGGTCGTTCATCCTCTCCTTCGGGCTCTCCCTCTCCGACATCGACGTCGCCGCCGAGACGCTCTACGCAGAGAACCGAAAGCGCATCGACGCGAGCACGCCGCGTCGGGCCTTCGTCTCCGACCCGGTCCGCCTGGACATCAAGGACTATCCCGCGGGGCTTCACGAGATCTCCCTGCCGAACCATCCGGACCGACCCGACATGGGCCAGCGGACCGTGGCCGCGGGCCCCTCGTTCTACCTCGCGCGCGCCGACGTGCTCGCGCACCTGGGCACGGAGATCCGGCTCAAGGACCTCCTCAACGTCCGGCTGACCGACAGCGCCCCCTCCGAAGACGGAGCGCTTCGGGCGCAGTTCGTCGACCGGGAGAATCGTCGCATCCCGCGTCTGCAGTGGGTCGGGGCGCAGAACGCCGTGCCCGTCGACCTCCTCGGCGTCGACGGCAGCCACCTCACGGGCCTCGCCGAACAGAGCCTCGCCGCAGCGCGGGCCCGGGACATCTTCCAGTTCGAACGCGTCGGCTTCGTCCGTGTCGACTCCGGCACGAAGGAGACCGACGGTCCGGTGCGTGTGGTCTTCGGCCACCCGTAGGACGGCGACCGTCTTTAGTAGCCGTCCCGATGGGGGGAACGAAGGTCGATGAGGTTCCTCCATACGTCGATCACGGTGCGCCAGATGGACGCGAGCCTCGCGTTCTACACCGAGGTCCTCGGCCTCGAGTTCGAGCGACGTCGGCCGATCCCCGAGAACCACGCGGAGATCGCCTTCGTCCGCGACCCGGAGAGCGGGGCGCGCCTCGAGCTCACCCACTGGGAGGGCAAGGAGACGGTGGAGGCGGGCGAGCAGCTCGACCACCTGGCGTTCGAGGTGGCGGACCTGGATGCGGTCCTCAAGGAGGTCCGCGCCCGCGGCGTGAGGGTCGCCAAGGAGCCGTTCCGCCTCGCGGGGGGCTCGGGACGCATCGCCTTCGTCCTCGACCCCAACGACGTCTGGATCGAGCTCATCGAGCATCCCCCGCGCTCGGCCTGAGGCAAGAGACGTGGGCGAGCCCGGGCCCGGGGCGGCTTCCCCCGAGGCCCCGCTCCGTGCCGTCTTCGTGGCGACCTTCTTCATCCGGTTCGCCTTCGGCATCACCGTCGCCGTCTTCGCGAGCTACATCGCAGGACGGTCGGCGGGTCTCAGCGGCGGGGACGTCGGCACCGCGGGCTGGGTGAGTGCCCTCGCCCCGATCGGGGAGTTCACGACCGTCCTCTTCAGCGGGGCTGCCGCCGACCGCTGGGGGCGTTTCCCGGTGCTCTTCGCGGGCATGGGAGGTGCGGCGGTCGTCCTCGCCGTCGTGGCGAGCGGCCGTCAGCTGCTTACGCTCGGGGTGGCGAACCTCACCTTCGGGATCGCGAGCGGCGCCATCCTCGCCGCCAGCCTCGCGGTCGTCGCCGAGCACTCCGGGGCGGGGGAGCGCGGCTACGAGATGGGCCGGTTCGACGCGATGAACCTCTTCGGCTGGGTCTCGGGGTTCGCCTTCGGCCTCGGCCTCGAGGACCTGATGCCGAACGCGCAGCTCGGGTCGGTCTTCCTCGCCGGAGCGGCCGCGCTGCTTGTCGGGCTGCTGACCGCCGGGCTGCTCTCGCGAGGGGAGCGACGTCCGCACCGTCCGACCGCCTTCTCCTTCCGCCGGGTCGTTCGCAGCGCCTTCCGCTCGACGGTGCTGGTCGTCACGCTCCCCTGGCTGGTCATCTACGCCTTGGTCGGCACGGCGCTCGTCTTCCTCGGCCCGTCGGCTTCCGCCCTCGGGATCCGGACGAGCTACCTTGCCCTCGCTGTCGGAGGCGGGGGGGCGCTCTTGGTCGTGAGCCAGCCGCTCTTCGGCCGAATGGCCGACCGCCTCGGACGCACCCGCATGATGACGGCCGGAGCCGTCGGGTTCATCCTCACGATGCTCTTTGCGAGCCTGCTCGCCGCCTTTGGCTTCCACTGGGTGCTGGTCGCCGGCATCGGCGCGAGCATCCTCCTTGCCCTAGCTTACGGCCCGGCCGCCCTCGCCGCCCTCGCAGACCTCACGGTCGAGCTCAGCCGGGCGACGACGATGGCCATCTACTCGCTCACGATCTCGCTCGGGATGTTCGTCGGACTGATCGCCTCGACCGGCCTGGTCGCGCGGTTCGGGACCCCCGGGCTCTACCTCTACTTCGGATCGATCGCGGGGATCCTGGGCCTCCTTACCGCCCTACGGTGGAGGGAGGTGGCCCGCGCTACGATTCCGGTTCGATGATGATGTGGCGCAGGTTGGGGTAGGCCGCGCGAAGCGAGGTCGAGACCTGGTCGATCGTCGTTTCGATCTGGTCGGTGGTGAGCCCGTCCTGGAAGTTGATCCTCAGGGCAAGCAGCGCGTCCTCCGGGCCGAGCTGCATCGACTGCATGGTGCGCACGCGTGCGACCCGCGGGTTGCGCTCGACCAGCCCCAGCATGCTTCGTGCGACCGCCGGTGAGACAGCCCGCCCGATGAGGTACTCACGGCTTTCGGACGAGAGGACGAAGCCGCTGGCCGCCAGGAGGAGGCCCTCGAAGACGGCGACGGCCCCGTCGATCACGGGATCGTCCGTGCGGTAGACGGCGAACAGGCCGAGGAGCGCGACCAGCGCGGCGACGATCGCGACGAGGTCCTGGTAGAAGACGGACTTAAGCCCCTGGTGCGAGGAGGCGAGGAGACCGAAGATCGTCTGCCGGTCGAGCCGGAGCTCGCGCAGCGTGACGAAGATGCCGATGCCGCTCGCTCCGAGCGTAGCGCCCACGACGGCGATGCCGAGAGGAAGGTGGGTGACGCGGTGGGGGTCCAGCAGCTGGTCGACGCCGGTGATGAGCGCGAGGATCCCCGCCGTCGTGAACGTCACCACGATCGAGACGAACGCCCAGAAGAACCGCTCCTTGCCGAAACCGAACGGGTGCTCGAAGTCCGCCGGCCTGCGCGAGAGGTAGAGCCCCCCTAGCAAGAGCGCGCTGCCGATGAGGTCCGTCGCCGCGAGGATCGCCTGGGAGAGGACCGTGCGGCTCCCCGAAACCAGAGCGACCGCGAGGTTGAGGGCGAAGAGAACGGCGTTGAGGACGAGCGTGGTGAGGAGTACTACCTGGGTCCGCATCGGGGCGTCGGCCACCTTGGCCGCGCGGAAGGGCTACACTACCCGGGGGCGATAAAGCGTGGCCAGCGCCCGAGCAGCACCAACCGTTAAATCGCAAGACCCACTCGGATCGAACCGGTGCCATGAGCGAGCCGGACGCCCGCACTGCGCCGGCGGGAGCGGGCCCGGGCTCTCGCGCGGTCCCGGGCTCCCGTGTGCCGCGCCCGGCCCTCGCCTCCCTCGGCCTCTCCCCAGGGAAGAAGGCCCGTCTCCGCCGGCTGCTCTACGACCACGGCCCCGGGGGCGGCACCCTGTTGGTCCTGCCGATCGACCAGGGGCTCGAGCACGGGCCGGTAGACTTCTTCGCCAATCCCGACTCGCTCGACCCGCGCTACCAGTACGAGCTCGCGCGCGAGGGAAACTTCAGCGCCATCGCGCTGCACATCGGGCTCGCCGAGAAGTATTTCCACGAGTTCGCGGGGGAGGTCCCGCTCATCCTCAAGCTCAACGGCAAGACCTCCGTGCCGCCGGATGCCCAGGCGTTCTCCCCCCTGACCGGCACGGTCGAGGACGCGGTCCGTCTCGGGGCGGAGGCGGTCGGCTACACGATCTACGTCGGCTCGCCCGCGCAGGACCGGGACTTCCGCCAGTTCGTCGACGTGCGACGGGACGCGGAGCGTTTTGGCATGCCGCTCATCGTCTGGGCGTATCCCCGGGGCGAGGCGATCTCCAAGAAGGGGGGCCGCGAGAGCCTCTACGCGGTCGACTACGCGGCGCGCGTCGCCCTCGAGCTCGGCGCGGACATCGTCAAGGTGAACTATCCTGTCGCCTCCGAGAGCGACGCCCAGAGCCCGGCGCCCTACAACGCCCTCAAGCTTTCCCCGGACGAGGCGTTCCACAAGGTCGTGCAGAGCGCGGGACGAACCCTCGTCCTCGTCTCGGGCGGAGAGAAGGTAGGCGACAGCGAGCTGCTGCGCAAGGTCCGCTCGTCGATGGACGCGGGGGCCACCGGCATCATCTTCGGACGCAACCTCTGGCAGCGCCCCAGGGCCGAGGCGCTCCACCTCACCCGCGAGCTGCATGCCATCTTCCGACAGTACGCTCAGCCCCCCGGCTAAGCGGTCTCCGAGGCTCCTCCTCCGGGTCGTCGGCGACGACGACCCGAAGGTCTGCACCGGCCTCAGGCTCGTCCGGTTCGGCAGGGCCCGTCGGGTGGGTGACATCGGTCGTCTCCACCCGCCGCCGCTCCTGCTCGACCCCCATGCTCCCTTGCCCCTTTCGCGCGCCGACGCCCGGACCGCTCGGGAGGGGGGGATCCTGGCGATCGACTGCTCGTGGAACCGCCTCTCCGAGCGGGCCGGCATCCTGGGCCCGCGTCGTCGGGAGAGGGGCGGACCGGTCCATCGACGGCTCCCCTACCTGCTCGCGGCGAACCCCCAGCACTTCGGACGGATGGGGGAGCTCAACACGGTCGAGGCGCTCAGCGCCGCGCTCCATCTCCTCGGATATCGGGAAGCGGCGGCCAAGCTTCTCGAGGGGTTCCGCGGCGGACCGTCGTTCCTCGAGGTGAATCGCGTCCCGCTCGCGCGGTTCGGGGCCGGGCGGACCCCCGAGGAGGTGTTGACGAGCGAGCGCTCCTTCTACGGCGGGAGCTCTTCGGAGGGCCCGTCCAAAGCCGCCGGCCCGGACGCCCCCCGAGCGGGGGCGGCGCCCGGCCGGCCGGCACGACGGACGTCTCCCTTCCGATGAGCCGCCCGGGGAGGTCAGCGCACCGACGGACGCGGTGTCCTGGGGAAGGTCTTCCCCTCCGACGCGAGGTGCACGAGCGGGATCTCCTCCACGGAGGCGAGCCGGCCCTCGAGCGGCAGGGCAGCGAAGAGGACCCCGCCGAAACGTTCGTAGAACCGGCACGTGTGCACCGTGAGTACCCGCCCCTCGCAACAAGGCCGACCGGTGAGGTCCGGGTCGTGGCCACGGAGGAGGACGGAGAGCCCGGCCCCCCGCAGGAACCGGTCGAGCTCCGCCTGCCCCCACGGATCGATCGCACCGCGGCGGATCCGGGAGGCGTCACACTCGGCCCAGGTCAGTTCCCGCAGCGTCGTCTCGTCGGTGGGATCGAGGCCGGACTCCCAGTCCCGGCCCGTGAGGGTTCGGGGGAACCCGGCGTGCGAGAGGAACGCTCCGCTCCGTGTCGTCGCCGCGAGAGGGCCGCGCTCGAGCAGGCCCATGAGGCGGTCGTAGCGCGCAGGGTCCGGACCCCAGAGCTCGACCAGCTCTTTCGGTAGCGTGTGCGGCCCGACACCGAGGCGCCGGGCGAGCTCGTGGTTGCCCCGCAGCAGCAGGACGCGGTCCGGATACCGCGCCGCTGCGCTCAGGAGGAAGAGGGCGTTCACGGCCGAACCTCCGGGAGAGTCGTCGGGCGAGCGGTCGATGTAGTCGCCGAGACCCACGAGCGCCACGGGAGGCGAGGCCGCCTCGAAGCGGGCAACGAGCTCGCCGGTCGATCGCCAGTCGCCGTGCGAGTCGCCGAAGACCATGGCCGACGTCGCGCCCTTGGGGGCGAGACGGACCGCGGCGGGCCGCATGGGAACGGAGCTCTCGAGCTCCGTCAGGAGGCGGTCGACCCCCTCCGCGGAGAGCGCAAGGACCTCTTCGGGCGACGTCACGAGGACGGAGCGGGCCATCGGCGCGCCGCCCTATCCGGCCGGGCAAAGTGCGGGGGGCCGGAGCTTCCGGAGGCCGGCCGTGCCGGCCGAGCGTCCCTTTGAACCGGCGCATGCCCTAGGCAACAGGGTCCTAAGCCCTGCCTCGGTGGCCCCGGCCGCGAGAGCGGTCGGTTTGGCCGAGCTGGAGCACCCCCGCACGGTAAGTACGATAGCCCTCGGGAAGTAGCCCCGGCAGGAGTTCCGGCCGGTGGGGCCCGTTGAGCCCGCGGCGTTCGAACCTGCGTCGCGAGATCCAGAGTCTCGCATGATTGGCCACTACACCACGGGGCTACGCCGCCGTCCAGCCGGGAGCGGTTGATAAACGTTGTCGCAACCGCGCCACGGCCGCGCCCCGACCCCCCGTAAGGCGTCTGCCCCAAATAGTCCTCGACGGTCGCGGAGTGCCCGGCGGGGCGCGAGCCGCTCGGCGGAAGGGGCCCGACCATGCCACAGGGGCTGAAGGTTAGGCACCCGACGGAGCCTCCACGGGTTGCCGAGGCGCGGACAACGGTGCGATCGCGGCCGAGCGCGAGGGTCTCGGCGGTCCTCTACGCAGCGGTCCCGCTCGGCGTCGTCACGCTCGCGGCGACCGGCGTTGTGCTCTCGCCCGGCCGCGTTCTCGGCTATCTTCCGACGGCGAGCTTGGACGTGCTCTACTCGTTCGTTCGGATGGTGGCGGCCTACGCGCTTGCCCTCGTCTTCGCGCTCGCCTACGGCTACTATGCCGCGGCTCGTCGGGGCGGAGAGCGGGTGATGATCCCGATCCTCGACATCCTGCAGTCGGTACCGATCCTCGGGTTCTTCCCCGTGGTCATCGTCCTCCTCGTGAACCTCACGGGCTCCTCGGGGCCGTATGCGTTCCTCGGACCGAACCTCGCCTCGGTCGTCCTCATCTTCACCTCGATGGCCTGGAACATGGTCTTCGGCGTCTACGAGTCGCTCAAGACGCTCCCGACCGAGCTCCGCGAGGCCTCCGACACGTTCCAGCTCCACGGCTGGCTACGGTTCCGCAGGGTGCTGTTTCCCGCCACCATCAACCGGCTGGTCTACAACTCGGTGCTGTCGTGGACGGGAGGATGGTTCTTCCTGGTGGAGGCCGAGATCTTCACGACGAACGGCCGGGCCCTTGCGGGTATCGGCAGCTTCCTGTCGTTCTCGGCCGCCAAGCCCAACGCGAATGCCTTCGCGGCCGGGCTCGTCATGCTCGTCCTCGTGATCGTCGCCCTCGACTTCTTGGTATGGCGGCCGCTCGGCCGGTGGGCGGAGAGGTTCCGCTACGACCAGGTTCCTTCCGGAGAGGGGGATCTGAGCATGGACCGCGATCCGTCGGGGAGGATCCGGCGGGCGGCGTCGTTCGTGACGCGGGGGGTCCGCACGGGCGTCACGCGCATCAGCACCCCGTTCGTCCAGCTCGCGACGATCCGCCGCAGTCCCACGCGCCGCGGAGCTGCCGCGGTGCCGAGGGCCTGGACCAACTACGTCGCCCTCGGCGGGATCCTCGTCCTCGGCTGGCTCATGCTCATCGCGATCATCGTCGCCATCTACCAGGTCTTCAGCGGACCGATCCTCCCGGCCGTCCGGCTCCAGATCCTCCAGGTCCCCGAGGCGATGGGCGCCTCGATCCTTCGGGTCGCGATCGCCTACGCCCTCTGCCTGGCGATCGCGCTCCCGCTCGCCGTCGCCATCGCCCGGAGCTCGCGCGCCTCGCGCACGGGGCTCCCCGCCATCGAGGTGATCGCCTCCTTCCCCGCGACGGCGCTCTTCCCGGTGATCATCTTCGGCCTGAGCCGCTACCTTACCCCGCAGGGGGTGGCCCTGCTGATGCTGATGACAGGGATGATCTGGTACCTGTTCTTCAACCTCCTCGCCGGGGCCCGCTCCCTGGCACCCGATCTCGAGGAGGCCGCGCGATCGTTCGGCCTGAGGGGGCGGGGGTTCCTGCGTCGCGTCCTGCTGCCGAGTCTCTTCCCGGCGCTCGTCACCGGCTCGGTCACGGCGTTCGGCGGAGGGTGGAACACCCTCATCGTCGCCGAGTACCTGAGCGTGAACGGGGTGCAGTCGCTCAACGTGCTCGGGATCGGCCAGATGATCGACATCGGCTACGCGGAGGCCGGCGGCATCCCGCTCATGGTCACCGCGCTGCTCACCCTGGTGGTCAGCGTCATCGTCATCAACGAGCTCTTATGGAAACCGCTCTACCGGCGCGCGGTCGAGCGGTTCCGCTACGACTGATCCTTCGGAGGGGAGGGCGATGGCGCTCATCCGGGTAGATCACGTCGACAAGTCGTTTCCGACGCGCCACGGTTCCATCGCCATCATGCAGGAGATCACCTTCGACGTCCGGGACGCTGACTTCCTCGCCATCGTCGGTCCGTCCGGCTGCGGGAAGTCGAGCCTTCTGCGTCTCATCCAGGGCCTCGACCGGCCGACCCGGGGGACGATCTACTTTCGCGACCGCCCCGTCGAGGGCGTTGCGCGGGGTATGGCGATGGTCTTCCAGAACTTCGCCCTCTTCCCCTGGCTGACGATCAACCAGAACGTCGCCTTCGGGCTCGAGGCGCTCGGCTGGCCTCCGGAGAAGATCGGCGCGCAGGTCGAGCGCTACATTTCCGTGACCGGCCTCGAGGGGTTCGAGGAGGCCTACCCGCGCGAGATCTCCGGCGGGATGCGACAGCGCGTCGGGCTCGCCCGGGCCCTCGCCGTCGAGCCGGAGGTGTTGCTCATGGACGAGCCGTTCAGCGCGCTCGACCCGCTCACCGCGGAGGGGCTCCGCGAGGAGGTCCTCCAGCTCTGGCGCGACCCCCAGCTGCCGCCCGAGGCCGTCCTCCTCGTCACCCACAACATCGAGGAGGCGATCCAACTCGCGGACCGGGTGGTGGTGCTCTCCCGTCGCCCCGGCCACGTCCTCGCCGAGGTCGTGATCGACCTACCCCGCCCTCGCGACCGCAAGTCGCCGGCGTTCTACGAGCTTACCGATCGCGTCTATTCCCTCATCACCGAGGGTGGGACGGTGGCCTCCCAGGGAACGGCTTCCAACGGCGAGGGCGGTCGGCCGGGCTAGCTATAAGAAGCGGGAGCCTATCGTTTCGCAACCCACCGGTTACGTCTGTGCCGACCGTTTATCCTAAAGGCAGTCCGACCGAGTTGCTCGGCCTCTTGGTCCTCCTCGAAGGGCACAAGGGCTCTGAGGACGTGGCCCTCCTGGCGGACGACCTCGACCTGGAGATCGACGAGATCTTTCCCTCCCTCGAGTTCGCCGAGGTCCTCCAGCTCGTCAAGGTCACGGACGGACGCGCTACGTTCACCGAGCTCGGGCGCAAGCTGGTCGCCGCGTCCATCCGCGAGCGCAAGACGATCCTCCGCGAGCAGCTTCGCAAGACCGCCCTCTTCAGGACCATCCTTCGCGCCCTCGAGAACAGCCCGAATCACCGACTCTCCGACGAGGAGCTCGGACACATCGTCTCGTTCACGACGGCCCGCGCCGACGAGGCGGAGCAGAACATCGTCAACTGGGGCCGCTACGCCGACCTCTTCCGCTACGACGCGGACGAGCACGTGCTCGTCGCCGTGCGTCGTCCGTCCCCCCCACGATCCGGGGGGCGTACGCCGCCGCCCTCGGCTCCGGCGGCCGTGGCCCCGTCGGCCATGGTCGCGGAGAGGAAGAGCACCGGCGCGGACCCTCCCGCGAGCCTGCTGCCGCCCCGAGCTAGGGCCTGAGCGCCCTTCGGCCGCTCGGCCTGCCGCCCGCTCCGAAGGGGTTAAGCGGTTGGTCCTCTGCTCGCCGCCGCAGGGCACGTAGATCAGCGGAAGATCGCTGCTTTCGCAAAGCAGAGGTCGGGGGTTCAAATCCCCCCGTGTCCACTCCCTATAAGGGTCAACTACACTAAAGCGACCGACCGAAAAGCGGACCCGGACCGAGCTTGGGAAGGATTCCCCAAGCCTGTCAGCTCCCGACTTGAAACGCTTCCGGGGGCGGCGCCGTGACCGAGGGCTTCGCCGAGATCGTATTCGAGGTCGAACCGACGCCGCCCTCTTCACGGGATTCCCCGGTGCCAGGGTGGGTGTGCGGCCGGTGTTTCTCCCTCATCCGGCATAACCCGGTCCTCCACCTCTCGTTCTGCCCGATCCACGGGTTCGCGTTCGAATTTCGACCGATTCGCCCGACCGGGTACGCGCGCGCACACGGACTCTCCCGCTGAGGTCCCATGTACGAACGAAGGGTTCCGTCAGAGAGTGGGTTCCCCGGACCCGTTTCCGGGCCCCGGACCCCTCCCCCGGCCGCGAGTTTCACCCGACAAACCCACCCCCTTTCACCCTACAAACCCCCACCGTTTCACCCGTCAAACCTCCCCGCCGCCGGCGCAACCTCCGCGAGATCTACCTCTCCGACCGGAACTGGGCCGAGTTCCAGCGCATCCGCCAGGTTGTCGGAAGGCGCGGACTCGTCGGCTCCGCCGGTCGGGGAGAACCGAAGGGACGCGCCGGGGGGCGTCCCCCGCTCTCGGACGCCGCCTTCGATGAGCTCCTAGAAGCCTACCGCTGGAAGCAGCGCGTGTGTGCGCGCGCCGCGGCGCCGCGCAAGGTCGACGAGGCCGCGATGCGCGCCCTCCGCGTCTTCTACGCCCCTCACCCGTTCGGCTGGCTCGCGCCGTTTCCTGCGCTCGACCGGTTGGTCGTCCAGATGTTCCCGAGCTATCAACCGCCGCGGCGTCTCCACGCCATTGCGGGGTTCTGCGAGACTGGCCTACTTGTGGTGTGACAGGACATTTGACCGGTTAAGCTGACAACACATCTGACCGGTTCTGGAGGGCCCTCAGCTGACTTTGGCTCATCAACTTTCGGTCGTGGTAGACCTCTGCCGGCGTCTTCCATCGATCCCTCCGTGGATGCGCGACCGGTTGTACGCCCGCCGCCACCGGTAGAGCTCTCGGCGGAAGTGGCCGAGCGAGCGGAAGTGCACCCGTCCCACGAGCTCCTGGGTGAGGGTCCCGTGGAAGCG
>JAKAUN010000015.1 GCA_021817605.1 Thermoplasmata archaeon | reverse complement strand
GGGGTTCAACTGAGCTGGCGGACCGTCCACCGGATCCTGAAGCGGCATGGGTTCATGGTCCGGGTCGTTCGCAAGCCTCTGCCGTTCAAGCGGTTCCAACGACGCCACGTGGACTCTCTCTGGCAGGGTCGAACAATACCTCCGTACCGTTGGCAATCGGGGCAGAGACGGCCTAGTTATTATCGACGGTACCCCTCGGCCTTCCCCTCTGGGCGTGGCCTGGGCTGGGGTGAACGTTGAAGCGGCACTCGTCGTCGAGGTCCGGGGCGAGGCCGCGCTCCGACGGAGACCTCGAGGAAACCCGTCCTCCTGCCGCGGGAGGGGGCGCTCCCCACGTTCTCGCGGTACTGATCCCCGCGCTCCTCAGCGGAGAGGCAGAGCCAGAGGCTGGACGACCCCTTCCCGCGGACACCTCGAGCGAGGGGGGGTCGCAAGTCACCGACCTACGCCTCTGCGTCTCGACCGGCCACGTCCGCAGCACCGACGATTTGGCCCGCGTGATCGGTGCGCGCATCTCGGACGGTCGACATCTCCGGACGGATACGATGCCGCCGAGGCCCGGCATGTCTCCAGGACGGAGCCTCAGCCAGCTTCCTGTCGGGGCATCGCGACCGACTCCCCGTCGAGGGGGTAGCCCTCCCTTGACCCGCCGGGGTTACAACCGTCAGGAGAGTCAGGAGAGTACGGAGAAAAGAAGGGGGGGGGTCGGTAAGCCAGGGTGGGCCACGAGATGTCTGGCAGAAGCGACAGCGTTGTTTCCGGAGCGTCTACCGCATTCTTCGACGAGCGAGAGGGGCGACTCTTCCCGCGGTTGAAGTGGCTCACGCCGAGTCGGCTGGCCTTCTTCCTCATCTTCTGGATCTCGACCTTCTTCGTCGGCAGCGTCTTCGTCAACAACCCGTTCGTGGGCGGGCCCGGGACCACGAACTGGAACATCGGCGCCGGCTTCTCGAACTACTACTGGGTCGTCATGTACTTGCACGGGTTGAACACGGGACTGGTCGGCCTGGCCGCGCTCATCGCGTGCGACCTGCTCGACCTTCCCTCGCTGCGGGTCCGCCGCGGGATCCTCAGCGGCGTGCTCGTTGCCGGCGTCCTCTCGCCCATCGGTGCGGTGTTCAACACATCCGCCCCCTGGACGAGCGTGGGCCTGTGGGTCCAGGTGGTCGCGTTCCTCGCCTTGGACGAGATCCTGATCCTTCTCCTCTGGGGAATGGTGGAGGTCTGGCGGGACGGCGCACCTCGGAGCCGCACGCTGCCGTTCCTCGCCGTGGGCCTCACGGGCTCGGCGATGCTGCTGGCGGCGCTGCTCGGTCACATGGCCGGCACGATCCTCGGCTTCGGAAACAACCCGTCGGTGATCGGCTGGTATGCCACCCAGGAGCTCGGCGGATCGGTCGGAGACTTCGCCTCCAATCTGATCGCAGCCCACTCCTATCTCATGATCTCCGCCGTCCCCGTAGGCGTCATGGCGCTCGTGGCGATCCGCTTCGGCTACTACGGACTTCAGGGGCGGGCGAAGGACGTCGCGCGGTTCGGCCTCGGTATGGTCTGCTTCGGCCTCCTGCTCCAGATGGCGATGGCTCTCCTGGGGGCCTTCACGATGTGGCCCGGCGAGCTGCCACCGTCAATCTCGGCCCTGCCGGGAGTTCCGAGCTTCCTCGCGCTCAACGACGCGGTCGATTTTGTCTTCGTGGTCCTGGGTGGCGTGCTGCTCCTCGGTACGCTCGCCCTCGGCAGCAGGCGCCTTCCCGGCTGGCGGGTCCCCGCGGGCGTCCCCCTGCGCGTCCTGCCCCTCCTGGCGCTGGTCATGTTCGTCATCCTGACCACCGTCACCGAGCCCACGGGCACTACCGTGGTCGGGACGCCCCCGGAGGCTTGGGCGCGGCTCTTCATCGCATTCTACCTGACGATGCTGGTCGTCCTGGTCGTCATCGTCGTGGAACGTCTTCTCGGGACCCGTGCCCAGGTACGGATCGGCTGGACCACGGTCGCTGGCTCCCTCGCCATGTTTGCCGGGGTCCTGTACTATGCCTTGACGGGACGGTACGTGGGAGGCTATCTCGCGGTGGCAGGCCTCGTGGTCCTCCTCGCGGCGTGGGTTTCCACGGCGTGGGCGGGTCTGACGACCCCCGCCGCCCCTTCCACGGTCGAGCACTCCGCCTCCGGCGCGACGGGTGCCCTGACCCGTCGACGCGCCTTGGTCGCGCTCGTCTCGGCCGCGGTGGTTGGCATGTTGGTGGTCGGCGCGGCCGCCGTCTACCAGAGCGGGCTGGCGCAGGGGATCGCTCCGGGAGGCAGCAGTTCGCCTGCCGTCGACTACGTCAACAGCAGCGTGGAGCCGGCCGCCCCCGGTGGCAAGATGGCATTTTGCCCGGGAAATTTCACGGTCGAAGAGAACACGACCGTCGTGTTCACCTTCACTGTCTACGACACCAATGTCTCCGCTGCCGATCCGGAGGAGGCGCTGGTCCAGGGGACGGTGAACGGTACCGAGGAGATCATTCCCTACCCCGGTGCCACGCCGGAGTACGTTTCCTCCATCCCTACCACGGACGTCAGCCACACTTTCACCATTGTAGTGGGCACCACGGTCATGAATGCCCCCCTGCCCGCCGCGACCTCCGCCTCCCAACCGGTCACGGTGATCTTCACGGTGGTCTTCGGCCAGGTAGGTTCCTACACGTGGTACTGCAACCCGAGCTGCGTGCCGTACTCGGTCAACCAGGGCACTGGGATGGCCGGCACGATCACGGTCGAGCCCCCACCGTAAACGGGGCCACGCGGCATGGAGACCGGGACCCGGCGAGCTTGAGGGCAACGCTCGGCGCCAGACTCGAGCGCACCGCCCCTTCCGCGGACGCGCGGAGCACGGTCCTCCCGGCGGAGCCCGCGCTTGCCCGCTCCCGCGTGCCGGTACTCGCCGTCGGGCAGGAAGGTCACCGGGTGGGCGAGTTACAGGGGGTCGACATCCGTGACCTCGCCCGGCCGCTGCCGTCGTACGAAAAGGTCGAGCAGATCCGTCCGGAGAGTCCTCCGTCCGTTCGCCCGGAACCCGGCGTACTGGACTCTGTCGGCCTCAGGGAGAGCGAGGGTGTCGAAGCGATCCTCATCAGGGACGGCACGCGGCCGGCTCCGCTCCTCGGAGCGGTCGCGCGCGAGGCGGTCTTCCTTTTCCAGGGGGAGCTCGCGGCCACCTCCTGAACCTCCGGAGCCAAGCGCAGGGGCGACGACATCGCTTCCCGGGTCTCCTGGGAAAGAGGCGCCGTCACCCCCCTGCGATCCGCCTGCTGACGGAGCAACGGAGCTCTCTCCGTGCCCCCGACGCGGGCCGGCACACAGGGAGCGGAGCCCCCCAACCGAGCGGGTGGAACGGGAAAGCCCGTCCTCCGGGGCCCAGGAGCCGAGCGGAGGCTCTGTCCCCGTTCGGGCAACATAGGTTCATGAGTCCGGCTCGTTCCGTCCCCTTGGGCTGGGGGACCTGAGTGGCCGAGGAGGACCGGGGCAAGTCGTTCGAGGCCCTCCTCTCGCTCCTCGGCGGCTACCGCCTCAGCCAGGCCGCCTATGTCGTCGTGAGGCTCGGGGTCGCCGACCGGCTGGCCGACGGCCCGAAGGAGGCCGTTGCGCTCGCGCGGGAGCTCGAGGTCGACCCCGACCGCCTGTTTCGGGTCCTACGGGCGCTTGCCTCGGCCGGCCTGTTCACCCTGGACGCTCGGGGCCGCGTCGGCCTGACGGCGACCGGCGAGCTCCTGCGCAGCGACGTGCCGGGCTCGCTCGCGGCCTTCGCCCTTCTGCAAGGGGAGGAGGGGTACCGTGCGTTCGCCGAGCTCCTCCACACGGTCCGGACGGGGGAGACCGCCTTCGACCACGTCTTCGGGATGGGTCATTTCGACTATCTTGGAGCCCATCCCGAAGCAAGCCGGGTCTTCCACCGAGCCATGAGCTCGAGCCTCGGGTCCGCCGGCGACCCGCTCCATGGGTTCGACCTTGCCGGCCACCGGGTCGTGGTCGATGTCGGCGGGGGACGGGGAACACTTCTCGCCGGGGTGCTGGGGGCTCACCCGCACCTCCGCGGGATCCTCTTTGACCTTCCCTCGGCCGTTGCGGGGGCCCCGCCCTTCCTGGCCGCGGCAGGTGTGCGAGACCGTGTCGAGATCCGAACGGGCTCGGCGTTCGACCAGGTGCCACCCGGGGGAGATGTCTACGTCCTCTCGCGTGTCCTCCACGACTGGCCCGATGCGAAGGCCGAGCTCCTCCTGCGCAACTGTCGCAAGGCGGTGGGGGAGGACGGAGTGGTCCTGGTCCGGGAGATCGTCCTTCCCGAGGGGACCGTGCCGCTGCCCCAAGTCCAGCGCGACCTCATGATGATGGTGATGAACGGAGGACGCGAGCGGACGGAGCGGGAGTGGCGCGAGCTCCTCGGACGCTGCGGCTTCGCGCTCGTCGGAGTTCGTGCGGGCCAAGGACCGGACCACCTGCTGGTGGCCGAGCCGTGCTGAGGGACGCCGCCCCTCGCGTCGCCCCCCCCCCGCGCCGTCGCGGCGCCCCGCCGGCGGAGCAGCCGCGTCGTGCGCTAGCCGAACCGACCCCCGTGCAGCTGGCCGCAGAACCTGGCGAGGAACGGGTCGTTGTCGGCCCCGCCCTGCGCGAGGCGGGCCGCCTCCTTCCCCAGCGCCGGGGCGAAGCTCCAGCCGAGGCGGAAGCCTCCGTTCGCCACGACGAGGGCCTCTCGGCGGCCGGCGACCGGCTGTCCGTCCGGGGTGCACGGGCGCGAGCCGTGGTTGAAGTCGACGACCTCCTCCACAGGGACCGCCGCCTTCACCGCACGGAGCACGGCCTCGGCATGGCCGAGGCCGGTCGAGAGGTCGAAGTCCCAGCCGCCGGTCGCCTTCAGCTCCCCTTCGAACGGCACGAGGGCGATCCCTCGGTCGACCAGGATGGTCGCCGTGCCGACGGTGGCGTGCGTCCTCAGGTGCCAGCCGAACCCGCGGACGCCGGTAAGCGGGAGGCCCAGGCGCCGGGAGGTCACCCCTGAGGCGACCACGACGACATCGAATCGGGTAGAGCTCCCCCCGACGACCAGCGTCCCGTCCAACCCGACCGCGTCGACCCGACGTCGATCCAGTACGGTCGTCGGTAGCTCGTGCAGGATCCTTGCGACGAACCGCTCGGTGTGCAGCCAGCTGACCTTGGGGAAGAAGAGGCTTCGTTCTGCCCCGGGGCCGTGCCCCGGTTCGACCGGCACCTCGGAGCGGCGGGAGAGTGCGACCGCCTGCTCCTCCTCGAAATGGGCGGGGTCGTCATACGTCTCAAGGAGCCCTCGGGGCGCGAAGCCGAAGTCGTCCGCCCGGGCCGCGAACTCCTCGTACGCCCCCACCGAAGTGCGCGCCATGGCGAGGAGGGTCTCCTCCGCCCTTGGGTCGGGGGGTCGCCCGAGCTGGCGCGCGCTTTCCACCAGCCATGCGGGGTCGACGCTACGGAGAGTGCAGGTCCCTTGCCTCACGTAGCGTCCTACGCGCCGAAGGAAGGCGAACGTGTTGGTCCGGTAGGCGCGCGAGGGCTCGATGATCCCGGCGGCGTGGACCGACCTGAGGCCCGGAGGCTCGGGATCGAAGACGGTCACCCGAGCGCCCTCCTTTTCGAGGTAATAGGCGGCGAAGAGCCCGACGATGCCCCCGCCCACGACCGCGACCTTCACCGGTCTGCGCTCCGCCGCTCCGTCAGCGCGGGGTCTCGATAGCCGCTTCGGGCGAGCCCGTCGACCTCGTCCGAGAACCGAGATCGTTCCTCCCCAACGGGGAGGTGCGAGCTCTCCTCGATGGCGACGCCGAGGGCCTTGGGGATACTCTCGCGGATCCGCCCGGCGAACCCCAAGGTTACCCCGTCGTACCGGCACCCAACACCGGTGTCGGAAGTCACGTAAAGTGGGGCTCGTCGAAGAGATCGATTTCGCGGATCCTGCCCGTGATCGTGAACTCCCTCGGCCTGTTCCTGTAGGAATGGACGGGCCTCCCGGCAGAGATCCGCACAGCCCGGTGGCTCTCCTCGGGCCACGCGGGAAGCTGGCAAACATGCCGTCGGAACCGGCCCGGCGCGAGACAACATGCCTTCCGTCGTTGTCGGCGAGGTCGGCGGGTGCCGAGAGCAGGAAGGTGAAGGTCCCCAGTGCCTCCTCGTGGACGGCCCTGACCTTTACCCGGGCCATGCCCGGCCCGCGAGCCGAGCGAGCCGGAACGGGCGCGTCTACGGGAAGGGGACTTCGGGCGACGCGCGCCAGTCTAACCGAGGTCGACCTCGACCGTGCCCGAGGTCACGCGTGCCGGGTAGCTGGTTAGGGAAGGAACATCCCCCGACGGCGGGGCGATCCCGTCCGGATCGGTGAGAAGGGTGCCGCCCGGGATCGCGAAGGCGGCCCCGTGGAGCGGGCAGATCACCCGGTCGCGCTCCAGGGTCCCGTTCGCGAGGACCCCACCCTCGTGGGGACACCGTCCCTGGAACGCGAACAGCGCATCCGTCCGACGGAGGAGGAGGATCGGCCGGTCGTCGACGAGGGCCTTGCGCATGCTCCCTCCGGTGAGTTCGGAGAGCGGGAGGCTCGTGCTCTTCCAGGACATAGCCAGGAGGCCGTCCTCCTGTCACGTATACCGGACCGGGGAGGCGAAGGCCGAGGCACGCACCCGGGTAACCTACACACCCCGTGGGAGGCTGACAGAGGAACACCCCCTGAAGGCATTTCTTCCCTTGGGTGCTCCCCCTGCCATGGTCGGAACGGCCTCCCGAGCCGGAGTGACCGCCGCGCGCGTCGAGGCTGGGGGCGACGGCCTCTGCCCGGTCTTCGCCTCTGTCGAGCTCGTCGGTACGAAGTGGCGCCTCCTCGTCGTGCACCACCTGCTCGCCGGGCCCAAGCGCTACAGCGAGCTGCTCCATGCGAACCCCGGTCTCAGCTCGAAGACGCTCACGGCGACGCTCAAGACGCTGGAGTCCGCGGGGCTGGTGGAGCGCCGGGTCCTGCCGGTGCGGCCGGTCTCGGTCGTCTACGAGCTCACCGAGGAGGGACATGCCCTGGCTCCCGTCGTCCAGGAGCTGCGACGCTGGGGAGCGCAGCGGGTGCTCCCGCGAGTCGCCCAGGGCGATCCGCGGCTCGTGTCGCGCTTTCAAGGACCGCACATCCAGTGACCGCGGCAGCCTCGCTTACCTTCAGGTGACAAGCACCGCCCCGCGTTCGTGGGGGATTATCTCCCGGGTACGGCTAGGGCCTCCCAGGAGGGAGGCCGCGATGTGCGATACCTGCGGGTGTAAGTCGAAGAAGAAGCCGTAACCGGAGCCCAGGGGGGGCCCGGAGGAGCGGCCGGCCCGAGAAGCGTCGGCCGCTCGCGAAGACCGGGTGCCCCTCGCCGCCATCGATTTCCGTCCTGCGGAACTCCGTGTTGCCAGGGTGGGAACATCTCCGACGATCGGACGGAGAAGGTGGCGCTGGGCCTCCAGTACGCCCGAGATCGTCTGGACGACCAGTTCGAGCGGGTCAACCAGATCCAGATCGGATTGGGAGTCCTCCTCGGGTTCGTGGTCACCACGGTGGGACTCGTGTTCGAGTCCGGAGGGTCCCTCACGGACTACGATCGCACCCTCGAACTCGTCGCCCTCGTGCTGCTGCTGCTCGCCGGGGGGATCTTCGGCTTCGGGCTCGCCCTTTTCCGGCTCTATCGGGACCCGGAGGACATCCGCTCCACGCTCGGGCTCGAGGACGCGGCCGTCTCCGCAGAGGAGGCACGCCAGAGGCTAATGCGACGCTACCTCACCTATTACCACCGGAACAAGGAGGTCCTTCGCCAGAGGTTCCTCCTGGTCAACCTCGGTATCGGATGCCTCCTCGTCGGCATCCTCGCGTTTAGCTTGGTCGCCCTCACGCGGTGAGCCCGGCCCTGCGCCGCGGACCGCTACCCCTGCGAGCGCACGCAGGTCGGGGCGGAAGCCCCTCGTTCGGTGAGAGACGCTCCACCTTCTCAGCAATGAGCGGGTTAGCCCCGCAGCCCGACTCTCCCCCACCTCGCGCTCCGGAGGGATGCCCTTTGACGTCCTCGTCAACTCCGTGGGCCGCAGCCCGGAGCGGTCCTCGACCGTGATCCCTCTGACCCGGGACGACCTCGGCGGGGGTTTCGACCACGCGCCGCCCCCGCGGGTCGACCCGCTCGGCTGCGGTTTTCGTGTCCCCGGCCCATCATCTCTTCGTACTCCCGTCCGGGATACGTCGACCACCTGGTCAAGGACCGCACTTCGCTCGTCGAGTTCGCCGAGCGACGCTTTGGCCGGCCTGCGCTCAGCAGCGAGGACGCGGCGGTCAGCGACCTCGATGGGGCGTTCACCTCGTCGGCGGGGCTCAGCCGTTCCGATCGATCTGACCGGCGCCCGCGCGTAACATGAGAGATTAATCTGCGGGGACGACCCTCTGGGAACTACGGCCAAAGGGCCTAGAGGGGACCGATGGCATGGTGAGGGCAAGGCGGATCTGCGGGAGCCGTGCCTGGAAGCAGGAACGGGCCCGTTCCCTGGGACGGCCGCCGGTGGCCCCGTCCGTAGCCGTAGCCGAACCGCTGTTCGCGGGTTCGGTCTATCTCGCGGACCTTCGGTTCCTCAGCCCCGGCGCGTCCGCGTCGGTCGCTCCCGCGGACCTGCAGGTCGTGCAGGAGTACCTCGGGCGGATCGCCGCCCCCATCCAGGCCTACGCTTCCCAGTACGGCCCGACGCGGCTCCACGTGGGCGCGCCCCTCCCGCCGCTCCGCGTGAGCCTTCCGGGGACCCATTACTCGGACGCCCAGCTCCAGGGTTGGGTCGACCAGCTGGTAGGCGCCCAGGGCCTCCCTCCCAACGCGGCGGTGCTGGTCCTCAACCCCCCGGGGGTCGTCAACACTGACGCTCAGGAGAGCGGGGGCGTCGGAGTGCTCGGCTACCACGGACTCGCCCGAGTGCCGTACTGCTTCGTGAACCTCCCGGGGTCCGGGCTCAGCGTCGCGGACGGCGGGGACCTCTTCGCGGAGGCGGTCAGCCACGAGGTTGCCGAGATGACGGTCGACCCCAGGGCCGACGACCGCAACCCGGAGGTCTGCGACGGCTGCGGGACCAATTGTCAGGCAACCGCGGCGTACCGGGCATACTTCGACGCCTCGGGTGCCTATCTCGGCACGGACACGCAGTTCCCGCCCCCGTTTTCCTACGCGTTCTTCCTGAGCGCGATCGCCAAGCCGCCCGCCGCCGCCGACTGCCCTGCGCCCGCCTCGGCGTGCAGCTACCCGCCGCCGGTGTCAGCGGCGTAGCCGCCGGAGGGGCCGCCCCTTCCGGAGGGGAACCACCCCAAGCTTGGGCCTCCGGCCCGCCGTCAGGAGGCGGGGCCGCGGCTCGGTCTTGCAGGGCGCACACCGCTCGGCGCGCCTGCGATCGAGGATTGGCCAGTGGCGCCTCCTTCTCTGCAGACCCGCCTCCGCGCTCGACGTGGATAGGGCTGCGAAGCCTCCGGCAGGAGTCCCCTCAGAAGGGCTCTCCGAGGACCGAGGATCTGGGGGAGGTCCTACGCCGTTCGGTCCGACGGCGGAGCGGCCGCGCCCGTGGTCGGGGGTATCGTGACTTTGCGGAGGCGGTGGAGCGCTTGGGCGTACGCCCCCGCGAAGAGAAGGTAGCTCACGAACAGCGGCGCGATGACGAACGCGAGGGGGGCGAAGGAGACGGCGAGGGCCAGCGGGTTCGTGAAGAACTCGTCCAGCAACGAGAGGAACTCGCCCCCGACCAGGTAGCCGGTAAGGACCGCGACCCCGAGCGACCAGCCGAACCCGCCCCAGGCCATGAACCGTCCGAGCCGGCCGGTGATGCGGTCGACGAGGATGGCCAGGCTCAGGAAGAAGTTGCCGAAGGAGACCGTCACGAGGCCCCCGACGACCCACGCCAGCGCCGCCGAGGGGTTCGGTCCGTTCCGCCCGCCGCGCCAGATCCCGAGGAGCGCGATGACCAGGAAAGCTCCCACGAACATCGCGATCGCCGCTCCGAGGAGGCGGTGACCCTGACGCACGTTCTTTCGGTGCTCGTCCGTCCACTCGTGGCGGCCGCGGTACATGAGGTAGAAACCGACGCCGGTCGCGGCCAGGCCCACGTAGTAGAGCCCGATCCAGCCCGGCTCGCGAACGCCGTAGCTCAGCAGCTGGTAGATCTCCGTCCCCGCCTCGATCAGGAACCCGCCGATGAAGGTCCCGAGCGCGACGCGGATCGTTCGCGTCATCCGCGTCCCGTTCTTCAACGGAGGTCGGATAAGAACCGGCGGGTCGACAGGCAGGGCCGTTCATGCGGATATCCGCGTGGCGGAAACTTGAGTAACCTTCGTCGCTGGGGGTCGACCGGACCGGATCCATGACCGAAGGAAGGTCGTCTCGCCGGGGAAGCTCTCGGGCCGTTCGGGCGCGCTGGACGGCCACCTACGAAACGACGCCGTACCAGCGGCTCCCCTGGTTCGATCCCGATCCGAGCCCTCAGGTCGTCGAGGCCCTCCGGCAGCATTTCCTCACGCCCGGCGGCACCGTGCTCGACCTGGGCTGCGGCGCGGGCTCCAACGTGCTCTACCTCGCCCGGGAAGGCTTCGAGGCCCACGGTGTCGACCTCTCCCCCGGGGCCATTCGTGCCGCGACCGAGCGAGCCCGCAGCGACGGCGTAAAGGCGGAGTTCCACGTCGGAGACGTCCTTTCCCTGGACTACCGTGCTGCCCGGTTCGACGGCCTCCTGGACAACGGCTGCTTCCATACGCTGCCCGTGGGGCGTCGGCGGGACTACGCGCGCGAGGCGGCGCGCGTCCTTCGGCCGGAGGGGTCGTTCGTCCTGTCGTGGATCGCACGCGAGCACGTCTCCGAGACCGGTCCTCCGCACCGACCGTCGCTCGCCGAGGTCGCCGCGGCCCTCGAGGAACGGTTCCTCTTCGTCCGGACCAGTTTTCACGCGGCCGGGGAGGGAAACGGCCCGTCCCGCTACGTGGCCTGGCTCCGGCGCCGCGCGACCCCCCAGCCTCCGCGACGGTGACGCCGGAACGCGAGCGCCCTCACGCTGTTTCGTCCGGGTCCGTGGGTCGCTTCGAGCCGCCACGACTCCCTGTCGGGTCCCCGGCGGCGACCGAGCCGCTGGACGGTGCGATGCGCAGTCCGAGCAGCTCCTCGCCCGAGACGACCCACATGCGGCTTCGTAGCCCCCACGCCCCGAGCCCTCCCTCGCGGTAGCCGCGCTCCTTGCGCTCGGTGAGACGAAAGCCTCGGGAAGCGAACAGCGCGAGCGAGGGGCGGTTGTCGCGGGGGACGGCGGCGTAGACGACCTCGATGCTCTCGCTCCGGAAGAGGGAGAGCGCGTCGTCGAGGAGGAGCGAGCCGACCCCGGCGCGTCGATGGGACGGAAGAACGGAGAGGTAGTACACGTAGCCGACCTCCGGGACAAGTCGCTCGAGCAGGGAGACGCCGACCACGATCGAGTCGAGCTCCACGGCGCGCACGCGGCGGACCTTCCGGAGAGTGCGCTTGGCATGCCACCGGTAGACCCCGGTGAATCCTGCTTCGAGCACGGGAAGGGCCCGAGCCCGCGCCTCCCCTTCGAGGTCGATGAGACGTAGCGTCCCCGTAACCGGCTCGCTCATCGACCGCCCCCGTGTCCCCGGCACCCCGGTCCCGGAGGAGGAGTAATGAGAGCCATCCGCTCAGCGGTACCCGTGGACCGTGCTCCCCGCGTTGCAGCCCCCCCGGTCGAGCCGTACCGCATCAAGGTCGTCGAAGCGATAACCCTCCCTTCGGCCGAGGAGCGGGAGCATGCGCTCCGCCGCGCCGGCTTCAACGTGTTCAACCTTCTCTCCGAGGAGGTCTTCGTGGACCTCCTCACCGACTCGGGAACCTCGGCGATGAGCGATCGTCAGTGGGCCGGCCTCATGGTCGGAGACGAGTCCTACGCGGGGAGCCGCAACTTCGTCCACTTCGAGGAGACCGTCCGCGAGCTTACCGGCTTTCCGCACATCCTGCCCGCGCACCAGGGCCGTGCGGCGGAGCACCTGCTGTTTGGCCAGCTCGCCCATCCGGGGGATATCGTCCCCAACAACATGCACTTCGACACCACCCGAGCCCATGTCCTCCACGTCGGCGCCCGCCCCCTCGACCTCGCCGTACCGGAGGCCTACGACTGCGAGGACCGCTCGCCCTTCAAGGGCAATGTCGACACCCGCAAGCTTTCCGCCCTCCTCTCCGGACCCCTGGCGGCCAAGGTCCCGCTCGTGGTCGTGACCCTCACCAACAACACCGGTGGGGGCCAGCCCGTCGCTCTGGCGAACCTCAAGGAGGTCGCTCGCATCTGCCGCGAGCACCGCAAGCCGCTCTACCTCGACATCTGCCGCTGGGCGGAGAACGCCTACTTCATCCGGACGGGGGAACCGGGCCAGGGGGCGCGCTCGATACGAGAGATCGGTCGCGAGATCTTCGATCTCGCCGACGGCGCGGTGATGAGTGCGAAGAAGGACGGCCTCGTCAACATGGGAGGCTTTGTCGCGACCCGGGACCCCGGGCTGGCCTCCCGTCTCAAGGAGGACCTCATCCTCTTCGAAGGGTTCCCGACCTACGGCGGGCTCGCGCGGCGCGACCTCGAGGCGATCGCCATCGGCCTCAGGGAGGCCACGGACGAGCGCTACCTCGAGCACCGCGTCGGTCAGGTACGGTTCCTCGCCGCGCTCCTGGACGCCCACGGCGTCCCGATGATGCAGCCACCCGGAGGACACGGGGTCTACCTGGACGTGGGTCGGTTCCTCCCCCATCTCTCCCCCGAGCAGCACCCCGGCCAGGCCCTGGTCGTCGAGCTCTACCGGGAGGGGGCGGTCCGGGCCGTGGAGATTGGATCGATTATGTTCGAGGACCCGTCGGGCAAGGAGCGCTCCCCGCTCGACCTCGTCCGCCTCGCGATCCCGCGACGGGTCTACACGGAGAGCCATCTGCGCTACGTCGCGGAAACGGTCGCCCGGGTCTGGGCCCGACGGGACTCGGTCCGCGGCCTGGCTATGGTCGAGGCACCCGAGCGGCTGCGGCACTTCACCGCACGCTTTGCTCCGCTGGTTGGCTAGCGCGAGCGGCAGCTTCGCGCCCCGGGGGGTTCGCTTCGCTCTTTCCTTCCCCGGTCCTGTCCCCTCGAGCCCGTTCCGCCGCCGGGGAGCTCCGCGGAGAGGAGAGAACCCGACGGGGCGGGGGGGGTTACTCCTCCGTTGCCCGCTTCTCGCGGTCGAGCAGTATGGCGAAAACGAGCGCGCAGAGCGGCTCGGCACCGCCGACCAGGTCGAGGTTGTAGGTGTCGCGGAGGGAGACCCGCGCCTCGTGGACCTTGGCGACCGACGCGCCGGTGGCATCGTGAATGGTGAAGTCGTGCCGCAGGAGGTTCCCCTGGGTCGTGAACATCGGTCGGCCGTCGGGGAACGCGGCGGTCGCGGAGAGTCCGCCGGCGGGCCCGCGGGCGATGGTGACGGCGAGGATGGGGGCCCCGGACGGTCGGGCGAGCGTCGAGACGCTCGTCCCGCCGGACTCCTGGATAGTGATCTTGGCTCGGGAAGTCCCGCGGGAGTCAGCGACCTGCCAGTAGAGCGTCTGCTCGGGGGAGGCGTTCCGTCCCCTCCAGGGGGGTGGCCCTGAGGACGGGGTAGCAGGGCCGGTCGGAACGTTCGTGATGAGCTCCTCCCGAACGTCCTCCTTGACGGTGCAGAGGTGGCGCTTCTGGTGGTCGAGGACGCGGTAGTTGCGTGCGCCCGAGAACAGGAGGTGCTGGAGCAGGAAGTTCGTCGTCCCTTTCAGGCCGAGCGCGACGCTCAGTGCGGGAGCAGCCGCCGCCGGGTCGGCCCCGGAGCAGGGCGGGGCCTCGAAGGCGCTCGCGCCGGCGCGGTTCGTGGGGGACGACGCGGACCGCGACCCCTGCGGGGCGCTCGAAGGGCCTTCCTCAGCGGCCACGGGAGTACCGCAACCTGCGCAGAATCTGGCGTCCGACGGCAACGGTTTGTCACAGCGGGCGCAGAACCGGGGGTCCATCGGGCCGTTAGGCGAGAGACCGGGTTATGGAGCTGTCGCTGAACTTCGGAGGACCCCGCGGACCGACGGCGCGGTGGGTCCCGGCGTGGGCCACCTCTAAATGCCCTTGCCGCTCGGCCGCTCCGTGCCCGCCCTGCCTCCCCCTGGCGCGCCAAACGGGGCCGCTCCGCGCCCCACCAGCCGGCAGGTCCTCGAGACCCTCGACACCGCCCGGGTCCAGGGGTTCCACTTCCGGACGATCCTGGTCGCGGGGATGGGGTTCTTCACCGATGCCTACGACCTGTTCGTCATCTCGCTCGTCCTGCCGATACTGGCCGCGAACTTCGGGACGCTGAGCAAGACCGAGACCGGTCTGCTCGCCTCGGCGGCCCTCATGGGGGCGGCGGTGGGCCAGATCGTCTTCGGCTGGCTCGGCGATCGGCTCGGACGGCGCAAGGTCTACGGGATCACCCTGTCGATCATGGCGATCGGCGCCATCGGCAGCGCCTTGAGCGCCCCGGCGGCCGGATTCTCGACCATCGGGGTGCTGACCCTCTGGCGCTTTCTCCTAGGGGTCGGCGTCGGGGGGGATTATCCACTGAGTGCCACCATCATGAGCGAGTACTCGAACGTCCAAAGCCGTGGCCGTCTCGTCGCGAGCGTCTTCGCGATGCAGGGCTTTGGACTGCTCGCCGGGGCCGCGGTCAGCTTAACGACCGTCTACCTGGTCCCGGACCTCCATCTTGCCTGGCGTATCATCCTCGCCATCGGCGCGGCTCCTGCGCTTCTGACCGTCTACTACCGGGTGCGGCTTCCCGAGACCCCTCGCTTCAGCCTCGCCCGGGGCCAGGTGCAGCAGGCCGCGCAGGCCGTGCAGTCGATCACCGGCACCGGGGCGCCGCTGGCCGCCGCTTCCGCCGTCGGAACCTTCCGCGTGCCGTTCCGCCAGATCCTCCGCTCCTACGGCATGCTCATCTTCAGCACCGCCGCCGCCTGGTTCCTTCTGGACGTCGCCTTCTATTCGACCAGCATCTTCAACCCGATCATCCTCAACGCCATCGGCTTCGCGGGGAAAGGGACCCTGGGGCTGGCGCAGGTCCGGGTCCTGGCGATAGGGAACGTGATCCTCGCCCTGATGGCCGCGGTGCCGGGCTACTGGGCCGCTGTGGCCCTGATCGACCGGGTCGGACGTCGTCCGCTCCAGTACATCGGCTTCGGGGTGATGGCCGCGGCTTTCCTCATCCTCTCGCTCGGCTGGGACGGGCTCACGGCGGTCCTCCCCCTGTTCCTGTTCGTCTACGGGCTCACGTTCTTCTTCGCGAACTTCGGTCCGAACACCACCACTTTCGTCTACCCGAGCGAGGTGTTCCCCACCGCCTTCAGGACCACGGGCGGAGGGATCGCCGCCGCGGCGGGAAAGGTCGGAGCCGTCATCGCGGTGTTCCTGTTCCCCACCCTGCTCATCGGCCTCGGCTTGCCGAAGTTCTTCGGACTCCTCGCGGTCGTCTCGTTCCTCGGCTTCCTCATCACGCTCGCGCTGCTGCCCGAGACCTCTCGACGCTCGCTCGAGGATGTCTCGCGCGAGGACGAGCTCGCCGTGCTCGTCCGGCGCTTTTCCACCTACCTGCGGTCGCTGTCGCTGACGATCGCGCAGGGAGCGCAGGAGCTCCGCGAGCTGCTGCGCGACCCGACCGGCCGACGCGAGGAGAAGATGGCCCGGATCCGGGCGATCGAGCACGACGCCGACGAGGAGGTACACCGCATCTTCGTCGAGATCAACAACCGACGCCTTTCCCCGGAGGTCCGCGCCGAGATAGGCCATCTCGCCACCTCGCTGGACGACATCATCGACGGGATCGAGGCCGTGAGCGCCCGCGTGAAGACCTACCACCTCGAGCGCACCCGCCCGGAGCTCGTCCGATGGGCCGACATCGTCGTGGCCTGCGTCGAGAACGTCGGAACCGGGGTCCTCGCCCTGGACGAACTCTACCGCGGAGCCCCCGCGCACCTCAACCAGGCGATCATCGAGGTGAACCGTCTCGAGAACGAGGCGGACGATCTCCTTCGCGACCTCCTCGAGAAGCTCTTCACCGAGAAGGACCCGGTCGAGATCCTCAAGTGGAAGGACTTCTACGAGCGGCTCGAGGTCATCACGGACCGCTGCGAGGACGTGACGGACATCTTCCAGGACCTCGAAGTGCGCTATACCCCTGAGCGATAGCGCGGCGTCCCCGTGCCGTACGTGGGCCCATGCCCGAGAACCCCGCCCCTCCCCTTGCCTCCTCCGTAGCTTCGCCGGGCGTAGGCCCCCACGACCCCCACGCCAAGACGATGGCCACCTTCGACCGCGCCTACGCGACGCGCATCATGGCGATCATGTCCGTGCTCGTCATGATTGTGATGTACATCGAGGGGATGCTCACCCCGTCGCTCCCGACCATCGCCAAGGAGTTCCACGTCGACACCGCCCAGGTGAGCCTCGTCCTCTCGATCTACCTCGTCACCGGGGTCGCGCTCAGCCCGATCGCGGGCAAGCTCGGGGATGTCTACGGGAAGAAGAGGGTCCTCTCGACCATCCTCGTCCTCTACGCCGTCGCGGTATCGGTCACCGGCTTCTCCCCGAACTACGAGTTCATGGTCGCGTCCCGCGCGGTGCAGGGCGTGGGTCTCACGATCTTTCCTCTCGCGATCAGCTTGGTGCGCGAGGAGTTCCCGAAGGAGATGATCCCCCGAGCCCAGGGGCTCCTCAGCGGTCTCTTCGGCGCGGGCTTCGCGGTGAGCCTTCCGCTCGGGGCGTTCGTCGCCAACAGCTTCGGCTGGAGGTTCACCTACCACTCGGCGGTCCCGGCGGTGATCGCGGTGACCATCGCAGCCTTCCTCGTGCTCCGGGAGTCCCCCTACCGCCGCCCCGGAGCGTTCGTCGATTACGGAGGGGCCGGTCTCCTCGCGGTCTCGCTCGCGCTGGTCGTCCTGGGGCTCTCGCAGGGACCGGTCTGGGGCTGGTCGAGCCCCGCGGTCCTCGGGCTCACGGTCGGGGGCCTGGCGCTCCTCCTCCCGACAGCGCTGCTCGAGCGCCACCATCACCGCAAGGGACGCGAGGTGATCCTCGACTATCGCCTCCTGAGGCGACGCAACGTCCTCGTCACGAACCTCATCCTGGCCGTGAGCGGCCTCGGAATGTTCCTCGCCTTCCAGGCGCTCACCTTCCGGCTCGAGTACCCGACCCCGGTCGGGTTTGGCCAGTCGGTCTTCCGGACCGGGCTCGCCTTCGTCGCCTTCGCCCTGCCGATGCTCGTCTTCGCGCCCCTCGCGAGCTTCGGCGTGACCCGCTTCGGCACCAAGCCGCTCACGCTGCTCGGCTGCCTGATTGCGGCCGCGGGATTCTACTCGGCGACGCTCGCAGGGGACCTCCCCGGGCTGCTCGTCGCGATGGCCGTGATCGGCAGCGGCCTCGCCATCATGAACTCCGCGGTGATCAACCTGCTCGTCCTCACGGTCGAGCCGCGGGACATGGGGCTCGCGACGGCGCTCAACGCCGTCTTCCGCAACGTCGGCAGCAGCCTCGGCGCCCCGCTCGCGGGCTCGCTCCTGTCGACCTCTTCACGGTCGTCGTCTACGGGCAGGCGTACCCCAGCCCGGCCGCCTTCCGGGATGCCTACCTCATCGCTGCCGGCGCCTCGCTCTTCGCCGGGATGCTCGTAGTCTTCGCCCGCGAGATCCTCGGAAAGCGCGCCGTCCGGGGCGACCTTGCCCGCGACGAGCGGGCCGAGAAGGCGGTCGACGGGCCCTCGGTCCCTGCGGCGCCGCGCGCGACCACGACCCCACGGACCCTCTGACCGCAGGGAGACCTCGGCGCCGTTGCCGCCGGGATGCGCTCCCGGCACCGGCCGTCGGGGATCAGAGCTCCTGGACGGAGCCGGGAACCCTCGGGAACGGCTGGACGAGGCCGATGTGCTTCGCGCCCGTGATCCAGCGAACGACCCGTTCCACGCCCAGGCCGGCCCCCGCGGTGGGAGCCAGCCGCCCCCGTCGCGCGAGGTCGAGCAGGGTCCTGAACCCTGCGGGATCGACACCGTCCCTACGCATCTTCGCCCGCAGCCGGTCGTACTTCCACTCGCGACGCGCGCCGGAGAGGACTTCCCCGACCTTAGGCAGGAACAGGTCGTAGTTGTCCCACTCGCCCGAGACCGGGTCCTCGAAGTCGTAGAACTCCCGGGGGATCCCCGTGATCCACGCCGGTCCGTCGGTGCGTTCGGCGAGGGACTCTTCCCACTCCCTGCCGTACTCGCGGACGAGCTCCCCCCAACGGAACTGACGGAACGGAACGCGAACCGACTCGAGCCGCCGGAGCGTCCCAAGCCTTTCGAGCTCGCGGCGCGAGGTCCTACGGAGCGAGCGGGCGAGGCCCGCGAGAAGACCGTCGACCAGGCCGCGGACCTCCTGCGAGCTGGCGTCCCGCAGCTCGAAGTCGAGCTGGGTGAACTCGTAGAGGTGACGGCCGGTCGCTCCCCGCTCGCGTCGCTCGATGCGAAGGTTCGGGGAGAGCACGAAGAGGCGGGGATAGAGAAGCGAGCAGGCGATCATCTTGTGGACGATCATGCTGAGGGTCGCCCGGACCCGGGTGTCGTAGATCTCGACCTCGATCCGTCGCTCGATGGAGGCGCCCGGGTCCGGCCAGAGCGGGTCGGTCGTCCGGGAGAGCACCACCGGCAGGAGCCACTCGAACCCCCGGCGCGTCATGCTCCTCGAGAGCTCCCCCAGCGAGAGGCTCGTGAGGCGGCCCGCGGTCCGCTTCCAGGCGAGCTCGGCCGGGTTCAATCGGTCGAGCGGCTTCGGAAAGGACGCGGTGGCGGGCATCCGCCGACGACGAGTGCGTTTGGATTTACCCCTTTACTCAGGTAGGCACGCCGAGGGGATCCGGCGGCGAACACGGAGCTCTTCGGCTCGACCCGCGTCCGCCCCGTGCCCGGAGGCAGCCGGCGGACCGGCCCGTGGCCGGGCGGTCGCCGACCAGGAGCGTCCCGACGGTCTACCAACGGTCGTTCACGGCACCCGGGAGTCCTGCCGCTGCGAACCCCCCCGGAGGCTCACGAGTGGCGGGGCCGCCTAGGGAACGGCGGCGCCAGGGCGCCGCAGGCTGCGGAGCCAGGTGAAGCCGGCCCCACGGGGGAAAGATACCTCCCGCCTGACCTTGCCGCCTGCCCTCAAGGGTAGACCATGAAGAGATGGAATAGTACCTCGAATGCGACCAAAATCCTGCTGGTCGCCACCGTCCTCTCTCTTGTGGTGTCGATGGCCCTGCCAATCGTCTCGGCGGCAAACGGCATCGCACCGGCGGCGACGCATCTCCAGCAGATCTGGAGCAAGACGCATGCGGCCATTCCCGCGCCTCTCAGCAACTGCGTCCTTCCGGCGAACGCCGCCGGGGACGACTGCTACAACCCCGGCACGCAGCTCACCTGGACGCTGATGCTCAGCGTCTGTAGCAGCTCGACCACCGTCTGCAGCGGCACCTCCCAGGAGACCATCAATCTCGATCACGCGGTCGCCTTGCTGCCCCCGGGCGAGACCTACGTGCCCGGCTCGGAGACCTCCGCGACCTTGACCACGAACGTGGTCCCGACGTTCACCACCGGATCGTGCTCGTCCTTGGGCGCGCCCAGCGAATGCGCGGCGCTGAGCGTGCCGTCGGACACCTACCTCCTCTGGAACTTCACGACCAGCCCGGCGCTCAACGGCCACCCGCAGGCGCAATTCACCTACTCGGCCAACCTCACCGCGTCCGACGGCGCCCTCCTCGTCGACTGGGCCATCGCCCATTACACCGTGGGGGTACTGGAACAGAACCCCGTGGTCTCGGACGAGGTGTTCGTGGCGAACCCGGTCCTCGACATCCAGAAGACCTGTCCGGCCGAGGTGCCCAATGGCTCCGCCGTCGCCTACGACCTCTCCCTCATCAACACGGGCCACCAGAACGCGACCGGCGTCTCCGTGATCGACCCCGCCCCCGCGGGCGTGACGTTCACGAGCGCTGCGGCCACGGCCCCCCTGGCGAGCTACACCGCTGCGCAGGGAAGCTGGACCGGCACGATCCCCGCCAACAGCACCGTCAACGTGACGTTCGGAGCGGACATTGCTACCGCCGCCACCAGCGTGGTCAACGCCGCGGGCTACACCGCGTCGCCGCCCAACGCGACGTTCCTCCACGAGAACGCCTCGTGCACGACCAACGTGGTCCACCCCGAGATCGACGTTGCGAAGACGGTCGACCCGACCCTCGTCTCCAACCCGACGCCCAACACGATCAACGTCGTCGCCCACGTGACGAACACGGGCGACACGACCCTCTACAACATCTCGGTCGTCGACTCGCTCGCCGGTAAGCTCACCTGCCCGACCACCACCCTCGCCCCCGCCGCCTCGATGAACTGCACGGGCTCCTACGTGATCCCGCAGGGAACGAGCGCGAGCTTCTCCAACGACAGCGTCGTGGCGAACGGCACGGACCGCTACCACGAGCAGGTCAACGACACCGACAACGCGAGCGTCCAGATCGTGCATCCCGCGATCTCGGTCGTCAAGGAGGTCCTCCCGGTCCTGGTCTCCAACCAGACGACCAACCTCATCGACATCCGGGCGAACGTGACGAACGTCGGGGACACGACCCTCTACAACGTCTCGGCGGTCGACTCGCTCGGTGGCAACCTCAGCTGCCCGAGCGCCCCCCTCGCGCCCGGGGACTGGGTGGTCTGCACGGGCTCCTACGAGATCCCGATGGGAACGAGCGCGGACTTCTCGAACGACACGGTCGTCGCCAACGGGAGCGACTTCGCGCACAACAACGTCACCGCCACGAGCAACGCGAGCGTTGTCATCGCCCACCCGGCGATCGCGGTCGAGAAGGTCGTCGACCCGACCCTGGTCTCGAACCAGACGGCCAACACCATCGCTATCGTCGCGACCGTGACGAACCTCGGCGACACCCCCCTCTACAACATCTCGGTCGTCGATTCGTTGGGTGGCAACCTCTCCTGCCCCAGCGGCACGCTCGCCGCCGGTGCGTCCATGAACTGCACGGGCTCCTACGTGATCCCGAAGGGGACGGCCACCGACTTCTCGAACGATACGGTCACCGCCAGCGGCAGCGACTTCGCCCACAACCTCGTCACCGACGAGGCCGACGCGAGCGTGCGGATCGTCCACCCGGCGATCACCGTCGTGAAGACGGTCGACCCGACGATGGTCTCCAACCTGGCAGCTCACACCATCGACGTGAGCGCCCTGGTGACCAACACGGGCGACACCACGCTCTACAACGTGAGCGTCGTTGACTCGCTTGCCGGAGGCCTCTTCTGCCCGACGGCGACCCTCGCCCCCGGAGAGTCCACGACCTGCACGGGCTCCTACGTGATCCCGATGGGTAGCAGCGCGGACTACTCCAACGACACGGTCGTCGCCAACGGCAGCGACTTCGCCCACAACAACGTGGCCGACACGGACCACGCGAGCGTGCTCATCGTCCACCCGGCGATCGACGTCGTGAAGGCGGTCGACCCAACCCTCGTCTCCGACCAGACCGCCAACACGATCGAGATCGTCGCGGAGGTGACCAACACCGGCGACGTGACGCTCTACAACGTCTCGGCGATCGACTCGCTAGGCGGGACGCTCTCGTGCGCGAGCGACACGCTCGCCCCCGGCGCGTCGACGAACTGTACGGGCTCCTACGTGATCCCGATGGGTACCGGCGCGGACTACTCCAACGACACGGTCGTGGCGAACGGCACCGACGCCTTCCACGCCAACCTGACGGCGGAGGACAACGCGAGCGTCCAGATCGTCCACCCGGCGATCGATGTCGTGAAGGTCGTCGACCCCACCCTGGTCTCGAACCTGACGGCCAACACGATCGACCTCTCGGCGAACGTGACGAACACCGGCGACACGACGTTGTACAACGTCTCGGCGGTCGACTCGCTGGGCGGGACTCTCTCCTGTCCGGCCGGGACGCTGGCGCCGGGCGACTGGATGGTCTGCACGGGCAGCTACGTGCTCCCGCAGGGGGCAACGGCCGACTACTCGAACGACACGGTCATCGCCAACGGGAGCGACTTCGCCCACAACAACGTGACCGACACGGACCACGCGAGCGTGCTCATCGTCCACCCCGCGATCCAGGTCACGAAGACGGTCGACCCCACCGTCGTCTCGAGCTTGGTCAACAACACCATCACGGTCACCGTGACGGTCACGAACACCGGCGACACGACCCTCTACAACGTGAGCGTCATCGACACGCTCGCCGGAACGCTCAGTTGCGGGACCAACACGCTCGCGGCCGGCGTCTCGACGAGCTGCAACGGCACCTACGTCATCCCGAAGGGGACGACCGCCGACTTCTCCAACGACACGGCGATCGGCAACGGGTCGGACATCTTCCACAACAACGTGACCGACGAGGACAACGCGACCGTCGTCATCAACCACCCGACGCCGGGCGGAGTGACGGACACCGAGTTCTGCCCGCTGCCGAACGACACGTTCCGTATCATCTACGGGAAGCCCGCCGGCGGCCTCAACCAGCTCAAGTCGACCAACCCGGGCCAGTTCTACTACAACGTCTACTCGACCGACGGCATGGTGCAGGGCAGCACGCTCACCGTCACGATCCCCTATCCGTTCGTGACGCAGGGAGCCGTACCGAGCCAGGTGTTCCTTAACCAGCCGCTGCCGACGTGCCCGTCCTCGGTCCCGGATAGCAACATCAACGGCCAGTTCACCATCTCGCCGATGACCTTCGGGCTGTCCGCCTACACGCCGGAGAACTTCGGCTCGACGGTGACGATCGCGTTCACCCTGAACGGACCGTCGATCGCCCCGGGCAACCAGCTCTGGTTCGCGATCCACCTCGCCTACGGGCTCAAGGGCCAGATGTTCAACTACCTCTCGGCGGGCAGCGGCTCCTGCCCGAGCCCGCCGAACACCGGGCCGTGCGCCCAACTCGCGGCGAACCACGCGGTCGTGATCGGCAACCCGCAGAACTACACCTTCTCCAACAGCTGGTCTGGCACGACGGCGATCTCGAGCTGGAACGACCTCCCCATGGGTCAGCAGCCCGCCACCCTCTCTCCCGTGAGCGCCTCGGAGCTCAGTGCCGTGAGCGTGGTGCCCCTCCTGGGCGCCTCGTTCATGGTGGCCGGACTCGTGCTGGCACGACGCGGCAGGCCGGCGGACGCCGGAGCAGGCACCGGCCCGGAGGCCGACGAGTAGCCTCCTAACGGAACGGGAGCCGGGCCCCCGTCCGACCAACCCTTTCTCGGCCTCCCCCGGGGGGCGCCCCCGGGGGAGAGCCCTTCGTTTTTCGGCTCCTCGTTCGGTGGGTTGCGGGCCGAAGCCGACGCGAGCCGATGCCCGGGCGGCGGACCTCGGACCGCCGTGCCGAACCGCTCCCCCTGACGGCCTTCGCGGCCCGTGGTCGGCCGGCGCCCCGGGCAGCGCCTACGGCGGGCTGCCGGGGGGCGTCGGCGGCGAGGGAGGTGGGATCCCGGTCGAGGGAGCTGCCTCGGTCGGCGCGGGCATCGCTGCGGCGGGAGGCTGGCGTCGGTGGACGTTCCTCCGCCAGAGGAAGACACCACCCAGGACCGCGGCGGCGGCGACGACCCCGACGAGTACGACGAGATACGGGAACGGTTGCCCAGGGGTGGAGTTGCTCGTGATCGCCTGATACTGCTGCTCGGCGAGGCTCACGGGCTCGGGGCCCGCGACCACGTTCACGTTCGGGGTGCCGGTAGTTCCGCTCAGGTTGCTCGTGTTCGCGCCTAGGCTGGCCCCGACGAAGCCCTGGCTGCCAGAGTAGAAGCAGTTCTCGGTTGAGGGCGGGGCAGTAGTGGTCGACGTGAAGTTGCCGGCCGAGCTGACGGATCCCATGAGCCCGTGGTAGATATCGGTCCCGCCGAGGAGCCAGCCGTCGAGGCCGGAGAAATTCCCCCCGGAGAACGCGAGAAGGATCCGCTCGGAGCTCATCTGGGTGGGCGGGGACGTTGCGTTATCGTAGAGCGTCCGGGGCCCGAGGGCGGTGCCGTTGACGGTCAGGATGCCTGTGGGCGCGACGCTGCCGTGCGTCCAGTTGTTCTGCGAGATCGCGGTCGACCCGGACTCGCTAAGCGAGTAGCTGTAGCCGTCGACGTACTTCCCCGAGGCCGTGTAGGCCGCGGTCGAGGTCCACTGCTGGCCGGTGACCGGGGTGATCGGGACCAAGCCAAGAGGCGTCGAGAAGGCGACCGTGGAGCTCTCGGACCCGCCGATCACGAACCCGATATTCGCGGCGGTCGTCGGCGTGGAATCGTGGACGCTGCCGCTGAAATTGAACGTCGTCACGGCGCTCGCGTTCGTGACGGCATGCGCCGCGACGGTGCCCGGGCTTCCCAAGCCCGCCAGGACATCGACGGTGCCGTTCGTGATGTTGGTCGCCCCACTCGCCGTTTCGCGGCCCGACACCGAGCCGGACAGCGAGCTCGTCTGGCACGGCTGCCCCGGGGTGACGTTGGTGCATGCGGTGTAGGCGACCGAGAGGGTGAGGTTGAGGGCCGTCTTCGACTCGAGCTCCGTCTGGGTGGAGGAGACGTTGATCTCGGTGTAGATCACGACCCACTCGAGATAGTACTTCCAGCTCATCGTGAAGGTCGAGTTGGTCGTGAGGTTGCTGCCGAAGCACGACGCGCTCGAGCACGTCAGGCTGCCGTGCGCCGACCCGCCGAACGCCCATTGGGGATGGGACGAGGCGGCCAGGGGAGCAGCGCCCACGTCGGCGGTTCCCGGGGAGGCCGCCGCGAGGGACGGGGCCAAGAGCGCTGCCGCGAGGACCAAGCCGGCGAAGAGACCAGCGCCGAGCCAAAGGGGCTTGCGCCCCCGAACGGGATGGGCCGCCATGGTTGAACGCCACGCGATGGGGGGGCGCCCCATCTTAAACTTACCGTTCGCGCCGAGGGAACCGCCCGCCGGCCCAGCGCTGCGGTTCCGCCACGGCCCGCGGCAGCCTTGGCCGCGAACTCGATGGCAGATTCACTCCCTGCTGCGGAGGGGCGGTGGCGGGCCCGGGGGAGCTGACGGGTGGGGACCTCGGAGGGCGGAGAGGAGCGCGGCCACCGCGAGGACGACCCCGGAGACGAAGAGGGCGTTGTCGATCCCGTGGAGGAACGCAGCTCCGACCCCTCCGATGAGCTTCGTGGTCCCGAGGATCACCGCGTAGGCGACGTAGCGGGGGACCGTGCCGGAAGCGATCGAGATGGCGAGGACGAAGCTGAGGAGGGTCCCCGTGTTGGTCAGCATGCTGCGGAGCCCCGCGACGGCCCCGTAGGCGCCGCGAGGGGCATTGTGCATGATCGCGGCGTTGTTCGCGGGCCAGAACATGCCGCTGCCCGCGCCCGTGACCAGCGTGATCCCCACCACGAGCCCGAGGGGGGAGTCGACCCGCAGGCTCGCGTAGGCGAGGACGCCGGCCAACATGAGCAGAAGGCCGGTAGTGGCGAGCAGACGGGAGCCGAGGCGGTCGGCGAGGCGTCCCATGTACGGGCTCAAGACCCCGCCGGTAGCGTAGCCCGGCACGAGGAGAAGGGCGGCGTCCAGGGGGGAGAGGCCCCGGACCCCCTGAAGGTACATCGTCAGCAGGAAGACCACCGCGAGGTAGCCGAGCCCCTGCAGGAACGAGCTGGCCAGCGAGTAGGCCATCAACCGCTGCCCCAGCAGACGGAAGTCGAGGAGCGGCGCCGCCGCGCGCCGCTCCCAGAGGTAGAACGGGACGAAAAAGAGCAGGCCAGCTACGAGGAGCGCCTCGTTGATCGGCCGGAGCCCGTGCGAGGCAAAGTCGATCGCGCCATAGGAGACGAGGCCCAAGGCCGTGCCGAAGAGCCCGAAGCCCCCGAGGTCGAGGGGGGTGCGGTGGCGCTCGACGTCGCGGAGGGTCCGCAACGAGAGCCAAACGCCGACCGCGCCGATCGGTGCGTTGACGAAGAAGATGTAGCGCCATCCGAGGTAGGTGGTGATCGCCCCTCCCAGGACGATCCCGAGCACAGCTCCCAGGCTCCAGCCGAGCGCGAGGTAGCCGAACGCGTGCCCCCGCCGTTCCGGTGGGAAGTGGTCGGCGACGATCGCCCCGCTGTTCGCGACCATGAGCGAGGCGCCGACCGCCTGCAGACCCCGCGAGCCGATGAGGAAGAGGTCGGACGGAGCGATCCCGCACAGGACCGAGGCGACCGTGAACACGGCGAAGCCCCAGGTGTAAAGCCGCGCCCTTCCGAAGATGTCGCCGACCCTCCCGAGCTGCGTCGTGAGAAGCGTGGTGACGAGAAGGTAGAGCAGGATGACCCAGATGACCGTCCCCAGAGGAGAGCCGAGCTCCTGACCCATCGTCGGCAGCGCGAGGATGACGATGGTGGTGTCGATCGCCGCCATCAGGGTGCCAAGGGTGATCACGAGGAGGGCGAGTGTCGGGGAGCCGGTGCGGCGGCGCTCCGCTGCTCCTCCTACTTCCGGGCCCGGGCCGTTGGCCCCGGGCGCCGCAGGAGGGTACGAGACGGCCTCGGCGGAGGACGCCATGCGGGCCGGCTCTGGCCGAGCGCCTCTTAGCCCTGACGTCGCGGGGGGGCGACCGCCGTGTCGGGACGCGGTAGGAGGGCCCGGCCGTCGGTCCGAGTCGAGCGAGGGCAGGTCGGGGCTGAGGAGATCGGTCGACTTTCCCGTCTCCAGACTGCGGGTGAACGACTCAGGCCCGAGCGTGGAGGCGCCTCCGCGTGTCGCGAGATAGACGCCCGGCGCCGGGCCCATCCCCGCCGGGCGTGGACCCCCGACGGGAATGCCCTCGGTCGACCGACGAACCACGGCGCCAGCAGATCGCTCTCCGCAAGCCGGAGCTTTCTCGCGTGACGGGAGCTGGGGAGCACCGAGCGTGCCGCTCCAACCCCAATGAGGTCGCCCGCGGGGCCCACTCCCAGAGTCCCTCGAGGTCGAGGAGGGACTCCTATCGTTCCGCCCGCAGGGTTGCAAGGCCCCCCGCTGGACCGTCATCGGCCCTGCGGCTTCCGTCGCCCGCCGTCGGCCAACGCCGACGCGACGGCGGCGGGCCGGAACGATAGGCTCGGTCAAGCGCGCCGAGGAGGAGGCATCCGCGGGCCCGCCAAGGTCGCAGCAGGTGGACCGAGGGACCGACCCGGGGGTGCGACGCTTGGTCCGTCCAGCTAGCGATCCGCCCCGAGCGGAGCCCCTGAAACCCTGGGCCGGAGCGTTGGCTTAGACTGCGGCGGGCGCACGTCGAGATTATTTCGCCTGAGGATTCTGGGGAGCCGATGACCGCCACCCATCTCGGGTCCTCGCCGGCTGCGACCTCCCTCGGCGAGCTCACCTTCGACCTCGGAGAGGACGAGGTGCGCCGTAGGGCCACCTCGCAGCTGGACCGGGCCCAGCAGAGCCTCGAGGCGCTGGTGAGCGCTGCTGGGCCTCGGACGGTGGCGAACTTCCTCGACCCGCTCAACGTCCTGCTTACGGACGTGCGGGACGTGGGGAGCCACGGCTCGCTCCTCTTCTCGGTTCACACGGACCCCGCGACTCGGACCGCCGGACGCGAAGCCTCCGAGGCGTCGGACCGGTTCTTCCACGCCTTCCGCCTCAACCGGGAGGCCTACTCCGCCCTGCGGGAGCTCGACCTCTCCTCCGAGGATGCCCCCGCACGTTTTGCGGTGGAGAAGATGCTCCGGGAGATGCGGCGGGCGGGGGTCGAGTTGGACCCGTCCACCCGCGAGCGGCTGCTCCGGCTCAACGAGGCGATCGATCTCACAGGCAACCGGTTCAGCGAGAACATCGCCAACCAGGAGCGGTCGATCGAGCTTGCTTCGAGCGACGAGCTCGCGGGTCTTCCAAAGGATTTTCTGGCTGCGCATCCGCCGGACGGGAGCGGAAAGGTACGGATCACCACCCGCTATCCGGACTTCCAGCCCGTGATGACCTACGCGGACCGGGCCGACGTCCGGCGTCGCCTCCTCCATGAGTTCGCGAACCGGGCGTATCCGGAGAACCTTCCCGTGCTCGCCGAGCTCCTCGCCCGACGCAACGAGGTCGCGAAGCTGCTCGGCTATCCGAACTACGCGGCCTTCGCCGGGGAGGACAAGATGGTCCGGTCTCCGGAGGAGGTGCGGGCCTTCCTCGAGCGCCTGGCCGGCCTATTGAGGGCCCCAGCCCGACGTGACCTCGAAACCTTCGTGGAGCGCAAGCGACGAGACCACCCGGACGCGACGAGCGTCGAGCCGTGGGAGGCGCAGTTCTTCGGACCGGGCTACTACGACCAGAAGATCCGCAGCGAGCAGTTCGGGGTCGACATGCGTCGCCTGCGGTCCTACCTCCCCTACGGCAGGGTCCGTGACGGCCTCTTCGGCCTCTGCCATGAGCTCTTCGGGCTCGACTTCACCCGGGCCAACGCGTCCGGATGGCATCCTTCGGTCGAGGTCTACGACGTGACACGGGGCGGCGTCCTGCTCGGTCGGGTCTATTTTGACCTCATCCCTCGCGAGGGGAAGTACACCCATGCCGCCTGCTTCATCGTGAGGGAAGGGCTCGAGGGGGTACGGCTTCCCCAGGCGGCTCTCATCTGCAACTTCCTTACCGCCGGCACGCCGCCCGAGACCACGCGGATCGAATACCCGCAGGTGATCACGTTCTTCCACGAGTTCGGCCACCTGGTCCACGCGCTGCTCTCCGGCCAACAGCGCTGGCTCTACAACGGCCAGGGCAATCTCGAGTGGGACTTCATCGAGGCCCCCTCCCAGCTGTTCGAGGAGTGGGCCCGCGCGCCCGAGACGCTGGCGAGGTTCGCCGTCGACCCGGAGACCGGCGAGCGGGTCCCCGACGAGCTTCTCTCCCGCCTCAAGGCATCTGCCTCGCTCGGCCGAGCGCTCAGCTGGCTGCGCCAGGTGGGCCTCTCCGCCGTCTCGCTCGACCTCTACTCCGGCGACCCGGCCGGCTGGGACCTCTCGGCGATGGCCCGTAGCGCGCACGACCGCTATTCGCCGACACCCCTCCCCTCCGAGTACCATTTCGAGGCGGCGTTCGGGCACCTCAACGGCTACGCGTCGTTCTACTACACCTATGCCTGGTCCGTGGTCATCGCGCGGGATCTCCTGAGCCCTTTCTTCGAGGACGGGGGCCTGACCAGCACCGCCGTCGCCGCGCGCTACGCAAAGGAGATCCTCTCGGCCGGGAGCGAGCGGCCGGCCGCGGAGCTCATCCGGGCCTACCTCGGCCGGGAGTTCCGCTTCGACGCCTTCGAGCAGTGGGTGACCGAGCCGGCCCATCTCCCCCCCGCCGCGTGAGAGGGGGACCCAAGGACTTCCGGCCGTCGTCCCGCGGGGGCCGAACCCCTCGGGGGCCGCGCCGCCTTCGGTCTGGGCCTCTCGGCCGAGAAGACGCTCTCGTTGCCGTGGCTTGAGGTCGGAGGGGCCGCGGCGCGTGCGCACGCCCCGCTCGACAAGCCCTGCGTTTTGGTTCGGGAGAAGTGCTCGGAAACCGAGGGGCTGGCCGAGGCACCGGCCGTCCCTTCCGACCCGATCCCGTTCCGCACCTGCGTCCGTGAGGAAAGGCCCGGGTCCATCGATCTCGCCGTCGTACTCCGTGTCGGCCGTCTCGGTCTGCCGCCGTGGTTTCGGCTCAACGAGGCACTCTCCGCCCCGTCGGGATCGCTCGACTCGCTCCCCGTTACTTTTGACGCTACGACCTCGGGCTCAGGGCCGACAAGGTGCTGGGAAAGCTGCGGGGCCCGATCGACAAGTTCCTCGTCCTCTGAGCGGGCTGCTTCCCCGAGCCCCTCATGAGCGGGCGAAGCTTCGGCTCGGGAGCACCACCATGCACGAGGTCCACCTCGACAGTTGGCTGCGCGAGTTCGGCCCCCGCGGCAGCGAGCGGCTCGAGGCCGAGTCCATAGCACAGGTCCTCGACCTCCTCGAAAGCCGCTACCCGCGTCTCAGGTACAAGCTTCGCGACGAGACCGGAGAGTTGCGACGATACGTCCGTGTCTTCGTCGACGGGAAGGACGTGAGCGCCACCACGGGCGTGGCCACCCGGCTCACGGGTGACCGAACCATTGATTTCCTCCACTCCATTGCAGGCGGGTAGGCGGACGGACAGATGGCACGAGCAGGAGCGATGCAGATCCTCGTGGGCACTCGAAAGGGGACGTACGTCGTCGAGGGAGATGGGCGCCGGCGCTCGTGGAAGGTCGGATCCCTCTCCCACGAGGGCAGCGAGGTCTTCCACGTGGTCGCCGACCCACGCCACCCCGGAGACCTCTACGCCGCAGTGAACAGCGGCTTCTGGGGTCCGATGGTTCAGCGCTCCCGCAACGGGGGCAGGAGCTGGTCGGAGATTGCCACCCCGCTGACGCCGGCGAGGAAGGAGCGCAAGCCCGAGTTCAATTCCGACAGTCCCTCGAGCCCGGTGACGAGACCGGTGAACAACCTTTGGCACATCGAGCCCGGCCTCGCCGGAGAGCCCAAGGTCCTCTATCTGGGCGCAGACCCCCACCTGCTCTTCCGCAGTTCCGACCTCGGCAAGAGCTGGGAGCCCATCGCGGCGATCAACGATCATCCGGACCGCAAGGGCTGGGCCCCCGGGTTCGGGGGTGCGTGCCTGCACACCATCCTCCTCGACCCGCGCGACGCCCGCCGCCTCTACGTGGGGATGTCGTCGGTCGGCACTTTCCGCTCGGACGACGGGGGCGCGAGCTTCCGCCCGACCAACAAGGGGGTGATGGCCCCGTTCCTTCCCACCAAGTACCCCGAGACCGGCCAGTGCGTCCATCACGTGGCGATCGACGCGGCCGACCCCGACACGTTCTACCGACAGGACCACGGGGGGATGTACGTCTCGCACAACCGGATGGACAGCTGGGTCCGCATCGGCAAGCCGCTCGGCGACGATTTCGGCTTCGGGGTCGCCTCCCCGGCTTCGGCTCCCGGCAAGGCCTACTTCGTGCGCCTCGACGGACGTGCCCGGGTCACGGGGGAAGGACACTTCCAGGTTCACGAGTGGAACGACACGACGCGACGCTGGCGCAAGCTCCTCTCTCCGAAGGCGTTTCCCGGGCACTTCGGCGTCCAGAGGGAAGGCATCGCAACGGACAACTTGGACCCCGCCGGCATCTACGTGGGCACGACCACCGGCCAGCTCTTCGTGAGCCCGGACGCCGGAAGGTCCTGGAGGCTTGTCCCGTTCCAGTTCCCCGGGATCCACTCGGTGAGCGTCGCCAATCCGCCCTAGCTCTCCGGAGCCCGCGGCGGAGAGGCCCCCCGCAGGGGGTGGCACGGGACGCCAGCCCCCTCCGGGGCCAGGCTCCTCTCGCCGAGCTTCCAGGGTTTCGCTCAGGTGATAGGCTCGGGCCGGAACGCTCGAAACGCCTGGACCACGCCGATCCCGCGGCCGAAGAGGAGCCCGAGGCTTCCCCCGTAGAGGAGGTCAAGGGCGATCAGCCCCTCGACGGCCTCCTTCGACACCGAGCTCCCCGTCGGGATTGATCCGAGGCTCGCGAACCCGGTGAGGTAGCCCTCGGCGCCAAAGCGGACGACGAACAGGCCGAGATAGACCGCAGGGATGAGCCAGGGGAGACGATAGTACAGGGCTCCGTCGGCTCGCTGCTCGAACCGGGCCGAGCGACGGGCATACGGGATTACGAGAGCGGCCGCGACAAGAGCCGCCGCGGCGTCGGCCCCGACCAGCGCCCACGCCGTGGCCCCCCAGCGGGCGACGGCGAGCGACAGGGTCGTGGCGGCCAAGAGGCCGAAGAGGACGAGGGCCAGGGCTGCGAAGGCGAAGAGGCGGGTGGCGCTGTAGCGTGTCCCCTGAGTCTGGGCGTAGACCCTTCGGACCAGGACGCCGACAAGGATCCCCACGAAGATGATCGACGTCTCGAGGCCGTCGGGAGCCGGCGAGCTCACGTCCGACGGCTGACGGGCCCCGCCTTAAGGTGGGGGGTTCGCCTGCTTGGGCCCGTCTCAGGATCCGAGGAACTGGCGGGCCCCGTTGAGGAGAAAGCGGACGTCGGAGGCGAGGGAGATGAAACGGAACCCGAGGTCGACCGCGGCCGACTTCTCCTCCGCGTCGACGACGAGGGTCCCGGCAACCTTGCCGTGTCGCTCGCAGGCCGCGACGACCGTGCGCATCGCCTCCCGGAGACGCGGGTGCTTGCGGTCGTCGAGCAGTCCCAGGTTCAGGGTGAGGTCCTGGGGTCCCACGAAGAGCAGGTCGACTCCCTCGACCCCGGCGATCGCCTCGACGTTCGCGAGGGCCTCGCGGGTCTCGATCTGAACCCCGACGAGCGTCTCCTGGTTGGCGTTGCGGAGGTAGGCGGAGAGCTCCCGGCCGTAGCGGGAGGCCGCCGCGGAGGCGATCCCCCGGACGCCTTGCGGGGGGTACTTGGCGAACGAGACGAGCGCCAAAGCCTCGGCCTCGGTGTTGACGAGCGGCGCGAGCACGCCCTGCGCCCCGGCGTCCAAAGCCTGTTTGACCAAGTACGGGTCGACCTCGCCCACACGCACGAGACCGGCCGCCTCGCCCCGCGCGAGGAGGGCAGCCATCGCGGCGAGCGACTCCGGGTTCACGTGCGAGTGCTCCGTGTCGATCATGAACCACTCGAAGCCAAGGCCGTCGAGCGCGTCCAGGCAGACGAGCGACGAAGAGGAGATCCAGCTGCCGAAGGAAGGGGGACCCGGCTGGCTCAGCCGGGCGCGAAGAGAGCTCTTCATGGAACGGGGCCGCATGGACCCCGTCGAGCGATAACCGTTTGCAGCGCCGCGCCGCACGGCGATGCCGGCAGCGGGCCAAGCTCTCGGGGAGAGGAAGGGTGGTCCGGGACGATGGAAGAGAAGGACCGCTACGACGTCGTGGTCGTCGGCGCCGGTCCGCTCGGACTCGCCTCGGCATTCCATCTTGCCCACGAGCTGCCCGAGCTCTCCGTCCTCGTGGTCGACGCCCGATCCAGTCCCGGCGAGGGATCGATGGGGGCGAGCAACTCGATGGTCCGGGACCTGTTCAGTTCCCCGGAGAACCGTCTCCTCGCACGGAGCTCCATCCGCTTCTACCGGTCTCTCATGGACGAGCAGGAGGAGCTCCGCACGCCGGTCCCGCTGCTCGACCTCTTCGGGTATCTCTGGCTGCTTCCCGAGAGCGAGCGTGGGGCATTCCACGAGCTGCTCGGTCGGCAGACCGACCCCCTCGACGCCCGAGCCTTGGAGCCGGGGGAGCTGCGGTCCTGCCCCGGGATCGAGCTCGCTCCGTCGAGGTGGTACGAGGACGACCGTGCTCCGCCGCCGGAGCCGATCACGGGCGGCGTGTTCGCCCGCTTCTGCGGAGCCGTGGCTCCCGAGCTCCTGGCGCGCTTCTACTTCGAGGAGGCCCGGCGCCAGGGGGTCGACTTCCTTTTCGGAGCCTGCGTCCAGAGGCTCTCGTTCGAGGGCCGGGAGGAGATCCTCCTCCACGAACGCACGAGAACGCCGTTCGCCTTCCAGGAACACGTGAAGGGCCGTCTCCGAGTCGCCCGCGTGGATCTCGGCGACGGGCGCTCGGTGCGCACCGAGCGGGTCGTTGTCGCCGCAGGAGCTTGGGCCGAGAAGCTCCTTTACCCGTTCGGTTTCGCCACCGCCTGCGCCCCGCGCGCTCAGAGCCTGTTCTCGCTCTCGGGGGCCGCGGTGGACGAGTTGCTCGACTGGGAGCCGCCGCTCGACCCGATCGATACTGCGGGCGGCAAGCCCCGCATGCCGTTCCTCGTCCTCCCCACGGGCGCCACGCTAAAGCCGGTCTTCCGACAGCGGCAGATCTGGGCCGCCCAGGTCGACACCGTCACGCACCCCGTCGGCACTCTCGAGGATCCGGCAAGGGACGGCCGACTCGACTTCGACATGCGACGGCTCGGCGAGAGGGAGGCGTTCGCTACCGACCTCGCACCGGCGATCACGCCCTACCTCCCCTCCTTCGGCTCCTCCCGGGTCCGCCTCGAGCGAAGCTGGGGAGGCTACTACTGCATGAGCCCGGACGGGCTCCCGGTCCTCACGGTGGAGCGCTACGGTGTGGTCTTCGTCGGAGGGGATTCCGGCAGCGGGATCATGAAGGCAGACGCCCTCGGACGCCTGGTCGCCGCTCGCCTGGCGGGACGCACCCACGGTCGGCTCGCCTCGGGCGACTCCTTCCTCCTCGACAAGCTCTCGCTCGCCTCCCGGGAGGTCGAGCCCGAGCGGCTGGTCCTCTGACCCGACCCTTTCGAGGGGTCTCAGCCTCCGCACGACAGTCTCCCCGACGCTACTTCCCTAGGAGACGGTAGCTGACGGCCCGTCCTCTCGTCCGTGCGGCGGAAGGGCGCTCCCGAACAGGGCACGATATCGGGAGCGGCCGGCCCCTGGGAGGGAAGCCGCTTGGCTCCCTGGTGTACGCGGCGGCTCGGGCGTCGGCTCACGCCTATGCCCCGTACAGCAGATCCTCCATCGGGGCTGTCGCGCTCGTGTCGAACCGGACGGTCAGCCCCCGAGCTCAAGGATTGCCGAGTCCGGGCGGGCCGTGCCGCCCTCTCGCGCGCGGCCGAGCGCGCCGCCCTCCTCCAGCCACTCGAAGGAATACGGTCCGGTGTCAAGCACGCGCACGAAGGACACCGTCGTGCGTCCGGAGGGCCGTGCCTATATCGATGGGGTGGGGGGAAGAGTCAACGGCGCTCGTTCCTGCGGGGCCGTCGGACCCCTCGCGGCTTCTCCAGTATGAGCTCGAAGTAGTGCCAATGTTTCGGGCCGGAGTGCACCCTGCCTTCCTCGACGGTCTCACGTAGCATCTCGACACGCAAGCCGCGGGCGAGCCCGAGCGCCTGCCTGCGTGTGTGGAAGGAGAGAGGCTGTCGGCCCTGCCACTCGTCCCGGTCCCCGAAGAGCTGTCCGGCGAAATGGCCTCCGGGGCGGAGCGAGCCTCGGATGCTCTCCCAGAGCTCAAGGAAGGCCGCCGGGGCGCAGAACGGAAGCGCGAAGCTCGCGTAGACGAGGTCCGCGGGAGGCAGCTCGAGCCCTTCCATCGGCGCCACGAGAGTGGTGAGGGACGGCCGGAGTCGCGGCGGCACGCGACGTGCCAGGATCCGCGCGGCGTCCTTCTGGCCGTCGATGGCCAGCACCCGCCATCCCCGGCGGAGGAGCTCGAGGGTGTCGTTGCCGGCGCCGAAACAGAGGTCGATGGCGAGGGGCTCCTTCTTCGGACCGCCCTCCCAGTTGATGTGGTCGAGCACCCGCAGCAGGAGCTCCCTTGGCGGCCTCCCCGCGCTCCATCGGTAGTAGGCGGCCCATTCCTGCTTGGGGGGGTTCTCCGACGAGAGCTTCCGCTCCACGCTGCTCCTAGACACCCAGGTTCAAACCTCCTTGGGGCGCGGCCTCAAGCCCGCTCCACTGAGATCCCCGGCCCGAAGGGAGGGGGGCCGCATGGTCGGGCCCTCCCGGCGGCGTCTGCCTCCCCGGAGGACCTCTTCTTCCCGGCCGTAACCCCCGCGACGCGCCTGAGGGAACGGGGGGCGGGCAACGGTTTCAGGAGAACGTGGCGACCGCCCCTTTCGGAGGGAGGCGTTCTAGGGCCCGAGCCGCCCCGACCAGAAGGAGGATTGCCCCGACCAGCGCCAGGAGGGGAAAGATCAGCAGGATTGCTCCGGCCTTGAACAGCCCGTTATCAAAGTGCGTCCCGAACCTCCAGATCCCCACGAGCACTCCCACGTAGCCGATCAGGGTCAGCAGCCCGCCGATAACGAGCAGGCCGACAGCTCCCGAGAAGGTCGGCGTGAGGAGACAGCTTAGCGACACCGGATTGCCGGCTCCGGCACAGCCGACGGCTTGCAGCAGCGCGGCGATGAGAAGCGCGTAGCCCGCGGCCAAAATTGGCAGTCCGGCGAGCGCCAGCAGAGAGAGCCCGGACGGGGTGGAGAAGGTCGTGTCGAAACGCAGGAGGGCCCGGAAGGCGAAGCGAAGGAAGAGCAGCTCCAGGCCGAGCAGGGGCAGCCCGATCGCGAGTCCTGCCCAGAGCGGCGCCGTCGAGCCGACGTGGAGGTTCGGGCCCGTCGTCGTGGGCGACACCTGGACGATCGGCGCATACTCCTGTAGCAGGGTGTTGATGACTCCTAACAGGGCCGCGACCAAGGAAACGAAAGCCGCCCGGCGCAGCTGGGTGAGCCCCTCTCGGTCCGCGCGTCGCACGGCCTCCTCCTCCCGGGCCGGGCTGCGGGGCCACGCGCCGGGCCCCGTCCAGGGCCAGCCGGACGAACCTGGTGGCCCTGAAGCCACGCCCGGCGGCGGCCGGCCCGTCGAGAGAGGCACGGATCCCCCGGCACCGGTCGGGGTGGCCTCCTTGCCGCACGCCGGGCAAAAGCGACCCCCGAGGGGCAAGGGAGTGCCGCAGTAGGGGCAAAAGGCGGACACCCGGGGAGCATCAGGACCTGACTATTAGAACGCTCAGCTTCCCTCGGTCTCTCCACCGAGGTGCGCGCGCGTTCGCCCAACTCGGAGGTCCAGGCTCGCCGAAGGGCTCGGGCCTCGTCGCGGCCGGGCCGGGGTCTCGGCTCAGCGACCGCCGCCACGCTGGGAGCCGCGCCGAGGCCTAGATCGCCGTGTCGAGGAGGGAAACACCGCCCGTTCGGCCGACGGGGAACTTCAGGGTCGGGCTCGCGGCCCGGTCGACATCGAATTCGGTCGCAGCCACCGTGACCGCCGTAGGTGCCACGCGAGGCCTCCCTCAAGGAGCCGCTCGCACGAGAACCGGGAAGGTCGCTCGCGCTCTGCCCATCCGCCCCGCCCTCGAACGGGGTGGGGCGCCGAGAGCCTGGCCCGCCGCTCCGTGCCGGTACGTCACAGCAGACGGGAGGCCGGTCGCCTAAGGATCGGCCGCGAGTTCCGCAGGACCCGGTCCGCCCCCGATAAAGGAAGCGTCGCCCGAGGCGCCCTGCCGCCTACGCCGGCGTCGGCCCGGGGACGAGCCCGGCGAGGTCGACTTCCAACGTCGGGTGCTCGCCTGCACCGTTCGTGTCGGTCGCCTCGCCGGGGGGCAACGTAGGCTTGGATTTTCGGCGGTCCGCCAGCTCGCGGTAGGCGCGCAGGAAATCGGAGGCCTGCTTCTGGGAGATCCATCCCTTGCGCTTGAGCTCCAGGAGTCCCTCCTCGAACCGACCGAGGATCGTCGGGGAGGTGAGCACGTCCGCCGAACGGGTCAGCTCCTGGGTCACGTTCGCGAGCCAAGCGTCGGCCGAGAGCGCCTGCTCGATCGTGGAGCGGAACTCCTTGTCGAACGGAACCGTGCGGGGCTCGAACGGGAGGACCATCCCTCCGAAAAGGCGCTTGAGGGAGCCACCGACCCCGACGCTGTCGCGCACCTTGAGCGGCGGGAAGACGATCTGGCGGACCCCCCGCGGACTCCGCAGGGTCGCGGCCCAGATCGGAAGCCAGACGATCTTGGTGGCTGCCGCCGAGGGCAGCGGCAAGAAGTTGCGGGCCATCGCCTCCTTCTGCGCCTGGCGTGAGGCAATCTGCCCGTCGACCGCCGCGAGCAGGTCGGCGGCTCCGGAAAGGAAGTGGTCGCCGAGGAGTTCGTGGTGGGCGAGGCCCATCGCGCTCGACCTTTCGATCTGGGCCACCGCCGCGAGCGCCTCCTCCTGCGCGTCGCGCTGGCGCTGGTGGATCTCCTCGATCGCCCGCCGGCTCTCGCGGATCTGGTGCCTCGCGTTGCGGATGGCCGTCCGTGCCTCTCGGGCGCGCAGATGGTGAGGCCGAGGGTCGTCCCGCCGGCTCACGGCCCGATCGGCGAGGGTGGTCGCCGTCGAGATCGCGGTCTCTCCGTAGGCGACGGTGTGGTGGGCTCGCTCGATCCCGTTGAGGTGTTGGAGGACCTCGGCATGCCGTGCCTGCTGGATCTTGGCGATCTCCCGGTGGGCGTGCTGCTGGGCCTCCGCCACGAGCTCTCGGCCCTCGGTCTCGGTCTTCGCCCCCGCCAGCTCGAGACGCGCCTGCGCTGAGCGCACCGCGGCCTCGGCTTGGCCACGGAATTCCCTCAGCGAGGCAAGATCCCCGTCCAGCCGGGCGAGCCACTGACGCATCCGCTCGACCTCCTGCTCGTACCACTCCACGCGGTGTCGCGAGGGAAGGAAGCCGGCGCGAGGGGAGGGAGCTCCGGCCGGGCCGCTCGCCTGGGCGAGCAGGTCCAGCTGGAGGGCAGGGTCGAGCGTGAGGAAACCTTCCACTGTCAGCGCCTCGGTGCCTTGGTTGCTCGCGAACGACTGGGCGAGGGCCCGCATGCGGGCGAGGAACTCTTCCGGCGCGAGGTGCCCGTCCAACACGCTGCGAAGCTTCTCGGCAGGCGGCATGCTGGCATACTGGAAGCTCCGCTTCCAGACACCGGTGAGGTCGAACACTGCCGCGCCAGGACTTCCCTCGCCGTGCACGATGAGGAACGGCCAGTAGAGAGGAGCGACGGCCTCAATCTCCTCCTCAAAACCGGCGGCCACCCGGTTGAGGATGTCGCGCCGGTCGGACTCGACCGCAAGAAGCATCGTGGCAAGGAGGGCCGGCTCGGGCGGTTCGGGGACCACAACGTCCGGCCCCTCCGGTGAAGGGCGCGCCGTCAGACCCACGGCCAGCGATCCGTCAGGGGAGGTCGCGAGCCTTCCGAGCCTCTCGCTGAGATGGGCCGCGGCCGATGCCTCCAGGGCCGCGGAGGTACGCGGCGGCAGCGTGGCGGACGAGCGTGGGAGAGCCCCGCGTCCGCGAACACTACGTCCCGGGCGGCGGGAGGGGGCCCGAGGTGCCGGGGGGAGGGCGTCGCGGCGCGTGACCTGTCCGTCGGTTCCCCTGCGGCCCGGGCTGGCCCGAGGGCTCGCCCGGGATCGTTTCGACGCGACGCCTCGAGAACGGGACTTAGAGACACGCGAGCGGCGCTTGGACTTCGCCACCACGCTCCGGGGACTGTCATTATACGCATAAATACGTATCTCCGGCCCGGGAGCACGGCCCCGGCTCCCGGGGGGGCGTGCCTCGGGTTCCCTACCCCTGCGCGGTCAAGCTCGCCTCCGTGCCCCCGGGACGGGCGGAAAGGACTCCTCCGGGAATCCCGGTCCCGCGAGGAGGGATGTCAGGCGAACAGGTCCTCGAGCGGGTTGTGCATCTCGCGAAGTTCCCGGACCCTCGCGCCTCGGCTCTCCAGGTCGCGAAGCAGGGCAGGGACCTCCTCCGGACCGGGGAGCTCGCGCAGGAAGTAATCTCCCTCTTGGGGGAGCCCGGCAACGGCGTCGGACGGCTCGAGCAGGCGGATGCCCACGACGTAGCGCGAGCCCCGAAGATTCTCGATGCGATCGAAGAGCGCGAGCCTTCCGGCCCTGAGGGCGAGGACGTAGCGCCCGATCTCCCGGGCCTCGAACAGGTTGTGCGAGGAGTAGAGGACGACCTTCTCTCGGCTGAGCTCGAGGATGAGGTTGCGGATCTCGCGCGCGACCTTGGGGTCGAGGCTGGCGGTCGGCTCGTCCAGGAGATAGATGTCGCGTTCGCGGAGAAAGACGCGGGCGATGGAGACCCGCTTCTTCTGCCCGGCGCTCAGCTGGGGGAGGTAGTGCTCGCTCAGCTCGCGGATCCCGAGCTGGTCGAGGACCCGCTCGACGTCCGAACTGCTCGCCCGCTCCACGCTCGCGTAGAACTCGAGCGCCTCGCGAACGCGCAGTCCGTCCGGGATGCCGTCCATGTGCGAGAGATAGTGCAGACGATCGCGGGAGGCCTGTCGGTCGACCCGAACCCCGTCGATCAGCACCTCCCCCGCGGAGGGCCGAAGGATCCCGGCGAGGGTGCGGAAGAGCGTCGTCTTGCCCGCGCCGTTCGGCCCGAGGACGACGTAGATGGACGGCTCCTCGATGCTGAAGGAGATCTCTCGGAGGACCTCCTTCCCGGAGTAGCCGGAATTCACCGATCGGCAGGAGAGACTGATCCCGTCCGGCCGGCTCAGGGACCCTGCCCCCGATTTCCCCTCCGGCAGCGCCATCGTCGACACCCGTCTACGTGGGGGAGAGCAGCCGCTCGGGGGGAAGGCGACGCGCTACAAGGCGCAGGAGGCCGAAGACCACCACGACCAGCAGGAGGATCGCCACGGTGGTCACGAGGCGGGCGGGGACGGCCCTCGTGGCCACCGCGGCAAGCGCTGCGACCAGGGTGACGAGCGCCGGGGTCACTCCGACGATCGGTAACAGCCCGATAGGACTGTTCATTCCCGCCCGGGGAGAGGAGAGGGAGGTCCAGACCATCCCGACGGTGGCGGTGAAGGCCACCGAGGCGTAGCTCATCGGGATCGTATAGAGGCCCAAGGCTGTCCCGAGCGCCCAGCTCAGCGCGTGCCCGGTCGCGGCGTAGATGCCCAACCCCACCAGGCAGCCCGCCCCCAGGACGATCGACTCGAGCACCAGGCTCGCCAACAGGATGTTGGCAAACAGCCGCAGCGGCGTGAGCCCGTAGGCGATGAGGTACTCGAAGACACCCTTCAGCCGATCGTTGGTGAAGACCACCATTCCCCCCAGACCGCCCATCACCGCGATGACCGGCAGGAGGACGGGGAACACCGTGACGAAACTCGGTCCGGCCGCGAGGGCGAAGACGGCCGAGTAGAAGATGGACAGTCCCGCGCCGACCAGAAGGTAGACGCGGCCCAGAGTGATCGATCGCCGCACGCTGATGCCCAACAGGGATGGCGGACCCACCTCGGCAGCCTGTTGGAGCATCGTAGCGTGGAGTGCGGTAGGGTCGGATAAGCGGTTCACCTGCGGCTACCGATCCCACGGAAATCCTTCGACGCGACCACGTCCCGGCTCCCCTGGCGAAGGAGCGGCAGCCCGAGGCAGCCCCTCCGACCGCCGGCCTCGTGGGGGCAGCCGCAGGCATTCCGGCGGTCCTCGCAGGAGGTCGGCCCGGCGGCTCGGTCGCCGGCCGAGATGCGCGGGCGGGGGGCTCGAGGGCCCGCTCCCCCCGCTCTTGCAGCCGAGACTCTCAGTGGATTGCCGCGGTGACCTTGGCGGCCAGGTCGGGGGGGATCGTCGCCATTCCGTGGGCGGTCTTGGCGTGGATCGCGGCGATCTGCATCACCTCGTCCTTGCTGGTCCCGTTCTTTACCTCAAAGCCACAATTCATTCCCAGGTCGGCGCAACGAAAGCTCGGCATGGACAACCTGAGCTCTTAGACGACTCTCCCTATTTGACGGTTCAGTGAAGGGCTCCTCACCACCCTAGCGGCGGCGGGAGGACCCGTGGTAGACCGAGGTGACGCCAGCGGCCCGAAGCAGGACCTCCGGCCGTGTGTAGGCAGCGTCCCCGTCCTCCGTTTCCACGCGCTCGAGCTTGCCCTTTCGGGCGAGCTCGTCCAGGGCGTCGCGGACGGCCTCCGGCTCGGCCAGGAAGCCGCGGGTCCGGAGCCATGCGGCCACGCTCTCGGCGCTGCCGGACGGGAGGCCGCCCGACGCCGGATCGAGAGCCGTCAAAAGGGCCTCGGGCGTCGCGCGGGAGCCGGGCATCAGCCCCCGGAGATGAAGCGCCCTATTTCGCTCCTCGGTGCTTCCCGCGCTGCCCCTTCCCCCGTCATGGCCGAGGAACAGCCTCGGTGCTCGAACAAGCCCATCCCTCGCCGTTCGATTTGCCCGCGCCAGTCTCGGGAGAGCGGGACTGTGGCCTTCCCCCCTCCGTAGGCAGGATGGGTGCAAGAGACTCGCGGCTCCGCAGGTCGTTCCCTTTCATGCCGGGGCTTGGCTGCGGCCTCGGCGGCCTTTCGCCTGCGGGACCGAGACGTGAGGCCGCGGTAGACCGCGGGCGGTGGTCTCCTACAAGTAGCCCCGAAAGCTGGTAGCCCCCATGGATTCGCCCACCGAGCAACTGGCGCGCAAGGTCGCCCGCGAGGTACTCACGAACACGCTCCGGGTCACGGACGGAGAGAACGTCACGATCGAGGCGTGGTCGGAGAGCCTTCCCTGGGCCGTCCCGTTCGTGGTCGAGGCGCGACGGCTGGGCGCTCACCCCTTGATGCTCTACGAGGACGAGCCGGCGTTCTGGGAGGCCCTGCGAACCGGCGCGTCCCGCGCCGTGGGGGCCGTAGGCGACCACGAGTGGAGCGCGCTCGAGAGAACGGACGCCTACGTGTTCTTCTTTGGCCCCTCGGAGTGGCCGCGGTACGACACGCTCTCCGATCGCCGCACCGAGGGTGTGACGGCCTACAACGCCGAATGGTATCGTCGGGCGGCGAAGGCCCGGGTCCGGGGCGCGCGGCTGTACCTCGGAAGAACGAGCCGCTTGGCCGCAGATCGCTGGGAGGTCGACCTCAGGGCCTGGAGGACCGCGCTCCTGCGGGCCAGCCTGGCTTCCCCCCAGAAGATGCGGCAGCTCGCCAAGAAGGTCGCTCGACGCCTCCGCGGGGGGCGTCGGGCCGTTCTGACGCATCCGAACGGGACCGAGCTCGAGTTCCGGTTCGGCAGCTATCCGGTCCAGGTGGACGATGCCGTCGTCGACGAGGCGGACCTTCGGGCCGGCAACAACGTCGCCAGCATCCCCGGAGGCGCGGTCGGTGTCGCCCTCGACCACACTTCGGGACGCGGCAGCATCGTGGGAAATCATGCGGTCTATCCGAGCTCCGGCCCCGCCTCCGGCATCCGCTGGAGCTTCCGCCGCGGTCGGCTGGTCGACCACAGCTACGCGAAGGGGGGTAAGGCGTTCGAGAAGGAGTACCGCGCGGCCCCGTCGAAGGGCCGCGACCGCCTGAGCTACCTCTCCGTCGGGCTCAATCCGGATCTCCGCGGCTGTCCGCAGCTCGAGGATCAGGAGGAAGGGGCGGTGCTCCTGCGCCTCGGCGGGAACGGCTTTGCCGGTGGCGAGAATCCCTCCCCCTTCGGGACATGGACGGTCGTCACGGGAGCCAACCTCGTCATCGACGGAAGGGCCCTGCTGAGGGGCGGCAAGATCGTCTGAGGGCGGGCAGGTTCCGAGCGGGTCGCCTCGCGCGGGCTCCGCCCTCCGCCGGCAAAGCCCCCGGTCCCGGGGCGGCCCGACAGCTCAGGCGTGAGCAGGAGCTTCGCGGGAGCCCGGCCTCGCACGCACGCCCCCCAGGGAGAGCGCCGTGCCTGCCAGCGCCAGCGCAGCGACCACGGGAAAGAGCTGTCGGGGGCCCAGCGCGGAATAGACGACCCCCAGAAGGACTGGCCCGATGATGAGCCCCAGGTCCTCGAACGACCCGAAGACGCCGACCGCGGTCCCCTGGTTCACGGGAGCGACGCGGGAGAGCGCCATCGGCAGGAGCGTGACCCCCAACCAGCCGGCGCCTGCGGCCAGTACGAGCGTCGCGACGGTCATGCTCTGGTAGTCGCCAGAAGCCCAGCTTCCCACAGCCCCGGCCACAAGCAGCAGGAATCCGGCCGGGGCCGCCCGGCCGGGGCCCCAGCGGTCCACTGTCGATCCCATCAGGATGCCCACGAGCAGGGCGACCGCACGCGCCCCCCCGATCACGTAGCCTGTCTCCTCGACCGTCCCGTGGAAGAGGCGGATGGAGTAGTACTGCAGGAAGTTCGTGACGAGCGCGTAGACCATGAAATAGAGCACGACGAGCACGATGGCGAGCAGGAACCTCCGTTCCAGCACCGCACGTAGCGAGCTCCGGCCCCGAACGCGGCTGCGCGGAAGCGGGACCGAGCCCCACGGGACCAAAAGGAGCGGAACCGTCGACGCAACGAAGACCGCCGTGCCGACGTAGATGTTGAGCCAGAATCCCCCGATCGAGTAGAGGAGGGGCCCAACCGCGGTCCCCGCGCTGAGTCCCGCCCCGAAGAAGAGGCCGAGGCGCCCGAGTCCCCGACCCTCCTTCCCGGGGCCGCCAGCGGACATGCCCACCCAGCGAATGAGCGGCGTACTGTACACCACGAGCATCCCGTAGAGCCCGAGAAGGAGTCCGAACACCGGAAAGGACCGGGCGAATCCGAGGGCGATCATGGGCATCACCGTCAGAGCCGCGAGGAGACCGAGGGACCTCGACGATCCGATACGGAACGCGAGGTACCCCCACAGGCTTTCCGTGACCAGGGCCCCGAGAGCGTAGATCGCGAGCGCCGTGCCGTACTCCACGACCGAGAGATCGAGCTGTTGGAAGCGGAACGGGAGCACGACGATGACCAGCGCGTAGGCAGCCCAGGTCCCGAGCGACGCGAGGTAGACCGGCAGAAGGACTCTCCGGCCGCCAGCCCCGACCACCACGCGGCCCGCATCCTTGGCTGGGGAAAAGTCTGAGCGCGGAACGAACCTCCACGACCCCCGACGGAAGGAGCACCGGTCGATTGGGAAGTCCTGCCGTCCCCGATCCGGTCGGCACCTGCCGAGCGGAAGCGAGCTCGCGGCCCTCCGTCGAACGGCTGCTGCTCTTCCGAGCCCCGGGCGCTACCGCCCGGGGTTCACGGGTCGCGAACGGAGACCGCGGCTCGCGGAGCGGGCCGGTCTATTCCTCGCGGCGCTTGCGCCGCCGGCGCTCTCCGTAGTCCGTCGATTCCTCCCGCCCGGCTCTCTCCCTCGGGCGGAAGGTGCGTCGGGGAGGACCTCTGCGACGCTCCGGCCGTTCCTCGTCATCTCCGAACCGGTTCCGAGGCCTCGAGAACCCTCGGGAGAATCCCCCAGAGAAGCGCCCGGAACGGCCTCTCGGGCCCCCCGGCCGGCCTCCCCCGGTGCGAGGAGGCAGGGTGAAGCGGTTGCCGCATTGGGCGCACGAGCCTGTCACGACACCCTCCTCGTCCGTCGAAAAGGTGAGAGGACCGCCGCACTCGCGGCAGGGGCGGCTCTGGGGAGGGGCGAAGCGTCCTCCTCCGCCACGCTCGCCGTAGCCGCCCGGAGACGGGCCGCGCGGTCCGCGGAACGGGGGCATCGTCCGATACCTTACGTTGGCGCCGCAGGAAGGGCACTGCGCCTCCACTCCCTCCTCGGCCCAGGAGCGCAGGGCCAGGGGCGCTCCGCACTGTCGGCACGGCGGTCCCGAGGGGGCGGACGAACCTTCCCCTGTAGCCTTCCCTCCCCCCGCATGACGCGGGGCGGCCTCGATCTCCTCCAGCTCGGAGGGAGTCGGCTCGACAGCCGGCTCGATGACGGTAAAGCTCCTCCCGCAGGCGGCGCAGGTCTCGTGGACTGCTCGTACGGCGCGGCTGGTCAGCCCGTCCACGGCGCCGCAGCCCGGACACGATGATCCCATGGTTCTGTCAGGGCCGTGTCCGCGCGCCCTCATTAGCTACCCCTCTCGCGAAATGGACCCCTTTTCGCCGGGGGTTTGCCCGGTGCCCCCCCCTCACGACCTTCGCCCCGACGGGGGCCGGAGCGTTGCGGACGGGTCGCTCCAGGAGGAAGGGTCGCTCCTTCGCGAGAGTCCGGGTCTGCCTCAGCTACTGGATGACGAGGCTCAGGGTGCTGATTCCGCCGCTCGGTCCGGGGGACGGCCCGAAGTCGACGTAGAGGTCGATCGTCTGGGTCCAAGGGGAACCGGGAGAGCCGGTCGTGAGGGCGACGGAGTTGACCCCGGTCGTCGGGGTCGTACCGTAGGAGGCCGTGACCGTGAACGTGTCGGTTTGCGGGCTGCCGGAGGCGATGGTCGCCGAAAACTGCACCGTGAAGAGTTCGGCGAAGTCGCCTCCCGTGCAGGTGGTTCCCCCCGTGGCATCCGAGAGAGTGACGTCGATGGTCCCTCCGTTGGTCTTCTCGGTGATGGGACCGGCACTGCAGGTCGTGACGTTCGAGATCACGCTCGAAGGGGCGAGGGTCGGGCTCTGCGTGAACCCCGCCGGGGCCTTGAATGCCCCGGAGTACACGCCTGCGGCCTGCGTGACGATGCCGGGGGCAGGGAGCGCGGCACCGAGAGCGGCGCCCGCCATCACTCCAACGATCGCGACGATCGTACCGAGGTAGATGAGCTGCCCGCTGGTCCGTTTGCGCCGTCCCTCCCCCATGGGCATAGACCTCCTCGGCGTGCGAAGGGGCAGTCCCCTCGTGACCTAATCGATTTCCCCTAAGGGAGGAAGGGGGGAATCCGTCTCCCCGGGCGCCCGATTCCCCCCTCCTCCGCGAGCCGGCGCCACGCGGGGGCGTTGGACGGCAGCCGCGGCCAGCCTCCCGAGGGAGGTGCAGGAGGAAACCCTCCGGACGGCTCCGCGAGTGGAGGCGACGCTCTCCTCCAGGCCTCGACACCTCTCGCAGTAGCCTCGAGCCGCGGGTCCAGCTCACGACCGGCTGGGCTGACGCGGCACCGCGGACGGGACGACCTTATCGGACCGGGGGAGCTGCTAGGGACGAAAATGGCCGAACACCGTCACGACCACCACGCGGGGATGCACGGACGAGCGTGGGGCCGTGAGGAGGCCCTTGCGGCGCTCGAGTTTCCGGAGCGGAGGGCAACGCAGGACCCCGAAGCCCTTTGGAATCGCATCCGCCTGGCCGAGGGAGCCACCGTCGTCGAGGTCGGGGCAGGGACGGGATACTTTGTTCTCCCGGCCGCGCGACGTGTCGGACCGAAGGGACACGTCTACGCGGTCGACCTCTCGCTCGAGCTCGTGGACCTCGTGAGGGATCGGGCACGTTCCGAGGGCTTGGCCCAGCTCGAGGCCGTGCGGAGCAGCGAGACGAAGATCCCTCTCCCCCCGGGGCTCGCCGACGTGGTGCTGCTCGCCAACGTGCTCCACGACATTCCTCCGCCCACGCTGCGAGAGGCCGTCCGCCTTCTGAAGACGGAAGGGGCCCTGGTGAACCTGGACTGGAAGAAGGAGACGACCGAGCGGGGGCCTCCGATATCGGTGCGCCTCACTCCCGAGGCGGCGGCGGAACGGCTGGCCGCCGAGGGACTTGAAGTGACGGAGCGCTGGGAGTTCGGACCGCACCACTACGGCCTGACGTGTCGCAAGAGGACGCGAGGCTAGCGGCGACTTCCCCGGCTGCGTTCGGAAGGGACCGGCGGCCCGAGGGACGGCCCCGGGTGGACCGCTAGTCCCGGGAAGGACCGACCGACCCCGAGACGGCGTCTCAAGCTCTCTCGGGGGCGAGTCCCCCTGCTTCCAGCGCGAAGCCGTTCAAGGTGAGGCACGCTCAACCGAAGCGTTGCATCGCGAGCTCGCGGGTCGGAGGGGGAAGTATGCCGTTCAGGCTCGGGCCTCGAGCCGGTCGACCCGTTGGCTCAGCAGGCCAAGAAGCCGGACGAGCGTGTTGGTTCGGTTCACCAGGATCTCGATAGTGTTGCTGGCCCGCTCCATCTGCTCGACAAGCTCCCGGAACTCCGCGGGGTCCACGAGAGCCCCCGTCGAGCGTGTTTCTGGCTCGGATCGGTCGTCCACGACCCATCCTCGCGCCCGGGCACTTTACTCCTCCTTGGTCGCGGAGCTCGGCCCTCCGGTTCGATCCGGGGCCGGGCGGTCTCGGGTTCGCCGATCCGGTCGCGGGTCCTGACGGACGGCTCAGCGAACCGCACGGTTCCCTGAGAGCAGGTCAGGAAGGCTCGCGGCGATCCGGGCGGGCGTAGCCGGACTAGCCCTGCGGTTTGTTGGGCTGGAGGGGCCGGCTCCCCGTGATAATGAGCATGAGGAAGCGCGGGTCCCTGCGCGCCTTCGCGAACAGGGGGGAGAGACGGATCCTCAGCGCCGGCATGGTGTGGTCCTTCGCCGCCGCGTCCATGTACTCGAAGAAGCGGTCCAAGTCCCCCATGGCGAAATAGATGAAACCGATCGACGACTGCCGGGAGGTGCCTTTCTTGAAGAGCTCGTCGAGCTTGGAAATCGTCCGCAGGGCCGTGTCGCGGTCTCCTTTCAAGCCCGCGAGGAATCCGCGGCAAAGCAGGGCTCCGTCCGTGTTCGGGGCGATCTTCTCGAGCTCGCGGACCGCCGCTTCGGCCTGGTCAAAGTCTCCCTTGTGCATGTAGTAGTCCGCCAGCCCGTGGTAGGCGTCCCGCGGGTCCGACGCGATGGGCTTCTTCCAGTGCGCGAGGGCCTCCTCGAGTCTTCCGGAATGGAAGTAGGCCTCCCCTTGGTGGCGGATCATGGGTGGCGAGAGCGGGTCGAGGCGGTAGGCTTCCTCTGCCTCCGTGAGGTAGGCCTCCATGACCCCGAACGACCCGGCGAGGAGGCTCAGGATGACGTGCGCCGTGGCCAGGTTCGGGTTCAGTTCCAGCGCGCGGCGGATCTTCGGCGTCCCACCGCGCCCGCGTAGAGCCCAATCCGCAAGACGACGCGACGAGCGCGAAGCGAAGCTTCCGTTGGCCTCGGGCGAGCTGACGGCTTCGATCCCTTCCCGTGACGTGTGCCCGGAGGGTACATCTCACTACCCCGTGGCTCACTCTTGGGTGGCGCCACTAACGCGCCATTCCCCGATGGACGCGAGTCGATTCCCGGCGGCCTAGAGCGTTCCAGGAGCCGTTCCGGATTGGCGGGCGATTCCGGTGCCCCGTTCCTCGGTCGCCGGCAATGCCGGGGGGCCCACTGCGGCTGCCGCCTCAGGGACGGTTCAGCCATCCGGCCAGCGGGAGGAGGCTCTGGTAGAGCGAGAGTCCCGAGTTCGTGAGGGCGTACGCTCGAACAAGGCCTCCTGGCCGCGGGGCGGGTTGCCGTCGCACGATACCGGCCTTCTCCAGCGCACGGAGCGTTGCCGTAAGGGTTGCAGGACTTACCCCGGTCAGGCATCGCTGGATCGGGCCGAATCGCACGGTCCCGTAGCGGCCCAGGAGCGAGACCACGCACATGGCCCACTTCTTTCCGACCAGGTCGATCAGGCCGAAAGGCGGGCAAGGGCAGACCAGGGCCTCGTCCGTGGACTGCGACACTATGTCCGTACGTAGCGGCGGCTTAAGAGCACTTCATTCATTGAAGTGTGAGAGGATCCCATGGAGAACGACTGCTCCGCGACGCGATGCGGCTGTTGCGACCCTATGACCTGCCCGCCCGGGTGCTGTGAAGAGTGCTGTTGACGGGCCCGAAGGTCGTCCTCTTCATCTGCGTTGAGAACGCCGCTCGGTCCTTGATGGCCGAGGCGGCGTTCAACGCAAGCCCCCCGGTGGGCTGGGTCGCCACCTCGGCGGGGACGGAGCCCGCTGCGACCCCGAACCCACGAACCGAGGGCATGCTGAGGGAGATTGGCCTTCCCCTTCCCCGCCACGGACCTCAACTCCTCACGGACGAGCAGATGACGGGAGCCTCCGTGCGGGTGACGATGGGCTGCCTCGACAGGGCCAGTTGTCCGACCAAGCTCAGGACGTTCGACCTGGTCGATTGGGACCTTCCTGACCCGGCGAAGCTGGACGATGCGGGGTTTCGCCACGTGCGCGATCTCCTGGTCGAACGGGTCGATGACCTGCGTCGCGAGCTCACCGCTCAGGACCGCCGGCCGCGAGAGCTCCCAGCCAGCCAACGTCACGAGCGGCGCGACTAGGCAAGGGGACCGATGGCCGCCGCCTCGTCCCTCGATCGCTTGGACCCGGTGGACCGGTTCCTTCCGGTCTGGGTCCTCACCGCCATGGCCGTGGGTCTCGGCGTCGGGCGCTTTTGGCCCGGCCTCGGGTCGGCCTTAGGTCAGTGGCAGATCCAGTCGGTGTCCGTCCCCATCGCCGTGGGGCTTCTTCTCATGATGTACCCCATCCTCGCGCGGGTGCGCTACGGGCGGGTTCGAGAGGCGACGCGCGGGTGGAAGACCACCGCGTACCCGCTCGTGCTCAACTGGCTCGTCGGCCCAGCGTTCATGTTCGCTCTGGCCTGGGCCCTGCTTCCCGAGGAGCCGGGCCTACGGACGGGGGTGATCCTGATCGGGCTCGCGCGTTGCATCGCCATGGTCCTTGTCTGGAACCAGCTGGCGCAGGGGGACGAAGAGTATGCCACGGTCCTGGTGGCGCTCAATGCGATCTTCCAGATCCTTGCCTACGCCGGCCTCGCGGTGTTCTACCTGGAAGTTCTCCCCGCGTGGCTCCACCTGCCGCAGGAGTCGCTCGTCGTAAGCAGCTCGACCGTCGCGCTGAGCGTCCTGGTCTTCCTGGGAGTCCCTCTCGTGGCGGCGCTCGGCAGCCGTCTCGGGCTCTCTCGGTGGAAGGGACGTGACTGGTACGACCGCCGTTTCGCCCCGTCGATCAGCCGGCTGACCCTCTGGGGCCTTCTCTTCACCATCGTGGTAATGTTCGCCATCCAAGGCTACACCATCACCTCGCTGCCCCTGACCGTGGTTCGGGTGATCCTCCCCTTGCTTGCCTACTTCTTCGGGATGTGGGCGCTGGGTTTCCTTGGAAGCCGGTTCCTCAACCTGGGATACGAGAAGTCCGTGACCGTGGCGTTCACCGCGGCGAGCAACGACTTTGAGCTGGCGATAGCCGTCGCGGTCGTGGTGTTCGGCGTGGCCTCTCAGGAGGCCTTTGCTTCGGTCATCGGTCCGCTCGTAGAGGTGCCGGTACTGCTCTCGCTGGTCTATTTGGCCCTCCGAAGCCGCCGATGGTTCGGAGGGTCCCCCTTGATCTCGGCGAGCGGGGGGCCGCCCCAGCCTGGCGCGGGAGTGCCCCCGGGGTAGGCTATCCGGGGGGATCGTAGCCCCGCTGACGGCTCGCCCGGGGACCCGCCAAGAGCTGAACTCCGGTCTCTCCCCGGGACCTTCCCATCAGAATCCAAGTCGCTGGTGGACCAGGATGAGGGTCGTCCGGCCGGGTTGGTTCTCCCTGCGCACGATCAGAATGCGGTTGAGCGCGCTCCCGACGCCGTAGGCCTTGTGGGCCCGTTCGTCTTCGAGAGGGAGAGAGTACTTCTCCAATCGGTCGAGCCCTTCCTCAAGCGACGGGACGATCTTCTGTGCCCCGACGACCCAGATCACGCGTTCCGCACCGTGAGCGTACGGTCCCAACTGGCTCCCGGTTGCGGAGGCAACAAGGACCTGACCGTCCTCCGTGACTGCGTGCACGCTTCCGATGATGACCTGGGGTGATTGTGCCAGCCCTCGTATTTCGCGTCCCTGCGTCGCGCGGTCCATCGCATGCAGCCGCGGCTTGAGAAGCGTGAGCGATTTGGACTCCGAGAGGGCCGTGACAATGCCCGTCTCCTCGAGGGTCCGGGAAGTGCCGTCGAAGACCTCGGAGCCCGCCGGTATGCGGGCCATAGCCTCGCGGCGGGCCTCTTGGGCGTCGGCGACAGCGACGGCTTCAAAACCGCGTTCACGAAGATGTTGGATCGTGCGTTCAACCTGTGCTTCGCTGGGCAAACGTCCGTACCGCGGGTCAGGCGCCCCATACGCCGAGGCAGTCATGGTTCTACATGCGAACCGTTCGTCTTGAAGGGTCGGTATCGGTCCCTTCACCATCTTCCGTGACCGTGAGCAGGCGAAGGCCTCCTCCAATCCGTGGGATGGGTTCGTACCGAAAGATACTCTCACGCCCCTGACTCTGTTCGCCACCCTTCAGCTACCGAACCGTCCGCCGAACGGGCCGAACATTGGTGACCTCAATGCGACATTCTGCCCTCTCCCTACTTGTGCCCTACACCCTTGACTCTCGGGCGATGTCACGGGGAGAACCTTCGCCCTGGGATGGACCTTCCGTCGGTGAGCGAAGCGAACCACCGACAGAAGGCGCTCGGAGATGGGCTCGGCCGGATTCGAACCGGCGATCTTCGCTGTGTGAGAGCGACGTCGTCACCGCTGGACCACGAGCCCTGAGGGCGCGGAACCCCGGTCGCCCTTAAGGAATTGCACCTCACAACGAGAGGACGAGGGGAACGACCAGGCTTGCCGCGGCGGTAAGCACGAGGCCGCTCGCGAGGGCCAACGATCCCGCGTCCGACTCGCCGTATCGCACGACGAAGTAGAGCGTGGTGTCCATGGAGGTGGCTCCTCCGAGGGAGGCAAGCCCCTCGCCGCGAAGCGAGGGCCCGAGCCGAGGCGCGAGCAGGATCGTGAGGCTCTCCCGGAGGAAGTTGGTAAGGAACGCGAAGAGTCCGAGGGTCGCGCCGACGCGGGCGGCTACCAGGGGGCCCGCCAGGCTGTACCAGCCGAAGGCGAGCGCCGACGCGAAGACCGGAGCGACGCCGAGTGGGGTAAGGAGCGCGAAGACGGACGCCGTCAGCACAGCGCCCAGGGAGGCGGCGACGACCGGCACCCAGGCACGCTTGAGCGGCGCCCATCGAAGGTCGAGCCCGAAGGCGACCAGGGCGAGCAGCGCGTAGAGTGCCCAGGGGATGAGCTCGCCCGTCGGCAGGCTGACCGACCGTCCAAGGACGGCCCCGCCCAAGAGCGCCGCGAGGAAGACGACGCTCGTCGGAACCCGCTCGGCGCGGGGCGTCGGGGGGGCTGCGTCCCGGCGGCTCACCTTGGACGAGAGCGCTCGCGCGAGCAGCGCGGTCACCGCGAGGACCGCGAGGGCGAAGGCGGCTGCATACGGCACGACGACCACCATCTCACTGAGCCCCACGTCACGGAACGAGGCCCCGAGGAGCGCGAGGAGCACGGCGACACAGCCGAGCGTCGCGCGACCGACCCACGGGCTCCGATGCGGCACGAGCCGCCCAAGAACCCACCCTCCGGCGAAGGCGGCGTAGAGGAGCAGGTCGAACGGCACGGAGGCTTAGCTCGACCAGCGGGCGAGCGGACCTCGACGGCCGGGGTGGCCGGAGATGTCGAGCCGGACGGTGTCGCCGCGCTGGGGGCCGTAGCTCACGATCTCGACAGGGACTCCGACCTCCTGCGCGATGAGGTCGAGGAACCCGCGCAGCGGCGAGGGAAGCGCCGAGGCGCCGTCCCGGCGGATCCGCTCCTTGAGCCTCTCGTGAAACTCGGGCCATCCCTCGAGCCGCTCGTAGACCGGCTGCGCGCGGGCAAGCTCGTCGGCGTGGGCCGGAAGGATGTCGCGCACCGTGCTTCCGTCCGGCATGACGTACTGCGCGCCGACCGGGACCTCGTCCCGCCCGCCCAGCACGTCGACCTTGGTGATCGCGAGCGAAGTGAACCCATTGAGCCGCGCCGCGTAGCGGAGGTGGACGAGATCGAGCCAGCCGCACCGACGCGGCCGGCCGGTCGTGGCCCCGCGCTCCCCTCCGACACGTCGCAGGAACTCTCCGTCCTCGCCCGAATCCTCCGTGGGGAACGGTCCGGCCCCGACACGCGTCGTGTAGGCCTTCGCGACGCCGATGACGGACTCGACCTCGGTCGGCGGAAGGCCGCTGCCGACCAGAGCCCCAGCGCTCGTCGGGTGGGAGCTCGTGACGAACGGGTAGGTGCCGAAGTCGAGGTCGAGGAGGGCGCTCTGCGCGCCCTCGAGAAGCACCGACTCGCCGGCCTCGAGCGCCTTCCAGAGGATCGGCTCGGTCGACTGCACCCGGGGAGCGAGGCGCCCCGCGACCTCGGAGAGACGGCCGACGAGCTCGGCGACGGGCGGCAGGTTGGGCAGGTGCGCCTTGCGGGCGTAGAGGAGGTCGAGCCGCTCGCGCAGCAGCGCAGGGCGCAGAAGGTCGGCCATCCTCAGGCCGAAGCGTGCGGCTCGGTCCGAGTACGCCGGTCCGATCCCCGTCCGCGTCGTCCCGAGCGCCGCCTCCGGGTTGAGCCGTCCTCGGAGCTCGTCCTCCCAGGCATCCTCGAGCTCGTGGATGGGGAGCAGGACGTGCGCTCGGTCGGAGATCACCAGCTCGCCCTTGAGGAGGCCGCGACGCTCGAGCTCGGCGATCTCGGCATCCAGGGTGATCGGCTGCAGCACCATCCCCGGGCCGCTGACGCCGAGAACCTTCGGGCGGAGCACCCCGCAGGAGACCTGGTGGAGCACGACCTTCCCTTCGGGAATGTGGACGGAATGGCCGGCGTTCGGCCCGCCCCCGGTCCGGACGACGTAGCGGAAGTCGGCGGAGAGGAAGTCGGAGATCTTGCCCTTCGCTTCGTCCCCGAACTGGGCTCCGACCACCACGCAGATCGTCGTAGCTTCTCCCCCCCTCCAAGGGCTCTGAGCGGACCGCGTAGAAGGCTCTTTCCCAGCTTCCTCCTCCTTCCACGGGACAGCCGCGGGCCCAGGGCGACGGGCCCGCCCCTCCGGGCGGGCCAGCAACGATAATGAAGGATGGCCGGCGTCGGCGGCCGGATGGTCGCCGACCGGGTCCGCGAGGTCGAGATCTCGGGCATTCGCAAGATGTTCGAGTCCGCCCCCTCAAACTCCGTGAACCTCGGGCTCGGCGAGCCCGACTTCGACCCTCCCGAGAAGGTCGTCGAGGAGCTCTGCCGCGCGGTCCGCCACGGGATGAACCACTACGGCCCATCCGCCGGCCTGCCGGCGCTGCGCGACCGCATCGCCGAGGGGTATCGCGACCGCGAGCCCGCCACCGGCCGGGAGAATGTCATTGTCACGGGAAGCGGCTCCGAGGGCCTCATGGCCGCCGCGCTCGCCCTCTACAACCCCGGCGACGAGGTGCTCGTTCCCAACCCGGGGTTCGTCCTCTACGCTCCGCATGCGCGTCTCGCCGGTGCGGTCCCGGTGCCCTACAGCCTCCGCGCCGAGGACGGTTTCCTGCCCGACCCGGCGGAGCTCGAGTCGCTCGTGACGAGCCGCACCCGTGCGATCGTGGTCAACAGCCCCTCGAACCCCACCGGGACGGTGTTCCCGAGGTCGGTCGTCGACCGGATCGTGGCGATCGCCGACCGCCACGAGTTGACGATCGTCTCCGACGAGGTCTACGAGGAGATCGTCTACGAGCGCCCGGCGACCTCCTTCTGGGGACGGAGCGACCGCACCGTGGTCGTGAACTCCTTCTCCAAGATGCTCGCGACCACGGGCTGGAGGATCGGCTACCTGGTCGCCCCTCGGTCGCTCGCCGTCGAGCTCAACAAGATCCACTACCACATCATGGCCTGCCCGCCGACGCCGGCGCAGGCCGCGGTACTGGTCGGCCTCGACCTTCCCGAGGCGACACGTGCGATGGTCCGCGAGTTCCGCCAGCGACGCGACCTGGTCGTCCGGCTCCTCGAGCGGATCGAGGGGATCTCGGTCGTCCGGCCCGGGGGCGCCTTCTACGTCTTCCCGAAGTTCGACTGGTCGACGTCGAGCCCGGATCTCGCCGCCGAGCTGCTCTCGCGGGGGGTCATCACCACCCCGGGCGAGGCGTTCGGCAGCCTCGGCGCCTCGCATCTCAGGCTCTCGTTCGCCACCTCGCGCGCGGACCTTCGCAAGGGGATCGGGACGATCGCCGAGTGCGCGCGCACGCTCGCCGCGAGCCCCGCCGCATGATCGCGGGCCTCCTGGGCCGGCTCTTCCGCCTCGGCGCCGAGCTGCGGGGGGAGGGTCGCGAGAGCCCGCTCGCCACGGTCGGCGGAGAGCTCGTGCGCCTTGAGCAGCGCCGCCGTCAGCGCCCGCGGACCGCGTCCCGGTAGATCGCTCTCAGCCGCTCGGCCGACGCGTTCCAGTCGAGCCGCTGGACCGCCTCCCAGGCCCGCTCGGCGCGTTCCCGTGTCCCCTCGGAATCGTCGGAGACCGCCGCCAGGGCCCGGGCGAGCTCGGCCGGCTCGCCGTAGGGAACGAGCCGCCCGAGCCGACCGTGCTGCAGCACCTCGGGGACGGCGCCGACGGCGGTCGCTACGATCGGGGTGCGCGAGGCCATCGCCTCGAGCAGCACGAGCCCGTAGGCCTCCCACTCCGAGGGGAGCACGAGGGCGCGAGCCCCCCGGATCACCGCACGGTAGTCGGCGCGCCCGGTCACGTGCCCGGTAAAGGTGAGCTGCCGATCGACGCCGAGCTCCTCGGCGAGCTTCTCGAGCCCGGCACGCTCGCCCCAGTCCGAGCCCATGAGCACCAGAGGCGGCCGACGTTCCGGAGGCAGCAGGGCGAGCGCCGCGAGAAGGTGGCCGAGCCCCTTGTTGGACGCGATGCGGCCGACGAAGACGACGTAGCCGTCCGGCAGCCCGAGGCTTGCGGGGGCGCCGACGCCCTCCTCCTGCCACTCGGCGAGATCGATCCCCGGCGCGACGATCGCGACGCGCCCGGGCGGGGCGAACCGACGGACCGCCGAGGCCTCGAGCTCGGACTCGACGACGAGCGTTCTCGCGACGCGGTAGGCGGTCATGCCGAAGAGGACGTCCTGCAGCTTGAGGAGGACGCGCTTGCGCCACGGCTCGCGTCGGTCGGCCGGGTGGTAATGGGTCGAAACGACCAGGGGGATCCCGAGCCTCTCGGCGACCGCCGCGGCTTGGAGGACGTGGCCGTAGCGGTGCGAGTGGACGTGGATCACCTCGGCGCCGCTCTCCGCGAGCGCGTCGATGAGACCGACCATCATCGGCATCGTGAGCCCGGGGACGAGCCGCTTGTGGACCGGGAAGCGGCGAACGTGCACCCCGTCCACCTCCGAAGCGTAGTCGCTGCGCCGCTCCCAGCGGCTCTCGTCGTAGAGGTCGCTCGCGAAGACCTCGACCTCGTCGCCGGCCGCGAGCAGCCGTCGGGAGACCTCCCGCACGTTGGTCTCGACGCCGCCCGGGGCGTCGAAACGCAGGGTGACCTGGACGATCCTCACGGCCCGACGAGCTCCCGATAGAGGGCATCGACCCGGTCGGCGAGAGCCTCCCAGGTGAACCGGGGGACGACCTGATCACGACCGTGCTCGCCCAGGCGTCGCCCGAGCTGCGGGTCGGCCCAGAGACGGGCGAGCGCCGCGGCCAGAGCACCGACATCTCCGGGCGGCACGAGGAGGCCGGAGCGTCCGTCCTCGACGATCTCGGGGATCCCGCCGACCCGCGAGGCGATCACGGGGGTCCCCTGAGCGAGGGCCTCGAGGAGGACCAGGCCGAACGCCTCGTAGTCGCTGGGGAGCACGGCGACGCGCGCCTCCCGGTAGGCGGCGGCAAGGGCGGCCTCGTCCACCAGGTGCCCCAGCCGACGGACGCGTCCGTCGAGCCCGAGGTCGTGGACGGTCCGGTCGACCGCCGCGCCCATCCCTCCGTCCTCGCCGACGAGGACGAGGGTCGAGGTCGCATCGCTGCGGGCGAGAGGGGCGAACGCCTCGACCAGACGGAGGAGCCCCTTGTTGGAGGCCAGGCGGCCGACGAACAGCACGAACGGTCCGGGGAGGCCGAACCGTGCGGCGAACGACCCCGGCGGGAGCGGCTCGAGGGCCGGCGGGGCATACCCCGGGGGGATGACGACCACGGGAGGAAGGGGGAAGCCGAGGGCCCGGACGAGCCGCTCCTCCTCGCGGGTCTGGACGACGAGACGCGAGGCCTCCTGAACGACCGGGGCAGCCACGACGCGGTCGTAGGTCGCCCTCAATCGTCGACGCACCCATCCGCCCTCGATCGACCAGATCGGGTGGAAGTGGGCCGTGAGGACGAACGGGGTCCCTTTCCTGCGACGGCGTCGGGCGGCAACGGCGACCTGGTGGGTCCCGTAGGTGTGGGCGTGAACGATCTCGGGCTCCGCCCTGTCGAGGGCGCGGTCGAGCCCGCGGAAGAACGTGTAATGCAACTCGCCGGGCAAGGTACGCACGGGCAGGCGGTGGACGGCGCCGAAGGCCGTTCTCTCCTCGCGGGGAACGCTTGGGTCGAGCTTCTGCCAGGGGAACTCGCGGTAGAGCTCGCTCGTGAAGACCTCGACGCGATGGCCCCGCGCGGCGAGACGGGGGGCGAGCTCGGCGACGTGGCGCTCGACGCCTCCCGGGCCGGGCGGGAAGCGCGTGGTGAGCTGGGCAACCCTCACGGCCCGGCTCCGCACGCGCTCACGTTGGATGAACAGGCCCGAAAGGCTAGGAGGTGGAACGGGCGGCGGCGAGCCGCTGGGCGAACTTCTTGTAGACCTCCGTCGCCCGCGCGACTGCTTCGGTTTTTACGTACTCGTTCGCCTGGTGGGAGAGCTCCTCTTCGCCCGCGCCGAAGATGACGACGCGCGGATTCACCTGGGTGTAGTGGACGGCCTCGGAGGCGTGAACGAGGACGGTCGCCTCGGCCTGGGAGACCTCCTGGAGCAGGCGCACGTGCTCGGCGTTGCGGTCGATCTGCACCGCCGGCATCGCCAGGATGCGACGGAGCGTGAAGGGGGTCTTGATCCGTCGCAGGTGCTCCTCGATCTCGTGGTAGAGCTGGTCGGGGGTGTACGGCGGGGGGAACCGGATGTCGACCTCGCTCGTGCACTTGTTGGGCACGACGTTGATCCGGGTGCCTCCGTTGAACGTGCCGATGTTGAGCGTCACGGTGCCGAGCTCCGGGTGGGCGATGCGGCTCTTGAACGACTCGAGTCCACGCAGGATGCGCATCATCTTGGTGATCGCGTTCTCGCCGAGATGGGGCATCGCCCCGTGGGCCGCCTTCCCGCGGGTCTCGATGGAAAGGTCGAGGACCCCCTTCTCCGCGTAGGCGACCCGCAATCCGGTGGGCTCGCCGACGACGACCGCCTTTGCCCGGCGGAGCGGGAGGGTCTTCGACAACGCGCTCGCCCCCTGCATCGACGTCTCCTCGTCCGTCGAGAAGGCGAGCACGATCGGTATCTTTCGGGCGACCAGGTCCTGCGCTGCTTCGAGCATCGCGACCACGGTGCCCTTCATGTCGGCGGCGCCGCGGCCGTACATGCGCCCGGAGGCAAGCTGGCTCTGCGAGAAGCTCCAGTAGTCGCCGATCGGCGGGGTGTCGAGGTGCCCGGAGAGCACGACACCTCCCTGCCCGTACTCGGCGAGGAGGGCGGGAGACTGGGCGTCGCCAAAAAGCGTGTTGCGCATGTGGATCTGGTCGGTGAACGTCTGGACGTAGTCGAGAACTTCCTGCTTGTCGGAGAACGGATCGCTCGGGATCTTGATCAGTTCCGCTAGCATCTCTACCATCTGGCGCTTCATCGGACCTCTCCTCCTTCGCCGGACGGTTTCGCCTCTTCGGAGTCCAACTTCCTTTCCCGCAAACGCCGGGGCGACTTAAAGTCTGGCCGGAAACCTCTCGGCCGGAGCCGACTCCGGGGGCTCTCCGCGGGGTATTTTCCGCACCCCGGGGTGACGAATCCCGAATAAAATGGATAAGGCGGCCACGACCTCACCGCCTCCGATGTCCGCTGAGCCGAACCCCCCCGCCTCCGAGATCCGTATCGTCGAGACGCGCGAGGAGTCGCTCAAAGGGGCGATGATGGTCGTCGGTTTCCCCACCCACGGCCTCGTCGGGTCGGTGGCGGCGTCGTACCTCGTCCACTCGCTCGACATGTCCCCGGTCGCCTACATGGTGAGCGAGGCATTTCCCCCGACAGTGATCATGGAGGAGGGGGTGGTGAGCGCCCCCGTACGGCTCTACGCGAGCAAGCTGGTCTGCGGCGTCGACCGCTCCTGCGACCAGCTCGTGGTCGTGATGGCCGACATCCAGCCGCCTACCGGGACGCTCAACCTGCTCGGACGCACGCTGCTCGACTGGGCGGAGCACAAGGGGGTCCAGCTCGTGGTCGCCATCGAGGGCCAGCCCATCGACGGCGAGGTGCAGGGAGACGCGCGTGTCGTCGCGATGGCGAACCGCGCCGCCGCCCCCCTGCTGGGAAAGTACGGCTTCCAGGCGGCCAACGGGGTCGTCACCGGGCTCGCCGGCGGACTGCTCCTCGGGGCGATCGGTCGGGTGACCCCGGTGCTCTGCCTGATCGCCCAGGCGCACAAGGATTACCCGGACGCCCGCGCGGCGGCGAAGGTCATCGAGACCGTGAACCCCTTGGTCCCCCTCCTGCTCCTCGACACGAAGCCTCTTCGGGAGAAGGCGCGGCAGATCGAGGCCGAGGTGCGCAAGACCCTGCAGCAGACGCGCGAGCCGGCCTCACCCCTGCGGGTCGGGGACGCCGAAGGGCCGGGTGAGATGTATCGCTGAGTCAACCCCGGGGCCGCCCGCCACTTCCGCGGAGCCCGAGCGTGCGTCGGTCACGCTCCGCGGCTTCCGTGCCGCGGACGTGCCGCGGATCTCCGCGATCGTCGTCGAGTCGCTCCACGAGTACTACGACCCGTCGCTCTACGCGTCGCTTGGGGCGGAGTGGCCGGAGGGCTTCTTGGTCGCTGCCGATCGCTCCGACACGCCGGTCGGCTTCCTGCTCGGCGTCAGCCAAGTTACCGGGGAGGGCCGGGTGCTCATGTTTGCCGTCGACCGTGCCTGGCGCCAGGGGGGCGTCGGGGCGCGGCTCATGGACTCCTTCCTGGAGCGGTGCCGGACCCGAGGGTTTCGCCGCGTGACCCTGGAGGTCCGCGTCTCCAACGCGCGGGCCATCCGCTTCTACACCCGCTACCGCTACTCGGTGACCGACCTCTTGCGCGCCTACTACTCGGACGGCGAGAACGGCTACCACATGGCGGTCGATCTGTAGCGGAGACCGGGGCGCAGTCGCTAAGACCTTCCGCCCGGCTGCCCGGCGATGCCGGACAAGTGGCCCAGCGCGGGCGACCTCATGACCGCGCGTCCCGTGACGCTTCCTAGCGACGCACCGATCTCCCGAGCGCTTGGTCTGATGCGCACCCGCGGGGTCCACGAGATCCCGGTCCTCGAGCGCTCCCGCCTGCGCGGGATGGTCACCTTCGAGGCGATCGCGCGACGCGCCAGCCTCGCGCTCTCCACGAAGGTCGAGCACCTCCTCGTCCTGCCTCCTCTCATCACCTCGGAGACGTCGTATCCCGAGGTCGCCGAGTCGCTCCTCGCCGCCGGGCTCAGGGGTGCACCGGTCGTCGGGCGACGCGGCGAGCTGCTCGGGGTCGTGAGCCGCACCGATCTGGTCCGCGCGCTGCCGGGGATCCCGGCGCTGGTGCGTCCCCGCACTCCCGCGGTCGAGGAGCTCGCGAGCCCGGCGAGCGCGCTCGTCCGCGAGGACGACCTCTGCCGCAACCTGGTGAACCAGGTCCGGCTGCTCGAGGAGCACCCGATGCCCGTCGTCGACCGCAAGGGCCGCCTGGTCGGCGCGGTCGGGATCCGGGACCTCGGAAAGGTCCTCTGGCGACCGGTGACCCCGGGGAAGCGCGACCCCCTCGCCGCGACGACCGCGCTCGACGTCAAAGTGAGCTCGATCATGCATACCCCGCCGCTCACGGTCCCCCTCGGGACGGACGTGGCGACCGCCGCCCGTCTCATGAGCCGGGAGAAGGTTTCGAGCGTCTTCGTCGTCGAGGACGGCCGCCCGGTGCGCATCCTCGCGCAGTCCGACCTCCTCGGCTACATCGTCTCCCGCGGCCGGGGCCGACCCGGCCGTGGCCGAGTCGAGGACGTCTACGTCGAGATCACCGGCCTTCGCGGGTCGAACGATCCGATGCTCTTCGCCGACATCGACCACTTGGTCGCCCGGGGGCTCCGACGGATCACCCGCTCGGTCCGACCGCTCCTGCTGACCCTGCACTTCGCCCCCCACGCGACGCACCGCACCAGCGATCTTACGGTCGAGGCGCGTCTGCACACCGACAACGGGATCTTCTACGCCTCGCACACCGGCTGGAACCTCATGGCCGGGGTCGCCGGCCTTCTGGATGAGCTCGAGGCGCAGACCCGGCGGACGCGCGAGGCAAAGATCCAGCGCGGGCGCCGCCGGTCCAAGCCGGTCCCCTCCGACGAGAGCAGCGCCGAGGACCCCGAGCTCGAGGCGAAGCTCCGTCGCCTGGGTCGGGACGAAGCGTAACCCCGGAGGTGGCATGATCCCGGGAGGCGGCCGCAACCCGCGCCAGGTCGAGGCGATGATGCGCCGGCTCGGAATGACGACCGAGCCCCTGGCAGGGGTCGAGGAGGTCGTGGTGCGGACCCGCACCGAGGAGCACGTCTTTCGGGCTCCCGAGGTCACGATCCTCACCGTCCAGGGCGTGAGGACCTACCAGGTCGTCGGGAACCCCGAGCTTCGCCCCCGTAGTGCGGGGGCGCCGACCGCGGCCTCCGGGGGGGCCCCGCCCGCACCGTCCGGTCCGCCCGAGGAGGACATCCGCCTCGTCATGGACCAGGCGAACGTCTCGAGGGAGGAAGCCGTCGAGGCCCTCGTCCAGTCGAAGGGCGAGCCCGCCGAGGCGATCATGCGGATCCTCACCCGGGGCGGTCGGTGACCCCCGGCCTCGGCCCGGTCGTCCGCGAGTGCGTGGAGGGCTACCTCTTTGGGCGGGAGCCGCTCGAGTTCCTCCTCCTGCGTCGGCCTCCTTCGCGGGGGAGCATCTGGGTCCCCGTGAGCGGCAAGGTCGAGCCGACGGACGCCGACCTTGAGACGGCGGTCCGGCGGGAGGTGCTCGAGGAGACCGGCCTATCGACCCCGCGCTCGGTCTTCCCGCTCGACTGGCACGTCCCGTTCCGCGCCGACAACGGCGAGACCTGGAGGCTGCATGCCTACGGGATCGAGGTCGCGGAACGGTTCACCCCACGCCTCGGACCCGAGCACGACGCCTTCCGATGGGTCCCCCTCGAAACGGCTCTTTCCGAGCTGCACTTTCCCGACAACCGGGAGGCCGTGCGCCGCCTGGTCGGGCGTCTCGGCCTCCCGAAAGGCGTTTAGGGGACTCCCCGGCCTCTCTTCGACCGCGATGAAGAGCACGCCCGGAGCGCGCGTGGCATCCGAGCCGTCCGGCGACCGCGTCTTCGCCACGGTCGGACCCGAGCTCCTTGACGCGATCCGCGAAGCCGGGCCCCGTCGGGTGGTGCTCGAGGTCCCCGCGGGCCTCGTCCGGGACGCCCACTCCCTCGCCGCGAAGCTACGGGAGGGGACCGGCGTCGCGGTCGATGTCGCAGCCCGTCCCTGCTTCGGGGCCTGCGACCCTCCGCAACGCGACGAGGCGCCTCGTGCCGACCTCGCGATCGTCCTCGGGCACTCGCCCATCCCGAACGTGCCGACCGACCGACGGACGTTCTTCGTCGAGATGCGCAGCCCCGTCGGCGACCCCGACACGCTCGCCCAGCGCGTCCGCGCCGCGGACCTTCCCTCCCGTCTTGGCCTGGTCTTCTCGATCCAGCACATGGACCTCCTAGCCCCGCTCTCCACGGCGCTGGAGCGCCGCGGATTCACCGTCAGGGTCGGCCGCGGCGACCGACGCCTTGCCTACGCGGGACAGGCCTTGGGATGCAACTACACCGGCGCCGAGGAGCTCGCCGCGGAGGTCGACGCCTACCTCTTCGTGGGGACGGGCCGGTTCCACCCGCTCGGGCTCGCCTTCGCCGTCGAGAAGCCGGTCTGGTCGCTCGACCCGGCCCGTGGCGAGCTCGAGTCCCCGATCGACCGCGGCGCGCTCGTTCGGCGCCGCCAGCTCCTCGTCGCCTCGACCCGTGACGCCCGGTCGTGGGGGATCCTCGTCTCGACCTTTCGCGGGCAGAATCGCAGCCCCACGGCCCTCGCGCTCCAGGCGCGGGCGCGGGCCCGCGGCCTGGAAGCGGAGATCCTCCTCGCGAGCCGGCTCGACCCGGCCGATCTCCTCGGACGGAACTTGGACGCCTACGTGAACACCGCCTGCCCGCGCATCGCCCTCGACGACAGCTCGAACTACCCGAAGCCGGTCCTCACGCCGCCCGAGTTCCTCATGGCGATCGGTGAGCTTCCCCTCGAGCCGTACCGCTTCGACACCTACCACTAGGGCGGTTCGCGAGCTCGGTGGAGGGAGACGCCGAGCCCACCGGTGTCGGTCCGATGAACTCGTCGCGCGCACCTCTTCGGCTGGTCGGTCCTCTTCTGCTCGCCGGTGGGGTGGGCCTCATCGTCTACGCCATCACGACCGGGTCGGCGTCCGTCGCGCTGTGGGTGGTCGTTCCTGTGGTGAGCGGTGGCTCGGCTCTCTTCCTCGCCGGCGTGGGGCTCGTTCTGCTCGGGTTCCTTGCCCTGCCCTTCGGTCTCGGGGGAGGGGACGAGGAGCCGGGGCCTCCCGAGCCGACGGCCGCGCGCGGTCCGGCGGAAAGCGGGGTTGGGGGGCTCCTGCTCGTCGGCCCGGTGCCGATCTTCTTCGGCTCGTGGAAGGCGACGCCGCGCTGGGTGCGCTGGACCCTCGCGCTCGTCGCGGGCCTGGCCCTGGTACTGCTGCTGATCGTTGCGCTGGGCCTTGCCTAGGCAGGAGAGCTGACCGCGTCGAGGAACCGCCGGTGGATCCTCGGGTCGCCGGAGAGCTCCGGGTGGAAGGTGAGCCCCCAGACCGGCCCCTGTCGGACCCCCACGACCTCCTCGTCCCTCCAGGCGAACGGCTCGGCCTTAGCTCCGACCTTGAGGATCCGTGGGGCCCGTATGAACACCCCGGGGTAGTCGCCGCCCTCCAGTCCCTGGACGCGCACCGGGGCCTCGAACGACTCGCGCTGGCCGCCGTAGTCGTTGCGTCGGACCGTGACGTCCAGCACCCCAAAGGTCGGCGGATTCGGCCCGCTTGGCCCTTCCTCGAGATGCCCGGCAAGGAGAATGAGTCCCGCGCAGGTAGCGAGGACCGGAAGCCCTGCCCGCAGGCGCCTCTCGAGCGTCTCCCAGAGCCCGGCGTCCCGAAGGAGGCGGGCGATCGACGTCGACTCGCCCCCGGGAAGGAAGAGGGCATCGATTTCCTCGAGGTCGCTCGGGGTGCGCACGGGACGCGGCGCGAGCCCTCCAAGGCCACGGCCGAGCGCCGCGAGGTGCTCCGGGACGTCGCCCTGGAGCGCGAGGACTCCCGTCCTCATGCCGTTCCGCGACGCATCTCCTCGAGGATCTCCTTGGCGCGGTCGAAGCGGATCTTCTTCTCCTGGACGAGCCGCTCGACGAGGCGGTCGACCTCCTCGGGGCGAGCCCCGGCGCTGACGGCGAGGTTGCGCGCGTGCAGCTCCATGTGCCCGCGCTGGATCCCCTCGGTCGCGAGGGCGCGGAGGGCCGCGAAGTTCTGGGCGAGGCCGACCGAGGCGAGGACCTCGCCGAGCTCGCGCGAGGTGCGCACGCCGAGGACCTTCACGTTCGCCTTCGCCGTGGGGTGCACCGCGGTCGCACCCCCGATGAGGCCCACGGGAACCGGGATCTCGATCGACCCCACGAGGTTGCCCTCTCGGTCCTTTTCGTAGGTGGTGAGGGGACGGACCACCGTGCCCTCGCCGGCGGCCTGCCAGGCCGCGAAGGTGTGCGCGCCGCTCTCGATGGCACGGAAGTCGTTGCCGGTGGCGAGCACGACGCTCGAGACGCCGTTCATGATCCCCTTGTTGTGCGTCGCGCAGCGGAACGGGTCGGCAGCGGCGAAGGCGTGGGCGTCCAGGATCCCCTCGACGACCTCCTCCCCGCGGGTGGTCGGCGTTGCGAGCAGCTGGGCGCGGAAGGTCGCGTGCGCGCGTGCGAGACGGTGGACCGCCAGGTTCGAGATGATCCTCAGGAGGGGACGGCCTCCCGCGAGCGCGGCGAGCTCGGGGGCGAGCGACTCGCACATCGTGTTGACCGCGTTCATCCCGCCGGCGTCGCGCGCGTCGACCAAGAGGTGGACGATGAGCATCCTTCCCCGTGGGGACTCGACCGTGCGCACCTCGAGGTCCTTGGCGCCTCCGCCGAACTTCACGAGGACCGGGTCGACCGCGTTGGCCGCGGTGAGCAGCTGGTCCTTGCGGTCGAGGATGCGCAGCCTCGCCGCGGACGGATCGCGCACGTCGAGGATCTGGACCTGGCCGATCATCACCGGGGGGGTCGACTGAGCGAAGAAGCCTCCCGCGGCCCGGGCGACCTTCGCGGCGTTGGACGCCGCGGCGACGACGCTCGGCTCCTCGATCGCCATCGGGACGAGGAGGTCGCGGCCGTTGACGCGGAAGTTGGTGGCGATCCCGAGCGGCAGCGGCATCACGCCGATGACGTTCTCGATCATCCGCTCGAAGGTCGCGGGGTCGACTCCCGGAGGGAACTCGTAGGCCTTGAGCTCCTCAGGGCCGAGCCCGGCCCAGTCGCGGACGAACTCGCGGCGCTCGGCCGTGGTCCGCCGGTAAAAGCCGGGAACCTCCGACGAGCGGCTCTCGGTCGGCTCGCTCATGGGGTGGCTCCCCCGGTCTCGTCGGTGCCGGGGGTTCCGCTCGCTCCGGTCTCGGGACTCGCGCGGCCTCGGGCAACGACGACCTTGGCCGGGCGCAGCAGCCCGCCAAAGAACCGGTAGCCCTGCTGGACGACCTCCGCCACCGTACCGTCCGGGGCGGCGTCGGTCGGCGCCGTCTCCCCGACGGCCTCGGCCTCCTCGGCCCGGAACGGGGAGCCGGGGGAGGCCACCGGCTCGATCCCCTGGTGCTTGAGGAGCTTCGCCCACTCGCGGTCGAGCAGTTCGAGACCCCGTCTCAGCGGGTCGTCGGAGGGGAGATGGCCGGAAGAATCGCGAGCGAAGCCGAACGCCTCGACCAGCGGCAGCAGCTCCCTCAGGAGCGCCGCGCGGCTCTGGCGGCTGATCGACTCGCGCTCCCGCTCGGAGCGTCGGCGGAAGTTCTCGAAGTCCGCGAGCAGGTACTTGAACCGTGACTCCCAGTCCTCGGACGGCAGCTTCGGAGGCGGGGACGGGAGCTCCGACGGCCGCCCCTCTGGCGAGCTTTCGACCGGGGTCTCGGCAGGGTGCTCGTCGCCCATAGGAACGGCTCGGACGGAGCCGGGCCCGCGCTATTAGGGCTCCGACGCCGCCCGAGTGCCGTCGGCGGCCGGGGGTGCCCCGCCGGTTCGCGACGGGCGGACCATCTCCTGGACCTCCACCCCCTCCGTGTGGCCGATGGGTCGCGAGGTTCCCGTGAACCGGAACCCCCTCGACTCGTAGAGACGGACCGCCGCCGCCTGTCCGCGGTTGACCTCGAGGTGTACGGCCCTTCCGGGGAATGCCTCCTCGGTCCAGAGGAGGGCGACGTCCAGGAGGCGCCGGCCGACCCCCCGCCCGCGGGCGGTCGGATCGACCCACATGCCAAAGAGCTGGACCTCCCCGTCGGCCTCGGCGATCGTCGCCGTCCCGAGGAAGGCCCCGTCGGCCCCTTCCGCAACCCACTGGGACGTGGTTACCGAGAGGGCACCGCTCTCGGTGCGCTCCTGCCACAGCTCCTCTGCGAAGCGCTCTTCCCGGGCGAAGGTCGAGCAGAAGGCCAGGGGGTCGACCTTTAGGGCCCGCAGGCGCAGTTCCCGAAGCGGCCGCCACTCCCCGACCAAGATCCGGCGTACCCGGATATCGCCTTTCTCGCGGACCGGCATCGGCTCAGCCCCCCCCCAGCGCACCGGGGGCGGTTAGCTTAGGCGCGGAGCCCTGGGAGCCGCTCCCGGCGCCCCGGCAGGGCAGGGAGGACCCCTCCGGCAGGGGCCCGGGCGCGGGCGGGTTCTCCCCGAAAACGGGGGGTCGTTCCGGGGCTGCAGACGAAGCGTTATAACACGCGCCCTGCTCGTTGAGTCGAGCGGTTTCTCCGCCGGTTTTACGATGGCGCAGCAGGCGGTTGGCACTCCCGCGTACGACGCGAGCTCGATTCAGGTCCTGGAAGGCCTGAGCGCCGTGCGCAAGCGGCCGGGGATGTACATCGGGTCGACCGACGCGCGGGGCCTGCACCATCTCGTTTCCGAGGTCGTGGACAACTCCATCGACGAGGTGCTCGCGGGGGCCTGCTCGGAGATCGAGGTGACCCTGCGGGCCGACGGCTCGTGCTCGGTCCGGGACAACGGCCGAGGCATCCCGGTCGAAATCCACCCGAAGTACCAGCGCCCCGCCCTCGAGATCGTCATGACGATACTGCACGCCGGCTCGAAGTTCGAGCGCAACGCCTACAAGGTCTCGGGCGGGCTCCACGGGGTCGGCGTCCACGTCGTGAACGCCCTCTCCGAATGGCTCGAGGTCCGCGTGCGCCGTAACGGCCACGAATACTTCCAGCGCTACGAACGTGGCACCCCGGTGGCCCCCGTCGTGATGGTGGGCGACGCGACGTCGACCGGCACGGAGACCCGGTTCAAGCCGGACGGGTCGATCATGGAGACGACCACGTTCGACGGGGAGACGATCGCTCGGCGGTTGAAAGAGCTCTCGTTCCTCAACCCCGAGGTCACGATCCATTTCTCCGACGAGCGGAGCGGCGCCCAGCAGACCTTCCATCACGCCGGCGGGATCTCCGAGTTCGTCGAGGACCTCAACGTCGCGGCGAGCGCGCTCTTCCGCCCGCCGGTCTACCTGCACGCGCGTCGGGACACGACCGACATCGAGCTCGCGCTCCAGTACACGGACGGCTACAACGAGACCACGCTCGCCTTCGTCAACAACATCAACACCGTCGACGGCGGCACGCACGTGATCGGCCTGCGCGCGGCCCTCACTCGAACGCTCAACGACTACGCCCGCGAGCGCGGCTGGATCAAGGCGGAGAAGGAAGGCCTCTCGGGCGAGGACGTCCGCGAGGGGCTCACCTGCGTGCTCTCCGTCAAGGTCCTCGAGCCCCAGTTCGAGGGACAGACGAAGGCCAAGCTCGGCAACTCCGAGGTGAAGGGCCAGGTCGAGAGCGCGGTCAACGAGAAGCTTTCCGAGTACCTCGAAGAGCATCCGTCGGTCAGCCAGTCGCTCATCACCAAGGCGCTCCAGGCGGCCGAGGCGCGGGAGGCGGCGCGCAAGGCGCGCGAGCTCACCCGGCGAAAAGGCCTCCTCGAGGGGGGCGGGCTGCCGGGGAAGCTGGCCGACTGCCACTCGCGCGACCCGGCCCAGTGCGAGCTCTTCCTGGTGGAGGGTGACAGCGCCGGCGGGACCGCCAAGCAGGGCCGGGACCGCGAGTTCCAGGCGATCCTCCCGCTCCGCGGCAAGATCCTCAACGTCGAGAAGGCCCGTCTCGACAAGATGCTCCAGAACGAGGCGATCCGCGCGCTGATCACCGCGATCGGCATCGGCATCGGCGACGATCAGGACGTCTCGCGGCTCCGCTACCACAAGATCATCCTGATGACGGATGCCGATGTCGACGGCTCGCACATCCGCACCCTGCTGTTGACGCTCTTCTACCGCAAGGTCCCCGTCCTCATCCAGGAAGGCCACGTCTACATCGCGCAGGCGCCGCTCTACCGGCTGCAAAAGGGTTCGAGGATCGCCTACGCCTTCACCGACGAGGAGCGCGACAAGGCGCTCTCCGAGTTCGGCGGGATGAAGGGCGTCACGATCCAGCGCTACAAGGGGCTCGGGGAGATGAACGCCGAGCAGCTCGCGGAGACGACGATGCACCCGGCCTCGCGCGAGCTGCTCAAGGTGACGATCGAGGACGCGGCCCGGGCGAACGAGCTCTGCCAGATCCTCATGGGCGAGGAGGTCGAGCCCCGGCGGCAGTACATCGAGGAGCACGCCGTCGAGGTGACGAACCTCGACGTCTAGGCGGAGGGGGAGCTCACGGCCGCGACGCACGCGATCGGCGTCGTCGAGGCGCTCCGGGCCGTCGGCCAGTCCCGTCCCGAGCCGCCACGACGCGCCGTTCTTGAGGGCGGAGGCGCCACTCTCGTCCTCCTCGCGACGCTTGCGACCCGCGGTGAGGGCAACTGGCACGGCGTCTTGCTGAAGGACGGAAGTGTCCGCCCTGTCGGCGATCCGGTTCCCCCGAGCCAGCTGGCCCGCTCCCTCGAGCTTTCCGAGCCCGCCCGCAGCCTCATCGACCTCGCCGTGGCGGCGTCGGTCTCCTATGCCGACCGCTTCGAGGAGCTCGGGGTCCGGCTGGACGAGCTCGAGGCTCGGTCGGACATTCCGCCGGTCGAGGAGCTCGTGCGGCTCCAGCGAGGGATGCTGATGGCCCACAAGCACCTCGCTCGGCTCGAGCGGCTCCTCGCGGAGCTCTCCGGCTCGGCGGGCACGCTCTTTCCCGGGACCGAGAGGGCGGCCGCGAGCCTCGCGACCGAGGTTGCCCGCACCCGGGAGATCTCCGTGGGGCTGTTGCAGGCCGTTCGTGACCTCGCGAACCTCCGCGCTACGGTCGAGGCGAACCGGCTCGCCGCGGCGGCCAACGAGCTCGGGCGGACCTCCAACGCCATCGCGGCGCTGGCCAACAACTCCAACGTGCGGATGCTCGGCGTCGCCTACGTCGCCTTGGTGATCGCACTCGTGAGCGTGGTCGTTCTCATCCCGAACACCGCCGCGACCATTCTCGGGATGCCGAGCGCCGCCTGGGTGCCGGGGTTGGCCGTCGATGCGACCTTGGTCGTCCTCGCGATCATCCCGCTCGTGGTCGTGTTCAGCCGGCCGTGGGTGCGAAGGATGCTCGCGAGCTCGCACACCTTCGAGGCCCGCAGTTCCGAGGGCCTCTCCGACCTTCCCGAGGTCTCCCCCGCCGAGGCGATCCGCTCCCGGGACTCCGAACGGCTTATTCGCGAGAGGCCCTAGCGCGCCGCGTGCCCGCAGGGAACCCGCCGCCGCTCGTCATCGCCGAGGCGCTTCTGGTCACGCAGGACCCGGCGCGAAGGGTCCTGCGTGGCGACGTGCGGATCGACTCCGGCCGGTTCAGCCAGGTCGGCGGCCACGCCTCCCGGGAGGGTGCCGAGGTCGTCGACGGCCACCGGTTCGCCGTCGTCCCGGGATTCGTCAACACGCACGCGCACGTCGCGATGGCGCCGCTCCGCGGCATCGCGGACGACGTGGAGCTCGACGGGTTCCTCGGGACGCTCTTCAAGGTCGACGCGAAGCGGACGGAGGCGGACGTCGAGGTCGGCGCCCGCGCGGGGGTCGCGGAGATGCTGCTCGGCGGCACGACCTCCTTCCTCGATCTTTACTACGCCGAGGACGCCGTGGCACGCGCCACCGACAAGCTCGGGGCCCGCGGCTTCCTCGGCTGGGCGGTGCTCGACCCGGACAAGACCACCCAGCCGCGTCCTCCCCTCGAGGGAGCGGCGGGGTTCCTCTCCCGCTGGGCGGGCCATCCCACGGTGACCCCGCTGGTCGCCCCCCAAGGGGTCTACGTCTGCTCGCGCGAGACCTGGCTCGGTGCCCGAGAGCTCGCCGAGAAGAACGACACCCTCCTCCACTACCACCTCTCGGAGACCCGCCGTGAGGTCCACGAGCACGAGGAGCGCACCGGGCGGCGTCCGGCGGTCTGGCTCGAGGAGATCGGTTTCCTGGGACCGGGGCAGGTGGCGGCCCACGCCGTCTGGCTCACCGGCGAGGAGATCGGCCTTCTCGCCCGTCGCAAGGTCGGTGTCGCCCATTGCCCGAGCTCGAACCTCAAGCTCGCCTCCGGAGGGCTCGCTCCGGTGGTCGAGCTCCGGGCGGCCGGCGTGTCGGTCGGCCTCGGGACCGACTCGGTCGCCTCGAACAACTCGCTCTCGATGCTGAGGGAGATGCATCTTGCCGGCCTCCTCCACAAGAACCAGCGCTGGGACGCCTCGGTCCTCCGAGCGCAGGAGTTGCTCGACCTCGCGACCCTCGAGGGGGCGCGCCTGCTCGGCCGCGAGAAGGAGATCGGATCGATCGAGGTCGGCAAGGCGGCCGACTTCTCCCTCGTGCGGCTGGATCACCCGACCTTGCTGCCGGCGCGACCGGAGGCGATCGTCTCCCACCTCGCCTACGCCGCGAGCGAGGAGGCGATCGCCTCGGTCTGGGTCGGCGGCCGCCCCGTGGTCCGCGACCGCGTGCTCCTCGGGGCCGATTGGGAGAAGGTCCGCTCCGACGCCGAGCTCGCTGCCGACACGCTCTGGGCGTCCCGGGCAGGATAGACGGCCCGGGGCCGCCTAGGCGGCGCTCACGAACTCGGAAAGCCGTCGGAGGAGCGCGGCCCGAAGCTCCTCGACCGGGGCCGAGACGCCGAGCTCTCGCAACCCTCCGAGCCGCGCCGCCGGGCTCGGTCCGGACCAGAGGAAGAGGCGGTCAAGGGTCGGCCGGTCGACCTCGACGGCGATCGCCCCGTGGTGAAGGAGCGCGCCGGCCGTCGCGTGCTGCGCGGCCCCTCCCAGCACCCGGCTCTCGGCGAGGAGGACCTTCCCTCGCGACCCGAGCGGGCAGTACTCCTCCGAGAGGCCCGGCGGCTCCGCCCAGCTCGCGGAAAGTCCGACGGAGCGGAGGACCTCGACCACCGCAGCCCCTAGCCGTTCGTAGCCCCGCACGAAATCGTGGCCTACCCTGGAGTCGCTCCTCGGAAGAACGACCGACCAGAGAAGATCGCCGGGCAGATGGAGCAGCGCGGTGCCTCCGCTCCCCCGACGGACGACGGCGAGGCCTTCGGACCGGGCCCGGACAAGGTAGCCCTCCCGATCGGAGACCGCGACTCCGACCGAGAGCGCCCGAGGTCCGACCACAGCCGCTACGCGAGCGCTGGGACGGCCCTCCCGCAGCGCCTTCTCCTCGAGGTCGAAGAAGCGGAGGAGGCCTTCGGGCGGGGAAGCCGATCCGCCCCGCGGCCGGGAGGGGTCCGTCCCGTCCGGCCCGGAGCTCATGGCCGGTCTGCCCTCCCCCCGTCGATCGGCCGTCGCAGTTCTCCAAACGATAAGAGGCCGCCCGATGTCCGAAGGCCATGGCCGAGCTCGCCGAGTTCCGTTTGTCCGCGGGGGAGACGGCTCCCGACTTTGCCCTTCCCGACACCGAAGGGAAGGTCCACCGTCTCTCCGACGTTCACGAGCCGCTCTTCCTGGCCGTCTTCTGGTGCAACCACTGCCCGTACGTCCAGGCGTGGGAGTCGCGGATGATCGACCTCGGGCGCCGCTACGGAGGGAAGGGCGTGGCCATCTTCCTCATCAACGCGAACGACACGAAGGCCTACCCTGCCGACGACCTTGCCTCGATGCGGACCCGCGCCCACGAGAAGGGCTACCCGTTCCCGTATCTCCGGGACGAGTCGCAGGAGGTCGCGCGCGCCTACGGGGCGCTCGTCACGCCGCACGCGCTGCTCTTCGATCGCGAGCGGCGCCTGCTCTTCCAAGGAAGGATCGACGATAGCCACGACCACCCCGAGAGGGTCCGTCACCGCTACCTCGAGAAGGCCCTCGACCAGGCCCTCGCCGGATCGAAGGTCGAGCCGTCCGAGCTGCCCGTCCTAGGCTGCACGATCAAATGGAAGGCCTGAGCCGCGGGGGCGTCGCGGACGCTTCGGCGCCCCCCGACGGCCTCGCAGGGCCTCGCGACGCCGCTCGAATATCGCCTTGAGGGTCGGATCGATCGGGCGCCCCGCCCGGTCGAGACGCGCGGCGATCGCCGCCTTGGAGGCGAGCGTTCGGGCCAGCCGCCCACGTTCGGAGCGGGGCGACGACTGGATCGCCGGGTGCAGAAAGAGCAGGCCGTGGCGCGGCGGCGGGGCCCGGCCGCGCAGGTGCTCGAAGAACGCCTTCTCCGCGCCGAGCACCTGCACGGTGCTCGCCGGCAGCCTCGCGAGCCGCTCGAGGCCCCCAGCCTGGGCGACCAGCCGCGACGCGAGGTCCGGCCCGAGCAGCTCGGAGAGGTTCGGCGTCCGCTGCGCTGCGGCCGTGCTCACGGCGCGCTCGACCGCGTCGCGGGTCGCGCGGAGCTCGAGGAAGAGCTGCGCAAGACGGCGACGCGCCTCCTGCACGAGGGGCTCGGACGGCCCGAACGCGCTCGGCTCGACCCGGTCGAGGATCGCGCGGGCGGCCGCCACGGGGTCGTACGGGCTCACCCCCGGGGTATCGTGCGACGCCCAGCCGGCAATGCGCTCGCCGAGGAGATTGAGGGCACGATCGATGTCCCTGAGGGTGCGCACCGCCTCCTGCACGTGGACCGAGGGGTCCCAGGACTCCGAGAGCGCGAGCTCGGCGGCGCGAAGGAGCGCCGTTCGATGGGCCGCGCGATCCGCCGGGGCACCGCCCAGCCCTGCGGGGGCCCGGGCATCGAGCACGACGCCCTCTCCGACGAGCCTCCGGTCGCGGGTCGTCCACGGCCTTCCGGCATGCTCGGCTAGGAGCGCCCTCTCCTCGGGAGTCAGGAGACCTTGGTTGCGAGCCCGCAGGCGCTCCGAGAGGGCAGCGGCGTCGAGGGGCACGGCGCGGGCCTGCACCACCCTCTCCCCGTCCAAGAGGTAGGCGCCGTGCCAGAGCGAGACGACCGAGCGAACCACCTTTGGATCCCTCCTTCGAGCCTTGCGCCCCTGCCCCGAGGACCTCGGAGCCGGAACGGTCTCCCGCACGGAAAGCCCCCGCGAGATTATGAGGACGCTAGCCTCGGTCGTCTCGTGGGTGCCCCACCCCCGTCCCCTCTCGTCCGCACCGAGCGACGCGAACGGACGCTCCTGCTCACGATCGACCATCCGCCGGTGAACGTTCTCTCCCGCCCGGTCCTCGAAGCCCTCTCCGTGGAGCTCCGGCGGGCGGAGCAGGACGAGGAGGTGCGTGCGGTCGTCCTCGCGAGCGCGCAGGAAAAGGCGTTCGCCGCGGGGGCCGACATCCGCGAGATGCGCGAGCTCGACCCCGCCGCCGCACGCACGCACGGCGGGAGGGGCCAAGCCCTCACGCGCCAGATCGAGCGCCTGCCGCTGCCGGTCATCGCCGCCGTGCATGGTGTCTGCCTGGGCGGCGGATGCGAGCTATCGCTCGCCTGCGACTTCATCATCGCCAGCGACGACGCGCGCTTCGGGCAGCCCGAGATCAACCTCGGCGTGATGCCCGGCTGGGGAGGGACGCGTCGCTTGCCCCGTCGGATCGGGGCGGCTGCGGCCCGTCGCTGGATCCTCACGGGCCTCCCGGTCTCGGCGGCCGAGGCGGAGGCGGCCGGCCTGGTCGACCGCGTGGTCGATCGCGCGGAGCTTTTGAGGACCGCGCTCGCTCTCGCCCAGGAGCTCGCGGGAAAGTCGCCTCTCGCGGTCGCTGCCGCCAAGTATGCTCTCCTCGAAGCTCTCGACCCGCGCGTGGACGAAGGCCTCGCCTACGAGCTCGACCTCTGGTCGAACCTGTTCGGGACCGAGGGTCAGGTCGAGGGTATGGGTGCCTTCCTCGAGAAGCGTCCTCTCAGGCAGCTCGATCGCGAGCGGTGGGAGGAGCAGTCCCGCCCCTTCCCCTGGGGTCGCACCGGGAGCGCGCCTCCCGAGGGAAAGGGCGATAAAGGACGGCACCCGGCCCTACGATGAGATGCCGCGGTGGCTCAGCTGGCAGAGCGGCTCCTTGGTAAGGAGCAGGCCGAGGGTTCAAATCCCTCCCGCGGCTTCAACATCACCTTCGTAGCGGCTCCGGACGTGGGCCCGTAGGACGAACGGAGTGCGCCCGGTGGTGACCCCGGCTCGCAGGCGGCTCGCGCCTGCGGGTCTCTTCTCGCTCCAAGCCCGCAACCTCGAAAGGGGGCCTACTTCCGAGGTCGCGACTCCCTGATCCGTAGCGTCTCCGGTCTTCGGCCCCCCGAGTTCGTTGGCTCGTCCGAGCCCGAGCCGAGAGCCTAGTCGCGGCAGCGGGACCGGGGAGCTCTCCCGGCGCGGGGTTCCTCCCGCGAGAGGACTGCGTTACCCGGGGGGAGGACTCAGGCTTATCAGGGCCGGGCATATCCACTCCCCCCCGAGGGGATATGTCCGACGGCCAGCGTCACGCCATCGAGGCTCGGCTCGCGAGGATCGAGGGCCACGTCCACGGGGTGCACCGGATGGCCCACGACGGGCGGGGCTATCCCGAGTTGGTACACCAGATCGTCGCCATACGGGCCGCGCTCGACTCGGTGCTTCAGGCGATCGTCAAGGATCTCGTTGAGGAGTTCGTCAGCTCCGCCTCGGCGAAGGGCCGAGCGGCGCTGGTCGTGGAAGAGCTTCGCGAGGTCGTGGCGAGCGCGCTATAGGCCGGGCCGGTAGCGGAGCCTCCCGGGCCATGCCGATCCTCCCCCACGGTGAGGGCGAAGGGGAGCGCCGGGTCCTCCGGGGTCTTCGGCTCGCGGTCGAGCTGTCGGCGGTGATCCTCGTCATCGAGTCGGTGGGCGCCTTCGCCTCGCGCAGCCTCTCCCTGACCGTCGACGCGATCCACAACGTCCCCGACATCCTTGCCTTCGCGATCTCCTGGGCCGCGCTCCAAGGGACCGAGGCCGGCTCGACCGCCGAGTTCACCTTCGGAAAGCACCGCCTCGAGGTGTTCGCGGGCCTGTTCAACGGTCTCCTCGTGCTCGGCGCCGGGGTTGCCTTCGCCTACGAGGCGCTCGATTCGCTGCTGCGCTCGGTCTCCTTTGCGGGCCCGGTCGATCCGGTCTGGCTCCTCTCGGCCGCGGTCCCGACGCTGGTCCTGCGCGTGGTGAACCTGGGCGCGCTGGGTCGATTGCCGAGCCGGATCCGGGACCTCAACCTTAGGAGCGTCTTCGTCCACCTCGCCGGCGACGTGGCCATCACCGCCGCGCTCCTCTTCGCGGGGGCGACCCTCCTCCTCCGTCCTGCCGACGGCTGGGCCGACGCTATCGCGGCCCTCGGGATTGCCGGGGTCCTCGTCTACGAGAGCGTCCCGTTGCTTCGCGGCGGATGGGAGGTCCTGACCGAGAGGACCCCCAAGGGCCTCTCCCTCGACCGGATCACGCAGGCAGTGCTCACGGTACCTGGGGTCACCGAGGTCCACGACATCCACGTCTGGGCCGTGTGCAGCACGCTGGTCTGCATGACGGCCCACGTGGGCGTCCAGGAGATGTCGATACGAGAAGGGATGTCGCTGGTCCAGCGGTTGCGCGAGAGCATGGAACGCGACTTTGGGATCGTCCACGCGACCTTCGAGCTCGAGACGACGTAGCCCGGTCCGCTCGGTCGCGGGACGCGACTCCCGAGGTCAGAACTCATCTGAGGCACGGGACGACCGCCGTCGCCGCCCCCTAGCCCAGGCGCGCGGAGCGACTCATCGACCCGGGGGAGCACGGACCCCGCGGCCTCCTCAGGAGGGGTTCACCGACCCCTTAGAACACCCGAGGCGAGCCGGTCGGCGGCGAAGCGACCCGGAGGGCCGACGGCGACGGACGGAGCTTGCCCATCGTCTTCGCCTACCCGCAGCCGAACCCGTATGCGGCGGACCTCCGCCGCACCCTTGGATTCTACCGTCGCTTCGGATCCACCGAGAAATTCCGGGTGCCCCGGAAAGGCTCTCCCGACCTTGTTGAGCCAAAGCTCGGTTCGTTCAACCTCGCGGTCTCGACGCTCGGGGCCCTGCGTCGCGCCCACGGGCTCGTGGGCGGCGAGCGGCCGCCGCGGGGAGAGCTGGTGCTCTGGGTGCGCGACGTCGATGCTGCCTTCTCCTCGTGGAAGGCGGTGGGGGCCGCTACCCTGAGCCCGCCTGACGACGTCGGCGGCAGCCTCGGTGGTGCGTGGGTCGCGGACCCCGAAGGGAACCCCGTGCAGCTCGTGGCGCGGTGGACCGCTCGGTAGGAGAGGCGGCGTCGCGTCTCCCGAGGACGCCTCGATCAAGGCCGCGGCGCGTTCCCGTGGGCGGCGGCTCAGCGACCCTGCTCTTCGCCGAACCAGTCCCCGAACTTCCGCGACGCCTCGAGCGAGCCGACGATGAGCAGCGCGTCCCCCGGCGCGAGCCGGGTCTCAGGAGGCGGCCCTACCCGGGTGTCGAACTCCCCGTCCGGACGGGGATGGGCGTAGCCGATCAGGATGCAGCCGGTCGCGCGTCGTACGATTCCTTCCGCCTCGCCGAACGTCTGGGTGGAGATCGGGCTGTTTGACCGCACGAGGTACTCGCGGAAATCGGCCCGGACGTCGGCGCTCAGAAGGTCCTCCACCGCATGAGCGACCTCGGGCTCGAACGCCGCGCTGGCGCAAAGCCGTCCTCCCATGTCCGCGGGGCTCGCGACGTAGGTGACCCCTGCGGCGCGCAGCGTCTCGCGCAGTTCGGGACGACGGACCGAAACGACGACCCTTGCCGTGGGGGCGAGGGTCCGTACGTTGAGCGTGGCGATCATGTTGCGGGCGTCGTCGTCCGTGGCGACGATGACGCTCCGGGCCTTGGGCACGTTCGCCCGTCGCAGGATGTCGACCTCGGCAGGCTCCCCGAAGGTGACGTAGAGCCGGTCGGAAGGGGCGAGCGTCCGGAGGTTCGCCACCTCGTCCGCCACCTCCGTCACGACCGCCACCTTCTGCTCCTGGACGAGAAGCTCTCGCACCGCGGCGCGGGCGACCCCACCGGAGCCGAGAACGACGATGTGCCGCTCCAAGTCGGTCCCCAAAAGGCCCAATGCCCTTCGCTCGGATTCGGCGGCCCCTTCAGCGGAAATGATGCTCAACAGGTAGCCGAGGAGGAATATCTGGGTGACGATGACACCCATCGTCAGGAGCTTGCTGGCGGCCGTCGTCGGTACGACATCCCCGTAGCCGACCGTTCCGAGGGTGACGATCGCCCAGTAGAACGAGTTGAACAGCGACACGCGGTGGGCGTCGAGGAAGAAGAAGCCGAGGGACGCGACGACGTAGACCGCCCCGAACGCCGCCAGGAGCCAGCGGATGCGTCGGGCCAGCTCGAACGTATAGCGGAGGCGTCGGGGGATCACGACCGCGCCGCAGCCGCCCGGCCCCGAAAACCCTTCGCCCGAGGCCTCCCTAAGTGCGCGGGACGCCCCTCGCCGGTCGAGTGGCGGGCAGGGGCGCAGCTTCCCTCACCGGGTGCGGGCCGCCAGCGGGACCGCGGGGGGAACACGGGACGCGGGGAGTAAACCGACTCCGAGGCCTCACCCGCCCGACGGGACCGAGGGCGAGCAGGGCGAGCACGACGCTGGCGGGATCCCTCCGCCGGGAATGCCTCAACGAGCCGGCTGACCCTGAGGACGAGGGCTACGAGTGGGCGGGCTACGCTCCCCCGATTCGCTCCCACGGCACTCGTCCGGGAAACGGGGCCGAAGGAGAGGGCGTAGCCCCCCTCCCGTCGCCTGCCTCGTCGGTCTGTCGGATGGCGGTTGGCGTCTTGCAGCGAAGGTGCATGGGTGGGTCTGCACTCCCCGCTGCTCCCCTCGGAGCTACGGTTCCCGCCGGCGGCAGCTGTCGGGTCTCGCGGGTTCCGAGCGCCAGGACGGGAGCGACCCTGTCCGTGCCCAACCGTCAAGGCCCCCCTGCCCTTCGGGAAGGGCGCGATGGCCGAGATGAACCGGGTCTCCCGATGGTTCGTGAACCACCTCAAGGGGCGCGCGAACACGCGGCTCTATGCCTGGCTCGAGGGCCACCTCACGCTTCCGCCAGCCTCCGTCTGTCTCGAGGTCGGCTGCGGCAACGGCAACATGGCCGTTCGCATCATGAACGGCATGGGTCCCTCCCGACTGGTCGCGACCGATGTCGATCCGCACCAGCTCGAGGCGGCCGCCGCGTATATCGCCCGGGCCTATCCGGGCGGGATACCCTCGGGCCTCGAGTTTCGGCCCGCCGACATGCTCCGCCTGCCGTTCCCCGACCGGGGGTTCGACGCCGTATTTGCCTTCTCGAGCCTCCATCATGCCGGCACGAGCCATCGGGACGCCAGCCGCCTTCCCGACGCCCTCGTGGAGATCGACCGGGTCCTTCGCCCGGGAGGCGTCCTCGCCTACGAGGAGTTCCTCCACAAGGAACGCCTCGCGTCCTGGCTCTCCTCCCGTGGCTACGTCGTCACGGCGCGGGAACGTCGCTGGCGCCGCGAGCTCGCGGTGGCGGAGAAGCCGTCCGCGGGGGAACGCAGAGGCGGGCCGCCCCCGACCGCAGCGGCGGACGGCTGACCGATCGGGCTAGGTCGCGTCGCCGAGGCGGACCCGCGGCAGAGAAAGCCTCCTCCGCGCGCCCGGGAACTGCCGTCTTGGCGGTTTGCCCGGCCGCCGATCCGAGCCGTCGTCGACCTTCGGCGGGCTCACGGAGGTCCCGTCGAGGAGATGCCGCACGAGACGCAGAAAGGCGCCGGGGACCAGCGGGAGTCCGACCACGTGCACCCTCGGCCCCGACCGCAGGTCAGGGTCGCGCGAGCCCACGACCACGAGGTCGACGCCGGAGATCTCCCCCCGCATCCAGCGTCGGGCCGTTTCGCAGTAGAAGCCGTTGGACGCGCTGATGACGAGGGAGACCGGGGCCTCGTCCGGTTCGAGCTGGCCGACCAGCTCGCGGCCGGAGTCCCGCACGGTAATGACGTCCATCCCCTCGGTCTCGAGAAGGTCCCCGATCGAACGAGCCAGGCTGGGCGTTTCGGCCACCACGACGATCCTCGGGGAGCCTTCCATGCACCCTTCGCATGCCGGGGAGGGGCTCTTGAACCGTACGTAAATCCGGCTTTACCCAAGCGCAGCCGGGCCCGCGCGCCAAGGTCAAGCGGAATCCACCCCTTACCGCCCGAGATGCCGGAGGAGACGACGGGCACGCATTTGCTCGCCGACCTTGCCGACCGGACCAGTTCCGGCCTCGCCGTCCTGACCGCCGACGGCAAGGTCCGCTGGTGGAACCGGGCGTTCGGCCGGCTCTGCGGGGCGACGGGGACCCCCGCGGAGGCGCCTCTCGAGCTCGCCGCGGACGGCCCGTGGGCCGGGGTGCTCGAAGCGGTGGAGCGCGCCGTCGCCACCGGCCACCCCGAGATGCTCCACGACGTGCACCTGCGTGGGAGCGACCCGGCCGGGGGTCGGTACCTGGAGGTCGAGATCGTGCCTCTTCCCGACCGTTCGGGCACCCTCGCTCAGGCCGGGGTGCATGTGTCGGACGTCACGACGAGCTTCGCCGAGCGGGAGCGATCGCACCTGTTCTACACGTCGTTCCTCACGTCGAACAACGCGATCGAGGTGACGGACGCCCGGGGGGTGCTCGTGGACGTGAACCCGGCGTTCGAGCGGATCTACGGCTACCGGCGGTCCGAGGTCCTCGGGAAGCGGCCGAACGTCGTGCGGAGCAAGTTCACCCCGCCCGAGGTCTACCTGGAGCTCTGGGCGAGCATCACCGACCCCAAGCGCGGCTTCTGGGCGGGCGAGATGCTCAACCGCGACAAGCGGGGACGGGAGCGGCCGGTCTTCCTCACGATCACGGCGGTCCGCAATCCGGACGACGAGATCACCCACTACCTCGGCGTGGCGGTCGATCTCTCCGAGCGGCGGGCGTGGGAGAAGCAGGCCGCCCACTCGGACAAGCTCGCTTCGATCGGACAGCTTGCGGCCGGGGTCGCGCACGAGATCAACACCCCGCTCGCGAACGTCATGCTCATCGCCGAGAGCATCCGGCGGCGAACGACCGACGAATGGGTCCGCTCCCGGATCACGACCGTCACCGAGCAGATCGACAACGCCGCGCGGATCGTTCGCGGCCTCCTCGACTTCGCCCGACGGGGCGAGCCGAAGATGGCGCCGGTCGACCTTCGCCAGGTGGCGCGGGACGCCCTCGAGTTCGTCAAGGGAAAGCAATCGCAGGATGTCGAGGTCGTCCTCAACCTCCCCGAGGAGCCGCTCACCGTGCTCGGCGACCGCGGCCAGCTCATCCAGGTGTTCACCAACCTTCTCATCAACTCCTTCGATGCGATGGAAGGGCAGGGGAAGGTCCGGGTCGAGTTCCGCGGCTCCGGCGGGTTCGCCACTGTCGAGTTCGCCGACACCGGTCCGGGGATCCCCGAGCAGGTGATGCCGCACATGTTCGAGCCGTTCTTCACCACCAAGGGCGAGGGGAAGGGGACCGGCCTTGGACTGGCGATCTGCCACGGGATCGTCCAGTCGCATCACGGGACGATCGCCGCGGCGAACGCCAACGGCGGCGGGGCGGTCTTCCACCTCTCGCTGCCTCTCCACCTCGGGGCGACGACCGCGACGAGCTGAGCGTGCGATCCGCCGACGGGCTCGCTCAGCCGAGCCCGGCCGCGGGAAGGCGGAGGGCAGAGGTCGTCGTTGGGGGCGAGGCGGCCTTGGCATCGGCGAGGATGCGGTCGTGGTCGCGTCCCGTAAGGGCCGACCGGGCCTCTCCCTCGAGGTCCTCTCCGGCGCGTGTGTGGCGGTCGCGAAGCTTCACGAGCACCCAGGTCTCGGGGCTCCCGGGCGTCGGACGCCACCGGACCATCTGCCAGAGGCCACGAAGCTTCTCCCCGTGGAAGTGGAGCTTGAGAAGCCCCCGGTCGAGCCCCTGGCTCGCCGAGAGCCCCGCCGGGAGGTACGGCTCGTAGCTCCCCATGTCCCATACCATGACGACTCCCGCCCCGGGCTCTCCGTCGGGGATCACCCCCTCGAACCTTCCGTAGTCGAGCTCGCGGTCGGGGGTCCGCAGGGCGAACCGTCGCAGGCGCGGGTCGCGAGAAGGTCCCTTCGGAAGCATCCAGCAGACGAGCCTTCCGTCCACCTCCAGATGCAGGTCGTAGTGGGGACGCGCCGTCCAGTGCTCCTGCACGACGAAGGTCGGCGCGGGCGGGGCGAATTCCCGCCGGGAGGGCCTTCGCGGCCGCGCCATGGACCCACAGACGCATCGGAGCGGTTAGACCGGCCGTGAAATCTTCTTGACCGAGGATTGACCCCCTCGCACGCCTCAGGTCCCTCCGAGGACATCCTGCGGCGGGTTCTCAGCGAACCTCCCCCATCTGGTCGGACCGGCCTTCGTTGCCCCCGGGACCGGACCGAGGCCCCAGGGTGCCCTCCCGAGACCCACAGACGCTGCCATGCGGACGGAACTCGGAAGCGCAGGGCCGACCTCCGGAACCTCGCGTCCCGGAGTGCGAGCGATCGACCCTAGCGATCCGGGTCCGAGCCGCCCGAGCCCGGGAGCTGGGGCGGAGAGTCCGCGGAGCAACGCTCTTGCCTCGCCGACGCTCCGTCAGGGCATGCGTCTTTTGGTCGTGGACGACGACACGGTCTTCCGGGAGGAGCTCAGCGAGCTGCTCGAGGAGGACGGCCACCGCGTCGCCCGGGCCCCCTCCGTCCAGAAGGCGCTCGAGGTCCTCGAGCAGGAGGAGTTCGACCTCGTCTTCACGGACCTCAAGATGCCCCGCCACAGCGGGCTTGAGCTCCTGAGCGACGTCCGCCGCCGCTGGCCACGGACGATGGTTGTCGTGGTCACGGGGTTTGCCACCGTCGAGACGGCGATCGAGGCGATGAAGCTCGGGGCCTTCGACTACGTACGGAAGCCGTTCCAGCTCTCCCAGATCCACCACACGCTCGAGCTCGCCCGTCAGGAACACGAGTTCGTGAGCGGAACGGACAGCCTGCGGGACGCCGAGGAGACCGCCCGATCGCTGGCGACGGACGCCCAGCATCCGGTCCTGTTCTTCGGCGACCGGTTCCCGCCGCCGTGCTCCCACATCGAGTTCGAGCCGCTCGACCCGTCCAACCCGTCGCAGCTGGTCCACCGGACCGCCGCGTTCGTCGCCCAGTACCCGACCGGCTCGGTGGTCATCGCCGGGGCGGAGAGGCTGCTCGAGGACCACCGCCTGGAGGACGTCGTCCAGATCCTGGACCGCACCCGCGAGGCGCTCTCAGGGCACGGCTCGCTGAGGGTCGGCTTCGACGCGCATCGGGTGAGCTCGGCCGCGGCGATGGCGCTCGCCGGGGCGGTGACCTCGAAGGAGACCCACGAGACCCTCGAGGCGCTGGCGAACCCGATACGTCGCAAGATCCTCCGGCGCCTCCTCGAGGGGCCGGCGTCGTTCAGCGAGGCGATGAAGGCCGCGGACCTAGACGATTCGCCGAAGATGTCGTTCCACATGCGCAAGCTCGTGGACGGCGGGCTCGCGGTCCACGAGAACGAGGTCTACCGCCTGACCGAGCGAGGCCGGGCGGCCGGGGCGATCGTCCAGGAAGTGAGCTTCCTTCCCCCTGCCGAGAACGGAGCGAACCTCGCCTTCCCGGCCCGCAAGAAGAGCCCGCCGAAGGGCGGCTGAACTTTCCTCCTCGGCCGGCCGGGGTGGGCTCGCCTCTCGAGAGCGTGGGCCGTTCTAGGCGTCGGAGTACGGGTCCGACGGCACGCGGTCCGGTGCAGCTCGGGCCGACGACGGGTGCAGGGCGCCGCGGGCATGCGGGGTCCCTCCCGAGATCGCGGCAACGAGATCGCCGCGGGTCACGATCCCCACGAGCCGCTCGTCCCGGTCGACCACGGGCAGGCGGTTGGCCCCGCTCACGCGGAGCAGGCGGGCCGCCTCCTGGACGCTCGCGGTGCGCTCGACGGTGACCGCAGGCTGGGACATGAGCTCGCGGACGCGGGCCCGCCGCAGGCGGTTGCGGCAGATCTCGAGCAGGCTCTCGCCCCGGGCCGGAGCCGACTCGAGGACGAGGTCGAGAAGTCCCCGCGGGCTGTCGACGCCCGCGGCGGCATGGAGGTCGCGCACGAGGTCGCTCTCGGTGAGGACGCCGACCACGCGCCCGTTCCCTCCGAGTACCGGGACGCCGGAGATGTGGTGCTCGCGCAAGAGACGCGCCGCCTCCTCCACCCTGGCGTCGGGGGTCGTGGCGATGACGTCGCTCGTCATGACCTTGGAGACCGGGGTCCTTTCGTCCATCGGTTCGGAGCTCCTGCTCCCTCGTTCGCGGCAAAGGAGATAGCCTTCAGGTCAACTCGACGCGACCCGAGCTAGCCGACACCCTCGAGGGTGCCGTCCGCCGCGATCCCGATGCGTCGCAGCCGTGGGTCGCTCGGGAGGCCGGGCATCGTCTGGATCTCCCCGAGCAGTGCGACCAGGTAGCCTGCCCCGGCCGCTGGCACGAACTCTCGTACCCGGACGCGGAACGACCGCGGTCGGCCGAGCTTCTTCGGGTCGTCGCTCAGCGAGAGCTGCGTCTTGGCGAGACAGACCGGTGCGCGGCGTGCGTCGTCCCACTCCGGGTGGGCGAGCTGCTCCTCGGCGCGGCCGGAGAGCTCGGCGCCCTCGCCGCCGTAGATCGTGCGGGCGATGCGGTCGATCTTCGCGGCCACGGACTGGCCGGGCTCGTAGACCGGCCGGGCGGGGGCGCCGCTGCCGGCCGCCGCGACGACGGCGCCGGCGAGCCCGACGCAGCCGCGGCCACCCTCGGCGAAACCCCGGGAGTCCTCGACGCGGACCGAAAGTCCCTCGAGGAAACTGGCGACCGCCCGCACGTCGGCCGGGTCGTCCTCCGCGAAGCGATTGAGCGCCACGATCGGCTCGAGGCCGAAGGAGCGCAGGTTGAGCACGTGCTGCTCGAGGTTGGCGAGCCCGGGCTCAAGGCCGGCCGGTCCGACCTGGCCGGGAGCATGGGCGCGAAGGACCGGCAGGCTCGCGACGAGGACGGCGGCGGACGGGAAGACGTCGCCGGCGGGGGAGACGAGGTCGACGAACTTCTCCCCGCCGAGGTCGGTGCCGAAGCCGGCCTCGACCAGGACGATGTCGGCGAGCTCCCGCGCGACGTGCAGGGAGTTGAGCGTGGTCGTGCCGTAGGAGAGGTTGCCGAACGGGCCCCCGTGGACCAGCACGGGCGCGCCGTCCTGGGTCTGGAGCAGGTTCGGCAGGAGGGCGTGGCGGAGGAGGGCCGCCATCGCGCCGCCGGCGCCGAGCTCGCCCGCGCGGACGACCCTTCCGTCGAGGGTCCTTCCGACGAGGATGCGCTCGAGCCGCTCCCTCAGATCGGCGGGTCCCGAGGCAAGCCCCAGGATCGCCGTCACCTCGGAGGCGGGGGTGATCACGAAGGAGGAGCGGCGCACCGGCCCGTTGACGCGGCCCCGCCCGATCTCGATGTCGCGGAGCGCCCGATCCTCGAGGTCGAGGGTCCGGGGCCAGAGGACCTGTTCCGGGTCGATGCGGAGCTCGTTGCCGTGGTGAAGATGGTTGTCGATGGTGGAGGCGAGCAGGTTGTGGGCGTTCGCGACGGCATCGAGGTCGCCGGTGAGTCCCAGGTTGACCTCTCCCATCGGCTCGACGGTCGCCCGGCCCCCGCCGGCGCCTCCGCCCTTGAGGCCGAAGACCGGGCCGAGCGACGGCTGCCTCAGGCAGGAGACGGAGCTCACGCCCTGCTGGTGGAGCGCCTCGCCCAGGGCGAGCATCGTCACCGACTTGCCGACGCCGTGGACCGTGGGCGTCATACCGGAGATGAGGACGATCTTTCCCCGAGGGCGGCCGCTCCGACGCGCCAGGCGGCCGGGGTCGATCTTGGCGGCCCAGCGGCCCCACGGGCTCCACGCGTCGGGCGGCAGGCCCAGTTCCTCGGCGATCGACGCGACGGCTCTCATCCGATCGGGCGAGACCACGCCCTGCTGAATTGTTAACCGAAGGTGAAGAGGGTTTGACGCCTCGCGTCGGGCCGGCCCCGAGGCTCCGCGGCCAAGGCGCGGTCGGTCAGCGGGTCAGGAGGGAGGCCGACGGGGCGTCGTGCGCAGGGCCGGCCTCGGCTTCGCGGCGAAGAAGTCCCACCCATCCGCGGAGGACCTCCGCCTGGACGGCGTCGACCTCCTGGGGGGTCAGGTGCGAGTATCGTCCCTGGCGGGAGAGGTACTCCCCGACGGGCTTGAGACGGGAGTAGCGTCGGGTGATCTTGAGGCGGCCGTCCTCGACTTCGTAGAGGGGGAAGAGCCCGGTCTCGGTCGCCAGGCGGCCCATCGCGACGGAGTCGGCGGAGTCGAACTTCCAACCGGGGGGGCACGGGGTGAAGAGGTGGAGGAACCGTGCTCCGTGGACGGCGCGGGCCTTCTCCGCCTTGGCGACCAGGTCCTCCGGGAAGCTCGGGTTGGCGGTGGCCGCGTAGGCCGGGCGGTGGGCGAGGACGATGCTCATCACGTCCTTCTTCGGCTCGGCCTTCCCGCGGGCTGACGCCGAGACCGGCGTCGTCGTCGTCCACGCGCCGAGGGGGGTCGCCCCGCTGCGCTGGATGCCGGTGTTCATGTAGGCCTCGTTGTCGTACATGACGTAGATCGCGTCCGTCCGTCGCTCGAGCATCCCGCTGAGCGCCTGGAGGCCGATGTCGGCGGTGCCGCCGTCGCCGGCAAGGCCCACGACGGTGAGCCCTTCGAGGCCGAGCGCGTCGGCGGCGGCCCTAAGACCCGAGATCGACGCCCCGGTCGACTCGATCGGCGTGTCGAGCACGGGCACGCCGAGAGCGGAGGACGGGTAGGTCCCCGCGATCACCGTCCAGCAGCTCGCCGGGATCGAGACGATCGTCCTCGCCCCGAGGCCCTTCAGCAGGAGGCGGACGGCGAGCGCCGGACCGCAGCCCGGGCAGGCCGCGTGGCCCGGGCGCAAGAGCTCCTCCTTCGGGATCGTTAGCCTAGCCATGGGTCTCCAGCTCCCGATGAGGCTCGAGGTCGCTCCAGACGATCCCCTCCTCGGGGCCCCGGAGCAGGTGGTCGAAGACCCGACGGACGAGCGACGGAGTGACCTCCCGTCCCCCGACGCCGCCGACAAAGCTGGTGAGCGCAGGACGCTCTCGCTCGCCGTAGAGCGCCGCCCGCGTCTCGGTCGCCACCGCGCCGGCGGCGCCGAAGGTGTAGGCGCGGTCGAAGACCCCCACCGCGCCGACGCCACGGAGGGCGGCGCGCAGCTCGCTCTCCGGGAACGGGCGCAGGAGGCGCAGCTTCAGCAGGCCGACCTTCTTCCCCTCGGAACGAAGGGCGTCCACCGTCGCGCGGGCGGGGGTCGAGGCCGTCCCGAGGGTGACGAGGACCGCGTCGGCCCCCTCGCAACGGTACGGCACGACCGTCCCGCCGAGCGAGCGTCCGAACCGTCGGGCGAAGTCGCCCTCGACCTCGCCGAGGGTCGGCACGACCCGGTCGGCGGCCGCGGCGAGCTCGTGGCGGAAGAGCACGTAATCCTCCGGGCTGGTGAAGGAGCCGAGCCGGCTCGGTTCCCCCGGACGGAGGATGGCGTGCCCCTGGCGGGGCGGGAGGAACGCGTCGACCGCCTCCTGGGCCGGCACGTCCACCGGCTCGACGGTATGCGAGAGATAGAAGGCGTCCTCCGCGACCATCACCGGCAGGCGGACCGCCGGGTCCTCGGCGAGCCGGTAGGCCTCGAGCACCATGTCGAGGACCTCCTGGTTGTTCTCGGCGTAGAGCTGGATCCAGCCGGTGTCGCGCTGGGAGAAGGTGTCGGTATGGTCGGCGCCGAGGGCCCACGGTGGCGCCACGGCGCGGTTCACCACGCCCATCACGATGGGTGCACGCATCCCCGCGGCCCAGTGGAGGAGCTCGTGCATGAGCAACAGCCCCTGGCTCGAGGTCGCGGTGTAGGTCCTCGCGCCGAGGGCCGAGGCGCTCACGCACACCTGGAGGGCGCTGTGCTCGGACTCGACCTTGACGAACTGCGTCGGGAACCGTCCCGAGGCGACGAACTCTGCGATCCCCTCGACCACCGTCGTCTGGGGGGTGATAGGGTAGGCGGAGACGACCTGGACCCGGGCGAGGCGGACCGCCTCGGACTGCGCGTGGTTGCCGGAGAGTACCTCGACCGTCATCCCGGGCCTCCTACGCCTCCGCCACCATGGCGATCGTCTTCGGCGGACAGACCTCGGCGCAGATCCCGCAGCCCTTGCAGTGCTCCTCCTCGAGCTTCGGGTAGCCTTCCGCGTCGAGCGTGATGGCGACGTCGGGGCAGTACTTCCAGCAGAAGTTGCACCGCGTGCAACGGGAGAGGTCGATCTGGGGCCGAAGCGACCTCCACGAGGCCGTCAGGATCTCCTCGGAACTGCGCAGCGCCAGCGGGCCTTCGGGGAGGGGAAGCTCCCTGCGGGGTCGAGGCGGGGGCAGAGGAAGTCGGCTCCTGGGATCGGTGAGAGGTCGGACCTCCTCGAAGCCGGCGCGAGCCGCGGCCCGATTCTCCTGGGGCTTGCGAGGGACCGCCGCCGCGATAGCGCGCTCGAGCGCGTCGAGCGAGACGATCCCCGTGACGCGGGCCAGGGCGCCGAGGATCGCCGTGTTGACGATGGGCAGCGTGGGCGAGCCGAGGTGATGGTCGACCGCGATGCGAGCCGCATCCACGCTCGCGAGCCGTATGCCGGCGGGCGCGGCGAATGCCTGCACGGATGCCGGGGCGTTCACCAACACCCAGCCGTTCTCTCGGAGCCCGTCGGTCGCGCCGGCGAAGCGCAGCAACCCTCGGTCGAGCACGACCACGGCGTCCGGCGTCGCGATCGATCCCCGGACCTCGATGGGCTCGGAGCTCACACGGGCGTAGGCGGTGACAGGGGCTCCCCGACGCTCGACGCCGAAGAACGGGAAGCTCTGCGGGATCTTGCCGTCCAAGAAGGCGGCCTGGGCCAAGAGCTCGGCGGCGATGACCGCTCCCTGGCCTCCTCGGCCGAGGAAGCGGACCTCTTGCATGGTTCCCCCTGCGTTCGGAGCCAGGGTGAGGGGGATAACGGCTCAGTCAATATGGTTTGACACCGTGACTTAATCGGGAGAACCGCCTTGGAACCTGTCATGCCTGCGCTCGTGTCCACCTCCTCAATCTGGCTCGACGGGGCGCTCGTCCCGTGGGACGCCGCGACCATCCACGTCCTATCGCATGGCCTCCACTACGGCTACGCGGTCTTCGAGGGGATCCGGCTGCACCGGACGGCGAAAGGGCCGGCGGCGTTCCGCCTCACCGAGCACCTCGAGCGTTTCGCCGACAGCGCGAAGATCTACCGGCTGCCCCTCGCCTACGACGTCCCGACACTCGAGCGCGCGGTCGGCGACCTCGCCCGCGCGACCCGCCTGGAGGAAGGCTACATCCGGCCCATCGCCTTCACCGGCTACGGGGAGATGGGACTCGACCCCACCGGCAGCCGCACGCAGGTCGCCGTCGCGATGTGGCCCTGGGGCGCCTACCTTGGAGAGGCCGGGGTCAAGAAAGGGGTCCGTGCAACCGTCTCGAGCTGGACCCGGATCGACTCGCGCTCTCTCCCACCCCAGGCGAAGTGCTCGGCGAACTACGCCAACGCCATCCTCGCCAAGCTCGAGGCGAAGTCCGGCGGGTACGACGAGGCGATCCTTCTCAACACCGCGGGGCTGGTCTCCGAGGGCCCGGGGGAGAACATCTTCAGGGTGCGCAACGGCATCCTCAGCACCCCGCCGGCTTCGGCGGGGATCCTGCGGGGGATCACGCGCGACACGGTCCTCACCCTCGCCGCTGACGAGCAGATCCCCACCCAGCGCACCGCGATCGCGCGGGAGGAGCTGTTCACCGCCGACGAGCTCTTCTACGCGGGGACCGCCGCGGGGATCACGCCGATCCGCGAGATCGACGGCCGACCGATCGGCTCGGGCGACTTCGCGGTCACGCGGCGCCTCCAGGCCCTTTACGACAAAGCCGTCCGGGGGCAGATCCCCCAGCACGAGGACTGGCTCAGCTACCTCACGTGACGGAGGGACGGGGGCAGGGATGGCACAGGGACCTTCCCAGCCCCCCGTGGTGGGGAGTCGTTGGGTCCTCGCCCGGGAACAATTCGACACCCTGCTCGACTCCTTCCGCGATCACGGGTACGAGGTTCTCGGGCCGACCGTGCGGGACGGAGCGATCGTCTACGGGAGGATCGAGGAGGTGCACGACCTTCCCGTCGGCTGGACCGACCGCCAGGAGGCCGGCAGCTACCGCCTCGAGCGTCGGGACGACCCGGCCCTCTTCGGCTACAACGTGGGACCTCACAGCTGGAAGAAGTACCTCTTCCCCTCGCGCGAGCGGCTCTTCACCGCGCGTCGGGAGGGCCCGAGCTTCCGCGTCAGCACCGAGCCGACGGAGGAGGGTCCCAAGGCCTACCTCGGCGTGCGGGCCTGCGAGATCGCCGCGATCCGCATCCAGGACCGGGTCTTCACCGGCGGCCCGGAGGTCGACCCCGGTTACGCCGGGCGACGGACCCGCGCGCTCGTGGTCGCCGCGCAGTGCACCCAGGCCGCGTCGAGCTGCTTCTGCGTCTCGATGGGCACCGGACCCGAGGTCGAGGACGGTTTCGACCTCGTTCTCACCGAGCTCGTCGGGGAGGGCCCGCACCGGTTCGTGATCGAGGTGGGCACGCCCGCGGGAGCGAGCGTCCTCGCAGGCGTCCCCCTCGTCCCCGCCTCTCCGGTCGATCTGGCCAAGGTTTCCGAGAGGCTCCAGCGCACCCGCCACGCCATGGGTCGCTCGCTCGAGGCCAACGGCATCCGCGAGCTCTTGCTGGGCCGCCTCGATCACGAGGAGTGGGAGAAGGTCGGGGCCCGGTGCGTGGCCTGCACCAACTGCACGATGGTCTGCCCGACCTGCTTCTGCCACTCCACGGAGGAGGTCCCCGACCTCGCGGGGAGTCGGGTCGAGCGCTGGCGCCGCTGGGACTCCTGCTTCAACCTCGCCTTCTCCGAGCTGCATGGGGGGAGCGTGCGCACGAGCGTTCCGTCGCGCTATCGCCAGTGGATGGTCCACAAGCTCGCGACGTGGTACGACCAGTTCGGAAGCTCCGGCTGCGTCGGTTGCGGCCGGTGCATCGCCTGGTGCCCGGTGGGGATCGACATCACCGAGGAGGCGGAGAGGGTGCGCCTCCCGAGCGCCCCGACGTCACGGGGAGGGAGGCCGTGAGCGGCCCGCGGACCGCCGTCGGCCTTCCGGAGCTCGCCGCCCACCCGTTCCTCAAGGGCCTCGGCGAGGGGTTCCTCCGCGACCTCGTCCCCGGCACCGAGGCGCTCGACTTCGACACCGGTGCGACGATCGTCCGAGAGGGAGAAGCCGCGCACGAGTTCTTCCTCATCGTCCAGGGAAAGGTCGGCCTCGAGCTCGTCCCCCACGACCGTCCGCGGCTCACGGTGCTCACCGTCGGCCCCGAGGAGGTCTTCGGCTGGTCGTGGCTCGCCCCGCCGCATCTCTGGAGGTCGGACGCCCGGGCCCTGAAGCCGACCCGGGTCCTCGCGATCTCCGCCGAGCGTCTGCGGGCCGCGCTGGACGCGCATCCTCAGGACGGCTACCGCTTCCTCGGGAGGCTCGTCCCCGTGCTCGCCCAGCGCCTCGATGCGACCCGCCTGCAGGTGCTCGATGTCCACCGACCGTGAGCCGTCTCCGTCCGCCGACGGGATCCCCCTTGCCCCGTCGCCGTTCACCGTCCGCGAGCGGGCGGCGGAGACCGCCGACACGGTCACCTTGACCCTCGATCCGTTGACGGGGGACCGGCCGGCCCCCTTCCTCCCGGGGCAGTTCAACATGCTCTCGGTCCTCGGGGCCGGGGAGGTCGCCATCTCGATCAGCGGAGACCCCGCTCGGCCGGACGAGCTCGTCCACACCGTCCGCTCGCTCGGCCTCTCGACGCAGGCGATCGGTCGCCTGTCCCCCGGCAGCACCGTCGCCGTCCGCGGCCCGTACGGACGAGGATGGCCTTTGGAGGCCGCCTGGGGCCGGGACGTGGTGCTGGTCGCGGGCGGTATCGGCATCGCCCCGCTGCGCCCTCTCCTCTACGCGCTGCTGCGGGAGAGGGCTCGGTTCGGACGCCTCGAGGTGATCTACGGGGCGCGCTCTCCCCAGGACCTCGTCTACTATCGCCAGCTCCAGGAGTGGAGGGCACGGAGCAACGCGCGTTTCCAGGTAACGGTCGACGCCGCGGGGCGTGACTGGTACGGCGATGTCGGCGTCGTCACCCAGAGGATCCCCGACTGCCGCTTCGACGGCAGGAACACGGTCGCCTTCCTTTGCGGGCCGGAGATCATGATGCGTCTCTCGGCCGAGGCGCTCGAGGGTCGGGGGGTACGGCCCGAGGCGATCTGGCTGTCGATGGAGCGCAACATGCGCTGCGGGGTCGGATTCTGCGGCCACTGTCAGTTCGGGCCGTACCTGCTCTGCCGCGACGGCCCCGTGCTCCCGTACCGGGAGCTGCGCCCGCTGCTTCGCGTGCGGGAGCTCTGAGGACGACGGCGCGCAGGACGCGACCTCGGCTGGCGATCTGGAAGTTCGCCTCGTGCGACGGCTGCCAGCTCTCGCTCCTCGACTGCGAGGACGAGCTCCTGGCCCTCGCCGACGAGGTCGAGATCGCCCGGTTCCTCGAGGCCTCCAGCGCCGTCGCGGACGGCCCGTACGACCTCTCCCTGGTCGAGGGGTCGATCACGACCGAATCGGACGCGCGGAAGATCGCCGAGGTGCGGGCGAGCTCTCGCCGTCTCGTCACTATCGGCGCCTGCGCCACCGCCGGGGGGATCCAGGCGCTGCGGAACTTCTCGGAGGTCGACGAGTTCCGCAAGGCCGTCTACGCCCGCCCGGAGTTCATCGCCACCCTCGCCCGCTCGACGCCGGTCCGCGACCACGTCTCGGTCGACTTCGAGCTGCGGGGCTGCCCGGTCAACAAGGCCCAGTTGCTCGAGGTCCTGCTCGCGTTCCTCGACGAGCGGCGGCCCAACGTGACGACCGAGAGCGTCTGCATCGAGTGCAAGCGGCGTGGCACCGTCTGCGTCGTGATCGCCCATGGGACCCCGTGCCTCGGGCCGGTGACCCAGGCGGGCTGCGGGGCGATCTGCCCGGCGTTCGCGCGCGGCTGCTACGGATGTTTTGGTCCGCAGGACACCCCCAACACGGAAGCGTGGAGCCGTCGGCTGATCGAGCTCGGGATGACAGCACAGGAGGCCGTCCGCTTCTATCGCACGTTCAACGCCGCGGCCGCACCGTTCGAGAAGGCGAGCGAGGCGCTCGACAAGGAGGCGACGTGAGCGAGAGAACGGTTCGGGTGAACTACGTCGCGCGGGTCGAGGGGGAAGGGTCGCTCCGGGTACGTCTGCGGGAGCGCTCCGTCGAGGAGGTCGAGCTGCAAATCTTCGAGCCGCCACGGTTCTTCGAGGCGATGCTCCGCGGCCGCGACGCGAAGGAGGCACCCGACATCACCGCCCGCATCTGCGGCATTTGCCCGGTCGCCTACCAGATGAGCGCCTGCCACGCCATCGAGCGGGCCCACGGCCTCACGGTCGGCGGTGCGCTCCGCGAGCTGCGGCGGCTGCTCTACTGCGGGGAGTGGATCGAGAGCCACGCGCTGCACATCTACCTGCTGCACGCCCCCGATTTCCTCGGCTACCCGGACGCGGTCCGGATGGCCCGTGACCATCGCGAGGAGGTCGAGACGGGACTCGCGCTCAAGAAGGCGGGCAACACCGTCCTTCGGCTGCTCGGAGGCCGCGAGGTCCATCCGGTCAACGTGCGTGTCGGCGGGTTCTACCGCGTGCCGTCACGCGAGGAGCTCTCCTCTCTCGTCCCGGTCCTCGAGCAGGCCCTCGTCGCCGCGGAGAGGACCGTTCGGTTCGCTGTCGGCCTGCCGTTCCCCGCGGCCGAGGAGGACTACGAATTCGTCGCGCTGCGCCACGGCTCGGAGTACCCGATGAACGAGGGGGATCTCGTCTCGAGCCGCGGCCTAAGGATGCCGCAGGAGCGCTTCGAGGAGGCGTTCGAGGAGGTCCAGGTCCCCTACTCCACGGCCCTCCACGCCCGTCGGAAGGGCGGAGGGAGCTACTTGGTCGGACCGATGGCCCGCTACGCCCTCAACCGTGACCTCCTTCCCGCCGGTGCGCGGAAGCTCGCCGAAGGGGTTGGCCTCGAGGAGGTGGTGCGCAACCCGTTCCGGAGCATCGTCGTCCGGGCGCTGGAGGTCTACGCGGCCTGCGAGGAGGCGCTACGGCTCGTTCACCGCTACACGCCTCCGGCCCGGCCGTTCGTCGAGCTGCCCGAGGGATTTGCTGGCGGCACGGGGGCGGCCGTCACCGAGGCACCCCGAGGGATCCTCTACCACCGCTACGAGATCGCCCCGGACGGCCTCGTGCGAGAGGCTCGGATCGTCCCCCCGACCTCGCAGAACCAAGCCCGGATCGAGGAGGATCTTCGGCATCTCGTGGAGCGCTCCCTCGACCTTCCCGACCCCGCGCTGTCGGACGCCTGCGAGAGGGCGGTGCGCAACCACGACCCGTGCATCTCCTGCGCCACGCATTTCCTCGACCTCCGGGTGGAACATGTCTAGCCCGACGCGCCCCCCGCTCGTGATCGGCGTCGGGAGGGACGAGCGCGGCGACGACGGCGTGGGCCTCGACGTCGCGCGGGCGCTGGCCGAAAGCGTCTCGGGCGCGGAGGTCGTGGTCTGGACGGGCGAGCTCACGGCCCTGCTCGAGCTTTTCGAGGGACGCCCCCTCGTCATCGTCGTCGACGCGGTGCGCTCCGGAGCGCCGAGCGGCACCGTCCATCGTTGGGAACTCGCCGGGGGGCAGCCTTTCCCTCTCCCACGCACCGTCTCGACGCACGGCCTCTCGCTCGCCTCGGTCCTCGACCTCGGGCGCAGCCTCGGCCGTCTTTCCGAGCGGCTGGTCGTCTACGGGGTCGAGGTCGGCCAGCTTGGCGAGGGGAGCGGCAGGTCGGCCGCCGTCCAGGAAGCCATCGCGATCGTCCTCGAGCGGGTCGGCCGGGAGGTCGGCGCAGCCGGGCCCCCTTCCCCTCGAGCCGCGACGTCCTCCGGTACCGCCGATGCATGAGGAGAGGCTCTTCGCACAGCTGAGAGGCGCCCTCGAGCGGGCCGCGGACGGTCAGAGCGGCCGGCTTGTCGTCGTTCGCGTCTGGATCGGGGCGCTCTCGCACCTTACCGAGGAGCGCCTTCGGGAGGCCTGGCCGGCCCTGACCCAAGGTGGCCCGGCCGCCGGCGCTACGCTCCGGGTCGAGGTCTCCTCCGACCTCGCCCACCCGGACGCCGGCACGGTGGTGCTCGTCTCGGTCGACCTTGCCGACGAGGAGCAGCTGCCGTGAACCAAGGCGCGCGTCTTCGCCGACGCGTCACGCCCGTCAAGGTGCGGCCATCGCCAGCTATTTGCCGCTCCGTCGGCTGACCTCGACCATGTGCCTCGCGATCCCCGGCCGCATCGTCCGGATCGCCGAGGACGCGGACGGGCATCGCGTCGCCGAGGTCGACTACCCCGGGCAGCTTCGGACGGCGAGCCTTCTCTACCTGCCGGAGGCCCAGGTCGGAGACCACATCCTGGTGCAGGCCGGTTTCGGCATCCGACTCCTCACCGAAGAGCAGGCTCGGGAGGTCGCGGAGGCATGGGCGTCGGCCCCTCCCGTGGCCTCGCTGTCCGTCCCGCCATGACCACGGACCGCCAGGCCGTCGGCACCGGTCTGTTGCTCGTCCTCGTGACCGCGTTGGTGAGCGGGCTCTCGACCTTCGTGAACATCTACGCCGTGAAGGGAACGAGCTCGGATGCCTTCGTCACGGTGCGCAACCTGGTCGTGGCGGCGATGATCCTGCCGATGTTCGCTCTTACCGCAGGGAGACGCCTGCGTCGCTCGCCCATCGGCCGCACCGATCTTCTCCGTCTCGGGCTCATCGGCCTCCTCGGGGGAGCGATCCCGTTCCTCCTGTTCTTCCACGGCCTCCAGCTCGCCGCGGCCCAGCACGGGGGGACGACGGCCTCGTTCTTCTATCGGACCTTGTTCCTGCTCGCCGCGGTCTTCGCGTGGGTCTTCCTGCGCGAGCGCCCCAACGCCCGCTACGTCGCCGGAGCCGTCGTGCTCCTGGCCGGCAGCTACCTGCTGCTCTCGCTCAACTCCGCGGTGCTGACGGACGGGACCGTCTACGTCCTCGCCGCCACCGTGCTCTGGGCGGCGGAGTACACGCTCTCCAAGGCCACCCTCTCCCGCCTGGCCCCTTCGACGGTCGCGCTCGGCCGGATGGGATTCGGTGGGCTGTTCCTCGCGGCCTACCTCGGCGTAACGGCGCAATGGGGGTTGGTCGGCCGGTTCTCCTACGGGCAGTGGGAGTGGGTCGGGATCTCCGCCGCGCTCCTCGCCGCCTTCGTGGCGACGTGGTACGCGGGCCTTGCCCGGGTCGAGCTCGGCGTCGCCACCTCGGTCCTCGTGCTCGGCTACCCGGTGACCTGGCTGCTCTTTGTCGCCGTGGGCGCTGCGACGTTCTCGACGGAGGAGGCGGCCGGCGCGGTCGCGGTCCTCGCGGGCGTGGGGCTCGTGGTCGGGCTCTCGCGTCTTAGGGCCTCCTGGGCCTGGCTCCGGCGCGCGAAGGGGCTGCGGGGCAGCCCCGACTGAGATGGAGGGGGTTAGGCTCGGGGCGCGCTTCAGCCTCGCGACGAACCGGCTCAAGTACTGCGGCCCGTCGGACGCGGAGCCCCTCCTCTACCGCGCGGTCGTCGACGGGGAGGAGCTGGACGCTGCTGCTGCCGCGCTCGGCCGCTTCGAGGCGCTCTTCCCGTACCTGGAGGCGATCGCCCGTCGGCACGGGCTCTCCCCCTTCGACCACGAGGTCGTCGAGGCCTATTGGGTCGGCAACCCTCTTCTGGACGGGTTCGGGCAGGAGGAGTTTGACGGGATCCTCGCGGCCCTCGTCCGTCGGGGGCTCCCCGGCTTCGTCGCCCGGGAGCTCTCCCGGTCCCTGCCGCCGCACCCGCTCCCCCACCACGTGTTCCACGTGGCCTTCGTCGGGGTCGGCGCGGTCACCGGCCATGTCGCCACGACCCTCGCCACGATGGAGTCCTGCCGCCCGTCGTGGGGGGTCGTGGAGAGGATCGGCGCGGACGAGCTCGTGGTCCGGGGTCCCCGGCTGGCCGCAGCCTCGGAGGCTCTCCTCCTCGCGGGCGAAGCGACCCGTGTGGTCGGCTACGACCCAAAGCTGCTCCCGGGGCTCGCGGTCGGCGACACGGTCGCCATTCACTGGGATTGGGCGGCCCTTCGCCTGGCCGGGGACGAGCTCGAGCGCCTTCGTCGCTACACCCTCCGCTCGCTCGAGGAGGCGAATGCCGCCCACCGTAGGGCGGTGGGCTGCTCGCCGACATCTCGCGGGCCGCCCGCTCCCTAGCTGCCCGCGTCGGCCGAGAGATCGCTCCTGTCGAGATTCCTGGCGTCGATCGCGGCGGCCCCCGACCGGGCCGAAAGACGCTCAGCTCGAGACCACGACCGAGCCGTACATCCCATCCGCTGCGTAGCCGTAGTGCAGGCAGAAGTACCAGGACGTGCCGCCGACCGGCAGCGTGAAGGACAGGTTCTGCGACCAGAACTGGTTCCCCGACGCTTCGCCGAGCATCGTCGATCCCCAGAGAGGGAGCCCGCGGCCCGACCCCATCATCGGGAGCGCGTTGTACGGGGGCCCGGCGTTCGAGATCGCCCAACTGTGGGTGTCGGTCGGATCCTCGTTCACGACGCTGACGGTGAGCCTTAGGTCCTCGCGGACGTGCAGCGCGGGATTCACCAGCCCGTCCACGACGAACCGATCGTCGTGGCCGGGAGGGCTCAGCAGCACGACCACGGTGGCGGAGCTGCTGCCCTGAGCCCAGACCGTCTCGTTGGAGGCATAGCGCTCAGGGAGGTCGCGGAGGCATTCTCGAGGTCGGAAAGTTGGCTAGCAGAGAGCGCGCGCAGCGGCCCGTAGCTGAGGTCCTCGACCCTCTGCGGCCCCGCGGCGAGGAACAGCAAGGCGGCGATCACGACCACGGCTAGGGCGATGGACCCCGCGGCGACCGCCCCCCTCGTCGCTCGTGAGGTCTTCGCGGAGCGCATGCCCCCGAGGCGTCGTGGCCCTCGGCGAAGGCGGCCGGGCGGCCAAGCTCCCGGGCTACCGCTGGGCGACCGCGGGCCGTGGCGGGGGCCTGCCGCCGCCGCGTACATCGTTCCCTCGTCCGTGCAGGACCGGCCGGTTCCATGGGTCGGGGGTCAACGACGGTTGGGCGTGGCGGGAGGACCGGCCCCACGGTCGGCGACGGCGGTCGCCGCGGCCGTCCTCCGCCGGATCAGCCCGCGCAGCCGCTCACGGCGTAATCGTCGCCGTTGAACTCGGCGAAGCCGAAGTCCTCGTAGAGGTCGGTCTCCGTGACCGTGACGTGGTTGACGGGATCGTAGAAGACCACCGACCCCTGTCCCCCGTTGTAGGCAAGGATCACCGACGGGCCGAGCAGCTTGTGGAGCTGCTGCAGGGTCGAGGCAGGGATCGAGGTGTTGTTCGTGGTGCAGCCGGCGGAGCCGCCGCCGGCCCCTCCGAGCCCGCCGGTCGGGACGCTACCGACCAGGATGACCTGGGCACGGTGCACCGGGACCGCGGAGACCGCTCCGAGGAGCACGGTCCCGACCAAAAGGGCGGCTGCGGCGCGGCGGGAGATCGTCCAGCGAAGCCCGGCGGGGCTCCTCGCCGGCCCGATCTTGCGGCGAGGCCGGCTCGGGGAGGCCAGCGCGGGGACCCGTGCCCTCTCGGCCCGACGGAGCCCCAGGGTGAGCAGGTTGCCGGCCAGGAGGGCGAGGAGCGGGCCCACCGCGGGTGCGAAGAGAGGCGCGAAGGCCGTCAGGGTCCCGATCGCCCCCGCGACCAGGGGTTGCGCGGCGGGCGAGGAGGGGGAGGTCCTCGGCTCGGCTACCATGAAGAGGGCGAAGAAGACCGTCGTCGGGTCGGTCGCCTGAAGGAAGAGGATGCGGGGGTCCGTGGTGGCTCCGAGGATGACGTGCTGGAGGGTCGCGAGGAAGGCGTAGGCCACGAGGAACGTCACCGGGGTGCGCCACTGGGCCGGAGATCGGACGATGAGCGCGATCCCGAGGGCGACAACGAGGTACTCGCCGAGAGGCCCGACCCCCGCCCACCACGCGGGGGCGAGGCCGAACATGAACGCCGCGAGGAGGATCCCGCCGGCCGCGGGGTTGAACCAGGGGCGGCCGCTGTAGCGGAGGATGTGCCGGGTGGCGACCGCGACGAAAACCGCGATGCCGGTGTAGAGGAGCGGGGCGATCGGGGGGAGGACGAGCGCGACGAACAGACCCGTCGCGATCGCGGCGTCGGGGAGCCGAAGGCGCTCGAAGCGCACCCGTTGGAACGCGAGGTCCACCACCACCGCGATCAGCGGTAGCACGACGAGCGGGGTGAGCCCGAGGCCGTTCAGGTAGAGGAGGCTGTAGCCTCCCAGGACCAGGAGGAAGATCCAGACCAGGCGCGCCGGGGGCAGCCAGCGCTTGAGAGCGGCGAACCGTGGCGTGGCGGCGGAGCTCCGGCCCACCCCGGACGGGTCGGAAGCTGCGCCCATTCGCTCCCGTGAGAGCGGACCGCTCGGGAAAAAGATTTGCGGGCGCCCGGGTAACCCCTCCGGGGAGACCCAACCCTGCGGCGGTCCGATAGGCGGATCGTTCGGCGGGGCGCAGCGGCCCGGCCCGCTCGCCTCCGGTCCGCGGCCGACCCGGCGGGCTTAGCTCTCATATACACAGCCCTGCATGGCCGCCGGCGCAGCGGGGTAGGGTAGTCAGGAAAGCGGTCGGCGTCGCCGTCCGTCCTGAAATCCCGACGGGCTCATAACCCGTAGATCCATGGTTCAAATCCATGCCCCGCTAGGATTACGGCGAGTTGCCAGACCCAACCTTTCCTCGCGCGGCCCGCTACGGAACTCTCGTCGTAGGCAATGCCTGCGGCCCGACGCGATGCGGTCGGTGGACGAGGCGAGCACGGGGGTAGGGAGCGGGGGCGAGCGGTCGGCGACAGAGGGACGGTCACTTCGCTACGTCGGGCGGACGCCGATACAGGGCTCGGCCGAGGGTGGTTGGAAGCTTCTGAGCGCGCAGCAGGGCCACGAAGCGGGCGTCGCTACGCACCTCGTCGAAAACGCGGCTCTGGTAAACGCTCCAGAACAGCCCCGGGCCCTCGCGATCGTCCTGCTTCAGAAGGTCGGGGGCGCGATCCTTCTCCCCCATCGCTGCATAGAGGAGGGCTGCCCTCGCGGCGCTGTACTGCAGGGTCACCCGACCTGTCTCCCAATCGGACAAGTAGCTACGGGCCTCGCTGGGGTCGCCTAGCAGGGCCCGAACGACGGCCCGGGTGGCTCTAGAAAGCAGGTCGTTGTACCCGGCCACCGGTCCCAGAGCCTTGCGCGCCTCCTCGAGGCGGCCGGACCAGCAATAGTTCTGCGCCAACAGCGTACGGGGCACGGGGTTATCTGGGTAGTCCTCGACCAACTTCTCCACCGCGGGCAGCGCCGAAGCAAGGTCTCCTCCTACGCCGAAATTGTGGGCAATCGAGATCCTCGCCAGGTAGCTGAGCGGGTCCTGCTCCCACGCCGCGCTCGCCGGCTCTCGGGACTCCTGGAATCGCTGAAGGACCCGTAGCAACCATGCGTACTCGAGGCGGGGTTTCGAGTCGCTCGGGTTGAGTTCGATCGCCTGCCGATATTCGGCCTCCGCGCGTCCCCCATCGCGGTCCACCTGCATGTAGAGCGTGCCGAGGGCGGTATGCGCCTCCGAGGAACCGGGGTTGAGCGCGACGGCCTCGGCGAGCAGTGCCCTGGCCTTAGGGACCACCTCGGCGGGCGTCCGCGTCTCCCCTATCACGTGGATGAGGTGGTCCGCGTAGCGCGCCATGGCTGCCGAAAACCGCGGATCCCGGCGGATGGCGTCCTCGAAGTAGGCCGATGCCCGGGCATCGACCGGCGCCTCAAACCGGACGGCAAACTCGAGAGGCTGGCCTGGATTCCCCGAAGATACGCCTCGTAGGCATCCAGGCTCTCGGTGGGCCGTTCCTGGAGAGCCTTCCTTTCGGAGCCTAGGAGCTCCACTTTCAGGGCGTTGGCCGTGCGCTCCGCGACCTCCGCCTGGATGGCGAACACGTTCTCGAGCTTCCGGTCGTAGCTTTGCGCCCAGCGGTGCTCGTCGGTCCGTGTGTCGATGAGCTGGACGGCGATCCGAAGCCGGTCTCCGACCTTCCGCACGCTCCCCTCGAGAACGGTCGCGGCGCTGAGCTCCGCGCCGATCTGGGCCACCGGCTTCGTGGTCCCCTTGTACTGTCCCATCGAGGTCCGCGAGATCACCCTGAGACCTTTGATCTGCGAAAGGGTCGTGATGAGCTCCTCCGTGAGCCCGTCGGCGAGGTACTCGTCCTTGGGGTCCGGGCTGATGTTCGTGAGGGGGAGGACGGCGAGCCGAGGAGGCGCCGGAGATCTCGGAAACGGCTCCGGGGTCGCCCACGGCAGCACCACTCGGTAGACCTCGACGCTCTCGCGGAGGCCCTTGAGACGCCTCGGTCCCAGACTCTCGAGCTGGTAGGGGACCGTGGTACGCACCTGGTCATAGACCTGGGAGGAAAGGCAGACCCCTCCGGCCTCGGCGATGGGTTCGATCCGCGACGCGATGTTCACGGCATCTCCGAGGATGTCGCCCTCTCGATCTTCGACGTCGCCGAGGTGGATCCCGGCGCGCATGCGAAGCTTGTGGGGGCCCTCCCGCGCATTGCGTTCGTGGAGGGACTGCTGGAGCGCAACAGCACACTCGAGGGCATCCCTGGCATTGGGAAACTCGAGGAGGAGCCCGTCCCCCATGGCCTTGATCTTCCGGCCTCCGTGTGCCGATACAATGGGCGTGGCGAGGGCTCCGAGTTCGTCGATCCGTCGAAGGGCGCCTTGCTCGTCCTCGTGCGTTTCGGACGTGAACCCTTCGAGGTCGGTGAACATGATGGCTGCAAGGCGGCGGCTTGGCACCACGAGTTCGGGATGGCGCCCCAACGATTAAGGCCGCCTCTCGGGGGTCGTCCTTTCGCCGAAGGGAACCGTACTTCTTCCCCCGCGCCGGGGCATCCGCAGGGGGTCGACGGCATCCTCTAGGTGACTCTCTGGTCCGGGATACCGACGCAAGCTCGAGCGGCCCAGGTTTGAACGGCGAGGTCATTCGCTTTTCGGCAGACCTTGGGTTTCCCTGACGGAGCCGGGGTGCGAGGCGGCTCGTCCACCCCGTGGGGCGGGGCAACCGTTTCGAGGAGGGACAGGAGCCGCCGTACCCCTCGAGATCTCGTGCCGACCACGGGGGCCTCGCGCGATCGCAGGCCTCCGCGCTTGGCAGCCCATGGATCCGGCACGGTGTCCCCTTCCCGCCCTCAGGGTCCGTCACGCCCTTGGTCAAGCTTGGGTGCCGACAGGGACGGGCCGCGGGCCGGCGTCCTCCGCCCGAGGGTGGCTTGTGGCACACTCGATGTCCGGGTCTCGCGACCCCTCGGGAGGAAGGGACACCGGCGTGGATATTGGGCCGCCAGTCCCACGGGAACCGGCGGCAGTTAAGGGTCTGGCGAGAATGGGCCCTGCGATGGTCGCGAAACGTCGTGGAACGGTGGGTGCGGCCGGAGCTTCTAGCCCCTTCACTCCCGAGGAACGGGCCGCGATGAGGGAAGCCGTCCGGGAACGGAGAGCCCGCTCGGGCACGAGCAAGGCCGACGGGGAAGGGGACCTCCTGGCGAAGGTCGCGGCGATGCAGCCCGCCGATCGCGCGATGGCCGAGCGGTTGCATTCGATCGTCAAGAGGCACGCGCCTGCTCTCTCCCCACGGACATGGTACGGGATGCCCGCCTACGCCAAGGGGGAGCGTGTGGTCTGCTTCTTCCAGAGCGCCCAGAAGTTCAAGACGCGCTACGCGACGCTCGGGTTCAGCGATGAGGCGCGCCTCGACGACGGTCGCATGTGGCCGACCACCTTTGCGCTGACGGAGCTCACGGCGGAGGAAGAGGCAAGGATCGCCGCGCTGCTGAGGCAGGCGCTCGGCTGAGACGGCCCTCGCCAAAGGCCGGGGCGGGGAGGCTGAGCCTCCGCGCGCGGGACCCGTCCCACCGGACCGATAGGCTCTCCGCGGGCCCCGCGACGCCTCCGGCCTCTCTCCTCGCCCGTGTCGAAGGCCACCGGCGGAAGTATTACCTCCTGCCCCGTCCGGCGGGGGCCCCGGTGCCGTACATGCCGCTCAGCTCCCGCCCTCTTTCGAAGGCTACCTGGCCCGCCTTTGCCCGCCTGGTCGAGAAGCACCACGGGATCTTCGGCGGATGCTGGTGCATCTCCTTCCACCTTGAGGCCGGCGAGAACAAACGGAGCGCCGGGACCTACCGCGAGCTCAAGGAGGCCCGCGTCCGAGAGGGTCGGGCGCATGCGGCCCTGGTCTTCGACGGCACCGAGGCCGTGGGCTGGTGCCAGTTCGGCCCGACGGCGGAGCTGCCCAACATACGGAGCAAGAAGGAGTACGAGCGGGGGCTGCGCGAGCTCCCCGACTGGCGCATCACCTGCTTCTTCATCGACCGGGAACGCCGAGGGAGCGGCATCGCCTCGCTCGCCCTCGGAGAGGCGGTCCGGTACATCGCTCGCGCCGGGGGCGGCACGGTCGAGGCGTACCCTGAGGATTACACCGACGAGCGTACCTCGAACTCGTTCCTCTGCAGCGGAACTCTCGGGATGTTCGAGAAGGCCGGCTTCGCAAAGGACCGCAAGATCGCCCTCCGAAGGTGGGTCGTCACCCGGAAGGTCGCGCCCTCAGGGGGGGCGCGCGCGAGGGCGCCGCGGCTGGCTCGTCCACGTCGCATCCCGGCAGGCGGTCCCAAGCCGGCCGGCACCTCGCGCTGACCGACCTGCGGGGCGGGGTCCCGAGTCGCACGACGTGCGCATTTCCCTCGCACCCCGAGGCGTCGCGGAGAGAGGCCTGCCCGGGAAGAGGAGTGGTTCGGCCTCCTTGGGCCCACACTCCAGAGGGACCTCCCAGCGCCCGAGCCAACCACCTCGAGCCTTGCGGGGACCGTTCGAACGTCGCCCTCGGGGCCGAGAGGGCTAGCCGCGGAGGGAGCGGGCCAGGAGCTCGAGCTCGGCCGGGTCCGCGGGAGTGGCCTTCGACTCCCACCAGTCGTTCCAGCGCAGGTCGTCGTCGGGGAGGCGTGGGATGACGTGGACGTGAAGATGGAAGACCGACTGCTCCGAGCCGGGCCCGCTGGCGACGAAGAGATTCTCTCCGGTCGTGCCGAGGCGTCGGCGGAGCAAGCCCGACACCTCTCGGACGAGCGACATCAGGGCCCCGAACGCCTCGGGGGAGATCTCCGAAAGGTCGGTGACGTGGCGCTTCGGTAGGACCAGGGAGTGGCCGCGCCGGAGGGGACGCAGGTCGAGGAGAGCGAGGGCGTGCTCGGAGTCGGCGATGCGATGGCCGACGCGCGAGGGTTCGCGTGCCAGTTGGCAGAAGACGCACTCGGGCACGCCCGGCGATGTCCTAGGGCCGCTTAACCGTGCCCGCGGCGCGGGCGAAACGCGGATTCCGACGCCTTCCGCGGGGAAGCTCCGCGCCGGGCCAGACGGTCAATACCCCCAACCGGCGAGGCGTTTTTCGACGGCGTCGCCGGGAGGCGGAGCATGACCAAAGGCGCGCTGAGCGACGTCGACGAGCTGCCGGTAGAGCGGCTCGAGCTCCCCCGTGGGGACCACCGGGGTGGGGTTCCTTCCCGCCGGATCGCGCTCGAGGTCGACAAGCGAGCAGCTGTTGCTGGCGAGGTCGAAGCTCAGCTTGGTCGACCCGAGGTAGCCGGTCACCATGAGGCGTTCTAGGGAGGTGAGCCGCGGCGTGGGGACATGGGGGCGGATCTGGCCACCGACTCCGTCGGCGATGGTAAGGACAGAGGGAGGGGCCGCGTCGGCGGCAGGCGCTGCGCCCAGGGTCGGCGTCTCGCCCGCCCGAGCCCCCTGAACCATCCCCTCGATCGCCGAGCGCAGCGACGTGAGCGAGAACCAGGATTTCGGCGAAAGCGCGACCTCACCGCCGGGCGGAGGGCGGATCCACAACGGGACCCGGACGAGCGGCTCGGAGGTCTGGATGGCGTGGTAGAGCATGCCGCCCTCCCCGAGGGCCTGACCATGGTCGCTGGTCAGGAGGAACAGCGAATTCTCCCAGCGACCGGTCGTCTGGAGCATCTCGACCAGGTCGGAGATCCTCCGGTCCAGGACCTCGAAGGTCGTGGCGTACGCACGACGAAGATTGTCGAGTTGCTCGTCGCTCGGGACCCACCGCCCGCTCGCCCACCCCCGAGAGTCTTGGCGGATCGCCGAGCCTCGCGGGGGGCCCGGTGGGTTGGGTCGGTCGGGGAGCACGCCAAAGTACGGCTCGTGCGCCTCCATGTAGTTGAGGAAAACGAAGACCGGCTCGCGGGCAGGGATCCCCTCGAGCCAGAAACCGAGCTCGTCATCGATCCATCCGGAGACCTTGAGCCCGTCGGGGCCCGGGCGCCGGGACCGTGTCAGTCGTACGAGGCGGTCGGCAGCCGTCGGCCACCGGCCGAGATACGTCCAGATCGGCTCGTGCATGGAGTAGTAGAGGAGCCTCGACGGCCCGCGGGGTCCGCCGAGGAGGCCCCGGGGCCTGCTGGCCGACGCGAAGGTAGGCGGACCCGGAAAGCCCCGGAAGGTCCAGTCGTGCTTGCCTCCGGTACACCACTGCTCGAAGCCCCGCTGCATCCCGGTGGAGGGCCCGATGTAGCTGTTCGCCGCGAAGCTGGCGGTCCGGTAGCCGAGCCCGCGGAGGGTCTCGGCCAGGGTGTCCTGGGACGGAGAGAGAGCTCGCTTGCCCTTGAGATGGACCTGGTGTTCCCACGGGGGCACGCCGGTAAGGAGGCTGGCGTGCGTCGGGGCGGTCCAAGGAGCCGGGGCCACCGCCCTGTCGTGGGTGAAGCACTGCTGCCGGAGACGATCGAGGAACGCCTGGCCCGGTGCGGGGCTCGTCCCTCCCGAGAGGAAGTCCTTGCGGACGGTGTCGAGGACGACCACAAAGATGTCCGGCGGCCGCGCTGTCGCCGGGGGAGTCGCCACAGCCGCTACCCTGCTCCGAGCCCGAATCGGGAGGAGGCGTGCGGGTGCCCCAAGAAGGAGGCGCTAGCCGGCACGGCAGCGAGGAGCAGGCGCGCCCGCTCGATCGAGCCGAGGTGGTCGTCGGGCGTGGTCATCGCTAGCTCTACCCCCGCAACTCCCCGCCTCCCGGTCAGCGCGCGCGGAAATGCGTCGTCTCCGGTGGTGAAGAGGGGGCTGCAACCGACCCCCGCTATATATATGTCGTGGAGGCGACGCGCGTCGTACGGGCGCCTCGGCTGCCAGGTTCGCTTGCCGGAAGTTCCGCGGGAGGCTCGGCCGTCCCCCGGCACTCCACCGGGCAGCGTTTCGCCCGAGGACCCTCGGGTCCGCGAGTCCCAAGGCGTCGGTGCGAAGCCCCTCGGCACGCCGGTCGGAAGGCCGAGAGCACGACCCGCGGATCGGCAGGAGTCAGCGAAGATCTACCGGCTCGTCGCGGTACTCCCGGGGAGATCCCAGCCCGGCCCTTCTCCCGGGAGAGGATGCGGCAAGCTCCCCTTCGCTGCCTCTGCCTCTTGGGAGGCTCATCGCCGGGGCGCCGTCCGGCACTCGGACTAGGGTTGCCGGCTCGCCGAGGAATGCCCGTCCGGTGTGGGTCCTGCTGGCGGGCGGCCGCTCACGAGCCGTGCGGCGAAGCGTCGCTGCCCGAGGCAGGTCCTGTCGCGTCGGCCGTTTCGTTCGGGGTTCCGAACGGCTCCGTGCCGGACCCGACCTGCGGGCTCCGATCGACCGAAGGACCCGAAAGTTCGGCACCGCACGCCGGACACGCGGCGTGCCGACCACGGGTGTAGACACGCCCGCACCCCGGGCACGTCTCCACCGGCCTCGGACGGAGCTCGTAGGTGGGGGCGGGCCGGACGGGCCCGCGCCAAGCTCTTGCGGCCAGGGGAGCCGGGCCCCGCGTCGGCAGGAGCGGGTCCGGGCGCGCCGAATGGCTTCCGCGGAAGCCCTCCCTAAGTCGTGTCGGCCGACGCCGGGGTAGGCCGTCGAACTCGTCTCGGCGGTAAGCGTCGGAAGAGGTGCGGTCGAGGCGGAAATCCTCCGCTCCCCGTGGGGGCGACGGTCCTCCTCGGCTCCAGAGGAGGAACAGGACGCCAAAGAGGATCCCTGCGCCTCCGATCAGGTCGACCATCGTGAGCCCGGGCGAGAGGACGTAGTTGATGGTGACCACGGCGAACGTTGCCGAATTGCAGGCGTAGAGCGTGTAGATCTTCCCTACCTCCAGGGTCCCGGTGAACGAGGCGGAGACCCCCTTACCGGAGGACCCGGAGGACACCACCCCGGAGGGCTTCGTGCAGTTCGGTGTCCCGACGATGAGGTAGACCTTCAGCGTCGAGGCGACCTTCGACCACGAGACGGTGAGGGTTTCGGCCGTCATGGCGGTGTTCTTGAGCTCGACGCCTCCGAGGGGGATCTTCGCCGTCTGGGTCCCTACGTTGGCGACCAGCCCCGCGACGAGGAGCAGGAGGCCCATGACCAGCAGGACGAGTCCCACAACGAGGCGTCCCTTGCGCACAATTGTGGGAGAGGGGCGACCCATCCCTAAGAGTTTCCCCGAAAATCCACGGGGTTCCCGCCCCCGGACAATTGCCGTCCGGGTAGCCGGAGGGCTCCGGTGGAAGGCGCGCGCTTCCGAGCCCGCGACGCTGAGGCGAACGACGGGCTGGCTCGCTCAGTCGTGGGTGAGCGGCGGGGTATCGCTCTTTGCCTTGGAGCTCGACCGGCGACGCGTCGGCCGACGGGCGGGCGATGCGGTCGCCCGCTCCTCGAGCGGCTCTTCGGCCGGAGCCTCGGACGGCGGAGGAGCGGCGGCGGCGGGCGGGCTCGTCAGCGCGGGGCCGGGCTCCGGCGGAGCCGGTGGCGGTGCCGGGGCCGAGGGGGCGGCCGACGCGACGGGGGCGAAGGCGGGTGTCGGCGGAGATGGGGGGGGTGACGGCGGTGCGGACCCGCGCGCGGGCGGTGACGACCGGGACGGGATCGGCACGAACTCTCCCTCCCTCCAAGTGTGCGGCTGGCGCAGGATCGCCGGGTCCTTGAGGAACAGGTCGGCGTGTCCGCAGGCGCGGCAGATGCGCGTGCCGAGGGAGAGGGCGCCGCCGGAGCGGATCGACAGAGTTCCGATGCCGATCGTCCCCGTACGAAGGCTGTCGACCCAGACGAACTCCTCAGCGCCGCAATTGCTGCAGACCGGCACGTTCGGCCTCCTCCGGCGGAGAGTCCCCTCCGTTTAAAGGACGTAGTCGCCACTGGCAGCGTCCTTCCCCCACCGCGAGGAGCGGGCACAACCGACATCTACCGCGCGACCGTGCCCGAAAGGGATGCCCGAGCCACCGTTCGAGAGGATCGTGGTCGCCATTGACGGTTCGGAAAGCGCTTCTGTGGCGGTCAAGGTCGCCTGCGACCTTGCGAAACGCTACGGGAGCGAGCTGCTGGTCCTCGCCGTAGCGCCGCTGCCCGCGGTCTACGCCGCGCCGGGTGAGCCGTTCGTGCCTCCGACCATCCCCGAGAACCCTGTCCCCCACTACCGCCAGCTCGTGGAGGCTGCGGTCGAGACGGCTCAGGCGGCGGGCGTCGAGAGCGTGACCGGCGTCTGCGAGGAAGGCGCCGTGGTCGAGGAGATCCTCCAGCACCTCGACCCGAACCCCCCGGACCTCCTCGTCGTCGGCTCGCGAGGCCTCTCTGTGGCCAAGCGCTTCCTCCTCGGCAGCGTCTCCTCGGCGCTGGTGAACCGGGCCCCGTGCCCGGTGCTGGTCGTGCGGGCGAAGATTACGCCGCCGGCCGGGGCGTGACGATCACTCGGGTCGGCACCGGCAGCTTGTGCGACGCCTTGCGCAGCGCTTCCTTGGCGTCCGCCAAGTGCGCCTCGGTCGTGTAGATCGTCAATAGCTCCGCGCCGATCCCCGCGCGGACCGCGCGGCCGACCGGCTTTCCGAACGCCCGGCGCATCCCGTCGGAGATACGGTCGGCCCCCGCGCCCATCGCCATCTTGTGCTCGCGCAGGACCTGGTGGGGGAACCGGCGCACCTTGAGATGGAACTGGTTCGGCGCTGCCTTCTCCAGGACACGGACCGCGCTCACGCGGGCCGCCTCGAGCGCGCCGTCACGGACCTGGCCGGCCTCCTCCGTTCCGAGCGAGAGGCTCCAGGGAAACTCTTCGTGAACGTTGCCTGTGTCGAACTGCGTGACACGGCAGTTCGGGACGCCTCCCATGTACTCGCGTCGGGTGTAGATCTGGCCCTCGACCTTGCGGTACATTCGGGCCGGCTTACGCGTCATGGGCGCGGCGGAGACGCCCCTCGGTTGAAAACGCTTGCGTTCGGCCCGAGGAGGTTCGGGAGTCCGAGCCTCGGTTCATCCTGAACCCCGGCAGGACCGGGACCTGCCCTCAGGCAGTCCCGTTGTGGCCACGGGGCGAGGGGAGCCCGCGGGCACCCCGGGAGTCGACCGACGTGCGTGCGGCATGGAGACCTCGTCCCGCGATCCAGAGGGCGAGCTCGCGTCCCGGAGCTCCTTGCGGCACCCGTGCGAAGAAACCGGTTCCGAACATCGCCTGCGCCGCCCTCGCGCCGCGCCTCCGCAGGCTCCGCAGCAGGGTGCCGAGAGGGCGGGGGCAGAGCCCGGCTCGGGAGGTGAACTCCTCGGCAACATCCCAGAAGGTCGCCGGGTCGGCTCGGTGAAGGAGCGGCTCGAAGAGAGCGGAGGCGCCTCGCAGGCGACCGAGGAGCTTGGGGTCGGCAAGGAGGCGGGGGGTGGGGAGCGGCGGCCCGACGGTGCCGACGAGAAGCGCGCCGGGATGGCCGCGTCGGACGATCTCGCCGAACGGAGGGAGACCGGCCCGGCGACGGACCTCGAGGCCTCCGCCCAAAATGGCAGCGACCCCACCGAGCCCCCCTCCACCGAAGAGGTCGGCGAGATGAGCTACCTCCACGGCCTGCGGCCTTTCCCTGCCGACAAGCGGCGCGACCGCGAGGGCGGTCGCGAGCGCCCCCGCGGCGCTGGTGCCGAATCCCTGGCCGATGGGCAGATCGTGCTCAAGGCGGATCGCGAGGCGGCCGCGGGACCCGTAGGCGAGCCGTCGGGCGACCTCGCGCGAGATTGCCAGATCGGAGGCGAACGGCCCCTCCAGCCTCAGCGAGAAGCGGGAGGCCGGAGCGAGCCGAGCGATCGCGGTCACCCCGAGACGAAGGACGAGCCCGGCACCCCGCGATCCCCGGGCCCGGGGATCCCGCGCGGAGGTCTCCGGCAGGACGATACCGGTGACATGGCAGGGAGCGAACGCCCGGCTTTGCGTGGGTCGCTGGGGGGCCACCGTCGCACCCGAACGCCGCCCGACGGTCTACTACTTATAAGCCACCTTGTCTAGTGAAGAAGGGTAGCCGTCACGACCGAGCGATCACCATCCATGAGCGAACCTGACTCTCCGGTCGCGCCCCAGCACGAGTCCTTTGACCGCGTGAACTTCCTGGAGCTGCGCAACACGCAGCTCGCCGAGGCGATCAAGCGCGTAGAGAGCGAGCGTCACTACATGGAGGCCGAGATCCTGCGTCTCCAGCGCGAGGTCAAGCGGCTCAAGACGGAGCTCGACCGCCTGAGGTATCCTCCGCTCATTGTCGGGAGCGTCCGTGACGTCCTCACCGACGGCCGGGTCATCGTCAAATCGTCGACGGGCCCGGACTTTGTCGTCAACTCGGCCGAGAGCGTCGAGCACGGGAAGATCACGGTCGGGAGCCGGGTCGCGCTCAACAAGCAGACCCTCGCGGTCATGGGGGTGCTGCCCGCGTCGCTCGACCCGCTGGTCACGGCAAGCGAGATCGTCGACAAGCCGGACGTCTCCTACCAGAAGATCGGAGGGCTCTCCGAGCAGATCCGGGAGATCCGCGAGGCGGTCGAGTACCCGCTCCTGCGTTCGGAGCTCTACCAGAAGGTCGGCGTAGACCCCCCCAAGGGAGTGCTCCTCATCGGTTCGCCGGGAACCGGCAAGACGCTCATCGCCAAGGCCGTCGCCCACCACACCAACGCGACCTTCGTCCGCTTGGTCGGTAGCGAGCTCGTCCAGAAGTACATCGGCGAGGGGGCGCGTCTGGTGCGAGAACTCTTCCAGCTCGCCCGGGAGAAGGCGCCGACGATCATCTTCATCGACGAGGTGGACTCGATTGGGGCAAAGCGCCTCGAGGTCGCCACGAGCGGCGACCGCGAGGTCCAACGGACCCTCATGCAGCTGCTCGCGGAGATGGACGGCTTCGAGCCTCTCTCCAACGTCAAGATCATCGCCGCGACCAACCGCCCGGACATCCTGGACGACGCCCTCCTGCGGCCCGGCCGCTTTGACCGCATCATCGAGGTGCCGGTCCCCAACTTTGCCGGGCGCGTGGAGATTTTCAAGATACACAGCCGCGGCATGGCCCTGCGGGAGCCGATCGACTTCGAGGCGCTCGCCGGACGATGCGAGAGCGCGACGGGAGCCGACATCCGGGCGATCTGCACCGAAGCCGGGATGTGGGCGATCCGTGAGGAACGCGACAGCGTGACGATGTCGGACTTCGACCGGGCGATCGAAAAGGTCGTCGGGGAGGAGGAGCTCCGTAAGGAGTCCGTCACGATGTTCGCCTAGCGCGGGAACCGGACTCTACCCTCTCCCCCTTGCTCGTCCGATCGCACGCGGGCGCCTGGGCCGGCCTCGGTCCGGCTCGCCCCTCGGGCGCGGGCGGTCGCTTCGGGCCCGGCGCACGAAAATCCGGCGCCGCTCGGGACAGCGTTGCGGGCACGACCCGTCCCTCCGTTCTGCCTTGCGCGCTCAGCGCGTGAGCACGCTTGCGCCGACGATTCGTGGTCCGGCGGGGACAGAGAGGTCGAGCAGGTAAGCGCGTTCGCCGGCGGCGTGGACGACCGGGCGGTCTGCGAGCAGCTTGAGACCGGTGGGGCCCAACTCCTCGAGCTGGGCCGGGACGACCTGGAGTCCCACCGAGGCATGCAACTTTGCGCCGACCCCGGCGTCCCCTCGGTAGTAGCGGCAGCGGAGAAGCGGCCCTCCGGTGAGCTCGGCGTCCGCCGTAAGGGAGCCCTCCGGCGCCAAGACCTGGCCGCGTTCGAGCTCGTCAGCCTCCACACCTCGGAGGGCGACGCCGACGCGCTCGCCGGCGGAGACCTCCTTGCGGTCGACATCGTGGACCTGGAGGGAGCGGACCTCGACGATCTTGGGCGTCGGCCAGAGCTGCAGGCGGTCGTGGGCCTTGAGGGTGCCTTGGCGGACGAGCCCGAGCGCCACCGCACCGACGCCCTTCACGGGGAAGGCGTGGTCGAGGACCACGCTCACCGGACCCTCGCGGGGCGCCGCGGAGAGGCCGCTCAGGCTCGCCCGCAGGCTGGGCGTGTCGAACCCGACCCGGGGCGCCGTGTCGAGCCGGCTTCCCTTGAGCGCCCGGGAGAGCTCCGCATCCCCGACCGCCGGGCCGCGGGCGATCGTCACCGGCAGCTCGGTGAGCTCGACCACCGCGACCGCCTCGGCGAGGCCGCGCGAGAGCTCGGGGACCAGGAGAAGGCAGTGGTCGGCCATCGCGAGAGCGTTGAGCAGGGGCGCGAGCTTCTCCGGGAACCCCGTCGGCTCGACCAGCGTGAGAGCGTGGGTCTCGTGGACGTCGTTGTACAGCGTCAGGTCCGACGCGGTTCCCTTCTTGCCGAGCTCGCGGGCGGCCCCGTTCGATCCGACCACCGCGACCGTGAGGGAGGGAGCCACGGGTGTCCTACCCTCCCCGCGCCGGGCGGAGGGTCAGCGTTACCTCGCCGCCCTTGACGCCGATGTCGACCTCGGAGCCGTCGGCCACCTCGCCGGCAAGGAGCCGACGGGTAAGAGGGTCGACGACCTTGCGCTGGATCGTGCGCTTGAGGGGCCGCGCGCCGAAGTCGCGGTCGAACCCCTCGGCAGCGAGCAGCTTCTTCGCGGCCTCCGATGCCTTGAGCGTGAGCCGCCGGTCGGCGAGCCGCTGCTCGACCTGGGCGAGCTGGAGGTCGACGATGAGGCCGATCTCCTTCTCGGTGAGCTCGCGGAAGATGACGACCTCGTCCAGTCGGTTGAGGAACTCGGGCCGGAAGTGCCCGCGCAGGGCGCGGTCGACCACCGCACGCCGCTCGGCCTCCCCCGTCGTCCCGGCGAGCTCCTCGGTGCCTAGATTCGAGGTGAGGATGAGGAGCGTGTTGCGGAAGTCGACGGTGCGTCCCTGCCCGTCGGTGAGGCGTCCGTCGTCCATCATCTGGAGCAGCACGTTCACCACGTCCGGGTGGGCCTTCTCCACCTCGTCGAAGAGCACGACCGTGTACGGCCTCGTCCGGATTGCCTCGGTGAGCTGGCCGCCCTCCTCGTAGCCGACATAGCCGGGCGGCGCGCCGACCAGGCGCGCGACCGTGTGCTTCTCCATGTACTCGCTCATGTCGATGCGAACGAGCGCCCGCTCGGAGTGGAACAGGAACGCCGCCAGCGCCTTCGCGAGCTCGGTCTTGCCCACCCCGGTCGGACCCACGAACAGGAAGACACCGATCGGGCGGTTCGGGTCCCCGAGCCCCAAGCGGGCTCGGCGCACCGCCTTGGCGACCGCCTCGACCGCCTCGTCCTGCCCGATGACGCGGGCGTGGAGCTCGTCCTCCATGCGGAGGAGCCGCTCCTTCTCGCCGGCGAGCATCCGGCTCACCGGGACCCCGCTCCACTTGGCGATGACGCGCGCGATGTCCTCCTCGTCGACGGCCTCGCGCAGCATCGCGCCTCCGCCGCGGGAGTCGGCCGGGGAGAGCTTCGTGAGCTCCTGTTCGAGCCCGGGGACGGTGCCGTAGCGAAGCCGCGCCGCCGTCTCGAGCTCCCCGGCGCGTTCGGCGCGTTCCTCCTCGGCCCGCGCTCGGTCGAGTTCCGCACGGACCGTGCGCACCTTCTCGACTTGCGCGCGCTCGCGCTCCCACTGAGCTTCGAGTCCGGTCTCCTTTTCGCTGAGCCCGGAGAGCTCGCGCTCGAGCGCCGCCAACCGCTCGCGGCTCGCCGGGTCGGCCTCCTTCTTGAGCGCGGCCCGCTCGATCTCGAGCTGGCGGATGCGACGGGAGAGCTGGTCGAGCTCGCTCGGACGCGAGTCGAGCGCGAGACGGACGCCCGACGCCGCCTCGTCCACCGCGTCGATCGCCTTGTCGGGAAGGTGCCGGTCGGAAAGGTACCGCGCCGAAAGGGTCGCCGCGGCGACCAGCGCGGCGTCCAGGATGCGGACGCCGTGATGGAGCTCGTAGCGCTCCTTGAGGCCCCTCAGGATCGAGATCGTGTCCTCGACGGTCGGCTCGCTCACCGGCACCGGCTGGAACCGCCGCTCGAGGGCCGCGTCCTTCTCGATGTAGCGACGGTACTCCTGGGTGGTGGTGGCCCCGATGCAATGGAGGGTGCCGCGTGCGAGCGCCGGCTTCAGCAGGTTGGAGGCGTCCAGCGAGCCGCCTTCGGTAGCCCCTGCGTGGACGAGCGTGTGGAGCTCGTCGATGAACAGGACGACCCCTCCCTCGGAGCGCTCGACCTCCTTGAGGACGGCCTTGATCCGTTCCTCGAACTCGCCGCGAAACTTCGCTCCGGCGAGCAGCGCGCCGAGGTCGAGCGCGACGATCCGACGGTCGCGCAGCGAGTCGGGGATGTCCCCCGCGACGATCCGCTGCGCGATCCCTTCGACGATCGCGGTCTTTCCCACGCCGGGGTCTCCGATGAGAACCGGGTTGTTCTTGGTGCGGCGGGAGAGGATCTGGAGGACGCGGCGCACCTCCTCGTCGCGGCCGATCACCGGATCGAGCTTGCGCTCGCGCGCCATCGCGGTGAGGTCGCGCCCGTAGCGCTCGAGGGCCTGGTACTGGGCCTCCTCCGTCCGGCTCTCGACGGGGGAGGTGCGGTCGCGGACGCTCGCGACCGCTGCCTCGAGCGCGGAGCGACGGACCCCGAACTCCTCGAGGAGGTCGCGGGCCGGCGAGGCGACGGAGAGCAGCCCGAGAAGCAGCTGGTCGACGGTGGTGTAGCGGTCCTTGCGACCTGTCGCCTCGGACTCGGCCGCCTCGATCGCTTGGCTAAGGGCCCGGGAGAGGTACTGGTCGGAAGGCGCGACGTGGTCCGCCGTCGGCCGGCCGGCGAGCAGCTGCTCGAGCCGCTCGGCCAGCCGGTCGACGGGAACCCCGAGGCCCCTGAGGAGGGCAACCGACGGCGCCTCCGTCGGGGAGAGCAGGGCGAGAAGCAGGTGTTCCGGCTCGACCGCGGCGTGCCGCAGCTCCGAGGCCTTCTGGAACGCCGTCTCCACCGCGGTGCGCGCCGCGTCGGTCAGGCGGTCTAGGTGCATGGCCAAGGGTCCTCGGGGCGAGCCGATTTAATAAGTCACGCTCCCGTCGCGCGGGGCCGTGGCGGATCTCTCGGTGGACCTGGCGGGCCTCCGGCTGCGGAACCCGTTCCTGCTCGCCTCGGGGGTCTGGGGGGAGAGCGGAGAGTCGCTCGCCGGCGCCCATCGTGCCGGCGCCGGCGGCGTCGTGACCAAATCGATCGGCTCGGTGGGGCGCCCGGGGTACCCCAACCCGACGATCGAGAGCTACGACGGCTGGGGCCTGCTCAACGCCATGGGGCTCCCAAATCCCGGGATCGACGAGTACCCGCAGGAGATCGCCGCGGCGCGGGCCGCCGGCGCGACCGTGATCGGATCGATCTTCGGCGCCGACCCCGGCGAGTTTGCCGACCTCGCACGGAAGATGGCCGCGACCGGGGTGGCGGCCCTCGAGCTCAACCTGAGCTGCCCGCACGCGGAAGGCTACGGCACGGAGGTCGGCGGGACCCCCGCGGAAGTCGGGGCCATAGTGAGGGAGGTTGTCCGGGCCGTTCGGCTCCCGGTCATCGCGAAGATCACTCCCAACACCTCCGACCCCGCAGCGCTGGCCGAGGCGGCCGAGCGGGCCGGGGCCTCCGCGGTCAGTGCCATCAACACCGTGCGGGCCCTCGCGATCGACGTGCGCCTCGCCCGACCGGTCCTTGCGCACGGTCTCGGCGGGCTCAGCGGGAGGGCGATCAAGCCGGTGGGCCTCGCGTGCGTCTACCAGATCTTCTCACGGATCTCGATCCCCCTCGTCGGTGTCGGCGGGATCTCCACGGCCGAGGACGCCCTGGAGTACCTCATGGCCGGGGCGCGCGCGGTCGAGGTCGGTACCGCGGTGGCGTTCGAGGGGATCGGCGTCTTCGGGCGTCTCGCCTCCGGTCTCTCGGTCCTCCTGGACGAGCTCGGCCTGGGAAGCGCGCGGGAGGCCGTCGGGCTCGCCCATCGCGGAGCGGGACGAGGCGCCGCGTCACCGGCGTGACGCCGCGGGCCTAATAGGCGCCGTCCGCTCGGGCGAGGCGTGCGCGCCGTCGTCCGCGTCGAGGAGAGGGTGGCGGAGACCCCGACCACGGTCACGCTGCGCTTCCGCTACGAGCCCGACGCCTCACCGGGCCAGTTCGTGATGGTCTGGCTGCCCGACGACGACGAGCTGCCGATGTCGCTCTCCTACACCCGAGGAACCCTCAAGGGAGTCACGATCAAGGCGATGGGCGAGACCACCCGGAGGTCCCTGGGGATCGCCCCGGGCCAGCGGATCGGGATCCGGGGCCCCTACGGCAACTGTTTCGACCCGACCCCGCGTCGGATCCTGGTCGTCGCGGGCGGCTCGGGCTCCGCCGTGCTGGCCCCTGCTGTCGAGGCGGCGCGGGCACTGGGCGGTGAGGTGACGGTAGCCCTCGGCGCGACGACCGCCCCGGAGCTGCTCTTCCGGGAGCGGTTCGAGGCGATGGGAGCGCGGCTCGTCCTCGCCACGGACGACGGGTCGGCGGGCGAGAAAGGGTTCGTCACGGGCCCGGCGGAGAGGCTTCTCAGGGAGGGGTCGTTCGACGCCGTGTGGACCTGCGGTCCCGAGGTGATGATGCGCAAGGTGGTCTCGGCTGCCGGCGCCGTCGGGCTGCCGGTCCGCTGCTCGGTCGAGCGCCACATGAAGTGCGCCCTGGGGATGTGCGACGCGTGCGCCCTCGGTCCGTTCCACGTCTGCGTGGACGGGCCGGTCTTCACCGACCGCCAGCTCGCCTCCGCGGAGGACTTCGGGCGGTTCCATCGCGACGCCTCCGGCCGTCGTCGGCCGCTCTAGGCCCGACGCGGCCGGGGGAAGAGCGTTCTGCCCTGCCGCGGGCGAAAACCGCTCGCAAGCCTTTATGCTCAAAGTCCGCTACGAGCCGCGGGATGCTCGTTGCATGAAGGTTCTGGTCGTTAGCGGAGGGGTGATCTCCGGCCTTGGAAAGGGGATCACGACCTCGTCGCTCGGCCGGCTGCTGAAGGCTCGGGGGATCTCCGTCACCATCGTCAAGATCGACCCGTACCTCAACGTCGACGCGGGAACGATGAACCCGTACCAGCACGGGGAGGTCTTCGTGCTGGACGACGGGACCGAGGCGGATCTCGACCTTGGCAATTACGAGCGGTTCCTCGGGCAGAGCCTCTCGGGCAGCCACAACCTGACCACGGGGAAGATCTACCGCTCCGTCATCGAGAAGGAACGTCGCGGCGACTACCTCGGCAACACGGTCCAGATCATCCCCCACGTCACCGGCGAGATCAAGAGGTCGATCCGCGAGGTCGCGGAGGCGGCGGGCGCGGAGGTCGTCCTGGTCGAGGTCGGCGGCACGGTCGGCGACATCGAGTCGATGCCCTTCCTCGAGGCGCTGCGCGAGCTCTCCTACGAGCTGGGGGAAGGGCACATGGCGTTCGTTCACACCACGCTCGTTCCCGTGGTCGGACCGGTCGGCGAGGCGAAGACCAAGCCGACGCAGCACTCGGTCCGCGAGCTCCGTGCGATCGGGATCCGTCCCAACCTCATCGTCGCGCGAGGCCCGGCTCCCCTCACCGCCGACATCAAGGCAAAGATCTCGCTCTTCTGCGATGTCCCTCCCGAGGCGGTCGTCTCCGTCCCCGACCAGTCGATCATCTACGAGGTCCCGCTCGTCCTCGAGGCCGAGGGGGTAGGCCCCCTGCTCGCCCGCCTGCTCAACCTCCCCGACCGGCCGCCGGACCATTCCTCGTGGAAGGAGTACCTCGCGACGTACCGCCGCGCGGAGACCCCGATCGACGTGGCGGTCGTTGGCAAGTACACCGAGCTTCGCGACGCCTACCTTTCCCATGCCGAGGCGTTCCACCACTGCCAGGGGCGCCTGGGGGTCGGGATCCGCCTTCACTGGTACGACTCGGAGGACATACCGAGAAACCCGGCGATCGTCGCCCGGATCGAGCAGGCGGACGCCGTGCTGGTCCCCGGCGGCTTCGGAGCCCGCGGTGTCGAGGGGAAGATGCGTGCCATCGCCCTCGCCCGCACGGCGAAGATCCCCTACCTCGGTGTCTGCTACGGCTTCCAGATGGCCGCGGTCGAGTTCGCGCGCAACGCCCTCGGCGTCGCCGCGGCGAATACCACGGAGGTCGACCCGGCCACCCCGGAGCCGGTCGTCTCCCTGCTCGAGGAGCAGAAGGAGCTCTCCGAGCTCGGGGGGACGATGCGGCTCGGCGCGCAGCGGGTCCTGCTCACCCCCGGCTCCAAGCTCGCCGAGATCTACGGCAAGACCGACCTCTGGGAGCGACACCGCCACCGCTACGAGATCAACCCGAAGTACCTCGACCGTTTCGCCGCCGCCGGGTTCACCGTCTCCGCCCGGACCGTCGACGGGCGGGTCGAGGCTCTCGAGCTAGCGGACCATCCGTTCTTCGTCGGGGTGCAGTACCACCCCGAGTTCCTCTCCCGTCCGGAGGCGCCCCATCCGCTCTACCTCGCCCTCGTCCAGGCCGCCCTAGCCCACAAGGAGGTTCCTTCCCCTGCCGCTGCCTCGCCGGCTCTCGCGTGAGCTCCTCGGGCGGGACGGCGAGGCCGCCCGCGTCGCGGGCCATCTCGAGGAGTACCGGACCCTCGGCGGGGTCGCCTTCGCCCTCGTGCGCGACGTCTCGGGCACCACCCAGGTCACGCTCAAGAAGGGGACGAGTCCGCCCGAGCTCTTTCGGCTGTTCGAAGAGACCCCTCGCGAGTCGGTGGTCGAGGTCGAAGGGACCGTCCGCCGCTCGGAGCGGGCCCACCGCGGCGTGGAGCTCCTTCCGGACCGGGTGTCGGTGATCTCCCGAGCCGAGGTCCCCCTGCCCCTCGGCGTGGTCGACAAGGTCGGCGCCGAACTGCCGACCCGCCTCGACCACCGTGTCCTCGATCTTCGCAAGCCGGGGGTCCGGGCGATCTTCGAGCTGCGGGCCAGGCTGCTCGCCGGCTTTCGCGCCGCGTTCGTCCAGCGCGGTTTCCTCGAGGTCGAGACCCCGAAGCTCCTCCGCCAAGGAGCCGAGGGCGGCGCCACCCTCTTCACGATCGACTACTTCGGCGCGCCGGCCTACCTCGCGCAGAGCCCCCAGCTCTACAAGCAGATGCTCATCGGAGCCGGCCTCGAGCGGGTCTTCGAGATCGCCCCGGCGTTCCGCGCCGAGCCCTCCGACACCGTCCGCCACATCACCGAGTTCACCAGCCTGGACGCCGAGGTCGGCTACCTCGACGGCGCGGAGGAGCTCCGTGGGCTCCTCGAGGATATCGTGGTGGACGCCGTGGGCTCCTGCCGACGGGCCCTCGAGGAGGCGAAGAACCCCCTCGCGGCTTCCGTTCCCGAGGTCAAGGCACCGTTCCCGCGAATCCCGTTCGCGACCTGCGAGGAATGGCTCGGCCGCCCCGGAGCCGAGAGCGACTTCGGCACCGAGGAGGAGAAGGCGATCGGCGACAGGATAGGCAAGGAGCTCGGGGCGTCGTTCTACTTCATCACCGACTATCCGACCGTCGTCAAGGCCCAGACGTTCTACGCGTGGCGCCGGGACGACGACCCCACGAAGACCGGCTACTTCGACCTCGGCTACAAGGGCCTTGAGATCGCGAGCGGAGGGCCCCGGGAGCACCGCCCCGACCGCCTCCAGGCGAACCTCCTCTCCGCAGGGCTCGACCCTTCGAAGTTCGCCGGCTATCTCGAGGCGTTCCGCTTCGGGATGCCCCCGCACGGCGGATGGGGGCTGGGGATCGACCGACTGGTCCAGGCACTTGCCGGGCTCGCCAACATCCGGGAGAGCCGCCTGTTCCCGCGCGACCGCTACCGGCTGGAGCCGTAGGGGGACGGATGGTCGCGGCACGCAGGTCGCTCCCCGCCCCGCCCGAGCTGCAGAGCCGCTGGAGCGCCGTCCTCGAGGAGGCCGGTCTCCGTCCGAGGATCCTGCAGATCTTCGACCGGTTCCCCGAGGAGCGCTCGCTCGAGATATCGTTCACGACCATCGACGGGAGCGACACCCACCTCGCCGACCTCCTTCTCGACCGTCCCGAGGAGCTCGTCGACGCGGGGGTCCGCGCGATGCGTGACCTCCTGCCGGTCGCCGGGCCGGAGGCCGAAGGGCTCCGCCTGCGTGTGATCGACCTTCCCCCAACCTCGCACCGTCTCGTCCGGGCGATCCGCGAGACCGACCTCAACCGGCTGGTCGCCGTGGACGGGATCGTCCGCCGCGTGACCGAGGTCCGTCCGCAGATCCGCGACGCCGTCTTCGAGTGCGTCGCCTGCCGCGTGAAGTTCCACGAGCCGCAGGACGAGTCCTCTCTCGTCTTTCGCGAGCCGCTCGAGTGCCCCGAGGCGCAGGGAGGCTGCGGCAAGACCCTCGGACGGACGCGCTTTCGCCTGGTTGCCGAGGAGTCGACCTATGTCGACGCCCAGCGGATCGAGGTGCAGGAGCATCCCGAGTCGCTCAAGCACGGCGCCCACCCGCAGGGCCTCTCCGTCCTCCTGACCGAGGACCTCACGGGCCGGGTGCTGCCGGGCAACCGTGTCGTCCTCAACGGGGTCCTCAAGAGCTTCCAGCGGGCGACGGCGTCGCGGGGCGGGGTGGTGCGCAACACCACCTTCGACGTGATGCTGGTGGGTCTCTCCTTCGAGTCGAAGAGCCTCGAGTACAGCGAGATCGAGGTCGCTCCGGAAGAGGCCGCGCTGTTCGAGACGTTCCGCGACGACCCCACCGTCGTCGACAAGATCGTGCTCTCCCTCGCCCCGACCATCAAGGGGATGGAGCAGGAGAAGGAGGCGATCGCGCTGCAGCTCTTCGGCGGCGTCATGAAGACGCATGCCGACGGCATCCGGGTCCGCGGCGACATCCATGTCCTCCTGGTCGGCGACCCGGGGGTGGCGAAGAGCCAGCTGTTGCGCTACGTGGCGGGCGTGGCGCCGCGGGGGATCTACACGAGCGGCAAGGGGGCGACCGCCGCGGGCCTCACCGCCGCCGCGGTCAAGGACGATTTCGCCGGAGGGCGCTGGGCGCTCGAGGCCGGCATGCTCGTGCTCGCCGACGGCGGGATGGCGGTCATCGACGAGCTCGACAAGATGACGAGCGAGGACCGCTCGGCGATGCACGAGGCCCTCGAGCAGCAGACCGTCTCGATCGCCAAGGCGGGCATCACCTCGACGCTGAACGCCCGCTGCCCGGTCCTCGCCGCGGCGAACCCGAAGCTCGGCCGCTTCACCAACGACCGGTCGATCTCCGAGCAGATCGACCTTCCTCCCACGCTGCTCTCGCGGTTCGACGTCATCTTCTCCATCCGCGACCAGCCCGACCAGAACCGCGACCGGCACCTTGCGGGCAGGATCCTCGCCTCCCATCGCGAGGACGGCGGCTACTCCCCGGAGGAAGTGCACCCGCCGTTCGCGCCGGACCTGCTCAAGAAGTACATCGCCTACGCGCGCCGGCGGGTCCGCCCCCGGCTCTCGGAGGAGTCGCTCAGTGTCATGGAGGACTTCTACGTGAGGGTCCGTCGCCAGGGAGAGGACCCGAACGCTCCGGTACCGATCACTGCCCGACAGCTCGAGGCGCTCGTCCGGATGAGCGAGGCGGCGGCCCGTGCCCGCCTCTCGGAGGTCGTCCGCCCCGAGGACGCGCAGCGTGCCGTACGCATCATGGAGAACTACCTCACCCGCGTCGCGATGACCTCCGACGGCCGGATCGACATCGACATCACCCAGACCGGCACGAGCCACCACCAGCGGGAGCAGTTCGAGACCGCCCGCGCCACCATGCACGAGCTCCAGGCCGGTCCCGGCGGGCACTTCTCGCGGGAGGAGTTCGTGACCGCCGTGGAGAAGAAGGGGATCGCGCGCAACCGCGCCGAGGCGCTCCTCTCCTCGCTCATCAACCAGGGCGAGGTCTACGAGGCGAGGACCGACCAGTTCCAGCTGACCCGATTCTGAGCCGCCGGCCCCCCTCGGACGCCCATATATGCCCGTCGCCGCCTTCGGAAACCGGGACCGCCTTGGTGGCCGACGAGGGGAACGGGGGGACGAACGACGGCGTCGTGATGCGGATCCACAAGGTCCGCGCCGAGTTCGTCGTGGCCGCGTGCGACGCCGAGCTGCTCGGCCGCAAGCTCCCCGTGGGCTCCCAGGGAGGCACCGTGACGGTATCGAGCCATTTCTACGGCGAGCGTCGGGTCTCGAAGGAGGAGCTTCTCTGGGCCCTCGAGCGCGCGACGGTCGCCAACCTCCTCGGGCCCCGCGTCCTCAAGATCGCCGAGGAGGGCGGTCACATCCAGCGCGGAGGAACGACGACCCTCGGGGGGGTCCCCCACGCCGAGATCTTCGCCATGCCGGGATGACCTCCCGAGGAGCGTAGGGTGGGATCGGAGGAGTTCTGCGTCGTCTGCGGCCGCACCGGCCGCGAGCTCGTCGACGGGGTCTGCGCGGAGTGCGCGGCGGACCGGACCGTGCTCGTGGACGCCCCCCAGCGCGGGGAGGTCGTCCTCTGCCCCCAGTGCGGGGCCCGACGCGTGGGAGCGCGATGGGAGCGGTTCGGCGCCCCGACAGCTCTCTCGGCCGAGGACCTGGCCCCGTTCCTCCGCATCCATCCGGAGGTCGGCTTGCGCGAGGTCCGTTGGGAGGAGCGCCTGGCCGGTCCGACCGTCCGCGAGATGGTCGGCCGGGCGAGGATCGTCTTCCGCGGCGTCGAGCGGACCGTGGAGGTGCCGCTCTCGGTCCGTCTGACGGCGCAGACCTGCACCACGTGCGGACGCAAGAGCGGCCACTACTACACCGCCATCCTCCAGCTGAGGGGGGCGGCCGGGCCGCGGACCAAGCGGCCCCGCGAGCTCAAGGAGCGACTCGCCCAGCGCTGGGAGACGCTCCTCGGCGAGGCGCGCGCCGACGTGCGCCGCGCCGTCTCCTGGAGCGAAGAGCTGCCCGAGGGCTTTGACGTCTACTGCAGCGACACGCTGGCCGCACGCGGGCTCGCCCGCCTCGCGCGCTCGCGCTTCGAGGCGGAGGTCACCGAATCGGCGAGCCTCTTCGGCCGGAAGAACGGCCAGGATGTCTACCGCGTGACCTTCTGCCTCAGGTTCCCCGGCCTCACACCGGCGGGACGGCGGTCGCCGGCTCCGAGGGGAGACGCCGGTCCTCTCGAGCCATAGGCTTAAGAAGCGACCCCGCCGTCGAGCGGTGCGAACGGGGGCACTCCTCCATGATGAAGAAAGGCGGGATCCTCAGGCGGCACCACGGTTCGGACACGCTCGAAGAGGGGTCGTTCCTCGACCTCGGCGCCATGCAGTTCGAGGACGAGGCCGGGGCGCTCGCGGGCGCGCGCGGCACCGTCCGGCTGGCCGAGATCCTGAGGTTCGAGGACCTCCACACCGTCTCCAAGTACGCCTACCAGGGAGACATCGTGCTTCTCGACTACACGTCGATCGCGAACGATCAGATGGCGGTCAAGCGTATGAGCGTCGACCTCAAGAACGTCGCGAAGGATACGGGAGGCGACGTTGCCGGCATCGCGAAGAACCTCCTCGCCGTCACCCCGGCGGGGATCCGCATCGACCGACAGAAAGTCCGGCCCTCGTTCTAGTCCGGCGGACCCGATGAAGGTCGGGGTCGAGCGGCGCGACGCGGTCGACACGCACGTCGACGTCGTCGCGAGCGGCCTGTTCGAACGCGAAGGCTCGGAGCAGGCGCTCCCGGAGTCGCTCGCCCGCGAGGACAAGGCGCTGGACGGGGCGCTCAGCGCCGCCTGGAACCGTCACGAGATCAAGGGAAAGGCCAAGGAGCTCACCGTCTTCCACCGTGGGGGAAGCGCCGGCCGCCTCGCGATCGTGGGGCTGGGCCCCCGGGGGGCGCTGACCGCCGAGAGGCTCCGCCGCGCCTCGGCGGAGGTCGTGCGGGCCCTTCGCGGCAAGGCCGCGCGCACGCTCTCTTTCCGCCTTCCCACGTTCGTCGCCGGGTCGATCGACGCCGCCGTAGCGGGCCGAGCCCTCGTCGACGGGGCCGTGCTCGGCGCCTACCAGTTCGTCAAGTACAAGACCTCCGGGGAAGGCAACGTGGAGGAGGTCGCCCTCCACCTCGGCGAGGAGCTCTCGCGCGAGGAGCGCACGCTCAAGCGGGAGGTCGAGACCGAGGCCCTCCTCTGCGAGAACGTCCTCTGGACGCGGGAGATCGCCAACCTTCCCGCCGACACCGCGACCCCCGAGCGGCTCGCCGAGGAGGCACGGGCTCTGGGCAAGGAGTTCGGCCTCAAGGTGACGGTCTTCGACGAGAAGGCCCTCGCGCAAATGCACTGCGGGGGGATCCTCGCCGTCGGCGGCGGCTCCGTCCACCCGCCACGGATGATCACGATCGAGTATCCCGGGGACGGCCGCCGGGGCCGGACCGTCGCGGTGGTCGGCAAGGGGATCACCTTCGACTCGGGAGGCATCTCGATCAAGCCCGCCGCCGAGATGGCGAACATGAAGTTCGACAAGTCCGGGGCGGTGGCGGTCCTCGGCATCCTCCGGGCCGCCGCTCTCCTCAAGGTGGCGACGCGGGTGGTGGGGGTTCTCTGCTGTGCGGAGAACCTTCCGAGCGGCCACGCCTACCGTCCGGGGGACGTCGTGCGGACGTTCAACGGCAAGACCATCGAGATCCTCAACACCGATGCCGAAGGCCGGGTCGTCCTCTCCGACGGGCTCGGCTACGTCGTGCAGAAGTACCGCCCGGATGCCGTCATCGACCTCGCCACCCTGACGGGAGCCGAAGTCATCGCGCTCGGTGACGACACGGCCGGCCTCGTGAGCACCGACGACGCCCTGGCCGAGGGGCTCCTGGCGGCGTCGGCCCAGACCGGCGAGCCGGTCTGGCGGATGCCGCTCACCGACTACCATCGCGAGCTCGTGAAGAGCGAGGTCGCCGACGTGCGCAACTCGACCGAGATCCGTGTCGCAGGCATGCTCACCGCCGCCGCGTTCCTCGAGACGTTCGTCACCCCCGTGCCGTGGGCCCACCTCGACATCGCCGGGCCGGCCTACACGACGGTGACGACGCGCAAGTTCCAGCCGGCGTACATGAACCCCGGCGCCACCGCCTTCGGCGTGCGGCTCCTGACGCGCTACCTCCAGAGCCTCGGCACCGCGTAGACCGGCCCTAAGGGGCCGGGACCGCCGGCGCCGCCCTCGCGCTCGGTCGCTACGCCGCGACGATCTGGACGCTCTCCCCGCCGTGGCGGCTCGCGCGGGGGCGGACCTCGCAGAACAGCGGGGTGTGGTAGCCGCCCCCGGTGACGAGGGCGACGCCGACGGGAAGCGACTGGATCATCTGGGTCATGCCGTCGGTGAGCCCCTCGATCGACTGGGCGATCGCCTTGAGGTCGAGAGGATTGGTGACCTGGAGGATGAGCTGCGTCGTGCACTGCGAGAGCACGCTCTTGTCGATGCGGGCTGCCCGCTGCGTGACGGCGCAGAGCCCGAGGCCGAACTTGCGTCCCTCGCTCGCGATGTTCTTGAGGATCCGCGAGCAGGTCGCTGTCCCCTGCTGAGGGGCGAAGTTGTGCGCCTCCTCGATGACGAGGAAGAGGGGTGGGACCTTGCCCTTCTTGCGGTTGTCGAAGAGGGTCGAGGCGATGCGGGCGACGACGAGCTCCTGGACGTCGGGCGCGACCCCCCGCAGGTTCACGAGGGTCGCGACGCCCTCCTCGACCAGCTCGTGAAGGCTCGTGCCGACCGGGCCCAGCAGGCGGGTCTGCTCGACGTACTCGAGCCGCTCGCGCAGCGTCTCGGCGACGGCCCCTTCGGCCGCCTCGGCCGCGCGGACGAGGTCGTGGACGGTGTACTCCGGGTTCGCCACGGCGACGGCCTCGAGCATCTGCTTGAGCGGCCCGAGGTAGTTCTTCACGTTCGTGAGGCCCATGAAGACGAGGAGCTCCCTCGGGTCGGTGTTGCGTAGCGAGAAGGTGAGCGGCTTCGCTCCCGGGTTGAGCGACGGGTCGGGCGAGAACTCGTGGATCTGGCGGGCGAAGCCCTGCGGCTCGACGCCGAAGCGGCCCTGCGCGGGAGACTTCTCCGCGGGCGAGCGCAGCGAGCCGTACTCGCCGTGCGGGTCGATGATGACGCAGGTGACCTTGTGCCGGAGGAGCTCCTCGATGAGGACGCCGAGGAGGTAGCTCTTGCCGCCGCCGGTCTTGGCGAGGACGCTCACGTGCCGCTGGACGAGCTGGTTGATGTCCAGCTCGACCTTGAGCGAATGGTTGCGGAGCAGCCCCACGTAGGCTCCGGTCGCCGAGTGGTGCTTGAGGCCGAGGACCTCGGCGATGAGTTCCTCCTCGGCGAGGAAAACGTGGGCCCCCGACCGGAACGGGATCGTCGGGCACTTCACGACGCCTTGGGCGTCCCGGTAGCCGATGATCCGCGCTACGCCGAGGAGGCTCTCGTGGATCGCCCCGGCCTCGCCGTTGCCGAGCGCCCCGGCGCGCTCGAGGTCGAGGTCGCTCTTCCGACGAAGGTCGTCGAGCTGGCAGAGGACCTTGCCGTGGAGCTCGTCCTCGACGGCGACGTAGTCGCCCCGTTCCACCGGGCGGGCGAGCAGGAGGTGGAACTGGCCCAGACCGACGTCCCCGTAGATGCGGCCGACCTCCTCCACGGCGTTTCATCCGGGACCCCGAATATTAGGGTGATGCGGCAGGGGAACCCGTTGGACCCTCGGGGCCGGCCCCCTCGCTGCGGCCGGCTCGTAGCCTTTATATCGCAAGGCTCTGCTCAACGCGTCCCGCTCCCCCCGAGGGGGAACGGATCGGTGGCCGTTTGACCGACCCGAGCGAAGAGCTCGAACGAAAGCGCGAGGAATCCAACGTCCGCGCCGACCAGTGGCGGGGGACACGGGACCGCCTCAACGCGCAGGCCCGCGAGGCCGCGGACGAGCGGGGACGCATCCTGGACGAGCTGAGGGCACGAAGTTCCGAGGCCCAGGAGCACCGTCGTCGCCGCGACAGCCTCAACACCGAGGTGCGGGAGGAGAAGAAGCTCCGCGAGGAGTGGAACCGTCGGCTCGAGGAGCTCACCGAGAAGACCCTGGCGATGCGCCGGGCGCAGAGCCCGCGGCCGGGGGCCGTGCCGGTCTGGCGGCTCAAGAAGGAGCTCAAGGAGCTCGAGTTCCGCCACATGACCACCGCGCTCACGGGCGAGCAGGAGAAGCGGCTCATCGAGGAGATGAAGCGGCTCGAGGCGGCGATCCGCGAGAACGACCAGCAGCTGCGCAGCAACCCGGAGGTCGAGAAGGCCCTCTCCGACCTCGTGCAGGCGCGCGAGGAGGCGGAGAAGCACCACGCGGCGGTCGGGCACCTCGCCGAGGACGCCCAGCTCGAGCACGAGGCGATGGTCACGCTCTACGAGAGCTGCGACGAGCTCCGCCGCCAGGCCGACGAGGTCCAGGCGCGCCTCATCGAGGTGAAGGCGGAGGCCGACGAGGCGCACCGCCAGCACATCGCGGCGATCGAGGAGGTCCGTGACATCGAGAAGCTCCTCTACGCGGCCCGGGGCGGCCGGGCGCCGGCGACGTGGGCTGCCGAGCCGCCGCGCGAGGAGGACTTCTTGGCCCGCCTCAAGAAGGGCGAGAAGGTCTCGACCGAGGACCTCCTCGAGCTGCAGAAGAGCGGTCGGGCGTAGGGCCCAGCAGCGTGACGCTCACTTTCGGGGACCGCCCCGTCGAAGCCGTCCTCTTCGACCTGGACGACGTGCTGGTCCCTTTCCACACGGTGCGCGCCTGGCAGTGGGCCTGGAGGCCGCAGGGCCCGCTGCTCGGCGAGCGTCGGGTCGCCGCGGCGCTGCGCTCGCGGCTGCGGGCCTGGGACCGACGGCGCTGGCAGGGACTGACGGGGCAGGCGCCTCCCGCGGACCTTGCCGCGCTGTACGAGCACCTCACCGCGACTCTCCACGCCATCGCCGGCCATCCTCTGCCCGCGGAGGAGAGCCAGGCGGTGGTCCGCAGGTTCCTCCATCCCGCCGGCGAGATCGAGCGCTACTCGGACGCGGCGGGCGCGCTCGAGATGCTCCGTGCCCGGGACGTCCGGGTCGGCATCCTCACCCACCTCCCGCCGGAGACGGCGCGCTGGCTCCTCCACCGCGCCGGGATCCCCGAGGAGCTCCTCCTCGGCACGGGCGAGCCTTCCGGACCGGTGGTGCCCGAGGCCAAGGCGTTCCGCGCGGCCGTCGAGCGGCTCGGCGCTGCGGCCTCCCGCAGCGTCTTTGTCGGCGATCTTCTCTGGAGCGACGTGCGCGCCGCCCACCGGGCCGGCCTTCTTGGGATCCTTCTCGACCGCCACGACGCTTGGCCGCACGTGCTCACCGACCGCACGGCGGCCCTCGGCTCGCTCGAAGCGACGCTGCTCGCCGGGCCGAAGACCGCCGAGGAGAAGGAGGGCCCCGCGCCGGCCTAGCCGGGGCGTCGGGCGCTTCCGAGGCGGGGGACTTTTTATAGGGGAGGTCACGGTGCGGGCCGCGTCGATGCCGCTACGCCAGCTCAAGATCGACCAGACCGAGCTCCGCCAGATCAAGGAGCTCTACGAGGGAGTGATGTCGCACGCCTGCCACGGCCTGTTCTTCAAGGAAGGCTCGGTGATCGGCGGCAACATGGCCGAGGAGGCCCTCAAGGATCGGGCGCACTTCTTCGAGCGCGCCGGCAAGATCCTGGTCGAGCGCGGATGGGTCGAGGAGATCGCGTTCTCCGACCACGAGGTCGTCGCGCGCGGGTCGATCGAGGTCACCCCGAGCGACATCGCGACCTGCCACCGCCTGCGGGGGATCCTGCGCGAGTTCTACGAACGCTTTAAGGGGGAGCGCGTCAAATGCACCGAGGAGGCGTGCGCCAGCACCGGACAGAAGGAATGCCGCTTCCGAGTCGAGGACCTGTGAGGGGAGAACTGCCGTGATGGCCTCGGGCAACGTCGGCGCCGTGATCAAGGAGCTCAAGAGCCGCATCGCAGGGATCGCCACTGCCCTCGTCTCGCGGGACGGCCTCGTGCTCTACGCGGACGTGCCGACCGGGGTCTACACGGAGACCTTCGCCATCATGTGCGCGACGATCCTCGGAGCGGCGGCGACCGCCAACACCGAGCTCAACCGCTCTCCGCCCGAGCGCATCGTGGTGGACGGTCCGGACTCCAAGACGATCATCGTGGGCAGCGGCAAGAAAGCGCTCCTCGTCGCCGTCGTCGACCAGTCGGCAGAGGTCGACCGCGTCCTGGACGAGGTCGCGAAGGTCGCCGAGCTCCTCCGCGCGAACTAGCGGGCCCACCCGCAGCTAGCCCTCGGAAGGGGCTCCGGGCGAGGCGACCGGTTGCATCGGGCTCGATCGGCCCTTGATTACGCGGAAGGCGTAGCCGCCGAGGGCGGCGACCAGGCGCGCCCAGGAGATGAACCCCTTCTGGCCGGCGAGTAGGCGGCGGAGCCGATAGCGCACCCAGAGGTTGCCGTGCTTCTCGGTGAGCTGCTTGCGTCCGTAGCCGTTCCAGAACGCCTGGTAGAGGAACCGGACGAAGTTGCCTCGCATGTGGTGGAAGACGACGGCGCGCTCGTCGTAGACGATCGAGGCGCCGTGCTGGACGGCCCGCAGGTTGAGGTCGATGTCCTCGGCGGTGATGAAGCGAGTGTCGAACCCGTCGAGCTCCGCGAAGAGCGAGCGCGGGTAGAGCAGGTTGCAGGACGGGTAGGTGACGTCGTAGCCCCCCTGGAAGAGCTCGACGCGCTCGAGCGCCCCGTAGCGCGGCTTGCCGACGGTCACGGTCTGTCCGGCGACCACGGCGCGGGAGCCCGCGTGGTCGCGGAGGGCGGCGAGCCAGGCCGAATCGGCGAAGCAGTCGCCGTCGATGAACGCCACGAAGTCGCCTCGCGCCTCCCGGACCCCGATGTTGCGGCCGCCGCCGCGGGAGCTCGGCCGTGCAACGATGCGCAGCAGCCCCGGGTGCTTGGCGGCGAACGCCTCCGCGAGGGGCACCGTCGCGTCGCGGCTGTTCGCGTCTACCAGGACGATCTCGAACGGCGGCTCCTGGAGAGCGAGGCTCTCGAGGAGCTGGGCGATGTGCTGCTCCTCGTTGCGGACGGTGATTACAATGGAGACGAACGGCCGTCCCGAACCGTCACTTCCCAATGTCCATCACGACAACGTCCTTGACCGCGCGCATGCTCTTGAAGGGGAGCACCAGCCGGCCCGACGCGTCGCTCTGGAACAGGCGCTGCTCGACGTCCTCGCTCGGCGTGACGAGGACGTGCGCGATGCCACCGCTCAGGGTGTCGACGACGAAGTTGTCGATCATCCCCAGGATCTGGCCATCGTTGGTCATCACCGTCTTTCCCCGGAGCTCGGTAAGGAACTTGCGCATCGCGGCGCCTCGAGCGCCTTTGGCGGGGGCGCGTATTTAATCGTTGGCGGCAACAGGAACGTCCCGGCACGCCGGAAGAAGGGGTCACCGCGGACGCCGTGGCGCGACGGGGATCCCGGGGACGCGCCCTTCGTCCTTGGAGGAGCGCGGCAACGCTTATATCGCGAGCCCGGGTCGTGCACCTCCCGCGAATGGCGAGCCGCCGGCGTAAGGGTAACCCCCATCTCAGTCACTTGATGCTCGAGCTCCGGCGGGCCGCACGGCAGGGCCAGGCGCCGATCTGGCGGGCGGTCGCCGATCGGCTCGCCCGCGCGCGGCACGGAGCCGCCCCGCTCAACGTGGGCCAGCTCGAGCGGATCGCCGAGGCCGGCGAGACGATCGCGGTCCCGGGCAAGCTTCTCGCGGACGGACCGCTCTCCAAGAATCTCACGGTCGGGGCGTTCGCCTACTCGGCGGAGGCCCGTGCCAAGATCCACGCGGCCGGCGGGAGCGCGCTTACGCTGGCCGAACTGGTGAAGGCCCATCCGGACGGGACGGGGGTGCGGCTCCTTGCCTGAAACGCCCAAAGAGCCCACCGGTCCCGCGGCGACCGTGGTCGATGCGAGCGGGCTCGTCCTCGGACGCGCGGCGAGCGTCATCGCCAAGCGCCTTCTCAACGGGGAGTCGATCGTGGTCGTGCACGCCGAGCGCAGTGTCGTCACCGGTTCCCGCCACGATGTCATCAGCACCTACACGGCGGCCCGCGCGCGCGGCTCGGTCCGCTCCGGCCCGCATTTTCCCCGCTACCCGGACCGCATCTTCCGCCGGACGGTCCGGGGGATGCTCCCGCACCTCAAGACGCGGGGGAAGATCGCCCTCTCCCGGCTCGAGGTGCACATCGGGGTCCCTCCCGAGCTCACCGGCGCGACCGCCGAGACGATCGCGGTTGCCAAGGTGGGGCCCACCCTGGAGCCTCCCCTCACGCTCGAAGAGATCACGCGCCTGCTGGGGGCCCGCCTGTGAAGGCCCCCGCGGTGGTCCTGGCCACGGGCAAGCGCAAGACCGCGATCGCCCGCGCGACCTTCCGCAAGGGCCAGGGCCTCTTCCGCTACAACGGGCTGCCGCTCGACTTCGTCGAGCCGGACCTGCTCCGGCGCAAGATCCAGGAGCCTCTCCTCATGATCGGCGATCGCGCCTCGTCGGTCGACATCACCGTGCGGACCAGCGGCGGGGGGGTCGTCGGGCAGGCCTCTGCGGCCCGGACCGCCGTCGCGCGGGGCCTCATCGCCTACCTCAAGGACGACCGCCTGCGCGAAACCTTCAAGCACTACGATCGTACGCTGCTCGTGAGCGACCCGCGGCGCAAGCTTCCCAAGCGGCCCGGCGGGCGCGGCGCCCGAAGCCGCCGACAGAAGTCCTACCGTTAGGTGGAGGGGAACGACCGTGACGATGATGGTGCCTGTCCGCTGCTTCACCTGCGGGGCGGTCATCGGCCAGCACTGGGACGAGTACCGCGAGCGGACGATGCGCGGCGAGCCCGCCGGGGCGGTCTTTGATGCCCTCGGGCTCCAGCGCTACTGCTGCCGAAGGATGCTCCTCTCCCATGTCGACCTCCTGGACGAGGTCGGCCCCTACGGCTGAGCCCGGGTCCTCCGTTCCCTTCGCCCGGCGGGGCTGAGAGCAGGATCGCTGCGTCCCGATCCACGTGGTACGGGACCGTGGCCCTCTTGGGCGTACGGCTCCGAGTCCGTCGTTTGTCCTCCCGGGACCCCCGGAAAAGGTTGCCATCCCCCGCCCGCTCGGCGGGCGGAGGACGGTCGCCTTCCCCTCCCTCGGAGGAGACGGCGAGAAGGCGCGGGTCGCCCCGTTAGGCCCCTTCTTCTTCGTCCTCGTCGCGCTTACCGCCGCGCTCGAGGCCGCCCCGCCCCGTCGTCGTCTTGGGCGCGGTGGCCCGGCGGGTGCGCCGGCGCCAGTAGAGGACCAGGACCGCGATCACGACGATCGCCCCGCCGGCTACCGCCCCGTACTCGATGTACTGGGTGGTCGGGTTCGCCTTCACCGACACCGGGGTGCTGGCGACGTTGGTCGTCCCGTAGTCCCCGGCGAACTCGTTGGTTGCGGTGACGTTCGCGTAGAGCACGTAGGAGCCGGACTTGGACGGGTTCCAGGTGATCTGGGCCCGAACGGTGAGACCCGTGTGGAGCGTGGGGAGCACGCCGTTGGTGCTGGTCAGGGGGGTCGCGTTGACCGTGGCGTTGCTCGAGTTGTTGGAGTAGCCGTAGTAGACCACGGAAGCAGGACTGCCCGCGATGGTCGTCTTGGGCCCGGTCCCGCTGGGCGCCCGCACGTAGAAGGTGACCGTGACGTTGTCGGCGATCGCCTTCGCTCCGCCGCCGTTGGTGATGTTCACCCAGTAGGTGTAGCTCGATCCCTCGCTCACCGACGCCGGGCCGGTGAGGTTCGCCGCCTCCATGATCGGGCGGAGGGTCGCGTTCTTCGAGACGGCGAGGGTCTTCGAGGTCTTCGCCTTGTTGCCGTTCTCGTCCATCACGGTGAGGGTGACGTTGTACGGCTTGGTCTGAGAGGTGAGCCAGAAGCTCGGGTACTTGCCGTTCGGCTTCACCTTGGTCTCGTTCGCGTACTTGGTCGGGAACGAGGTGTTGCCCTTGAGGGTGATCATCCAGTTGTAGGCGACGATCGAGCCGTTGCCGCCGTCGCTCGACCCTCCCCCGTTGAGCTGCACGAGCGCCGAGCCGTTCTTCTGCTCGACCAGGCCGCTCGAGGGGATCACGACGCCCGCCGCGTTGTCGAGCTCGATGGACGCCACCGGTTTCTGCGTGTCGTTCACGAGGATGACCGCGGTGGCCGTGGACGAGGTGCCGACCCCCGACCAGACGGTGAGGTTGAGGTAGTAGACCCAGCCCCAGCCGCTGACGGTCGGGTGGGTGCCGTTGATGAGGAGCGTGGAGAACTCGACGTAGCGACCTGCTCCTGCCTTGGTCCCGCCGCCGAAGGAGACCGCCCAGTTCGCGTCGAACTTGGCTCCCTGGGCCACCGAGTTGTTGCGGGTCTGGGTGAAGTTCTTCGCGGTGAGCTTGAACGAGGCGATCGCGAGGACGTTCGGTGCCGTGACGGTCGACTGCGCGGCGTTGATGCGTAGCGAGGTCCCCCACGGGACGAACAGGTAGCCCGGCTTCTTCCACGCGCTGCTCGCGTTCGTGGAGATCTTCGCCACCGGCGCCGTCGAGAGGATCCAGACCTTGAAGGCGGTCGTGCTGGTGTGGCCCCCCGAGCCGATGATCGTGAGCGAGCCGACCCACGGGTTCGTTCCGTTCGCCGCGGTGTAGGTGTGGTTGGTGGTCAGCGTCGTGACGGTCTTCTGGGTGCTGTCGCCGAAGTTCCAGGTGAACGACGTCCCGTTGGTCCCTGTCGGGAAGATCGAGTTCGCGGCGCTGAACGTGGCATTCTCCCCGGCGGCGAGGACGACCGTGTAGGAGCCCCGGGTCGAGTTGTTGACGTTGAGGTGGGAGAAGTAGAACTCCTTGGCCGAGATGTTGACGATCGCGCTCAGACCCGCGGTCTTGACGATGTTGAAGGTCGCGGTCGCGGAGCTCGTAGCGCTGGGCAGCGACACGAGCGTGAAGCTCGTCCACGTTCCGCCCGGGCCAGAGCCCACGAGCTTGGCGTGGGCCGGGGCGGTGGTCCCCGCGGAGAGGGCGTAGCCCGCCGGCAGGACGACCGTGTAGTTGTACACGTCCGAGCTGTACGACGGGTGCGCGAAGCGGAACGAGAGGGTGTAGCTGTGCCCGCTCTTCGGGATCGTGCCGTTGAGCGCGTAGCTCGTGCTCCAGTTGTAGGCGAGCGCCGCGGAGCTCGTGGGCCCGCAGGACGGCGAGCAGGCCGGCACGGTGAACGTCGGCAGCGGGAGCTTGGACGGCAGCACGAACCCCGTACCGTTAATCGTGGCGAGCGCCTGGACCGCCGGGAAGAACGGACCCGAGGAGCTGACCCACGACTCGAAGGCCGGGAACTTGGACGCCGGGAAGCTCAGGGTGTGGTTGAAGTCAAGTCCGAGCTGCGCCCAGAGCTGCCCCACCGTGCCGTTCGGCAGGCCGGGGAGAACCGTGTTGTTGCCCAGCGAGGCGACCGTCGAGACGAGGAGGTTGCCCTTGCCGGTGGTGATGTTGATGGCGGAGAGGTTGAGGGTCGTGCGCCACGCCCCCATCTCCGCGGAGGTGAGAGGCAGTACGGTGACGTTGTGCGCGACCACGGACGGCGAGGCGACCGTCTGGACGAACCCTCCGGTCTGGTAGCCTCGGGCCGACCCGATCACGTCGAAGCTCTGCGCTCCGGTCTTGAAGTTCGCCAGATAGCTCGAGAAGCTGTAGTAGCCCCCCGCGGCCGTCGGGACCGTGTAGAGGAACCCGTTGGTGGGGTCGAACATCGTCGCGTTGCCGCTGGTGGGGACCGGCTGGCCGGTCGCCTTCGAGACGATATGGCCGGAGATCTGGAACGACTTCAGCACCGGCGTGACCGCCGGCGGGGTGCGGGACGTGATGGCGAGGGAGCTCGTGTTGGAGAAGACGTCCGCGCCGGAAACATGCGTCACCTGGAGCACCCACGGCCCACCGGTGATCTTGGTGCTGAACGGCACGTTGAGCGTGAAGGTGCCCGTCGAGTTCGTGGTGTTGTTGGCGAGCACGAGACCGGCGTACTTCGGGGCGAGCAGGTGCACCGAGGCGCCCTGAACGCTGCTTGAGGCCTGGGTGACGGTCCCCTTGAGGGTGGCGTTGTAGGGCAGGACCGAGACCCCACTGATCGAGGTCGAGTAGCTCGAGCTCGTGAGCTGGGTAGTGTTGTAGTACGCGTAGGTCGGGTTCTGGTCCGCCGGGAGGACCGCGCACGGCTTGCAGCCGGTCAGGGTCACGTTCGCGACGGGCGGAACGAAGACCGACCAGTAGCCCGGAGCGAGGGCACCCGCGGTGCTCTTGCTCGTGAAGCTGAATTGTCCACCGCTGCCGGTGACGGCCGCAGTGTACACCGCCCCCGTGGCGCGGGAGACCAGGTCGACGGTGACGCCGGCAGGCACCGGAGGTGCCGATTTTCCAGGCTGGTCGACATAACCGGTCAACACGTAGTTCGTCGTGGAGGCGGCCCGGGCGGCGCCCGTGAGGGCGGCCAGCGAGCTCGCCAGCACGACGACCACGAGCACCCACGTCGCGGCGCGGTACGCGTGTCGTAGCAACGGATTCACTTCTCCCGCATTCTTACCCTCGTTACCGAGGGCGGCGCGCCGAACTTAGCCCCCTTACTTATAGATTGCTCGGGCGAGCACGGCGGTTCTCGCCGGCGGCGAAGAACGCTAGCGGTAGATCGCCTGGACCGGCTCCTCGCGTCGCCGAGCGGAGCGGTCCCGCTGGAGGTGCTTCTCGAACTCCTCGTAGAACCGGAGGTTCTCGGGCTCACAGGAGCTGCGCACCTGCTTGAGCGCCGCCTCGAAGTGCGCCCGGGTCACCTTCGCGGCCTTGAGGTTCTCGCGGATCGCGGTGAGCCCTGCCTCGCGGCAGAGGGCGGCGAGGTCGCTGCCGACGAATCCCTCCGTCCGGGAAGCGAGCTGCGCGAGGTCGACGTCGTCGGCCAGAGGCATTTTCGCGGTATGGACCGTGAGGATCTCGAGCCGCCCGGCGGCGTCAGGGGGCTCGACGTAGAGCAGGCGGTCGAACCTCCCGGTCCTAAGGAGCGCCTCGTCGACGATGTCGGGGCGGTTGGTCGCGGCGATGACCAGGACGCGCTCGAGGGTCTCGAGCCCGTCGATGGAGGTGAGCAGCTGGTTGACGATCCTTTCCGTAACCCCGCTCGAGGTCTGGAATCCCCGTCGCGGGGCGATCGAGTCGATCTCGTCGATGAAGACGATCGAGGGGGAGGCCTGACGGGCCTTCTTGAAGATCATGCGGATCGCCTTCTCGCTCTCGCCGACCCACTTGCTCATCACCTCGGGGCCCTTCACCGAGATGAAGTTCGCCTGGCTCTCGGTCGCGACCGCCTTCGCGAGGAGCGTCTTTCCCACCCCGGGAGGTCCGTAGAGGAGGATCCCTCGTGGAGGCTCGATGCCGATGTGGCGGTAGACCTGCGGGTTCTTGAACGGCAGCTCAACCGATTCCTCGAGCACCCGACGGACCCGCTCGACGCCGCCGACCTCCTCCCAGCGGGTCGTCGGGACCTCGACGGCGACGTCCCGAAGGCTCGACGGCTCGATCTGCTTGAGCGCCTCGCGGAAGTCGCCCTCGGTCACCTTCATCCGCTCGAGAAGCGAGATGGGGATCGGCTGGTCGAAGTCGATCTCGGGAAGGTAGCGCCTCAGGGCCCGCATCGCCGCCTCGCGCGCGAGGGAGGAGAGGTCCGCGCCGACGAACCCGTGCGACTGCGCCGAGAGCTCCTTGAGGACCCGCTCTCGGTCGCGCTCCGAGCCCTCGATAGGCATCCCCCGCGTGTGGATCTGCAGGATCTCCAGCCGCCCCTCCTGGGTCGGCACGCCGATTTCGATCTCCCGGTCGAAGCGGCCCGGGCGGCGGAGCGCGGGGTCGATCGCCTCCTCCCGGTTGGTCGCGGCGATCACGATGACGTTGCCGCGGCCGGAGAGGCCGTCCATGAGGGTGAGCAGCTGGGCAACGACCCGTCGCTCGACCTCGCCGACCACCTCGTCCCGGCGGGGGGCGATGGAGTCGAGCTCGTCGATGAAGATCACGCTCGGGGCGTTCTTCTCCGCCTCCTCGAACTTCTCGCGGAGCTCCTTCTCGCTCTCCCCGTAGTACTTCGAGATGATCTCCGGGCCCTGGATGCCGATGAAGTGCGCGCCGGCTTCGTTGGCGACGGCCTTGGCGATGAGCGTCTTGCCCGTCCCGGGGGGCCCGTAGAGGAGGACCCCCTTCGGAGGGGTGATGGCGAGCCGGTCGAACAGCTCCGGATGTTTGAGGGGCAGCTCGATCATCTCGCGGACGCGCCCGAGCTTCTCCTTGAGTCCCCCGATGTCCTCGTACGCGACACGCGGAGCGGCGACCTCGGCCTCGCTGACGGTGTCCTCGCGGATGGTGACCTCGGTGCCGGGGGCGACCTGGACGATCCCCTTGGGCTGGGTCGCGACGACCATGAACGGCAGCGAGCCGCCCATCAGGAAGACCCCCGGGATCACGAAGACGTCGCCGCGGACGAACGGCCGTCGCGAGAGCGCCTTGGAGACGAAGCTCTCGAGCCCGGGGCCGAGATCCATCCTCGCCGAACCGGCGTAGATCGGGGCGATGGTGATCGCGTCGGCGTTGGGCGCTTCGACCCTCTGGACGCTGATACGCTCCCCGATGCTCACTCCCGCGTTGCGGCGGACGACCGCCTCGATGCGGACGACCCCCTTGCCCTCGTCATCGGGTTGTGCCCGGCTCACGATCGCGGGGGTAACCTTGCGGCCGCGTATCTCGACGATGTCCCCTAGGCCGACCTTGAGACGCTGGCGGGTCGGAACGTCCAGACGCGCCGTCCCGAGGCCGATGTCCTGCTGGAACGCTTCGGCGACGCGGAGGGTGACCGCCTCCCCCATCGACGGTCGTTTGGACCCAAGTTCGACCTAAATAGCTTGTCCCCGGAAGGGCGGGCCGCCTCCGTCGCGCAGCCCCACGACCCGAGGCCCCGGAAAGGCAGCCCGAGTCCGCGGCTCTCCAGAGCAACGGAACGGTGATAAGGCGGGCCTCCGCCTCGAACTGCGATGGCAGCTGCCGTCCCGCTCCCGCTGCTCAAGCGGCTGTTCGAGGCGGCGGGATACCATGTCGAGCTGCGGGCTGAGGCGCTCCTCGCGGTCCGTTCCGAGGACCACCGGGCGGTCGTGGTCGACCGCGGACGCAGGACCCCCTCCTCCCTCGAGCCGCTCTTCCCGGACGATTCGGTTCGACGCACCCTCCTCTACGAGGAGGAGCCGGGGGCGTCCGTCCGTTCCGAGGCCGCCGGTCGGGGGATCGAGGTCCTGGAGAGCTCTGCCCTCGGCCCGGCGCTCGGGGAGATGCTCCTTCCGGCTCCACGGGAGCCACCGGCCCCGATGGGAAGTGAGGGTGCCGAGGACGCGCTGGACGCACCGTTCCCCGTGCTCCCGGCGGAGGCGCGCGTGGTGCGCGCCCGCATCGACCGCGCCGAGGCCGAGGCCCTGGCCGGACTCAGGGAAGCGCGCTACCTTCTCCGCCTCGTGCCGTACTACGTGGCGGCCTACCGGGTCCGTACCGGCGGACCGGACGGGAGCCCGGGGCCGATCGCGCATCGTCTGGTCGCGGTGAACGCCGTGACACGCGCCGTGGAGATCTGGGAGGAAGGCGAGCGCGAGCTGGCCGGCGAGCCCGACGCGGCTGTCCCGCGGCTCTCTCCGCTCGTGGGAGAGGCGGCGGCGGCGTCGCTCGCCGTGGAGGTGGTCCGACGGCACCATGCCGGGCGGATCGACCACACCGAGCAGCATTCCGGCGCCCTCGTGATCGAGAGCCGCCGCGTTCTCCCTTCCCTGCGCAACGTCCGCATGGGACCCCTGGCGCTGCTCTACGTGCCGTTCTGGTACGCCGAGGGCTCGGCCGGCAGGGTCGTCCTCGACGCGGTCAGCGGCCGTCTCGTCGAGCCGGGAGACGCCGGCGACGGCCGCGCGGTCCCGGAGTAGGGCGCCGGCCCCAGGGTAAAATACGCCGGCCCGGTCTCTCCGGGGATGCTCCTCGATCAGTTCCGGCTCGGCGGGCTGCTCAACTTCACCTACCTCGTCGCCGACGGCGAGGGCGGCGACGCCGTGATCATCGACCCGTCCTACGGGATCGACGCGGTGCTCAACGCTGTCGACCGGCGAGGGGTCCGCGTTCGCTACGTGCTCAACACCCACAGCCACCAGGACCACACGGCCGGCAACGCCGACGTGAAGGCCCGCACCGGGGCGAAGATCGTCGCGCACCGTCTCGTCCCGTTCGAGCCCGACCTCCGCGTGGACGAGGGGGACGAGGTCGAGGCGGGGCGTCTCAAGTACAAGGTGCTCCACACACCAGGACACAGCAGAGACAGCGTCCTCTACCTCTTCGAGGGCCAGGTGGCGACAGGAGACACCCTCTTCGTCGGCGAGTGCGGGCGCACCGACCTTCCCGGCGGCGACCCGTCGGCGATGTACGACAGCCTGCTCGGCCGCCTCGTCAAACTGGACGACGGGCTCGTCGTGCTCCCCGGGCACGACTACGGGGTGACACCCACCTCGACCATCGGCCGCGAGAAGGCCGAGAACCACACGCTTCGGCCGAGGACCCGCGAAGAGTTCGTCCGGTTCCTCTCCGAGTGAGGGAGCGAGCGGTGTCGCCCCTACCTCCTGCCGAGGAACGGACCGTGCGCGCCGCCGGCGGGCGCCGCCGGCGGCCCGGCCACCCGACCACGGCGGAGGTCGTCCAGGGCCTCAGGGAGCTCGCCGCCTCCTCCGGGGCGCTGGTCGCGCTGGTCGACGCCGACGCCGTCGCCGGGGAGCGCCACGTCCTCTCGGCGTGGGCGCATCTGGGACGCGCCCGCGCCCGAGGAACGGCCCGCCTGCGCGACCGCGGGGCCGAGTTCGTGCTCTACCTCGCCGGGGACGATCAGCTCCCCCGCGCGCTCGCCAAGGTCGGGGTGACCGAGCGCACCGAGCGCTTCGTCCTCGTCGCCGAGCGTCCCCACGACCCGGCCGAGCTGCTCGCGCGGTTCGGCCTCGAGCCCGACCCGACGGCCTATCCGCGCCCGGTCACGCCTCAGCTCCTCGAGCGGCTGGGGGTCTCCCCCGCCGAGCGCGACGCTCTCCCCTCCTCCGCGTGGGAAGGGCTCGTCCTCGAGCGCGTGGCGCTGGTCGACCTGTCGCTGGCCCCCTCCCGCTAGGGATCCGGGGGCGCTCCGGGTGGCCCCCTTCGGAGAAAGAGCCGCTCGGCCCCTCACCGGTCAGGTCAAGAGGACTTGACGGGCCGTTTAACTGCTTCACCCAGGATGAGCACACCGCTGAGGGGGCAAACCGAGGCGGGGCATCGACAATGAAGGATCAAACGTACTACAATCTGGTCGCAGGTGGGCTGGCTCTGGGCGTGGTGGTCTTGCTGGTCGTGTGGACAGGACTGACCGTGGGAGCGGGGACCGGGACGGCGAGCGGCTCGTCCAGCCCTCCCGCTCCGGCCCACATGTACCTCACGGTTCAGATCAACCCGGTGACGGGAACGCCCCAGTACTCCCCCGCGAACTTCACCGTCCCCGCCGGGGAGGTCATCTTCACCATCATTGACTACGACTCCCCCATGGCCTGGTCCGCCTGCCCGTGCAACGTCTCGGGAACCGTCGGCGGGACCGAAACGGTGAACGGAACGAGCCTCACGGCCGTCCCGAACACGAACGCCGCCCACACCTTCACGATCACGTCCCTCAACGTCAATGTCGTGAGCCCGGGATCGAGCACCACCACCTTCACCCTGCAACTGAGCCCGGGCACCTACCACTGGGTGTGTCTTGCCCCGTGCGGGGCCAACGGCTACAGCGGCGCGCCGATGGGCGTGCCGGGCTGGATGGCCGGCACGATGACCGTGAGCTAGGCCATCGTCGCTCGCAAGCCGCCGGCCCCGGCCGACCCCCAGCCCCGAGGTAGGGGCCGGCGGAAGAGACCCCAAACGATTAACCCGCCCCGCGTGGTCGCGGCCTGTCCGCGGGCCGCCGCCATGCAGGTGTAATCTAGTGGTAGGATGTCAGCCCTCCAAGCTGACCACCCGGGTTCGAAACGACGGGCGCCTTCCGCCCGTCGCGAGCCTCCCGGCACCTGCATCGGACCCCGCGGACCCCTTCGGCGAGGGATTAATTCCTACCGAGGGGCTGTCCGTCGCACGCTGAGGTAGCCTAGCCCGGTAAGGCGCCAGCCTTGAAAGCTGGTGGCGGTCTCGCCACGGGAGTTCAAATCTCCCCCTCAGCGCTCCGGCGCCGGCCGCAAGGAGCCACGTCGCCCCGGGGGGTTCCCCGCGCGGGGTCGCCCGGGTTATTAACGACCCACCGCTCGACGCCGCATCGATGGCCGGAGCGCTGGCGACCACCCCTCTCCTTGAGCAGTACGAGGGGGTGAAGGCGAAGTTCCCCGGCCACCTGATCCTCTTCCGCGTCGGGGACTTCTACGAGACCTTCGGCGACGACGCCCGTCTCTTGTCCCGGGAGCTGGACGTCGTCCTCACCGCTCGGGCGCCCGACACGCGCGGGGAGCGGACGCCGATGGCCGGCGTCCCGCACCACGCGATCGACACCTACCTCGGCCGCCTCGTGCGCAAGGGGTTCAAGGTCGCCCTCTGCGACCAGGTCGAGGACCCTCGCGCCGCCCGGGGCCTAGTGAAGCGGGAGGTCACCCGCGTCGTCACCCCCGGCACCGTCGTCGAGGAGAGCATCCTCGGCGGCCCGGAGAGCAGCTTCCTCGCCCTCGGCCAGCTCGGGAGCGACGGACGCGGGGCGTACGCCGCCGTCGACGTCACTACCGGAGAGTGGCTCGCCGGGCCCGCCGATGGCCCCGGGCCGGAGGGGATCGTCTCGGCCCTCGCCGCCCTGCGGCCCCGCGAGATCCTCTACCATGCGGACGGGGAGGCCGAAACCGAGCTCGAGCGGCACCTCCGCCACGAGTTCCCCCGGGCCCGCCTCGAGCCGTCCCCTCCCCCGACGACGGACGCGATCCCGCCCGCCCTCTCCGAGGCCCCTTTCGACGACCCGTTGGCCCGCGAGGGCGAGCTGCGGCTCGCGAGCTACCTTGCCACGACGCAGCCGCGGCTCCTCTCCCACGTCGGACGCATCGACCGCGGCGGAGGGGGGCCCCGTCTGGTCCTCGACGCGAAGACCCTGCGGCACCTCGAGGTCCACCGGCCGATGAACCCGGACGACCCCGCGGGGCCGACCCTCCTCGAAGCGTGGGACGAGACGGTCACGGCGGTGGGCCGCCGGACCCTCGCCTTCTGGCTCACGAACCCCCTCGCGGACCCGGGGCGGATCGCCGCGAGGCAGTCGGCGGTCCAGGCCCTCGTCGACCACCCGGCGACCCTCGAGAGGCTTCGTGGCCTTCTGCGCGGCGTGGCCGACATCAGCCGCATCGCCTCGCGCGTCGCGGGCCGACGGGCGAGGCCGGAGGAGCTCGTCGTGCTCCGCAAGAGCCTCGAGGGGACGCGTTCGGTCGCCGAGGAGCTGAGGACGAGCGGACTCGCCGCGGCGCTCGGGGCGATGGCCGAGCGGCTCGAGCCGCCCGAGGGGCTCGTTCGGCTGCTCCGCGAGACGCTTCCCGAGGAGATCCCGCACGCCGCCCCCGCGGCGGAGTTCTTCCGCCCCGGCCACGCCCCCGAGGTCGACGGGCCTCGCGGGGAGCACTCCCGGGCTCTCGCGGAGCTCTCCGAGCTCGAGCGTCGGGAGCAGGCGACGACGGGCATCAAGGGGCTCAAGGTCGGCTACAACCAGGTCTTCGGCTACTACTTCGAGGTCACGCGAGCGAACCTGGCCCGTGTGCCGCCGCACTTCCGTCGGCGTCAGACGGTCGCCCAGGCCGAGCGGTTCGTGAGCGAGGAGCTCGACCGTCTCGCCGAGCGCATCCTCGCCGCCAGCGAGGCCGCCCAGGAGGCCGCCGAGCGACGTTGGGAGTCGTTCCTCGGCGAGGTGGAGGCCTTCGTCGCCGAGGTCCACCGGCTCTCGCGCGCGGTCGGCGAGCTGGACGCCCTCGCCGACTTCGCCCATCTCGCCGTCGGGCGCGGCTACGTCCGCCCGACCGTCGACAGCTCCTCCGAGCTCGTCGTGCGGGACGGCCGCCACCCGGTGCTCGATAGGCTGCTCGGCGAGAAGTTCGTCCCGAACGACGTGGAGCTGGACGCCGGGACCCGGCGGGTCCTGGTCCTCACCGGCCCCAACATGTCGGGGAAGTCGACCTACATGCGGACGATCGGGCTGCTCGTCCTCCTCGCGCAGGCCGGCGCGTTCCTCCCGGCACGGTTCGCGCGCGTCGGGGTGGTCGGCCGGCTGTTCACCCGGATGGGGTTCACGGACGAGATCGGGCGCGGCAAGTCGAGCTTCATGGTCGAGATGCTCGAGGTCGCCGAGATCCTCCACCGGGCGGACGCGCGCTCGCTCGTCCTGCTCGACGAGGTCGGGCGCGGCACAAGCACCTTCGACGGCCTCGCGATCGCCTGGGCGATCCTGCGCCACCTCCACGACGTGAGCCGCTCGCGCACCGTGCTCGCCACGCACTATCACCAGCTCACCTACCTGGTCGCCGGGCTGGACGGGGCGACCAACGGCCACTTCGCCGTCCAGGACCGGCCGCAGGGGATCGTCTTTTTGCACCGCCTGGTCCCCGGAGCGACCGAGAAGAGCTACGGGGTGCACGTCGCCCGCCTTGCCGGGGTACCGCCGTCGGTGCTCCGGGAGGCCGAGTCGCTCCTCGCGGAGCTCGAGGCCGGGGAGTTCGGAGCCGCCCGACGCGGGCCGTCCCGCAAGCGTGTCGGCCCCCACTACACGCAGGCCGTGCTCCTGGATGCCTCCCCGCCGGAGTCCCCGGAGCCCGTGGCGGAGGAGATCGCCCGGCTGGCGCTCGACGAGCTCTCCGACGCGGAGCTTAGGGCGCGTCTCTCCGAGATCCAGCGTCGGCTCGGGCTCGAGGAGCCGCCGCCATGAGCGCTCCCGCCCTCCCGATGCGTCAGCCGATCCGTCCCCTTGCTCCGTCGGTCGTGGAGCGGATCGCCGCCGGCGAGGTCATCGAGCGGCCGGCCTCCGTCGTCAAGGAGCTGGTCGAGAACTCCCTGGACGCGTCGGCGACCCAGGTGACGGTCAGGCTCATGGGCGGGGGGACCGAGCTGCTCGAGGTCGCCGACAACGGCTGGGGGATCCCGGGCGAGGAACTCGCACGGGCGCTCGAGCGCCACGCGACCAGCAAGCTCCCGCCGGACGGACCGATTGACAGGATCGACACGCTCGGCTTCCGGGGCGAGGCGCTCGCCTCGGTCGCCGCGGTGGCGCATCTCACGCTCCTCTCGCGACCCGAGGGCTCCGAGGTCGCGGAGGGGCTCTCCACGGCCGGCGGGAGCTCCCCGACGCCCTTCGCGGCTCCCCGGGGCGTCGGGACGACGGTGGAGGTGCGGGAGCTCTTCTTCAACACCCCGGCGCGACGCAAGTTCCTGAGGTCGCCGGCCGCCGAGCAGGTCGAGATCGTTCGCACGCTCGAGCGGCTCTACCTCGCGCGTCCGTCGGTGACGATCCGGGTCCTCTCCGAGGGAAGGGAGGTGGCGCTCCTCCCCGCCGCCTCGCACCTTACCGAGGCCGCCGCCTTCGTCCTCGGGCCGGAGTTCGTCACGGGCTCGTTCCCCCTCCGAGGCGAGATCCCGGGAGGGAGCGTTGCCGGCGCGCTCGGTCATCCCGTCCTCGCGGGGCCGACCTCGGGCGGGCTCTACCTTTCGGTCAACGGCCGTCCGATCGCCTCGCGGCCCCTCGTCCAGGCCGTGCGGCTCGGCTACGGCGACACGATCCCCCGCGTTCGCTTCCCGGTCGGAGTGGTCCACCTCGACCTCGCTCCCGACCGGTTGGACGTCAACGTGCATCCGACCAAGCGCGAGGTCCGCTTCGCCCGCGAGCGGGAGCTCTCCGACACCCTCCGACGCCTCGTTCGGGAGGCCCTCCTCGGCTCCCCGAAGGCCTCCGAGCCGGGGCGGTCGGTGCGCCCGCTTTCCGCCGCCTCGCTCGGCAGACCGTCGGCGGGCACCGCGCCGCCTCCCGCGGCGCGCCCCTCCCCTCTCGCTCTCCCCGGCAGCTCCCTCCGTCCGGCAGGGCAGCGGCGGCTGGACCGCGCAGCCGGGGTCGGCCCGCTCTCCCGGCTCGAGGGGAGCGAGCGACGGCCCGCCCTCGAGCTCCTCGGGACGATTGACGCGCTCTACTGGGTCGCCTCGAGCGACGACGGCCTGGTCCTCATCGACCAGCACGCCGCGAGCGAGAGGCTGCTGTTCGAGTCGCTGCGCTCCCGCGAAACCCTCTCCCGCCAGCAGCTGGTCGACCCGCTCGTCTTCGAGCTTTCGCCCTCGGAGCGCGCCGCTCTCGACGCCCACGAAGAGGAGGTGCGCTCGGCAGGCTTTGAGGTCGAGCGGTTCGGTCCGACCACGCATCGCCTCCTAGCTGTGCCGACGTTCCGGGGCCGACGGGCCTCGGCCGAGATGCTGCGCGAGCTCTTGCGCGAGCTCTCCCAGGGTGGAAGGCCCACGGTGCCGGACGCGCTCAGGGACCGGGTGACGGCGACGATCGCCTGCCACGCGGCCGTCCGCGCCGGCGAGGCGGTCGACCCCCAGCTCTTTGCCGGGCTGCTGCGCTCGCTCGACCGGCTTGCGAGCCCCGCGAGCTCCTGCCCGCACGGCCGACCGATCATGGTACGCCTCTCTCGCTCGCGGCTCGACCGATGGTTCCTGAGGCAGGGTGCATGAGCTCGGCCCAACCCCGCTCGCGGCCGAGGGGCTCGGAGCGCGAGCTCCTCGAGATCGCCGCCCGCGCGATGGCCGCCCGCGGCTACCGCACCTACCTCGACCCGGACGGGAAGAGCTACTTCGACCTCGCGGTGCGTCGGGGAGCGGAGGTCGGCCTCCTCGAGGGCAAGATCGGACGCCCCCGCCTCGTATTCGCTCAGGCGCTCCGCCGACGGGCGTGGGCCGACTGGGTCGGGGTCGTCGTCGACTCGGCGAAGGCCGCCCAAGCGCTCGTTGAGAGGACGGCCTCCTCGCGCGCCGCGGTGGTCGGCGTCTCGGTCGTGGTCGACGGGCAGTTCACCGAGGTGCGGGCGCCCACGCCCCGCTCCGGCGAGGCGGGGTCCGACCCGTTCGCTCGGCATCGGGCGCGCCTTCGCGAGGCCCTCGAGGCGATCGACCGCGGAACGATGCCCCAGGGGGTCAGCTGGTCCGGCGTCCCCCGCGAGGTCCGACGGGCCTCCGGCGGGCGAGCCTTTGCCGAGTGGCGGCTGGACGAAGCCTTCGAGCCCGGGGCTCAGGCGGCGGAGGCAGCCGCGACGCCCGAGGCGACGCGCTCCGGGGCGAAGCGCTCCCCGTAGTTCCGGGCCCGGGAGGCGAGCTCCCGGCGGCCGGCGGGGTCGGCGAGGAGCTCGGCGAGAACGCTCGCGAGGTCGCCGGCGTCCCCGCCGGCGAGCCGTCGCACGGCGCCGTCGGCCCCCGCCGGTAAGCCCGAGTCCGCGGCGACCACGCAGGCGACGGCCGAGCGCAGGGCGAGGAGCACTCCGGGCTCGGGGCCCGCGGTCCCTGTCGGGAAGACCGCGACGTCGGCTGCGGCGATCGCCGTCGCGAGGCTCTCGAGGTCCCGCGACGGCACCACGGTGATGGCGTTGCCCGAGGCGGCGCTCGCCCCCGCGAGGACCAGGTGCGCCCCGGCGAAGAGCGGGCGGATGCGGACGAACGCCTCGCGCGTGCGGGCGAGGCCGGGGTCGTTCGGGTCGTCGGCGGCGGCCAGCGCGACGACGAGCGGGTCGTCGTGCGGGATGCCGATGCGGTCGCGCGAGCCCTCGCGGGTCGGCGCGGGATCGGGAAGCGCGACGGCGCGGGGGAGCTCCCGAAGACGCGAGGCGGGCAGCCCGAAGCGTTCGGCGAGCGAGCGGAGCAGCTCGGGTCCCTCGCAGTAGAGGGTCTCGGCCTCCTCGAGGGCCTCGCGCTCGAGGCGGTAGAGCACGGTGCGCTCCCTCCAGCGGTCGATGCGCCCCCTCAAGCCGACGGGAGCTTTCGTGCTTGGGTCGTCGTTCCCCGCGTCGAGCTCGGCGGCCCGCACGAGCGCGAGAAGCCTCGGGCCGTGCGTGCCGTGGGGAAGGCCGAGGGCCCCGGGCCTCAACGGGTCGCGGACGACCAGCTCGGCGGTCGGCCGAAGCCTCTGGCGCGCGGCGTGGGCGAGCTCGGCATCCCCGCGCGCCGAGCCGACGTGACGGGGGATCGACGGGAACGCCACGGTCGCCACCCCCGGCGGCGGAGGAGGGCCGCCGTCGCCCGCGGGGTGGACGACCTGGACCGCGTCGCCGAGCCGCGCGAAACCGGCCGCAAGCGCCCACGCCGGCGCCGCCGGGGCGTACGGGTCCGCCGTCGGGGGGCCGGGGGCGATGAGGTCGACGATGCGCCGGGTCATGGTTGCCTCGCGAGATCGCTCGGCGGGGCGCTCCCTCCGCCGCCCTAGGCGACCAGCCCGAGCCGGTCGGCGAACGACGTGCCGCCGATCGCCGTCGACGGCTCGAAGCCCATCGCCCGAAGGATCGTCGGCCCGACGTCGAGGAGGTTGAGGTCGCCCAGCTGGGCCCCGGGAGTGATGCCGCCCCCGGCGCCGATGAAGATGCCGTTCATGCGGTGGGTGCCGGTGCCGTAGAAGAAGGTCGGCCTGTCCCGGATGAGCGGCTCCTGGTAGGAGAAATCCATCCTCGGCTCGGTCGCCATCCGGTCGACCCGGATGAGCAGCGACGGCGCGCGCTCGAGCTTGTGGCCGCGGTAGATCTCGCGCGGCGGGAGCACCTCGATGTGGGCCTCGGGATAGCGCTCGAGCCGCTCGCGGATCTCGGAAAGGATCGCGTCGCGCCGCGCGCCGGTGAGCTCCGGATTGAACGGGTTGAGGTAGATCCCCTCGGGGACCGGGTAGGAGTAGGCGACCGTCCGCTTCCAGTCGATCCTCGGTGTCGTCGCCTCGAAGGAGGCTCCCCCCATCAACCGGGCGAGAGGCTCGTAGCGGCGGTCGCGCAGCTTGTCGGCGATCCGACGGCTCACGCGCTCGCCGAGAGGCAGCCGCTGTACCGCGAGGAAGAGCCGGGAGAGCGCGTTGCGGACGGAGAGCTCCCTCGGTCGATCGAAGAAGAGGAGCTTCTCCTGCGCGAGCCAGCGGTTGGTGAGGAAGTCCGAGCGGATCGCCCCGTGGCCGTGGTCGGAGATGACGAGGGTCACCGCCGGCTCGCCGCCCGAGCGGAACGCCTCGTCGACCTTCCGGCAGGACGTGTCGATGGCGCGCCAGAAGGCGCGGAGGTCGGCCGGGACCTGCGCGACGGGTCGGTCGAGCTCCCTCCAGAGCTGGTGCTGGACGCGGTCGGTCTCGCGGAACAGAGCGAAGAGGAACCCGGGGGCGTGGCGGCTCGCGAGCGCCGCGGCGGCTTGGGCCCGGCGCTCGACCGCCGCGGTCGCCTCGGCGACCCAGGCGTCGCGGTCCTCCTCGCGGAACGGGCGAAGCTCGCCGGGATAGCTCGTCCCGAGCTCGGCCTCGACCTCGTTGCGGAGGCCCCGGGGGAACGTGGGGGAGCTCGCGGAGAGCATCCCCGGGAGGATGAACCCGTGGAGCGGGTAGGCGGTGGCCACGGGAAAGTTAAGGACCCCGACCTTCACGCCCCGTCGGCTCAGCCGGTCCCAGAACGCCTCGGTCGGGCGGAACGACTCGACCAGCCTCGAGTCCCCGGGGGCCTCTCCGGGTTCGGCGAAGCCGAAGATGCCGAGCTCGCCCGGGTCGCGGCCCGTCGCGAAGGAGTACCAGGCCGGGATCGTCTTCGCCGGATAGACCGAGCGCAGCGGCGCCCGCACGCCGCGTCGCACGAGCGAGCGGAGGAACGGAAGCTCGCCGGCCTCGAGAAGCGGGTCGAGGAGGTCGAACGTGCCGCCGTCCAACCCCAGCACGAGGAAGCGTCGGAGGCGCCCGTCCATCAAGCACCCAGCGGCAGACCTACGATTTGAGGAGAGCGCCCTATAAAGGATTTCGTCCCACGGGGGCCAGGCTCCGTCAGAGGAGGCGGATCGCCTCGAGGTTGTACGGGACCCTCGACTCGAGCCCGAAGCGCTTGTGGAGGCTCGAGGAGAGGTCGAGCGCCTTGGACTCCTCGCCGTGGTTGAGGATGACGCGCTGCGGCCGCGGGTCGAGGGAGGCGACGAAGTTCATCAGCTGCATGCGGTCGGAGTGGCCGCTGAATCCCTCGATCGTCGCGAGGTCGAGCCGGACGGGCACGGAGGCCTGCCGCGGCCCGTCCAGGAACGTCGCCTCGGAGAGCCCGCGCTGCAGCCTCTTTCCGAAGGTCCCGTCCGCCTGGTAGCCGACGAAGAGAAGGCCGTTCTTCTCGTCCGGCGCCCACGCCCGGAAGTACTCCATCACGGGGCCGCCGCTCATCATCCCCGACGTGGCGAGGACGATGCACGGCTCCTTCGAGTCGAGGATCCCGCTGCGCATCTGCCCGGAGTCGACCCGACGGAAGATGTCGGAGAGGAACGGGTTGTCGCCCTGCTGGAAGATCTGCGTGCGGAGCTGGCTGTTGAGGAACTCGGGGTAGGCGGTGTGGATCGCCGTCGCCTCGAAGATCATCCCGTCCAGGTAGACGGGGACCTTCGGGATCTGGCCGGCACGCATCCTCTCCTCGAGGACGAGCATGACCTCCTGGGAACGGCCGACGGCGAAGACCGGCACGATGAGCTTGCCTCCGCGCGCGAGGACCTTCGTCGCAAGGTGGGTGAACTGCTCGGTCGCCTGCAGGCGTCCCGGCTGCAGATCGCGGTAGCCGCCGTAGGTCGACTCGAGGACGAGCGTCTCGAGCCTCGGGAAGCGGTTCGTCGCCGGGTCGAACAGCCAGCTGCGCTCGAACTTGATGTCGCCGGAGTAGGCGAGGTTGTGGTCTCCCTCGCCGAGGTGGAAGTGGCAGATCGACGAGCCCAGGATGTGGCCGGCGTTGTGCAGGGTGAGCCGGATGTCCGGGGCGATGTCGGTCGTCTCGCCCCAGCGCAGGGGGACGGTGCGGTTGACGAGGTCCCGCACGTGGGAGGAGTCGTAGAGGCTCCGGCGCGCCTCCTGGTTGACGACCTTGATCGCGTCCAGGAGCATGAGGGTCATGAGGTCCCGAGTCGGCGCCGTGCAGTAGACCGGCCCCTTGTAGCCGTACTTGAGAAGGACCGGCACGAGCCCGCAGTGGTCGAGGTGGGCGTGCGTGACGACGACGGCGTCCAGCGAGTCGAGGGGAAGCAGCTCGGGCGCGTTGAAGAAGGGGGTCCGGTCCGACCCGGGATCGATCCCGCAGTCGATGAGGACCTTCGAGTTCTGGGTCGTGAGGAGGTGCGCGCTGCGGCCGACCTCGCGGTAGCCTCCGAGCGCGGTGCTGCGGGCCCAGAGCTTCTCGGGCAGCGGGTCGCGGGCGATGCGGATGCCGACCTTCTTGAGGAAGGAGTGCCGGTCGTCGAAGGAGTTGCGCAGGTGGATGCGGACCTCCTCGACCGTCTTCGACGGGATGGGTGGGGTCCGTACGACGGTCGGCACCCAGCCGATCTTGCGCTTGAGGTCGTTGAGGACCGAGCCGCCCCGACCGATCGCGGCCCCGGGGTTCGCGGCCTCGATCGTCACCTCGCCGGTCTCCGGCTCGAAGAACAGCTGGTTGAGCTCCGCCTCGGGAGGGATCACCTCCCGGATCACTTTCTCGGCCTCCTTCGGATCGACCAAGGTCGCCGGGTCGGAACGGACGACCACGCGCCGATGGAGCCGCTGGGCGACCTGGCGAAGGAGATCGCCGCCGGAGAGGAACGCGTCGAGCTGCTTGGTGTAAAGGACGATGTGCGGGCCCTCGAGCTCGATGTCGGTGACCTCGACCGTTTCGGGCAGCACCTCGTTCAGGGCCTCCCGGGTCCTTTCTAGCAGCGAGTCGTAACTCATCCGTTCTCCAAGGGGGGGACGCGAAAGGGTTCGGCGGGCAGGGCTGCCGCCGGCCGGGGAACGCTACGGCAGGGGCGGGGGCAGCGGAATCTTGAGCGCCTTGAGGCGTTTAGCGATTTCGTCGTCCGTGAGCTCGTGGTATTCCTTGGACGTGATCGTGTGGACCGTGTAGCCGTCGCCGCTCGCGCTGTCGCGCTTCATCGCCGCCGAAAGGCCGCGCAGCGCAAGGTCGACCCCGTCCGAGACGGTCATGTCGCGCGAATAGCCCTCCTCAAGGAGGCCGTAGGCGAACGTCGAGCCGGAGCCGACGGAGACAAAGCGGTCCTCGATCGCGCCGCCCGCCGGGTCGACCGAGTAGAGGTGGCCTCCCTTGCCGTCCACGCCGCCCACGATCATCCAGGCGAGGTAGGGATAGTAGCGGTTGCCGCTCAGGATGTTGGCGAGAAGCGTCGCCGCGCCCTCCGTGTTGATGAGCGCGTTGCGCCGCAGCCGGTAGAGCGAGACCTCGGCCTTGAGGTACCGCGCGAGGACCTGGCCGTCGCCGACGTAGCCGGCGATGGTGATCGCCAGGTTCTGGTCGATCTTGAACAGCTTCTGGGCGGTCTTGTTCGAGATCATCGTGCCGACCGTGGCACGCCGCTCCGTCGCGAGGATGACCCCGTCGCGCGCGACCATGCCGATGGTCGTGGTGCCCGTGCGAAACCGCTCCGCTGGCGACAGCCCGAACGAGCCTTGCATCTCCACGGATTGCACTTCCCCTTTGAGCGAGGCACCGACTATGGCTCGCTATATAAGAGCTCACGGCACGCTTACGCCGGGACCACCGACCCCCCGCGGGGCCGGCACGTCCCGCCGCTCCGACGGCCCGACGGACGGCACGGCTTTTACGCTCGCGCCGTTGGGACTAGTCCGACGATGCCTTCCCACGAAGTGGTGGTCGTCGGAGCCGGGCTCGCCGGTCAGCGAGCCGCCTTGGCGGCTGTCGAGGCGGGTCGCGACGTGGCGCTCGTCTCCAAGCTCCACCCGCTGCGCTCGCACTCGGGCGCCGCGCAGGGAGGGATCAACGCCGCGGTCGGGGCCGAGGACTCGGTGGACGCCCACATCTTCGACACGGTGAAGGGGTCCGACTACCTCGGCGACCAGGACGCGATCGAGTTCTTCTGTCGCGAGGCCGGCCCGACGGTCGTCGAGATGGAGCACTTCGGGACGATCTTCAGCCGCTCCGAGGACGGCGCCCTCGCCCGCCGCCCGTTCGGGGGGGCGCACTTCCCGCGGACGGTCTACGCGGCGGACCGCACCGGGCTCGCGTTGCTCCAGGCGCTCTGGGAGCGCCTCGGAAGCGAGCGGTTCACGCTCTACGACGAGTGGGACCTCACGCGGGTCGTCGTCCGCGAGGGAGCCGTCCAGGGGATCGTCGCCTTCGACCGGAAGGGCGGCGAGTTCGCCGAGATCGCCGCCAAGTCGGTCGTCCTCGCGACCGGCCCGGCGGGACGGATCTACGCCAAGACGACCAACGCGCACAGCTGCACCGGCGATGGGATCGCCGCCGCCTACGACGCCGGCGCCGCCCTCAAGGACCTCGAGTTCGTCCAGTTCCACCCCACCGCGCTCCTCGAGTCGAGCATCCTCATCACCGAGGGGGCCCGCGGCGAGGGTGGCCTGCTCAAGAACCGGTCGGGGGAGCGGTTCATGTCCCGCTACGCGCCCCACGTCCTCGAGCTCGCCTCCCGCGACGTCGTTTCGCGCGCGATCGTCACCGAGGTCGCCGAGGGCCGCGGCTTCAGCGGCCCCTACGGCGGCTACGTTAACCTCGAGCTCATGCACCTGGGCGAGGAGCGGATCGAGTCCCGCCTCACCGAGATCTGCGATTACGCCCGCCGCTTCGCGGGGATCGACCCGGTCAAGGAGCCGATCCCGGTCTACCCGGCGCAGCACTACATGATGGGCGGGATCGGCACGGACATCCACGGGGCGACGAGCGTTCCCGGGCTCTTTGCTGCGGGGGAGGCGGCGTGCGTTTCCATCCACGGCGCCAACCGCCTCGGCGGCAACTCGCTGCTCGAGACGCTGGTCTTCGGCAAGCAGGCCGGCCTCGCCGCCGCCGCCCACGCCGAGCGCGCATCGGCTCCGTCGCTCCGCGCGAGCGATCTCGAGGAGGCGACCGCGCCGCTCCGGGCCTGGTCGAGCCGCAAGGACGGCGAGGACCCGAGCCTCCTGCGCGCGGAGATGCAGCAGGCGATGGCGGTGCACGCGGGGATCTACCGCAACGAGGCCGACATGCTCGAGGGGCTACGGAAGGTCCGCGCGCTCAAGCAGCGGTTCGAGAACGTCCGGGTCGTCGACCAATCCGGCGTCTACAACCTCAACCTCACCGACGCGCTCGAAACCGGCCACATGCTCGAGCTCGCCGAAGTGATCCTGGTCGGAGCCTACGCCCGGACCGAGAGCCGGGGGGCGCATGCCCGCACCGACTACCCGAAGCGGGACGACGCGCGCTGGATGCGCCACACGATCGCCGAGCGCTCGCCGGACGGTCCCAAGCTCTCCTACACGCCCGTGGCGGTCACGAGCTATCAGCCCACCGAGAGGGTCTACTGACGATGGCCGAAGCCACGGTCTCCGTTCCGCTAGAGGTCTACCGTTTCCAGCCCGGTCGCGACCGCGTGCCACGCTACCAGCGCTACACGGTCGAGCTCACGCCCCACACGCCGGTCCTCTCGGCGCTGCTCCGGGTGCGCGCCGAGATCGATCCCACGCTCAGCCTGCGCTACAGCTGCCGCAGCGCGATCTGCGGATCGTGCGCGATGCAGATCAACTCGAAGAGCCGGCTCGCCTGCGAGACGCCGGTGGGTCCCGAGATCGAGAGGCACGGCCGCATCGTGGTCGAACCGATGGCCAATCAGCCGGTCGTCCGCGACCTCGTGGTCAACCAGAAGCCGTTCTGGGACCGCTACGAGTCGATCGAGCCGCACCTCAAGCCCGACCCGGACCACCCGATGCCCGTGGGCCGGCCCACGTCGATGAGCCCCCAAGAGGTCGAGAGGTTCCACGACACTCCCCGCTGCATCGCCTGCGCCTCCTGCTACTCGGCCTGTCCCGCCGTCGGAGCCGACCCCGAGTTCCCCGGCCCGATGGCGCTCGCCAAGCTCTACCGGTTCGTGGTCGACCCTAGGGACGGGGGGCACCAGGACCGCCTGGTCCGCATCCAGGCTTCCGGGCTCTGGCTCTGCCTGCGATGCCACCTGTGCACCGACTCCTGCCCGAAGAACGTACGGCCCTCCGAGCGGATACGCGACCTCAAGGAGATGGCGATCGCCGTCCAGGGAGCGACCGAGGCCGGCTCGCGTCACGCGGTCGGCTTCAAGGAGAACCTCAAGGGAGCGGGCCTCCTCAACGAGATGCGGCTCGCGCGCGCCACCCTGGGGCTCGGCGGCTTCGCCGGTCAGCTCGGCCAGGGGATCCGTCTCTGGCGGAAGAAGCCCGAGGTCGCCCGACGGCCGCACCCGATCGAGGGGATGGCGGAGCTCGACCAGATCTACGCCGCGCTCGACAAGGGAGACGAGAAGTGAAGATCGCCTACTATCCCGGCTGCGTCGCCCAGGAGAGCGGCCGCGAGCTCGACCTCGCGACCCGCTGGGTCTGTCAGGCGCTCGGCATCGAGCTCGTGGGGTTCCCGAAGTTCTCCTGCTGCGGCTCGGGGTTCGTCGACGAGGCGAACGAGGTGCTCAACGTCGCGATCAACGCACGCAACCTCGCCCTCGCCGAAGGCGCCGGCCTCGACCTCATGACGGTCTGTTCGACCTGCCAGGGGATGCTCCAGCTCGCCAACCTCCGCCTCAAGGACCCCAAGGTCCGGACGAAGGTCGACGGGGCGCTCGTTCCCCTCGGGATCAGCTACCGCGGGTCGGTGAAGGTCAAGCACCTTCTCCGCGTCCTGGTCGAGGACATCGGCCTCGACGCGATCCGGGCCCGTGTCCGACGGCCTCTGGGCGGCCTCAAGGTCGGCGCCTTCTACGGCTGCCACATCCTTCGTCCGTCGGACGAGATGGCGTGGGAGTCCGGCGAGGAGCCGCACGCCTTCGAGGACCTCCTGGCCGCGCTCGGCGCCGACCCGGTGCTCTACCGGGGCCGGGTGATGTGCTGCGGGTTCCCGGTCCTGTTCGTCCGGCCGCAGACGGCCAACACCATCGCGGGCCGCCAGATCGCCGACGCGAAGGACCACGGCGCCGACGCGATGGCCACGCCTTGCCCGCTCTGCCACATCTCGCTGGACGGCTACCAGAACAAAGCCGAGCATGCGGTCGGCCGCCGGCTCGACATGCCGATCTTCCACCTTCCTCAGCTGGTCGGACTCGCCTTCGGCGCGAGTCCCGAGGAGCTCGGTCTTCCGCGGCACCTGGTGCCGACCGGGCCCGCGGTCGCCCAGATCCCCCCCGCCCCCCCGGCCTGAACCGACGGGCGGGTGTCACCCGGGGGGTCGCGGCCGGACCCGCTTCTCTCCGTCCGGTCCTGCCGGGGGCGTGCTCTCGCCCCGGAGATGGCGAGCTCCCTCTCCGTCCGCGACGTAGAGGTGCAGCCGGTCGCACATGCTCCGAAAGTAGCCCGGAGCGTCGCCGGCGGAGAACTCGCGCCGCAAGAGCGCGGGAAGCTCCGCCTCCGGCGTCGACGGGTCGACCGCCGGGGTGAACATGCAGGCGAAGACGAGGAACCGCCGCCCCTCGAGGTCGAACCGGTCGGTCTCGGAGGCGCCGCAGAACGGGCAGCTGAGCACGCCGAGGGAAGGTCGGGTCGGAAAAAAGCGTTGGCGGGCCGCCGAGCTCAGTCGATGTAGCCGAGCGAGCGCAGCCGCTCCTTGAGCGTGCGCTCCTCCTCCTCGCTGAGGCCCGGGCCGCCGGGCTCCTCGAGGAGCCGCGCGAGGACGAAGGCGACGAAGCCGTCCACCGAGTCGAACGCCGAGCCCTTGAGGCGGGCCTCGATCTGCCGGGCCGTCTCCTCGGGGATGCGGAGCGTGCGGACGCCGGCCTCGGGCGCACGACTCCCCTTCATCGACCAGCTCCCACGAGGGGAGAGGTAGATAATCCTGCTCCGGGGACCGGGCTACTCCCACTCGATGGTCGCCGGAGGCTTGTCGGTCACGTCCAGGAGGACCCGGACGACCTCGCCGGAGAGCTCGCGGGTGACGCGGCGGGAGATCGTGGCGAGCAGCTCCGCAGGGAGGATCATCGCGGTGGCCGTCATGGCGTCCACCGACTCGACCGCGCGGACCGAGACCGCCTCGCCGAAGACGCGGTTGTCGCCCGTCACCCCGACGGTCCGCCCCTCGAGGAGAACGGCGAAGTACTGCCACGGCCGTCGGATCGTGCCGGCGGCGACCGCACGGTCGACCTCCTCCTCGACGATCCGGTTCGCGACGCGGGCGCGGCGCACCCTCTCGGCGGTAAGCGCTCCCTGGACGCGGACGGCCAGTCCCGGCCCGGGGAACGGCTGTCGGTCGGAGTCCGGGACCTTGAGCTCGCGCGCGACGGCGCGCACCTCGTCCTTGTAGAGGTCGCGGAGCGGTTCGACCAGCCTGAGGCGCGTCGTGCGCGGCACGCCTCCCACGTTGTGATGGGTCTTGATCGTGTCGCGCCCCGCGCCCCCGCTCTCGATCCAATCCGGGGCGATCGTCCCCTGGACCAGCCGGTCCGCCCCGATCCGTTCGGCCTCCTCCTCGAAGACGGAGATGAACTCCCGGCCGATCCTTCGGCGCTTGAGCTCGGGGCTCGAGACCCCCTTGAGCGCGGCGAGGAACCTCGCCTCGGCGGGCACCGTCCGAAAGCGAAGCCCGCTCGCCCGGAAGAGCCCCTCGACCCTTTCCACCTCGCCGGCGCGCAGCAGCCCGGTGTCGACGAAGACCGCCTCGGCCCGCTCCCCGACGGCCCGCTCGGCGAGGAGGGCTGCGGCGGTCGAATCGATCCCTCCGGACGCGGCGACGATCGCCCGCTCGGGAATCTCGGCGCGCAGCTTGTCGACCGCCTCGCGGACGAACGCGGCAGGGTCGTTCACGCGCGGCTCCCGGGGGCGGCGGGCTCCTCGTGCCAGCGCGCGCGGTAGGCGTTTAGGCGGCCGACGAGCTCGGGATGCGCGACGGCGAGTATCTCGACCGCAAGGAGCGCGGCGTTCTCCGCGGCGTCCAGCCCCACCGATGCGACGGGAATCCCCGGGGGCATCTGGACCACCGAGAGCAGGCTGTCGAGCCCGAGGCCGCGGTGGAGAGGTACCCCGATCACCGGCCGGAGGGTGCGCGCTGCGACCGCGCCCGGCAGGGCCGCGGAGAGCCCTGCCATCGCTACGAAGACCTCCGTCTCGGGGTCGGCGGCGAGCCGGTCGACCTTCTCGGGGGTGCGGTGCGCCGAGGCGACGTGGACCTCGCACGGGACCTCGAACTCCGCGAGGCGCGTGCGGACCTTCTCGGCCTGCTCGAGGTCCGAGCGGCTCCCCACCAGGACGGTGACCTTCATGGCCGCGCTGAGACGGCTACGGAAAAGAGGCTTTCCGCTCGGGAGGGGGGCCGGCCGTCGGCCCGCCCTAGGACGACGCAACCGTATAATCCCGGGACGACGACCAAGGCGCGCCGATGTCCGGGTCTGAGCTCCCCTCCGTTGCCCGCGGGCCGCCGCGGGACTCCGACCCGAGCGTCCGCTACCGCGCCCCACGAGTTCTTGGGCCGGGCGGACGAGCCGGCCTACCCTGTCCGGGCCCCGTTCTCCCCGTTCGGCCTCGAGCTGGCCGGGCGTCCCAGCCCGTGGGTCAGGACCCCGGCCGTCGCCGTGCTGCGGCGCGCGGATCGGTCGTAGGGAGACGGTGACGGCGCTCCGCCTCCATCGCCACGGAAGGTTCCGCCGCTGGCTCGGCGCCAAGTTCGGAGGCGACGAGGCCTTCGGTGACCGGCTCTGGCGCCGGATGCTCCACGGGGTGGGGGCGGCGGTCCTCCTGTATTACCCGCTGCCGGCGGTCCTCTTCGGCGTCCTGCCGAAGCTCTACCTGCTGCTCGGGGCGCTCGTCGCGGTCCTGGTGCTCGAGCTGTTGCGGCTGCGCGCCGGCGTCGAGCTGCCCGCGCTGCGGGCCTACGAGCAGGACCGTCCCGCGAGCTTCGTCTTCTACGCCCTCGCTCTCACGGGAGCGGTCGTGCTGCTGCCCATGCCCATCGCCGTGGCGGTGGTCCTCGGCACCTCGCTGGTCGACCCGCTCGCCGGCGAGCTGCGGGCCTCGCCCGCGACCCGGCGGGCCTACCCGTGGGCACCCTACGCCGCCTGGGTCCTCCTCGCGACGGCCGGGCTCTCCCCGCTCGGGGGCTGGCCGCTCCTCCCGTCAGCGGGTCTCGCCGCCCTCGCCGGGGCCGTGGCGATCGCGGTCGAGGCGCCCAAGCTGCGCTGGATGGACGACGACCTCGCGATGACGTTCGCCCCGGCGATCGTCCTCTACGCCTGCGGAGTGGCCGTCTTGGGCCTCCCCGGTTGAGGCGCCCGGTCCGCGGGTGGGACTACACCACCGGCGTCAGCACCGCATGCGGGGCGCCCTTCTCCGGGTCGGGGCTGATCGCGTAGATCGTCGTGCGCGGCCGGATCCCGTAGATGCACGGGGCGTTGTCGATGTTGACGATGCGGAAGTAGGTGTCCATCATGTTGAGGATCTCGCTCGAGACCAGGAGGCCCGGCTTCAGCAGGCCGATCCCGAGGTTGCCGACGTGCTTGGTGCGCGAGACCCCGGAGAAGTACATCCGTATCGCCACCTGGTCGCCCATCAGGCTCTCGAAGGTGTCGAAAGCCATGTACTCGATGAACGGCTTGCGGTCCGGGCCCGCCGCGGCCTTCTCGGCCGTGACCATCGCCCGCAGCGCCTCGTCCCGACCGTAGCGAGCCATCGGCAGGATGTACGGGTCCTCGGTCTCCGCGATCGTATAGTCGGGGATCCGCACCCGCGTGTCGAAGTGGTTCGGCTGAACGTAGCGGATGAGCGACTCGCGAAGCTTCTCGGGCGACTCGCCGGCCGCCAGCACGCCGATCATCCCGCGTCCCTGCGCGAGGAAGTTGAGGAAGGTCGGCGTGAAGAGCATGTAGTAGTCGTCGATCCCGACGTTCACGTCGACCTCGAAGGCGTTGAAGCTCCCCCGGCGAAGCCCTCCGCCGAGGAGCCGGTCGAAGTCGGGGATCCCCGTCGAGTAGAACCGCTCGGGGTCGGGGAACGGCGTCCAGGAGCTCGGCCCGCTCGCCCGCGCCGCGGCGCCGTTGGCGATCCCAAGGGCCTCGAAGCGACCGTCGTTGAGCGTCACGGCGTAGCGCGGACGCCCGATGTTGGTCGCGCGGAGCTTCTCGAGCCGCAGGTGGCGGACCCGCCGCTCGTCCAGCTCCTCGCGCTGGATCGAGATGAGACCGTCGACCAGGTACTCGATCCCCCCGGCCTCGGGTTTCTCGAGGATCATGACGACATCGGCGCTCGAGCCCTCCACGAGGTCCTTCTGGAGGGCCATGACGAACTCCTCCATCTCGAGACCGTACTTGTGGGTCACACCCTCGAGGGAATCGATGACGAGAAGCGACTTCGCCGGCAGGGCGTGCTCGATGCGGTTGTAGAGGTTCTCGACCTCGGGCATCGGGGAGCGCTTGAGCAGCGAGCTCAGATGCGTGCGGTCGACGCGGTTCGGAGGTCCGTGCTCCTGGCCGAAGCTCCCGAGGACCTCGCGGCCCGCTCGGATCTTCTTCTGCTCGGTCTCGGGGACCTCGGCCGGCTGCCCCTTGGCCCCGGCCTGGATCGTGTCGAGGAAGAGCTTGGCGGCGTCCAGGATGCGCGAGCGCATCTCGCTGGTCTTGAGCCAGGGGAACTGTCGGTAGAGCGCCTCGTCGCCGACGCGGGTCGACAGGTAGAACGACCTCTCGGGCTCGCCGATCCTCTCGAGGAGCTCGAGGCCGAAGGTCGTCTTGCCGGTACCCGCCCCGCCCTTCACGATGAGCGAGCGTCCGCCCTTTCCGCTTAGGAACGAGACCACCTCAGGGGGCACTCCGCCCACCGCACCGCCGTTGTTGCGACTCATGGACCGTGAGGGCCCCGGGGCCCGAGCGACGCTGCCGGCAGCGACCGAACCATCCTGGGTGACCCGCAGGGAAAATGGGAAAGCTCAGAAGGTAAAGCTTTCGAACAATCGGAGACGCTAGCCGGCACGGGCCGCCGCCCGCGCCGCCTCGCGTGCCGCCTCGAGCGCCGCGGCAAGAGGGGCACCGGGCTCGCCGAGAGCCGTCGCGGCGGCCGGGCTGCCTCCCCCCTTCCCTTGGAACCGGCCCTTCGCCGCCTCGAGGAGGGCCTGGGCGGAGACCCCGGGGGCGGTAGAGCCCACGAACAGGGTGCCCCTGCCTTCCTTCTCGCCGGCGAGGATCGCGACCCGGCCCTCCTCCCGACAGAGGATCTTGGAGAGCTCGGAGAGCCCCGCGCGGTCGAGCTCCAGGCGCGCTGCCACGACCGTGACCGAGCCGACCTTCTCGGTCGCCGACGCCTCGGCAAGGAGCCGCTCCGCGACCGAGGAGAGGTCGGTGCGCTCCCGCGAGCGCGCGGCCTTGCGGCTCTCGCTCACCTCGGAAAGGAGACGGTCGATCCCGTCCGGGAGGCGGTCGACCGGCACGCCGAGCCGGCGGGAGGCCTCCTTGAGGATCGCCTCGTGCTCCTCCCGCAGGTCGAGCGCCCGCTCGCCGCTGGCGAAGGTAAGGCGCAGGACCCCGTCCTGGATGCGCTCGACGTCAAGCACGGAGACCGCGCCGACCTCGCTCGTGTGGGTGCAGTGGGTGCCGCCGCACGCCTCGACGTCGAACCCCTCGACCTCGACGATCCGAAGCTCCTTGCCGGGGACCGCGCCGCCCTGGTAGAGCCCGAAGCCGAAGCGGCGCTCGGCCTCGTTGCGGCTCTCGAAGTAGCTTTTCACCGGGCGGTCCTCGCGGACGATCTCGTTGATCCGCCGCTCCACCCGCCGCAGCTCCTCCGGGGCGAGCGAGCGGTAGTGCGTCACGTCGATACGGGCGAGCTCGGGAGACTTGTAGGCCCCGGCCTGCCAGACGTGCGGCCCGAGGATCTCGCGGAGGGCGCCGTTGACCAGGTGCGTCGCCGTGTGGTGCTGCATGAGCTGCGTGCGGCGGACCGGATCGATCCGGCCCCGGACGCGCTCGCCGGCGTGGAACGGGGCGGGGCGCTCCAGGCGGTGGACGACCCACGGGCCGGTCCGTGCCACGTCCACCACGGCAAGCTCGCCCACGTGGCCGCGGTCGGCGACCTGGCCCCCGCCGGTCGGGTAGAAGTAGGTCCGGTCGAGCACGACCACCGGGCCCTCGGCGTGGAGGACCTTCGCCTCGAAGGAGACGGTGTACGGGTCGAGGTAGTAGAGCACCTCGGTCGCCGGGACACTGGCCGGGATCGGCACCAGCTCGACCTTGGGCTCGACGTAGTCGGTGGTCGGCTGCTCGGACTCGTGGCGGAGGGCGACCTGGGCGTAGAAGTCCTCCGGGATCGCCGGTGGCTGCGAGAGCTCCTCGACGGCCACGTCCGGCGGGACGCCGAGGGAGTCGTACCACGTCAGGAGGTCCTCGGAGCTCGCGCGCAGCCCCTCCGCGCGGAACCGCTCCTCCTGGCGGCGGATGGTCTGGCGCGCGCGCTCGAGCGCCTCGCCGTAGCGCTCCCTCTCGGCCTCGACGACCTTGCGGAGGTCGTCCCGATGCTCCCCGATCTCGGGGAAGTCCCGGGCGATCTCGCGGCCGGTGCGCTCGAGGATAGCCACGAGGTCGGGGGCCTCGGGCACTTTCGAGAGGAGACGCAGCGAGCGCCGCAGGAGGAGGCGGGCGAAGTAGCCCGCCTTGCTGTTGGACGGGACGACCCCGTCGGTGAGCAGGAAGTTGAGCGCGCGGGCGTGGTCGATGAGGATCGCGGCCTCCCGCGGCGGGAAAGTGCGCCGCAGCTCGTCGTACTCCTCTCCGAAGACCGCCTCGTAGGCCGTCCGAGTTCCCTGGCTCGCCCAGGTGAGCCGCTCGAGGCCGTAGCCGGTGTCGACGACGGTGAGCGGCATCGGCCGCAGGCTCTCCCCGTCGCGCAGGTACTCCATGAAGACGAGCGTCGCGAGCTCGAGGCCCTGGGCGCCCACGCTCAGCGAGGGGCCGAGGTTCCCTCCGCCTTCCCAGACCTCTTCCTTGTAGGTGATCGACGAGGGGTCGGCGCCGAGCTCCTCGGTGAGCAGCTCGTGACAGAGCGCGGCCGTGCGGTCCTTGAAGTAGACCTCGTGGTCGGGGCGGTTGAACGCGTGGTGGGCGAGCATCTCGAACAGCGTGAGGTGCCGCCCGCTCCGTCCGACCTCTTCGAGGTCGATGAACCGTAGGACCGGCTGGGAGATCGTGAGGGGGTTCGCCGGCGGCGGGATCGCCCCGCTCGTCACCCACGGCTGGAAGTCGTAGATGGACGCCTGGGTGAAGAACACGTCGTTGCGCCAGCGGGCGACGGTAGGGTAGCGGCGCAGGCGGGTGTGGCCACGCTTTTCGAAGAACGAGAGATAGCTCTCCCGCATCTCGCGGAGCGCGTACGGGCGGCGGAACAGCGGCTTTCCGAGGAAGCCGTAGTCGCGGCAGGGGGCCTCCTGACAGCGGTCGTGCTCCCCGAGCGACCAGAACGCCGCGCCGCACACGGTGCAGCTCTGCCGGCGGAATCCCGCCCGGTGGAAGAACGGCAGGTCGTACTCGGAGAGGTCCACGTCGCGCGTCCAACGCCGTCGCGACTTAAATTAAACCCATCCCGCGGTAGCTCCGGGTCGGAGGGGTAGCCGACGGTGTGGGAGGCCGGTCGGACCGCGATCGCCCGAACCCCGGCCGACGCGGCGCCGCCGCCCCTCGCGCCGGCCGTGAGGTCGCGGTCCACCTGGCTGCTCGTCGCGCTGCGGACCGCCTACGCCTACAACTGGTTCGACATCGGCCCGGCGCTCCCGGGGATCGGCCGGGAGTTCTCGGTGGGCCCGGGCGACTGGGGGCTCCTGGTCGCCTCGTTCCTCCTCGGCGCCGGACTGCTCCAGGTCCCCGCGGGGCTTCTCGCCCGACGTCTCGGGGCCCGCCCGGTCGCCCTCGCGGGCGCCGGTCTGCTCGCCGTCGGGGGGATCGCGAGCGCTCTCGCTCCCTCCTTCGCCGCCCTGCTGCTCTCCCGTCTCCTCGCCGGCGCGGGGGCCGGGCTGTTCTTCTCGCCGGCGATCGGCCTGGTCGGCTCGCTCTTCCCTCCGGGCGAGCGCGGCCTTCCCGTCGGGGTCTTCTCCTCGGCGTTCAGCGGCGGCGCCGCCGCCGGAGTGTTCGCCACCGCGGTGGCGGTCCCCCTCGTCGGCTGGCGGATGGCGCTCACGCTCGGCGCGGTCGGCCTCGGCGTGCTGACCGTGGCCGCCACCGCGGCGATCCCGGCGTCGGTCGGAGCCGCGGCACCCCGTCCGGCGCGTGTGCCGCCTTCGGTCCCGGTCGCGCTGCGCCTGCGCGGCGTCTGGGCGATCGGGCTCGCCTTCGTCGGACTCGAAGGGGCGACGTTCGCCACCGGGCAGTTCGTCGTTCCCTTCGGGGAGAGCATCCACGGCTGGTCGGCGGCGGTCGCGGGGGCGGTCGGCACGTCGTTCGTCCTCCCGAGCGTCGTCGGAGGCCCGTTCGGCGGCGTCATTGCCGAGCGCGGCAGCCGCCCCCGTCTCGCGCTCGTCGTGGCGACGGCCCTCGGCGCGGGGGCCCTCGTGGCGATGCCCTTCGCGGGCCTCGCGGCGACCGTGGCGATCGGCTGCCTGTTCTCCTTCGCCTACGGCTTCGTCTACGCCGTGATGTACGTGCTGCCGCACCGCTGGGCGGGGCTTCCGAGCGAGGAGATCCCCCTCGCGATCGGGCTGTTCAACGCGATCCAGCTCGGCGGTGGCGCGCTGGTCTCGCTCGGGTTCGGCTACGTGGTGGCCCTGCACTCCTACGCGCTCGCCTGGCCGCTCGTCGCGGCGGTCCAGGTCGCGCTTCTCGCCGCGCTCCTCGCGCTGCCCGCCTTGGACGCGGCCGGTCGTCCGCCCTCGGAGGCGGCCGCCCCTCGCTGAGCGCGCGGCCGGTCGCGCAGAGGGCCCGGACCGGACAGATGTCGCACTTCGGCCCGCGGGGGCGGCAGAGGTTCTGTCCGTGCTGGACCAGGAGCGGGTTGAGCGGGATCCAGAACCTCGGGTCGAGGACCTCACGCAGGCGCTGCTCGGTCTCCTCGGGAGTGCGGGTGCTCACCACGCCGAGCCGGTTGGCGATACGGTGGACATGGGTGTCCACGGGCACGGCCGGGATGCCGAAACCGAAGACCAGGACGCAGTTGGCCGTCTTCGCCCCGACCCACGGAAGGCGGCGCAGCTCCTCGAGCGAGCGAGGGACCTTGCCGCCGAACTCTTCGACGAGCGCCCGAGCGCACGCCCGGATCGCCCGCGTCTTCGTCCGGTAGAAGCCGACCGGCCGGATGAGCGCGAGAACCTCTTTCGGGGGCGCGTCGGCGAGCGCGACCGGGTCGGGAAAGCGGGCGAACAGGCGCGCTGAGGCGACGTCGGTCGCCTCGTCCCGGGTCCTCTGCGAGAGGATCGTGCCGATGAGCACCTGGAACGGGTCCTCGGCGTGGTCGCGAAGGTACGGCCGCCTCCAGTCGCCGGTGTGGTAGAAGCGGGCGAGGCCGTCCAGGAGCCCTTCCCAGTCGAACGGAGGGGAGCGACTCCCCTTGCTCACGGGCCCCTCCGACCGGGGCCGGAGGGGCCGGGCGCCGCGGCGACCGACGCGACGGAGGTGCCGGGGTCGGAGAGGTCGGGCTCGTCCTCGGACGCGTTCCCGCGGAGGAGCTCTCCCACCAGGTAGTCGCTCCCGGTCACCAGCGTGACGCCGTCCGGTGCGGTCGCCGCGCGGGCGAGCGCGAGCCCCTCGCCGGCGCTGCGGGCGAGGACGACCCGCGGGAACCTGCCGACCGCCGCGACACGGATGAGACCGGTATCCATCGCCCGCTCCGAGCGGACCGGGACGATGACAAGGGTCCGTGCGAGCGGGGACAGGGCATCCAGGATCGTCTCCACCCGTTTGCCCTGGAGGCATCCGAAGACGACGGTGCTGCCGGCCGGGTCGGAGAGCGGGGCGATCTCGGCGACGCTCATGGCCACGGCGCGTGCGCTCTCCGGGGTGTGGGCCACGTCGTAGAGGAGCTCGGGAGCCCGGGCGAGCCTTTGCATCCGGCCGGGAATGCGGACGGTGGCGAGCGCTTCGAGGGTCGCCGCAGGATCGAGCCGACGGCCGATCCCCTCGAGGAACCTCGCCGCCGCGGCGACGGCGAGCACGGCGTTGTCGGCCTGGAAGGTCCCGAGGAGCGGGAGCCGCACCCCTTTGAGCGTGAGGCCCGGAAACCTAAGGGTGAGCGACTGGCCGTCGGCGTCCAGCCGACGGTCGCTGGCCCCGAGCTCCACGCCGAGGCGCCAGAGCGGAACCCCGAGCCGGTCGGCGACCCTGAGCACGGCCGTGGCCGCGGGGCCGGGGAGCTTTCCGACGACCCCGAGCATCCCCGGGTGGAGGATCCCCGCCTTCTCGAGCGCGATCGCCTCGAGCGTTGGCCCCAGGATCTCGGTGTGCTCGAGCTCGATGGTCGTGAGGACGCCGACGCGGGCGTCCAAGAGGTTGGTCGCGTCCAGACGCCCCCCGAGCCCGACCTCGACGACCGCCGCCTGGGTCCCACGCCGCGCGAACCAGTCGAAGGCGAGGGCCGTCGTCACCTCGAAGAAGGTCGGGGGGCGGTCGATCTGTCCTTCGGCAAGGAGCTGCTCGGCGAGCGCCTCGACCCGGGCGAGTCCGTCGACGACCTCCTGCCGGCTCGCCTCGCGATCGTCGATCTTGAGACGCTCGCGGTAGCTGGTGAGGTGCGGCGAGGTGAACAGCGCGGTGCGCAGCCCGTGGCCGGCGAGGATCGCCGCCGAGAGGGTCGCGACCGACCCTTTTCCCTTGGAGCCGGTGACGTGAAGCGAAGGAAAGCTGCGCTGCGGCTCGCCGAGGGCGCGGAGGAGGGCCTCCTCGACCTCGAGCCCCGGCTTGAGCCCGAAGCGTCGGCGACGGTAGAGCGACTCGAGCGCGGCCCGGTAGCGCTCCCGAACGCCGATTGGGGCGGCCGACGCCCGGCGGGGTCCCTCGCTCATCCTTCCGTCCGGCCGCCGAGGCGGTCAGTAGGTGGAGCGTTCGCGGTACGAGCCAAAGACATCCTGGAAAGCGCGGACGATCTCGCCGAGGGTTGCTCGGGCCCGCAGCGCGTCCACCACCGCAGGCATCGTGTTACGCTCCTCGTGCTCGGCGGCCCGACGGACCTGCTCGAGCGCGGCGGCGTGGCGGCTCGTGTTGCGACGCTCGCGCAGCGCCTTGAGCCGGCGGCTCTGCAGGCGTCGTGCCTCCTCGGAGATCTTGAGCCGCGGCACGCGCACCGGCGTCTCGACCGTGTAGGCGTTGACTCCGACCACCTTCTTGTCGCCGGTCTCGACCGCGCGCTGGTAACGGAACGACGCCTCCTGGATCTCCCGCTGGAAGAACCCGCGGTCGATCCCCGCGACCACCCCGCCCATCTGGTCGATCCGCTCGAAGTAGCTCTCGACCTCCTCCTCGATTCGGTCGGTGAGCCACTCGACAAAGTAGCTTCCCGCGAACGGGTCGATCGTCTCGGTGAGGCCGGTCTCGTGCGCGAGGAGCTGCTGGGTCCGCAGGGCGATGCGGACCGCGTCCTCGCTCGGCAGTTGGATCGCCTCGTCGTAGGAGTTGGTGTGGAGCGATTGGGTCCCGCCGACTACGGCGGCGAGCGCCTGGACGGTCGTTCGGACGACGTTAAGCTCGGGCTGCTGCGCCGTGCACGAGCAGCCGGCGGTCTGGGTGTGGAACCGCATCCAGAGCGAGCGCTCCTTCTTCGCCCCGAACTCCTCCTTCATCACCCGCGCCCAGATCCGCCGAGCGGCGCGGAACTTCGCCACCTCCTCGAACAGGTCGTTGTGCGAGTTGAAGAAGAACGACAGACGGGGAGCGAAGGCGTCCACGTCGAGGCCGCGTCGGAGAGCCTCGGCGACGTAGGTGCGGCCGTCGGCTAGCGTGAAGGCGAGCTCCTGCACGGCGGTCGAGCCAGCCTCACGGATGTGGTAGCCCGAGATCGACACCGGGTTCCACTTCGGAGTGTGGCGGACGGCGTGCTCGATCGTGTCGATGACCAGGCGCAGCGCCGGTCGGGGCGGGTAGAGGAACTCCTTCTGCGCGATGTACTCCTTGAGGATGTCGTTCTGCGTCGTCCCGCCGAGGCCCGCGGGAGGGACGCCATGGGCCTCTCCGGTGAGGAGGTACATCCCCCAGACGATGTTCGCCGGGGCGTTGATCGTCATGCTGGTGGTGATCTCGCCCAGCGGGATCCCCCGGAGGAGCCGCCCCATGTCGTCCAGGGAGCTCACGTTGACGCCGCACTTTCCGACCTCGCCGAGGGCCTCGGGGTCGTCGGCGTCGATCCCGTAGAGGGTCGGGTCGTCGAACGCGATGGAAAGACCGGACTCCCCGTGCGAGAGCAGGTAGCGGAACCGGCGGTTGGTGTCCTCCGGGGAGCCGAAGCCGGAGAACATCCGCATCGACCAGAGGCGACCGCGGTACATCGTCGGGTGGATCCCCCGGGTGAACGGCGGCTGACCCGGGAACCCGATCCGCTCGAAGCCGCCGCGCGCCGACCGCGGGGTGTAGAGGCCGTCCACGGGGATCCCGCCCAGGGTCTCGAAGCCGTTGAGCCGCTCGGGGGTCTTCGCGACGGCGGGCCGGAGGAGTTCCTCTTCCCACCGTACGGTCGCCTCGACCACTCGGTCGCCGTCGGACCGCGGAGGTTCGGTAGGCGGGCGGACCGCGCTCGTCGCTCGGGCGGAGGCCATCGGGCGGAGAGGAGCGAAGCGGACTATAACTCCGTAGGCCCGTTCGGGACGGAGAGCCCCACGAGGTCGCCCCGTCCGCGCCGCAGGAGCCTTACCCCGAGCTCCTCGCAGAAGCGCGGGAACGCCTCCCCCGTCCACTGGGTGTTGTCGGCGAGGACGACCGCCCTCGGCGCGAGGCGTGGACGGACCGTCCTCAGCTCGAAGGCGAGATGCTCGGGGGTGTGGAGGTCGTCGTGGAGGAAGAGGCCGACGCGGGGGAGCTCGCCGACGAGTCGGGGAAGGAGCTCTTGCGCCGGACCGATCCGAAGGTCCCAGCGCGGGCGGAGCGTGTCGGGGACCGCCCAGCCGGTGTCGCGGCCGGGAGGCAGCGCGACGATCGACTCCCCCGGGCCGAGGGCCGGGCCCTTCTGGCGCGTCGGCAGGTCGATCGAGTGGAGACGGCCGTGCCGGTTGCGCTTGAGCGCGGCGAGAAGGTGCGCGGAGGAGACGCCGCTGCTCACGCCGGTCTCCACCAGGTGCTCGGGGCCGAGCAGCCGGACGAGGGCGTAGAGCTCGAAGGGAGCCCGGATCTGCGCGTAGCTCGGGCGGCCCGCGGCCACGTGGCGGTGCCGGATCTCCTCCTCCATCGGGAGCAGGTCCTCGAGCTCCTCGAGCGCCTCGGAGATCTTGCGGCGGTTGGCCCCCGTGAGCGCCGCGATCCAGGCGACGTTGGGCGTCGCCCGCCGGTCACCGAGGGCGCGACGCGCCCGGGCGACGGCCTCCCGAGCCGCCGGTGAGAGCGAGGCGAGCCCTGGGGCAGGAGAGCGGCGCTTCATGGAGGGTTACGGACCGGTTCGAGCCCGTCTCGTCTCTTGAGATGTGCGCTCCAGATGTCGAGACGGGCCGTCTGGGAACGGACCGTGCGCTCCGCGCGGTCGAACTCGATGGACCCACAGAAGAAGGGGGCGTCGACGACCAGCGTCTCGTACTCGCCTCCCTCCCCGGCAAGGTGGATCGGGCGGACCGTGGCGCGGATCCGCTCGAACTGGGCGAGGGTGGCGGCGGTGAGCCGCGCGCCGAGGAGGTCCGCGGGGAGCCCTTCGGCGGAGAGGTGGACGAGCCGGATGTCGAGGCCGCAGGCGATCTCCTCGCGCACGACCCTCGCCGGATCCCGTCGCCAGAGCGGGGCGTAGAGCCGTCGGCCGACGCGGGAGGCGATGCGCACGAGACGCGACCACTGATAGGAGGACTCGATCGCCCCGCAGACGATCGGACCGCTCGCCGACGCCACGGCGGCCTCGAGGGCGGCGAGCTCGGCGGCCTCGTCCGCAGCGGCGACGCGCACGAGGCGGTGGCGCTTCCCCCACGCCTTGGCCTGGAGCGCGACCAGGTCGAGGTTCGGCGTATGGAACAGGAGGGAGTCCTCCTCGGTCGGGCGCAGCGTGAGCAGCTCGTCCACCGGCCAGCCCTGGGTCTCGGAGAGGTAGGCGGCGTAGATCGAGTCCTTGCCGCCGGAGACCAGGGCCGTGACGGTCATGCCCGCTACGGTAGGCCCAGCGCGCCGCGCCAACGGTCGTAGAGGCCGACCAGGTCAACCCCGGCGAGGGTCTTTTCTTCCCAGCGGAGCACGCCGCCATCGTCCGTGACGGTCCCGAGCCGCAGGCACGGGACTCCCCTCATCGTCGCTTCGAACCGGCGGGCCGCGCGGAGGGGGACCTCGAGCACGAGACGCGAGCCTCCCTCCGCGACCAGAGCGACGCCGGCTCCGCCCAGCCCTGTCGCCGCGAGGTCGACCTCGAAGCCGAGCCTCCCGCCGAACGCCATCTCGCTCAGGGTCGACGCGAGCCCGCCGTCGGCGACGTCGTGCGCGGCGCGGACGAGCCCCTGCTCCATCGCCCGGACGAGCGCTCGGCCGAGGCGACGTAGCGGCACCGGCGCCGCCGACGGGAGGCGGAGGCCGCGAAGGCCGCGCCGGCGGGCCCAGAGAGAGCCCCCGAGCTCGGCACGCGAGCTCCCGAGGAGATAGATCGGATCCCCCGCGCGCTTGAAATCGCTGGTCGTGGCGCGGGCGAGGTCGTCGACGATCCCCGTCGCGAGCAGCACCGGGGTCGGAGGGATCTCGTGGCCGAGCCCCCCGTTGTAGAGGCTCACGTTGCCGGAGGGGACCGCGAAGCCGAGGGCCCGCGCGCCGTCGGCGAGGCCTCGCGCCGCCTCGGCGAAGTCGTGGACGACGTGCGGGTCGGTCGGGTTGCCGAAGTTGAGGCAGTCGGAGAACGCGTCCGGCCGGGCCCCGACGGAGAAGAGGTTGCGGGCGGCCTCCTCGACGACGAGGAGCGCCCCGGTGTAGGGGTCCTCCTGGCAGGCCCATGGCTGGGCCGCCGTCGTGATGGCAAGACCGCGGCGTCCGCCCTCGACGGGGGCGAGCACCGCGGCGTCGCCGTGCGACGGCGAGGTCACGACCCCATGGAGCGGCTTCACCACGGTGCGTCCCTGGACCTCGTGGTCGTAGACGCGCACCACTCCCTCGCGCGAGACGTTGTCGGCGGCGAGGACGAGCTCCTCGAAGGTCGCCTCGAGCCGGTCGTCGGGGACCTTCGGCGTGGGCCGGAGGCGACGAGGGCGCGCGGCACGCCGCCGGCGCAGCAACGGCGGCTCGACCCTAAAGGCGAGACGGAGCCGAGCCGCCGGCTCGCCCTCCCAGAGGATCGTCTCGTAGGGGCCGCGGCTCACCTCGCCGATGTCGGTCGCCGGCACGTCGTGCGCCCGGAAGATCTCGAGGAACCTCGGGACCGACGCCGGCGCGACATCGTAGAGCATCCGTTCCTGCGATTCGGAGATCCAGACCTCCCACGGCCGAAGCCCCGCCTCGCGGAGGGGGACCCGGGCCAGGTCGACCGTCAGGCCGAAACCTCCGGCGTGGACGAGCTCGCCGGAAGCGGTCGCGAGACCCCCGCCACCGAGGTCCTTTACTCCCGCGACCAGCCCTTCGGCGTACGCCTCCAGGGAGGCGCGGATGAGAGGCTCCTTGAGGATCGGGTTGCCGAGCTGGACGGCCCCTCGGGAGGCCGAGCCGCTCTCGTCGGTGAGCTCCTTGGACGCGAAGGCCACGCCGCCGATGCCGTCGCGGCCGGTCCGTCCCCCGGCGAGCACGAGCCGGTCGCCGCTCCGGCGGGCCCGGTTGGGGACGGGCCGGCCGTTGGGGAGCCAGCCGACGCACCCGACGTTGACGAGGGGGTTGACGACGAACGAGGGGTCGAAGTAGATCCCTCCCGAGACGGTCGGCACCCCGACGCGGTTGCCGTAGTCGCGGATGCCGGCGATGACCCCTTCGGCGAGATAGCGGGGGGACTTCACTCCCGGCGGCACCTCGGAGGCGGGAAGGTCGAGAGGGCCGAAGAAGAGAGGATCGGTGAGCGCTATAGGCTCGGCTCCGACAGCGAGAACGTCCCGCAGGATGCCTCCGATACCGGTCGCGGCCCCTCCGTACGGCTCCACCGCCGACGGGTGGTTGTGCGACTCGATGCGGAGCGCGTAGGCTCCGCCCCCCGGGAACCGAAGGACCCCGGCGTCGCCGGTGCCGAGGACGCGCGAGCGGGGACGAAGGTCGCGGAACGCCGGCGCGAGGAACGCTCGCGAGCTCTTGTAGCTGCAGTGCTCGCTCCAGCTCTGGGCGAGGCCGGCGAGCTCGACATCGGTGGGATCGCGGCCCTCGTGCGCGAAGTAGCCGCGCAGGCGGGAGAGCTCGCCGCGGTCGAAGCCGAGGCCGCGGGCGTCGGAGAGGGCAAGAAGCTCGGCGAGCCGGCGGCGTCGGAACGGGACGAGCTCGACCCGGGGGGACCACCGCTCCATCGGGCTACGCCGGGGCCGGGCGGACATCCACCCTGTGGATCACCGGGTTCGCGAGGAGCCTCTCGACCGCCTCGTTCGCGCGACGACGCGCTTCCTCGGCGGAGATGCCCTCGAACGTGAGCTCGTAGACGCGGGCCGTGCGCACCGAGCGGACGCCGCCGATCCCCAGCAGGCCGAGCGAGCGCTCCACGCTCTCCCCCTCGGCGTCGGCGACGTTGGGCTTGAGCTCGACACGGACCTCGATCCTGACCGGGGCCGGCTCTCCTGCACCGGGGTCCGCCACGCCGGCTTTACGAAGCCGGCAAGATAACGCTGGCCCGCGGCCGACCTGCCCACTGGCCCGGAGGCCCGTGCGTCGTGGCGCTAGCGCCTCCGGGGAGCGCCCCGGCGTTCCGGGGCGCGCTAAAGGCTAAATAGGAGGCCTAGGTCGGGCCCCCGGCTTGGTGGGGGGCCGGGCGTCATGGAGGAGTTCATCTGCAGTGTAGAGTTCCTGCGGGGTCCGACCGATCTTCTGGCGCGGGTCTCGAGCGAGGCCGGAGGGGTCCGCGAGTACCGCGGCCCGTCGGCCGGTGGCGTGATCGATCAGGTCATCAACGACCTGCAAGAGGAGTTCGAGTCCGCCCCGGCCTCGTAGGCCGGCTCTCTCGGGCATCCGCAGCGTCACGGGGACAGCTCGCATCGGGCTAGGGTCGTTATGGAGAAACCCACAGGGCCGAAGCCGCCGGTAAGCCGCGCGGTCGAAAGCGCCTTCACCAAGGTCTGGGGCGAGGAGCACGTCGTCGCGCTGATCGCGCTCAAGGTCGAGACCTCCGAGGCCGACGCGGTCGCGACCGAGGTCGCACGGTTCGCCGAGGTCGACGACGTCTTCCTCGTCACCGGGGACACGGACATCTTCCTCAAGGTACGCTTCCCGCATTACGACGAGCTCAAGGAGTTCGTCCTGCGCCGACTTCCCGCCGTCAAGGGGATCCGCGAGACCAAGACCCTCCTGGTCGTGACGGCGTACAAGGAGGGAGGGGAGAATCGTCCGGCATGACCGGCCCGTCCCCCACCTCCGAACGCGGAGCCCCGAACGAGCTTACGGGCGAGCCGCCGGCGGTCCAGAAGGTCTTCCAGACGCTCGGGGAGCTCGCGGACGACACCTCGGTCCCCCGGAACGTCCGACGCGGGGCGCAGTCGGCGCGCGAGCAGCTCGTCAAGGCCCGGGTCGCCCTGGACGTGCGGATCGCCAGCGCCGTCTACGTCCTGGACGACCTGGCCAATGACCCCAACCTGCCGACGCACGGGCGGACGGCCATCTGGTCGATCATCTCAAGCTTGGAGAGCCTGCAGTGAGCCCTCCCGGGGATAGCCTGAAATACGCCGTGTCGGTGAACGCCGGCCGGAGACGGGAAGGGCCCGTAGCTCAGTCCGGTTGGCCGTCCGGGGACGCCGGAGGCCCGGCACAGAGCATCTGGCTTTTAACCAGGTGGTCGGGGGTTCGAACGAGCCTCTGTGCGTGGTCCGCACGGTCGCGCCGAAGCTCCCCCCGGGCCCGGCCCGCTCCCCGGAGGAACCAGTGACCCCCAGCCCCGCGCGTCGCAGCCGCAAGACGAGCACCGCCGCCAAGCACGTCGTTCCGACGCGACCGTTCGTCGCCCACCATCTCGCTCCCCCCCACGAGATCCTGACCGAGGAGGAATCCCGCAAGGTGCTCGCGGAACTCAAGACGAGCCCGGAACGGCTGCCGAAGATCTTCGTCGCCGACCCGGGGCTAAAAACCGACCCGAAGTACACGGCGCTCAAGGAGTCCGGCGAGCGCCTGGTCGGCCGCCTCGTGCGGATCCGCCGGCCGAGCGCCACCGCGGGCGAGGCGATCGCCTATCGGGTGATCGTCGCCCCAGCGGGGGAGGAGTAACCGAACGATGCGAGAGATAGTGGATGCCTTCTTCCGCGAGAGGTCGATCGTCAACCATCACCTGGCCAGCTTCAACGACTTCCTGCCCACCCGCGACAATCCCAACTCGCGGATGCAGCGGATCGTCGACGAGGCCCGCGTCAGCGAGGACTCCGGCGAGCGCGGGGTCATCCGGCTCGACGTCCAGAAGACGAAGAGCTCGATCTACGTGCGCGTCGGCCGACGGCGCGACTCGCGGGGGGCCGTCCACCCCTCCGCCGAGCCGACGATCTTCATCGGCGCCCCGTTCGTCAAGGAGCCCGTCGGCTCGAAGCCGACCCTCACGCCGATGGAGGCGCGCCTGAGGAACCTCACCTACCAGGCGCCCATCTACCTCAAGGTCACCGTCGTGGAGAACGGGGTCGAGCGCGCCCCCGAGGACGTGCACATCGGCGACCTGCCGATCATGGTCAAGAGCCGTCCGTGCAACCTCAACCGCTACAAGATCACCGAGGACGACCAGATCTGGCTCTCCGACGAGGAGTACCGCGCCAAGCTGGTCGAGTACGGCGAGGACCCCCTCGACCCGGGAGGCTACTTCATCATCGGCGGGACCGAGAGGGTGATCATCAGCCTCGAGGACCTCGCCCCCAACCGCATCTTCGCCGAGTTCAACGAGCGCTACGGCACGCCGATCGAGAGCGCCAAGGTGTTCAGCCAGCGCGGCGGCTACCGCTCCCTCACGGTCGTGGAGAAGAAGAAGGACGGGATCCTTCAGGTCTCCGTCCCGACGGCGAGCGGCCAGATCCCGCTCGCGATCCTGATGAAAGCTCTCGGGATGAAGAACGACGAGGAGATCTTCCAGGCGGTCCTCGGCGAGCTCCTCCCGCTGGACGAGCCGTTCGTTCAGACGATGAAGCATCTGCTCAACGTCAACCTCGAGGAGTGCCTCTCCAAGAAGCTCTACCCGCCGGAGGGGATCCAGACGACGGAGGACGCCCTCCTCTTCCTCGAGAAGAAGTTCGCCACGGGCCAGGCGAAGGAGTACCGCCAGCGGAAGGTGGATGGCATCCTCGACCGCTCGCTCCTCCCCCACCTCGGCGACACGCGCGCCGACCGCCTCAAGAAGGCGCTCTACCTCGCGCGCATGGCGCGGACGGTCCTCGAGCTCCATCTCAAGGTGCGTGGGGAGGACGACAAGGACCACTACGCCAACAAGCGGCTCAAGCTCGCCGGCGACCTCATGGAGGACCTCTTCCGGGTCGCCTTCTCGCTGCTGCTCAAGGACCTCAAGTACCAGCTGGAGCGTTCCTTCGCCCGCAAGAAGGACCTTCGGATCGCCAGCGCGATCCGGCCGGACCTCCTCACCCAGCGGCTCGTCCACGCGCTGGCGACCGGCAACTGGGTCGGCGGCCGCGCGGGGGTGAGCCAGGTGCTCGACCGGACCAGCCACATGTCCACGATCAGCCACCTGCGCCGCGTCACGAGCCCTCTCACGCGCAGCCAACCGCACTTCGAGGCGCGCGATCTCCACCCGACGCAGTGGGGGCGGCTCTGCCCGAACGAGACGCCCGAGGGCCAGAACTGCGGCCTCGTGAAGAACTACGCTCTCTGCGTCGATGTCTCGGAAGGGGCGGACGAGGAGGAGGTCACCCTCATCCTGCGCGACCTCAACACCCGCGAGATCGGACCGGAGGTCTTCCAGGAGGCGACCGGCGCCAAGGGACGACGCGCCGCGCGCGTCTATGTCAACGGCAATCTGGTCGGGCTCCACTCCCAGCCACTCGAGCTCGTCAAGGAGATCCGCGAGCGCCGCCGCACCGGCACGCTCTCCCCGTCGCTCGGCGACAGGACCTACGAGATCAACGTCCGCTACGACGAGGTGATGAACGAGGTCATCGTCCATTCCGACTCGGGCCGCCTGCGCCGCCCGCTCGTGGTGGTGAAGGGCGGAGTGCCGCGCGTCTCGCGCTCGGACCTCGACGACCTCGGGCGGGGGACGCTCGCGTACAGCGACCTCATCCGCCAGGGGAAGGTCGAGTGGGCCGATGCCGAGGAGGAGGAGGATGCCCTCATCGCCATCGACCCGTTCTCCTCGCCCGACCGCTGTCCGAAGTGCGAGCGGGCGCTCTCCCGCTCGGACGTCCGCTGGGTCTCGATGGGCGAGAAGCGCGACAAGCCCCTGGTCGCCTGCGGCCTCTGCCACGCGGAGTTCCCCGTCGGGGCCCTCATCAACGAGCGCCACACCCATCTCGAGATCGATCCCAACCTCATGCTCGGTGTCTGCACCGGGCTCATTCCCTACCCCGAGCACAACGCCGCGCCCCGCAACACGATGGGCTCGGGGATGGCCAAGCAGGCCCTCGGCGTCGAGTCGGTGAACTACCGGCGCCGCCCGGACACCCGGGGCCACCTCCTGCACTACCCCGAGGCGCCGATCCTCCAGACGCAGACGATGCGCTACGTCCACTTCACCGAGCGGCCCGCCGGCCAGAACTTTGTGGTCGCCGTGCTCTCCTACGAGGGCTACAACATGCAGGACGCCCTCGTCTTCTCCAAGGGGGCGATCGATCGCGGACTTGGCCGCTCGTCCTTCTTCCGGACCTACCGCGGGGAGGAGCGCAAGTACCCGGGGGGCCAGGAGGACCGCTTCGAGATCCCGCGGCCGGACGTCGCGGGAGCCCGCGTCGACACCTCCTATCGCAACCTCGGCGAGGACGGCCTCATCTTCCCCGAGCTCGAGGTCTCGGAGGGCGACGTGCTCGTCGGCAAGACGAGCCCGCCGAGGTTCCTCGAGGAGAAGACCGACCTGTTGACCCCGCAGAAGCGCCGGGAGACGAGCGTCACCGTGCGCTTCGGCGAGTCCGGCTGGGTCGACAACGTCATCCTCACCGAAGGGGAGAACATCTCCAAGCTCGTCAAGGTGAAGGTCCGCAACCAGCGGGTCCCCGAGCTCGGCGACAAGTTCGCGAGCCGGCACGGCCAGAAGGGGGTCATCGGGCTCACGGTCCCGCAGGAGAACCTCCCGTTCACCCGCAGCGGGCTCACCCCGGACCTTCTGATCAACCCGCACGCGATCCCGTCGCGGATGACGGTCGCCCACGTGCTCGAGATGCTCGGCGGCAAGGTGGGAGCTCTCGAAGGCCGCACGATCGACGGGACGGCGTTCTCCGGGACGCGCGAGGAGGCGCTTCGCGAGGAGCTCAAGTCGCTCGGCTTCCACCCGTCCGGGCGCGAGACGCTCTACGACGGCCTCACCGGGCGGCGGTTCGAGGCGGAGATCTTTGTCGGCGTCATCTACTACCAGAAGCTCCACCACATGGTCGCGGGCAAGATGCATATGCGCTCGCGCGGGCCGGTGCAGATCCTCACGCGCCAGCCGACCGAGGGTCGCTCGCGCCAGGGCGGGCTCCGGTTCGGAGAGATGGAGCGCGACTGCCTCATCGGCCACGGCGTCGCGATGGTGATCAAGGACCGCTTGCTCGACGAGTCGGACGGGACGATCCAGTACGTCTGCGGCAACACCGAGTGCGGGCACATCGCCATCCCCGACTCGCGGGCGAACTCGCTGCGTTGCCCGAGCTGCGGCAACACCTCGTCGATCTATCCGGTCGAGATGAGCTACTCGTTCAAGCTCCTCCTTGAGGAGCTGATCAGCCTCGGCGTGATCATGCGCCTCCAGCTCGAGGAGATGCGTTAGGGGGAAGCACGATGGCGCAGGGACTCTCCAAGAAGATCCGCGGGCTGCAGTTCGCCTTCCTCTCGCCGGACGAGATCCGGCGGATGAGCGCGGTCAAGATCATCACCGCCGACACCTACGACGACGACGGCTATCCGATCGAGATGGGGCTCATGGACCTCCACCTCGGCGTCATCGAGCCGAACCTGCGCTGCCGCACCTGCGGCGGCCGGGTCAACGAGTGCCCGGGCCACTTCGGCATCATCGAGCTCGCCATGCCGGTGATCCACGTAGGCTACGCCAAGGAGATCAAGCGGCTGCTCCAGTCGACCTGCCGCGCGTGCGGTCGCATCCTCCCCGATGCCCCGAGCTCCCGAAGCGAGAGCTCTTCCGACGGGGAGGGGGCGGCCCCCGCTCCCCGCTCGCGCGAGGGAAAGGAAGAGCGCGCCTGCCCGTTCTGCCACGAGATCCAGCACAAGATCGTCCTCGACAAGCCGACGACCTTCCGCGAGGACCAGCACAAGATCACCCCGAAGGAGGTCCGCGCGCGCTTGGAACGGATCCCTGACGAGGACGTGGTGGCCCTCGACCTCAACCCGCGCTTCGGCCGGCCGGAGTGGATGGTCCTCACCGTGCTGCCCGTCCCGCCCGTCCAGGTCCGCCCTTCCATCACCTTGGAGAGCGGCGAACGCAGCGAGGACGACCTCACCCACAAGCTCGTGGATGTGCTGAGGATCAACCAGCGGCTGCGCGAGAACCGCGACATGGGCGCCCCCCAGCTGGTCGTCGAGGACCTCTGGGAGCTCTTGCAGTACCACGTCACGACCTACTTCGACAACCAGACGAGCGGGATCCCCCCGGCCCGTCACCGCTCGGGGAGGCCGCTCAAGACCCTCGCCCAGAGGCTCAAGGGCAAGGACGGCCGGTTCCGCTCGAACCTCTCGGGAAAGCGTGTGAACTTCTCCGCCCGCACGGTCATCAGCCCCGACCCGCTTCTCTCCATCAACGAGGTCGGCGTTCCGGTCGAGATCGCGCGTGGCCTCACGGTGCCGCTCGAGGTGACCCTCCACAACCAGGAGATCGCCAAGGAGCTCGTGAAGCGCGGCCCGTCCCCCGCCGCCACCGGGCCGGAGGGCGGCTACCGCTGCGGGGTCAACTACATCGTCCGCGAGGACGGCCAGCGGATCAAGGTGATGGACAAGAACGCCGAGGCGTGCGCCGAGCTCGTGACGCCGGGCTCGATCGTCGAGCGTCAGCTCGTCGACGGCGACATCGTGCTGTTCAACCGGCAGCCGAGCCTCCACCGGATGAGCATGATGGCGCACTTCGTGCGCATCCTGCCGCACAAGACCTTCCGGTTCAACCTGTGCGACTGCCCGCCCTACAACGCGGACTTCGATGGCGACGAGATGAACCTCCACGTCCTCCAGAGCCAGGAGGCACGGGCCGAGGCGAAGGTCCTGATGAAGGTCGAGGAGCACATCCTCTCGCCCCGCTACGGCGGCCCCATCATCGGGATGCTCCACGACCACATCACCGCCGCCTTCCTGCTCACCTACCAGAACCCGTCGTTCTCGCGCAGCGAGGTCACCTACCTCCTTTCCAAGCTCAACTACCCCATCCCCCCGCCGTCCGGCAAGGACAAGGCCGGCGAGGCGGCGTGGAGCGGAAAGCAGCTCTTCTCGCTCACCCTTCCGAGCGACCTCACCCTCGAGTTCCGCTCGAACATCTGGGCCCGATGCGACTGCTCTCCGCTCGCCTGCAAGCACGACGCCTGGGTCGTCATCGAGCGCGGCGTGCTCAAGGCCGGGGCGATCGACAAGAAGGCGATCGCCTACGAGAAGGGAGCCGTACTGGACGCGATCGCCCGCAACAACGGCATGTCGCGGGCCCGCCAGTTCCTGGACGAGATGAGCCGCCTTGCGATCACCGCGATCGCCCTCAAGGGGCTCTCCACGGGCATCGATGACGAGGACGTCCCCGAAGGGGCGCAGAAGGAGATCGACCAGGCGCTCTCGGGCGCCCGGCTCACGGTGAACGAGCTGGTCGAGCAGTACCGCAAGGGCGAGCTCGAGCAGATGCCGGGCCGCTCGCTCGAGGAGACGCTCGAGGTGATGGTCCGACGCGAGCTCGGCCAGGCACGCGACTCGGCCGGGGACATCGCGGGCCGCTACCTCGGGATGGAGAATCCCGCGGTGATCCTGGCGAAGTCCGGCGCCCGGGGCTCGATGCTCAACCTCACCCAGATGGCCGGGGCGGTCGGCCAGCAGTCGGTCCGCGGCGAGCGGCTCCTCAGGGGCTACGTCGCGCGGACCCTCCCGCACTTCCAGCGGGGAGACCTGGGCGCGGACTCGCGCGGGTTCGTCAGCTCGAGCTACAAGCGCGGTCTCCTCCCGACGGAGTACTTCTTCCACTCGATGGGGGGCCGCGAGTCGCTGGTCGACACCGCGGTGCGCACGAGCCGCTCGGGCTACATGCAGCGGAGGCTCATCAACGCCCTCGAGGACCTCAAGGTCGCCGAGGACGGGACCGTCCGCAACACCGCCGGCACCGTTATCGAGTACCGCTACGGCGAGGACGGCATCGACCCGGCGCGCTCGTTCCAGGGCCAGCCGGTCCCGCTGGACGAGGTCCTGAGCCAGGTCCTCGGACGGCGCGTCCGCCCCGCCGGCGAGCGAAAGGGCGAAGGCTCCGGGGGTGCCCCACCGGTCGCCGAGGAGGAGATGGACCTCCAGGCGGAGGCGCAGCTCGAGGAGGAGGCCGAAGAGGAGGAGGCCGAGGAGGTCGGAGCCCCGGAAGAGGGCCCCGAGTTCGGAGGCGAGTGAACCCCATGTCCGAGGAGAAGAAGCCGGCTCCGCGGGAGCTCTCCCAGCGGATCCAGGAGATCGCCGTCGAGACGACCGGCGCCTCGCTTCCGCCCGCGCTCCTGAGGGAGCTTAAAGAGAAGCTCCAGGGCCTAAGGCTGCCGCCCGCCGAGCAGACCAAGGTCGTCCGGGAGGTGGCCCGTCGGTTCCGCCGGGCGGAGGTCGACCCGCACGAGTCGGTCGGCATCATCGCCGCCCAGTCGATAGGAGAGCCCGGCACGCAGATGACGCTGCGAACGTTCCACTACGCGGGGGTCGCCGAGATGAACGTCACGCTCGGCCTTCCCCGGCTCATCGAGCTCGTCGACGCGCGACGGGTGCCGTCGACGCCGATGATGACGGTCCACGTCGACAAGAAGCTCCGCAACGACCGCGACGCGGTCCAGCGCATCGCTCTCCAGATCGAGGTGACGACGATCCCCGACGTCGCCTCCATCGGCACCGTCGTCGAGGAGCTCAAGGTCGTTCTGACCCCCCAGGCGGCGCTGCTCGAGGCGCGCGGGGTCAAGCGTGCCGACCTCGAGCGCACGCTCGCCGAGGGGCTCGACCCGAGGCTCTTCGAGATCAAGCCGGGCTCGGGCAGCGGGGAGACGCGTCCCTTCGAGATCCACCTCAAGGAGAGCCGTGCGGGAGCCACGAAGTCCAAGAGGGAGGAGTCGGTCGAGGAGATGCCGTTCAAGAAGCTCCTCATCGCGAGCGAGGAGGCCAAGGCGATCCAGATCAAGGGCGTGAGCTCGATCCGGCGCGCGCTCATCCGCAAGGAGAAGGAAGGCTACGTGATCTACACGGAGGGCTCCAATCTCGAGGGGGTCATCGAGATCGAGGGGGTCGACCCGGTGCACACGACGACCAACTCGATCTTCGAGGTCTACCGCGTCTACGGTGTCGAGGCGGCGCGGGCCGCGCTCATCCTCGAGGCGAACCGCACGCTCGCCGAGCAGGGGCTCGGCGTCGACATCCGCCACCTCATGCTGGTCGCCGACGTGATGACCAACGAGGGGGACATCCGCGCGATCGGCCGCCACGGCATCTCGGGGAAGAAGACGAGCGTCCTCGCGCGTGCCGCCTTCGAGATCACGGCCGCGCACCTGCTCCGCGCGGCGATCACCGGCGAGGTCGATGAGCTCCGCGGCGTTGCGGAGAACATCATCGTCGGCCAGCCGATAACGCTCGGCACCGGGGCGGTCAACCTCGTCTACCGTCCGTTGCCCGAGGCCCGCGCTGCCTCGACCGAGGCGGCGGGGACCCAGGAGGCGAACTAGCGATGGACCTCAACCACGCCCTCAAGGTGGCGCTCGAGACCGGCACGGTGAAGATCGGACTCGCCGAGAGCCGCGCGGCCGCCGAGGCGAAGAAGGCCCGGCTGCTCATCGTCGCGTCGAGCTGTCCGGACCGGGCGCTCACGACCGAGCGCTCGCTCGGGAAGGTGCCGGTCTACCACTTCGACGGCACCGCCGTCGACCTCGGCCAGGCGTGCGGCAAGCCGTTCCCGATCAGCGCGCTCGCGATCCTGGACCCGGGGTCGAGCGCGATCCTGACCCTCCAGACCTGAGCGGTCTGCGGACGAACCCTTTCCGATGGCCGAGATTGCCTTCGACAACGAGACGCTCGGCTACATCCGGCTGTTCGAGGAGCGGACCGGCGCGCGGGTCAAGGATTGCCTCGAGGCCGAGGAGAAGCTCGTCTACCTGGTCGTTCCCGGCGACATCCACAAGGCGGTCGGTCCGGGGGGCGTCCTGGTCGACCGGCTCAAGGGGATGATGAAGAAGGAGATCCAGGTCGTCGAGTGGGCGGACGAGCCCGAGGCGCTCGTGCGCAACATCTTCTACTGGTACTCGCCCCGTCAGGTCGACTTCGCTCCCAAGGGCCGGGGCCGCCACGTCACCGTGACGGTCGATCCGGCGTGGAAGGCGCGGGCGATCGGCAAGCAGGGAAAGAACCTCAAGATCGCGCGGGCGATCCTGGCCCGTCACACCGACATCGTGAGCGTCTCGGTCGCCTAGCCTCTCGTGCGGCGGCATCGCCCGCGCCAACGTAATCCTCCCTCCGGGCTCGATCGAGCTCCGATGGGGGGCGACGCGCCGCGGATCGAGGCGGTGCTCTTCGATGTCGGCGGCACCTTGGTCGACGGGCGCGACTATCTCGGCTGGTGCTCCCTCGCGCGCGAGGTCGCTCTGGACGTCGAGCCGGACGAGCTACGCCACTCCTTTTCCGAGGTCGAACGGGAGGTCGACCGTTCGCCGATCGGCTCCGGCCCCGATCCGGGTCGGCTGCCCGAGTTCTGGCGTCGCGTGCTCTCCCGGGCGACCGGTCGCGAGCTCGATCGCTCCGTGGCCGAGCGGTTCGTCGCCTCGGCCCCCCACGCACCGGAGAGGCCGGCGGCGCTCTACAGCGACGTGCGCCGCTGCCTGGATGCGCTCGCGGCCAGCCGCCGTCGTCTCGGGGTCATCTCCAACTCCCGCAGCGAGGCGAGCGTGCGTGGTCTGCTCGAGCGCGCCGGGATCGTCGGCTACTTCGAGCAGGTTCTCTCCTCCGGGACGGAGGGCGTGGAGAAGCCGGACCCGGAGATCTTCCGCCGCGCGGTCGGCCGCCTGGGGATCGCACCGGAGCGAGCGCTCTACGTGGGCAACCTCGAGCACACGGACGCCCTCGGGGCCCGGGCCGCGGGCCTCCACGGACTCTGGTTGAACCGCGACGGGACCGGGCTGGACGACGGGACCCCGGAGATCACCTCGCTGCTCGAAGTGCCCCTGGTCGTCCACCAGCTCGAGCTCTCGGGGGCGGCCGGACGGCCCGCGGGGCTCTCGCACGCTTAAATACCTGCGACTGCTAGAGCCCCTGCCTTCCCCGTGGCCTTCGCGGCTGCGGTCAAGGCGACGCCGCCACGGCGAGCCGGCGACCCCATGACCCGGTCTCTTCCAGGGCGACGCCACAGATGGCCCTGAGGGGCGTGGAGCCCCGAGAACCCCTCCCCCACGCGGGGAGAGACCTCTCGGGACTGACGGAGGAGAGATGCAAAGAAGCGTACGCATTCAGCTCGATGAGAGCGAAGAGCATTTCCGCCAGTCAGCGAGATCGGTCACGATCCAAAATGTATTCCCGAGCACGCGAAAGTGTGTTCATCAATCCGGTTGATCCTGCCGGCGGGCACCGCTATTGGAGTTCGCTTAAGCCATGCGAGTCGAGAGGGGTAAGCCCTCGGCGCACTGCTCAGTAACACGCGGACAATCTGCCCTCGAGACGGGGATAA
>JAKAUN010000016.1 GCA_021817605.1 Thermoplasmata archaeon | reverse complement strand
CGCTTCCACGGGACCCTCACCCAGGAGCTCGTGGGACGGGTGCACTTCCGCTCGCTCGGCCACTTCCGCCGAGAGCTCTACCGGTGGCGGCGGGCGTACAACCGGTCGCGCATCCACGGAGGGATCGGATGGAAGACGCCGGCAGAGGTCTACCACGACCGAAAGTTGATGAGCCAAAGTCAGCTGAGGGCCCTCCAGAACCGGTCAGATGTGTTGTCAGCTTAACCGGTCAAATGTCCTGTCACACCACACTTACCTACGATCTGGCGGATCCGCTGGAACTCGCTCCAGTTGCGGTTGGAGAGGTAGACCTGCCGGAGGTTGGCCCTGCGGCGGGCAGGTTTGTAGGGTGAAACTAGGGGGGTTTGTAGGGTGAAAGGGGGTGGGTTTGTCGGGTGAAACTCGGGTCCGGGGGAGGGGTCCGGTGCCCCAGACTGGGGTCCGAGGGACCCCACCTCTGACGGAGACGCGGCCCTCTGCATGGAAGTCACCCGGGGCCCGCGTGTGCGCGTGCGCACACTGCGGGGCGGACCTCCACCAAGCGCGCGGCGAACCCGTGAATCGGACAGAAGGAGATGCGCAGGGTCAGGTTGTGACAAGCGTCGGAGCGGCAACGCTCGCAGACGAATCGGGGGGCCGGGGCAGGGGCCGGAGGGTTCTCCGGCTCGACCAGGAAGGTAATCTCGGCGTACCGGGGGGTCAAGGAGTCACCCCCGGCTCCTTTACAGGACGCGTCGTTCTGGCGTAGCGAGTGCTGGGACGCGCGTCGGATCGGCCTCGCGACGGAGGTCGATTTGGTATGGGTTCTATAAGGAAAGAGTTACGGGCCCGCCGGGATTCGAACCCGGGTTTGAGGCTCCGGAGGCCTCCGTGATGTCCAAGCTATACTACGGGCCCGCTGCTTCGGGGCCGGGGTCGACCTCTCCTCGGGCCAATGGTCGGTGGCGGGTTGTCCACGGTGGCTACCACGGAGCGCACGAACCCCTCCTCCAGCGCCCGAGCGTAGCGTCTCCGCATAAAGAGCGTGCGCCAGGTTAGGCAGTAGGGATGGCCCCCGGACGGTCGGTCTCGCGCCGGTCGCCGGAACTGCCCATCCTTCCTCAGGGGCAGGGCGCCGTCCGACACGGGCCGGGCTGTCGACAGCAGCGTGCCGCGGACCACCCCCCTCGCATGCCAACCCCCCTGGCTCTGCCCGCCTTGGAAGAGTGGGGTAGACTCCTCGGGCTCCCGCGGTGTCGACGCCTTTCGTCAGGCCTTTATCCTCCTCTCATTGCCCGGGCGTGGCATTCATCATTCTCCTCCTCCTCATCCTCCTGGTCGGCGTCGCAGCAGGCCTGCTCGGTTCGCTCTCGGGACTGGGAGGTGGGGTCGTCATCGTACCACTCCTCGTGGTCGCCTTCCAGATCCCGCTGGTCGATGCCATCGGGGCGAGCGCTGTCAGTGTCCTCGCCACCTCGACCGCGACGGGGGCGGCCTACGTCCGGGACCGGCTCACCGACATACGCATCGGCATGTTCCTCGAGATCGCGACGGTTCCTGGCGCCCTCTTCGGGGTGACCGCGACCCTCCTCTTGGCCAAGTCCGGCCTCGGATCCGCACTCCTCGTGGCGCTCGGAGCCGTTCTCCTCTTCACGGTTCCCAGCAGCCTCAGCCGTGCCGCCAAGCCGGCCGGCGAGCGGCGGGTCGACCGGCGGTCCCGGGCGTTGAAGCTGAAGGGCTCCTACTACGATCCCCACCTTGGCCGAGAGGTCAGCTACGAAGCCGAGCGAACGACTCCCGCTCTCGCCACGATGTTCGCTGCGGGGACCGTTTCGGGGATGTTCGGCATCGGCGGTGGGGTGCTCAAGGTCCTCGCGCTCGAAAGGTTCCTCGGACTCCACGCCAAGGTGGCGACCGCGACCAGCAATTTCATGATCGGGGTGACCGTCGCGGCGAGCTCCGGGGTGCTCTTGCTTGCGGGCGACGTCAACCCGGTCATCGCAGGACCCGTGGCGCTAGGCACCGCGGTCGGGGCCATGGTCGGCAGCCGGCTCCTGCCGGGGATGAGCAGCGCTCGCGTCGCCTCGATCTTCCTCGTGCTTGTCGCCGTGTTGGGCGTTGAGCTCGTCCTTCGTGGGTTGGGGATCGGATGACCGACGCCGAAGGACAGCCCGCGATGCTTCCGGCGAACGCCTACCGTCGGATGTCGGCCGTCCTCCGAACCGGGATGGTAGGCTCCGCGGCACTCCTGATCGCGGGGCTGACGGACTTCGTCCTCCGTCACCCTTACGGCGACCTACCGGGCCTCGTGCGGTCGAACCCCATCGCGGGGTACCTCAATCCCGCGGGGCTGCTTCGTGGGATCGTGCAGTTGCGCAGCGAGGCCGTCCTGACGCTCGCCATCCTCGTCCTGGTCGCGACGCCGCTCGCCCGGGTCGCGACCGGGTTCTACTACTTCGTGCGCGACGCGGACCGGGCCCTCGCGAAGATCTCGCTGACGGTCCTTGTGCTGCTGGTCGCGGGGATCTTCGTGCTCGGCCCCCTCTTTCACTGACCGGGGATCCGCCGTCCGAACGGTCGGCCGCTGGTGCTGTCGGCGAGGGCTCTCCCTCGGCTCGTCACCGGTGAAGCGCGCCAGGCTCACCGAACGATCCCGGCCATGTCGCCGACCCAGCCGAGCACCCAGTCCTTGTCGAGCCAGTAGTCGACCTGTTCCTTCGTCTCGGTGAGCGGTATCGTCCGTAGACCCATCCTCTTTGCCTCCTGGAACTTCGACTGGAGCTCGGCCTCCGAGAGCGTGGAAAGGCGCTCGAGGATCCGTTTCAACTCCTCGCGGAGGCCGAGGTCGATGAGGCGCTGGGGATGGCGGACAAGGAGAGCGAAGTGATGCCCTTCGCCGACCTCCTCCACCCGGACGATCTTCCACTCCAGCGGTTCCTTCCGCACGCTCTGGAGTTCGGAGGCAGCGAGATTGCCGAGGGCCGTCGCCACCGCATTCTCATCCGACAGGCCCTCTCGGAGTCCGATGCCGAGCTCGATGCCACGCGACACGGTGGTTCTCCCGCTCGACGCCGCCGGACAGCTTACCCCTTCGCTTCGTCCCCATCACGGCGGGGCGGTGGGGCCCGGTGCTCTTGGCCTGTTTCGCCGTTGCTGGAGCGCGACCGCGGTCGAGAGGTAGCGCTTGGTTCCGAAGTCTCGGCAGGACCGGGGGAGCCGTCAGGACCCCACCGCTCCCTGGGGCGGAGAGACCCCGACGCCCTCCACCCGTCCACAGAAGAGGCGGGGGCCGGGGGGCGAGGCACGGGAGGGCGCGGCCCACGGCTTGACCCTACGACCCCCGGCGGAAGGCCACCGATCCCCCGACGCGAGGACCCCGGTCATCGACCCGGCGGCAAGCCCCGAACCAAGGGGGTCGTCGGACTCGACGACCCGCTCGAGAGGAGTACGGCCAAGGCACCGGGCAGGGAACAAAGGGACGCCCGGGGCGGAAGCTCCCGACGCCGGACTCACGAGGATTTGGCCGCGGGTTTGCCTCTAGACGGACCGGCGGAACCGGAGGATTTCGATTCGGAGTAGCCGCACCTGCCGCAGGAGCGGCGGTTGGAGTGCTCGGCCAAGAAGGTTCCCGGCCCGCACTTCGGGCAACTTCGGTGCGTGCGCTCCAGCCCGCTGTCCGTCGCCGAATAGAGGCCCACACGCGCCTTTGCCATGCCGGCTCACTCCTTCTTCGGCGCTGCGGGGGACTCGGCGGGTTTCTCGGGAGCGGCCGGAGCCTCGGAAGCCGCGGCGGGGGCTGCGGGGGATTCCTTCTCCTTGAGGCCGTTGCGGATGAGGATGTGCTCGCGCGAGATGGATTTCGCCGCCTCGGAGTTGTCGTAGACGTTCGCCGTCCCCTGCGTCGTCGCCGTCCCGAAACGGGCGCGCATCCGCTCGATGATGACGCGGTCCTTGGAGGCTTTCAGCATCTTGGAGAGCTCGCCGCGGACATCGTCGCGCTTGGGGGTCGCCGCCGTGGCGTGAGCGATCTCGAAACGGACCTCCTGGCGCTTGAGCAGCGGATTGGCCTTCTGCTCCAGGATCCTAATCTCCAAGGTCGACCCTCCTCAGCTCCATCTGCGCGATCAGATTGCGGACATGAGCCTTCGCGACGGCGTCCACCAGCACGAAGGAGACCCCCTCACCTGGGATGCCGTATATAACGGTCGCTCCGGGCGGGAGCGACTCGACCAGGGCAAGGGAGCCAAGGTCCTCCTCGCCGTCCACTTCGATGAGACCGCCGCCCGCCTCGATCGTGGCTCGGACCGCGCTGCGTAGCTTCTCGGTAAGCATCCCGGGCGGGTTGCGGACCCGCAGGAGATGGCGATGGGCCAGGCTCCGGAACCCCTCGCGAGGGACCGGCTGTCCGCGGCGGGTCTTGTAATCCACGATTCCAACGAGCGGAGGGTGTCCGAGCTCGAGGGCGCGCAGCGTGACCTTGTCGCCGCAGGAGCCGAAGACCCCGAGGGAGGCGATCCGTCGGTCGGCCTCCGCTCCGCGGTAGACCGGTCCGTAGCGCTCGGCCAGGGTCGGGCGGAGCGCGTCGGGGACCGCCCAGGCCCGCGTCTCACTTGACGCGGAGCGCGTACCGGCCCGCGGCACGTATCCCCATCTTCCGGGCGATCTCCGACTTCTCCGGGTCGATGACCACCAGGTAGCCCTGCCACTCGCGCGAGACTTCCCCGCCGCAGCGGGGACACTTCGGCTGGTCGGTAACCGTGTTGCAGCTCTTGCACGCCCTGAGGTTGATCATCGCGCAACCGTCCTAGCTGGCCGTGGCCGGCTCCTTCGACGCGGCCTTGGCCGAGGCCTTCTTCCCGGACGGGGCGGCCGGGGCCTTCTTGCCGGACCGCTCCTCCGAGCGCCGGTGGGCCTCTTGGATCCACTCAAAACGGCCGAGGGCCGGCTGGCGCATCGTGAGACCGATGCGGCTGTCCCGAGGGGAGATCTCCGAGAGGGAGAGCGAGACGACCCGCGCGCGGACCTTGTAGCCGACCTTGAGGTCGCGTTTCGACTCGACCCCGACCAGGCGCTGGTTGTGCTCGTCGATGTTCACCCGGTCGTCCATGATCTGGGAGACGTGCAGCAGGCCGTCCAGCGGTCCGAACCGCACGAACGCCCCGAACTTGCGGATCTCGACCACCGCGCCCTCGACGACCTCCTGGATCTCGGGCCGGAAGAGGAGGGCCTCGTACTCGACCTCCTGGTAGACGCCTCCGTCCCCGTGGATGATGTGTCCCTCCCCGATCGGCTTCACCTCCCGGATCATCACGGCGAGGCTTTGGCCGTCGACGAGCTTGCCCTCGAACTGCTGCTGGGCGAGTTCGACCAGGACGGTCGCCAGCTCCGGCCCGAGACGGGCCGGTGGGATGCGAACGACGTCCTGACGGTGATCAACGTAATACATGCGCCGCGCGCGAGCGGGCCCCGCTATTTGATAATTGGGGTCGGGTGGGGCCTCTCGTCGGTAGGAACGACGGGGCGATCCGGCCGGTCAACGGACGCTGAGCCCGAGCGCCCTGTCGGTGATGCGAATGGACGTCCGGCCGTCCGGCGCGAGCTCGAACATCGCCCGGATCGCGTCGATGTTCTCCGGGACGACGATCGACTCCTGGTGGATCGCCTGGAAGAAGTAGGCGTCCGAGCCGTCGACCCGAAGCCCGTTCTCCCAGAGGACGTTCTCCATCATGTCGTTGAAGCCGATGCCGCGGTCCCGGGCGTACTCCATGACCTGGGGGGTCCCCTCCACGCCTTCCCACGGCGCGAAGACATGGAAACGCGGGCTCTCACGGAACGCCCGCAACAGCTCAGCGGAGTCGGTGGGAGGGCGCTCGAGGCGCACGTGGTTGACGTGCACGTGCATGAGCGTGGTCGGGACGACTACGGCGGTCGTCGCGATGGGGAGCTCCGGGAAGATCGTGCGGACGTCCGGCCCGTGATGGGAGGGCATCCGGAACGTCGGGAGGATGCCGTTCACCGGGCCCTTCTTCGTCTCGGCCGGGTCGGCCGCGCGTCGGACGAGGGTCACCTCCCAGTGCGAGACCCCCCAGCGGGGAACGAGGACCGAGGCCGCCCGCGCGATGCCGGTCGTGTTGCACGAGACCACGCGCAGCGTCCGCTTCCCGCGGCCGGCGGCGTAGTTCGCGAGCGCGCTGAACGAGGCCTCGGCGACCTCGGCGGCCTCGCCGCCCTGGAAGACCGCCTTCACCCCGAGGCTGGAATAGATCTTGGCGTTCGCCTTGCCCACCCTCTCGGGCGTGGCGTCGACGACGACATCCGCGTCGTGCAGCAGGTCGTCCAGGGTCCCGGCGAGGGGGAGGCCCGCGGCGTCGAAGGCCGCGCGCTCTCCGCCCCCCGCGACGAAGAGGCGGTAGCCACGCTCCGCGGCCCGTCGGGCCTCGAAGCTCGGCCGCGTCTTGGCCACGCCGACAAGCTCCATGTCCGGCTGGCGCGTGACGGCGTCGGCGACCCGCTTGCCTATCGTCCCGAAGCCGTTGACCGCGACCCGGACCTTCCCGTCCCCCGACCGCCGCCCGCCTGTGTCCTTGCCCGACATGGGGTCGTTCCGCGTCTTCCGGGAGCGCGCGGCGAGGCTAAATCCTCGCCACCCCGTCCGCGCCCCGGTCCGATGGATTTCCGGCTGAGCGACGAGGAGCGCGCCTTCCAGGAGGCCGTGCGACGTTTCGGCGACCGGGTGCTGCGCCCCCACGAGCGCTCCCTGGACGCGGCCGGGAGTATTCCCCACGAGGTCCTCGGTCCGATGGCCGAGCTCGGGCTGCTCGCGATGCCCGTTCCCGAGGAGTACGGGGGGATGGGCGCCTCGGCCGTCCTCACCGAGCTCGCCGCGGAGGAGATCGGTCGCGGCGACTTCTCGATGGCCACGGCGGTGTTCTTCCTCCTCGAAGCCGGCTGGGGCGCCATCCTCGCCCGCCACGGCTCGGAGGAGACCAAGCGCGAGGTTCTCCCCAAGGTGACCGCCGGCGAGGCGTTCCTCGGCGTCGCGACCACCGAGCCGACAGGGGGGAGCGATCTCGCGTCCATGCGCACGACCTCGCGACGCGAGGGAGAGCAGTTCCTGCTTCGCGGCGAGAAGGCGTTCGTCTCCGGGGTCGAGGAGGCCAAGCGTCTCGGCGGGGGCCACCTCACCCTCAGCAAGGACGGCAAGGGCGGGTTCAACTTCCTCTACGTTCCGACCCGCACGGAAGGCATCGATACCCAGCGGTTCGAGAACATGGGCCGGATGGGAATCTCCACCGGGGCCCTCAGCTACCATGACGCGAAGGTCCCGGCGCGCCACCTGGTCGGGGCGGAGGGTCGTGGATTCGAGGTCGCGATGGAAGGGTTCTCCAACGCTCGCACGTTCGTGAGCGCGGCGTGCGTGGGGGCGGCGGAACGCGCCCTCGAGACCGGTACGCGCTACATCCGCGAGCGCACGGTCTTCGGCCAGCCGCTCGGCAAATTCGAGGCGATCCAGTTCGAGCTCGCCGACCTCTACACCCAGGTCGAGGCCGTGAAGTGGCAGTGCCGTAGGGCCGCCTGGCTTCTCGACCAGCCCTCGCCAAAGGAGGACCGCGCGCACCGCTCCGAGGTCAACCTTGCCGTGGCGTCGGTGAAGCTCGCCGCCCCTCAGATCGCCTTCGAGTGCGTGAAGCGGGTGATGATGTGGTTCGGCGCCGCCGGCTACACCAAGGACGTCGGCCTCGAGCTCGGACTCCGCGGGATTACGAGCTACCTCGTGGGCGCCGAGGGAGGTCTCAACATCATGAGGATCATCCTCGGGCGCGAGCTCCTGGGCAAGGAGTTCGTCCCGTACAAGTGATGCCCCCGGCGCGCGCGCGACGCGTGGGGAAAACGCCCCTCAACGAGCGCGCGTTCCACGCGTGGCTCTCGCGACGCCTACCCTGGGGGTCCGCGGGGCTGCTTCCGCTCGGCGACGACGCGGCGGCGCTCCGTCCGCCCGAAGGGGAGCTCGTGGTCGCCTCCGTGGACTCCTTCGTCCAGGGACACCATTTCCTCCCCGACACGCCACCCGAGCTCCTCGGCCGCGCCGCCGTGGCGGCGGGACTCTCGGATGTCGCCTCGAAGGGCGCCCGACCCTGCGCGATCCTTCTCGCAGTGGTCGTGCCGGTCGGCACACCGCAGCGCTGGGCCGAGCGGCTGGTGCTCGGCGCGGAAAGGACGGCGGCGGCCGCCGGTGCCCACGTGGTCGGCGGCGACACCAAGCCCGGCCCGACCCCCATGGTCGCCGGCGTGGCCTTCGGCTGGGCGCCCCCCGACCGGCTGCGGGCTCGCTCCGCCGCCCGTCCCGGAGAGCTCCTTGTCACCACGGGGACGGTCGGCCGCGGAGGGGCCTCCTCGATCGGCCTCTCCGAGCGCGGGCCCCGCCGGGAGAGGGCCGTCGCAAGGATGCTCGAGCTGACCGCCCGCGTGCGGGAAGGGCCGGTGCTGGCGCGCTACGCCCGCGCCCAGCTCGACACCTCGGACGGCCTTGCCGAGAGCGCCCGGCTCCTCGCCCGGGCGAGCAGGGTCCGCGTGGTGGTGGACGAGGCCTCGCTCCCGTGGGACCGCCGTCTCCTCCGACTCCCGCCCGAAAGGCGCCGCACGATCGGCTTCTACGGCGGGGATTACGAGCTCCTGGCCACGGTCCCCCCCTCCGTCGTCGGTCGGGCGCGAGCCGCCCTCGCGCGCCTCGGCTGTCCTCTGCGCGTCATCGGCACAATCGGCATCGGCCGTGGCGCATTCCTCCGGGTAGGAGCGAGGGAGATCGAGCTTCCCCACGCGGGCTGGCAGCCGTTCGAGTAGGCCCTGCGGCCCCCCCGTGTCGGACCGTCACACCCACCGCGCTACGTTCAAGTACGTTCGGCTGGCTCCCCGAGACCGTCCGAGGTAGCCGCATGCCAAAGGATGGTTCCGCTGTCAATCCGTTTGAGACCGCGCGAAAGCAGATCGACATTGTCGCCGACATCATCGGGCTGGAAGGCGGCACCCGGGAGGTCCTCAAGCACCCGAAGCGGGAGCTCACCGTCAACTTCCCCGTGCGGATGGATGACGGCAGCTACCGGGTCTATACCGGCCACCGGGTGCAGTACAACATGGCCCGAGGCCCGACCAAGGGCGGCATCCGCTACCACCCCCAGGTGACCCTGGACGAGGTCCGCGCCCTCGCGGCGTGGATGACCTGGAAGTGCGCGGTCGTCAACATCCCCTACGGGGGAGCGAAGGGCGGAGTCGTCTGCGACCCGAAGACGATGACCAAGGGAGAGCTCGAACGCCTGACCCGGCGCTACGCGAGCGAGATTTCCTCGATCATCGGGCCAGAGATGGACATCCCTGCCCCGGATGTCTACACCGACTCGCAGACGATGGCCTGGATCATGGACACCTACTCGATGCAGAAGGGCTACTCGGTCCCCGGGGTCGTGACGGGCAAGCCGATCAGCCTCGGTGGCAGCGAGGGCCGCGGCGAGGCGACCGGGCGCGGCTGCGCCTACGTCATCCGCGAGGCGGCCAAGGACGCGGGCCTCAAGGTCCGCGGCGGCACGGTCGCGGTCCAGGGATTCGGCAACGCCGGCAGCGTCACGGCGAACCTCCTCCATGACGAGCAGGGGGCGACGATCGTCGCCGTCTCGGACTCCCGCGGAGGGATCTACCGATCCGAGGGGCTGAACCCGCACGCCGTCGAAGAGCACAAGCGCAAGACCGGCTCGGTCGTCGGCTTTCCCGGTGCCAAGGCGATAACGAACGACGAGCTGCTCGAGTCCAAGGTCGACATCCTCGTCCCGGCGGCCCTCGAGAACCAGATCACGGGGAAGAACGCCGACCGCATCGAGGCCCGGATGGTCGCCGAGGCAGCGAACGGGCCGACGCTTCCCGAGGCGGACACCGTCCTTTTCGAGAAGAAGGTCACCGTGCTGCCCGACATCCTGGCGAACGCCGGAGGGGTCACGGTAAGCTACTTTGAGTGGGCGCAGGACATCCAGAGGTTCTTCTGGCCGCTCAACGAGGTCAACGAGCGCCTCGAGCGCGTGATGACCCGGTCCTACGCCGACGTCCACAAGGTCGCGACCGAGCACAAGACCCACAACCGCACGGGCGCCTACATCCTCGCCATCCAGCGCGTCGTCGACGCGATCCGGATCCGCGGGATCTACCCGTAGGCCTTCGAGCGTCGACGGGGGCGATGGTCGACCTGCCGAGGTGCCGACGGGCCGGCTGGCCCGAGGTCGAGCGCTGGGCCGACACCATCGCCGAGAAGGTCCGGGCCGCCGGCAGGGTCCCCTCGACGCTGGTCGGCCTCACCCGGGGAGGCTGGGTGCCGGCGCGCCTCCTCTCCGACCGCCTCGGGGTGCGTCGGATCGTCTCGCTGCGTGCCCAGCACTGGGGAGTGACCGCCACGCGCGACGGCCGCGCCGTGCTGAGCGAGGGGCTCTCCGGGTCGGTCGCCTCGGAGACCGTTCTGCTCGTCGACGACCTCACCGACACCGGCGAGAGCCTCGAGCTCGCCGCCGAGCACATCCGAGCTGCGGAGCCGTCCCGCCTCGAGACCGCGGCGTTCCTGCACATCGGCCACTCGAAGTTCGTCCCGACCTACTTCGCCGAGGAGATCTCGCGCGACGCGTGGGTCTGGGTCGTCTTCCCCTGGAACTACTGGGAGGACCTCGCCTCGCTCGCTGCCCGGGCGGCCGAGGTCGCGGAGGGGCCGGAGGCCGTGAGGAGGACCCTCAAGGAGCGCTGCGGCCTCGTCGTGCCGGCAGAGGACCTCGCTCGGGTGCTTCCGGCTACCCGGGGGTCGTCGGCGTAACCGCCTGCTGCGCGACGGACCGGAAGTACTGCTGGATCATCCCGGCGCCGATCACAAGCCCGAGGCCCGAGACGATGAGGCCCGCGAGGAGCGGGATCGCCGGCGGGGAGAGAAGCCCCTCGAGGAACTGGACGAGGAAGACGAGCCCGTAGCTCATGAGGCCGATCCCCCCGAGCGAGGTGGTGGCGACCAGGTAGGAACGCGGGAACCTCCCGCGGGCGAAGCGGCGGCGCAGCGCGTGGCCGGTCTCCCAGACCCCGGCTCCGGCGACCCACCAGATGAGGCTGGCCTGAAGGAAGAGCAGAGCGCGGTCGAGCAGCGACGAGCCCGGGGAGGCGACCCAGAGGTTGTAGCCGGTGAGGAAGCCCACGCCGACGAGGGCGATGGCGAAGAGCCCGAAGCCGAACGCCACCGACCCCTGACGGGTGTCGGCGCTGGCGGTCCGTATCGCGTCGATGATCGCCTCGTCGATGTCGAACGTCCAGAAGATGAGGTAGATGCCGAGGAGGATGGAGAGCCCGATCACGCCCCAGAGGAGCAGCCCGCTCGCCGCCGCGAAGCCCAGGATGAGCAGGACGAAGGCGAAGGGGAGGATCGTCTTCGCCCGCAGCTTCGGGTCCTTGAGCGCCCGCACGAGGGTGTAGTAGGTCCCCTCGAGGCTCGGGCTCTGCCGCACGAAGACCCGACGGACCCCGTCGATGCGGACGCGCGAGGAGAGGATGGGGAACAGGTACTCGTCCTCCGCCCCGTCGCTCACCAGATAGGCCGAGCTCGCCCGGACCTGTTCGAGGACCCGGTCGAACTGCTCGGCGACCCGCCGGTCGGAGGCGATGCCGACCTTGGCCGCGCCGGTGAGGACGCAGACCTCGCTGGTCTCCCCCGCGGCCTTGAGCTCGTCTAAGAGGCTCACGGCAGCAAAGAGGGCGTTGGCGTCCGAATCCTCCGGGTCGACGATCGCGAGGCGGACGGCGGCGTCGACCACCTTCTCCCGGCCAACGATGGGTCCGGTGACCTCGGCCTTCCGGCCCAGGTCGTCGTCCCGGTCGACGCAGACCACCAGCCGCATCGGCCTACGAGCTAGAGCGGCCTCGTGGCTTAAGACCCTAGGTGAACGCCTGCCGACGGCCGACCTCCCGGGGGACCACCGATATACCCCCGGCACTCCCTCCGCCGCTCGGCATGGCCGACCTACCGAACAAGAGGGACGCGTTCATCGACTGGTACCTCGCCGTGGTCGAGGCCGCGAACCTCTCCGACAAGCGCTACGGCGTCAAGGGGATGAACGTCTGGCCCCCCTACGGCCTCAAGGCCCGACGCAACCTCGACCGCGTGCTTGTCCGGGAGATCGAGGCCACCGGCTCGGAGGCGGTCGAGTTCCCGGCCCTCATCGCCGCCAACGAGTTCGCGAAGGAGAAGGAGCACATCGCCGGGTTCGACGCCCAGGTCTACTGGGTGACCCGCGGGGGACTCTCCGAACTGGATGTGCCGCTCGTGCTGCGGCCGACCAGCGAGACGGCGATGTACCCGGTCTTCGCCCTGTGGGTCCGCTCCCACAAGGACCTCCCGCTCAACGTCTACCAGATCGTCAACACGTTCCGCTACGAGACCAAGACGACGCGGCCGTTCGTCCGGGTGCGCGAGATCCACTTCTTCGAGGAGCACACCTGCCAGGTCGACGAGCCGGCGGCGACCGAGCGGGTCCGCTCCAACCTGGGGGCCTTTGGTCGCATGGCCGTGGCGTTCTGCCTTCCGTACCTCTCGCTCCGCCGTCCGGAGTGGGACAAGTTCGCCGGCGCGTACTACTCGATCGCCTTCGACATCCCCGTCGGGGGGAGCCGCACGCTCCAGATCGGCAGCGTCCACCACTACCGGGAGAACTTCTCGGGTCCCTACGGGATCGAGTACGAGGCCGCCGACGGCTCGCGTCGTCACGTGCACCAGACGACCTTCGGCCTCTCCGAGAGGCTCCTGGGAGCGATCGTCGCCGTGCACGGCGACCAGAAAGGGGCGGTCTTCCCGAGCCAGATCGCCCCCTACGAGGTCGTCGTCGTCCCGATCCCGACCGCGGGCGCGGAGGACGCGGTCGAGCGCGCGAGCCGCGAGGTCAGCGAACGGCTGAAGGCCGTCGGCCGCAGGGTCTTCCTGGACGGCTCCGACGAGCGGCCCGGGGCGAAGTACTACCGCTGGGAGCTCTCGGGAGTTCCGCTCCGGCTCGAGATCGGGCGACGGGAGGCGGAGGCGGCGACGGCCACCGCAGCCGATCGGCTCGGGCGCAAGGAGAGGATCGCCCTCGTCGAGCTGGAGGCGGCGGTCGGCCGCCTGCTCGCCGCCTTCGACCAGGAACTTACCCGTCGGGCCGAGGAGCGGTTCCGCGAGGCGATCGTGCCGGCGGCCGCCCTCGGCGAGCTCGTCGGCTCGGAGACGGCCCGATGGATCGGCTGGTGCGGCGTCGAGAGCTGCGGCCACGAGGTCGAGAAGGCGATCGACGGCGCCCTGCTCGGTACCCCCGAGGCCGACACGGTCGCCCCGACCGAGGCGCCGAAGGCGTGCATTGCCTGCGGAAGGACGGACGGGGTGCGGTGGGCGGTCGCCGCCCGACCGTTGTAGGGCCGTTCCCCCGGAAGAGAGGACCGGACCGCCCTACGGGTTGGGCGAGCCGGGGGCGGGCGGGTTCGGAAGGACCAGCCACATCCCCGCGAGGCCGAAGAGCAATAGGGTGATCGTCACGGCGTAGACGCCGTTGTCGATCCAGACGTCGTGGGAAAGGCCCCACCACAGATAGAAGGAGACTCCGAGGACGACCAGGGTCGCGAACGACCAGAACGTGACCTTCCGGGCGAGGGGCAGCTCCCTCAGCCGGCGCGCTTCGGCAGCGACGGGGGGCGCAGCTGCGGCCATGACGGACGCCCGAGCCGGGGTGGCCGACTTAACCCTTGCGTCGTGACCGAGCGAGGGGCAACGGGCCCGGGGATCGGCGGGAGGAGTCGGCCCTCCTCGCAGCCCCCGCGCCCGGCTCCGGCCGGGAACGAAGGTTCATTAAGCCCGGCTCGCGAGATAGGAGGGATGGGATGGGGGCCCGACCGGACGACGGGGGGAGCGCCGGCGCGTCTCCGGTAGGGCCGGACCTCGCCGTTCTTTCCGCAGGCCAGAGACGCATCCTCGCCTACGCGAGCGCCATCGGACCGGAGTTTCCCTTCGAGCTACTACGTGACGCCATGGGCGTCGAGGAAGAGCTGCTTGCCGAGGAGCTCGAGGAGCTGGTGCGTCGGGGGTTCCTCACGGAAAAACCCGGCGGCGGGGCCTTCTGCTTCGTCCAGGAGGAGTTGCGCGCCTCGGTCTATCGGTCGATGACCGAGAGCCGTCACCGGCTCCTTCACCGCAAGATAGCCGAGGTCCTCGAACGAGGCCGCTGTGAGCCCTCCTCGTCGCTGGCCGCCGAGCTCGGCCGCCACTACTTCCTCGGCAAGGTCCCCTCGAAGTCCTACGTCTACAACCGCAGGGCGGCGAAGCTCGCCCGCGAGCGGGACGAACCCTCGGCCGCGATCCCGTTCCTCGAGCGGGCGCTCTTCGACCTCCCCGCCCTGGACGGCGACCACCGGCGGGAGCGGGCGGAGGTCGCCGAGGAGCTCGGCGACCTCTCCTACGCGACCGGGCAGTACCGTACCGCCGACCGCTACTACGCCCTCGCGCTCGACCATCTCGAACGGGACGTCCCGCAGGTCCGCGCGCGCCTGCTCCTGGCCCGGGCGGAGGTCGCCCGGGAGAACCTCGACGATCAGGCCGCCACCGACGGGGCGATGCAGGCGCTCGGGATCTTCGAGGAGGTCCGCGACCGCGTCGGGGCCTCGCAGTCCTACCGTCTCCTTGGCCGCGTCGCCTTCCAGGAGGGCCGCTACCGCGACGCGCTCGAGCACGGCATGCGGGCGCTCGATGCCCTGCCGGCCGACGCCGACGGGCGCGTGCTTGGCCGGCTCTCGATAGAGATCGGCAACGCCTTCGCCCTTCTCGGGGAGGAGGTGCGCCCGATCGCGATCGAGTGGTACGAGCGCGCCGTCGATCGCCTGCGCACGAGCCGTGACTGGGTCGAGCTTGCCCGGGCGCTCCACAACCTGGGGACGATCGTGGGGGAGTCCCGGCCGCTCGAGGGCCTCGAGCTTCTCGACCGCGCCAGGGAGGTCGCCGAGCGAGGCCACGATTCCCGGGGAGCGGGGCGTTGCCTCCTCTCCGGCGTCGAGCTTCGGCTCGCCGTCGGCCAGCTCGAGGAGGCCGAACGCGACAACGTCCAGGCCGGGCGCATCCTCGGACGCCTTGCCGACCACCTGGGCCTCGACCTCGCCGCGAAGAATGCGGGGAGGATCGCAGAGCGTCGGGGCCAGTGGGACGACGCGGCAGCCGCCTACGCCCGGGCGATCGATATCGCCCAGCGCTACCACCTGACCGCCGAGGAAGCCGAGGGGCAGTACTGTCTAGCCCATCTCAAGTTCAAGACCCGCGAGTTCGAGGAGGCGCGCACGGCGCTCTCCCGCGCGCTGGAGCTCGGCGTCGCCGAGCTCTCGCCCCGGCTCGCTCCGGCGATCGCCTTTCTCGAGCGCCAGTTGGGCCTCACGGCAGCCACCGAGGCTTCCCGCAGGAGCCCCCCCGATCTCCCCGTGGGCAGGGAGCGGCCCCTCGCGTGAGGCGCTCGTTCGTCGGGGAGCGGAGGTAGCGTGACCGCGGCAGGACGACTCGGATCGGACGAGTCCCGCCCGCTCTTTGGCCGGGCCGAGGCACTGCGAGAGGTCGGGCACGCCTTCGACGAGGTCGAGTCGACCTTGGCCCGAGGAATCCTCCTTCTCGGGCCCGAGGGAATAGGAAAGAGCGAGACCCTCCGGGCGGTCGGGGAGGAAGCAAGGGCACGCGGATTCCGGACGGTCAGGGCTCGGGGGCTGCCCGAGGAGATCGCTCCGCCGTTCTCGCTTGCCCGCGAGCTTCTTTCCGCATCCATCGAGCCGCTCGAGGAGGAGAGCTACCCCCACGTCGTCGGCGTGCTCCCGATAGGCTTCCCCGCCCTCTTTCCCCCGGAGAGCCTCGGGGCGCGCTCGGAGGCGCGCGAAGCTCCCCGCGGCCTCGTCCCCGAGGGGCTCGAGAGCCTCCTCTCCCCGGCAGGCCGCAGCCAGATCGAAGGGCTTGGAGCGGCGCGGGACGACCTGAGGAGACGGTTCGTCGACCACTTCCTCACGCGGGCCGAGGCGCGACCGATCGCCGTCCTCGTGGACGACCTCCACCTGGCCGATGCCCTCTCGCTCGAGATGGTCATGGCCCTCGCGCGGGAGGGACGCGGGCGACGGCTCGTGGTCGTGGCGACCGCGGAGTCCGACGCTCTTCCCGAGCGGGCCGGTCCCCGAGCCGTGAGGGAGCTTTCCGCCGAGGGGCTCTTCCGTCAGGTCGAGCTCCGTCCCCTGAGCGTCGCCGAGGTCGGGGAGTTCGCCGCCTGGCTGATGGCCGGAGCCACCCCGGACCCGGATGACGTGGTGCGCTGGCAGACCGAGTCCGAAGGGAACCCCCTCGGCATCGAGCTTCTCGTGCGGAGGGTGGCGGGGAGCGGGCTCGGACGGGAGAGCTCCCGCGCGCCCGTCGGCGACGTGCTCAGCGCCGTCCTTGAGCGCACGCGCTCGCTCGAGGGGGCGGACCGACGGGTCGTCACCTACGCCAGCGTCTTCGGGCGGGAGTTCAGCTTCGTTAAGCTCCAGACGGCGACCGGCCTGACCGAGGAGGCCGTGGGCGAGTCGGTCGACCGCCTCGTGCGTGACGGCATCCTGCGGGAGCGCGGCGCGGAGATCTACGAGTTCGTCTCCGAGGGGATCTGGGCGACGATCTACTCCGGGCTCACCGAGACCCGTCGGGCGATCCTCCACCGCAAGGTCGCCGCCGCCCTCGAGAGCCGTGCGGACACCAGCGACTTCGAGCTCGCCCGGCACTTCTACCTCGGGCACGACGAGGCCAAGGCGGTGGAGTACAACCTGCGGGCGGCGGACGAGGCCGCCCGGACCTTCGCCTCCGAGACGGCGCTCACGCTGGTGCGTCGGGCGCTCGGAGCGGCCCGTCGGCAGGAGCCACGGGACCTTCGTGTCGAGATCCGGCTGCTGACGGAGATCGGCCGTCTTCTCAACGAGATCGGGGACCTTCCCGCCGCCGAGGAGACCCTCCACGAGGCAGTGACCTCCGCTCGGGAGCAGAAAGGCTCGGAGGTCGACCTCGGCCGCGCCCTCCTCGCGCTCGCCTGGACACGGATCGAGCGCTCGGCCTACCGGGAGGCCGAACCGTTCGCCCTCGAGGCGGCCGAGCTCCTCGACCGGTCCTCCGGTATGCCCCGCGACATCTTCGCCGCCCAGAGGGCCCTGGGAACGCTCTACTGGCGGCTCTCCGACCTCACCCGGGCCGAGAAGCACCAGCGCGCCGCGCTCGCGATCGCCGAGAAGGCAGGGAACCCGCACGAGAGGGGCCACGCGCTGGTCGACGTGGCGAACACGCTGCTTCCCCGCGGGGCCAAGTACGTGGTGCCGACCCTCGCGCTCTACGCGCAGGCGGCGGCCCTCTTCGCCCAGCTGGACGACCCGAGCGCGGTCGCCCGCGTGCGGATGAACCGCGCCGTGCTGCTCCACCGCGTCGGCCGCACCGAGGAGGCCCTCCACGACATCGGCCTCGCGCTCGAGGCCGCCGAGCGCTCGCGCTCGCCGATCTGGATCGGCTACTGCCTGCTCAACCTCTCGCAATGGCAGGCCGAGCTCGGCCACACCTCGGCCGCGAGCGAGCTCATCGACCGAGCCGACCGCACCCTCCGCCCGACCGGCGACCACCTCGCCCAGCAGCAGGTCGAGATGATCCGGGGCCTCATCGCCGAGAAGGAGGGGCATCTTGCCGACGCCGATCGCCGCTACGCCGAGTCGCAGGAGAGCGCGCGTCGGATGGGCACGAAGGGCGAGCTCGCCGAGCTCCTGGTGCGCCGCGCCCGCCTCGCGCTGCGCTCGCGCGACCCGGCGCGGGCACGAGAGCTCCTCGCCGAGGCGAGGGCGAGCGGGGTCGCCGAGCTCCGTGCCGAGCTCCTCCCCGAGATCGCCAACCTCGAGCACGCCCTCGGCCGCGGGGACGGGAGCGCGGCGGCGGCCCGTTAAGTCCCGTCCGGCCTCGCCCGACCGTGGCGCAGCGGCTCCCCCCTGCCCGGACCGCCCCGGACGGCTCGCCGTACCCGGACCGCTCGACCGCGAGCTTCGAGCGGGAAGTGCGCACGATGTTCACGTTCATCGCCCGCCACTACGAGAGGTTCAACCACCTCGCGACGTTCGGCCAGGACTTTCTCTGGCGGGCGCGCTCCCTCTGGGAGCTCGACAGGTTCCGCCGGGTGCCCATCGTGCGGGCGCTGGACGTGGGGTGCGGCACCGGCGAGTTCGCCCGCGCGGTTGCTACGCACTATCCGTCCGCCCGAGTGGTCGCGACCGACCTCACCCTCGAGATGGTCCGTCGGGCGCGGGGCGCGGCCCCCGGGGGCGCCGGCGGCGAGCGCCTGCAGTTCGGACGCGCGAGCGCCCTCAGGCTGCCCTTCGCCGACCGCTCCTTCGACCTGGTGACCAACGCCTTCGTGCTTCGCAACCTGAGCTCCCTCCCTGCCGGGCTGGCCGAGATGCGAAGGGTCCTGCGTCCGGGCGGGGTCCTCCTCTCGCTCGAGGTCGGCGAGCCCTCCGCGGCGCCCATCCGCGCGGTCTTCCACGCGCACTTCGACCACGTCGTCCCGCTCCTCGGAAGGGCGTTCGGCAGCGAAGGACCGTACCGCTACCTGCCCGAGTCGCTGCGCGGCCTCCCCGACCGGCCCCGCCTGCTCGCGATGCACGGCGAGGCGGGGTTCTCCCGCCACACGGCGCGGACCCAGTCGCTCGGGGTCGTCACGGTCTATCTTGCGGAGGCCGGCGCGCCCTCCGAGGAAAGCCGTTAAGCCCGTCCCGAGCCCTCCGCTCCCGTGGCCGAGCCGTTCGACGCCTTCCGCTACGCGCACGCCCACCACGACCAGGTCGCCTGGCTCTCCCAGAACACCAACCACCTTGTCCCTCCCGAGATCGTCCGGGAGGCGGTCGACGAGGCGGTCCGCCGACGCCTCTACGAGGGCTACCCCCTCGCCTCGGGGGACCCCGAACTGCTCGAGCTCGCCCGAGCCGATCTCGGCCTCGGCGCGAACCTTCCTTTCCTGACCGGGGGAGGCACCGAATCGCTCTACATGATCACCCGCGCGCTCCTTGCCTCCGGGGACGAGGTCCTCGCTTCCGACCCGAGCTACCTCATCATCCACCGGTTCGTGGAGCTCACCGGCGCCACGGTCCGCTGCTTGGACGTCTACCGCCCGCCCTGGCGCCTCACCGCCGAGCGGATCCAGGAGGCGATCGGGCCGAAGACCCGGATGCTCCTGCTCATCGACCCGCTCAACCCGGTCGGCTCGGGATATCCCCGCGACGAGGTCCGGGCCATCGCGGAGATCGCCCACGATGCCAAGCTGCTCCTCCTCAACGACGTGACCTACCGCGACTTCTCCGACGGCCATGCCCTCGCCGCCGAGTTCGCCCCCGAGGAGACGATCACCGTCTGGTCGGTCTCCAAGAACTGCGGGCTCGCCGGCTTGCGTCTCGGCGGCTTCCTCGCGAGTCCCGAGCTCACGAAGCGGATCGCCCGCTACAACACCAACGACCTCGGCATCAACATCCTCGCCCAGGTCGCGGCGAAGGCGGCACTCCGCACGAAGCCCTCGTGGATCGGAAAGGTCGTCCGCCAGACCCGCGAGAACGGCCACCGGGTCGAGGAGATCGTCCGCGGGGTCGACGGCGCGACGACCCCCGCGGCCCCTTCGCGGGCGAACATGACCATCGTCGACATCGCTCCCACCGGGGTGGCTCCCGAGGCGGTGCAGGAGGAGCTGCTCCTCCGCCACGGCGTGTTCGTCCGGGCGGGCAACTATCTGTCGCCGACGCACGGCCGCCGCTTCTTCCGCGTGTCGTTCTCCAACGCGCCCTCGGACATCGAGCGGTTCGGCCGGGCGTTCCCGGTCGTGATGGAGTCGCTCGCCGCGCGGGCGCCGGCGGCCTCGCCTTAGCCGGGGGCGGCGACGGCGTCGACGACCAGGTGCCGTCGGCCCGGCCCGTAGGGCTTGACCTCGCGCGCCGAGGGCGGCCCCCGGAGGCGGCCTCCCGAAGCGACAATCTCCGCTGCCACCTTCTCGGCGGCTGCCGCGAGCGGCACCCGTACGTCGTCGACACGGTGGACATGGAGCACTCCCCCGTCCCGTCGCAGGAGCCTAAGCGAGCGGCCGACCCACGGAGTGGCGTCGGGGAGCCAGCCGAGGAAGACCCGGTCGACGGCGTGCTCGGGAAGCTCCACTACGCGGTTGTCCCCGAGGAGGGGGAGGAGCCGGTCGGCGACCCCGTTGAGACGCGCGTTCTCGACCAGGAAGCCGTGCGCCAGCGGGTTCTTCTCGACCGCGAGCACCCGCGTCGTCCGAGACCCCACCGCCGCCGGGATGGCGAAGTAGCCGATCCCCGCGAACAGGTCCGCGACCGTCTCGCCGGGCCGCACGAGGCGCCGAGCCCGCTGCCGTTCGACACGGTTGCCCTGGGCGAACATTATCCGCGCCGCGTCGAACCTCCAGCGGATACCGTGCTCGACGACCTCGGTGACGGTAGCTCCCCCGGCAAGTCGGACGACCGACGGCTCACGGAGCTCCCCGCCGATCGGGCCCGCCCGGGCGAGGACCGTCTCGACGCCCAGCTCCTCCCGCCACGCCTCCCCGAGCTCCGCACGATGGGGCCAGAGCCCGGGAGGGACGCGGACGAGGAGCACGCGTCCCAGGCGCTGGTAGCCGTCCGGCACGCCCCCGGCGAGCTCGCGGCCCAGCGAGCGGGCGAGCCGGGCACGCACCCTTTCGGCCGGCGGGAGCCGGGGGCGTGCCATCGGAGCCCTACGGCCCCGACGGCGTGGGGCCCTTCTCGAGCACGACGTCCAGGAACTGCTTAAGGTGGGCGATGAGGATCGGGTTGTCGGTGAACCCGCAGGCATCCAGGCCGGGGGCGGCGAGGAGCGCGTGCTCCCCGTCGGCGAGCACCTCGGTCGCGAGGAGGTTCTCGCGGGCGACGTAGACGACCCCTTCGGGGACCTTCTGCAGGGGAGCGGTGACGAACGTGAGGTGGACGCCCCTCTTGGCGGCGCTCTGGATCTTCTTGCCGAGCGCCTCACGCAGGTCGGCGACCTGCGGGGTGGTGAGGATGAACGTCTGCGTCGACTGGTCGAGGAGGTCCGCGATCTTGCCGAGGACCTTCTCGCGCTCGGAGAGCAGGTAGACGAGCTGGGGCTCTCCGTGCTCGGCGACCACACGGTGGAGCTGGGCGAGCTGCTCGAAGACCTCCTGGATCGCCCCCTTGAGCGTCTCGGCGACCTCGAGCGGAGGGCGAGGGCGGAACAGGATGGGCTTGCCGCCGGTCGGCTGGGCGTAGCCCTTGCCGGCAAGCGACTCGAGCACCTTGTAGGCGCTGGTGCGGGGGATCCCGGCCGCGGAGGCGAGGCTCGCCGCGTCCCCGACGCCGCGGGCGACCAGGGCGATGTAGGCCCGGGCCTCGTACTGGGTGAGCCCGACCTTTCCCAGGACGTCGGAGGCCCGACGGAACTCCTCGCTGTTGGGGTTGCCGAGGGCGACCGCGGTCTCCTCGACCGACCCCAACGACCCTTCCCCTCCCGAACGATAGGCGCCGTGGCGCCCTAGCGCACCGGCTCGGTGAGCCGCAGCAGTGCCGCCGGACCGAGGAGCCTCTCGACCTCGCCGCGCGTGAGAAGCCCCTTCTCCACGAGAAGCTCCTTCACCGGGCGGCCGACGCGCTCGGCCTCATGGAGGAGCTCGGCGACCTTGAGGTAGCCAAGCTTCGGGGTGAGGGCTGTCGCGAGGGCCGCCGAGCCGAGCAGGTACTCCTCGAGCCTGCGGGGATTCGGAGTGAGGCCGTCCACGCAGGATCGGGCGAAGACCGGCAGGTACCTCGTGAGGATCTCCGTCGAGAAGAGCGTCTCGAACGCAGCGAGGGGCATCATGACGTTGATCTCGAGCTGGCCGGCCTGCACCGCGAAGGAGGTCGCCTGGTCGGCCCCGAGGACGTGGAAGGCGATCATGTCGAGGCATTCGGCGGCGGAGGGGTTCACCTTCGCCGGCATGATCGACGAGCCGGGCTGGATCTCGGGGACCCGCACCTCGTCCAGCCCGGTGGCGGGACCGCTCGAGAGGAGCCTGAGGTCGTTGGCGATGCGGACGAGCTCGAGGGCCAGGGTGCGCAGCCAGGCCGACGCGAATCCTATCGGCCAACGGCTCTGCATCGTCTCGAACGGGTCGCGGGCGACGACCAGCGAAAGTCCGGTGAGGCGCGCGTACTCTTCGACGGCCCGCTCCCGGAACCCGGGGACCGAGTTGACCCCGGTACCCACGGCGCTCCCCCCGAGCGGGACCTCGGCGAGGGCCCTCTCGATCGCCGGGAGTGCCTCGAGCACGTGCGCGAGCGCCGAGGCGTAGGCCCTCAGCTCCTGGCCGAGCGTCACGGGCATCGCGTCCTTGAGGTGCGTGCGACCCGCCTTGGCGAGGCCCGCGAACTCCTCGCCCTTGGCCCGGAGGCTTGCGAGGAGGGTCTCGAGCGAGGTGCGGAGCTCGCGGAGCGCGAAGAGCAGCCCGACCTGGGCTGCGGTAGGGAACGTGTCGTTGGTCGACTGGCCGCGGTTCACGTGGTCGTTGGGCGAGAGATGGGCGTAGTCGCCTCTCGGGCGACCGAGAATCTCGAGCGCCCGGTTGGTCAGGACCTCGTTGACGTTCATGTGGAGGGAGGTTCCCGCCCCCGCCTGGAAGACGTCAACGACGAACTGGTCGGCAAAACGACCCGAGGCCATCTCCTCGGCAGCCTGCTCGAGCGCCTTTCCCCGCTCGGCGTCCAGCCCGCCCTTCTCCAGGTTCGCCCGTACGCAGGCGAGCTTCAGCAGGGCGTAGGCCCGCACCAGATGGCGGGAGGCCCGCAGCCCGCTCACAGGGAAGTTCTCCACTGCCCTCAGCGTCTGGATCCCCCAGTAGACCTCGGCGGGGACCTCTCGCCGGCCCAGCGAATCGACCTCGGTGCGCGGCGCTCCCATCGGCGGGCAGAGCGAGCACCGCGACAAAGCCTTTAGGTTGCCGGCGGGCTCGGCCCGCGGCCGGCGGATCGGCGGAAGGCACGTTGGTCGACCCGGCCCAGCTCACCCTCGACATCGTCGCGACGGTCGTCACCCTCCTCGTACCTGGACTTGCCTGGGCCCTGCTCTTCGGGCTCGCCTGGTGGCGCCCGCGTTTCGCAGAGAGCCTCGGTCTCGGAGCCCGCGAGTTCTGGCTGCTGCTTCCCGGCGCGCTGGCAGCGAGCTTCGCGGTCGTCCCCCTCGCCCCCGTGTCGCACGACGTGGTCGGGTTGAGCTTCTCGGGCGCCGTCTTCCCGCTCCTGGTCGCCACGCTCTCCGTCGGACGGTTCGCTCCGCCCCTTCGGCGCTCGGCGGGGGTGCTCTTCCTCGGGCTCGCGATCGAGGGGACGATCTCCCTTCTCCTGATCCTCCCCCAGGGCTCCGCGTGGATCGGTCCGTTCGGACGGACGATAGGTCTCGCGCCGTCGGCAGCCGCCGAGCTGCTCGTGGTCGTGGTCGCCCTCGGCGTCGCCGTGCTCCTCGCGGCGCTCCTCGCCCCGCTGCGGCAGCCGGCCTCCCGACGGCTGGTGTTCCTTTACCTGCTGAGCTCGGCCGTGCTCGTCCTCACGTTCGCCGGCTCGTCCGCGATCGCCGGCGTGGGCATCGTCGAGACGTTTCCCTACTTCCTCCTGCCTCCGTTCGGCGCGGGGCTGCTCGCCGGGCTCCTCGCGACGTGGGTCTTCCCCAGGGAGGAGGGCTTTGCGCTCCCCGCGGCGTTCTTCGCCGGGGGCTGGGGCACCACCTTGGGCGCGGACCTGCTGCGCCAGCCCGGACTCTACGGCGCCGGCCCGTCGGGCATCTACGTGATCGGCGGCGCGGGCGTGGTCGACCTCGTCTACCTCTCCGGCTTCCTCGCGCTGGGAGGAGCCTTCCTCGTCCACCTGCTCTTCGGTCGTGGCTGGGAGCCTCTCGGAGAACCGCTCCCGGAAGAGCCGGCGAGCCCGGCGCGCCGACTTCGCCACGCGTTCGATCTCGGCGTGAGCGGCGACATCACCGGCTCGTTGCGCGGCTCGGCCGAGGCGGCGCGGCTCGCCGCCGAGCAGGCCCGACGCCTGCGCGGAGCGCGTCCGGCTCCGTCCCCCGCGCGCCCCTGGGACGGGCTGCCGGTCGCCGGCTGGGTGGTGAGCGACCAGGAGAACCTCGAGAGCGTCGCGCGCGCCGGCTCCTCCGATCCCACCGAGGGCCTGCGCGGCTGGCTGACCGCACGATGGCTCGTCGCCGTCGCCGGGCGGCTCGGGCGCCCCCGCTACGCCACGTGGCTCGAGCGCGCGACCGCCTTCGCCGTGGACATCGCGCTCGTCGCCGGCGCGAGCGGGGCCGTCCTCGCCGCGATCGCGCTCGCGAGCCCGGGGACGCTGGACACGCTCCTTCTCGGGCTGGGGTTCAACACGGCGCTCTACGGCTGCATCACCGCGGCGTTCCTCTACTTCGTCCTCGCCGAGCTCTTCGGGGGCGGCACGCTCGGAAAACGCCTCGGCCACCTCGAGGTCCGCGACAGGTCCTACGGTCCGCCCAGCGGCCTCGCCTCGCTCGTCCGCAACGTCTCGCTGCTGCCGACGATCACGTTCGTCTGCCTCGGGACGGCGCTCTCGGTAGGGATCCTGGTGAAGGGCAACGAGGGGCTCCCGCTCACGGGCGTGTCGGTCCTGGTCGGGATCCTTACCGTCGGGGCGATCGCGGTATTCGTGGTCGCGGGGATCCTGCTCTTCGGGGCGATCGGGCTGCTGTCGATACAGCTGACCTACGAGCACCAGAGGGTAGGGGACCTCTGGGCGGGAACGTGGGTCGTGCGCTCGCTCAGCCCTTCGGAGCCGCCGCAGGCGGCTCCCGCGACGCCGCCGGCGCACCCGCCACAGGCCCCGTCCTCGTGAGAGGAATGGCGATCGACGAGACGTTGGCGTCGCGTCCTTCGCGGTTCGTCAGGCGCTCGGTGTCGATCGTGATCGGGCCGACGTCGACCAATCCCTCGAGGAACCTGCGACGGACGACCTCGGCGACGTCGACCGCCTTGCCGATCGCGTTCCCTCGGGCCTTGACGACCACCGGGCCGGCGCCGGAGTTGAGCTGGGTCACGACCTGGAAGACGTAGGTCATCGTGGGCTTGAGGCCGATAAAGACCGTGGTTGTGCCGTTCGGAGTGTCGCCGACCATGGAGCCAGCACTAATCGGAGACCCTACAAGGCCTTTTGCGGGTCGACACCGGCCGGCCGAGCCCAAGTTCGCAAAGGTTATCATCGGCGCTCGGAAAGCGCGGACGGGCGTGCAGGGGTGGCCCAGCTTGGTCAAAGGCGCCAGGTTGAGGTCCTGGTCTCGTAGGAGTTCGTGAGTTCAAATCTCACCCCCTGCATCTTCCCGGGTCGGCCGTCCGTTCCATCCGCACCGTGATAGTTCGCCGTGCCCTGCCGTGAGTCGGCCAGGGGAACGAGTCGGGATGGGCGGGAAGGGCTGGACGTGTCCGAACTGCGGCCGCGACGTGCCGGCCGGCTCCGTGGCCTGCCCGACCTGCGGGAGGCACCGTGACGACCCCGGGAACGCGGCGGTCTCTGCCACGGCTCCTTCGGGGAGGACGCGGGCCACCGAGTCCGGCGAGCCCGGGAACCGGCCCGCGGCCCCTTCCCCCTCCGCGGAGCTCGCGCGTCGGCTGGGCCACCTGGTCGAATGGGCAGACGCCGCGCGGCCCCTCGGCATCGAGCTTCCCCGACCGCCGACCTGGGCGGAGGAGGCGGCCGGACGGACCGACCATCCCGAGGTCTGGGAGAAGGCCGTCCACCACCTCGAGCTCGAGGCCCGGCGGCAGGTGAACGCCGCCTTCGAGCGGATGCGCGAGCGCATCGGGCCCCGCATCGCCCGACTGAAGGCTTACTCGGTCGACACGCGTCTCGAGCACGACCAGCTCGAAGAGGCGATGCACGCCGCGCGGGCCGGCGAGCTGGCCGTCGCGCTCTCCGCCTTCCAGCAGGTCGACCGCGTCGTGGCGCTCAAGGAGCGGCACCTCGAGCAGGCCCGCGACGACCTCGAGAGGCTCCTCGCCCTGCTGCACGACCTCGAGGCGATCGGCGTCGACGCCTCCGAGCGGGCGTCGGCGATCTCCTCCGAGCTCGAGGCCGACCTGAGGGCGGGCCGGCTCGCGGTGCTCCGCCAGAGGATCCGTGCCGTCCGGGCCAAGGCGGTCGAGGCGCTCCGGGCCGCCCTGCCGGGCTACGTGGCGCGGCTCGGGGACCGACTGGTCCTCGAGCAGGAGGCCGGTGTCCCCACCGACGCGGAGGCGGCGGAGCTCGCCGAAGGCGCGCGACGCGTGCTCGCCGGCCGCTGGGAGGAGGGCGTGCGACTGCTCCGCCGGATAGGGTCGTCGCGGTCCATCCGCGTGGCCCCTGCGCCCAAGGACGGCGCCGCGCCGTCGGGCGCGTCGGGCTGACCGTCTAGAAGACCTTCTCGAAGAACTCGACGTCCTCGTTCCACTCGTGGCGGTGGAGCGTGCCGGAGTGGACGAAGCCCAGATGCTTGAAGAGCGCCACCGCGGCGCTGAACCGGGCGAGCGACTCGACCCAGACCGAGGCGGCGTTCGAACGCTTGGCCCAGTCGACCGCCGCCGCGACCAAGGAGCTCGCGACACCGTGGCGCCGCCCGTCCGGCTCGACCACGAGCTGGAGAAGACGGCAGGAACCGTGCAGGAGCTCTCCTCCGACCAGCCCGACGAGCCGCCCTTCGCGACGCGCCGCGAAGAACGTCACCCCTTCCATCCGGCTGGTGAACTCGAGCGGGCTCGGCAGCCAGGCCTTCATGAGCTCGGCGGGGAGCCCGCCGGGCTCGGTCTCCCAGACCTTCTTCAGCAGCGCGCAGACCGCCGGCACGTCTTGGTGGGTGATCCGCTCGACCGACACGGTCGCGGCGGACCTCTCGGGCGCCGATGCCTGCCGCTCGGCCCCGCGGCTTGTCGCATTCTCCGTTCCCACGCTGGGGCCCCCGATGAGCGAGGAAAGGCCAAGGTCCGCTCGCGCTCTTGAATCTTCCTCTCCCGGTCGGTCGCTCGCGCGAGCAGGTCGGCCTCGCGCCGTCCGCTCAGGGCGTGTGGCGCGCGGGCGTGCGGGGAAAAGGGGTCGTCTCGCGGATGTGCTCACGACGCAGGAGCCAGCGCAGGATCCTCTCGATGCCGAGGCCGAAACCGGCGTGGGGGATGCTGCCGTGGCGACGCAGGTCGAGGTACCAGTCGTACTCCTCGACGTTCGCCCCGACCTCGCGGATCCGCTCGGTCAGCAGCCCCACGTCGGTCTCGCGGCAGGAGCCCCCGATGAGCTCGCCGTAGCCCTCGGGGGCGAGAAGGTCCGCGGCCTCGACGGTGCGCGCGTCCCCGGGCGAGCGGAGCATGTAGAACGCTTTGATCTCCTTCGGGAAGTGGGTGAGGAAGATCGGTGACTTCTCCTCAAGCGTCAGCGCCTTCTCCTCGGCGGTGCCGAGGTCGCTTCCCCACCGCACCGGGAATCCCTGGGCCTCGAGGCGCTCGATCGCCTCGTCGTAGCGGAGGCGCGGGAACGGGGGGCGGAGGGCGAGAAGCTCCTCGGGCGGCCGGCCGAGCTCGGAGAGCTCCTTGGGCCGCCGCTCGGCGAGCACATGCGCGACCGAGCAGACCATCCGCTCCTCGAAGTCGAGGAGGCGGGCAAGGTCGCACCACGCGAGCTCGACCTCGAGATGGAGGTACTCGGTGAGGTGGCGTGGGGTCCGCGACTTCTCCGCGCGGAACGACGGGGTGAGGGCGTAGACCCTTTCGTGGGGGAAGAGGAGCGCCTCGAGGTAGAGTTGCGCGGTCTGGGAGAGATACCCCGGCCGGCCGAAGTAGTCGATGCGGAACGCCTCCGCGCCTCCCTCGGCGGCGTTTCCCGAAAGGATCGGAGGGGTCGTCTCGAGGACCTCCTCGCCGTCGAGGAACTCGCGCAGCGCGCGCAGCAGCTCGGCCTTCACGCGGAAGGTGGCGACATGCTCCTGAGAGCGAATCGCCAGATGGCGCTTGTCGAGGAGGAACTCCTCGGTCTGGTCGGAGAAGATCGGGAACGGCTGCCCGGCGTCGACGACGACGAGCCGGCTCGCGCGGACCTCCCTCCCGCCGGGGGCCCGGCGGTCCTCCGCGACGGTCCCGGTGACCTCGATGGCGCCCTCGGCCTGGACCTTCTCGGCGGCAGAGAACGGCTCGGCGCCGAGGGCGTCACGACGCGCGGTCACCTGCACGCTGCCGGTGCGGTCGCGCAGGACCACGAACAGGATGCCACCGGAGGAGCGCGACCTCAGTACCCAGCCGTGGAGGCGGACCTCCTTGCCGAGGGCGTCGGGGGCGAAGGCACGGCCGACGGCGTCGAAGCCCGGGGCGCTCACTGGTACTCCCGCCACTTGTGGCCACACTTCGTGCACTCGAAGATGCGGGTCTCCGGCTCGTCGGCCCCGCGGGTCTGGCGCAGGACCCAGTAGGCCTCCGTGTTGGAGCACTTGGGACAGGTCTCCTGCGCCGTCGGAAGGGTGGCGACCCTCGTCTCGACCACGGCGACCTCGCGGCTCTGCGGGGTCGAGCGACCGACCTCCACGCCCGGTCCGAGCGGGACGGTCGCCCCGCAGGCGGCGCACCGCCACTTCCCGCCCGCCTTGTCCGGGCGCATCAGGCGCTTGCACTTCGGGCAGAACATCAGGGACGCTCCCCGCCGGGGAGAAAGCCCGGCGACGGCCCAAGGAGGAGGGAGTTCATGTCAGTTGTTCGGGCGGTCCGGCGCTCGAGGCCGGGGCGTCCGGGGCGGCGACGCTCAGCGGCAGCGGCGAGGCCTTGGAACCCGGGACCAGAAGCTGGCGCATGTGCTCCTTGCGGCGCTCGAGGTCCTCGGGCGTCGCGATGTCGTGGCGGACATAGTAGTCGCCGGTGACGTGTGCGAGGGCCTTCTCGACGCGGGTCCCGGCCTCGTGGATGGCACTCGCTTCGCCGACGAGGGCCACGGCGCGGGAGCTCGACATGGCGACCGTGCCCGGTCCGCGCGCGTCGACCTGTCCGTAGTAGACGTGGACCCCTTCGGCCGAGATCGCGGCGTCGTCCAGGACGAGAAGGCCGCCGGCCTTCGGCTGGCTGCCGTAGCCGGGCGGGACCAGGTACTTGAGGACCGTGGAGCGGAGGCGGAAGCGCATGAGGTTCGGGTCGACGTGGCCCTCGGCGACGCCGAGGAGGAGCTCGGAGAAGTCCCCCTCCTCGTAGAGGGAAAGGACGTTGATCCCCTCGGGGTCGCCGAAACGGACGTTGAACTCGAGCAGCTTCGGCCCGTGGGCGGTCAGGAGGAAGCCGCCGTAGAGGATCCCACGGTACGGCAGCCCCTCGGCGCGCAGGGCGGCGACGGCCTCCTCGAGCACCTTGACGGCGTCGTCCCGGGCCGCCGAGGAGAGGAACGGCAGCAGGTGGTCGCGCTGGGAGTAGGCTCCCATCCCACCGGTGTTCCTCCCCCGGTCGCCTTCGAGCGAACGCTTGAAGTCCTGGACGGTGGGCATCGGGTAGACGCCCGAGTCGGTCACGAAGGCCATCAGGCTGAACTCCTCGCCTTCGAGCTTCTCCTCGAGGAGGACACGGGTCCCCTGCACGAGAAAGCCCTTCGCGTAGTCGGCCCCCTCGGAATCCTCGGCGAAGTCGGCCCCTTGCACCCAGACCCCCTTGCCGGAGGTGAGCGCGTCCGGCTTCACCACGAACGCTCCCCCGATCGAGGCGACCGCCGGGTCGACCTCCTCGGGGGCGGCCACCACGAGGGACTTGGGCTGGCCCCCGACACGATGACGGGCCAGCAGCTCGCGGCAGAACGCCTTGGACGACTCGAGCCGGGCGGCCTGCTGGCCCGGGCCCACGCTCGGAATCCCGGCGGCGCGGAGCGCGTCGGCGGCTCCCGCCGCGAGGGGCGCCTCCGGTCCCAGGATCGCGGCGTCGGCCTTGGCCTCCCTGGCGAACGCGACGACCGCCGTGACATCCGTCACGGAGAGCCGACGCGAGCCGATTGCGAGGTGCTCGAGACCGGGGTTGGTGTTCGGGCTGGCGACCAGGAGCTCCGCGCCCGCCTGCGCGAGCGTGGCGGCAATCGCATGCTCCCGGGCGCCGCCGCCGACAACGAGCCAGCGCATCTTCGCTCCGACGTCCGAGCGCGCGGAGGTTAAAGGTCCGGCGGCGCAGACCCCCGGGGGGGGCCCGTCCCGGAGGCGGGGATCGTCCTGGGACGGGGCCGGGGGCGCCCCCTGCTGTCGGCGCGCCCTGGGGGCCGAGACGGCGCGCCCGGGCCGCCCCCGCCACCCTTAAGAAGCGAGGCCAAGTGGCCCGTTTCCTCGGGGTCCCCGATGGAACTGCGCGTCGTAGAGAAGGAGCACGACCTCTTGCGGGTCGAGCTGCCCAAGGGTGAGGAGACGCTCCTCGTTCCGCTGGTCGAGGCGCTCCAGCGGGAGGAGAAGGTCGTGGAGGCCCGCTACTTCTTTGGCCATCCCTACCTCGACCGCCCGACGCTCATGCTCCGCACCAAGGGCGAGAAGCCCCAGCAGGTGCTGAAGCGGGTCCTCAAGGACCTCACCGACCTCTACGAGGACCTTCTCACCGACTTCGACAAGAAGTCGGAGAAGGTCAAGGCCTAGGACGATTCCCTTTGCGATGCTGAAGGAGTGCGAGCAGCACGGCTACTTCCGGGCGGAGAACTGCCCGGTTTGCGGCCAGAACGGTCGGTTCCTGATGAACGACCGGGAGCTCGACCACCTGGGACGCATCCTCACCGGCGTGCTACGTCACTTCCCGGACCGCTACGGTCTCGAGGTCGACGCGCACGGCTGGATCGAGCTGCCCAAGATCGCGCGTGCCATCTCCCATCGCCACCCCTCCTACCACTGGCTGCGGGTGCATCATCTGGTGGCCATCGCCGAGACGGACGCCAAGGGCCGCTACGAGGTCCGGGAGGACCGGGTCCGGGCGACCTACGGCCACACCCTCGAGATCGACCTCGACCTGCCCACGGACGACATCCCGGATCACCTCTACTATCCCGTCACTCCGGACGAGGCGACGATCGTCCTGGAGGTCGGCCTCCGGCCGTCGGACCGGCGCAAGGTGCACCTGTCGAAGACGGCGGCGGACGCGACCTCCGCGGGCAAGGTCCGAACTCCGGAACCCATCATCCTCGAGGTCGACACGCAAAAGGCGCGTGAGCAGGGCATCGTGATCATGCGGGCGGGAAAGACCGTCTATCTCGTCGACCAGGTCCCGGCGGAGCTGTTGCGCCGCCTCGAAGCAGCGCCCGATGCCTCTCCCGCCGAAGCTCCGACGGAGAGCCCGCCGGACGTCTAGCCGAACCCGTCGGCGCCGACGTTCGACTCGTACTGGGTCAACACGAAGACCTTGACCACCACCCCGGTGGACGAGGCGTAGGGGTTCGAGATCACGAAGGTGTAGTTGTCGGTGTACAGGGCCGTGAAGATGATCCGGCCGGTCGCCCCCGCGGGCAGCGACCAGACCGGGGTCGCGGTCCCGTGATCGAGATAGTTCGCCCAGCCGCTCGTGTTGTAGACCGCCACCAAGACGTTGGCCCCGAACGGGTCGAGGGTGGTGTAGTTGCCGACGACGTAGTCGCCGCCGGTCACCTCCCCGGAAAGGAGGGTGTAGGCGCCCGGGGAGAGCGTGTAGGTCCCCTGCGTGGAGAGCGGGTCGGGGATCGACGGGGGCCCACTGAGGGTGGCGGGGAGGATCGCCGCGGCGAGCGCCACGATGGCCCCGATGACGGCCACCACGCGGACCGCCCAGGTGAGGGCAAGGCGTCGGCGCACCGACCGCGGCGCGTTCTTGACCTCGGCGGCCGCGAGAGGGCGGTCGGCCCCGCAGAGGCCGCAGACCCGGGCTCCCGGGGAGACGGCGGCTCCGCAGAACCGGCAGGCGCCCCAGACTCCTTGCGCCGTCGCCGTGACCATGGCTCCGACAGGAGCGGGAGGGGCGTCTTTTGGGGTTTCGTACGAACGACGGGCGACCTTGCGAGGGGTTCTAGGGCTTCTTGCGCGGGCCGCCGAAGTTGACGAGGACGTTCTTGACGCGCGTGTAGCTCTCGACGACGCGCAGCCCCTGCTCGAAGCCGATCCCGCTCTCCTTGAACCCGCCGAACGGCGTCTGCGGGAAGGAGGTCGGCGGGTCGTTGATGTTGACCATCCCGGCCTCGAGGCGGCGGGCGAGGCTGTGCGCGCTCGAAAGGTCCTTGGTCCAGACGGCGGCAAAGAGTCCGTAGCGCGTCGCGTTGGCCAGACGGACGGCCTCGTCGAGGTCGGCGAAGGAGCTCGTCGCCAGAACGGGCCCGAAGATCTCCTCCCGAACCGCCCGCGCCTCCGCCGGGAGGTCGGCGATGACGGTCGGGAGGACGAAGTTGCCTTCCGCCAGCCGACCCTCGGAGGCCTTTGAGCCGCCGGTGAGGACCTGACCGCCGTCCTGGCGTGCCTCTTCGACGAACCCGAGGACGCGGTCCAGCTGCTCGCGAGAGACCACGGGTCCCATCTCGACGCCCTCCTCGACCCCCGGGCCCAGGCGCAATCCCTCGGCGAGGGACTTCACCTTGGCAAGAAGCGGCTCGCGTACGGCCTCGTGGACGAGGAGACGGGAGCCAGCCCAGCACATCTGGCCGGCATTGCTGAAGATCCCCTGGACGATCGAGCGCGCGGCGCGGTCGAGGTCGGCGTCCGGCAACACGAGGACCGGGCTCTTGCCGCCGAGCTCGAGCGTGGCAGGAAGGACCCGCTCCGCCGCGAGCGCCGCGATCCGGCGTCCGACCTCCACGCTCCCGGTGAACGAGACGGAGCGGCATCGCGGGTCCTTGAGGAGCGCCTCCCCCACCTCTCCTCCGGCGCCCGCGACGACGTTGAGGATGCCGTCCGGCAGGCCGGCCTCGGAGGCGAGCCGGCCGAACGCCAGCGCCGAGAGGGGAGTGAGCGTCGCCGGCTTCAGCACGACCGCGTTGCCCGCGGCAAGCGCCGGGGCGACCGAACGGATCGCGAGCAGCAACGGGTAGTTCCACGGAGCGATGTGGGCCGTCACGCCGAGCGGCTCGCGCAGCGTGTAGTCGAAACGGCTGCCCGGGACCGGTATCGTCTCTCCCTGGAGCTTGTCGGCGAGCCCCGCGACGTACTCGATCGTCCGGACGACGTAGCCGATGTCCCCGGTCGCCTCGCGCAGGGTCTTTCCGTTGTTGCGGGTCTCCAGGAGGGCGAACCTCTCGCGCTGCTCCTCGAGGCGCCCGGCGAGCCGGAGCAACGCCTTCGCCCTGCGGGCCCCGTCGTCCGACGCCCACCAGGACTCGTGGAAGGCCTTCTCGGAGGCTTCGAGCGCCGCACGGGCGTCCTCGGCGGACCCGACCGCGGCCTCGGCGAAGGAACGGTTGTTCGCCGGGTCGAGCACCGGCCGGGTCTCTCCCCGGGCTCCGTCGGTCTCGCGCCCGCCGATGAACAGACCAAACTTCGTCTCGGAGGTCATCGACCGCGGGGAGGCAGGGTGCCAATTAGCGCTTCGGTGCGCGGGCTCCCGCGACGGGGTAGGCGCGGCCCTTCCAGGTGACGGTACCGCGTGCCAGACCGCGCGCGATCGAGGTGACGACCGCCACGACGTAGAATCCCACGGCGACGGGGAAGAGCAGGCCGTAGGCCGCCGGCGCCCCGACCGCCCGGGCGAAGAGGACGTGTTTTCCGAAGAGCGCGAGGTAGAGGACCGCTCCCAGAGCGGTGATCCACGGCGAGGAGAGCAGGAGCCCGATGGGCAGGACAGCGAGCGGGAGCCAGAACAGCCCGACCAGGCCGACGAGGAGGGCGGCTTGGCGGACCGCGGAGAACTCGGTGTCGTGGATGTTCTTGAGAAGGCCTTCGAACATCTCGTGCCGGTCGCGGTACATTCGCGTGACGGCCAGCTCGGGCGCCCAGGCGAGGCGCAACCGCAGGCCGGCGGAGCGAAAACGCCGGGCGATCGCCACGTCCTCGAGGACCTTCTCCCGCACCGCCTCGTGGCCCCCGAGCCGTAGGTAGTCGCTGCGCCGCACGAGCCAGTACTGGCCGTTGGCCATCGCGGTGCGCGAGCTGTCGCGGTTGACGTGGGGTGCCCGGAAGTAGGTGAGGACCATCTGGACGTAGAACGGCAGGATCGTCCGCTCCCAGAACCCCTGCATCTCGACCCTGGGGGCGATCGACGCGAGCGCGGCGCCTTCGCGACGCGCCCAGGCGAGGGTGGTCCGCACAGCGGAAGGGGCCAGCCGCACGTCGGCGTCGAGGAAGAGAAGCCAGGGAGCCGTCGTCGCGAGCGCGCCGGTCCAGCACGCCCAGTTCTTCCCGACCCACCCTTCGGGAAGCGGAGGCTCGTCCACGAGCCGAACACGCGGCAGGTAGCTCTCGACCGCCCGTCGAGTCCCGTCCCGGGAGCCTCCTTCCACCACCACGACCTCGAGGCTCGGGTGGTCCTGGGCGAGGAGCGCGTCCAGCGTCGCGGGAAGGTCGCTCTCCTCGTCGCGCGCGGCAATGACCACGCTCACCGGCTCGGCCGCGGTGGCCGGGGGCTCCTCGGCCGGCGGCTCAAGGCCGGGCATCTGGCGAGCGAGCCAAAGCGCGGCTCCCTGGAACAGGAGCACGAGGACGGTGGCGACCGCCACCCCCGCTTCGAGCAGCACGGCGGCCATCGCGGGGCGTAGCTCTCCCGTATTAAAGGCGCGGCCGCATCGTGGGTGGCGCCCGCGTCGATGGAGACCGTAGAGCACCCGCGGATACGCCCCGGCACGATCGAGGAGCGCGACTACCAGCGGACGATCGCCTCCGCCGCCGCCGAGCACAACACGTTGGTCGTCCTGCCAACCGGCCTTGGGAAGACCTCGATCGCCCTGCGCGTCGCCGCCGAGTCGCTTCTGCGCGAACCGACCCGCTCGGTCCTCTTCCTCGCCCCCACGCGACCCCTGGTCGTCCAGCACGCCCGCTCGGTAGCCGGTGCGCTCTTCGTCCCGGAGCCGATCACGCTCACGGGGGCGATCGAGCCGGCCCGCCGCGCCGAGCTGCTCCACCCGCCGCAGGTCGTCCTCGCGACGCCCCAGGTCGTCGCGAACGACCTCGCCGAAGGGCACTTTCCGCTCGAGACCTTCTCGCTCGTCGTCTTTGACGAGGCCCACCGCGCCGTCGGCGACTACCCCTACGTCCCCATCGGACGGGCCAACCGCGAAGGGCCGCGCGCCCGGGTCCTCGCGATGACCGCCTCCCCGGGAGGGAGCCTCGCGCGCATCCAGGAGGTCTGGGCGAACCTCGGCATCGAACGCTTCGAGTACCGGACGGAGGAGAGCCCCGATGTCGCCCCGTACCTCCACGGGATCGGTGTGGAGACCCTCACGGTCCCCGTTCCTCCCGAGGTCCAGCGTCTCGCCATCCTCTTTCGCGCGTGCATCGCGCGCTCGACCGAGACGCTGCGCAAGCTCGGGGTGCTCGCCGACGGCGACAGCGGGCGACGCGCCGTCCTGGACGCCGGCCGCCGGCTCCACCGGGTGATCGAGACCGAGCGCGCGCGCGGAGGCCCGGGGCTCGGCTCGCTCTGGCAGGCGGTCACCGCGCAGGCCGTGGCGATGAAAGGGTTCCATGCGCTCGAGCTCATCGAGAGCCAGGGAGTCGAGGCGCTGAGGGAGTTCCTCCGCCGCCAGCTTCCTCCCGAGGGCCGCCGCATGACCCCGGCCCAGCGCTCGTTCCTTTTCGACCCGGATGTCGAGCAGGCCCGACGGGACCTGGAGCACCTCGAGCTCGAGCACCCGAAGGTCGCGACGGCGGTGCGTCTGGTCTGCGACGAGCTGCTCCGCGGGCCGAACGCGCGGGTGATCGTCTTTACTCAGTACCGCGACACCGTCGACCGGCTCGTAGGCGAGCTCGGTGCCCTCGGCGACCCGAAGGTCCGTCCGAGCCGGTTCGTCGGCCAGGCGGCGCACGGCGAGGACCAAGGGCTCTCGCAGAAGGAACAGGTCAGGATCCTCGACAGGTTCCGCGCGGGGGAGGTCAACTGCCTGGTCGCGACCTCCGTCGCGGAAGAGGGGCTCGACATCCCCGCAACGGATCTGGTCGTCTTCTACGAGCCGATCCCCGACGTCATCCGGACGATCCAGCGGCGGGGACGCACGGGGCGAGCCCGTGCCGGCCGCGCCGTCGTGCTGGTCGCCGACGGGACCCGGGATGTCGGCCTTCACCGGGCGGCGTTCGCGCGGGAGCGCCGGATGCGCACGATGCTCGAGAAGGTCGAGGCCGATGCGCTCGGAGGGCGCGGGCCGGCGCCGCCCCCGGCACGCGCGGTCCAGCGGCTCCTGACGGAGTTCCCGTAACTAGCGGCCGGTGCTGCCGAAGCCGCCAGAACGGGAGCCCTGCGGACGGACGCTCCCGCGACGGAACCGCGCGGGCGTCTCGGCCACGAGGCGGATCTGCGCGATGCGGTCGCCGGCGTCCAGGCGGTAGCTACCCTCGAACAGGTAGGTGAGGGGGACCAGGATCTCCCCGGCGTAGTCCCGGTCGATCGTTCCCGGGGCGTTGACCATCACGACCCCTCGCGACGAGAGCCCGCTGCGCGGACGCACCTCGAGGAACGTGCCGACCGGACAGCGCACGCGCAAGCCGGTGCGCACGAGGGTGACGGCGCCCTGGCGGACCGTCGCCGCCTCGATCGCCGAGAGGTCGTAGCACGCCGAGCCCTGGGTGGCCCGCACGGGGACCTTCACCCCGGCGAGCCCGTCGACCGGCTCGAAGACCACCGAGAACGAGCGCATCGACACCGCGAGGGATTCCCCCTCTTAGCCTTCCGCGCGCCCGCCGCGGGCCTGGGAAGAGGACGGCTCGGAGATCTCCCCTCGCGAGGCGAGCCATCGGGCGACCAGCCGACCTTCCGCTCGGCGCAGCACCTTGCCGAACCCCGGGGCGCTGCGTCCGGAGCCCCGCGCGAGGCGGCCGAGCGTCACGTGACGGGGAATCGCGTAGTAGCCGAGGAGCCACGCTCGTGCGAGCAGCTGGCCCTGCAGCTCCGTGAGCTCGGCGGCCGAGCGGGCGGGCGGGGACGGACGCGGGCTCGCGCGCAGGACGCGGTAGGGGAATTCCTCACGGTCGAGACGGGCGACCACCCGGCGGATCGCCTTCTCGTCGCCCCGGAACGAAGCGACCGCCCTCTCGGAGGAGAGACGGAACGGGGCGGCGGGGCTGATCTCCCCGCCGGCGAGGCTCAGCCAGTGGCGGAGGCGATCGGGGTTGCGCTGACGCACCAGGAGGACGTAGTCGCGCGTGCGCGGGCGGACCTCGACCACCTCGAAGCTGTCGAGCCCGTAGAGGACACGGATGCGACGCGCGTCGCGCTCGAGCTCGGGAGCCCCTCGCACCGGGCCGCGGCGGCGCAGCCGCACGAGCTCGAGGCGGGAGCCCTCCTCGAGGCTCAGCGTCTCGAGTAGCTCGACCTCCTCGTAGCGGTCGAAGAGCTGCTGGGGAACGACCCCGAGGGCCACGAGATCGTCGGTCCGGAACTCGAGGGTGATCGACTGCACGGCCGGCGGCCGACAACGGGTTTCGATATGAACCTGTCTTTCCCGCGCGGGGCGCTTAAGAGACGGCGGGACTCCGAGGTCTCCGTGGCGTTCGCGTCGCTCGGCGAATTCCTCGAGCTCCTGGAGCGCCGGGGCGACCTCGTGCGCGTCCGCGCCCCGGTCTCCCGCGACCTCGAGATCACCGAGGTGACCCAGCGGGTCGTCCGCGCCGACGGCCCGGCGCTCCTCTTCGAGAACGTACCGGGAAGCTCGATGCCGGTGGCGACCAACGTCCTCGGCTCCCCGCGGCGGATCGCCCTCGCCCTCGGCGCCGAGAGGCTCGAGGACGTGGCGGAACGCGTGGAGAAGCTCACCCGCCTCCGCCCTCCGGCGGGGGTGGGGGCGGCGCTCAAGGATCTCGAAGGGACCCTCGCGGCCCTCTCTGCCGTGCGCTCCCTCGGACCGAAGCGGGTGCGCTCCGGTCCCTGCCAAGAGGTCGAGGAAACCGAGGTCGACCTCGACCGTCTCCCGATCCTCCGTTGCTGGCCCAAGGATGGCGGGCGGACGGTGACGCTCCCGGTCGTGATCACCTCGGACCCCGAGACCGGCACGCCGCACGCGGGGATCTACCGTCTCCAGCAGTACAGCCGGACGACACTTGGCATGCACGTCCAGGTCCACCGCGTTGGCGCCAACAACTACCGTAAGTGGGCCGCCCGGGGCGAGCGCATGCCGGTAGCCGCCGTGATCGGCGCCGACCCCGCGACGGTCTTCTCCGGGCTCGCCCCGGTCCCGGAGGGGATCTCGAACTTCGCCTTCGCCGGATTCCTGCGCTCCGAGTCGGTCGAGCTCGTCAAGGCACGCAGCGTGGAGCTGGAGGTGCCGGCGAACGCGGAGATTGTTCTCGAGGGCTATGTCGACCCTGTCGAACGCGCCGTCGAGGGTCCCTTCGGGGACCACACCGGCTACTACTCCGCGCCCGAGCCGTTCCCGGTCTTCCACGTGACACGCATCACGCGCCGCGAGAGGCCGGTCTACCTCGGCACGGTGACGGGAAAGCCCCCGACCGAGGACGCGGTCCTGGGGAAGGCCACCGAGAGGATCTTCCTGCCCGTGATCCGACTCGTGCTTCCCGAGGTCGTCGACCTCAACCTCCCGATGGCAGGGCTGTTCATCAACGTCGGCGTGGTCTCGATCCGCAAGGCCTACCCCGGCCACGCGCACAAGGTGATGCACGCGCTCTGGGGCCTCGGCCAGCTCATGTTCGTCCGCTATCTGGTCGTCGTGGACGAGGACGTGGATGTCCACGACCTCAACGAGGTCCTCTACCGCGTCGGGCTGCAGGCCGATCCGGCTCGTGACCTCGTCCGCGTGGAGGGGCCCGTCGATCAGCTCTCGATCTCCAACCCGGTCCCCAATTTCGGCGGGAAGGTCGGCATCGACGCTACGCGCAAGCGCCCGGAGGACGGCTTCCCGCGTCCCTGGCCCGAGGAAATCCGGTCGGACCCGGCCGCGGTCGAGGCCGCGCAACGTGCGATCCGTGCCGAGCCGACCCTCGCCCGGCTGCTTGGTCGGGCGCCTCCGTGAGCGCGAGCCTCGCGCCGGGGAAGGGCGCGGGCCGCGAGCTCGGCCGGTTCTTGGAGATCCAGAACCTCGGCCTCAACCTCCCGTTCGCCGTCGCCTTCCTCCTCGTCGCCACCGACGGCTACCCGAGACTGGTCCCGTTGCTCCTCCTGCTCGTCGCGTTCGTCGCGGCGCGCAACGCCGGTCACGCCTTCAACCGCTGGGCCGACCTCCGCTACGACACGCTCAACCCTCGGACCCAGGACCGGGCGCTCGTCGCGGGCCGCTACGCTCCTCGGACAGCGCTCCTGCTCACGGCCGCGAACGCCGCCGTGGTCGTCGTAGCATCGTACTTCCTCAACCCTCTCGCGCTGATTCTCGCGCCCGTGGCCCTCGCCCTCGTCCTCGGCTACAGCTACACCAAGAGGTTCACTGCCCTCACGACGGTCTTCCTAGGCCTGGTCGAGGCCGTCACCCCCGCGGCCGTCTTCATCGGGATGCTCGGCCGCCTTCCGACCGGGGCCCTCTGGGCCGTCTTCGGCATCCTCGCATGGGGAACGGCCTTCGAGACGGTCCACAGCCTCGGGGACGTCGGGAGCGACCGCAGTCTCGGGCTGCGCTCGCTCCCTCTCGCCCTCGGACCTGACCGCTCGGTCGTCCTCGTGGCGGTGCTCCATGCGGCCGCGCTCGTGCTGCTGGGCCTCTTCGGCTGGGCCGAGGGGCTCGGCTGGGCGTACTATCTCGGCCTCGCCGTAGTCGCCGCGCTCGCCGCGACGCTGGACGCGAGTCTCGTCCGGCACCCGAGCGAGGTGACGCGCCCTTTCCGTCGCCACTTCCTGCTCGGCGTCGTCTTCCTGGTCGGGACCGCCCTGTCGGTCTACGTTCCCGGTATGTGAGCCGGCAGCGGGCCGCCCGGCGGCGAGCTAAAGAGCGGGCCGGTCCCGACCTTTCCGCAGCGATGCCGCAGCTGATGATCGGCCTCTCGGCCCGGGATTTCCGCACGACGAACGAGGTCTGGCGGCTGGCCAAACGCCATCTCAACCCGGCGGTCCGCCGCCGGATCGGCTGGAGGGGGAGGTCGAGCTTCCTGCGCGAGCTCATCCTCTACGGGTTCGAGCGGGCAAGCGACAACCCCGCCGAGTTCCTGCGCGGGGTGCGCGACGCGCACGATCCCCTCTTCGGCCGACGCGGTCGCACCGAGGCCGGCGCGGACCGCCGCGAGGCCCTGGTCGCCCAGTGGGAAGCGTTCTTCCCTCAGTCTCCCCGCACGACACGGTCGCCTCGGACCCCTCCGAAGCCTCGTCCTACGGAGTGAGCGGCCCCTCCCAGCTCTCCGAGGCCGGATGCGCGTCACCGAGCGGCTCGAGGGCCTGGCGATCCTCGGGGAAGCGTCGGCCGGGCCGGTCCGATTGCGGACGCCTGCGGTACTCGACCCCACCGGCACGGCGGCCGAACCGCTCGGCCCGAGCCTGGCCAGCGTGGCGTCCGTCCCGGGAGAACGTCACCTTGTGTTGGGCCATCCGCCCGAGACCTGGGAGCTCCGCCTGCCCGTTCTCGCCCCGGAGGTCATCCCGCCGGGAACAGGGGTCGTGCCGACTCCCGACCCAAAGGCGGTTTTCGTCCACGCTCCCGCCTCGACCGAGGCGCTCGCGAATCTACGTGCCACGCCGCCCGAGCTTCTCGTGCTCGGCAACGCCCGCGCGCTCTGGAACGAGGGGGAGCCCCTCGTCACGGCGCTCCGTTCGTTGCGGGAGCACGTCGGTGCCGAACCTCTGATCTGGGCACCCCGGGTCGCCCTGCCGCACCGGGTCGCGCTGCTCGCCTACCTGGGGGTCGATCTCCTCGACATGACCGAGGGGCTGCTGCGCGCCTCCTCCGGCGCCTTCCTCGACCTCACGCAGGGTTCCCTGACGATCGGGGAGGGCGATCCGCGGCCCGCCTGCGACTGTCCCGCCTGTTGCGGCGCGACCCCCGGGAGCCTCGTCGACCACGCCCGGAACACCTACCGTCGTGCGCTCGAGGAGACCCGGGACGCGCTCCGACGGGGCACGCTGCGCGAGCTCGTGGAGGCACGGCTGATTTCGGAGCCGGCGAATGCCGAACACCTGCGCTACGCCGATCGCGGGCTTGCCGACCTTCTCGACGAACGGGCCCCCGTCACGGGCACGGTCCGGCACACCTACGTCCTCACTGAGTCGCACCGGCGGCCGGAGATGGAGCGCTTCCGCGCACGGATGCGGGACCGCTACCTGCCTCCGCCGTCCAAGGCGGTCCTGCTGCTCGTCCCGTGTTCTCGGACCAAACCGTATCGCGTCTCTCCCTCGCACCGACGCTTCGCCCGCGCCCTCGAGGGTCTCCGAGGGGTCGAGCGCGTGCACACGGTATCGGTGAGCTCGCCGCTCGGAGTTGTCCCTCGCGAGCTCGAGGACGTACCGCCGGCGCGCCACTACGACGTGCCGGTCACCGGGGACTGGTCCGCCCTCGAGCAGACGTACGTGACCGACGGGCTCTCACGGCTCCTGGCTCAGGGCCACTACGGGACCGTGGTGCTCCATCTCGACCCGGTGGAATACCGATTCCTCCGGGAGGCGCTCCCGAAAGGGATCGAGATGGTGGGGACCGTGGACGACCATCGCGCGACGGCGGCTGCGGCGCTCGCTCGTCTTCGCGCCGAGCTGGGGAGGATCCTTGCGCAGCTGCCCGAGCCGGGCCCGGGCCCCCGCGCGATGTGGCTCGAGGAGTTCCGTTCCCTGGTGACCTTCCAGCTCGGGGCAGCGGCCGCCGAGAGACTGATGACCGCGCCCGTCCGGCTCGTCGGCCGGCCGTGGTTCCTGCGGCTGACCGACGGGCATCACGACCTCGCGACGGTCCGTGAGGAACGGGGGCTGCTCCATCTCACATTGGCGGGCGCAGTGCGCCTCGGGGAAACGGTTCTCCGCGTCGACGCCGATTCCGCCATCTCGCTCCAGGGTGACCTGTTCGCCCCCGGTGTCCGCGCGGCGGAACCCGCCATCCGCGCAGGGGACTCGGTGGGCATCTTCCAGGACGGAAGGCTCGCGGCGGTAGGAGAGGCCGCGCTACCGGGCAGGTTGATGACCGAGCTCCGCCGTGGCGTTGCGGTGAAGGTCCGCCATCACCGACACCCGCCGGCCGACAGCGACAAGACCGACGAGCCGCCTTCGGACATGACGGGCCGGTAGTCGAGGGGTGAAGATGCCGCGCTTACAACGCGGAGGTCGGCGGTTCGAATCCGCCCCGGCCCATACCAAATTGCTGACAACGCGGCGGCGAGCGCAAGCCCACGACTTCAGTCGTGGGAGGATGTCAAGACCGTTACGCGGGTCTTCGCGTCCGGGACGATCGAGTAGCCCTCGGCGCCGGAGCGGAGGAACCCCCACGCGGCGAGCTGGGTGAGCTCGGCGGCGAGGGGGGACCCGCTCACGGTCCCCTCCGGTCGGCGTACGGGTCGTGGATCCTCTCGATGTCGGTGTCGGGCACCGCGTTGGAGACCTCGATCACGCGGAGCCCCCGGTCCGGCAGGGCGCCGAGCCTGTGCACCGTCCCGGGCGGGACGGTGAGGGATTGTCCCTTGAAGACCGGGAAGGTCGAGGCGCCCAACGATCCGCCCTCGGTGTAGAAGCCGAGGGTGGCCTCGCCCGCGCCCCCGTCGACGTACCACGACTCGTGCTTGCGGGTGTGCCGCTGGAGAGAGATCCCCTCCCCCGCCCGGATCGCGAGGACCCTGAGGCGGTAGAACTCGGTCTCGACCAGGATCTCCTCGTGGCCCCACGGCTTCTCGATCCGACGGGGAAAAGCGGGGGGCGATCCGCTCACGGGCACATCCTCCTGTCGATCGCGCGCGAGATCCCGTTGAACAGCTCGGCGCGCGTGCCCTCGTCCCACAGGGCCATCCGCGCGGACTCGCCGAGGAACAGGGCCGGGTGGAACTTGCAGAAGGCGCCCCGCACGCGGTGTGCCTCGGTCACGCGGGCTCCTCGGCGTACTCGTGGACGAGCTTGTTGGTACGGTTGAAGGTGCCCTCGGAGACGAGGCCCTTGACGACCGCGTACCACGACACGAAGAAGCCGGGGACGAGCAGGAGGAAGTAGAGCAGCACGCCCTCGGCGCCGGCGCGGAGGCTGCGCCTGGTGGCGCCCACGACGCCGAAGAGGAGGAACGGCATCGCCGTGACGCCCGCGGTCCACCACAGGGGGAGCGGCGCGACGAGGGCGCCGAGGAGCGGGATGAAGAAGAGCGTGGGGGTCACGATCATGGTCAGCGTCCACGTCAGGAGGAAGGCGACCGAGTCCGCCTTGCGGACGGAGCCCGCCCCGTCGGAGGCGAGGAACGAGGGGAGGTGGCGCCGGTACTCGCGGACGGTCGAGCTGGTCCAGCGGACGAGCTGCCTCCAGAACGTAGTGACGCGCTCCGGGGCGAGGTGGTCGCCGACGATCCCGCTGTCGAACACGATCCGCCAGCCGGCCTTCAGCAGGCGGAACGACGTGTCGAGGTCCTCGTTGACCGTAAGGTAGGGCGCGACGCCGCCGACGGACCGGACGGCCTCGAGGCGGTAGGCCTGGACCGTCCCCTGGGCGCAGACGAACCCGCGGTAGCGGGTCCTCCCCCTGAGCTGCAGGTCGGCGAGGGCGTGGGCGTAGAAGATGAACCTCGTGAGCAGGTTGCGCGTCCGGTTGCGGGCCATCGTCTGGTAGCCCTGGACGGCGCCGACGCCCGGCGCGAAGTGCGACGCCATGCGCCGGAGGGCGTCGCGGGCCGGGACGCAGTCGGCGTCGAACACGGCGACCCACTCGGAGCGCGGGTCGGCCTGCGCGATCGCGTTGCGGAGGGCGCCGCCCTTGAATCCCTCGCGGGACCCCCTGCGCACCACGCGGAACCCCCCGCCGTCCACGGGGACGTCGCTGTCGTCGGCGAGGAGGACCTCGTAGTCGGGGTAGTCCATGCGCCTCCACGCCTCGAGGACGGGGCGCAGGACGCCCTCGGGCTCGTTGAAGACCGGGACGATCACGGTGATCTTGGGCGTCGCCGTCGAGCGCCCCGGGGCCGAGGGGCGGAGGCCGAGGACGGTGTCGGCGAGCAGGTAGGAGCCGACCACGGTGACGAGGACGAGGGCGGTGTCCTCCCACGCGCTGAGGGCGTCGACGATCCACGCGGTCAGGGGCGTTCCTCCAGCAGCTCGCGGATTAGGCGCCGGAGGCGCTGCCCCGCGAAGAACGGGTGCCTCGACTGTTCCCGCGACTTGTCGTGGGCCGCACGGACGCGGCCGCGGAAGGCCAGCAGGTTCTGAAGCCCGGCCCACTCGCCCTCGCTCACGGGCACGGTCGACTCGCCGTGGTTCAGGTGCCGCTCGAGCACGGCCTCGAGCGTCACCCCATACCAAATTGGTGGATCCTGAGGGCCTGCGCCGACGAGAACTCGTGGTCGCACCTCGGGCACCACCGCTCCGAGTGAGCCGCCTGCGCCTCCGCCGCCGGGCCCGCCGCCGGCGCCGGGAGGGCCATCGGTCCGTTCTTCACGCGCTCCTGTATCGAGACGATCAGGTCGGCGATCTCCGCCGCCGCCCCCTCGGCCTCGATCCCGTTGGGGAAACGGACCCTCACGGCTTACCCCATGCGGCACGGGATATTATAACTACTCCCGAGTTATCAGGGATCATCCGCAGATGTCCGAACGTGAGCGCCAGGTGGCGACGAAGCTGCCCGTCTCCACCATCGCCCGCCTCGACGAGCGCGCGAAGAGGAACCTGAGGGACAGGGCCCACGAGCTACGCGCCATCGTCGAGAAGGCGCTCCGGGACGACGGGGGGGACTGACCGTGCCGAGCGCCTCGGGGAGCCGCCGCTCGCACGAGCTGCGCGCGCGCATCGTCCGGATGCTCCTCGACGACCCGGAGGTGACGCGGGCGCGCTCCGCCTCACCCCCGCCTCCCTGAACTCCCACGTCTACAGGATGGGGCTCGACTTCGAGACCCTCCGATCGCTCGCCCGCCTCGTCCGGCCGCTCTGCCCGCGGTGCGGCGGGACCGGCCGCGTCTCCCGCGCCCCGAGGGGGGCCCGCCCGTGAGCCTGTCCCCCGGGGCGGCCACCCTCCTGGACATCGCGGTCTGCCCGATGTGCGGCGAGCACACGCGGCGCCCCGCGCCCGACCTCCGGAAACGCCCCGAGAGGCGCGGCGCCGAGCGGATGAACGCCTGCTCGTCGCCCGCCTGCTCGTGGTGGTGCGCCGTGATCAACGGAGGGTTCGTCCAGCGGACCGCCCTTTTGCCCCCGCCGGGGGTCGTCTCTCGACGCGGGGACCCGCCCGCTACGAGGTCCCGTTCGACTACCCCACCCGGGTCGACCCCCTGAGCCTGACTTTCCGAGGTCTTACGGGACGGGTAGGTAGGGCATCGCTCCGAGAGCGGAGAGCAGGCCGGCTTGCTCTTCCGTGAGCCGAGTCGTCCATTCGCGAACCGATTTCCCCGCCCCAAACCGGATCCACGCCACTTCTCCGAGAGTGTGGAACGCCTCCTCCAGCGTCCGCCCCGGGTATTTCGACTCGAGCTTCCGCTGCGACCAGCTCCACAGCAGATACGCCAGATAGACCACTGTCGCATACGCCTCGATCCGATCCCGACGGCGGTAGCGCAGGGGCCCGAGCGACAGCGGTCCCATCGCCGTCCGAAACACCTTCTCGATCGCATCCTTCTGGAAGTAGGTCCGAAACACCTCGGCCGCCGGGACCGTGGGGTCCGTGTGGAACAGGAGGAACCGCCCGTCGAGCTTCCGCTCTCGTTCGAGGGCGACCCGGTCGACCCGAAACCCTCGGCGGCCCACGGAGGGCACCGCGACCCGTCCCAGCTCGTGTCGAATCTCGCCCAGGCGACCCCGAGGAGGGTGTCCGGTCAGTTCCTGGACCAACAGGTCCCGACTCTGCCGCTCCTCGACCCGACGCCGAGCATCCGAGACCACCACGACCCGGACCTTCGGCTGCCCGAACAGCGGCGCCGTGAACCCTCGGGCATAGGCCGCGTTGCCGTGGGACCGGGCCACCACGTGCTCCGGTCGCTCCAGCCCTTCCTCGGTCCACCGCGTGGCATACCGTCGGGTCTCCTCCGTCCAGCCCCGGACCATGCCGAGGAGGTGATGGCCGGCCCCGACCACGCGTGTGACGTTCTCCCTCGAGACGATCCCTCGGTTGACGACCAGCGTGATCGACCCCAGCCCGAACCCCCGGAGCATCTCGAGCGTGGTCGCCAACGAGACCGAGTCGCTCTGCGACACCGGGAGCGGGCGACAGAGAACGGGGTGGTGGTGGTCGCGGGATACGACCATCCCGAACCCAACCACGGAACCAATCGCGCCGATCGCGGGGTCATGCCCCACCTCGGCCCACGGACACTCCGTGCCGTAGTACGCCTGCTTGGTGATGTCGTAGTAGCAGGTCGCCGGCTCTCGGGAGCCGTTGCGCCAGCTTCGGGTCAGCACGCGCTGGAGGTCGAAGCCGCGATGGTCCCAGTCGCGGGTCGGGAGGAGGCGGGAAAGCCGCCCGAGCGCGGTGTCGAGCACCGCGCGATCGATACCGGCGGGATCGAAAGCTTCCCATCGCGGTAGAGGACTACGGACGATCCAGTCCGGGACGCGGCTCAACGGGAGTCGATGGATCGCCTGGCTGAGGGCGAGGGAAAGGAGCAGGCTCGCCTCCGAACGCTCGACCTCGAGCACCTCCTCGACGCGGTCAACCACGTGGAGGTCCCGGGCGGCGGCGTAGAGCACGGCGAGGGGTCCGACCGGGAAGGAGGAGTGAAGCGAGTCAACCCGAACCGAGGGCGGTGCTCGCAATCGACCGCGGGCGTCGCAGGGTCCCAGGTAGCGCAGGGTGCGCTTGCGGACCTTGCGGAGCTTGGGGTCCCAGTAGGACTCCCGCTCGTAGAGGTAGTGATGACGCCCCTTGCGGTAGACCTCCCGAAAGGCCATATGACCCGTAATTACGGGACATATTGCCAGTAGAAGTACCTGACGGTGGAACGGAAGGATCTCGCCGAAGATCAGGCACTCGATCGGAGGACCTGTCCCGTATACGGCCTAGAAATCAGGCGGAGGAACCTCGAGATCGAGCTCCTCCTGCCCGGCCTCGGCGTCCCCGTCCGGAAGGACGTTGCGTCGCAACTGGACGAGCTCATGGCACAGGCACCCTCGAGGTACCTCGGCTCTCCTCGGGAGACCTCCGCTGGCCCGAACGTTCGCGAATCCTGACGCGCCTATGGTCCGAGGCGCCGTGACCAATCCGGCCTGGGCGTTGTCCCACGTTCGGCACCGACAGCGCGAAGCGGGAGATGTCGAAGAGCCGGATCGCAACCCTTCACGAACGGGTTTCTCCGCCGGGTTTTTTCGGCTCTGCCGGAGGTAGGCTGGGGCAGGCGAAGCCCCTCCCCGATCACGCCGAGGAACGGGTCCGTCGCCAGCTCGACGGTTGCTCTTTCTAGACCTTTCTCCACGTCCGAGGGCCCGGGTCGAGTGCCCTCAGCACGGGACCTCCAAGTCCGTCTCCTGAGCGGTATCCGAACTCCCTGTTCCCCGTGCCCTTCGAGCGCTGGAGCGCCCAGGGGATGCAGCCGAAGGGCACCAAGGCGGCGGCTGAGCTCCAAGGGATCGGCGCTGGGACGAGGCGTGGGGCGTCGTGGAGCGGGCGGACGAACCCGCTTTTAGTCTCCGTCCCGTTGGCGAAGGCGGAGGGGACCACCTTGACTCGCGAGGAGGTAGTGCGATTCCCTGGCGAGGGCCGTGAGGTCGAAGCCGTCCTGACAATCCCCGAGGCACGCCAGCCGCTGCCCGCTGTGGTTATCGTTCACGAGATCTGGGGCCTGAGCCCCCATATCCGGGATGTGGCTGGCCGACTCGCCCGACGAGGATACGTAGCCCTCGCCCCCGACCTCTATACCGGTGAGCTCCGAGAGGCGATGAAACCCGAGAATATCGGAGCAGGCATGCAGTTGCTTCGGCAAGCGCCGCCCGAGGTCCAGCGCGACCCGTCGAAGCTCGGTCCGTTGCTGGCCGAGCGCACCCCTGCTGAGCAAGAGGCGGTGCGGACACTCGTGCGGGTGATGAGCCCTCGCCAGCAAAGGGATTTCGCGGGGGACCTCCTCGGATCGACCCGCTACCTTCGGCGCCGGAGCGAAGTCGATGGCTCGAGGGTTGCCGCCGTCGGATTCTGCATGGGCGGCGGGTTGGTCGCCCTTCTCGCCACCCTGGATTCCGAGCTCCGGGCTGCCGTGGTGTTCTACGGAGCGAATCCTCCTCTGGAGGACGTCCCGAAGATACGGGCGTCGGTCCTGGGACTGTACGGAGGGGAGGATCACCGGGTTACCGACACGGTTCCCGAACTCGAGGACGCGATGCGGAAGGCGGGCGGTCGATTCGAGCAGCACGTCTATCCCGGTGCGATGCACGCCTTCTTCAACGATACCCGTCCTCAGGTGTATCATCAGGCGTCGGCCCAGGACGCTTGGGAGCGCCTGACCGATTTCTTGGACCGGGAATTGAACGTATCGTCAAAGTGAGACGGCGCCCCTGCCCCAAGGTTCGGGCGTCGCGAGCCGGTGACCGGCGTACCGTGCCCGCTGCGGCTCGAGAGCCCGATGAACCACTGCCTCCCTCAGTAGCTCTCGGAATCCGGGGAGGTAGACTCGGATCGAGGCGTTCGCTAGGGCCACGGCTCTCTTTGCGCACGCGATGCGCCTGGCGGTTGGGCTGATGGAGCAGCAAACGCCGGGTCACCCTTCCCTCGCAACGCCTCCCGCACGAGTTCGAAGAAGTTGAGCCCGCGAATTTGCAGGGTCCGGTAGATCGACCTCAGGCGCTCGAGCACCCACGCGTCGCACCCGGACCGACGAATGTCGCCGAGCGTCCGACGCAGCTCACCCTGCCTCCCATGGTTCTCTGCTAGGTTGCAGTGACACGCGACCCTTGGCCTGACCTTGAACGGGAACACCATCACCCGCTTCGGTTCCAGCTCCTTCGAGATCCGCCCGGGGTCCGGCTGACGGAGCACCTCGAGGATCGCTCGCCAATCGCCTTGGGAGAGAGAGTTTGCTCTGGTGACGTGGGTCGAGTGCAGCCTCGAGGATGGGGAAGGCGAGTTCGTCCTCGCCTCACGGCGGCGCCGGCCACCAGGAAGAGCATGCGGCGTAGAAGCATCCGGAGCACGGCGGTCCGCGGAGCTGACGGGCTACGCTTCGCCGGTCTCGGCCCGCATCGTGGAGAGGCACCGAGACCGGGCGATCCTGGGGTAGTTCCACCCCCGCGAGAAGCGGGCCTCCCCGGCAGACCTCACTCGGGTAACGCTTAGAATTAGGGTCTACCTTATCTTGTCCGCAGGGTTGGGAGGAGGGTATGGAGGCGCTCCAACGCTTGACGCGGCGTCAGGTGGAGGCCCTCGAGGCGGTGCGTGCCACCGAGACCCCCCAGCGCGGGGCTTCGCTGTATGCGGTCGCCGAGGCGCTTCGGGTCCGCTCGCCGTCCGCCCTTGACCATCTCACGCAGCTCGAGGCCCTGCGGCTCGTCCGGCGCTACCGAGGGAAATCCCGGCTCACTCCCAGGGGGCAGGAGACGCTCGTCGAGTACCGTCGCCACCACCGCATCGCGGAGAGCATGTTCAGCCGCCTCGGTCTGTCGCCCGAGGACACGTGCGCTGCTGCGCGGGAGGTCGACCTTGCGCTTTCCCATCGGACGGTGGAGCGTCTTTGCGTCGCCGAGGGCCATCCGTCCACGTGTCCGCACGGTGAACCGATCCCGGCGTGCGCGACGCCGGAGCGGTCCGGGGGCCGAGCTCTATGTCGGTGATCGACGCGCTCTTTGCCCTGTTCGGCGGCAGCTCAGCGGCGGGCCTGTCGATCCCTGTCATCCTCGCCATCGGATTCCTCCTCGGGCTGCTCCACGGGGCCACGCCCGACGAGCACACCTGGCCCATCACGTTCAGCTACTCCGTCGGGAGCTACAGCAGCCGCGGCGGCGCTCGTGCCGGTCTCACCTTCTCGGCAGGGTTCACCGTCCAGCGGTCGATCCTGACCGCCCTCGGCTTTCTCGGGCTGGCCGCGGTCTACACCGCCTACAATCTGGACGGCTACGTCTACCTCGCGGTAGGCGTCGTGATGTTCCTCGCGGGCTGGTATCTTCTGCGCGGCTCGGACATCCACCTGCCTCTCGACCGCGGGATGGAGCGCCTGTTCGGCCGGTTCTTCCGAGGGCACACGCACCACACCTACCTCGCCGGCACGGCCCCGCCCCCGGAGGAGAAGGTTCGGGCGGTGCCTCTCCGCATGGCCCTCGTCCACGGCTTCGTCGCCGGCTGGGGAGTGGGAGGGTTCGCTGCCATCCTCATCTTCGTTCTCGCCCCGCAGTTGCCCAACGTCGGCTGGGCGGCGCTCGTCGGCACGATGTTCGGCCTCGGCACGATGGTGATGCAGATCCTCACGGGCGCCCTCTTCGCGCGTCTCGCCAGGATGAAGAGGCTCAGCGAGGTGCAGATCCAGCAGATCGGCCGTCGGACCGCGGCCCGCACCCTCTACGTCGGAGGGTTCGTGTTCATCATCGTGGGTGCCATCGTCGCGGCCCTCCCCTGGCTGCAGGGCTATTACGTGAGTACGGGCAACCCCGTGCCGAACCTGAACCGGATCGACTACGCTACGGTGCTTGTCGTCCTCGTAGTGGGGGTGATCGGTGGCCACAGCCTCTGGAAGGCGTACCGGGAGGCAGTGCGGCCCGGGCTCGGGCCCCCGCAGGGGTCCGGTGGGGTGGGCCCTCCTCCGAAGGACGAGCGGGCTCCTCCTCGATAGCCTCCCCGGGGACGGAAGATCCAGGGACCGCCGCGGGCGAGGACTTTCTCCGCTCCTCGGCCTGAAGCGGACCGGGACCTCCCTCAGCCGCCGAGCTTCTCAAAGACAAAGAGCGTGCAGTCGCCGAAGCCGTTCCAGGGCCAACGGCGTGTCCAGCCCTCTTCCAGAGGCCGCAGCAGCTGCCGGAGCCGGTCGATCCTCGGGCTCCAGACCCCGGGCGGGGGATAGAAGACCGGGAGCCCGACCTGCTGCCGCTGGCGGAACAGGCCGCCGAGCTCACGCCGGACCTCCGAAGGCGAGTAGACACGGATAGGGACCCGAACCCCCCGGATCTCCCTGGAGCCCGGCTCGCGCCAGCGGCCCGAGAGGTCCGCCCTCCCCTCGCGGGTCCAGAGGATTCCCAGCTCAGAGAGGCACAGTCGGTTCGGCACGGTGAAGAGGAGGCGAGAGGCGGGTCGCAGCAAGGGAGCTAGGTTTCGGGCCACCCTCCGAAGCGAGGGCTCGTAGGTGAGACTGAAGTTCGCATACGCGCCGTCAAAGGGATTGGGTCCGAGACCGGCGAGGTCCGCTCCTGCGCGGCCCCTTGCGACCCGAACGCTCCCGCCGAGTCCCGCCTGCTCGACCCTGCGGTGGGCTACCGCGACCATCTCCTCCGCCACATCGACGCCCACGACCCGGAACCCACGACGGGCCAGGAAGATCGCGTCGGAACCCGCGCCACAGCCGATCTCCAGCAGCCGGGATCCAGGCACGAAGACCGAGAGGGCCTCTCGCCGCGACGCCTCGCGCATCCAGGCGTTGACCGGATTGCGCGCCGCCACCTCTTCGATGGGCTCCCCCACGAGGTTGTACGCTTGGCGCGCGAGCTCCTCCGGTCCCATCGACGCTGTCGCCTCCACGGCACCCCAGAAGATGACGGCCTCCCTGGCCCAACGGGCCTCCGATGGGCGCGCTCGGTACCTCCCTAGAGGATCGCGGGGGAGGCCGACGGGGGCGCCCCGGGCCCTCCTCGCGAGGGAGAGGACCGAGGCGGGGGAGCGCACCGCTCCGGCTCCTCCCGGCGGGTTACCGGAAGGCGAGCCCCGAGCGCTCCGGAGGGTCTCGAGGGGGCGGCCTAGGGTGGCGGCCCAGGGGGCGGCCCGGGGGGAGAAGAACCTTGGGTGGGTCCCGGCAGAGAGAGGCCGAGCATTTGGGCAAGCCGAGGGACGAGGACCTCGGTTCCGAAGCGTCGGATCGCCTCGGTGCGGCAGCGCTCTACGATCTCCGCGAAGCGCGCGGGGTCGATTTGGCGGAGCTCGAGAAGATCGAGGACCTTGGCAGCGAAGGCGTCGACATCGAACGCGGCGACCCGTCCTTCGGGGAAGATCGAGGTCACGTCCTCTAGGCCGGGGATGGCGAAGCTGATCACGGGCACTCCCTGCGTGAAGGCCTCGAGGGCTACCAAGGAGAACGACTCGGCCCGCGACGTGAGCCAGAAGAGGTCGGCGGACGCGTAGACCCCAGGCAGGTCTCCCTCGGCGACGAACCCGAGCAGCTCGACCCTCGAAGGGTACTGCCCTGCGAGTTCGCGGACGAGGGGCTCGTCGGGTCCCACGCCGACAACCCTCAGCCGCACGTCGCTCCTCCGGGCGAGGACCCGACGCCCGACGTCCACCAGGAGATCGATCCCCTTCTGCTCCCGCTCGAGAGGTCCCACGAAGAGCGCCGTGAGCTCCGAGGAGCGAGCGCCGGGTGCCCGAGACACGGGCCGAGCCGTCGTGAACGAGTGGACCATCGCCACGTTCTGGTCGATCCCGCAGTCCCTCAGCGTGGCGGCCTGGCCGGCGTTGATCGTGTGGATCGCGTCTGCCTTCCTGAGGAAGTAACGGAACAGACGGGCTCGGGTGCCGATCGAACCTCCCCGGGCAAGCTCTGCCGCGAGCTCCTCGGCCTGCGAGGGATGGTGAAGTCCCACGACCACGCGCCGACCGAGCAGATGACCCAGGACGACGACCAGGGCGACGAACCGCGGAGTGGATTCGAGCGTGAAGATGGTGTCGGCGGAGCGGAGGACGTCGAGGAACCGATTCGGACGCCAGGGGACCGGCGGCAGGAGAGGCACCCACCCGAGCCGATAGAATTCGACCGGAACCCCCACCTCGAGCGGAAGGCGGGCCTCGCTCAAGCGGAGCTTCTCGTGGGGATCGACCTTGCTGTAGAGAAGGACCTGCGCTCCCCGTGCCGCAAGCTCACGGCCGAGGGTGGCGGCATACTTCTCGCCGCCGCGAAAGGCGCGCACATCGAGGCCCGTGAGGATGACCAGGCGAGGGGTCGGCGGCGGGCGGGCACCTGGTCCCCCAGCGGAAGGAGGCGGACCCGAGGAGGGAGTCCCGCGCGGGGGCGCCGACGGCATGTGCGTCAGCTCCGTCGGGGACAAGGGCCCCTTCGCGGCAGACAGGGAAGTCTCCCGGAGCCTTCGCGGTTTCCCGGAGCCGTGGCGGGACGGCGGCGGAGTACGTGACAACCCTCAAGTAAGCCGTCCCGCGTGCACCCGTATCTATGCCGCCAGCACGCGGGCCCACGACGGAACCCGAGGCGGAACCTCTCGGAGACACCGCTGCGCTCGCGGAGCGGATTGAGCAGGAGCTCGAGCTTCTTGCCCGCAACGTCGATATCCTGGAGAAGCTCTCGAGCAGCCCTCCGATTGGGATCATCCGGCTGAGCGAGGCGCTCCATCTCCCGATCCACAAGACGCGCTACTCGCTCCACCTCCTCGAGCGCGAGGGGGTCATTCAGCCCTCGGCCGACGGGGCCGTGGTGACCGACCGCGCCCAGGAATTCTGGTCTTCGCTCGATAGCTCGCTGGCGCGCATGAGCGAGCTCATCCAGCACCTCAAGGCACGGGTGGTCGAGCACGAGCACCGCACCACCGCGGGCCGGAAAGGCTATTAGACCGATGCCAGCTCGACCGCGTCGGTGCCGCCGTAGCTCAGTGGCAGAGCGATCGGCTGTTAACCGAAAGATCAGCGGTTCGAAAGGTCCGCGGCCGAACGCCGCGGACCCCAAACTCCGCTCGGCGGCGCCTTCGTCGGTCGTCTCGCCCCCTCGGGCCCGTAGCTTAGCCCGGCTTAGAGCGACCGGCTCATAACCGGTCGGTCGACGGTTCAAATCCGTCCGGGCCCATATCTAATGCGCTCCTCCTAACGAGGCGGCTCAGCCGCCCGAACTCAGCAGGAGCCACGGCCGAGAACCACGTCGGCGCTCCGCGCCGGGAGAATGGGCGGGGAAAAGGTTGGACCGGGGGTGTCTAGCCGCACCCGCAGCCGCCGGATCCGCATCCGCTGCCGCCGCCCTCGGCCCCGTGCTCCGGAGCGGGCAGGTTCGGCGCGGTGATCTTGAAACCGGAGGCGTTCAGGTCCTGGACGAAGTCGATCTTCGCCCCGTTGAGGAACTCGGCGCTCGAATCGTCGACGACGATCTGGAACCCGTCGACGGGGATCACCTTGTCGCCGTTGCGGGGTCGGTCGAAGGCCATCCCGAACGCCGCCGCTCCGCCGCCTCCGCAACCCCCGCCGCCGGAGCCGCAGCCGCAGCCGCCGCCCCCGCCGGTTTGCAGGTAGACGCGGACCGCCGTGCCGGGCTTCTGGGCCTTGATGAGGTCGCGGACCTGGTCCTGCGCTTCCTTGCTGACATCCACTTCGATCTTCCTACTATCGCTCATGCTTGGGGCCCTCCTCAACAGCCCCGACGAATCCACCACGCCGGAGGTATAAAGCCCCTCTCGCAGGGGGCGGCTACGCGGAGAACGACTTTCCGCAGGAGCAGGTCTCCTTCGCGTTGGGATTCGAGATCTTGAAGCCGGACTGCTCGAGGCCGAGCAGGAAGTCGACCTTGAGCCCGTCCAGAAGCGGTGCGCTCGCCCGGTCCACGACGATCGTGAGGGCCCCCTCGCGGAAGGCGACCTCGTCGCCGGACTCCTGCTTGTCGAACGTCATCCCGTAGGTGAGTCCCGAGCAGCCGCCGCCTTGGACGTAGAGCCGGAGGGCCGAGTCGGGTTTCTGCTGCCGCTCCATGATCTTGAGCACCTGGTCGCGGGCGGCCGGGGTCACGTCGATCTGCACCATGGTCCTCGAACGATCGTAAATCGCGCCACAGCTAGAAAGCGTTGATGGGGGGCGTTACCTCCCGCCAACCGCCGGCCGTTTATCTAATCCCGCCGGGTGGCGGCGGGGGATGTGCCGGCTCTTCGGTCTCCTGACAAGCGACGCGACCCCCGCCGAGCCTTGGCTGGTGCACACGAACCGTTCGCTGCTCGCGCAATCGCACGCTTCCCCTGAGACCGCCCAGCCCGACGGCTGGGGGATCGGATGGTTCTCCCCGGAGGGCCGCCCGCACGTGATCAAGGGCGTCAAGGGAGCCTTCGAGCCCGGTGAGCGGGAAAGGTTCGAGCAGGCGGCCCACGAGGCGGCGCCGCCCCTGGTGATCGGCCACCTGAGGCATGCGAGCAATCCGATGAGGCTCCCTCCCTCGGAGCTCACGGGACTCCCGAACTCCCAGCCCTTCGAGAGCCACACGGCCCTCTTCGCTCACAACGGAGCGATCCCGTTCCCCCGGGAGACCCGCCCGTATCTCGGCGTGTACGAGAAGGAGGTGAAGGGGGTCAACGACTCCGAGGTGCTCTTCTGGCTGCTCGTCCGCAACGTCCGGGAGATCTCCGACCCCCTGCGCGGCTACGTCCGCACCGTAGAGGACCTCGCCCGAGTGCACAAGGAGCTCGGGCGGCCGGACGTGCCCGCCTTCAGCGGACTCAACGTCCTCTTCGCCCCCTCCCCCTCCGAGCTCTGGGTGTTCTGCCTCTGGACCGGAGACCACGGGACCGGCCTCCTCGACAAGGGTCGACGCTATTACGAGATGACCTACCGGGCCACGCCGCACGCCGTTGTCGTGGGCAGCGAGCCGTTCGACGGGGAGGGTGCCCGCTGGACCACGCTGGGAAGCGGCCGCTATCTCCATGCCGTCCGCGAGCACGGACGCGTCGAAGTGACGGTCGCACGCATTCCGATCCCCGAGGCGCTCGTGCTCCTGCCCGCCCCGGCCTGATCCGCACCGGACGGAGCGCCGTGGCGGACGGTCCGGTCCTCTCGAGCGAGATGGTCTCGGGACCCGACCTCGGCGGAGGATTCCTGCATCAGCTCACCCTCGACCGCGGGGGCGAGGGGACGACGTTCACGCACCACGCCCAGGACGGGGGCCAGGACGCCGGAGGCCCCCCTCGAGGCCCTCTGGACGTCTTTGGTTTCGTCCACCCGCCGTCGCCGTGCATGTTCGGCGGGCCGCGCTGCTGGCACCGACGCTACCTCCTGCCGTCCGGCGAGCTGCCGAGGGTCCGCTTCGCCTACCAGCGCTGCCGATTCGCTCTCGCCTCGATGCTCGCCCAGGTCTACGACGGCGCCCCAGTGCCGGTCCTAGCCGTGCTGGGGGAATTGGCCCGCAGGGTAGCTCCCGCCCTCGAGAAAGAGGGGATCCCCTGGTACGTCGGCGGGTCGACCGCCGGTCTGCTGCTCGGAGGGGCGCTGCGTCCCCGGGACATCGACCTCGGCACGACACGCAAGGGGGTCGATCGGCTCGGGGAGCTCCTCTCCGACTACCTCATCGAACCCGTGGGGCCCACGGACTGGGGGCCCGAGCGCCTAGTCCGGGGAGCCCGGGCTTTCGTGGGGAGCCCGCAGCACGGGGCCCGCGTCGAGTGGTCCGTCCCCCTCGAGAGGGTCGCCGTGCCGCTGGGGGAGTTTGACGGGGAGCCCGGCCGCGTGAGCACCGTCCCCGCCGAGGTCGACGGGATCCCTTTGCGGGTGAGCCGACCGGAGTACGGCCTCCTCCGTGCCCGCGAACGCGGCAGGAACGATGTGCTGCCCGCCTGGATCGAGTTGCTCCGCCGCGTCGGGCCCAACCGGGAGCTCCTCGAAGGCCTGTTCGAGCGCAGTCGGCTTTCCTTCGCCGACCAAAGCGAGCTGCGCGCCGAGCTGGCCCGCTAGGCCCGCGGCGGGGGCCGAGCCCCTTCCGGTCGAAACGCAGGTTCATAGCCCCCTCGTGGCGAGGTCGAGCGATGCTCGCACCGCCCACGGCCGAACTCGCTGAGCGCCTGACCCCCCACGACCTCGTCGCGTACTTCCGCTGCCCGCACGAGATGGAACTAGAGAAGGCCCGTCGGGGGCGCTCGGCGGCGGGGGCGGTAGGCCCGGTGCGCACGCCGGCCGACGTGGTGCCGCTGCGCCACTCCCCGCTCCTCGCCCCGCCGCTCGGCCAGGCCCGGGTCCTCGAAGGTCGGATCGATTTCTCGGAGAAGGACCGGCTCATCTACCTGGACGAGGGGGAGGACGACCTTCCGGTCCTCTTCCCGCCGGAGAACGTGCGGCTCGACGCGCGGTTCGTCGGGGGCCACGCGACCCTCTTCGACCCGGTCCTCGGGCTCGCGGGACGCCCCGACATGGTCGCTCTCCTCCGCGACGGGACCCCCGTTCCGATCGAGTACAAGGCGACGCACCTGTTCGTCGGCTACCACACCGCGCACGGGCGCCTCTTCGACACCGTCCAGGCGATCGCGGAGTGCCGCCTGGTCGAGGCCGCCTTCGGCCGACGGCCGTCGCACGGCATCGTCCTCTACGGGGATGCCTCGGGCTCCGGCCTTCACGAAGGATGGGTCGAGGTCCCCTACGACCAGGCCGAGGAGGCCTGGCTCAAGTTCGCCGTCCACGAGATCCGCTCCGACCAGGTCCGCGCGCCGGTTCCGTGCGAGCGGACCTGCGGCGGCTGCGAGCCGAACTCCGAGGGGATCTGCCGCTACGCGGCGACCCGCTACGAGGGCCCTTTCCACCGGGCGCGGTTCGCCCAGCAGCCCCGGTGAGGTCGGCCCGACCGAACGAAACGGCTTAATAGCAAACCCCATTGGCAGTAAGGCCGCGCCACGGCGCTGCTGTTCGGTCGGCATATGCACCCGCAGAGGCCGGGGCCTCTCCGGGGAAGGGCGAGGGTCCCTTCGCCGTGCCGGCGAGGGGGCCGATGACGCCAATCACACGCGTTCTGGACGCTTGTCAAGCGTAATCAGTGTAGCTGACTCCTGTCAGTTGGGGAATGGCTGGGCTCGGGCGCCGATGAAGGTCGTGCCAAGCTGCGATAAGCGGTGGGTAGGCGCAAGGAACCTGTGATCCACCGATCACCGAATCGGAAC
>JAKAUN010000001.1 GCA_021817605.1 Thermoplasmata archaeon | reverse complement strand
AGAGGAACGGGGAATCGGCGCCTCTAGTCCATCAGTTGTCCGGCAGGGCATCGCTGAGCAGCCACGCGCTACGGGATAAGGGCTGAAAGCATCTAAGCCCGAAACCCCCTCGAAAAAGAGAGACCTCTAAGGACATTCGTAGAAGACGAGCTCGATAGAGCCGGGGTGTACGCGGAAAGCCTTCGGGCGATCCGCTCAGCCCGCGGCCACTAACGTCCGCAGCTACGTAACCTGGTTGCGCTTGGCAGTTACACAGAACGCGTGTGGTCTCTTTTTTTTGCCCCGGAGACGACCCCCCTCTAGCGAGCGTTTTACCCTGCGGCCCGTCGGGGGGCCGTGGGGTCGCTGGGGGTGAGTCGCACCGGCTGGCCGGTGGTCGCCTGGATCCGCCTCCGGCTTCGGGAGCGGCCGACACCGCTCTCGCTCGTCGCCGGCGTCGCGCCGCCCGTAGTCCCTCCGCTCGATATCCTCGAGACCAATCCCGTGCCGACCGACCCGAGAAAACGCGTGTTTGCCTACGAGGAGGAGCACGGCTCCTGGGTCCTGCGGCTCGTCTGGGACGCGGACGAGCCCGAGCTGCTCGAGGCCGAGTTCCGCTCCCCGCGCTACGGCGTGCGCCCCTCCTCCGAAGAGGTCCGCGCGTTCTGGGGGGAAGTGAGGCGCCTCACCGCTCCGATCGGGCCGCTCGCCGTCGACGGGGCCGATCCCCGTCCGTAGCCAGGACGACAGAGAGGAGGCGGTTCGGGGGCTCACGACGATGATCCGATCGACCTTCCTTCACCTTCCCGGCGTGGGCCCTGCCACCGAGGCGGAGCTCTGGCACGAGGGGATCCTCGACTGGGCCGACCTCCTCGTCGCGGGAGAGGTTCGGGCGCTGCCGAGCCGCGCCCGAGCCCCTCTCGAGCGCGCGGTCCGGGGAAGCGAGGAGGCGCTGAGGCGCCGGGACGCGTCGTGGTTCGGCAGCCGTCTCCCCGACCGCGAGCACTGGCGGCTCTATCCGGAGTTCGCAGGGGAGACCGCGTTCCTTGACATCGAAACCACGGCCCTGTCGCCCTACGAGGGGATCGTCACCGTGACCTCCGTGCACGGTGCGGGCCGGACCCGATCGTTCGTCGCCGGAGAGGACCTCGGCGAGCTGCCGGCGTACCTCAGGGGCTTCGCGCTCCTGGTCACGTTCAACGGCAGCCGGTTCGACGTGCCGTTCCTCAAGACATCGTTCCCAGGGTTCGTCCCCCCGCCCGTCCACATCGATCTGCGCTTCCTTCTCTACCGTCTCGGCCTCGCGGGCGGGCTCAAGCGCATCGAGGCGGTTCTCGGGCTCGGCGACCGCACCGGCGTCGAGGGGGTCGACGGCCTCGAGGCGGTCCGCCTCTGGCAGGAGCACCGACGCGGCAACCGTCAGGCCCTCGAGCGGTTGGTGCGCTACAACCGCGCCGACACGGTCAATCTCCAGCCTCTGCTCGAGCTCGCCGTGCGGGAGCTCACCGGTCGCCTGCTCGGCGCCGGCGGCTCCCCCCGCGGAGGCACGCCTCCGGCAAGCCCCGCGCCCTAGGGGCCCGGAGCTTCTTCCGCCGCGTGCGGCAGCTCCCAGCCCTCCGCCGGCGCGGGGATCGGCGCGTCCGCGGGAGGGACCGTGCGTCCTACCCGCTCGCGGGCCAGCCGGCAGTACTCCTCCGAGGAGTCGATGTGGAGGTAGTGGCGCCCGAGGCGTCGGGCCACCGCGGCGACCGTGCCGGTCCCGCCGAACATGTCGAGCACGACGTTCGCACGGTAGCTATAGAACTTGACGAGCCGCTCGATGAGCTCCTCCGGGAACGGGGCGGGGTGGCCGCTGCGCCGTCGCTCCGGAGGGATCGACCAGAACCCGTCCGAGAACGTCTCGAACTCCTTGGCCTGGATGTCGACGCGCTCGCGGTCGCCTTCGAGCTTCCAGCGCTCCTTGGAGAAGACGAGGACGTACTCCCAGGAGGGCACGATGTGCGGATTGGACGGGCTCCTCCAGCTTCCCCAGGCCGTCCGGCGGCCCATCGTCTGCTTGTACCAGATGATCTCGGTCCGCATGATGTAGCCCAGCTCGCGCAGGTCGCGGGAAAGGTCGTGATGTATCGGGCGGAACTCCTTGATCGAGGTGGGGGCGACGTTGAGGACGAACCGTCCGCCGGGAACCAGGACGCGGTAGAGCGACTGCCAGACCTCGCGCAGCCAGGCGAGGTAGGCCTCCGGAGGCAGGTCGTCCGTGTAGCCCCGGTAGGGGATCCGGACGTTGTAGGGCGGCGAGGTGATCGCTAAGTGGACCGAGGCGGCCGGCAGGCGGTCGAGGACCTCCTGGGCGTCTCCCCGAACGATCCGGTCGAAGTAAGACCCGTCCGCCGCGGCCGACCGGCCCGGGTCCATCGAACGGGGCCGAGGCGTGCGGGCCCGCATAGCCCTTCCCGTCCCTCCGGCGGGCCGCACGGCCGGCTCGACCCCGTCGGGCGGAAGCCGGGATCGACCTGAATCGTTTAATTCGCGCGAACACGACCCCCCGCCGACATGCCCGTGCGTGTGGCCGTTCCCAAGGAGGTCGTCCCGGGAGAGCGCCGCGTGGCGATCGTCCCCGAGACCGTCGTGCGCCTCAAGAAGGCCGGCCACGAGGTGTCCGTAGAGTCCGGCGCCGGCCTGGCCGCGGGCTACACGGACCGCGCCTACACCGACGCCGGGGCGAGCGTCGCGGGGTCGGGTAGCTCGGCCCTGGGCGGGGCGCAGGTCGTGCTCAAGGTCCAGATGCCCGGCGTCCGGGAGATCGGCCGCCTGCCCTCAGGCGCCGTCCTGGTCGGGCAGCTCAACGCGAGTCGCAACCTCCCCCAGGTGGCGAAGCTCCGGGACGCGGGGACCACGTCGTTCTCCCTGGAGCTCCTCCCCCGGATCACCCGGGCGCAGAGCATGGACGTGCTCTCCTCCCAGGCGACCGTCGCGGGGTATCGTGCGATGCTCATCGGCGCGGGGCTCTGCCCGAAGTTCCTTCCGATGCTCACGACGGCGGCGGGCACGATCCGTCCCGCCAAGGTCCTCGTCCTCGGCGCGGGGGTCGCGGGGCTCATGGCGATCGCGACCGCCAAGCGGCTCGGAGCTCTCGTGGAGGCCTACGACGTGAGGCGGGCCGCCGGCGAACAGGTCCGCAGCCTGGGAGCCAAGTTCCTCGAGCTCGCGATCAACGCCGAGGCCGCTGGGGGCTACGCGCGCGAGCTCACCGCCGAGGAGAAGCAGCAGGAAGCCGAGATGCTCGCCCGAGCGGTCGAGGCCGCGGATGTCATCGTGACGACCGCGGCGATCCCCGGTCGGAAGGCGCCGCTGCTGGTGAAGAAGGAGATGGTCGACCGGATGCACGCGGGGGCGGTGATCGTCGACCTGGCTGCCGAATCGGGAGGCAACTGCGAGCTCACCGTGCCAGGTAAGGAGGTGGACGCCCACGGCGTCACCGTCGCCGGCCCGCTCAACCTTCCGAGCCAGCTGCCGTTCCACGCGAGCCAGATGTACTCGCGCAACGCCGAGGCGTTCTTTGGGCTCCTTCTGGACACGGGAGGCAACCTCCTCTCCGAGTTCACCGACGAGATCCTCGTCGCGAGCCTCCTCACGCGCGGCGGGAGCGTCCTCCACAAGCCGACCGCCGAGCTGCTTGCCCAGGGAGGGGCGTAGATGACCGCCGATCTCTGGACGGCGCTGTTCATCGCGCTTCTGGCGGCGTTCACCGGCTACGAGGTGATCAGCCGCGTGCCGGTCCTGCTCCACACTCCCCTCATGAGCGGGTCGAACTTCATCCACGGCATCGTCCTCGTCGGGGGGATCGTCGCCCTCGGTCTCGCGACCAACGACGTCGAGCGGCTGGTCGGTTTCCTCGCCGTCGTCATGGGGGCGATGAACGTCACCGGCGGCTACGTCGTCACCGAGCGGATCCTCGCGATGTTCGACCGCTCCCGGCCGAAGGGGGGTGCGAAGTGACCTCCCCCGTCCAGGACGCGATCGACGCGGTCTACGTCGTCGCGATCCTCGCCTTCGTCCTCGGTCTCAAAGCGATGAGCTCGCCGGCCACCGCCCGGCGGGGGATCGTCTACGCCGGGGTCGCGATGCTCCTTGCCGTCGTCGTGACGTTCTTCTCCCCCGGTCTCAGCAATTTCGCCTGGATCACCCTCGGGGTCGTGCTCGGAGGAGGAGCCGGGTTCTACTGGGCCCGTGTCGTGAAGATGACGGCGATGCCCCAGATGGTCGCCGTTTTCAACGGGATGGGAGGTGGCGCGGCCGCCGCCATCGCCGCGGTCGAGCTCGTGGGCTCCCTTTCCGGCGCGACCGCCGTCCTGAGCTTCACGGGCGCGATCATCGGGTCGATCTCGATCGCGGGGAGCGTGATCGCCTTCCTCAAGCTCCAAGGCTGGATGCCCTCGAAGGCGATCGTCCTTCCCGCCCGGCAGGTCCTCAACTTCGGGGTCCTGGTGGTAGGGATCGGCTTCGGGGTCGCCGCGCTGGTCGGGCTTCATGCGGGCTACCTCGGCCCGTTCTTCGGGCTGCTCCTCCTCTACGGCGTCCTCCTCACGCTGCCGATCGGAGGCGCCGACATGCCCGTGGTCATCAGCCTGTTCAACGCCCTCACGGGGATCGCGGTCGGGCTCGACGGCTTCGCCCTCGTCAACGGGCCGCTGGGCGACGCCGGCTACGCGATGGTGATCGCCGGCGTGCTCGTCGGTGCCGCGGGCTCGCTGCTCACGATGCTGATGGCTCGGGCGATGAACCGCTCGATCTCCAACGTCTTCTTCTCGGCGTTCGGGGCGGCGGAGGAGTCCGGGGGGACCGTCCAGGGCTCGCTCAAGCCGATCGACGCGACCGACGCCGCGGTGATGATGGAGTACGCCGGCGAGGTCATCGTCGCGCCGGGCTACGGCATGGCGGTCGCTCAGGCGCAGCAGAAGGTCAAGGAGCTCTCCGACCTCCTCTCGGCCAAGGGGGTCACGGTGAAGTTCGCGATCCACCCGGTCGCCGGCCGGATGCCCGGGCACATGAACGTGCTTCTCGCCGAGGCCGGGATCTCCTACGACAAGCTGTTCGACCGGGACGAGATCAACGACGAGTTCGCCTCGGCGGATGTCGTGCTCGTGATCGGCGCCAACGACGTGGTGAATCCTGCGGCCCGCCGCAAGGGGACCCCTCTCGAGGGGATGCCGATCCTCGATGTCGACCGCGCCAAGAACGTCATCGTCATCAAGCGCGGACAGGGCAAGGGATTCGCCGGCATCGAGAACGAGCTCTTCTACAAGGAGAACTGCCGCATGCTCTACGGGGACGCCCAGGCGGTCCTCTCCCAGCTCGTCACCGCGCTCAAGAGGAGCTAGTCTCGGGGGCGGATGCGCTCCACGCCGCGTCGACGCTCTAGCCTTTCGGACCGATTGGCCTCTCGCGGGCAGGGGAAGGGCCTCCGCCGCCCCTCCCGCTCCGCGGGCCGCGTCATCGTGCGGGAGGCGACGGCCAGGGACCTTCCGGTGCTGGTCGTGCACCGCCGACGCATGTGGCGGGCGATCGGACGGCGGAACCGGGCGGAGCTGGACGCCCACGACCGGCGCTACCGTCGCTGGTTCGCCACCGAACGCGCCGCCGACAGGCTCAGAGCCTTCGTCGCCGTCGACGCGGGAGACGGTCGCGTGCTGGGAAGCGGCGCTCTCTGGCTCACGCCCTCTCAGCCCCGGCCGGGCCCGCGCTCCCGCGACGCCGCGCCCTACCTCCTGTCGATGTTCACCGAGCCGTCGGCGCGGGGACGGGGGGTGGCCTCGCACCTCGTCCGTGCGATGGTCGCCTGGTCGCGCGTCCACGGCTTTCTCCGCATCACGCTCCACGCCTCGAAGATGGGACGCTCTGTCTACGAGCGCCTCGGGTTCGTCTCCACGAACGAGATGCGGCTCGAGCTACGGGCTCCCCGCCGCCGACAAGGGCTTCGGACCACCGCTCGTCGCCGTCACTAGGTCGTCGCCCCGCCGCCAGAGAAGCTCGGCGAAGAGGCCGACCAGCAGCACCGTGAGCACCGCGTCGAGCAGGTCGGTCGGGAGGTAGACACCCCACTGCCACGCGGCCAGGGTGAGGGCGAGGTCGTAGTTGAGCGCCCCCACGATCGCCACGCCCCAGAGCCAGTAGCGCGGCCGCTGCCCGACCAGGGCGACCGGGACGAGCGCGAGAAGGATGCTGAACGAGAGGAAGGGGGTGACGAGGGCGTAGCCGACCAGCGTGACGGCGGCGGCCCGCAGGGGGGTGCGGACGAGGAAGAACGCCACCGCCGTGATCCCGACGATGAGGCCCGCTTGGGCAACCACGATCGCGGTCCCGGTGGGAAGGAGGGCATGGTCGAGAAGGATGCCGTAAAGGTTGAGCGAGAACGACCGACGGTTCACCTGGCTCTCGAAGACGACACGGTAGAACCCCGAGCCCCAGCGGGCGTAGGTCGCCAGCGTCGTGAGGGCGAAGGCCCCGATCGCGGTGAGGCCGGCGAGCAACCAGCGCTTCTCGCCTCCGCGGGCGGCGACCACGGGGAAAAGCGTGGGAAAGCGGGCGGTCGACAGGAACCCGCCGAGGAGCTCCCCGAGGCGCCCGAAGCGGGCGCCGAGAACGATCGTCGCCAGGACGGCGACCGGGACGATCGCGTTGCTCGCGCCGTCGATCTGGTCGGCGACCAGGGGGAAGTAGATCGGCAGGAGGGCGACGAACAGCGTGACGTAGCGTCGGTCCGGCTCGGGCGTCGCGTACCAAACGAGCGGGAGGACCGCGACGGCGACGAGCCCCCAGGCCGCCGCGATCCCCGCCAGTCCTCCGAGGCTCCCCACGGCGTTCACTCCGATCGCGGCGAGGCCGTAGGGGATCTCGGTGGTCACCCCGCAATCGCCCACGAGGAACGGACTGCCTCCCGCCCAGAACGCCTGGCCGGAGTGGAGCAGCGCGACCGGGTCGGAGGTCAGGCCGATGCCGGCACACTCGTAGTTGCCGGTAAGGAGGTCGACGCCGGCCACGGCCGCGTAGCCGATCCCGACGATTAGAGCGATAGTCCGCCAGTCGATCCACCGCAGCGCCCCGGAAGGCACGAGCCGCCCGACCCCACGGCGGACGGCGGCGGCCGCGCGGCTCGAGGTCTCTCCCCGCAGGAGCAGCAGCGCGAGGGAGACCGGGGCGAGGGAGACCACGAGGGCGACCGCGAGGCCGTTGTAGAGCGTGAACATCGCGCGCGGGACCGGCCCTACCGGTGGGCGCGCGAGGTCTCCCGCGCTATAAACCCGACCCGCCCGTCGGGCCCTCAGCGATCCCGGCTGGAGGGAGAGGCCGCGCGGGCCGCGCGCTCGGGCAGAGCCGCCGGAGGGGTTTGAGCCAAGGGCTCCGCCGCCTCGGAGCCGACGAGCTCGCCGCGGCCATAGCGGACTCTGAGCGCGTTGAAGATCACCGCCACGTCGATCCCTTCCTGGAGGATGGCGCCGACCGCGGGGGGGATCTCTCCGATGCTGGCGAGTCCCATGAGCACGATGCTCGCGCCGAGCCCGAGGTAGATGCCCTGGCGCGCGACCGAGAGCATCCGCTGGCCGAGGGCGATCCCGTCCGCGACACGGCTCACGTCGTCGACGAGGACGACCGCATCCGCCGCCTCGGCCGATACGCCGGCCCCTCCGGCGCCCATGGCGATCCCCACCGAGGCGGCGGCGAGCGCGGCGGCGTCGTTGATCCCGTCCCCGACCATGACCGCCGTGCCGAACCGACGCCTCGTTTCGCCCACGCGCTCGACCTTCTGCTCCGGCAGGAGGTCCGCGGCGACCTCCGTGATGCCCGCCTCCGCCGCGATCGTCATCGCATTGGCAAGGTGGTCACCGGTGAGGATCCCCACGTGGCGGACCCCGAGCGAGCGCAGCCTGGCCGCGAGGCCCTTGGCCTCCGGTCGCAGGCGGTCGGCGAACACGAGGACGCCGGCGGGAGCCTGGTCGACGAGCACGTAGGCCTCAAGCCGACCGGTCATCGGCCCCGTGGCCTCGAGCAGGCGTCGTTCCTCCTCGAGAGGTCGCCCGAGCTCGGAGGCGACCAGCGAGCGCGAGCCGACCATGACGCGGTGGCCCTCGACGATGCCCGCGATGCCGGCGCCGGGAAACTCGCGGGGACGCTCGACCTGGGGAAGCTCAAGATCCCGAGACTTCGCCTCGCGGGCGACCGACGCCGCGAGCGGATGGGAGGAGAGCTGTTCGAGCGCGCCGGCGAGCCGAAGGACCCGAGCGGGATCCTGTCCGCCGAGGGGGACGATCCGCTCGACCTCGGGCCGGCCCGCGGTGATCGTGCCGGTCTTGTCGAAGAGGACCGCGCGAGCCCCCCCCAGCTGTTCGATCGCCGCCCCGCTCTTGACGACGATCCCGCGATCGGAGGCTCGGTCGATCGCCCCGATCACGGCGATGGGGGTGGCGAGGATGAGCGGGCAGGGGGTCGCGACCACCAGGACGGCGAGGGCAGTGATCGCGGAGTGGGTGTAGTACCAGGCCCCGGCGGCGAGCAGCAAGGTCGCCGGCGTGAACCAGACGGCGTAGCGGTCGGCCAGCCGCTGGATCGCCGGCTTGCTGGTCTGCGCCGAGCGGACCAGCTCCACGATGCGAGCGTACTGGCTCTCCCCGCTCGTGCGCAACGCACGGAGGTCGAACGCGGGGCCGAGGTTGACCGTCCCGCTCAGCAGCCGGTCGCCCTTCGTGCACGAGCGTGGCAGCGGCTCGCCGGTGACCGCAGCCTCGTCGATGGTGGCGTGCTCGCTCTCGACGGAACCGTCGACGGGAAGCACGTCCCCGGTCCGGACCGCGAGGAGCTCGCCCGGGCGGACCTCCTCGACGGGCACCTCCTCGATCCTCCCGCCCTGGTGACGCTGGGCGGTGCGGGGAGCGCGCTCGAGGAGCCCCTCGAGGGAACTCGAGGCGCGGTGGAAGGCGTAGCTTTCGAGCGCCTCGCCCCCGGACTGCATCAAGACGATGATGACCCCGGCGAAGGGCTGGACGAGGACGGAAGCCGCCACGATCGCCAGCGTTGCGATGACGTCCGAGGCGAACCGCCCTTTCCACAGGCGTCGCGCCGTGGCGACGACCAGGGGGGTGCCCCCCACGAGCAGAGTGCCCAGCCAGACCCAGTTGCTGAGGGTGTTTGGAAGGGGCATCCCGAGCCAGACCAGTCCGGCGAGCTCGGGCCGGTGGACGGGCAGGAGGAGGAGCCCGACGGCGAGCCCGGCGAGCGCGAGGAACGGGATCGGGTAGCGGAGCACGAGGTGACCGAGAGGTTCCCGGGGGCGAGCCGCCTGAGGGTGGACGCCTCCCTTCGCGATGTCCCCCTCGAGCATGATGCGCTCAGCGACGCCACGGGCGGGGGGAGGGGGCAAGCGAGAAGCTCTTCCGGCCATCAGGAGGCACATCCTGTTCCTCGGTGTAGCGCACCGTCCGGGTCGGAGGCCCGCCCCCGCTCCTCTCTGTCTTCCGACGGGCATCGAGGGTGCGAAGGCCAACTGGCTCGCGAAGGATCGGCTGCACGGCTCCCGGCGCGAGCAGACACCCGTAAGAGCATGAAGTCTGCGTCAACCGGCCCTCGCTCCACCCGACGATCGGGCTCATCGGACGGGGGCGATACCGAGCCCGGGAGAATCCCAGGACCGGTTTCTCGCCCGGCCCTTTAGCCGGACCCGTCACGCGGGAAAGGGAGGATGCCCTGCCCCGGGGCCGGCTTGCTCAAGCGGGATCCAACCCGACGTCCCCTCGCTCGCAGCCGCCCGGTCGCGTGAGCCCCGAGCGAGCTCCGCCTGCCAGGAGAGCCGCCAAGGGAACCGCGCTGCCCTTCTTCGCCGTGCTCGTGCCCCGTGGAGATTCTCTCCCCGGTCCTGGGCGCATAGGACCTCATCGTCCACCACTCGCTCACCGTGGTCCTCCGTACCAACGGCGGTGGCTCCCTCGCCGTCGCCTCTGCCGGTTTCACGGCGTTTGGGGCGGCCCGGGCCTACGGGTTCTTTCGTGTCGTCAACCGGGTGGCGAAGCGGGCTTGCCCGGCCATTCTGGTGACGCTCGCGATCCTCCCGCTCGGTCCGCACGCCTTAAGCTACGGTCGAGCGACAGCTGCCCTGAGCTTTCACCGCAACCTCGCCGACATCTTCTCGCCGTTCATGATCTCGACGACCCTCGCGCTGGCGCCCGCCCTCGTCACGCTCTACGAGGACCTGATCCCCCCGGGAGAGCGACTTCCCTGGGATCTTCCCATCTCCGGCCGGCAGCGTAGGCGACGGGAGCGGGAGCTCGCCGCGTACCTCGGAGCTCGCCCTCTTCCGAAGCGCCCGAGATCCCGGGCGGGGACCCTGCGCTCCCCCACGCTGGACGCTCGGAAGGTCGCCCAAGAGAACGATCCAATCGCATCGCTCCTCCGGCTCCCTCCCGAAGCGGCCTCCTCCTCGGATTGGGAGGGGAGTTCCCCCCCCGCGCGCCGAGAGGAGAGAAGAGGGGGCGACCCATGGGCGTTCCGGAGGGCGTGGCGGATGGGCCAAACGATTGGGCTACCCTGGGACCTTCCGCCCGTTCCGCAGCAGACCGTCGGATGGGTGTTTCGTGCCGAACCCGACGAGTCGATGGATGCCCGACTGCGCCCGGGGCGCACGCACGAATGGGGCGACGCAAGGCTCCTAGGGAAGGAGCCGGGACAGCCCGTTCTTTACTTACGGAGCGGTCCGCGCTTTCCCTCGTGGGTGGGCTGGGGGCGCGTCGTCGCCCCGGAGGAGAGATGGCGATCCTTCGGGGTCCGGACCGTGTGCGTCGGCGCGTTCCGGCCCCCCCTCAGGGTCGCGGACTCGCCAGGCGACGGGATGCGGATGAGCCTCGTCGAAGGAGAGTGGGAGAACCGCGCTCTCGGGGTCGCGCTCGGGTTCCTCCGCTATCGTGACCGCACGCCGTACCGTGAAGTCGGCGCGACGGACTTTCGGTTGACCCTCTCGGACCTCCGCTTGCTGGCCCGTGCCCAGCCGCGCCTACGAGAGATGGTGCCCTCAGCCTCGGCAACGCCAGGCTAAGGCGCCCGGGGTTCCCGCGCCGACGGTCTCGCAGGGAGGCTGACCGAACCGGGCAGCGTGTCTCGCCCCCGGTCCGACCCGCCCGCCGGGGCCTCGAGCGGAGTTGGGGTTCTGCATCGGTTCCGAGCCCGAGGGGAGGAAGCGCTCCTGCCGGCCGGACGCCGCCGCGCGCAGCTGTCGGTCACTCCCGTCGGCCATCTGGAGCCCCGCCCCGCGTCCCGAGCGCGGGGGACCGGGTCCGTTCGACGGAAGAGAGGAGCGACGAGGCGGCCCCCCTCGGGAAATCAGGTATGGGGCGCTATACTACGGAGGCTCACAAGTGGGACCAGTCCTCGGAACGCTCCCGCCCCCGTAGATCGCCCCACCCCTCTCGGGCGGCCGTCCGCTTGTCTCGTCAGCCCGCGACCAAGGCGCGCTTCAGCCTACCGAGCGCATCCTTTCGCAGGGACCCTTGCCGACGGAGCCTCCCCTTCCACTTCGTGACCGCGTGCCACGGCAGCCCGAGCCGACGGGCTTCCGCCCTCCCCATCGCGAGCAAGCGGCGCTTCCAGTCGATGAAGAGGGAGGGGTCAGCAGAGGCGACCTTGCCCAGCTTGAGGCGGGCCGCGAGCTTGGTCCCTTCCTTGACGAGACCGACAATGGAGGAGCGGCGGACCAAGACGGAGCGGCGAACTATGCGGCCGTCGGGTCCCACCTCGTACTTCCGATCTCGGTGTCTCGCGTACCCGTCGATGACCTGCGCCAATGTCTTCGAGCTGTCCTCGTCCGCGAGGTTCCACGCCGAGCAGTGCCGAGAGACCTGGCGATATCAGGCCTTCCGAGACCGCGTCGGGCCCAAGTGGGCACCCCAGCAGTCCTCCCATTCGGCGTTCCTCTCTGGGCCTGCGCCCGGTAGTAACCTCAGGTCCGAGACTCACCCAAGGGGTTTACCGCATCGCGCACAGAACGTCGCGCCTGCAGCATTCTGCGACCCACAAGCAGGGCAGAAGCGTCCGCCTGCGACCGGGGCTCCTGGCGCAGCCTGTTGATAGCCACCCACCGGTGCCGCGTAGGTCTTAAACTCCGAAACCGGAACTTTCTCGCGAGTGAAGTAGTACACGATTGCCGCGGGCCAGCAGAAGAGGATCAGGACGATCAGGACCCAGAGAGTATACTTCCGCTTGTAGTGAATCTCCCCTGGCACCATCGCGGGCTGGTAGGGTCCTGCCACGCTTGGGGGGCAACCCGTTCCGCCTAATAAATACCGTAAGCATTCAGCCTTGTGCCCCGGCCTGACGAGAGCGACTTCCCGGGGTGAAACGCCCTCGGGAATGGCGTGACCGAAATCGTTCCCTTCGACCCATAGTTTCATCGTCGCAGCCGTTGCGCTGT
>JAKAUN010000002.1 GCA_021817605.1 Thermoplasmata archaeon | reverse complement strand
GCGCTCCTCCTCGAGCCGCTTCTTCTCCAGGAGTTCGTGGCGGAGGGAGCGTCGCTCCTCCGGACCGATCACGTAGGGTTCGTCGTCCTCGGTCGGAGAAATGAGATTCAGGGTGACCGTCGAATTCCCGCCTCTCCTCGGGGTGAGGAGAGAAGCGCTTCACCGGAAAGTACTTGCGGTCGAGCGGACTGGGCTATCGGGCAGTCCGGAAACGTGAATGCTTACGTTCGAGCGTCTAAACCGGGGCCCGGTTATCGGGACCCCGCGCGACTATGCCACCGTGCGCGCCCTGTAGAGGGTCGTTCAACCCCTCGGCTCGGGTGGACGGGTGGACCCTATCGGCGGGCTCTGGGGGCCGCTCTGGGGGCTCCCGGGGGCCTCTGGGGGCCGCTATGGCCGCTCCGGGGGCCTCTGGCTCCGTGGCTCGGTAGCCCCCTCGGCGGATTCTGGCCCCTCTGGGGGCGCTCTGCGCTAAGATCGGGGGTTCCTCGGCGGGTTGTGGTCCCCTCTGGGGCCGCGCTGCCCCGTGGCTCGGGTCTCCTTGGCGGGCTCCCCCCTGCCCTCCCTGCTCCCCCCTTGGCCCGGGGTCCCCCTCGGCAGGGGCGGGGCCGTGCTACCCCCTTGGCTCGGGCCCCCCTATCGGCGGGATGGGGGGCTTTCGAGGGAAGTGCCAGGATTTCTTGACGGTGGAGGGGGGAGTCTTAACACAAATCAGGTATGGGCGCGGCCAGATTCGAACTGGCGACCTTCACCGTGTCAGGGTGACGTCATAACCACTAGACTACGCGCCCAGAGCGGCCGTCCACCGTCGGCGCGTTCTTATCGGTGTCGCCGAGGGCTCAGCCGTAGCCCCCCGTGTCGGGATGCTCGTTCCACGAGTAGTAGCCGACCGTCTGGCGCTGCGCCTCGGTCGACTCCTGCCGCAGGCCGCCCTGGAAGGAGCCGTAGACCTCGCGCACCTGCTCCTCGATGGAGCGCGCGCGTCCCAGCGCCTGGCGCACGTGGCCGGCTTCCACGAACTCGCTGCCCACGACGGCGGCGATGTCGCCCGCGGTGCGGACGAGCCCGCCGAGCTCGCGCAGGCGCAGGGTGAGGGCGTGGCGTCGCCCGTCGATCGCCTCCGCCCGGCGGCGGGCCTCCTTGATGAGCTCGAGGATCGCCTCGCGGGTCGCTGGCCGGATCCGTCCGTCGAGAGCGATCTCCTGCGCGCAGAACTGGGCAATCTTGAGGCGGTTCGCGTCGTTGTCGGGCATCGCGGTCTCGAGGAGGACCTCGTAGCCGGAACCTGCGATGCGGGAGCGCAGCGGCGAGAGGATCCCGTGCAGGTCCTGGATGTTGGCGGCGGCGACCAGGATGAAGTCGCAGGGCACGTTGTCGACGCGCACGGCGGCGCCCCCGGACTGGGGGTTGCGGCCTGAGATCGGGAAGCGCTTCTCCTGCATCGCGGTGAGGATGTGCCTCTGCAGCGGGCCCAAGTGAGGGAGCTCGTCGATGAACAGCACCCCCTCGTGGGCTTCGTGGATCACCCCCGGGATGATCCGCTCGTAGGGGAGCGTTCCGAGCTGGGGGTGGCCCCCGTAGGGGTCGTGGCGGACGTCGCCCAGGAGCTCGGTCTCGCTCGCGCCGGTCGCCATGACGAAGGTGTTGCGGTCGAGCTTGACGAGGACCTTGCGGGGGCTCTCCTTCTGCAGGGTGCGCCGCCGTTCGAGAGCCGGCTGATCGAGGACCTTGATGCGCTCGCCGGCGCGCTCGTAGGCCACGACCTCCTCGGTACCGTTGCGCAAACGGGTCGTGCGCACCGACTCCTGGGGGTTACCTCCCGGGCTCACGGTGAGCTCGAGGATCCCCCCGACGAGGTCGCGGAACGGGTTGCCGCTCCCACCGACGCCGGGGAGGACCTGCTTGACGTTGCCGCAGCTCGGGCAGTAGCGTTCCGTCGGGCTCGAGTAGAAGCTGCAGCGCGGGCAGCGGTAGCCGAGTCTCTCGGCGACCGCGGCCGGAGCCTCCTTCGGGGCGATGAGCTCGCCCTCCACGGACCTCGCCGCCTCGCGCTCGCGGTAGACCTCCTCGCGAGTCACCGGTTCGACCGTGGGGCGCTCGGGGTTCTCCGGGTTGTGCACGACGCGTAGCTCGGTGCGCGGCCTCTCCAGGTGCAGGGCGAGCGCCTGGGCGGTCATCGATTTGCCGATGCCCGCCGGGCCGACCAGCAGGAGGTGGCGGTGCTGGTAGGCGGCGATCCGAGCGATCTCGACGGCCTTCTCCTGGCCGATGACCCGCTCGAGGGGGTCGGTCGGGATCGGCATGTCGAGGGTCGACTGGATCTCGTCCACCGCCGCGGGCAGGCGACGGGTACCCTCGCCGGCGCTCACGCTACCCTCAACGAGGCGCGGCGCCGCTAATACGTTCGTCGCGCGGCGGGGACCGGTCGACCGCCGGTGCGCCTAGCGGCCGCCGGACGGCCCGGCGAGGTCCGACCGTGTGAAGATGCGGACCTGGCCGGGGAACTTGCCGATCGGCCCCAGGCGCGTCGCGACCACGGTCCCGATCCCCTTCTCCTCGGCGACGTCGAGCAGCCGCTGGCTCACGATCCCGTCGAAGACGATCGCCTTCGCGGGGGTCGGGAGCTGCACGATCGCCTCGATCATCTCCTTGACCGGCGCCTCGCCGACCACGGCGTCGTCGTCGCCAACGAACAGGCAGCGGGAGGCGTTCTCGACGCCGTGGAGCAGCTCGAAGTAGCGGGCCAGGTCCGGAGGAAGCGGCGCCGCGGCCGGGGGCGCGGGCGGCGGGCTCGCCGGGCGGGGCGGGGGAGCGGAGCGCTCCTCACGCCGACCGCCTCCGCCGTTGCCCCCGCCCCGCTCGGGCCGGCCGCCGCCGTCGCCGCCCCGCTCCTCGCGGGGCTCGCGCGTCGCGCCGGTCGACTCGAAGCCGCTCATCTCGAGGTACTGGTTGATCGGGATCTTGTTGCGGAGGCACTTGAGGAGCTGCTTCTGGGTGAGCTCCTCGACCTCCGAGCCCCTCGGAGCGCGTGCGACGAAGTCGATGTCCATCGTCTGGAGCATCTCGCGCAGGATGAGCTCCCCCGCCCGGTCGCCGTCGGTGAAGGCGGTCACGGTCTTCCCCCGCGAGAGGTCCTTGACCGTCTGCGGGACGCTGGTCCCTTCGACGGCGATGACGTTCTTGATCCCGCAGCGCAGAAGGTTGAGCACGTCCGAGCGTCCCTCGACAACGATGAGCGCATCGGCCTGGTCGACGTTCGGCCCTGCGGGCAGGTGCTCCGGTCCGTAGGAGGTGATCTCCTCGACCTGCACGGCCTTGCGGACCGCCTCGGTGAGGTCGATCCCCACGCCCTTGGAGTCCTCCTGGATGCGGGCTAGGATCTCCTTCGCCCGGTCGACGACCTTGGCGCGCTTGGAGACGCGGATGTCCTCGACGCTGACGACCTCGACCTTGGCACGGCAGGGGCCGATGCGGTCGACGGTCTCGAGGCCGGAGGCGAGGATCGCGGTCTCGACCTGGTCGAGCGAGGAGGGGATGACGATCTCGCCCTCGCTCTTGCCCTTGCGGCTGTCGATCTCCACCTCGATGCGTCCGATCCGTCCGGACTTCTGAAGGTCGCGGAGGTCGAGCTCGTCGCCAAGGAGCCCCTCGGTCTGGCCGAAGACGGCCCCGACGACATCCGGCTTGTCGATGACACCGTCGGCGGAGATGCGGGCGCGTATCTGGTACTTTGCGGCACTGGGATCGCTGGTCATGGAACTGGTCCTCTGTTGTAGGCGGAAGGGCGTCCCGACGGGGACGGGGGAAAATCTAGCTGGGACCGAGATCGCCGGACGATGTGCGGAGGCTGCGACAGATCTGTGGGGTTAGCATGAGTCGCGTTTTCCGAATTCGCCGGCGACGCGGGCAGGGATCCTCCCATCGTCCCCGGAACGTTCTTCCAATCTCTCCGAGCAGAAACCGGTATATAAAGCGACCGGGCAGCTACCGGCCGCATCGGGCGCTGAAGGGCAACGCCCGACGCCCCGCGATACGGTGCCGCACGGGCGGTTACGCCGTCCGTCGTCCCGTGGCGGAGGCGCCGCCGGAACGTGCGCCCGCGGGAGAGAATCGTCGCGCCGGATCTCGAGTGGGGGGCGGTGCTCGGGCGCCAGGGAGCCCCCTTTCCCGTCCCACCATTCTTAATTATAGGCCCCTATCGCCACGTCGGAGCGGAACGCATGCCCCGTCGTCGTGCAGCTCGGAAGGTCGTCGCGGCCGTCCCTGAACCCGGAATCCCTCTTCCCGAGCCCAAGCTCGAGGAGGACGACTTCGTGAGCTCGCTGAGGAGCGAGCTCTCCAAGACGCAGGCGGTCACGACCGAGAGGACGCGCGGGGAGGACCTCAGCCGGCGCACCGAGCTCAACCGACGGCTGCTCCAGGACTTCTGGGAGGTCCACAACCAGTTCGAGGAATCCGGGGTGCACCTCGCCCTCGACCCGTCCCACTCGCTGTTCGCCACGTTCGCCGAGTACCCGACCAAGTGGACGTTCAAGGAGAACTTCGACTTCGGGGCGGTCAAGACCATCGAGCTCGGCGACCGCGCCCCCGGCTGGCTCGGCTTCACGCTGAGGTTCTGGTACTACCGGACCCCCGAGGGGGCCTCCCGTCTCCGCGGGATCTTCGAGTGGTGCGACGGGGAGAGCTACCACCGCTACTCGGGATGGATGCGGATGATGAGCCAGGCCGTCCTCTACGACGCTGCCGAGCACGAGGTCCAGGTCCGTGAGCTCCACCGGATCCTCAAGGACGTCGTCATCCAGTGGTACGCCGCGCACCTCGAGCGCAAGCCCGAGGCGTTCATCGCGCACCTCAAGGAGAAGTACCCGAAGGGAAGCTCCTACGCCAAGGAGTCGTACCGGTAGCTCGTCCGACCGACGCCCTTCGCGGGCGTACGGGCCGCGTCCCCCCGGACTCGCGCCCGAGAGTTGAAATAACGACGGTCGCCTTGGGCGGCCGACCCTGCTGGGAAACGGTCCGCGAGGGCCGCGCGCTGGCGGGGCCGCGGGGAGGAAGCGTGGCCTCGGGCCTCAGGGAGCACCTGGTCGCGTACTTCGAGGAGCACCACAAGCTCGTGGAGGCGGGTGCGTTGCGCCTGCTGCTCGACTTTCCCCAGCCGCTGGTCCTCTCCCGGGACGTGGTCGAGCGGGCGGAGGAGGATTCCCCGTTCGTCACCGAGGCGATGGTCCGGACCGCGATCGAGGAGCGGACGGTCTCCCGCGCTGCTCGTCGGCCGGTCCCGACCTCTTCCGGCCCTGCCGGCGCCCCCGCGGAGGCGCTACCGGACTTCGCCGTCGTCCGCGAAGGCTTCGCGGGGCCGCCGCCGGCGGGTCCGCCTCTGGCGGGCTACTCCCGTCTCTTCGGCGCGCGCTTCCGCGACCTGAGCCGGCTGCTCCGCGGGCGGTCCACGCTCGTCAACCCGCGTTCGATCCGTGACCTGCGCGGCGCCGAGGGGACGGCCAGCGTGCTCGGCATGGTCCGTCAGGTCCGCGAGACCTCCGTGAGCCACCACACGATCGTCACGCTGGACGACGAGACCGCCTCGCTGGACGTGCTCGTCCTCAAAGGGTCCCCCGCGCTCAAGGTCCCGTTCGTCCTGGACGAGGTGGTCGGAGTCAAGCTGCGGCTCGGCCGGGACCGCGACCGCCTCCCGCTGGTCCAATCGATCGAGCGGCCGGACGTGGCCGTGACGCGCAACGTGGGCCGGTCCGATCGGACACGTCGGGCGATATTGCTCTCCGATCTCCACGTGGGAAGCCGCGCGTTCCTCGCGGAGGAGTGGTCGTGCCTCGCCGAGTTCCTCGCGGGGCGGGGTCAGAACCCCGAGCTTGCGCGCTCGATCGATTTCGCGGTCATCGCCGGCGACCTGGTCGACGGGATCGGGATCTACCCGCGCCAGGAGCGGGACGTGGCTATCTCGGACGTCGTCGAGCAGTATGCCGAGCTCGGCCGGAGGCTCCGGGAGCTGCCCGAGCGGCTGACTATCGTGGCGGTGCCGGGCAACCACGACGCGGTCTCGCCGGCCGAGCCGCAGCCGCCCCTCCCGCCGAACCTGGCCAAACCGCTGCCTCCCAACGTCCGACTCCTCGCCAACCCGTCGACCTTCTCCCTCGGCGGGGTCGTCGTCGCCGCCTACCACGGCCGGGGGTTCGACGACCTCATCCCCGCGATCCCGAACGCCTCCTACTCCCGCCCGACCGAGGTGATGCGCCGGATGCTCCAGATGCGCCACCTCGCCCCGATCTACGGCAACCGCACGCCGCTCGCCCCGGCCGTCCGCGACGGGCTCATCATCGACCCGGTCCCGGACATCTTCGTCACGGGGCACCTGCACACCTACGGCGTTGACCGCTACCGCGACGTCCTTCTGGTGAACGCGTCGACCTGGCAGGGCGAGACCCAGTACCAGCGGATGCGCAACATCACCCCGGCCCCGTGCCGGGCGGCGATCGTCGACCTTCGCTCGCTCGAGACGCTCACCCTCGACTGCTCGAGCCGGCGGGCAGCGCTCTCGGGGTCGGCGGCGTGAGCCCCCCTCCTCCGGTGCCGGCGCGTCCGCCCGGCCCGATGCGGCTGGTGCTCAGCGCCTACCCGTCGCGCGAGGCGGCCGAGACCGCGGTCCGGAGCACCCTCGACCGAAAGCTCGTGGCGTGCGCGAGCCTCCTGCCGGTCGCCTCGCGCTACTGGTGGAACGCGGCGATCGAGACCGCGGACGAGTGGCTCGTGCTGTTCAAGACCGTCCCGAAGCGGGTCGGTGCGCTCTTCGACCACCTCCTCGCGACGCATCCGTACGACGTGCCGGAGGTGGCGGAGCTCGACGTGGGACGGGTCGCGCCGGGCTACCTCGCCTACCTGGTGAGAACGCTCGACCCGAGCTCGCTCGAGCCGCCCGAGAGGCTCCCTACGCGTCGGGGAGCACCGAGAGGCCGGGGAGCTCGAGCCCCTGGACGAACTCTAGCGCCGCACCGCCGCCGGTCGAGACGAACTGGAACGAGCCGCTAACGCCCAGCGCCGCGACGACTCGGGCCGAGTCCCCTCCCGCCGCCACGTGGTAGCCCGGGACCGTCCCGAGGGTACGAAGGACCTCGGCGGTCCCCACGGCGAACCGCGGGTCCTCGGCGAGGCCGAGCGGACCGTTCCAGAAGACCGTCCGCGTCCCGCGTAGCGCCTCCGAGAACCGAGCGCGGCTCGCCGGGCCGATGTCCCGAGCGAGCCCGTCGGCCGGGACCGCGCTTAGGAGGCACGTGACGGGCTCAGCGACGCCGGGCAGCTCTACCACGAGGTCCTCGGGGAGGACGACCTCCGTGCCGGCCTCTTCCGAGCGCCGGAGGAACTCCTCCGCAACCGGGCCGAGGTCGGCTTCGACAGCGGTCGCCCCGAGCGAGGCGCCGGCGGCCCGAAGGAACGGGAACGAGAGCGCCCCGCCGATGACGAGGCGGTCGGCGCGGCCGAGGAAGCTCGCAAGGAGCGGGAGCTTGTCGGCGACCTTCGCCCCACCGACCAGCACCGCGTAGGGTCGCTCCACCCTCCCGACAAGGCGCGAGAGCTCGCGGACCTCGCGCTCGACCAGGAGGCCGGCGAACGACGGGAGGCATCGGGGGACCCCGACCGTGGAGGCATGCGCCCGATGCACGCTGCCGAAGGCGTCCTCGACGAACAGCTCGCCGAGCCGGACGAGCTCCTGAGCGAACCCCGGATCGTTCGCCTCCTCGCCGGGGTTAAAGCGGAGGTTCTCGAGCAGGAGGAACTCCCCGTTCTTCAGCCGGGCGACCGACTCGAGGGCCTTCACGCCGACAATGTCGTCCGCGAAGAGGACCGTCTGACCGAGCAGCGTGCCCAGCCGCCGGGCGACCGGTCGCAGCGAGAGGCGCGGGTCCCGTTTCCCGTCGGGACGGCCGAGATGCGACAGGAGGATCGTACGGGCCCCGGCGGTGCGCAGGTGATCGAGGGTCGGGAGCGCCTCCACGATCCGGCGGTCGTCGGCGACCGCGCCGTGCTCGTCCAGCGGGACATTGAAATCGACCCGCACGAGGACCCTTCGGCCCTTCACCGGGGCCGAGCCGATCCCCCGCTTGGCGCCCATCCGGCCTGGCGAGCCCGCGGCCGAACTAAAGGGGTTTGGGGCCGCCGGGCCCGCCCCGGAGCCGCGAGCGCACCGCCGCGATCGCCGCCCGGGTGGCCGGGAGCTCGAGGCCGCGCCGCTCTCCCCGGGCGAGGAGCTCTCCCGAGATCGCATCGATCTCGGTGGGCCGTCCCCGTTCGACGTCCTGGAGCATGCTCGAGCGGTTCGTGGCCGAGGCCCGCACGACCCGCTCGAAGTCGGCGAGGGCCTCCTCGGGCGGGAACACGTGGCCCGAGACCTCCGCCACGCGGCGCGCCTCCTCGAGGAGGCAGAGGGCCTCCTCCCGCAACGGGCTTTCGAGCAGCCTCCCGTTGACGACCCCGTGGACCGCGGTCACGGGATTGATCGCGGCGTTCACCAGCGCCTTGCGCCAGACCTCCCGGGCGAGCCCGCCGGAGGTCCGCAGAGGCACACCGGTGCTCCGCAGGAGCACTAGGAACGTCTCGACCGCCTCCCGAGCGGGGGGCGGGGCGCCGGGATCCGGCAGGATGACCTCGCCGATCCCTGTCGCTCGGACGACCCCGGGTCCGAGGAGCGTTGCCGGGATCGATTGGACGGCACGCACGACCCATTCCTCGGGTCGGGACCAGCCCGCGTCGCCGAGCGCGCCGAGCGCGATCTCCTCGACCCCGAGGCCGTTCTGCACGAGCAGCGTAGGGAGCGGAGAGTGGGCTCGGCCGAGCGCCTCCGCGGCGGCCGCGAGGTCGAAGGTCTTCGTCGCCAGGATCGCCGCGTCCAGCGGCTGCCGGGGGAGGAGTTCGGTCCGCGCCTGCGGCCGGTAGGTGCCTCCGCCGGTCCCTTCCACGATGAGCCCGTGCTCGTCGATCGCCCGGACGGAGGCCCCTCGCCCGATAAGCAGCACCGAGTGTCCTGCGGCGCAGAGCCGGGCGGCGACGACGCTGCCGACGGCGCCGGCTCCGACCACGACGACCTGCACGGACGGTCGCCCTGGCTCAGCCGAGACGGCGGAGCAGATTGGTGAGCCCGGGGGTCCTCCCGAGGTCGCGTCGCAGCAGAGCGAGCAGCTCCTCGTAGTAGCGGACCTGCTCCTTGGCCTGGCGCAGCTTGAGCCTCAGGTACTCCTCCTCGCGTCGCACGCGGGCGAGCTCCCCCACGAGGTCGCGCTGCGTCGACTTGAGCGACTCGATCCTAACGTAAAATCGGTCCGCGCGGGACACGGGCCACCTCCGGAAAATGCGTCCGACCCGGCACGTCGACATACTCGCGGGAGGTCTGCTCGAGCTTCACGAGCTCGCGCCGTACCCTGCGTAGCCTAAGCTCGAGCCGTCGGCGACGCTCGACGAGCTCGCCCAGCGACCGCTCGAGGACCTCGAGCCGGCGTCGCCACTTGTCGCGCTCCTGGACGCCGGCGAGCGCCGAATCCACGCTGGCCATCCGGGCCACGACGGGCCCGTCCGCCAAAGAAGCTTTCGCCGCAGGGGTCGTCGCGCTCCCCCAACGTTAAGCCCGGGTGCTCGTCTGCCGTCGACGAGGTTCACCATGGGACTCCTGGGCAAGATCGCGGTGCTCGGCGCGGGCAATGTCGGAGGATCCCTCGCCCAGCGGCTCGCCGAGGCCGACCTTGCGCGCGAGGTCGTGCTCGTCGATATCGTCGACGGCCTGCCGCAGGGCAAGGCGCTCGACATCCAAGAGTCGGCGCCCGTGCTCGGCTTCTCCACGCGCGTGACGGGAGCCACCTCCCTGGACGCCATCGCGGGCGCCGAGATCGTCGTCGAGACCGCGGGGCTCGCCCGCAAGCCGGGGATGAGCCGCTCGGACCTGCTGAGCAAGAACGCCGCGATCGTCCGCGAGCACGCGCTCGCGGTCAAGGCGAAGGCCCCGGGGGCGGTCTGCCTGGTCGTCACCAACCCGGTGGACGTGATGGCGCAAAGCTTCCGGGAGACCAGCGGGCTGCCTGCGGCCCGGGTCTTCGGCGAGTCCGGGACCCTCGACACGGCCCGGTTCCGCTGGTTCGTCGCCGAGGCGCTCTCCGTGGCCCCGCGGGATGTCACGGGGTTCGTCCTCGGCACCCACGGCGACACGATGGTGCCCATCCTCTCCCACACGAGCGTCTCGGGAGTGCCGCTCACGCGGCTCCTTCCGAAGGAGCGCCTCGACAAGATCGTCGAGCGCACCCGGCAGGGCGGAGGGGAGATCGTCAACCTGCTCAAGGCCGGCAGCGCCTACTTCGCCCCGTCGGCGACGCAGGCCGAGCTCGTCCGGGCCGTCGCGCGCGACGAGCACCGGCTGCTCTCGGCGACGGCCTACCTCGGGGGAGAGTTCGGCGAGCGGGACATCTACATCGGCGTTCCCGTCGTCATCGGCCGCGGGGGGATCGAGAAGGTCGTAGAGGTCGACCTCAACCCCGAGGAGCACGAGGCGTTCCGGGCGAGCGTCGCGGCGGTCCGCGCCGACCTCGCGCTGCTCAGCCACCCGCCGAGCGCCGCGTAGGGAGCCGCCGCGATGGAGGCCGTCCCGGCGGGCGAGGCGGGCGGCTTCCTCGAGATCAAGCGACGCCTCGCCACGCTCCGCTACGTCACCGATTCCAAGGAGCACGCGCACATCACCGTCCGCCCGGAGATCTGCGCCCGCTGCCCCCACTCGCGGTGCACCCTCGGCTGCCCGGCGAAGTGCTACGAGCGCCTCGACGGCCGCCTGGTCTTCCGCTACGAGGACTGCGTGGAGTGCGGGGCCTGCGACATCGCCTGCGACCAGGGTTCGGTCGCCTGGACGATGCCCCGGGGGACCTACGGGGTGCGCTACGCCTACGGCTAGGCCGACGGACGGCCCGACCGTGGGACGCCTCGTCCGGGGCGCCGCGGAAGGCCCCCGCGGGGCGAGTTCTCGCCGTCCTCCTCCTTCCACTCCGGGGACAGGTTAAAACCCCCCTGTCAAGCTCCCGCGCCTGGAGCAAGCCCACGCCGCCGGAAACCGCCCCGTCGCATCCCCCCACGCTGTTCCCGTACCGGGTCCGCCCGGGTCAGGAGGCGATCCTTCGCGAGGTCGGAGGGCTCGCCCGTCGCGGCGGAACGCTCCTCGTCAACGCCCCGACCGGCAGCGGCAAGACGGTCGCGACCCTCGCCCCTCTCCTCGAGCATGCCGAGGCCGCGAACCACAAGATCCTCTACCTCGTCCGGACGCACGCGCAGGAGGTCCAGGTCCTCCGCGAGACCTCGATCATCGGCCACCGGCTCGACCGCCCGGCACTCGCGATCGGCCTGCAGGGGCGGGCCCGGCGCTGCTTCCTGCTCGAGAACGTGGCGGAGATCAAGGGGGCGACCGCCGAGGAGCACGGCAAGCTCTGCGCCGACCGCAAGCGGGCGACCGAGCGTTCCCTCACGGGCGAGGCGACCCTAACGCCTCCGCCCTCGTTGCCCGAGGGTGGGGAGATCGACCTGGTCGACCTGGACGGCTGCCCGTACTACGCGCGCGTGCTCTCCTCCGACCTCGACGGCCTCGCCGAAAGGTTCCGTGCCAAGCCGCCGTTCCCCCACGAGTTGGATGCCTTCTGCCGGGAAGAGAACCTCTGCGCCTACGAGCTCACCAAGCGGCTCGCCCCGCACGCCCGGGTCGTCACCGCGCCGTACGCCTTCTTCTTCCACCCGTTCATCCGGCGGGCGCTCTTCGACTGGCTGCGGGTCCGTCCCGACGAGGTCGACCTGGTCGTCGACGAGGCGCACAACCTGCCGAGCTACCTGCGCGACCTCACGACCGTCTCCCTCCCCCTCGATTCGGTGCGACGGGCGCGCGAGGAGGTCCAGGAGCGTGGCGACTTCCAGCTCTCCGAGGGGCCGAGCGCGACCCGCTTCTTCGACGTCGTCGCCGCCTCCATCGAGGAGCTCGTCCACGCTCTCGTCCGCGAGGAGGACGCGGTCCTGCCACCCAACCTGTTCGAGGAGACGCTCCTGGCCGCGGTCGGCGGGACGACGCACCGGCTCGACACCTGGCTCGGAAGCCTCGCGACCTGGGGCGAGAACCTCAAGGAGGAGCGCCGCAAGGAGCGCCACCTCCCCCGCTCCTGGACCCACACCGTCGCGCTCACCCTGTTGTCCTGGCCGAAGCTCGAGCCTCCCCAGTATGCCAAGGTCGCCACCCGCGCCCCGCGGGCGGCGATCGAGGCCTACGCGCTGGACGCCGCCGTCCCCGCGCAGCCGGTCCTCGAGAGCCATCTTTCCGTCCACCTCTCGGGGACGCTTGCTCCCCTCGAGGAGTACCGCGACGCCCTCGGCTTCGGGAGCGCGGCTCGCCTGCTGGACGTGCCCTCCTACTTCCCCCCGGAGCACACCCGCTACCTCTACGACGCCTCGGTGACCACCCAGTTCGAGGCGCTCCGTTCCGACCCGCACGCGATCGCGCGCCTCGCCGACAGGATCGCCCGGGTGCTCGAGGCGCTGCCGGTGAAGACGGCGGTGTTCTTCCCGAGCTTCGAGCTCATGCAGAAGGTCCTGGGAGCGGGGCTTCAGGCCCAGCTGCCGCCGAACGCGTTCATCGAGTATGCCAAGGTCCCTATCGCCGACCTCTGGAGGTCCGTGGAGGGGTGGAAGAGCGACCCCAAGGGGACGGTCCTCCTCGGCGTCGCCGGCGGCCGGCTCTCCGAGGGGATCGACTACCCGGACGAGGAGCTCGAGGCCGTCGTCCTGGTCGGCATCCCGTATCCTCGCCCGACGGCCAAGCGCCTCGCCCTCCGCGAGTTCCTCGACAAGACCACCGGTCGCGGCTTCGAGTACACCATCGAGGCGCCCGCCCAGCGGGTGATCCGTCAGGCTGTCGGGAGGATGATCCGCTCCGAGAACGACCGGGGGATCGCCATCCTCCTCGACCGTCGCGCTCCCAAGTTCGCCTCGGCGCTCCCGGGGCTCGCCCCGCTCGAGGACCTCCCCCGGCTCGCCCGGTCGTTCTACGGACGACGGGCCCGCTGGTCGGCGTCCGCGAGCCCCTCCCCTGGGGCTCGGGCGGACGGGGCGGGAGAGCCAAGCGACGGCGAGGGTGCCCCCGCGCGCCTCTGAGGAGCTCGCCGGCGTTGGGCGGGGTTTCGGACGCGTGCCCCACCGGCGGCCTTTTCTCCCCGAAGCCCTAATACCGCGGGCCCGCAACCCCCGTCGGTGATCATCACCCGCACCCCCCTCCGCATCAGCTTCGCCGGGGGAGGGACAGACCTCGCGTCGTTCTACCGCGCCTACGACGGAGGCGCGGTCACGAGCGCGGCGATCGACCGCTACGTCCACGTGCTCGTGAACAAGAAGTTCGACCGATCGATCCGGGTCGCCTACTCCCGCACGGAGAACGTCGACCGCCTGGACGATCTCCAGCATCCGCTCTTCCGCGAGGCGATGCGTCTCGTGGGGATCCACGACTCGGTCGAGATTCACACGATCGCCGACATCCCGTCCGAGGGGACAGGGCTCGGCTCGTCGTCGACGACGACCGTCGGGCTGCTCAACGCCCTCTACGCCTACCGCGGGATCCTCAAGGACCCTGCCGAGCTCGCCCAGGAGGCCTGTCGCATCGAGATCGAGATCCTCGGCGGCGCGGCGGGCAAGCAGGACCAGTACATCGCCGCCTTCGGAGGGGTCGACTACTTCGAGTTCCGCGCCGACGAGACGGTCCGCGTCTCGCCCATCCCCCTCGCGACGCAGGACCGCGAAGCGCTGAGCGAGCATCTCTCGCTCTACTACACGGGCCTCACGCGCTCGGCCAACGGCCTCCTCCAGCAGCAGAGCGCCCGCACCGAGCTCAACCGCGACGCGCTCTTTCGGATGCGCTCGCTCGCCGCCGATGCCCGCTCGGCGGTCCTCGCGAGGGACTTCTCCCGCCTCGGAGCCCTTTTGGACGAGGGCTGGGCGCTCAAGAAGGGCCTCTCGGAGGGGATCTCGAGCGGACCGATCGATACGTGGTACGCCGCCGCGAAGGCTGCCGGTGCGTGGGGCGGGAAGATCACCGGGGCCGGCGGGGGCGGCTTTCTCTTCCTCCTCCATCCTCCCGAACGCAGCCGTCAAATAGCGCAGGCCTTGTCGCCGATGGAGCGGCTCCCGGTGCGGATCACCCCCGAGGGCTCGCGCATCCTGTTCGTCGGACGATGACGGCTCTCGAGGGTCTGGAACCGTACCTCCGCCGGTTCGTCGCGGAGAGCAAGGCCTCGCTCGAGGAGACCTACCTCCTCGAGGCGATGCGTCGGTTCGTCCCGCTCCTCCTCCGGGCCCGCGCCGACGGACGGACGATCTTCTTCTTCGGCAACGGCGGCAGCGCTTCCACGGCCTCGCACTTCGTGGTCGATGTCGGCAAGGCGACCGTTCGTGGGGACGGCAAGAGGTTCCGCTGCGTCGCGCTGGTCGACAACGTGGAAAGCCTCACGGCCTGGGCGAACGACACCGAGTACTCCCGCGTCTTCTCCGAGCAGCTGAAGGGCCTCGCCGTGGCGGGCGACCTCGCCGTCGGGATCTCGGGGAGCGGCAACTCCCCCAACGTCCTCGAGGCGATGAGGACGGCCCGCGCGCTGGGCCTCGCGACGGTCGGCCTCACCGGCATGGGCGGCGGGAAGCTCAAGGAGCTGGTCGACGTGCCTCTGGTCGTCCCCTCGAACAACATGCAGCACATCGAGGACGTCCACCTGTTCGTCTGCCACTTCCTCACCGCCTACCTCCGGGACGAGCAGCCGTCGATCGACCGATGACGGTCCGCGTCCGGGACTACATGGTGCTCGAGGTCGAGCACCTCCGGGCGACGACGACGGTCGGCGAGGCAATCCAGAAGCTCACCACGAGCCGCCACCACGGGCTCCCCGTGACCGACCCGGCGGGCAAGCTCGTGGGGTTCGTGAGCTCCAAGGAGCTCCTGAGGCACTCGACGGAGCGGAGCATGCCCCTCTCCCAGATCATCCGCCCGGGGACCTACACGGCCTACCCGGATACCGCGCTCGATGATGCGGCGCGGATCATGTTCCGCTTCGGGCTGAGGGACCTGCCCATCATTGACGAGCGCGGAAGGCTCTGCGGCGTGCTCTCGAACCTCGATGTGGTCCGCTCGCACTTCGAGCGCGCTTCCCCGGCGAAGGCGGACACGCTCAAGCGCCTGCTCTCCGAGCGCTACGCGCTCAGCTTCTCGTTCCACCGTGGGCTCGTCCCGATCGAGCAGCTCACCCCGACGCAGTGGAAGGTCTACGAGGACGAGCTCGAGGGGCGGCGCTACGAGCTCGAGCGGGGCTTCGCCGAGCCCGTGCTGGTCGTCCGCAAGGGGCCGACCTGGCTGCTCGTGGACGGCCACCACCGCGCCCTGGCGGCCCGGGAGATGGGGCTCACGCAGCTGCAGGCCTTCGTCCTCGAGTGCGACCTCCCCGAGGAGTTCGCGCGCCAGGAGACCGGCTTCGAGCGCACCGCCGCCGAGCACCACCTGGGCAGCGTGGCCGACATCGAGATCGACCGCTCCTCCCACCACCCGCTGGTCGAGGTGACGACGCAGCTGCTGCGTCGTGTCGAGCACGAGGTCGAGCCCGCCGAGCCCGAGGAGTGACCGACCTCGGGGGGTCGGTACGGTTCCCATATCAAACGCTCTGATGTCCTCGGCCGGTCCGATGCTCGTCCCGATCCCCGGTTTCTCCTCCGACGCGGCGCTCGCCCCGTTCGCCGGCGTGGCCGCGGCGATGGTCGCGATCACGATCGTCGTCCTCGGCCTCGTCCTCTCGGGCGAGCGCAGGGCTCCGCTGCTCACCCAGATGCTCCTCGCCTTCGCCGTGGTCGCCGGGGGGAGCGTGCTGCTGCTGGCCCTCGTCTTCGCCTTCGTCAACCCGGCCGCCTACTCGGCGTGGACGTGGGTGCTCACGGCGTTCAACTTCATGATGACCGTGCCGATCGGCCTCTGGTTCATCGCGCTCGTCGTCTACCACGACCGCCGGGTCGCCGAGGACGGCTGGCTCTGGCCCGTCGCGCTCGGGGCCGCCGCCACGGGCTCGGAGGTGTTCATGGGAGTGCTCTTCGCGGTCGCCGACCCGGGAGGGACGAGCTCCTTGCTCGGGAGGCTCGCTCTCGGCCTCTCCTCGGTCTGGTACTTCTGGTCGATGTCGGCCGTCATGGCCGGGCTGCTGCTCTGGGCGCGCCTGCGCCCGGCCGAGCGCACGGTCGCCCTCGGTCTCCTCGCCTCGGCGTTCGTCGCGCCGTGGGTCGGCGCCTTCCCCCTTGCCGGCGGCCTTCTCTTCGCCGGGGTGATGGCGCTCGTCGTCGCCCTGCTTCTGCGGCTGCTTCTTAGACGGCGCGTGGCGCCGGAGGAGGCCCCGTTCCTGCTCGGGATCTCGCTCGCGTTCGTCGCGATGACCCTCGCCGGCCTCGGACTGGCCGGGGGCGGCGGCTCCACCGTTCCACGGATCGCCTTCGGGACGGTCATGGGGGTCGTGATGACGGGCGAGGTCGCCTTTCTCGTCCGCAGCTGCTACGCCGAGTCGGGGGCCAAGGCGCCGGGGAGCCTCGAGTCGCGGGCTCGCGCCTCTCCCGAGCCCTCGGGTGGGTGACCGACCGGGGAGGGGCGCTCGTGGCAATTCGTACAAACACCATATCAACGCGACCCAGGTCGTCACACCCTCGGGTTACGCCGTGACCGACGTGCCGTTCGTCGCTCCGTCACGACCCGGACGCCGTGCTGTCGCGGTGCTCGTGGCGGGGCTGGTGCTCCTGGCAATCGCCCCGGCGATAGCGGCCGCCCACGCGATCCCCCTCGCCCCGCGGGTCGGCTACGCCCACCCGGGGGCGTCGAGCAAGACCGTTGCGATGAACCTCACCGACGCCCCGTCCTTCGCTCCGTCCTCCCTCGTCGTCCCGTCCAACTCCACCGTCAATCTCCACCTCACCAACGTGGGGAGCCTCGCGCACACCTTCACCCTGGAGAACACGAACCAATCGGGCACCCCGCTCAAGCGGTCGTGGACCCCCTTGGAGCTCTACCAGTACTTCCAGAAGTTTGGCTCGCAGGTCAACGTGAGCGTGGCGCCCGGCACGAGCGTCTGGGAGAACCTCAGCTACCCGGTCTCGACCACCGCGCTCTCCTTCGAGTTCGTCTCCGTGGTCCCCTACCAGTTCCAGGCGGGGATGTTCGGGTTCCTGAACATCACCGCCGCCGGTCCGGTGCAGAGCCTCTCGGTGAACACGACCAACAGCCTTTCCTTCGTGCCCTCCCTCCTCTCCGCCACCCCGCCCGCGTCCGGTGGCGCGACCAACCTCAAGATCGTCGTCACCAACCTGGGGAACTTTCCGCACACCTTCACTCTCTCCGCGGCGGCGAACCAGACGCTCGCTACGGTCGCGGGGATCGTGCCGCTCGTCAACCTCTCGGTGAACGCCTCGCCAGGGGCGACCGTTTCGGGGAGCTTCACGGTGCCCAAGCCGGGGGTCTACGAGTTCGCCTGCACGATCGCCGGCCACTTCCAGGCAGGGATGTTCGGCTTCCTCTACGTAGGTGTTGCCGTCCCGAAACCGGCGCCCCCGCCGAGCACCGCCATCGTCCAGGGGGGCGTCCTCGCCGGTGCGGGGGTGCTGCTGGGGATCGGGATCGTGCTCGCCACGGCCTCCGGTTTCGCCGGGAGGTTCTCGCGTCGGCCTCCCCGGGAACCCGGCCACCCGTAGCGAGCCAAGGACCGGCCCCCGCCGAGCCGAACCGGGGTCCCGTCCCGGTCGGTCCGGCGCGCGCGGTCGCGGCGCTCGCGCCTGACCGAGCGAAAGGACCGGGGCGGGAGTCGTTCCCGCGAACGGGGGCTCCTGGTCTCTTGCGGCGTCCCTTGGAGGGAGACACCGCTGGGGGGGTCCCGTCGGGGACCCGTGCCCCGGTGCGCAGGCCGCTAGCTTACGATGAGGAACGAGCGCATCGTTCCGTGGAACGTTCCGCAGAACTCGGTGCACTGGATGAGGTACATCGTGCCGAGCGCGGCGGCGGCCGGCACCGTGAAGGCGAAGTGGTTCATCCGGCCCGGTATCGCGTCGATGCGGACGCCCAGCGCCGGTATGTTGAGCGAATGGATGACGTCGGCCGAGGTGATGTTGAGCTGGACGACCCAACCGGGATGCGCCCATAATGCCCCGCCCGAGACGCTGTTGGTCGACGGGTCGTAGCTCGAGTTGAAGCAGGTCTTGTTCGCCGGGTAGCAGAACTCCCAGTACCACTGGTGCCCGATGACGTTCACGTACTCGTTGGGATGGGCCGGGAGCGCGTCCAGGTGGTAGAGGAGGACCGTGGAGTAGACGGCGACTCCCGTGAGGAGGCCGACCACGACGAGCGTCCAGGCGACCTCGAGCCGCTCAACCATACCGGCGCCTCCGCGTTGCGGGGTCCCGGAACTTGAGCAGGGCGTAGACCATGATGGCGAACGTCACGATCGCCCCTGCGGCGCCGATCGCCACCAACGTCCAGACGAGCGTGGTCGTCTGCGCGAGGTTGCTCTCCGACGCCGCGGCGATGAGACCGACGGCCGCGGCCCACACCGGCGCCGCCGGGGCGCGCACCGGCTCCGCGGGGTACACGCCCACCGCTTGCGTGCCGTGCTACTTATCGCCCGCGTTCGTACGGACACCTGGCCGGCCGCCGCGGTGGCCTCGCCGGGGACGCGTGCGAGCAGGTACGTACGGAGGGGCTTTGAACCACCCTCAGGTGGGAAGCCCTCGCCGGTGAGCGATCGGATCCCGCATGAGAAGTAGGCAGTTCTGGCGTAGACCGGTCGCGCTGCTTCTCTCCGTCTCGGTGCTGGCCTGCGTCGCCGCGCTCGGTGTGTCGCACGTGGCGGTTGCCCGCCCCGTGGTGGTCGCCACGAGCGGCCAGATCGCCGAGACCGCGGTGACGAACTTCGACTTCGACACCCGAGAGTACGACCAGGTCCCGCTCAACACGACGGTCACTGTGACGTTCACCAACGCCGACCCGGCGCTCACCCACACCTTCACGATCCTCAACCGTTCGGGCTGGGTGATCCCCAACTCCGCCTCGACCGGTAACGTCTCGGACCTTCTCACCCACTACGGTTCGCTGGTCTCGATCTCGGCCGCCGCCGGCCAGACCGTCCAAGGGACCTTCACCGTCCATGCGATGGGCTGGTACGAGTTCCTCTGCGCGGTCTCCGGTCACTTCGAGAAGGGGATGTACGGGTTCATCGCCTTCGGCGAGAACCTCCCGTCCAACCTGAGCCTGAGCGGCGGGGCGGTCGGACCCGGCATCGCGGTCTTCATCATCGTGGCGACGATCGTCGCGCTCACCGTCCTCGCGATCGTCCTCGGGTTCGTCATCGGCCGGCGGGAGGGCTCGGTCCACGAGATGCCTCCGGAACGCCTCGGCTATCCCGAGCCGTCCGGCGGGGCCGGGAGCCCTTCCGAGCCGCCGCACGCCCCCCCGCCCGCTCCGTAGGCCGGGCGCGGCGCAACGTTCAAGAACCCCTCCCTGTATAACCTACGAACCTCGTAGTAGGTTTGGAAGGTCCGATGGCGTGGGGTGTCCCCAGTCGTGAGCGTCGCGTCCTCAAAGCCGGCCACTCGTCCATAGCGGTCACGCTGCCGAAGCCGTGGGCAGAGGCGATGAACCTGAGGCCGGGGGACGTGGTCGTCTTCGACCAGAACGACGACGGCACGCTCTTCCTCAAGCCGGCGCCGGTCCCCGGAGCCGGAAGCACCGCCGCGCCGTTCCTCGTCCAGGCGCGTTCCTTCGCCACGCCGGGGATCCTCGAGCGGCTCGTCATCGGCGCCTACCGGGTCGGCCACGACGCGATCGAGATCCGCACGGATGTCGCCCTTGCCCCGGAGCGCGTCGAGGAGCTCCTGGAGACGGCCCGAGGCCTGCTTGGGGTCTCGGTGGTCTCCCAGGAGCCCAACCGGGTGGTCCTCCAGAACTTCATCGACCCGTCCAAGTACGGCCTGCCCCAGCTGGTCCAGCGGACCAAGATGATCCTCATCGCCTTCCTCGAGGAGATCGAGGAGGCCCTGCGCAAGCGCTCCGCGAGCCGTCGGCTCGGGACGCTCGAGGAGGAGTCGAGCAAGGTCCTCGCACTTTTGGTCCGTCAGCTCTTCCTCGCGAGCCGCGACTGGTCGCTCGCCCGGCGCATCGGGAGCCCGGACCCGCGCCACCTCCTCGAGTGGCGGGTCGTCGTGCACGCGCTCGAGGAGCTCGCGGAGATGTACGCCGAAGCGCTCGGGATCCTCAACCGGCAGGCCTCGCGCCTCGGCAGCGCGTCGAGCTCCTCGCTCGCGGAGACGCTTCCCGAGCTCAAGGCGCATCTCAAGGAGGTCGTGGACGCGCTCATCCACCCGTCGCTCGACCACGCCTGCGAGGTCTACCACGGGGGCGCGGGGACGCTCCGCGCGGCGGTCCGGGACCGATCCGGTCGGGGCGCGGCGGCGGGGTCGACCTCGCTACGGCCGGTCACGCAGCTGTTGGAACGCTCCGCCGGCTGCCTCGAGCTGCTCGCCGAGATCGCGATCGACCGCGCCGTGGCGGCGGGCAACGAGACGATCCTGGTCGAGGCGGCCTAGCCGCCGGTCGCCCGCGTCCGCGTCCGGCCCGCCGTTGCGTCGGCCGGTCGGGGGTTTATCTCCTCCGAGTCCGGACGGTTCGCACCAGTTGCGTCACACCGTACGAACGCCATATCGGCGGAGACCGGGTGGTCGCGCCGGCACCGGACGATGTTCGATTCGATTGACGATTGGCTGATCATCGCGGTCGTGTTTGGAGTTCTCTTCTACGGGTCGACCAAGATCCCCCAGCTGGCCCGGAGCCTGGGCCGGTCGGTGGGGGAGTTCAAGCGGGGACGCCTTGACTCCGAGCGCGAGTACCAGGCCGAGCAGGCCAAGGCCCAGGGCGGCGCTTCGCCTCCCGGGACCGCCCGGTAGATCCCCCGAACTTTCCCGATGGCCGCACGAGCGACGCAGGGTAACCGGTTCGACCCCGCCGTGGGGCTCGAATCGCACCTGCCCGCCGGTGGGCGCTAGATGGCCGACCTTCCCCGGATCCTGGCCATCGTGACCGAGGCCCGCCGCCGGCTGGTCCGCCTCGGTGTCGTCCTCGCGGCGATCTTCGGTTTCCTGATCTTCTTCGAGCTCGTGCCCTGGCGGCTGGACCTCGGCGCGGTGAGCGTCCCGTTCGCCTACCCTTGGCCGAGCCCGTTCTACAACGTCACCGCCCAGGTCTTCCGCGCCATGGTCCGCTGGATGCTCCCACACGGTGTGACGCTCCTCAACGTGGGGGTCGGCGATTCGATCGTCGTGCAGATGGAGATCGGGCTGCTCCTCACGCTCATCTTCGGGATGCCGTGGATCGTCCACGAGCTCGGCGCCTTCCTGGTGCCGGCGCTGCGCGGCCACGAGCGGCGCCTCCTGAGGGAGATCGGGCTCCCCGCGAGCCTGCTGTTCGCCGGCGGGACCCTTGCCGGGCTATTCTTCCTCACTCCGTTCACCTTCCGCCTCCTCTTCCTGTATGTCTACGCCATGGGCCTCGCCCCGGTGCTCGGCGCGCAGTCGTTCGTGACCTTCGCCCTCCTCTACTCGCTCGCCTTCGGGGTCGTCTTCGAGCTGCCGGTCTTCCTCTACGCGCTCACCCGCCTCGGCGTCGTGCGGGCCGCCGCCTGGGGTAAGCACTGGCGCGGGGCGGTGATCGGCGCGCTCGTCTTCGGGATGATCGTCACGCCCGACAACTCCGGCATTACGATGCTCCTCATCGCCACGCCGATGATCGGGCTCTACTTCGGCGGGGCCTACTTCGCGCGGCGATGGGAGAGCCGACGGGACGGCGGGCGCGGGGGCCCACTCGCCCCGGCAGGGGGCTAACGACGTGGCGCTTCTCTCCGACATCGACTGGCTGATCATCCTCGTCGTGGGGGCGTTCCTCCTCTTCGGCCGGGGCAACACGCAGGCGATCCGCACCCTCGGGAAGTGGTACAGCCGCGCGAACCATCTGAAGCAGGAGCTCGTGGGCGAGTTCGCCCGCGCCGCCGAACTTCCGCTGCCCGCGGGGACGAGCCCGGGGTCGTTCCGGGCCGCGCTCCTCGGGCTCGGCGCACCGCCGAGCGCCGGCCGCGGGATCCCGGCGGCGGTGCGAACCCCCCCGCAGGGCCCGGCGGGGCCGGCGCCGTTCGCGCCCGCCGCTCCCGGGGCCGTGGGCTTCGGCTATGTCATGACCAGCTGGTCGACCAGCCTTAGCAGCGTGCAACCACGCGAGGGGGAGGGGAAGTGAGCGCGCTCACGGTCACTCAGATCATTACGCTCACCGAGGTCCTCGCCCTGCTCCTCGGGATCGCCGTCATCTGGGCCGTCTACTACGGCAGCGAGGACGCCGAGCTTCCCGGTGAGGCGGTCCTGCCGGCTCCGGGCGAGGCGGACGACGCGGTGCCGGACACGCGCGGGAGGAGCTTGGAATGAACGTGGAGCCGTCCTCCTGCTCGAGCTCTTGCCCTCGTTTCGGGGGTGGGGACGCTCGCCTTGAGTTCCCGGTCGGCCAGATCCACCGCGTCGCCGCGGTGGAGCCCGAGGTCGACGAGACCAAACGCAACCTCCTCAAGCTCGCCGCGGTCGCGGGCGTCCTCGGCGTGGGGATCGGCGGTGTCGCGGGCGGCGCCCTGCAGTACGTCCAGCCTCCGGCCGTGGGGATCTCCGCCTACCCGAAGACCCAGCTGCTCGACGTGGACGGCTCCCCCCTCACCGCCACCAAGGTCGACAGCGAGTACAACATCGGGACGAGCGATCTGTTCCTGTTCAACTACCCTCTCCGCAACGAGCCGAACTTCCTGCTGAACCTCTACCCTCCTCCGTCGGGGAGCAGCTACACGGTGAAGAACGGGGTCGGCCCGAACAAGTCGATCGTCGCCTTCAGCGCCATCTGCCAGCACCTCGGCTGCCCGGCCCCGGCGATCTCCTACTACCCTCCGGGAACCTGCAGCCAGACGTTCAAGAACGGCAGCCTGCCGTTCTACATCCACTGCAGCTGCCACGGGTCGACCTACGACGTCACCGACGGGGCGGCTAACCTCACCGGACCGGCGGTCCTTCCGCTCCCCCAGGTCACCATCGAGTGGGACGACCCGAGCCAGGGGGGCAACGACTACCTCTACGCCGTCGGGGAGACCGGCCCGCCCGTGAACGGGCACATCAGCACCCTCCAGGGCGACTACGGAGTCGGGTCGAACTCGCAGCTCGAGAAGGAGGCGCCGGTGATCACCTGCAGCTTCCCGACCTAGGAGGACGACAAAGTGGTCTTCTCCCGCTGGTACAACCGGACCCTCAACCGGATCTGGGGGTTCGTCGAGGACCGCACCTCGATGCGACGCTGGGCGCTACGGCCCCAGCCGGAGTTCTCCTTCAAGCCGTCCTACTGGACCGGGGCGTTCGTCGCGAACGCGTTCTTCTACCAGGTCATCTCGGGCGCGCTGCTCCTGCTCTACTACCAACCGAGCACGGCGACCCACGCGACGTTCACCTCGTGCGGCCAGTCGCTCGGGACGACCTCGCCCGCACCGGCCGCCTGGTGCTCGACCTACTACATCATCCATTCCGTACCGATGGGCTCGCTCCTCCTCTCCACCCACCTCTACGGCGCCTACGCGATGATCTTCCTCATGTTCGTCCACTTCTTTCGCGGCTACTACCTCGGCGTCTACAAGGCGCCCCGCGAGTTCTCCTGGATGGTCGGCACCCTCCTCATGGTGATGACCCTCGGAATGGGGTTCACCGGCTACCTCCTGCCCTACACCCAGCTCTCCTACAACGCGACCAATGTCGGGCTCGTCCTCGCCCTCAGGCTGCCGACGGTCGGCCCGCTCCTGGGGCCGTTCATCCTGGGCGACGGCACTTCCCAGGGCCTCCTGTCCCGGATGTTCGACGCGCACGTCCTGCTCATCCCGGTGGCGCTCGGCGCCCTCCTCTACGCCCACATCGCGCTGTTCGAGTCGCACGGGATAGCCCCTCCCTCCACCTCGGACCCCACCCAGCGGCGCCGCTTCACCGACCGGGAGGCCAAGGAGCACGTCCCGTTCATGCCGCACATCCTGTTCTACATCGGCAAGTGGGCGCTCCTCTACGTCGGCGTCCTCTTCGGCATCGCGGCGCTCTGGCCGTGGCAGCTGCCGACCTACGTCGGCAACCTCGCCGCCCAGCAGGGGGTCACCGAACCGGACTGGTACTTCCTCTGGCTGTTCAAACTGGTCGACTTCCAGGGGGTCACGCCGGTGATCGCGGTCGCCGTCACGACCGTGGTGCTGCTCTTCGTGCTCTTCCTGCCGTTCCTCGACCGCTCGAAGCGCACGCATCCGCGCGATCGGCCGTTCTTCGTCTGGATCGGCACGTCGCTCCTGGCGTTCTTCATCGTCATGACCGTCTGGGGAGGCGAGACCCCCGGCGTCCAGATCCCGACAGTTCAGGTCGCCACGACGCTCGGTCCGCTCTTCCTCGTCAACGGCCTGGTCGTCCTGCTCTTCCACTGGCGCTACGTCCGCGGCTACCGGCGGCGCCTCGCCTCCCGAACGGCCGCGGTCCCCTACACCGGAGCCTATCTCCCTCCCCCCGCTGGCGCCCCTGCGGCCCGGCCGGAGGCCACCGGCCGTGACTGAGCGGGCGGAGGAGGCCCCGCGGGGATCGACCGCCGTCCTGTGGGGGATCCTCGCGGTGTTCCTCGTCTTCGGGGCGGTCGGCCTCGCCACGATCGTCTACGGGCTCGGGGCGTACGCCTCCTCGCCGCTCGTCGGGGGCCTGGCCGTGGGGGCGGGAGCCGCCGTGGCGTTCCTCGCCTTCCTGTTCACCGCCGGGATCCTCTACCGGGTCGACCGCTACCGCGGCGCGACGAAGAGGAAGGTGGGGCTCTTTGAGTGATCCCGAGCTCGACCGCCGAACGGCCGTCCGCCGTGTCCTCGACCTCTACTCGGCCACGACGCTGCTCATGCTCCTCGGCATCGCGGTGCTGATCGTCTACGTGCTCCGGCTCGGCCCTCTCAACGGGCCCGGCGTGCAGGAGTCCTTCGGGCTCGCCATCGCCCTGATGGCGCTCATGGGTGCGGTCCTCTTCCACGTCCTCGACAGGACCTACCGCTCCTGGCCCCTCGGAAGGAAGTTCCGGCCGACCCCGCCGGGGCCGGTGACCGAACAGTCGCAGGTGCGTTTCCTCAAGGTCCTGGTCCTCGTCCTCGCCGCCGCGGCGGTCGCCTACCTCGTCGGGGGGTTGCTCTCGTGACCGCGTGGCTGTCGCTCGGGACCGAGCTCGCTCTCGTCCTCGGGTTCGCTGCGTTCCTCCTCGGCGTGCTCTCCTACCGGGGCGAGTGGCTTCTCCGCGCGATCAAGACCTGGCTGTTCACCACCGACCACCGGCGCATCGGCCTCATGTACATCGCCACCGGGATCCTGTTCTTCTTCATCGGCGGGATCTACGCGATGCTGATCCGCACCGACCTCGGCCTCGTGCAGGGCCTAGGGCTCGATCCCCAGACGACCCTCGGGATCTCCCCGGATGTCTACTCGACCCTGTTCACGATGCACGGGGTGCTGATGATCTTCATGTTCATCATGCCGACCCTGGCCGGCTTCGGCAACTTCCTCGTCCCCTCGATGATCGGCTCGCGCGAGATGGCGCTCCCGCGCATCAACGCGATCGCCTTCTGGCTCCTCCCTCCCGCGGGGATCATCCTCCTTCTCTCGAACGCCAACGCCGGCTGGACCGGCTACGTGCCGCTCTCGGTGCAGATGCCGGGCAACGGGATCGACCTGTGGATCCTCGGCCTGCACATCCTCACCGTCTCCTCCATGCTGGGGGCGGTGAACTTCCTCGTCACCATCCTCAAGCACCGCGCCCCGGGCGTCCACTACTGGAACATGCCGCTCTTCGTCTGGGCGACCCTCATCAACTCGGTCCTCCTCATCTTCGCCCTCCCGTCGCTCTCCATCGGCCTCACGATGGTCCTCTCCGACCGGCTCTTCCACACCCACATCCTCGCGGCGTCGAACGGCACGCCGCTCGGTGGGGCGCTGCTCTACCAGAACGTCTTCTGGTTCTTCGCCCACCCGGAGGTCTACATCATGGTCCTGCCGGCGTTCGGGATCATCTCCACCGTTCTCCCGAAGCTCGCGCGCAAGGACATCTTCGGCTACGCCGCGATGGCGATCTCCCTCGGCGTCTTCGCCGTCCTCTCCTTCGCCGTCTGGGAGCACCACATGTTCGTCACGGGGATCTCGACCGACGTGCGGTTCGTCTTCATGCTCACCACGATGGCGATCGCGGTGCCTTCGGCGGTCAAGACGTTCAACTGGGTCGCGACGCTCTGGGGCGGCCGCATCTGGATGGCCGTCCCGATGTGGTTCTGCGTCGCGTTCATCACCGGTTTCGTGATCGGAGGGCTCTCCGGCGTGATGCTCGCCTCGATCCCCGTCGACTACCTCTACCACGGCACCTACTTCGTCGTGGCCCACTTCCACTACATCCTGCTCGGCGGGACCCTGATGGCGATCTTCGCCGGGATCTACTTCTACTTCCCTATCCTGACCCGGCGCTGGTACAGCCAGCGGCTCGGCCACGTCCATTTCCTCCTGACCTACGTCGGCGTGAACCTCCTGCTCTTCCCGATGTTCATCCTCGGTGCCGAGGGGATGCCCCGGCGGGTCTACACCTACCTGTGGTCGGGCAACTTCCAGTTCCTCAACTTCCTCGCGACGCTCGGAGCCTACATCTTCGGCGTCGGCCAGCTCGTCTTCCTGTTCAACATGGTCTACTCCTACTACGCCGGCGTGCCGGTGGCGACCGAGGACCCGTGGGGCGAGCCGCTCCCCTCCACGATGACCGGTCCGGCGCCGACGCCCTCGCCGCTGCGCATGCCGGTGCCGGTCCCGAGCGTCGCGCAGGAGCCGTAGCCGCGCCATGCGCGGCCACGACCTCTTCCGGACCGCGGTTCTCGTCGCGGCGCTCCTCTGCTATTCGACCATCCTGCTCGGCGGGACGGTGATGGCCAGCGACAGCGGCCTCGGCTGTCCCACCTGGCCGACCTGCTACCCGAACCACAGCCTGCTTCCCGACGTCCACGGCGCGGCGTTCGTGGAGTGGAGCCACCGCGTGGCGGCGTTCTTCCTCTCGAGCTGCGTGCTCGCGATGGCCCTCCTCGGGGTCGCCTACGAGCGCCAGCGGCCGGTCCTCCTCCGGCTCGGCCTCGTGGCCCTCGGGCTCGTGGTCGTCGAGGCGGCGCTCGGCGGCTGGGTCGTGCGCAGCGACCTCACCATCGCCCTGGTCCTCGTCCACCTCGCGATCGCCACCGCGCTCTTCGGCCTGTTGCTCGTCCTCGCGCTGCTCTCCAACATGCGCCAGATGCCCCGTCGTTGGATCGACTGGGCCCGTCGGGCCTCCGAGGAGCGTCCTTCGATCCCGACGGACGAGGCGACAGGGACCGTCCCGCGGGTCCCCGCCCCGAAGGCCGCCGTCTCCCCCCCTCAGAGCTAATCGGGGGGGGGCGTTGCCCCGACCGACCGCTTCCATGACGACCGTTACGAGCTCCGTCGCCCCATCCCCAGCCGCACCGGCGGCCCAAGGAGGCGGGCTCCGCGACTGGTTCTCGCTCGCCAAGCCCGGGATCACCGGGCTCATCGTTCTGGTCGCGGTCGGCGGCTACCTTCTCGCGCGCCCGGCAACGGTCGTCCTCCTCCCGCTCGGGATCCTGGTCGTCACGGGAGCGGCAGGGAGCGCCGGCGCGGCGATGCTCAACCACTACCTGGACCGCGATCTCGACGCCCGGATGCGCCGGACCCGGGGCCGACCGCTGCCGGCGCACCGCATCGACCACGGCGGCGCGGCGGCCGCCGTCGGGCTAGTGCTCCTGGGCGGGGGCGTCGCTGCCGCGACGCTCCTGCTCAACCCCCTCACGGGCCTCTCGATCCTCTTGGGCGGAGTCACCTACGTGGTCGTCTACACCGCCTGGTTAAAGCGTCGGTCGAGCTGGAACATCGTCATCGGTGGCTTCGCCGGGAGCGCTCCGGTGCTCGCCGGGAGCGCGGCGGCGAGCGGGACATGGACGGACGGGGCGGTCGCCCTCGCCGTCCTGGTCTTCCTCTGGACCCCTCCCCACTTCTGGAGCCTCGCGCTCCTGCTCCGGGAGGACTACGCGAAGGTCGACCTCCCGATGCTGCCGAGGATGGACGACCCGGCCTTCTCGGGCAAGGTCGTGGTCGCCTCGGCGGCCCTGCTCGTGCCGGCCGCCGCCGGGCTCGTCGGGGCGGTGAGCTGGCCGGTGACCGTGGTGCTGGTCGCCCTCGGGCTCGTGTTCGTCGCGCTCACCGGCCCGCTCTGGCGGGACACCTCCTCCCGGACGGCGCGTCGCGGCTTTCTCTACTCGGGGCCCTATCTGCTCGGGGTCGTGGCGGCGGTCGCCGCCAACGTGCTGCTCGTGCGCGCCGGGGTACCAAGCGCCTGGTAGTTTCCCTCGAACCAGCACACCTTATCTCGCCCACCCCCCTCGTTGTGTCGATGGTCGAGCCCGGACCCGAGGCACCGGCAGCCGAACGGACCCGCGACGCGGAGACGGCCCTCAAGCGGCTCGGGTTCGCTCGCGTGCGCCCGCACCGCAAGGCGGGCTCGGAGCATGACGTGTCGTTCTGGGTGCAGGAGCCCGGTTTCCCGCGCCGCACGTTCCCGGTCTTCGTCCCTCCGTCCGAGACCTCCGCGCTCAGCGACCGCATCGACCGCTGGCTGAGGATCGGCGCGGGGACCGCCGCGCAGCGGCGGCGGGCGATCTTCGTTGCGCCGAGCGACACGGTTGCGGAGGAGGCGTTCGACCGCCTCGCCGGACGCGAGACCGCCGAGCTCTACGGGGCGGTCTCGATCCTCGTTCTTCCCCGCGAGGACATCGAGCGGAGCGGGCATTTCCACCTGCGTCGGGCGAGCCCGGCGGAGGTCCTTCGTGTCGCCACGGGCGTCGTGGTCGGCCTCTTTAGGCGCGCCCAGGCGGCGGAGAGCGGCAGCCAGATCGACTTCGAGGAGATGCTCGGGGCCCTCCGCAGCCAGTTCGGGCTGGACGTGCATCGCTCCCTCGGCGTCGAGTCGGACGAGGACGCCCTCTTCCTCCTCTACCAGCTCGCCCTCAAGGACGCCTACGCCCCCGGTGACGGAGGGGCGAACCTCCACACGCTCGTCCTCAAGCCCACCGGTCCGGCGGCCCGGCTCCCCTGGTTCGCCGCGTAGGCTTCCGGGCGGACGTCGCGGGGGGTCCGGGGAGCTCGAACCTAGGGGTTAAGAACGTCCCGAGGTCGTTCCCCCAGCGATGAGCGAGGGGACGTTCCGGACGCCCTACGCCCCGAACCCGGGGAGCTCGACCCCCGGTCCCCAGGTCGGGCCGACGGAGGGAATCTCCGAGCTCTGGGGATTCTTCTGGCTCGCGCTCCTCAACACGCTCGTGATCGCCGTGGCCGGCGTCGTCACCTGGTTCCTCGTGCACTAGCCGGCGGCGGTCCGGGACAACCGTTATCTTTCGGGCCCGGGTCCTCGGCCCGCCGGCGCTACGGGGCCGTGGGGTAGCTTGGACCATCCTTCTTGCTTGGGGTGCAAGAGACTCCGATTCAAATTCGGACGGCCCCATCCCGGCACGTGGTCCTGACATCGCCTTCGCCGGGGGGTGGCGCAAGGGGGAGCCGTGGGGCCGCCGGCCGCCTTTGAGCTCCCGTGCGGTCCGCCCCTCCTCGGGCAGGGGCCGGGCGACGGGCCCGATGGGCCCGGCTTCGCTCTGCCGGGCGCGTCGCCTTAAGCGGTCGGTGTCGGGGCGAGCCCTTCCGGTCCTAAGGTCCCGTTTCTGAGGGAGCTCGAACGCGGGGGAGCTAGCCTACGGCCAGATCGTCCTGGGGGGTGCGCCGGTCCACCGGGTCGGTCGTCCGGCTCCCTCCCGGTCGGACGGCGCGACCGCCTGCCTCCCGTAGCCCAAGGCTGGGAGGGTGCCGCGTCGCGGCCGGCCAAGCCTGAAGAAGGAGGAGCCCTGAGACCGATACGTGCCGGCCAAGAAGGTCATCGACTGGCTGCTCGAACCCGAGCAGCCCGCGATCCGCTACCTGACGCTCACCGAGCTTCTCGGAAGGCGGGCCTCCGACCCGGAGGTCAAGGAGGCGAAGGCCTCCCTCGCCACCGCCGGTTGGGTTGCCGAGATCCTCTCGCGTCGCCTGCCCGGGGGCTGGTGGGTGGCCGAGAAGAGCCTCTACCGCCCAAAGTACCTCGCCACGACCTGGAACCTCCTCGCCCTCTCCGACCTCGGGATCACGCGCGCGCACCCCGCCGTGCGCGCCTCCTGCGAGGTCTGGATGGCCCGCTCCCCGCTCAACGGTGGGGGCGTAGGAGGCCTATCGAACGGCAACGGCCATCTCTGTTACACGGGCAACATGGCCCGGGCCCTCCTGCGGTTCGGCTACGGGGAAGACCCCCGGGTCCGCAAAGCGCTCGACTGGCTGGTCCGCAACGCCCACCCGAAGGGTGGCTGGAGCTGCTGGTCGTTCCGCGACGGTCCGGCCACGAGCCGCAACCTCGATTCGTGGGAGGCTCTCGGCGCCTTCGCCGCCTATCCGCGATCGAAGCGGACACCCGCGATGGACTCCGTGGTCGAGCTCGGGGCCGAGTACTGGCTCGAGCGGGAGCTCCACCGCCAGGGAGCGCGCTACCCACCGTGGTACCGCTTCCACTGGCCGATACACTACTACTACGATCTCCTGGTCGGCCTCGATGTCCTGACCGCCCTTGGCTACGGCGCCGACCGCAGGCTGCGTTTCGCCCTCGAGCGGGTTGAGCGGAAGCGTCGGCCGGACGGCCGGTGGAACCTGGACGCGGTACACCCGGACGTGGGGGGGAAGGCCGCGCGATGGTTTGTCGAGCATCCCGCAGATCGGCCGACGCCCCTCGCCTTCGAGGCGGTTGGACGCCCGAGCAAGATGATCACGCTCCGCGCGCTCCGCGTGCTCGGCCGCGTGGAAGGAACTCTCGCGACGGTGGCCTGAGCCCTGGGGAGCCGGGAGCCGTGGCGGGGGCCCAAGGCCCGTCGTCGGGCCGGGCGGGGGGCCGCGGTGCGCTCTGCGCCTCCCGACCGGGTTATGGGCCACGGGCCCCTAGGCATGCGTGGCCGCACGCGTGAACTGGAAGGAGTGGCTGCGCCGTTGGGACGAGCAACAGGAGAGTTTCCACCTGGAGCGCGAACGCCGCTTCTCGGCGATGCTGGACGCTGTGGAAGCGACCCAGCCTCGTCGCCTCCGCGCCCTCGACCTGGGATCGGGGCCGGGCTCGCTGAGCGTGCGCCTCCTACGGCGGTTCCCCCGTGCGACCGTCACCGCGGTCGACTACGACCCGGTCGCGCTGCGCGTGGGGGAGGGCGCGCTCGGCTCCTACCGAGGCCGGCTCAGCTGGGTCGATGCGAGGATGGGGGCGCCCGGCTGGACGAAAGCGCTGCCGTCCGGGCGATTCCACGCGGCGCTCAGCACGACCGCGCTGCACTGGCTGGCTCCCGCGCCGCTGCGCGCGCTCTACGCCGATCTGCGCCGTCTCCTGCTCCCGGGGGGCATCTTCCTCAACGGCGATTTTCTCCCGTGGGGCCCCTCCTACCGCCGGTTCTCGCGGATGGCCAAGGGGGTGCGCGAGGCTCGGTTGCACGGGGCGTCGGCGGCCCGGCAGTGGGCCGCCTGGAGTCGGTGGTGGAAGGACGCCGAGAAGGTCCCCGCGCTCGCGCCTGCGTTCCAGCTGCGGGAGGAGCGACACTCGCAGCACCCCCGAACGGGCGACCTCCCCCTCGACCTTCACCTGAGGGCGCTCAGGAGGGCGGGGTTCCGAGACGCGCAGGTCGTCTGGCAGGACTTCGAGAACCGGGTGCTCTGCGCGGTGCGGTAGCGGGGGGAGACCGGATGGTCCGCCGCTGGGCGCAGCTCGCCGTCCAGGCCGGGGCGGGCGCGGCGGACGGAGCGTCGCCGATCGTTGCCTGCCCCCCTCTCCCATGAGCTACTGCGTCGTGATCCGGGGCCCCCTCGGCGTCGGGAAGACCACGATCGCCGACCGGCTTGCCGACCGCCTCGGTGGCCGCTCGATCTCCATCGACCGCATCCTAAAGGAGCACCGCCTGGAAGCGTGGGACGAGGACCGGATCTCGCTCGGGAGCTTCCTGCGTGCCAACGACCACGCGATCCGGGAGGCCCGCACGCTCCTCAAGCGGGGCATGCCGGCGGTCATCGAGGGCAACTTCTACTGGAAGGAGGCGATCGACGACCTGGTCCGGCGGTTGGCCTGTCCGTGCTTCGTCCGCACGCTCTCCGCTCCCTTGGAGCTGTGCATCGAGCGCGACCGGCAACGACCGAAGACCCACCCGGGCAGGGATCCTCGCGCCGGTGACTCTCTGGGCGCGGAGGCTGCGAAAGAGGTCTATCGGATGGTCGCCGCCGTGGCCGCCGGAAGGCGGGTGGACGCACGCGGCCCGGTCGAGACGGTTGTTGGCCGGCTTCGGGGCTCGCTACCCCCCCACCGCACGCCAACGACGCGGGAAGCCTCGGAGGCTGTCGGAGGACGGTCCGCGATCGGCCCGCCGGGTCGTGCGGTCCCCTCCGGTCCGATCCCTGCGCGTGCTCGGCGAGAGACGATGCGTCTCGAGCCGATGAGCGCGAACGAGGTCCGGTCGTCCATCGCTCGGGGGATCGTCCGGTCGGCCCGGGAGAATGTCGCTCGCGGGCTCTGGGCCAGGCGGGTCGCCCTTACGACCAGTCGAAAGGAGTACGCCGAGCTCCTTCCGCGGGGTGGGGCCACAGCCGGGTTCTCGTTCGTCAAGATCATGGACGGCCAGCGGGGAAAGCGCGTGGGCGAGGCGTGGTTCTCCGTCGCGGCCAAGGGGGGCCGGACGCACTTCTGGATCCACTGGCTCTTCGTAGAGCCGCGGTATCGCCGCAGGGGCTACGCCCGCTTTGTCCTCAGGGAGATGGCCGCGCGCGCGCGGGCCGCCGGCGCCGACAGGCTGGGGCTCCACGTGCTCGCCGACAACACTCCCGCGCGCGCGCTCTACGCCCGGATGGGATTTGTGCCCACGAGCCTCCGCGTGGCGAGGATGCTCGAGAGCCCTCGATCCCGGCGCGTTCCGAGGGCTCCTCGGCCGTCGCCTCGTTCGCCGTCGGCCGTGCCCGAGAGACGGAAGGCCCGCCGGCGCCTGCCGGGTCGGGAGACGGCGCCCCGCTCAAGTAGCGAGCTCGGCTGAGCTCGGCCCGATGGGCCGCAGGTTCCTTCAGGAGCGGCGCTCCGACCGCTACTACCGACAGGCCCAGGCCGAGGGGCTGCGCTCCCGGGCGGCGTTCAAGCTCGAGTACCTCGACCGACGCTTTGGTCTCCTGGGGCCAGGCCGTCGCGTCCTCGACCTGGGGGCGGCCCCCGGCGGCTGGGCGATCTACGCCGCGGGTGCGGTGGGCCCCCGAGGCGAGGTCGTTGCCGTGGACCTTCGCCCGATCGAGCCGATCGAGGGGGTGCGCGTCGTGCGGGGCCGCGTGGGAGACCCTGGTCTGCGCGCGCGCCTAGGCGAGGTCCCGTTCGACCTGGTCCTCTCGGACCTTTCCCCGCGGATCAGCGGCGCCTACGCGACCGACCATGCCCGCTCGGTCGATCTCGTCCGAGAGGCGATGCGCCTCGCCGAGGAGGTCCTGGTGCCGGGCGGGCGTTTCGCGGCGAAGGTCTTCGACGGAGAGCTCGTGGAGGACCTCGTGAGGGAGCTTTCCGCGGAGTTCGCGGACGTCCGGCGCACCAAGCCGCCGGCCTCGCGCGGGGCCTCCTCCGAGATCTACCTGGTCGCGCGCGGGCTCCGGAAGGGAGCCGGGGCGTTGTCCGGCTCTTCCGCGGAGCCGCCGGGCCCTCGTAATATACATTCGCAGGTTCACCTCCGCTCCCGAGCCTGAGGCCTGGTTACTCGTGATTCGATTCGGGCCGGCGGGGATCCCCCTGTCGTGCAAGGGGAGGACGCTCCGCGACGGGATGGCCGACGTGCACCACCTGGGCCTCACCGCGATGGAGGTCCAGTTCATCAAAGTGAACCCGCTCACCCGCCACGCGCTCGACGAGGAGGTGGGCAAGAGCCCCCGCGAGCTCACGCAGGTGCTGCCCGTCAGCGTGGGGACGAACCCGGAGAAGGACATTCCCTCGGCGGAGGCGCTGGCCTCCCCGCTGCGCCGCCGCGACTCGATCACCGCGCTCACGTGGAGCCTCGCAAAGGACTACGCCGACCTCGAGCAGTCGCGCAACCTCGCGCGGGGGCTCGACGTCGACCTCACGCTCCACGCTCCCTACTACGTCGACTTCTTCGGCTCCGCCGATGCCCGCGAGCAGTCGACGCGCCAGATCCAGTGGTCGGGCGTCCTGGCGCACGGCCTCGGGGCGCGGCTGGCCGTCACGCATCTCGGATTCTACGGTCCGGGACAGCGCGAGGACTCGATCCAGGCGCTCACCGAGATCGCGATGGACCTTTCGAAGTGGCTTTCCACCTTTTCCAAGGGCAAGGTACGTCTCGCGATCGAGCCGAGCGGCCACCCCGATGTCTTCGGCTCCCGCGAGGAAGTTCTCGACCTCGTCCGCCGGGCCCGAGGGATCGTGCCGGTGCTCAACCTGCCGCACCTCGCCGCGCGGGAGCGCACGAGCTTCGAGGAGGCCGAGGAGCTCGAGCCGGTCCTCAAGGAGTTCGTTCGCGCCACCGACGGCCCGCTCTACCTCAACTTCTCCGGCGTGGAATTCTACGGCCCGGGGGAGTTCCGTCTCACCCCGATCAAGCGGGGGCTCGTCCGTTTCGATCCGCTCGCCGAGCTTCTCGCCGAGCGCGACTACGACGTGACCGTCATCTCGAGCTCGCCGCTCCTCGAGCACGACGCGATGTACATGAAACTGCTCTACGAGCGCGCCCTCACGCGCCGCTACAGCCGGCTCCACCCGGCAGCGGGAGGGGCTCGCGCCTCCTCCAAGGCGGTCCCGCCACCGGTTCGTCCGAAGACGGTTGCGAGCGTCGTGGGCAAGTTCCGCCCGGCCGTTCCGGCCGCCCGTCCCGTCGCGGAGGCGAAGGCCCGCGGCAGCTCTCCTGCGCGCTCGTCCACCACCCCTCGGCGGCCCGCCGCCTCCCGCAAGGGAGGAAAGCCGGCGACCCACGGAGGCGACCGTGGCCGAAGCCGCTAGCTCCTCGACCTTCGTCCGCGCCCAGCGCTACATCGGTGAGAGGGTCACGGCCGCGCTGGCCCAGGTCGATCCGACCACGGTCGCGCGGATGGTGGAGATCCTCTCCCGTGCCCCGCAGATCTTCGTCTACGGTGCCGGGCGCAGCGGGATCGTCGGCCGCGCCTTCGCCATGCGCCTGGTCCAGACCGGCCTTCGCGCCTACGTCATCGGCGAGAGCGTCACGCCGATCGTCCGCAAAGGCGACGCGGTCGTGATCGTCTCGGGCCAGGGCGAAAGCTACTCGTCCATCCAGACGGCGAACATCGTCCGTCGCGAGGGCGCCGAGCTCATCGTGCTCACCGGCCGGCCCACCTCCAAGCTCGCGCACACCGCTTCGCTGCTGCTCACGATCGAGTTCGGCGACGACGCGGAACGGCCCCGCTTCGCCCCGCTCGGCACGCTCTTTGAGTCCGCTGCGCTGCGGTTCACCGACGCGGTCATCGCCGAGGTCCTGGCGGCGCGTGGCGAGTCGGAAGCGTCGATGCGCCGCCGTCACGCGATCATGGTGTAGTCCGGGCGCTCTTTTGGGCCCAAACCTTAAACGAGCCGGCCCCTCGCCCCGGCGTGCCGCACGCCGCGGAACCGTCCGACCGTACCCTGGTCCCCGTTCCGTCCCGATTCTTCGTCACGAGCGGCAAAGGGATCAACAAGACCAGCGAGCTCAACGCCTTCGACCTCGCGCTTCTGCAGGCCGGCATCGGCGAGCAGAACCTGGTGAGCGTCTCCTCGGTCCTTCCGATCGGGATCCGCCAGGTCGACCGGGTCCGGATCTCCCGCGGAGCGATCACGCACTGCGTGCTCGCGCGCCACGGCGGCGGGGAGGGCGAGGTCATCAGCGCGGGGATTGCCTACGGCTTCCGAGCGGACGGGGAGGGCGGCTACGTCGCCGAGGGCCACCTCCACGGGACGCAGAAGTCGCTCAAGGAGTTCCTCAAGTGGCGCATGGAGGAGATCGCCCACTTCCGGGGCGTCGAGCTGCGTCGCGTGCACTATCGCACGGAGGAGCTCTCTATCCCGATGGACCACTACGGGGTCTGCATCGCGGCGTGCGTCTTTCTTCCGTAGATCGCCCGTCGCGCCGGACGGACTAGAGCAGCCGGCGCAGCAGCAGCTTGTCCTCGAGGGTCCCGTCGATCGACAGGCGACGCGTCACCATCGCCTTCATCGGGCCGATCTCCTTGCGGACGAGCTCCTGGAAGGTCCGCGCGTCCGTCGAGATCTTGAGCTCGGCGTTCTCCGGCGCGCCGGAGCGCAGGTTGGCGAGCCGTCCGCGCACGAGGTCGACCGCGTAGCTGCCCGCGTCCGAGAGGCGGATCGCGATCGTGCGCTCGATCCCGTCGAGCTCCTCGGCGACCGCCGGGGTGCGCTCGACGTGACGGTTGAACCGCTCGACGAGCGATGCCAAGGTCTCCTCTATCGTCACGGGCCGAATCGATCGAGGGAGCGAGCCGGTCGGGCCGTGATAACCCTTTGTGTCGTGCGCCAGGAGAGGCGCAGCCAGTCGGGGGGGACGGCGCCGGGGCGCAGGAGCCCGCGGACGAAGTCGACGGTTCGTCGGTCCGACGGATAGCCGCTGCCGAGTTCGGCACCGAGACGCTCGGCAAGCTCGCGGATCGCGCGGTCCCGCCGGACCTTGGCGACGATGGACGCGGCGCCGACCACCGGGTCGTCGCGGTCGGCGTGGTGGCGGGCGACCACCGTGAGCCCGCGGCCCGCATGGTGGGCGACCCGCCGGCCGAACCGCCTCGGGTCCGTGTCGCAGGCGTCGACGTGGACTCGGGCCGGCGCGAACGGGCGGACCACCTCGCCGAACGCGCGGGCCTCGAGCTCGTTGAGCTTGCCTTGGCGCACGTGGCGATCGATCTCCCCCGGCGGGATCTCGATCGACCCCAGACGGGCGAGCGTGCCGAGACGCGCGTAGACCTCCTCGCGCTTGAGCGGAGTGAGCAGCTTAGAGTCGCGCGCGCCGGCCTCCCGCAGCCGCTCGACCTCCTCCGGCCGGACGGCCACCGCGCCGACGACGAGCGGGCCGATCCAGGCTCCGCGGCCGGCCTCGTCGACCCCGACGAGCAGGGGAGGACCTGCCGACCCCACGTCGGCCGGTACGTTCGTGTCCGTTATGACGCCGTGCCCTCTGGCCGAGACGTGGATCTCGGCGGGCTCATCGTTCCGGTGCCGACGCTCTTCGCGGACGACGGAGGCTTGGACCCCGGGCGCAACGCGCGGTTCGCTCGGGAGCTCTCCGAGGCGCGGGTCGACCATCTCTTCCTCCTCGGTTCCCTGGGGGAGTTTCCTTCCGTCACCGAGGAGGAGCGGCCCCGCCTGCTCGAGAGCGTCATCGAGAGCGTTTCGAGCCCTACGGACGTCTGGGTGGGGGTAGGCGCCCCGTCCACGCGCCAGGCGGCCCGCTACGCCGACCAGGCCGAGGGGGCGGGGGCCGCCGCGGTGGTCGCCGTCGCCCCATACTACCTCCGTCCGACGGAGGAGGCGGTGGCGCGCTACTACCGGGCGCTGCGCTCCGAGGTGTCGATCCCGCTGCTCGCCTACAACATCCCCTCGCTGGTCGGCTACGCGCTTTCCCCCGAGCTCGTGCACCGGCTCGCCCGCGAGGGAGTGCTTGTCGGCGTCAAGGACACTTCCGGGTCGATCGAGAGCGTCGGGCGCTTCCTCGACGGCAGGCCCGAAGGCTTCGCGGTCTTCCCCGGGGACGATCGGCTCGCCGCCGCCGCCATCGGCCGAGGGGCCCTCGGCGCGGTCATGGGCCTCGCCAACCTCGTTCCGAAGCTCTGCGGGGAGCTGGTGCGCCGGGCCCGCGCGGGGGAGGCGGAGAAGGTCTCCGAAGCGCAGCGGCTCGTCGACGAGCTCGCCGCGGTCGTGGACGCGGGCCCGTTCCCTCAGGCCGTCAAGTTCCTCGCCCAGCGGCTGCGCCGGGCCGACGTCGGCTATCGCGCCCCCTACGACCCGCTGTCCCCGGAGGAGGAAGCGCGGGTGGTCGAACGGCTGGGCCCGGTGGAGGCCCGTCTCGTCCCGTACCTCGGAAGGTAGCCGTGCGTGCGCTCGTGAGCCATCCTCCGACCGGGGGCGCCGAGCTGCGGGAGGTCGCCACCCCACCGCTCCCGCCCGGCGGGGTGCGTGTCCGCGTCGCGGAGGTCGGGGTCTGCGGGACCGACCAGGAGATCGTCGCGGGACGCTACGGCCGGGTCCCCGACGGAGCGGACCATCTTGTCCTCGGACACGAGAACCTGGGCACCGTGGTCGAGCGCGCCGCGGGGGTCCAGGAGCTGACGCCGGGGGATTTGGTCGTGGCGACCGTGCGACGCGGCTGCGGAGCGTGCCGCTTCTGCGCGGCCAATCGATCCGACTTCTGCGAGACCGGCCGCTACACCGAGCGGGGGATCTGGCGGGCCGACGGCTACCTCGCCGAGGAGTACGTCGAGACGCCGGCCTACCTGGTGAAGGTCCCCCCGTCGATCCGCGGCACCGCGGTGCTGGTCGAGCCGCTCAGCGTGGTCGAGAAGGCGACCGAGCAGGGCTTCGGCGTCCTCGCCCGGATGAACGCTCCTTCCGCGGCCCCCGCCGCCTCCCCGCCCGCGGCGCTGGTCGCGGGGACCGGCGCCATCGGGATGCTCGCCTCGCTCGTCCTGCGTGTCCGAGGCTGGCGCGTCACGGCGATCGACCGCCACCCCTCCGGCACCCCGGCCGCGGGGGTCCTCGGCGCGATCGGCGCCCGCCACGTCGATGCCTCGGCGGGCTCGCAGGCGCTCGGATCGGACCGGTTCGAGCTCATCGTGGAGGCGACCGGCTCGGCGAACCTGGACGTCTCGCTCCTCGACCTCCTCGGGCCGAACGGGACGCTGGTGCTCACGGGCATCCCGGACCCCTCCGCCGCCCCGAGCGTGGCGATGGGGGCCCGCCTTCGCGGTCTCGTCCTCGAGAACCAGGCGGTGGTGGGGAGCGTGAACGCGAACCGCACGCATTTCGCCGCGGCGGTCGCGGACCTCGGCAGGTTCGAGGCCCTCTGGCCCGGGGTCACCTCCCGTCTCATCGGCGAGCGGCGGCCATGGGAGGAGTTCGGGGACGTCTTCGCCCGACGGACCCCGGGCCTGGTGAAGAGCGTCCTCGTCGTGGGAGCCGCGGGGGACCCCCCTTCGCTCCGCTGAAAGACTCAAATAGCGGGCCCGGGTCGCACGCCCCTCAGCGGAACATGGGGATCTGGCAGGGCCGTTCGCGACGCAAGCGCACGGGCGGACGCTATCGCCCGCTCCGCAAGAAGCGCCGCTTCGAGATCGCCCGCGAGCTGCAGACGGCGACCCTAGGGGCGGGAACGGTGAAGACCTACCGCGTCCGGGGGGCGAACGAGAAGCTCCGCATCCTCACCGCGTCCACCGTCAACGTCTTCGATCCGGCGACCCAGAAGATGAGGCCCGCCCAGATCGTCACGGTCCGCGAGAACCCGGCCAACCCGAACTACGTTCAGCGCAACATCATCACCAAGGGCGCGATCCTCGAGACCGAGATCGGTCTCGTACGGGTGAGCTCTCGCCCCGGCCAGGACGGCGTCCTCAACGGGATCCGGGTCGCCGCCGCCTCCTAGAGCGGGGCCGTCCCGACCCGATGCCCGACTACTTCTTCGTCTATCCAGCCTACCTCCAGCGGGGACTCTCCCGCGCCGACGGCCGGCGCGTGCCGGCTGACCAGGCCGTCCCGGAACTCACCGCGGAGGAGCTGCTCGAGGCCGCCCGACGGCTCGGGGCGAAGGCCTCGGTCGAGGCGGACAAGCACTACCCTCGCCGCTTCTTCGACTACGGCGGCCGGCTGCGTGTCACCAAGAGCGGGACGAGGTCGAAGGCGGCGTTCCTGCGAGCCCTTGCCTCCGAGGTCCGACGCCTGCGGGACGTCGCGGGGAAGAAGTAGATGGAGGAGCCAGGAGCCGTCTTTTTCACCGGGACCGCCGGCGCGGGAAAGACCTCCTTCGTGCGCGCCTACGCCGAATGGATGAAGAGCGCAGGGTTCGAGGCGACGATCGTCAACCTCGACCCCGGGCTCGAGGACCCCGGCCTCGAGCCGGAGGTCGACATTCGCGACTGGGTCCGGCTCGCCGACATCCAGGACGAGTACGGCCTCGGACCGAACGGCGCCCAGGTCGCCGCCGCCGACATGATCGCCCTCAAGATCTTCGAGGTGAAGCAGGTGGTCGAGGGCCTCAAGGCCGACTACGTGCTGGTCGACACCCCGGGGCAGATCGAGCTGTTCGCCTTTCGCGAGGCGTCCAAGGCGATCGTCGACGCCCTGGGTGGCGACCGCTCGCTGCTCGCCTTCCTGTTCGACCCGGCGCTCGCGAGGACCCCCCCCGGTTTCGTCTCGCTGCTGATGCTCAGCGCCACCGTCGAGTTCCGCTTCCGGCTGCCCCTCGTGAACGTCCTCGCGAAGTCGGACGTGCTCTCCCCCGACCAGCTCTCCGAGCTCACCGGCTGGGCGGAGGAGCCCGACAAGCTCTACGAAGCGGTCACCCGCGACGTGCCGACCCCCGACGTGCAGCTCTCGACCGAGCTCTTCCGGGCGATCGAGACGATGGGCCCGGTCGCCGGCCTGCTTCCCACGTCCGCGAAGGAGTCGACGGGCCTCGAGTCCTTCTACCGGGAGTGCCAGAGGGTCTTCGCGGGGGGCGAGGACCTCGAGCCGTCGCACACTCCCGAGCCGGAGTGACCGGCCCGGTCAGTCCTCGGTGAAGAAGAGCCCCATGCCGGCCGAGGCGGCCTCTTCCTCGGCCTTGAACTTCTGGTAGAGCGCCTCGGCCTCCGCGCCCTCGAGGCGCTTTCCGAGCGGTCCCAGAAGCTCTTCGGCCCGGCGGAGTCCCTCGGCTCCTCCCTCGAGGAGGACGTAGGCGGTCTCGGCGGGTCCCCCCACCGTTGCGGCGTCGCGGACCTTCTGGCTCTGCCGCGAGAGCAGGTCGTCCTTGAGCGCCCCTTCCAGGCTCTGCCGTTGGGCGGAGGGGATGGCGAAGAGAATCCAAGCCACGCTCCCCCGGAGCCGGGCCCGCTATAAGGAAAGCCCCAGCTCCCGGGGCGCCGCCTCCGGCGCGCCTCCCCGAGAGACTACTTGAGCGAGGTCGGTCTCCTTCGGCGGTGACGAGCTCTCCCGCGGAGGGGATGTTGCTCCTGGGCACCGCCCACGTGGTCGACCTCGCCGGTCCGTTGCGCTCGGTTCTCTCCCAGAGACCCTTGGACGGGGTCGCGGTCGAGCTCGACCAGGAACGGGCCGCCGCGCTCTTTTCGGAGGGGCACGACCGCCGACCCGCACGCGACGTCCCGCTGCTCGCGCGGCTCTGGGGGCACCTCCAGCGCCGTCTGGGCGAGGAGATCGGCGGCGGCGACCCGGGCGAGGAGATGAAGATCGCCGCGACCCTCGCGCGTGAGCGCGGGCTCCCGCTCTTCCTTATCGACGACCCGATCCGAAGGACCTTCGCCAACCTGGTGCGGTCGATGCCGGCGAAGGAGCGGGTGACGCTGCTGCTGGGCGCGCTCATGGGGCTGTTCGTGCCGGCGCGCAGGGTCTCGGAGGAGATGGACCGCTACGCGGAGCGGCCGGAGGAGTTCGCCGAGGAGATCCGCCGCGCGAGCCCGACGGTCGCCCGCGTCCTTTTGGACGACCGCAACGAGCACATGGCCGAGCGGCTGAGCCAGCTGCGCGGCGAGGGATTCGGGCGCCTCGCCGTCGTCGTGGGCGACGCCCACGTTCCCGGGCTCTCCGCGGCGCTCGCCCGTCGGGGCGTTCCGGTGGAATCGATCCCGTTCCGAGAGCTACGGACGATCAGAGGACCGTCATCGCGCCCCTCGTAGCCTCGTCGATCGCCTTCTCGAAGGCGGTCGCCAACGACGCGACCTCGGGGGAGGCGAGCTCCTCGAGGCGACCGGCGTCGGAGAGCTCGGAGACCCCGGTCGTTACCGGGAGCCTGCCGAGAAGCGGGATGCCGTACTCCTCGGCGACGTGCCCGACCCGGCTCGCTCCGAACAGCTCGATCTCCTTGCCGCAGTGCGGGCAGCTGAGATGCGACATGTTCTCCACGACGCCGAGCAGAGGGACGTGGAGGTCACGGGCCATGTTCATCGCCTTGCGGACGATGAGCGCGGCGAGCTCCTGCGGGGTCAGGACGAAGACCATGCCGTCGATCGGGATCGTCTGGAAGACGGTGAGCGGCACATCGCTCGTGCCCGGCGGCATGTCGATGAGGAGGAAGTCGAGCGCCCCCCACTGGACCGAGCCGAAGAACTGGGTGATGAGGCGCGTGACGAGCGGGCCGCGCCAGATCACGGGGGTCTGCTCGTCCTCGACCATGAACTGCGAGGAGACCACGGAGATGCCGCCCCGCGAGCTCGCCGGCTCGATCCCCTCGCCGCGGTCGACGAGCGGGCCGGTCATCCCGAGGAGCTTGGGGATCGACGGGCCGGTGATGTCGGCGTCCAGGATCCCCACGGTACGGCCCCGTCGGCGCAGCTCGGCGGCGAGGAGCGCGGTGACCGACGACTTGCCCACGCCGCCCTTGCCGCTCCCGACCGCCACGACGTGCCGGATGCCGCCCTTGTCCATGCGCTGGAGGAGCCCTCGCGGGCCGTGTGCGGCGTGGCCCCCTGCCGTAGGGGAGGGAGGCGGGGCAGGCGAACCCTCCGGCGGCCTTTCCCCAGTGCTCATGCCGTTTTCACCGTGCGTTGATATATAAGGGACTCCGCTGAAAAGCCGAGAGCTGTCATGACGGTGGGTCGGTCGCCGGACCTCCAGGAGATCTTCCGGCCGGCGTCGGTGGCGGTGGTCGGCGCCTCCAACCGCCCGGGGAAGGTCGGCGCCTCCCTCTTCCGCAACATCCTCGCGGCAGGCTTCCAAGGAGTCGCCTATCCGGTGAACCCCTCCTGGAAGAGCGTCTCGGGGGTCCGCTGCTATCCGGACATCCGATCGCTTCCCGAGGCGCCCGACCTCGGGGTCATCATCGTGCCCGCGGCGGCGGTCCCCGATACCGTCGACGAGCTCGGGGAGATCGGCGCCAAGGGGGTGGTCATCATCACGGCCGGCTTCCGCGAGGTCGGCGAGGCCGGCGCCGAGCTCGAGGCGGAAGTGGTCCGCCGGGCGGAACGCTACCGCATGTCGGTGGTCGGTCCGAACTGCTTCGGGGTGTTCAACACCGACCCGTCCGTCGCCCTCAACGCGACCTTCAGCGAGACCCTGCCGCCGAGCGGCAACATCGCCTTCGTCTCGCAGAGCGGGGCGCTCGGGGCGGGGATCCTCCGCTACGCGGCGTCCGAGCGGATCGGCTTCTCCCGTTTCGTCTCGGTGGGCAATCGGGCCGGGGTGGACGAGAACGACCTCCTCCTCGCCCTCGGCAACGACCCGTCGACCACCGTCATCCTGCTCTACGTCGAGAGCCTCGCGAACGGCCGACGGTTCCTCGAGACCGCACGCGAGGTCACGGAACACAAGCCCGTCCTTGTGATCAAGAGCGGACGGACGAGCGCCGGCGAGAGCGCGGCGAAGAGCCACACCGGCTCGCTCGCCCAGTCCGGCCGCGACCAGCTCTACGACTCGCTCTTCGAGCAGAGCGGCGTCCAGCGTGTCGACACGCTCGGCGAGATGTTCCGCGCCGCGAAGATCTTCGCCTCGGGTCTCGCCCTGGACGGTCCCCGCCTCGCGATCCTCACCAACTCGGGCGGCCCGGGGATCGTCGCGGCCGACGCGGCGGTGCGCCACGGGCTGGAGCTACCGAAGCTCTCCGCCCAGGTCCACGACCGCATAGCTCCCCACCTCCCGTCCATAGCCGCGGTGGCGAACCCGCTCGACATGACCGCGGACATCGGGGGGGAGGCCTACCGGCAGACGCTCTCCACTCTCCTCGACTCCGGCGAGCTCGATGGGGCGCTCGTCATCGCCACGCCGACCGGCACGCTGACCGGAGAGGTCGTCGTCCGCGCGGTCCTCGAGGCACGGGCGATGAGCCACAAGCCCGTGGTCGCCTGCCTCTTCGGGCTCACCGATCTCTCCCAGGAGGCGAAGACGCTCGAGGCCAACGGCGTGCCGTGCTACACGTTCCCCGAGGAGGCGATCGAAGGGCTCGCCGGCCTCGCCCGCTACCGCGCCTGGAGGACCCGACCGCGCCTGCCGGTACGCAGCTTCCCGGTCGACCTCGAGCGCGTCCGCCGCGTGCTCGAGCGCGCGGAAGACCGCCATGCCTCCGTCCTTCCCGAGTATGCCTCGCGCGATCTCCTCCAGGCCTACGGAATCCCGGTCCCGAAGGTCGAGTTCGCGCGGACGGCGAAAGAGGCGGTCGCCGCCGCCGAGCACGTCGGCTACCCGGTCGTCCTCAAGGTTGCCTCGCCGGACATCTCCCACAAGACCGACGTCGGCGGGGTCGCCCTCGACCTAGCGGACGCCGCGGCCGTCGAAGAGGCCGTGGCCCGCATGGAGGCGCGCGTGCGGCGTTCCGTGCCGTCGGCCCGGATCGAGGGCTTCGAGGTCGAAAGCCAGGTCCCGCCGGGGAAGGAAGTGCTCCTGGGGATCCAGCGCGACCCGGGGTTCGGACCGATCGTCGTCTTCGGGATGGGGGGGATCTACGTCGAGACGCTGCGGGACGTGACCTTTCGGCTCGCCCCGCTCCGCCCGCTCTCCGCCGAGCACATGGTCCGCGCCGTCCGCAGCTTTCCGCTGCTCGAGGGGGTGCGGGGAGAGCCGCCGAGCGACATCCCGGCCCTGATCGAGATCCTCGAGCGGGTCTCGCAGCTGGCCGTCGAACAGCCCGAGGTCGCGGAGCTCGACATCAACCCGCTTATCGTGCGGCCGGCCGGGCAGGGCGCCGTCGCCGTCGACGCGCGGGTGGTGCTAGGACCTCCTTCCAGATCGGCACCGAGCGCTTGAGCTCCTCGATGAGGTAGCGCGCCGCCCGGAACGCCGGGTCGCGGTGGGCGCAGGCGGCTCCCACGATCACGGCGACCTCGCCGGCCGCGACCGAGCCGCTGCGATGCCATAGGACGGTCCGTTCCGCCCCGAAACGGCGTCGGGCCGTAGTCTCGATTGCGCGCAGCCGCTCGAGGGCGACCGTCCTGTCGACCTCGTAGTCGAGCGCCCTCACACGGGCCCCCGCGACGCGGTCCGGACGGACGCGCCCGGCGAAGAGGACGATCCCGCCGAGGCCGGGGCCGGTGAGCTCGGCATACGCCCGGGCGAGCGACAGGGCCCTGGGACCGAGGCGTACGCTCACCGCTAGCCGCCTCCGTAGGGCGGGTGCACGGCGAACTGGTCGCCGGGAGCGAGCCGCTCGGCAAGGTCGGTCAGGTAGCGGTCGTTGCGTAGGAACCGACTCGCGCCGAGGACCCGTCGGAGCTTCGGGTACTCGCGGGCGAGCTCGGAAAGGAGGTCACGGGCGCTGATCCCCTGCCCCGGCACGGGCAGCTCGACCTGCGCGGTGCCGGTGGCGAGCCGGGCGGTGGCGTAGAACCGGACCCGGACGCTCGCCGCCACATCCCCGGGAGCCCGAAGCCCTCTGTAAGAATTGCTGCCGTGCCACCCCTATCGATTAATAGCGAAGAAGATTCGTTGCGAAAGATGCGGAGCCTCACCTTCCGGGCCGGAGGCCAAGCCGGCGACGGGATCGCCTCGATAGGCGAGGTCGTCGCGCGCTCGTTCTCGCGGATGGGCCTGCATGTCTACGGCCACAACTCCTACCAGTCCGTCATCCGCGGCGGGCACGTCTGGTTCCAGGCGCGCGCTTCGGACGACCGGTCCTACTCGCAGGGGGACGGCGCCGACCTCCTCTACGCCCTCGACCCGGCCACGGTCGAGATCCATGCTAACGACCTGAGGCCGGGGAGCACGGTCCTCCACGACCCGGAGAAGTTCTCGGTCGATCCTTCCTCGCTCCCCGCCGGCGTGAAGGCGCTCGCCGTACCGACCCTCGCCATCGCGAGGAAGTACACGAGCCAGTCCATCCTCCAGAACGCGGCAGGCATGGGCGCCTCCGCCTTCCTCGCGGGGGTCCCGCTCGAGCTCCTCCAGCAGGTGCTCTCCGACTCGTTCGGCAGCAAGAAGGGCGAGCTGGTCGACTGGAACCTCGGTGCCAGCGCCGAGGGCTACCGGTTCGCGGAGGCGAACGCGACGGTCCACGACCACGCGCTGCCCCGTGCCGGGGCGCCGAAGCTCCTTCTCAGCGGCAACGAGGCGATCGCCCTCGGCGCGGCTGCCGGCGGCTGCAAGTTCCTCGCCCAGTACCCGATGACCCCGGCCTCGTCCATCATGCACTGGATGGCTGCCCACTCCGCCGAGCTCGGCGTCGTCGTCAAGCAGGCCGAGGACGAGCTCGCGGCGATCAACATGGCGATCGGCGCCTCCTTCGGCGGGGTGCGCTCGATGACGGCGACCAGCGGCGGGGGCTTCTCGCTGATGGTCGAGGCGCTGGGGATGGCCGGCATGACGGAGACTCCTCTGGTCGTGGTGGAGTCGCAGCGCACCGGGCCCTCCACGGGGCTGCCGACCAAGACCGAGCAGGGCGATCTCAACCTGATGCTCGGAGCCGGCCAGGGCGAGTTCCCGAGGGCGATCCTCGCCCCCTCCCATCCGAAGGAGGCCTACCACGCCGCCGTCGACGCCTTCCGTCTCGCCGAGGCCTGGCAGACCCCGGTGCTGCTCGCAAGCGACCTCCATCTCTCCGAGGATTTCGCGACGGTCGATCGCGACGAGCTTCCGCCGGTCGGCCCGCTAGCCCCGCTCGCGACGGCCGAGGCGAACGGCCAGCCGTTCCTCCGCTACCAGTACACCGAGACCGGGGTCTCCCCTCGCGCGGTCCCGGGCCAGGCGGGCCTGCAGTTCGTCGCCGGCTCGGACGAGCACGACGAGCGCGGGCACCTCATCTCGGACATCAGGGCCGGCATCCCCAAGTGGGTCTCCGAGAGGCAGAAGATGATGGACAAGCGGATGAAGAAGCTACGCGGGCTCGCCGACGCCGTCCCCGCGCCGCGACGCGAGGGCCCTTCGGAGGCTCCCCTTACCTTCCTTGCCTGGGGCTCGACGGTCGGGGCGGTGCGGGACGCGATGGCCGAGCTCCTCCAGCAGGGAAAGCCGACCAATCTCCTCTGGTTCCCCGCGGTCTACCCGCTGAAGGCCGACCTGCTGGGGACCGAGCTCGCCAGTGCCCGTCGCACGCTCTTGGTCGAGGGCAACTACTCCGGGCAGTTCGGGCGCCTCTTGCGGGCGGAGACCGGCTTCGTGCCGACCGATCGTCTTCTCAAGTACGACGGCGAACCGTTCTATCCGCACGAGATCGTAGCGAAGGCGAGGGAGGTGGGTTTCGATGGCCGGCAGTAGCGCCACTCCGGTCCAGGTGCCGAGCGGTCCGCCCCTTCCCGTCGTGGGGAAGTCCGACACCCGCCCGACCTGGTGCCCGGGCTGCGGCGACTTCGGGGTGGTGGCGTCGATCGAGATGGCGCTCAAGCGTCTGGGCATCCCGAGCCAGAACGTCGTGATCGTCTCGGGGATCGGCTGCTCGTCCAATCTTCCCCATTTCCTCTCCTCCTACGGGTTCCATGCGATCCACGGTCGGGCTCTCCCCGTCGCGGAAGGGATCCGCTGGGCGAACCACGGGCTCACCGTGATAGGCACCGGCGGCGACGGCGACGGCTTCGGGATCGGCGTGGGCCACTTCGTCCACACCATGCGTCGCAACGTCGACATGACCTACGTGACGATGGACAACCAGATCTACGGGCTCACCACCGGCCAGGCGAGCCCGACCTCTACGTTGGGGCAGAAGACCAAGTCGACGCCCGCCGGGGTCATCGAGAACCCGATCGACCCGATCGCGCTCGCGCTCGCGAGCGGGGCGACCTACGTCGCCCGAGGCTTTTCCGGGGACGTAAAACACCTCTCCGAGCTCGTCGCCAACGGCATCCGGCACAAGGGATTCGCCTTCGTCGACGTCTTCAGCCCGTGCGTGACCTACAACAAGATCAACACCTTCGACTTCTTCCGGCAGAGGGTCTACAAGCTCGAGAGCTCCGGCCACGACCCCACCGACTTGGTCGCCGCCTGGCAGCGGGCGCTCGAGTGGGGCGAGAAGATTCCCATCGGGCTGTTCTACCGCACGGAGAAGCCGACCTACGAGGACCTTGACGAGGTCCTGCGCGCCGGCCCGCTCGTCTCCCAGCCGACGGGCATCGCCGACCTGTCGAAGGTCCTCGACGAGTTCGTCTAGGCGGCGGCCCGCGCCGGCAAAGGCCGGCGTTCCCGGCGCTCCGGGAGGTATGTATATACCCTCGAAGGAGAGCGGTCGCCGGGGCTGAAGGCGTGGCCGGTTCGGATGCTCCCGGGCTTCGCGAGGGCCTCTCGACGGTCACGTTCGGGACCCTCGCGCTCGTCGTCGCGACGCTCGTCTACATCTTCCTCAGCTTCATCGCCCGCGTCCTCATCGTACGGAGCATCTCGATCGCCGACTGGAACGCCTTCTCCCTCGGGTTCACCCTCGTCCAGGTCCTCGCGGCCGTCGGCTCCTTCGGCATCCCCGTCGCCGTCGCCCGGGGACTCCCGTTCTCTGCCTCGGAGAGCGAGCGGCGCACCATCGTCCGCACGTCGCTCCTGACCGGCGGGATCGCCGCCGCCTCGGCCGGGTTCGCCCTCGCCCTGGTCGCCCCGTGGATCGCCCACGCCCTGGCCGCGCCCGAGCTCGTGCTCGGCCTCGAGTTCTTCGCCATCGCCGTCGCGGGATTGATCGCGTCGACGCTGCTCGCCTCGCTCTTCCAGGGGTTCGCCGACGTGCTGCCGAACGCCCTCTTCGTCCAGATCCTCAATCCGGCGATCTACGTCGGCGTGCTCGTAGGGGCGCGTTTTGTCGCCCCCGGGAGGATCACCTACGAGACCGCGCTGCTCGCCTTCGCCGCGTCACACGTCTTCACGCTGCTCGCGCTCGTCGTCTACACCGTGAGCAAGCTGCCCCACTCGCTCCTGGCGCGCGGGGCCGCCGACCGCTTCGCCCGCAGCGGCTTCCTCCGCCTCATCGCGCCGCTCGCGGTCATGGGAGGGTTCTCGAGCGTGGCGACCTCGGGCGACACGCTGGTCCTCGGCGCCTATCACTACGACCAGGTCGGGGCCTACTCGGCGAGCCTGACGCTCGCCCGGCTCCTCCAGGTCGGGATCGTCGCGGCCTCGTACATCTTCCTGCCGGTCGCCTCGCGCTTCTTGAGCCGCCGGGACGAGAGAGCGGTGCGCCTGACCTACGTCACGGTCACCAAGTGGCTCGCCGTCTTCGCGTTGCCGCTCTTCGTCGTGTTCTTCTTCCTGCCGGGAGGCTCGCTCGATTTTGTCTTCGGTCCGAGCTACACCGCGGAGGTCCTCCCGCTCGAGATCGTGGTGCTCGGGGCGTTCCTCGGGACCCTGCTCGGGCCCTCTCCCATGACCCAGGTGGCGTTCGGCCAGGTCCGCCTGGTCGCCTACAACTCGGTCGCCGCCGCGGTCGCGGACGTCGCCCTCTCCCTGGCCCTCGTGCCCACCTACGGCGCCGTGGGCTCGGGCATCGCCTGGGCGACGGCCAATGTCCTGTTCTTCGCTCTCTGCCTCGCCCAGCTCTCTAGCGGAGAGAAGCTGAACCCGTTCGGTCGGGACTTCGTCGTTCCCGTCCTCGCTCTCCTGCTGCCGCTCTCGGCGGTCCTAGAGGTCGTGCGGCCGAAGCTGCCGCTGCTCGACCTGCCGGTGCTCGGTCTTGGGGTGGCCACGCTGTTCGTCCTGACGATCCTGGCCACGCGGAGTGTCGGGGAAGGCGACCGTCTGCTGCTCGAGGCCGTGGAGCGCTGGACGGGAATCCGGATCCCTGTGGTACGCTGGCTGGTGGGCCGGCTCGGGCTTCGGGACCGGACCCGTCCGGTCACCGGGCCCAAAGTCCCCCCCGGCTCCGAGAGCCCTTCGAGCGAACCGCTGCGCGGGGCTCCCCCCGAGTGAGCCCGGACCGCCGGCCTCGCGTGCGGGTCTCCCTTATAGATAGGGGCGTAGCGATGGAGCGGGCAGGTCCGTGACCTTGCGGCCTCGAGAGGAAGCCCTCGCATGGGACGGGGCCCGAGAGGGTTCGCCTCCGCTCCGCGGGGCTCGGGAGAGGGCGGTCTGATGCTCGCCTCGGTTCCTGACCCGACCCATCTGCTGCTCGCCACCGCGCCGTTCGCCTCCCTCACCGCCGCGTCGTGGCTCGGTGCGATGGCCCTGTTCCGTCGCCGTCGTGGACGTGCGCCCGAGGAAGGCCGGGCGGACGGGGAGACGGCGCCCTCCGGAGCCTCGGCCCGCCCCGTCCCGCCGGCTCGAGCCGCTCGAACGGAGCCACCCGCATCCAAGCCCCCGCGACCGGAGTACCTCGAAGATCCCGAGGAGCCCGAAGCTTCGTCCTCTTCCCAAGACACCGCGACGGTCCCGGGCGCGCAGGAGGGCCTCCCTGCGGACGAGCCGCCCCCGGACCTCGGCAAGCTCCTCGCCCAGCTCGACCGGCTGAGCGAACAGATCCGCCGTCGCACGCCGCCGAAGGACGGCACGACCATGGCGGAGGGCGAGGAACCGTCGGACGAGAGCGATGGCTGAGCGCTCCGGCCGCGGGGCGAGCTTAAGTCCGAAAGACCGGTCGTATCTGCACCGATGAGCGCCGACGCCTCGCTTGCCGAACCGGACCGCCTGCTCGCCGCTCTCGCGGCCGCGCTCCGCGAGGCGAAGGTCCGCCCGCGCGAGATCGAGGTCAACGTCGCGCTCTCGGTCGCCCTCGGGCGAGCGCGCGGCTCGGTCTCCTGCGGGGGTTGCCAGGTCCCTCTCGAGTTCGAGGGCATCCCGGCCCGGACCAACGTGCATCTTGCCGTGCCGTTCCGGTTGATCGTCGACGACGAGGCGAGCTAGACCGGTACCCCGACGAACGATGGCGTTCTCGCTGGTCGAATCGGTCGCCGGTCTCGTCGTGGTCATCCTGACGACCATCGGACTCCCGGGGCTTTTCGCCCTGATGACGGTGGAGAGCTTCGGGATCCCTCCGGTGCCGAGCGAGGTGATCCTGCCGTTCTCGGGGTTCCTCGTCGCGGAGGGCGTGTTCTCCCTCGGTGGAGCGGTCGCGGCTGCCCTCGCCGGCGGGCTCGCGGGCTCCTACATCGCCTACGCGGTCGGACGATGGGGGCGCCACCGCCTGCTCGACCTCGGCATCGGGCCGCTGCGCATCGAGCCAAGGCATCTGGACCGGATGGACCGTTTCTTCGAGCGTCACGGGGAGGCGACGGTCGGCATCGCCCGTCTGTTGCCGGTCGTTCGCAGCTACATCAGCTACCCCGCCGGGACGGCCCGCATGGGGCCGGTGCGCTTCGGGATCTACACCCTCGCCGGCTCGGTGCCCTTCACCCTCGCGTTCCTCTACGCGGGGATCGTCCTCGGCTCCCGCTGGACGAGCGTCTCGGGCTACTTCAAGTGGGTCGACGTGGCCGCGGGGGTCCTGGTGGTCGTGGCCCTCGTCTACATCGTTCTCCTGCTGCTCGGCAAGATCACCGCCGGCTGGCCTCCTCGATGGAGGCGGGCCGGTGCTGCCGAGCCGCCTGCCCTGGCAGAGCCGGACGGCGGGCCGCCGTCCGTCCCCTAGTCCGCCGCCTCGAGGGGGGCCGGGCCGGCTGCGTACTCGGGCCGGAGAGCACGGCCGGTCGGCCGCCCGACGTACTCTCCCCCCGCGACGATCTGTTCTCCGTCCCGCCAGTGCTCGACGGGGAAGATCGCCTCGCGTCCCTCGAAGGCGGACCAACCGCACGGCGCGGCGAGCTCCGCGGCACGCACCCTCCGCCGCTCGCGGAAGTCGACGACCAGCAGGTTCGCGCGATGTCCGACCGCGATGCGGCCGAGAGGCTGGCCCAGCCAGCGCGCCGGCCGGTCGCAGGCGGTCGCCAGGAGCACCTCAAGGGATAGCTCGCCGGCCCGCACGCGGGAAAGCAGCAGGGGAACGCTGGTCTCGACGCCCGGCATCCCGCTCGGAGCAAGGTCGAAGCGCAGGTCCTTCGCCTCGGCAGGATGCGGGGCGTGGTCGCTGGCGAGGCACGGCACGGCCCCGCTGCGGTAGGCCTGCCAGAGCTCCTCCCGGGTCCTCTCGTCCCGGAGCGGCGGGTTGACCTTGAAACGGGCGTCCCTTCCGTCGCGGTCGGAGAGCAGTAGATGCTGTGGGCTCACCTCGAAGGAGATCCCGCGCTGCCGCAGACGGGCGGCCAGCGCCGCGCTCGTCACATGGGCGACATGAAGGCGGAGACGGGCGGGCGCGGCGAGGAGCTCCTCGGCGGCGCTCGCCTCCGCCGCGGCGGGCCGGCACGCGTTCCAGCCGGCAGGGTCGACGGCCGCAAGGTCCGTTCGGAAGAGCGCCGGGTCCTCGGCGTGGACGGTCACGGGAAGGTCGTGGGCGGAAAGCTCGGCGAGGAGCCCGGGGAGCGACGCGCGTGAGACCGGCTGTTCGATGCCCGTCGTCGGGCTCAGGTAGAGCTTGAACGCCCCTGCGCGTCGTGCGAGGGCGGCGATGCGGCGCGGCTCGGTCGGCGCGGCGTAGAAGAGGAGGTCGACCGCGGCACGCCCGCGCGCACGGGCGATCTTCTCCTCCAGCCGGTCGACCGATGTGACCGGCGGCTCGGTGTTCGGCATCTCGCCGACCAGGCTCACGCCCCCGAGGGCGGCCTCGACCGTCCCGGTGGCGATCGACTCGCCGGCTGAAGGCGGTCCGGGGTCGCGGAAGTGCACGTGGAGGTCGGTCGCCGCCGGAAGGATCACTCGATCGCCGACGTCGTGATGACGGACGCCGTCGCGAGCGTGGCCGATCGAGGCGATGCGGCCGGCCTCGTCCACGGCGATCTCGAGGGGACGGAGGCGGCCCCGGTGCCAGACGCGTCCGGCGAGGACGAGCGCAGCCGTCCTCGGGGCGGTCTCGCCCTCGGTCGACCGCAAGCGTCGCGCGGGAGGTGCCAACGCATCGACCGAGCGCACGTCGCGTAAAGAGCCCTCGGCCCTCCCGCGGGGGAGGGTTTTTCTCGCGCTTCGGCTCCCGTGCCCCGTGGCGAAAGGCTCCGCGGGACGCGCCCGGACGCTCACCTACCGGGCGAGCGGGGTGGACGTCGCGGCCCGTGCCGAGGCCGTCCGTGCCCTGATCGAGGCGGCGCGCTACCGCGCCCCCGCGTCGCACGGTGCTCCCGTCGCGGCCTCTCTGGGCCACTACGCCGGCCTACTGCGACTGGGCTCCGAGACGATCGCCGTCACCACGGACACCGTCGGGACGAAGGTGCTGCTCGCCGAGCAGCTCGGCCGTTGGGAGGAGGTGGGCGAGGACCTGGTCGCGGCGAACGTCAACGACCTCGCCTCGGTGGGCGCGCGGGCGGCCGGCCTGGTCGACACGATCCTCTACGGCACGGCCTCGGTGGCCACGTTCCGCGCCCTCGGTCGGGGTATCCGACGGGGGCTCGCCCGTGCGCGCTGTTCCCTCCTCGGTGGCGAGACGGCCCAAGTAGGCGAGATCGTCCGCGGGATCGATCTCGGCGGCACGGCGATTGGGTTCTTCCCCCGCGGCCGACGGCCGGTCCTGGGCGAGCGCATCCGCTCCGGGGACGTCATCCTCGGTCTCCGCTCCGACGGCTTCCACGCGAACGGCTACACCTTGGTCCGTCGCCTCCTTGACGAGCAACACGTCCCGCTCGCTCGACGGAGACCGGGGGCCGACCTACCTCTCGGCCGCGAGCTGCTCGTCCCTACCCGGACCTACACGCCGGCGAGCGAGGCGCTCGCGGAGCGGGAGGGCGTGCACGGCTTTGCCCATGTGAGCGGCGGAGGAGTACGCAACCTCCTGCGGCTCCACGACCGGGTCCGTTTCGTCCTCGACCGGTTCCCCGCCCCGCCCGGGCTCTTCGAATGGCTGGGCCGCCTCGGGCGGATCTCCGGGGAGGAAATGTACCAGACGTTCAACATGGGAGTCGGTTTCGCGGTCGTGCTCGCCCCCTCCGCCCGGAGGGACGCGCTCCGTCGCCTCGCCCGAGCCGGGTTCTCCGACGCTCTCGAGATCGGCCATGTCGAGGCCGGTAGGGGAGTGGAGCTGCCCACCCTCGGGATCTCCTACACCGGTTACGCGTGAGGGCGGCGGCCCCGGCCGCGTCGCAGCCAGGGCGCAAACCGTAAGCCCCCCGTCCGACGGGGCCGGGACCGGATGCCGAGCGGCCGGAGCCTCGCCATCGGACTCTCCGTCGTGGCCGCGTTCGGCTGGGCGACCTACTACCTGTTCGTGCTTTGGGTGACGCCCGGCACGTCCCCTTCCGCCACCCTGGTCTATCCGTTCGTCGGAGGCGCCCTCGGTTGGGGCGTGTGGGCGGTGCTGCGCTCCGAGGGACGGGCTCTTCGGCGCGAATTCCTGGACGTGCGGGGCTACCTCCGCGCCGGGCTGCTCGTGGGCATGCAGGCCTCGGTGCTCGCCTCGACCTATCTCACGGGCCCGGTCGATGCCTCTCTGCTCTCGCTGATCGGGGATCTGGTCGCGACCCCGCTCCTGGTCGCATGGTGGGTGGCCGAGCGACGCCGCCAGGTCACCTCGGCCCTGTTCGCCTTCGGCCTCCTCCTCAGCGTCGTCGGGGGCGGCCTCGCGATCGCCGGCGGGCATTCCCTCGAGGCGGTCCCGCCGGCGGGCTGGCTCGCCGTGCCGGCCGTCCCCCTCGCCGTGGCGCTCTACTTCGTCGTCTCCGCGCGGGATGCCTCCAAGGTCGGCCTTTCCGCGGCGGTCGGCCAGTCGATCGTTTGCGCGGGGGGGCTCGCCGCCCTGTTCGCCCCGCTCGTCCCCGGCGGCTGGGGCGGCCTCGTGCGAGTGGGCTCGCTCCCCTTGTTGCTGCTCCTCGTCAATGGCCTGGTGAGCTTCTTCCTCGCCCCGCTCTGCTACTTCACTGCCATCGCGCGAGCCGGACTGCTCCTTCCGCCGACGCTCATGACCGGCATCCCGGTGTTCACCCTGCTGCTCACGGCAGCCGTCCTCGGCATCGTCCCTCCCTCGGTGGCGCTCCTCGGCGTGCCGGTGGCGGTCGCCGGGGGGCTGGTGGCGCTTCGCGCGGAGCGGCCGGTCCCCGACCGAGCGGCTACTGCCAGTCCGTGAGGTTCTTGCGTGCCACGCGGCGACGCGCCGGGGGACCGAGCTCGTCGATCGGGCTGTCGAGCCCGGCCGGTGCGCCCGCGGCGGCGGCCGCCGTGCCGGGGTCGTGGCCGCCGAGGCGCTGCTGGTGGTTGCCCCTCAGGAGCGAGTCAGCGTCCCAGTCGAAGACCTCCGTCACCCGCGCGAGGGTCTGCGCGACCCGCTCGGCGTAGTACTCCCAATCCGGCTCGCTCGGAAAGCTCCGTCCCTCCACCCACGGCTCGACCTCCTGGGGGCTCTTGCGCGAGTTGGTGACGATCCAGGCGACGCGCATGCCCGGGACGACGTCGTAGCCCTCCTCCTTGAGGCGACGATAGACCCTGAGGAAGGGCAGAGAGTCGCGGGTGGCGGCGTTGTACTCGCTCTCGTCGCGGACGGACCGGGCGATGACGAGCTTCTCGACCGCCACGCCACGGGCCCGCACCGCCTGGACGAGCTCGCGGGCCCGCCGCACCGCGGCCTCCGTTTCCCCGCGCAAGACTAGGTCGAAGACCTCGAGAAGCGACTCCGATTGGTAGTCGAAGGCGTCCGAGCGGCGGGTCTCGTAGCCGCGGACGACCGTCTCCTCCCGCGGCCAGACCATCCGGCCGACGTAGCGCTTCTTGGCCCCGTGGGAGAAGAACGTCTCGTAGACCGACTGGAACTCGAAGGTCGCCCCCCGCAGCGTGAACCGACGGGCGATCGTCTCCCCGAACTCGCGGGCCCCGTCCAAAGTGGGAACCGGGGAGCGGACGAACACCGAATCGGTGTCCGAGTAGATCACCTCGGAGCCCTCCTTCTCGAGGTCGCGGATGATGGAGACGATCGCCTCGCGGGCGAACGCCGTGATGGAGGCGCCGATCTCCTTGTTGGTGAAGCGATAGAAGCTCGAGGCGAGGACTCCGTAGAACGAGTTCATCAGCACCTTGACGGCGTTCTGGAGACCGTCGTAGTACTCGGCGAGCTCGCGGCTCGGGGCCTCCTTGGCGGAGCGTCGGAAGCGGTCGCGGTCCGCCAAGAGCTCGGTGAGGATCTGCGGGATGATCCCCCGACGCACCTCGGGGGCGAGGAAGCGCGCCCCCCCCGGCGCCCGGGTCGTCCCCTCGGAGGCGAGCGTCGTGAAGCAGAGGTTGTTGGCGATGATGATGGACGGGTACATCGACTTGAAGTCGAGGACGACCACGTAGCGGTAGAGACCCGGGCGGATCGCGTGGACGTAGCCGCCCTCGATCGCGCCCTCCCGGCTGGCCCGATGGGTGGGAGGGACGCCGACCTTCTCAGCGTCCGCGCGCGGGATGAGCAGCGCGTCCACGAAGAGCGAGGTGCGGCCGTTGAGACCCTCCTCGAGAGGAAGGTGGGCCACGGTCGCGAGGTCGGCGGCCTTCTCCACGACGCGCAGCCGCTGGACGATGCGCAGCGCGAGGTCGGCGTCGTGCTCGCAGTACTCCATCACGCGCGCCGGGTCGCGGGCCCACTCCTGCTCGATGTTGCGGCGGTCGACGTCGAGCTTGCTGTCGCCGAGGAGAGTGCGGGCGACGAACTGGAGCGTCTCCTGCTTCGGACGAAGCTCCCGGTGCGCTGCCCACCACGCGTCGGCGACGATTCGACCGGTGATCTTCCAGAGCCGCTCACCGGCCTCGCTCGCCGGTCCCGCCTGGCGTCCGAGCTTGAGCTCGCCGAGGCCGACCTTCTGCGCCCGCTCGACCAGGAGCGGGAAGTCGTAGCCTCCGATGTTGTAGCCCGTGATCACGTCCGGGTCGTCCTCGCGCACCGTTTGGACGAACTCCTCGAGGATCGTTCGCTCGTCCGGCCCGCTCAAGCGGAAGGTCCGCCGGGGGCGGCCCGCGCCCTCGGAGACACCGCAGATCGTGAAGATCGTCCGCGCCCGGATGGCGTTCTCGATGTCGAAGGAGAGGACCCGGAGCGACGGGCGGAACCCCTCGGCGGGCGCGAGGTCGCGGCCGCCGTCCGTCACGACCCGGACGACCTCCTGGACGGCGTAGCGCGCCCGGAGCTCCTCGGGCTCGTCCTCGGCGTCGAAGACCAGGCAGAGCCCCAGGTGCTTGTCGTAGAGGAACCGGTGGACGAACGGGATGTCGCAGGAGAGCACGCGCTCTTCCGTGCCGCTCCCGCGGTAGGCCTTGCGGTAGTCGGGGACGAGCCAGGGGTGATGGAGGATCACACGAACCGTAGAACGGTCCCGTCCGCCGTGGAAGACCGTCGTCGCCTGGACGGAGACCACCTCGGGATCGTGGCCGAGACGCTCGCGCTCCTCGTGGGTCGGCTCGACCAGGAGGAAGTACGGGCGAAAGCCGTAGTAGCGCGCGACCAGCGAGCGGCCCTCCCGCGTGCGCCCGAAGAGCTCGACGACGACCCCGTCGTCGACAGCCTGGTAGGAACCGTCCAGGAGGAACAGCTCGACCGAGCGCACGGCTCTCGGAGCCGGGGTCGAGTTATGCCCTTTGCAGGGGCCGGCCGCGCAGCCAGGCGTGCAGGAGCCCGAGGTCGTCCTGCCATCTCTCCGCGAGGCGGCGGGAGCGCAGGGTCGCCGCTGGATGGACGAGCGGGAAGAGCACTCCGTAGCGCGACGCGAGCTCCTGGCCGGCGGTCCGAAGGATCGGAGGGGCTTCCGGCGCGAGGGCTCGGAGCGCCTTCGCCCCGAGCGGCACGAGGAACTCCGGGGCGAGGAGCTCAAGCTGGCGGTCGAGGTACGGGCGGCAGGCACGCGCTGCGCCCGGGTCGAACCGGTTGGCCGGGGGCCGGCACTTGACGACGTTGAGCACGCCGTAGGGCCCGAGGTCGTCGCCGAGAGAGGCCACGGCCTTGTCGAGGATCGCTCCCGAGCGGCCGACGAACGGCACCCCCTGTCGGTCCTCCTCGGCCCCGGGGGCCTCGCCGACGAAGACGGCCCTTGGCCGTAGGCTCCCACGGTAGACGACCGCGTGGGTGCGGCTGCGGCCGAGCGGGCAAAGCCGGCAGGCGCGTATCGTGGCGGCGAGCCGCTCGAGCTCCTCCGCACGCGACGGGCCTCCGGGCCGCCGCTGCGGGGCATCTCGGGCCGTCCGCCGCGCCCTCGTCCGGCCCCTTCCGACCCCCCTCCTCGGCATCCGGGCGCTCTTCGCCGCCGGCGAGCGTCAGGGAGTTTTAAATAGGGCGACCCTGTGGCTCGGCTCCCTTACGGTTCATGACCCCGCCGTCTGGCCTTCACACCGCCGGCCGCCTCGCGCGGCTCCGCCAGCGGCGACGCTGGTCGGACCGCTACTACAAGCGGCGCACGCTCCACCTCAAGGAGCGCTCCGACCCCCTCGAGGGGGCGCCGCAGGGTCGCGGGATCGTGATCGAAAAGGTCGGCGTCGAGGCCAAGCAGCCGAACTCGGCGATCCGCAAGTGCATCAAGGTCCAGCTCATCAAGAACGGCCGCCAGGTGACCGCCTTCGCCGTCGGGGACGGGGCGATCAACTTCATCGACGAGCACGACGAGGTGCTGGTCGAAGGGATCGGCGGGCGGATGGGCCGGTCCTACGGGGACATCCCGGGTGTCCGCTACAAGGTGATCCAGGTGAACGGTGTCTCGCTGGACGAGCTCGTCCGCGGACGCAAGGAGAAGCCGGCCCGATGAGCGACGAGAAGAGCCCAGGTCACCCGGCCGAGGCCCCTACAGAAGAAACCGGGCCGGTCGTGGCGCGGCCGCAGCCGGCCCCCGCTCCCCCGTTCCCCATCCCGCCGCTCTTCGGCAAGTTCTCGTTCGAAGGCATCGAGGTCCACGACCCGGGGCTCCTGCCGTACCTCTACCTGCACCCGGTCTACGCGCCCCACACCGAGGGCCGTCTTTCCGGCCGGCCGTTCCTCAAGACCCACATGCACCTGGTCGAGCGGCTCGCCAACCAGCTGATGAAGGGCGGCAAGTTCACGGGCAAGAAGCAGAAGGCCCTCGCGACCGTCCGCAAGGCCTTCGAGGAGCTCGGGGCCAAGGACCAGAAGAACCCGCTCCAGATGCTCGTGGACGCCGTCGAGAACGCCGCGCCCCGCGAGGAGGTCACCCGGCTCCAGTTCGGCGGGATCTCCGTCCCCAGGGCCGTGGACGCCTCGCCGGCCCGTCGTGTCAACGTTGCGATCCGCAACCTCGCCCTCGGGGCGATCCAGGCATCGCGCAAGTCGACCAAGGCGATCGAGACGTGTCTCGCCGAGGAGATCCGGCTCGCATCGAAGGGTGACCTCACCTCTTTCGCGGTCGGTCGCAAGGAAGAGGTCGAGCGCGTCGCCCAGTCGGCCCGTTAGGCGCCCGGAGAGAGCTCATGACCCACGTACGAGCCGAGCTGGCCAAGGCCATTCCCGACATGATGCGCCAGATCGAGCGCATCCGTAACATCGGCATCGTCGCCCACATCCACCACGGCAAGACGACGCTCTCCGACAACCTCCTCGCGGCGGCCGGCATGATCTCCAACGAGCTTGCGGGCAAGCAGCTCTACCTCAATTTCGACGAGCAAGAGCAGGCCCGCCTCCTGACGATCAACAACGCCGACGTCACCATCGTCCACGAGTTCGAGGGGCAACAGTATCTCATCAATCTCATCGACACGCCCGGCCACGTCGACTTCGGCGGGGACGTGACCCGGGCCATGCGCGCGGTCGACGGGGCAATCGTCGTCGTCTGCGCGGTCGAGGGCGTGATGGCCCAGACCGAGACCGTGCTCCGCCAGGCGCTCCGGGAGAAGGTCAAGCCGACCCTGTTCATCAACAAGGTCGATCGTGCCATCAAGGAGCTCCAGCTCACCCCCGACTCGCTCCAGAAGCGGTTCGGCACGATCATCTCCGAGGTCAACGAGCTCATCCGTCGCATGGCGCCGGAGGAGTTCGTCGACGAGTGGTCGGTCGACCCGCGCGACGGGTCGGTCGCCTTTGGCTCGGGCTACGAGAACTGGGCGATCAGCGTGCCGTACATGCAGAGGACCGGGGTGAAGTTCCCGGACATCATCGATTTCGTCTCCACGGGCCGCTCGCGGGAGATCGCGCAGCGGGCGAAGATCAACGACGTGGTCTTCGACATGGTCGTCCGCCACCTGCCGAGCCCGCGCATCGCGCAGAGGTACCGCATCCCGAACATCTGGAAGGGCGAGATCGGCTCGTCGGTGGGCCAGGCGATGGTCAACACCGACGCTGCCGGGCCGACCTCCTTCATGGTCACCGACATCACGATGGACCCGAGCGCGGGCGAGATCGCCACGGGCCGGGTCTTCTCCGGCCACCTCCAGAAGGGGATGGAGCTCCAGATCCTCGGCACCAAGCTCCGCAACCGGGTCCAGCACGTCTCGCTGTTCATGGGCCCGGAGCGGCTCATGGTCGAGGACGTCCCCGCCGGCAACATCGCCGCGGTCATCGGGCTCAGCGACGCCTTCGCCGGGACGACGACGAGCACGATCCCCGAGATGGTCCCGTTCGAGGAGATCCGGCACGTCTCCGAGCCGGTCGTCACGGTCGCCATCGAGCCGAAGCGCATGGCGGACCTTCCGAAGCTCATCGAGGTGATGCGCAAGGTCGGCAAGGAGGACGCGAGCCTCAAGGTCGAGATCAACCCCGAGACCGGCGAGCACCTCCTTTCGGGAATGGGCGAGCTCCACCTCGAGATCACCGAGTACCGGATCATCAACGACTACAAGGTCGAGATCGAGGCGTCCAAGCCGATCGTCGTCTACCGCGAGCTGGTGAGGCAGCCGGGGGGACCGTTCGAGGGCAAGTCGCCGAACAAGCACAACCGCTTCTACTTCGAGGTCGAGCCACTTCCCGCGGGGGTCGTCCAGGCGATCAAGGACGGGGAGGTCCCGCAGGGAAAGTCGTTCAAGGACCTCAAGAGCCTCGTCACCAAGCTCGACACCCTGGGCATCTCGCGCGACGAGGGCCGTGGGCTGGTCGCCGTCGAGGGGACGAACATCCTGTTCGACGTCACGAAGGGTATCCAGTACCTCAACGAGACGATGGACCTCATCGTCGACGCCTTCAAGGAGGCGATGAACCGCGGCCCGCTCGCGAACGAGAAGGTCTACGGCCTCAAGGTCCGCCTCGTCGACGCGAAGCTCCACGAGGATTCGATCCACCGCGGGCCCGCCCAGACGATCCCGGCCGCCCGCTCGGGGATGTACGGTGCGATGTGCCTCGGCGATCGTCTCCTGCTCGAGCCGTTCCAGAAGGTCACGGTCAACGTTCCCCAAGACGTCCTCGCCGGCGCGACCCGCGAGCTCCAGCGCCGGCGCGGCGAGATCCTTGACATGACGAACGTCGGCGACCTGCAGACGGTCGTCGCGAAGGTTCCGGTGGCCGAGATGTTCGGCTTCGCCTCCGACATCCGCAGCGCGACCGCCGGCAAGGTCCTCTGGTCGACCGAGTCGATGGGCTTTGAGCCGGTCCCCGTCGAGCTCCAGCCCAAGGTCGTCGCCGAGGTCCGCCAGCGCCGCGGGCTCAAGCCCGAACCCTACGACGCGAGCTACTACTCCGGCTGAGCTCTGCCTCGGCGGGCAAAGCAACTACACATTGTAGTGGCTTCGGCGCCGGAGGACGGGGCACGACCGACGAGAGATCTAGCTGTTACGTGGTGTAGTAGCTTAAACGCCGGGGAGCCCCGGTCCCTTGCGAGCTACGCTTCGGGGGCGCGGGCCCGCCCTCTCTTCGATCGGACGGTGCCCGTCGGGGGGAACCCATCCAGGGTCCGTTGCCCGCCGGGCCGCGGCCCCTCGGCAGAACGGGAGCGCAGCGGCCAGGCCCCCTCGTGATCGAGGAGCCAACGCTTCCTCCACAGTCCCAGCCCGAAGCCGCAGATGCTGCCTCCCTGGCCGACGACGCGGTGGCACGGGATGACGATCGGGATCGGGTTGCGCGCCATCGCGCCTCCGACGGCGCGGGCGGCCCCGGGAAAGCCGGCCCGGCGCGCGAGCTCGCCGTAGGTCACCGTCTCGCCGGCGGGGACCTTGCGAAGCGCCTCCCAGACGGTCCGGTCGAACTCGGAACCGGAGTCGGGGGCGACCCGGAGCGCGAAGGCGGTCCGGCCGTCCTTGAAGTAGGCGCGGACCTGCTGCGGGGGACTCCCCGGGGGGAACGGCGACCCGCGACGGAGCGCCCCGGCGGGAGTCCCGGTTTGCGGCAGGCCTTTCTCGACCAGGTCGATGACGCGGACGGTCGACCCCTCGTAGGCGACGCGGAAGGTGCCGATGGGGGTCAGAACGTCCGCGACCTCCACCGGGGCGCCCATCGTCGGCCGACGCACGCGGGGGCTTATCTCGGTTTCAAGAGGGCGTGCCGCCCTCGAGCCCGTGAGAGCCGATGACGAACTCGACCGATCCTTCGGGCCGCGCGCGGTGCTTCATCAGCACCACGCGACGCCGGGGTCCGGGGAGACGGTCGAAACGCAATATGGTCTTGGCCGCGTGGTTGAGGTAGGAGCCTCCCACCGGCTCGAGGGTGCCTTCCTTGGGACTTCGCCAGACCTGGTTGGTCAGTAGCGCGGGGAGGGCCCGCGTCCGGGTCGTCGCCACCATGTCGGCGATCTGGAGAGCGAGGGCCTCGCGGGCCTCGTCCTCGTCCGGCCCCGAGAGCGAGAGCCGGTAGAAGTTCGTCAACGAGTCGACCACGAGGAGCCCGATCGGACGGCGACCGTCGCGTGCGAGGGTGCAGGCGGTCGCAACGGCCCGCCGCTGCTCTTCGAAGTCCTTGGGCGACGTGAGCAAAAAGTGGCCGAGGACCTTCGGCAGGTCCGCTCCGGCGATCGCCCGAAGCCTCTCGAGGCTTACCCCCTCGGTGTCGACGTAGAGGACGTAGCGGCCCTCGCGGGCGATGCGGGCGGCGATCTCGAGACAGAAGAGGGTCTTGGCGCTGCCGCCCTCCCCGTAGATCTCCGTGAGGCAGTCGGTCTCCAGGCCCCCACCGAGCAGCCGATCTACCGAGGAGATGCCGGTCGCCACCCTGTCGGAGGCCACGCCGCGGGTACGGTCGGTACCCCTTTACCTTCGGCCCCGTCCCGGACTTTCCGGGCGCGGCGCACGTCACCGTGGGGTCGAGGTCGTGCGCGGGACGAGCCAGGCCACGGTCGCCTGCGGCCCCGCGGCGGGGGCGTCGGGCCGAAGCCTAGCGCGCCTTGAGGACCTTCTTGACGTTCGGGTGCTCCTTGGTGAAGATCTTCCCGCCGCAGTTGTCGCAGCGGACCCCGAAGAGGTTGGCGTCGGACGGAAGCGCCTCCCCGCACCGAATGCAGCGGAACATGGTGATCCAACGAGCGACGGTCCGGTCTTAAGCGTTGTCGGAGGCCGTCTCCCTCTCGGCGCGGGTGATCGGGGGGGGCGGAGCAAAGAGGTAGGCGTTCGAGGCGAAACGCGTCCCGCATCGGGAGCACTCGAAGATGCCGCTCGCCACCCGACGGAGGGTGACGGTCGAGCAGCGCGGACAGGCCGCCGGGCGGCGTCGCGCGCGGTCGATCTCGAGCACCCTGCGGCGGATGCGGATCCCGTAGCGGGGGCCCATCCAGCCGGTCGGGCCGACCTTCTTGGTCCGCCGGCTCATGCTCCGCCTCCTCGAACGGACGCCCGCAGCCGGTCCCCGTGGACGAAGGCGCGGCGGACGAGGGAACGGACATCGTCCGGCGAGAACGCGCCGATGAGCCCCTTCTGCATGGCGACCACCCGTCCCGCCTCGTCCGTGGCGATGGTGAGGCGTCCCTGAGAGGCACGCTCCTCGTCGAAGGTCGGGTCGACCACGATGGTGTCGCCGAGGCGCACGAAGGTGCACTCGATCGGGAGGTGGTGGACCTTGAGCGGGTAGTCCGCCTCCGCGATCCCGAAGCGCTTGGCGGGCACGGTCGCATGCGAGAGCGCCGTGGCTGCGGCGAGCAGCGCGGCGTCGATGAGGTTGCCGGCGTGGGCGAGGACGTGGATGTCCACATAGCAGGTCCAGCACTTCTCGGCCGGGGTGATGCACAGGCCGGCGAGGTCGATCGTCTCGGCCGCCCGGATCGCCCGATCGACCACGCGCGAGACCTCGATCGCCCCGGGTTGCGGGGGTCCCGGCTCGAACGTGGGGCTCGATAGGGGGATGAGTTCGGCGTTGGTGGTGAGCACCCCGGCGTTGGGGGTGTCGGCGAACGGCTTGCCCGGCTCGAGCTTGACACCGGCGAGGACCATCGTCTCGCCCAAGCGAACGAGGGCGCTCCCGTCGGCCGTGACGACGTAGCCCGGCTCGAGCGAGAGCGCCCGGTACTCGTCCGGGGCGCGCCCGTCCAGCCGCTTGCCGTCGGCCGCCAGGTCGAGGATGTGCGTCTGGAGAATCTCGGTCGTGACCTCTTCCGTCATGCCGCCTCCGTGGCGACCGGCTCGACCGAATAACGCTCGCGGAGAGCCGCTTTCATCTTCTCGTAGATCACGCGGCAGCCGGCCACCCCGAGGTCGAGCGACCGGGAGAGCTCCTCCTCGGTCATGTGGCCTTCCATCTGCAGCAGCACCAGCCGACCGGACTGCGGGACGAGGGCCATCGGGAGGTCCGCCTCGCCGAAGTTGTCCTCCTCCTTCTTGAGGTCGAGGGCGATCGCGCCGGCGACCTTGCCGACCGCGACGGCCGGCAGAAGGTCGACCATCGGGATCCCCGCGTCCGCGAGGGCGACCGAGGCGGCGACCAGGCCCGCGCAGCGGGTCCCGGCGTTCGCCTGGAGGACCTCGATGTAGACGTCGATGCTCGTCCGAGGGAACTCCTCGGCGAAAACGACCGACTCGAACGCCTCCGCGATGACCTTGGAGATCTCCTGCGAGCGACGGTCGAGCCCGGGGCGCTTGCGCTCGTCGACCGAGAATGCCGCCATGTTGTAGCGGCACTGGATGACCGCCTTGTTGTTCTGCTGGAGATGGCGGGGGTGGACCTCGCGCGGCCCGTAGACCGCCGCCATCACCTTGTTCTGTCCCCACTCGACGAACGCCGATCCGTCGGCCTGGCGCAGTACGCCGGCGCGGATCTCGATCGGACGCAGCTCGTCGAGCTTTCTCCCGTCGATCCTGAGCCCTTCCGGGCTCAGCAGCACGGGCACCTCCTTCGCTCCTATGTTTCCCATGAGGTTCGTTCCTCCTCGGATTTTCCGTTCTCGGGTCCGGGGGCTTCGTCGCCCTCGTCCCCGTCTTCTCCGTTCGTCTCCGCCGGCCCCTGGCGGGGGCTCTCGCCCTCCCCCTCGCCCTCGGCCGCCTCGTGGGCGGTGGGGGTCGTGGCGACGAGATAGCGAGCGACCCTCTCGGTGAGGCCGGGGCGTTGCCCGCTCTCCCCGATCATCCGAAGGACCTCGGAGACGCGCCGCACCGCCTCTTCCGTGCCGCCGACCCAGATCCGGCCGTTCTGGCCGATCGCGATCTCGGCGCCGGTCCGCTGGCGGATCGTCTGGATCATCGAACCTCCCCGGCCGACGAGGCGGGGGACCCGGGCCGGGGTGATGCGCACGATGGTGCCGGCCTCGAGCTTGCCCAGCCCCTCGCCTTGCATCGTTACCCCGATGCGCCCGGTCGCGTCCAGGTTCTCGACCCGCACGACGACCGCGTCACCGACCCGGAGGAAGCGCTCTGTCTCCCCGACGTCGACCTTCCAAGGCGCGCCGGTCATGTGGAGCGGAGCCCATCTCGGCGCCCCGATGTCGAGCAGCCAGAAGGTGTTCTGAACGTCCGTGACCGTCCCGACCACGGTGTCGCCGGGCTTCGGGATGTAGCGGCCCGAGAGCGGGACGACCTGGACGAGCGGCGGACGGGGCAAGTAGAGTCCGAGGATGCTCGCGTAGACCTTGCCGCCTACGCGGTAGGTGCCCGGCCCGGGCTTTAGGCCCCGGGCCTCGAGCTCCTCCCCGGGAAGAACTAGTACGCGTTCCCGGGCCGAAGGCGAGGGGTGAGCCTCGCCGCCACCGGTACGGTGGCCGGGACGATGACCTCGTGGCATTTTTCTTGCTGCACCGGGGCGCGCGACGAGGGCGGGTTATTTAACGAGAGCGGTTTCCGCGGTCCCTTTGGTCCGGGCGTTGAGCTTCTCGTAGAGCTCCGTCTGGACGCCTGCCGGGATCTCCACGACCCCGCTCCAGGAGCCGTCCGACATCCAGAGCTCCTCGAGCAGCCTACCGAGCCCCCGCACCTCCCCGATGACCCGGGGGTAGTGCTGGCCGGGGACGCGGATGCGGACCTTGACGACATCGAGGCGGATCGGGAGCAGCGGGCGGAGCTTGGCAAGGACCTCCTGGACCTGCGCGTCGACCGGCCGGAACGGATCGATGTGGACCTTCGCCTCCACCAGCGCGGCCTCGATGCGGGCGGGAGGATGCGGGGCTCCGGTCTGGGGGTTCATCGCGTTGCGGGCGATGGTCGTGACGATCTGCTTGCGCTTCGCCTCCTGGAGGCGATGCCGTTGCTCGGTCGTGACCTGGACCTCGCCCTTGAGGACGATCTGCTTGGCGATTTCGGCGAGGTTGCGCGTCTTGAACGTCCGCTCAAGATGCTCTTCCGAGATCTTGTCGCCCTTCTTGGCGTCCTTGAACACCTGGTCGAGGGCGAGCTTGTCGGAAAGATCGACCTCCTTGCCGTCCTTGAGGTCCTGGACCGCCTGCGGGTCGACGAGAACCTCGAAGCGGGAGCCCTGGGTCTCCCACCGTGCGATGACCGCGTCCTCGACCTTCACCATGGGAAGGTCCTGTGACCCTCGGGCCTAGCTGCGTCCGCCCCGGCCCGAACCGCCCGCGGCGGGGAGACGCTGGACGAAGCGCTGGATCTCGTCGGAGGACAGGCGGGTCATTCCCTCGCCGACCTGGACGGTGCAGACCTCGACCTGGGAGAGCGAGCCGCCCTCCTCGAGCGCCGCGCGGAGCCCTTCGAGGGCGAGAAGGATCGCGGCGTCACGGTCGAGGCCCGGACGGTACTTCTGCTCGAAGAGCTCCATCACCGGCCCCTTGTTGCCGCCGGTGCTATCGGCCTTGAAGCTCGTCATCGACCCGGAAGGCTCGGTCTCGTAGAGGTGAACGCCGGCGTCGTCGTAGCCGCCGACCAGGAGCGCGGTCCCGAACGGACGGACCCCTCCGAACTGGGTGTACTGTTGCTTGTAGTCGCAGATGCGTCGGACGAGCATCTCGACCGACATCGGCTCGGCGTAGGTGACCCGGTGGACCTGCGCCGCGAGGCGGGCGTAGTCGACCAGCACCCGCGCGTCGGCGACCAGCCCTGCGGTGGCGCAGGCGATGTTCTCGTCGATCTGGTTGATCTTCTCGAGGCTCGCGGCTTCGGCGAGCTTGGGATTGGGGATCCGCCGGTCGGCGATCAGGACGACCCCGTTCGCGTAGACGAGCCCGGCGGTGGTCGCGCCGCGGCGCACCGCTTCGCGGGCGTACTCGACCTGGAAAAGGCGGCCGTCCGGCGAGAAGACGGTGATGGCCCGGTCGTAGGCCATCTGGCCGGGTTGCATCTCCATCGTTGCGCTCCTTTGGCGGGCACCGACGGCCCCTTTATAAAGCCCGCGCGGGCGGTGGCGCTAGCTCCACCGCCTTGACCCCGCCCCTCCCGGACCTTTGTCCGTGGCCTGCGCCCAGCGACAAGCGTATCTTGCGCCGGCGAGCGAGCAGGGCCGATGACCGAGACCCCGGCTCCTTCCCTGACAGGGCGCTCGCGCCTCGCCGCCGCCCGATCGGCCTACCTGCGCTCCGCCGCGGAGCAGGCGATCGACTGGTACCCGTGGGGGGAGGAGGCGTTCCGTCGCGCCCGGGAGACAGGCCGGCCCATCCTGCTTGACATCGGTGCGGCTTGGTGCCACTGGTGCCACGTGATGGACGAGGGGACCTACGTCGACGAGGAGGTCGCCCGACTCCTCCGCCAACACTTCGTGGCGGTCAAGGTCGACCGCGACGAGAACCCCGAGATCGACCGTCGCTACCAGCAGCAACTGAGCGCGCTCACGGGCGAGGGGGGCTGGCCGCTCACCGGATTCCTCACCCCGGAGGGGGAGCTCTTTCTGGGGGGTACCTACTTTCCTCCCACGGACGGCCACGGGCGGCCGGGGTTTCGCCGTCTCCTCAAGGAGGTCGCGCGGATCTGGACCGAGGAGCCCCAAGTGGTCGCGCAGAACACGCGGGCGCTCCGGGAGGCCCTCGGCCGCGTCGCGACGCGGCGGGAGACCCACGTCCCGGAGCTCGAAGGGTTCGCCGGAGCCGTGGTCGGTGAGCTGAGCTCGGCCTTCGACCCGGTGAACGGCGGCTTCGGTGGCGCGCCGAAGTTCCCGCACCCGATCGCGGTCGAGCTGCTCCTCTGGGACGAGTACCATCACGGCAACGGCGCGAGCGGGGAGCGGGCACGCGAGACGCTGGTTCGGATGGCCGACGGCGGGGTCTACGACCAGGTCGGGGGCGGGTTCCACCGCTATTCGGTCGACGAAGGCTGGCACGTCCCCCACTTCGAGAAGATGGGGATCGACAACGCCGAGTTGCTCTCCGCCTACGTCGCCGGCTGGCGGCGGTTCCGGGAGCCGCGGTTCGAGGAGGTCCTCCGCGGGACGATCGGATGGGCCGAGGAGGTCCTCGCCGACCCGCGCGGCGGATGGGCCGCGAGCCAGGATGCCGACAACGCGCCCGGCGACGACGGGAGCTACTTCACCTGGAGCCGCGCGGAGCTGCGCGGGGCCCTCGACCCGGAGGAGTACCGGCTGGTGGTCCGCGTCTTCGGGGTCGATACCGAGGCGCGGATGCCGCACGCGCCCGAGCGCAACGTGCTCTTCCGGCTGCTGCCGGCGGCCTCGGCGGCCGAGGGCCTCGGGCTCAAGCTCCCGGCCGAAGAGCTCCTTACCGGGGCTCTCGCGGCGCTAAAGAGGACGAGGGGGAAGCGGCCGACTCCTGCTGTCGACAGGGCGCTCTACACCTCCGTGAACGGAAGGTTCATCGCCGCGTTCGCCCGCGCCGCGACGGCGCTGGAGGAACCGCTCTGGCTCGGCTCGGCGCGGAAGGCTGCCGACCGATTTCTCTCCGACGGTTTCGATTCCCAGCGCGGGGTCGCCCATCGCCTGGACGGCGGCGCGGCGTTTGGCTTCGGACTCCTCGAGGACCAGGCATCGTTCGCCGCGGGGCTCCTCGAGCTCGCGGCGGCGCTCGCCGAGCCCTCCTACCTCGAGCCCGCGCTCGAGCTGCTCGCCCTCATCGACCGGGAGTTCCGGGGGGAGGACGGCCTCCTCCGCGACCTCTCCCCCGCGCTCTACGACGGTCCGAAGGTCGGCCGCGTGCTCGAGCCGTCCTACCCGCTCGAGGACATGCCCCACCTCTCCGCCAACGCCGCGACGGCCCTCGGTCTTCTGCGCGCGGACGCTCTCCTCCACCAAGGGCCCTGGCGGGAGAAGGCGCGGGCGCTGCTCGCCGCGATCGCCCCCCGCGTGGCCCACGCCGGCCTGTTTGCCGGTGGGTCTGCTCTCGCCGCGGGCCTCCTCGGGACCGAGCCGGCAAGCGTGGTCGTCGAGGGCGCGGGCCGCGCGGCAGAGGGGCTCGCCACGGCCGCCCGGAGGGCCTACCATCCGAACTCGGTGGTCTTCTCCTCCCGGCCCCCGTCGCCGTTCGCGTTCCCGGCTCCCGCGCTTCCCCCCGGAAGCCCGGCTCGCGCGCTCGTCTGTTTCGCAGACACCTGCGGCCCCCCGGCGAGCTCCGAGGAGGAGCTCAACCGGCTCCTGGGGCGCGGCCGGGCCGGACCGGCATAGCGAGCGGCCCGAGGTCGGTGCCGTCCAGGAGATAGGCCCGCGCGGTCCCCCGCGAGAGGAACCGCTGATAGAGGAACGAACGGCCCCGGGCCGGGCGATCTCGGTTGAGCGACTCGGCGCCGGCCAGGGGGTGGAACGCCGGGAGGACGACGAGCTCGTGGGCGCGAAGGGGGTGCGCGACCCGGCGTCGGGTCGTGACCGCGGGCGGCGGAGGGAACTCGACCCGGACCCAGCAGCGGCGCTTGCCGTCCGGGTGCTCCGGACTGGGGGCGAACCGAAAGCCAGGATGCAGGTGCCCCGCGGCCAGGGTCGGGGAGGCGAGGACCTCGTCCGACGGCCAGCGGTGCCCGTGGAAGAGCCCGACCCCGGAAAGGATCGTCCCCGTCGCCGCGGCGACGACCACCTCCCGGGGAAGGTGGGGTACGAGCCCGACGTCGTGGTTGCCCAGGACGATCTCGACGGCGAGGGGGCCGGCGAGGAGCTCGGCGAAGAAATCGAAGACGACCGGCCGCAGCCAGGCCGGGGTCCCGACGATCGGGTGCTTCACGTCGCCGGCGACCACGAGGCGACCGGCGTGCTCCCGTCGGCAGAGGGCGAGCAGGTGTTCGGCGAGCGCAGGTGCCGACGCCTCCGGCGGGCCGGCCGGCCGCTCCGGTGTCGCTCCGAGGCCGAGGTGGAGGTCGGCGATGACGACCGCGCGGGAGGCCGTGCCGGACGGAGGGTCGACGCGGAGGGCCGCCTCGCGGGGAATGGGGCGAACGCGGGCGCGCACACCGCTCGCGAGCCGGGCCAAGGGATGACGGTTCGGCCGCCCTCAGGCCGTCGGCTCTCCGGCGTTCGACCAGGGCAGGTATTTATATAGAAGCGATAGGTCGATTCCTACAGGCACTGGGAGCATGAGCCGACCGCGCGACCGCTGGCTCGAGCGGATTCGCTTCCTGCTCGAGCGCTCCGGTTTCTTCGTCACCTCGACCGCCGGGGTCCGCCCGTCGAGCTTCGACTTCGCGGCTCGTCGGGACGCGACGCTCCTCCTCGTCAAGGCGCTCAAGAACATCGACGCGCTCGACGGGGAGGAGGCCCGTCGTCTCCTCGAGCTCGGCCGCATCTTCCCGGCGACCGTCCTCGTGATCGGGCAGCGGTCCGGCGCCGCCGACCTCGAGGGGGGTGTCGTCTACACGCGCTACGGGGTCCCGATCATCACCGACACGACCCTGCAGGAGTACCTCGAGAAGGCCGCACCGCCTTTCCTCTACGCGAGCCCGGGAGGGATCTTTGCGCACGTCGACGGCGACCGGTTGAGGTTCCTGAGGGTCTCCCGCGGGCTCTCCCTCGGGGCTCTCGCCTCCATCGCCGGGGTCTCCCGTCGGGCGATCCAGCTCTACGAGGAAGGCCAGGGAGCCGAGGCGTCGGTCGTCGCGCGTATCGAGTCCTACTTCGATGCCCCGATCGTCCGACCGATTGTCCTGTTCGCCTCGCTCGAGGCGGCGCCGCGCAGCCCCCCTCGTCCCGAGCCCCAGCTCGACGCCGCCCGGGAGCCGAGCGCGGAGGGTCCGCCGCATACCGGCGACCCCCTGCGGGACGGCGTCTTCCGCCAGCTCGACGGCATCGGCCTTTCCGTCACCATCACCACCCGCGCGCCGTTCGACGCGCTGGCCCGCGCCCAGGAGATCCTCCTCACCGGCGTGGGGAGCCTCAGGACCGCGCTGCGCCGCGCGGAGGTCCTCCACGGGATCGCCCGCGTCGCCGAGAGCCACGCGATGTTCGTGGTCAGCGAGACGGTCCACCGCAGCTCGATCGACGGGCTGCCGATCCTGAGCGTGCTCGAGCTCAAGCGCCACCGCGACCCCGAGGCGCTCCTCGAGGAGATCGTCGCGCGCGAAGGGCCGTGATCACCGCCACCGTCCGAGGCCCGCCGTCGGTCCTCCTCCTCGGCGTCGTCCGGGGGCTTCGGGAGGAGGCCGTGGCGACGGCGGCGGAACTCGACCGGTTCGCTCCCGAGGCGGTCGGGCTTGCCCTCTCGCACGAGGAGCTCCGCTCGCTGGTCGAGTACTTCGGGGACGTGGTCGCCGAACCTCTCGTGCCGCTCTCCGCTACCGAGCTCAACGAGGTCCGCGGCCTGGTGCGCTTCGGGGAGGTCGGAGTGCCGAACCCGTCGATCGTCGCCGCGATCTCCTGGGCCCGCGCGGGAGGCGTGCCGGCCGCCCCCCTCGACCCGAGCGACGAGGACTCGGCGACGCTCTTCACCGAGCACATCGGCTACCTCGAGCTCGTCCGGCGGACCGTGCGCGAGAACCGGCTGGGCCGCTCGCCGCCCAAACCGTCGACCGCCGACGCCTTCGCCGTCGCCTGGGACCGGGAGGTCGGCCGGGGCCGGGGGTCCCGACGCTTCGCCGCCGCGCGGGACGCGCACGCCGCCGGCGAGGTGCGGCGGCTCGGCGAGGGGCGCTCGCGCATCGCCGTCCTCCTCGACCGGGAGCGGTTCGAGGCGGTCCGCGCCCTTCTGGAGAGACCCTCCTAGCTCCCCGGCCGCGTCGCGGCCCGTGCCGCCTACTCGTCGCGCCGAAGGATCCGCTCGAGGGTGGCGCGGCCGGCCCGGCGGAACTCGTCGAGCGGCCCTTCGTTGACCAGCATGCCGTCGGCGAGGGCGAAGGCGTTTCCGATCCCCCACTTGAGCTCGCGACGGTCGCGGTCGAAGAACTCCTGGAGGTTGCCTCCGTCGTCCGCGCGGCTGCGGCTCGTCATCCGGTCGTAGCGGGTCTCGGGCGACGCGAAGATGCCGAGGACGAAGAGATCGCCGAAGTTGTGGCGGAAGACCGTCACCTCGCTGTCGGAGCGGCATCCGTCGACGAGCATCCTGGTCTCCGTGAGCTTAGGCAGGGCGCGTTGTGCCCAGATCCCCGGGCCGTGGCGCTCCCGCTCCTCGGAGGCGATGCGGGCGACGTTCTGGTTGGTGAGGGCGAGCCCCCGACGTTTGGTCTCGTCGCGGACGAGGTCACCCATCTTGAGCACCGCGAGGTCCATCGACCGCGCGATGGAGATGAGCTCGTCCTTGCCCGAGCCGGGCATGCCGACGGTGACGATGAGCTTCATGAGGACGGCGGAGAGGCCGCTGGCGGAGCCTCCCCGGAAGCGGCGGGTGGGAGCGCGTTCGTCTCCTGTTCGGTGAGCAGCTGGAGCCTGTCGGCACGCTGACGGTGCTGGGCGGCCTCCTGCTCGGCGAGGCGAGCGGCCTCGAGCAGCTGGTCGGCCTTGACCTTGAGCTCGGCGCTCTTCTGGGTCTTCTGCGCCGCCCTGAGCTCGAGGTGCTTGGAGCGCTGGTGAAGGTCGACGATCCGTTGCTGGATCTTGCGGATGCGCAACTGCTCGGCGGTCACGTCGCTTCCCGGCCGGTCCGTTGCGGGGGAGCCGGCGGCCGGCGCCACGCTCGCGGCCCGGCGCGCGACCTCCGCCTCGAGCGAGGGGACCGAGGCGAGGGACTTGTCGGCCCGTTCGCGCAGGACGGTCGCCTGATGCCGCAGCTTCTCGATGCGGGTGTTGAGACGGGAGATCCGCTGGTGGAACCTCGCGGCCGTGCGTTCGTGCCGGGCGGCGATCTCGCGCAGCTTGGTCACGTCCGCGTACTGCTGGCCGAGGAAGCGGGAGCGGCGGGCGGCGGCGGCCGGGGAAGCGTTTGCGGCACCCGACGGTGCCGTGCCTCCCTCTGCCATCGGTCTCTCTCTACCGGACTTTCGAGATATATCGGTTGGTGCGAACCCCCCAAGGGGTGTGGGAGGGCCGCCGGCCCCTTCCGAACCCCCGCCGGCCTAGTCGTAGGCGGGGACCGGAGGCCTGAGCAACGGCTGCAGACGCGGGGCGAGCGCGGAGGCGGCCAGCCGCTCCTGAGCCTTGGAGTCGCGGTCGCGGAGAGTGACGGTCCCGTGCTCGGGGCCGTCGTCGACGCTCAGGGCGTCCACCGTCACACTGTAGGGAGTTCCCGCTTCGTCCATCCTGGCGTAGCGTCGCCCTATGGACCTCGCTTCGTCGTAGCCGGCCACGATCCCCTCGGCGCGGAGCTCGCCGACGAGCCGGCGGGCTGCCTCGCGGTGCTCCTTGGGGTTCAGGGGAAAGACACCGACCGGCACCGGAGCGAGGTACGGGGGAAGACGCCAGAGCGTCCTCTCCCCGTCCTTCGCAAGGAGGGCGTCGGCGAGCGCCCAGAGGTTGCGGTCGACCCCGAAGGTGAGCTCGAGGACGTGCGGGAGGACCCTGTCGTCCGGCCCGAGGGTCACGGAGAAGTCGCGGCCGGCTCCCGTGCCGTGGCGCGTGAGGTCGTAGTCTCCACGGTAGTGGACGGCGCCGACCTCCCGGAACCCGCCCAGGCTCTCGAAGTGGAACTCGGCATCGAACTGGAGGCGGTTGTAGAAGGCCCGCTCCTTCTCCGACTTTTCGAGGAAGCGGATCCTCTCAGCCGGATAGCGCAGCACGTCCCTGAGGAAGCGGAGCATGTGGACGAGGTGGAAGACGTAGAACTCGGGGAGGCCCGAGACGACCAGCTCGGCGGCGGTAACCTCCTCGGGGCTCTCCTCCCCCAGCTCGCGTCGGGCCACGCGCAGCACCGGCAGCCGCTCCGAGGCCACGGCGGAGAACGGCACGGGGAAACTTCGGGGGTCGAAGAAGATCTGCAGCTCGGCCTGGGTGAAGACCCTCATCCGGAAGAGGACCTGGCGGGGGGCGATCTCGTTGCGGTAGGCCCGTCCGATCACGGCGATCCCCAACGGGAGGGCGCGACGTCCGACATCCCACATCCGGGCAAAGGAGAGGTAGCTCGCCTGCGCGGTCTCCGGCTGGAGGTAGACCCTCTCGTGACCGGAGGTGCCGAGCGTGGTCTGGAACATGAGGTTGAACGGGCGAGGCACGCCGAGGGCCGAGGCGCCGCACGTCGGGCAGCGCACCTGGTTCGACCGCACGATCTCGCCGATCTGCTCCGCGGTGAGCCCGTCGACCCCCTGGGGACGGATCTTCTCGAGAAGGGTCTCGGCCCGGAAGGAATTCTTGCAGGCGCTGCAGGAGACCTCCGGGTCGGTGAAGTTCTCGAGGTGCCCGGAGGCGCGCACGACGGCCTCCGGGAGCATCTCGGCGGGCTCGATGAGGTGGTAGTCGTCGGAGAGGCCGAGGAACCAGGAGCGCCAGGCATCCTGCAGGCGTCGCTTGAGCGAGGTCCCCAGCGGGCCGTAGTCGAAGAGTCCCTGGGCTCCCCCGTAGATCTCGGCGGACGGCCAGAGGACCCCCCGCCGTCGCAATACCGCGTAGAGCTCGTCGAGCTTCATCGGAGGCGCCGGCTCCGTCCGGGCCCGCCTCGGACGATAAGCTGTTCGGTGACCCGGGTGGCGACCTGGTAGGCGGGGTCGTCCGGAGGGAGCCTTAGCACCAGCGGGGTCGCGGGGCTCCCCGGAGCGATCCGTGCCCTCTCGGGCTCGCCCAGCCAGAGCCACGGCTCGACCAGGGCCGCCCGGGCGAGGAAAGGGGCGGAGACCGGTCGGCCGCAGAGACGGCTCGCGACGTAGGCGAACTGGAGCTCCGCCCAGATGGAGGGGGCATGGAACATCGCGTTGTCCGTGCCGAGGAGGACGGAGAGGCCGATACGCTCCATGCGGCCGAGGTCGGGCTGCCTTCCGAAGAGCGCGTTGGACCTTGGGCAGACGGCGACGCTCACCCCCTCGTGGCGGACCGCGGCGAGGTCGTCGGCGGTCGCCTTGGCGAGATGCACCAGGAGGTCGGGTCTTGGGTCGAGGTAGCTCTCCGGAGGCTCGCGTCGCGCCTCGCTCGCGTGGAGAGCGTAGCGCTTCCCCCGGGCCCGGCAGGCCCGTGCGACCGCCTCGCGCGTCGGCCGTGTTTCGTCACGGGCGCTCGACAGTCCGATGCCGTCGGCAATGTCGAGCAGCCCGGAGAGCTCGGCCGGTTCGACCGGTCGGGCCAGCGGCCGGCCGAGGACGAAGGTCCGCACCCCGGTCGCCCGCGCGGCGGCCCGGAGGAGCTCGACCCCGGCGCGTCCCTCCTCGCGGAAGTCGATCGCCACGGCAATTCCTTCGCGGGACATGCGGAGGAGCACCTCGCGCATCGCGCGCAGCTTCTCCTCCCGGGAGCTTTCGCGCAGCAGGCGGACCTTGTAGCTCTCCCGGGGCCCGACCAGCGTTTCGACCGGGCCGATCGGAGGCTCGCGTACGGAGACCGAGTCGCCAAGGTGCGTGTGGGCGTTCACCGGGGAGGGCACCACGATCCCGCGGACCCGGCGGTCACGGCCCCGGGAGGAGTCGGTGCCTCGGGCCCCGACCTCGACCACCTTCCCGCCTCGCAGCCGGACGTAGGCCGGTCGCGGCCCGTCGATGTCGAGGATCGCCCCGTCAATCAGCATCGCGCGCCCGCGCGCATGGGAAGGCGTCGCTTAAGGGTGAGCCGCCCCCCCGACTACCGAACCGCTATCCGACCGGCGCCTTGGCCCCCTAGGAACGGTCGAACGTGCCCGGTGCTCCTGCGCGTCGCGAGCTATTGGTCGCCGGACACGTCAATGTCGACCGACACCTCCGTGTCCCCCGCTTCCCGGGACCCGACCGGACCGAGCCGGTCCTCGCCGAGAGGACCGAGCTCGGCGGGACGGCGACGAACCTCGCGCGGGTCGCCACCCGCCTCGGGGTCAGGACGGGCATTCTCTCGCGCGTAGGACGGGGCTTTCCCCCCGAGTACTCGCGGCTGCTTCGAGCGGAAGGCATCGACCTCCGGGGCCTCTCCCTCGATCCTGACGTTCCGACGCCGAGCTGCACGATCCTCGAGGAGCCTTCGGGAGCGACCCGGACGGTCATCCAGCAAGGTCCGATGGGTTCCGCCGGGAGCCGCGAGCTGCCCGGGCGCTGGCTCGCCGAGTACGCCTGGCTCCACCTGGCGACAGGCGATCCGTCCTTCTACGTGGAGCTCGCACGGGCGTCGCGGGCTCGCGGCGTCAAGGTCGCGGTCGACCCCGCGCAGGAGATCTTCTACCGCTGGGATGCCCGCCGCCTTAGGGCGGTGCTCGCCTCGGCGGAGGTTCTCTTCGGCAACCGCCGGGAGATCCGCCACGCGGGCCGCCTGGTCGGCGGAGGGATCCGGGGTCTCCTCGCCCGGGTGCCGTTGGTCGTCCGGACGGAAGGTCCGGCAGGTGCGACGGCGTTCTCGCGGGTCGGTACGGTCAGGTCGGCCGCCACCGTACCCCACCGGATGCGCTCGTTGGTCGGCGCCGGTGACGCCTTCCGAGGAGGCTTCTACGCGCGCTGGTTCCACGGGGAGACCCTCGCCCGATGCCTGGACGGGGGCAGCCAGGCCGCTTCCCGCTGGATCGAGCAAGGTGCCTGGGCCAAGGGGAGCGCGCGATGAGGATGCACGCTTTCGGGCGGCTGCTTCCCCTCCCGACGGCCCGCTCCCGTCTCGAGCGCTCGGTGGCGCCGATCTCCCGTACGGACGAGGTCGGCCTCGACGCCGCGTTCTCCCGTGTCGCGGCCCGGACCGTGCGCTCCCGCCGTCCGATCCCGCCGGCGGACCGCGCCACGTGGGACGGCTACGCGCTTCGTAGCGCCGACACCCTCGGGGCGAGCCGCACGAGACCCGTCCGCCTTGCAATCGTCGGGGAGCTCTTCGCCGAACAGTCGTTCTCCGGGCGCCTGTCGCGGGGGGAGTGCGTGGCCATCGCCACGGGCGCCGCCGTTCCGCCCGGCGCGGACGCGGTCGCCATCTTCGAGGAGGTCGAGCGGAGCCGCTCCTCGATCGTGCTGCGCTCGCCGGTCGCGCGCGGCGACCGCATCGCCGAAAGAGGCCACGACCTGCCCGCGGGCTCGGTCCTCGTTAAGGCCGGCGAGCGGATCGGCCCGCCGGGGCTGGGAGCGCTCGCCGCCTGCGGCTTCGCCACGGTGAGGGTCTATGCCCGGCCGGTGGTGGCGATCGTGCCCAACGGCAACGAGCTCGTGCTTCCCAAAGAGAGCCCGCGGGCCGGGGCCATCTACGAGAGCAACGTCGCCCCGCTCGCCGCGGTCGTGACCGCGGCCGGAGCCCTCCCGCAGGCCTACCCGCCGGTCCGCGACGATCCCGGTCGGCTCGAGGCGGCCCTGCGCCGGGCCCTCAGGCAGTCGGACCTCGTCCTCGCGACGGGGGGCAGCTCGGTCGGCGAGCGCGACCTCCTCCCGAAGGTCCTCCCCAGGCTCGGTCGGCTTCTCTTCCACGGCATTGCGGTGCGACCGGGTAAGCCGACGCTCGCCGCCAGGGCCGGCACCAAGCTCCTGGTAGGGCTCCCGGGACACCCGGCCTCGTGCCTTTCGAACATGTACTGGCTCGTCCTGCCGGTCCTGAGGCGTCTCGCGCGCCAGCCGGGCCCCGGCTGGAAGGAGCGAACGGCGGTCCTCGCCGGCCCGACCCTCGAGCCCTCCGAGAGCCTCGCGACCGTCATCCCCCTCGAGGTGCGCGGCGACCGGGTCCGGTCGACCTTCCGGGGATCTTCGGCGATCACGAGCCTTCGTGCGGCGAGCGGTTTCGCGATCCTTTCGGCAGGCAGCCGACCGGTCCGGCCCGGCGCCCGGCTGGGCTTCTTCGAGCTCGACCCACCGCTCGGCAGCGGCGAGGCGGCACCAACCCCGCGCAACGATTAAGCGCCGGTCCCTCTCCGTTTGACGTGGTCCGCTCGAAGCTCCCGATCGCCATCCTGTCGATCGAGGGGACCAACTGCGACCGCGAGCTTGTCGTCGCGTTGCGCTCGCTGGGCGCCCGTCCCGAGGTCGTCCATCTCAAGCAGTTCGAGGGACGGGAGGTCCGCGCTGCCGACCGCCGTCGGCTCTCCGACTACGCGGCGCTCTTCCTCCCCGGCGGCTTCTCGGCGGGCGACTACGTCCGCGCGGGCGCTATCCTGGCGGCCCGCGTGCGAGCCGCTCTTGGCCCCGAGCTCGAGGAGTTCGTCCGCTCGGGACGGTTGGTGGCGGGGATCTGCAACGGCTTCCAGGTGGCGATCGAGCTCGGCCTTTTGCCCGGCCGCCCGAGCGGGCGCCTGGGACCCGCCGAGGCGGCGCTCATCACGAACGACTCCGGTCGCTTCGAGTGCCGGCCGACCTTCGTCGCGTGGGACGGAGGGCGCTTTCCGCCGCTCCGCGACCTGCCGAGAGGCACGAGGTTCCTTTTCCCGTCCGCGCACGGGGAGGGCAAGCTGGTCCTCGGCGGGGACGCCGCGGCGCGGCGCCGCCAGCTCGAGGAGGACGGCCAGGTCCTCTTCCGCTGGGTGGCCCCTGACGGGGGGCCGGCGCGCTACCCGTGGAACCCCAACGGTTCGGAGGGCGACATCGCGGGGCTCACCAATCCCCAGGGGAACGTCTTCGGCCTCATGCCCCATCCGGAACGGTCGTTCTTCCGGGCCCAGGCTCCGGACTGGTCGAGGTCCGCCTCCTTCCGTGGCTGGGGGGACGGGCACCGCTTCCTCGAGGCAGTCGTCCGCCACGCCGAGCGAGGGGCGGCCTGACCGGCCGCGGAGCGTCCCCAAGCCCGAGCTCCCAGGCCGAGAGGCGCTCTCCCTCGAGGTTCCGCTCGGCGACGACCCTAAGCGAGCCGCCCTCGCGTCTCCAACGACGGGCGAGCGCTCCGAGCGAGCTCGTGCGCTGAACGGTGGAGACCAGGACGAACGCCCTGCCGTCCGCGACGAGGTGTTCGGGCAGCTCCCCAAGGATGCGGGCGAGCACCCTGCAGCCGTCCGGTCCCCCGTCCAAGGCGAGGTTGGTCCAGCGGTCCGGGTCGCGCTCGCGTCGCCGTGTCGGGAGGTACGGCGGGTTGGCGAGGACCCGGTCGAAACGGCCGAGGCCGCGGGCGAGATCGGTCCGGACCGCCTCGAGCCCGAGGCCGAGGGCCCCGGCGCGCCGCCGCAGCTCCCGCAGCGCGTGGGGATTGAGGTCGGTCGCCACCACCCGGCTTCCCGAGGCGGCCGATTCGAGAGCGAGGAGGCCGTTGCCGGTGCCGAGGTCGAGCACCCGCCGGCCCGGGCCGGCGCGGGCGAACGGCCGAAGGAGCTCGGTGTCCTCGCGCTCGGGGTAGATCTCCCCCATGTCGTGCGAACTCATGTCACGCCGCTGACGAAGAGCGGAGACCGCGGACCGGGGCAGAGGGCTCTTATTCGCTGCGGGCCTAATGAGAACGACTGTCACGTCACTTAGGAATGCCTCGGCGTCTAGCTCCCCCAGTGAAGATCGGCATCACGGGCATGCCCGGTTCCGGCAAGACCCAGACGCTGTTGCGGATCATCCAGCTCCTCGAGGAGGAAGGGGTGAAGGTCGGCGGGATGATCACCGAGCCGATCGTCGAGAAGCAACGCCGTGCCGGTTTTCAGATCACCAACTGGATCACCAAGGAGAGCGAGGTCTTCGCCCACGAGGGCCTCAAGTCGCGGATCCACTCCGGCCGCTTCGGGGTCAATGTCGGAGCGCTCGAGGGGCTCGGCTCGCGGGCGCTCGCCGAGGCCCGCGAGGAGGCCGACGTGATCGTCATCGACGAGGTCGGCAAGATGGAGGTCGAGAGCGACACCTTCACGAAGAGCGTGATCGACACGCTCGATGCGAAGAAGTCGATCGTCATGACCCTCCACAAGAAGTCCCGCAACCCCCTTCTCCAGGACATCCGTCGGAGGGACGAGCTACGTCTGCTCGAGGTGACGCCCGTGAACAAGAACCTGCTCGCGTTCAAGGTCGTCCGCCTGATCACGGGACGAGCGCACTAGTCCGGCGCCGCGAAGGGGCGACCGAGTTCCTCGGCCCCGAGGGCGCCGGGCGCGCCGGCCCGGGGCGTCGTGCCGAGCCGTTCTACAATCCGCGCATGGACCTTGACCGCGACCTCGCCGTCGCGGTGGTCCGGGCGCACTTCCCTCCGGCCCCCCCGACGCGTCGGGGCTGGGAAACGAACGCCGCGACCGGGGTGCGCGGTCTGAGGCTCCTCGGCGAGGCCGAGAGGTTCGGCGCGTTCCGCCTGAGCGAGGCGAACGACCGCTCCTTCTCCGTGCTCGCGCGCAATTCCTCCGAGAGGCCGGGCGCCACGGCCGTCCAAGAGGACGCCCGCAGGCCGACGTTCGCGGAGGGCACGCGGTTCGACTACGTCGACGTCGACCCGTACGGTTCGCCGCTCCCGTTCCTCGACGCGGCCTTCGCCTCCCTCGAACCCGGGGGCCTGCTCGCCGTGACGGCGACCGACATGATGGTCCTCGCCGGTGCGCAGCCGTCGGCGACGCGACGGCTCTACGGCGCCGAGCCGGTCCGCGGCCGCCTCGGGCCCGAGGCCGGGCTCCGCATCCTTCTCGGCCGCCTCGCCCGCACGGCGCGTCGCAACGGCCAGTCGGTCCGGCCCCTCCTCGGCTATGTCGGCGAGCACCACGTGAGGGCCTTCGTGGTGGTGGGCCCGGCCACGCACCGAGCCGACCCCGTGGAAACGATCGACCGGGCCGCCTTCGACGGCCCCTCCCTCGGCACCGGTGCCCCGGTCGGCCCGCTCTGGGTCGGCCCGCTCGGCGACCCGGCCCTGCTCTCTCGTATCGATGTGCCGGCCACGGCGGCGGCGCCTCGGGAGCTCTCGCGCCTCCTCGAGCTCCTCCGGGGCGAGGCGGCCGTCCACCGCCCTTTCTTCTACGAGGCGAACACGCTTGCCTCCGCGCTCGGGCTCGAGCGGCCCGCGGCCCTTTCGCGCCTCCGCGAAGCGCTGAGCGAGCTCGGCTTCCCGAGCGCGCGGACCCACGTTCGGCCCGAGGGGCTCAAGACCGACGCGCCGCGGTCGGTGGTCGAGCGGCTCGCCCGCGAGCTCGCCGGGGACGCTCAGTCCCAGAACGCCCGCGTGCGGGCGTAGTCGCGCTCCGCGCGGAGCAGCTCGGTGAGGAACGCGTCGTCGTCCCGGAACGATCGGGCGAGCAGCCGACGCGCCGTCTCGGGCCCGACCCCCCGCGCGGCGAGGGCGAGCAGCGCCCGCTCGCCGTGGTGGGCCAGTAGCTCGGCCGACGTGTAGCCGGCACGGACGAGCGCCTCGGTCTCGGGAGGGATCGCCCGGCTGCGCCGGGTCGTCCGTCCCGAGGGCTTGCTCGGACGGCGCGTCGCGGTCCACTTCGAGCGGGCGTAGCGCATCAGCCGATCGATCTCCGTCTCCCGGCGCGGGGAGAGGACCGCGGAGAGCGACCCGCGGCAGAGCCGGCAGACGCTTCCGCCGTCGGCGCGGTAGCGCTGCGCCGAGGTCGTGCGCGTGAACCCGCAGCGCAGGCAGACGAGGACGAGCGGCTCCTTCTCGAGCCGCTCCCGGATCGCCCGCAAGAGCGTGGGTGGCGGGGTGTCGGGGACGGCGCGCCAGCGCAGCCGCTCGAGCGGCCCGTCGGTGAAAGGGCTGCGCGCCGACGCGACCACACGGAGGGACCCCTGGGCGACCCGCCCGAGGATCTCTTCGGCGTGGGGGAGGTCGTAGCGGTCGTGAAGGGTCTTCTCGAGGACCTCCTCGCCGAGGGGGCTGCGACGGCTCGTCTCGATGAGCGGCTCGAGCGTGCGCAGGTCCCTCGTGTCGGAGGAGACCGGCAGGACGCCGAGCTTGCGGGCGACGTTGAGGAAGACCCAGCGGTAATCAAGGCCGGCAGGGACCAGCCGCTCGACGAGCGGTCGCAGGCTCGCCGGCTCGATCGCGAAGGAGTCGACCAGCACCTCTGGCCCCACCGCGACAGGAAGCTCGAGGACGAGCCAGGTGGGCTCGACGGAGGCGACGTTCACTCGGGCCCCGAGCCGGGCCGTGAGGAGCCCGGCCACCGCGAGGGAGAGCGTCTCGTTCGTCTTCGTCCCGAAGCACGCGCCGACGACGACCAGCCGGCCGTTGGTCGTCAGAGTGATCGTCTCGTCGGTGGCGACCGGCCCCGCGGCCAGGGCGTCCTGCCGACGCTGCTCGAGGCGGGCGCGGTCCTCTGCCGGGATCGGGTAGCCCTCCCATCCCCCGAGCCGGCGGAGGCGGCCGATCTCCTGCGCGACGTCGAAGGGGACCGGGATGTCCTCGCCGGCCCACCGAGGCTCCTGGCCGATCTCCTGCACCCCTTCGACGAGCAGCTCGCCCTCGCGGTACTCGACGACCTTCCAGGTCCGTCCGTGGAGAAGGAAGATCTCCTCGGGCTGGGCGAGGATCTGGGTGAGCACGAACCGCTCGTCCAGCGTGCCGATGAGCTTGCGGGTGGCGAGGTCCCTTAGACGGTAGGTCCTCTCGTCGGGGATGAGCGAGAGCGACGCGTAGAAGCGGCGCAGTGTCGCGCGGCCCGAGGTGACCCTTGCGCCGTCGGTCCGCGCGAGCGAGAGGCCCGAAAGGTAGTCGAGAAGCTCCTCCCACTCCCCCTCCGAGAGCTCGCACACGGGCGTGGCGTGTCCCAGTCGGGCGAAGAGCGTGGCCCGGTCGACCGAACCGGAGGCGCGCAGCTCCGCGACGATCTGCTGCGCGGCTGCGAGCCGGTTGCGCGTGCGCCAGCGGACCGGCTCGAGGAGCCCGGCGTCCGCCCGTCGGGCGAGCACTGCGGCCTCCTCGAGGTCGTCGTCGTCGAGGGCGAGGACCGTCCCGTGGATCGTCCGGTCGAGGCGGTGGCCCGAGCGCCCGACGCGCTGGACGAGCCTCCCTACCTGGTGGGGCGAGCCGAACTGCACGACATGGTCGATCGCGCCGATGTCGATCCCGAGCTCGAGCGACGAGGTCGCGACGAGCCCGCGCAGGGCACCTTCCCGGAACTGCCGCTCGGCCTCCTCCCGGACCTCGCGGGAGAGCGAGCCGTGGTGGACGGCGACCGGAAGCTCGGGGTCGAGCCGCCGCAGCCGCGCGGCGAGCCCCTCGGCGGTCGGACGGGTGTTGACGAAGACCAAGGTCGTGCGGTGCTCGCGGATCTCCCGTGCCACCTCGAGGACGCCTCCGAGGAGCACGGGGTCGGCGCGCAGCTCGGCCGCGAGCTTCGGGTCGATCTCCTCCGGCCGGGCGCGCGGGCGCTGGGCGACCAGCTCGAGCGGCCGACGGGAGGTCGCCGAGCGCACCTCGACCCGCCGCGGCTCGGGCGAGAGGAACCTCGCGACCTCCTCGGGGTTTCCGACCGTCGCCGAGAGGCCGATGCGGCGGACCGGCCGTCCCGTGAGGGCGTCCAGTCGCTCGAGCGAGAGCGCGAGCTGTGCTCCGCGGTCGGAGCCGACCAGCTCATGGACCTCGTCGACGACGACGGTGCGGACGTTCTGGAGCGCGGCGCGGAGGCGGGCCCCCGTGAGGAGCAGCTGGAGGGTCTCGGGCGTGGTGAGCAAAAGGTCCGGGGGGCGTCGCGACTGGGCGACTCGCGCCGAGGCAGGGGTGTCGCCGTGGCGGACGGCCGCCGTCAGCCCCACCTCGCGGGCGAGGGCGACGAGCCGGTGCTCCAGGTCGCGGTTGAGCGCCCGAAGCGGCGTGATGTAGAGCAGGGCGATCGGCAACGACGGCTCCCGCAGCCTCTGGGTGAGGATCGGCAGCAGCGCCGCCTCGGTCTTGCCGGTGCCGGTGGGCGAGAGGAGGAGGGCGTCGGCCTCGGTCGCCAGGACCTGGAAGGCGAGCGACTGGATCTCCGTCGGGCCTTGCCAGCCCCATCGGGCGACGGTGGCGACGAGCCTCGGGTCGATCCCTGGGAGCTCCGGGGCGAGAGCCTCTTCCGTCACCGACAGTAGATAGGTGCCCCCTCGGAAAAGCGGTGGCGTGACGCTCAGGAGCGCGGGACAGGCTCGAGGTCGAGGATCCTCAGGCCGAAGCTTTCGACCATCGGGCGTCCGAAACCCCGGTCGGGGAACGCCTCGAGGGAGATCTCCTGGACGACCTTGACGGTCGCGCGCAGCAGGTGGCCTCCGACAAGACGGTGGTCCGGCCCGGCGAGGCCCGCATGCAGGTGGATGGACGGCTGTCCGTCCGCCTCGGCGATCGTGCCGTGGAGGGCGACCACCTCGTGCGGCAGGTCGAGGTCGTGGGAGCGGTACTGCGAGCCGTCCCAGTAGCCGAGCGAGGCGCGGGCGAACATCCCGATCCCGAAGTGGACCACGGCGGCGCGGATCCCCTTCTCTCGTGCGAAGCCACCCAGCGCCTCGAAGAGGTCCTCTCCGTCGTCCAGGCGGAGGACCCATCGGCTGCCGTCCTGCGTTGTCTGCATCCTCTCCCGATGAGGTCCGCCCCCTCTTGGGGGTTGCGCGCTCCGCGACGCAAACGGTATTGGCCGCATCCCGGTCCCGGGCGCCCTATGTCCGTCCCCCTCCGCGCTCCGCCAGCCCTGCGCTCGAACGAGGAGCTCCTCGAGCGGATCCGCTCCGGCGGTCCGGCGCTTGTCGCCCTCTCGGGGGGCGTCGACTCGGGCCTGGTCGCCTCCCTCGCGCGGGAGGCGTTGGGGAACGCCGCCGTCGCGGTGACCCTCACAGGGAGCGCGGTCGCGGATCGGGAGGTCCTTCGCGCCCGCGAGCTTGCCCGGGCGGTCGGCATCGAGCACCTGGTCGTCCCGGCGGACCCGTTGGTGTCGGCCGAGTATCGGGCGAACGGTCCGGATCGCTGCTACCACTGCCGGACCGTCGAGGCCGGGGCTCTCCGCACGGCGGCTAAAGCGCGCGGGAGCGCCCAGCTGCTGGACGGGATCCATCAGGACGACCTCTCCGACGACCGCCCGGGGATACGGGCGATGGACGAATCCGGCTTTTTCCACCCGCTCCTCTGGGCGGGCTGGGGCAAGGAGGCCGTCCGGCTCGAGGCGCGGGCGCGGGGCCTGCCGAACTGGGACCGTCCCTCGGACGCCTGCCTCGCCTCGCGCGTGGCGCGAGGCGAGCCGATCACGGAGGAGATGCTCCGTCGTATCGACCGAGCCGAAGGGAGTCTCTACCGGCGGGGATTCGGCCGGGTGCGCGTGCGGGTCCGCTCCGCCGAGGCGCGCATCGAGGTCGATCCGTCCGAGGTGGCACGGCTCTGCGAGCCGTGGCTCCTGGCCGAAGTCGTCGAGGAGCTGCGCGCGCTCGGCTTCTCCTCCGTCCGGGTCGACCCCCACGGCTACCGGGGAGGCGGCCGGGAGCTGCCCGTCGTCCGATGAGCCCCACCTCCTCCCCTGAGCCGACGGAGCTCCCCGGTCGGTTCGAGCTCGACACCGACCTCGTTCCCCAGGGCGACCAGCCGCAAGCGATCGCGGAGATCGCCCGCCGCGTCGGTGGGGGCGAGAAGTTCGTGACGCTGCTTGGGGTCACGGGAAGCGGGAAGACCTTCACCATGGCCCAGGTCGTCGAGCGCCTCCAGCGTCCGACGCTGGTGGTCAGCCCGAACAAGACCCTCGCCGCGCAGCTGGTGAGCGAGTTCCGCGCGCTGTTCCCCCGCAACGCGGTCGAGTACTTCGTGAGCTACTACGACTACTACCAGCCCGAGGCCTACGTCCCCCAGATCGACCTGTTCGTCGAGAAGGACGCTGCGATCAACGAGGAGATCGACCGCCTGCGGCATCGGGCCACTCAGGCGCTGCTCACCCGACGCGACGTGCTCATCGTCGCCTCCGTGAGCTGCATTTACGGCCTCGGCTCCCCCGAGGACTACCGCGCCTCGGTCATCGGGCTCAAGGTCGGCCAGGAGCTCTCCCGAGCCGCGCTGGTCGAGCAGCTCGTCCGGATGAAGTACCAGCGCAACGACCTCGAGCTGCGTCGGGGGCGCTTTAGGGTCCGCGGCGGGACGATCGACGTGATGGGCGCCGGGGAGACCGTCCATCGCCTGCTCCTCGAGGGCAGCTCGCTGGGGGCGATCGTCGAGCTCGATCCGGTGACCCAGGAGGAGCGTGGGGAGCTCCCCGAGCTGCTCGTCTTCCCGGCGACGCATTTCCTCACCATCGACGAACGGGTCCGGCGCATCCTCGGCGAGATCGAGCGGGAGCGCGACGCGCGCGTCGCCGAGCTCAAGGCCGAGGAGAAGATCGTCGAGGCCCAGCGCCTGCGCTCGCGCGTCGACTACGATCTCGAGATGCTTCGGGAGACCGGCTATTGCTCCGGGATCGAGAACTACGCGCGCTACTTTTCCGGCCGCAAGCCGGGCGAGCCGCCCTACACGTTGCTGGACTTCTTCCCGAAGGACTTCCTGGTCTTCCTGGACGAGTCGCACGTCACGGTCCCCCAGCTCCAGGGGATGTACAAGGGCGACCGAAGCCGCAAGGACAACCTGGTGGACTTCGGCTGGAGGCTGCCGTCGTGCCGCGACAACCGACCTCTCAAGTTCCCCGAGTTCCTCGGCCGCGTCCCGCAGGCGGTCTTCGTCTCCGCGACCCCCGGCCCGTTCGAGAGAAAGGCCTCGAGCGCGCTCGTCCAGCAGATCATCCGGCCGACCGGGCTGGTCGACCCTCCGGTCGAGGTCCGCCCCCTCGCCGGGCACATCGCCGACCTCGTCCGCGAGCTCAAGGAGTGCATCGGACGAGGCGACCGCGCGCTCGTGACGACGCTCACCAAGCGGACCAGCGAGGAGCTCGCCAACTACCTCACCAACCAGGGGTTCAAGGTCCGCTACCTCCACTCGGACGTCGAGACGCTCAAGCGGGTCGAGATCCTCCGCGACCTGAGGCTCGGGCGCTTCGACATCCTGGTCGGGATTAACCTATTGCGCGAGGGCCTCGACCTCCCCGAGGTGAGCTTCGTCGCTATTCTGGACGCCGACAAGGAAGGCTACCTGCGGAGCGAGACGTCGATCGTCCAGACCGCCGGGCGGGCGAGCCGCAATGTCGCAGGGAAGGTCGTGCTCTACGCCGACCGCACGACCGGCTCGATGCGTCGGGCGCTCGCCGAGATGTCCCGCCGTCGCGCCGCCCAGCTCGCGTTCAACGTGCGTCACGGCATCGTGCCCGAGACGGTGCGCAAGGAGGTCCGATCCCTTCTCGCCCCCGAGGAGGAGGCGCCCTCCGGGGAGCTCTCGGTGGCCGGCCTCGGCAAGGAGTGGAGGGGGCGGCTGCCCCTCCTGCTCGCGAACCTCGAGGAGGAGATGCGTCTCGCGGCCGAGCGTCTCGACTTTGAGGAGGCGGCCCGCATCCGCGACCGACTCCGCGAGATCCGCCGTCGGGCGGAGGAGCGAGCCGGCCGCTCGCCCGCGGCCCGCCCGGCGCAGAGGTAGCCGACGCGCCCGCCCCGGCAAAGCTGTTTTACGCCCCGGCTCTCCGAGGGGCCGATGGCATCTCGGTCGGCCGCCGGTCACGCGGGGGGTCTTGCCGGCCTGCGCGAGCGCGCCGCGCTCCCCGAGCTCCTCTTCCTCTACGAGTGCGCGACGCTCGAACCCACCCGCCTCCGCCCGATCGCCGAGCGGCTGGGCCTCACCGTCCAGGCCGCGAGCCACACCTACCGCGAGTTGCGACGCCGCGGGCTGGTGAGCGTGCGCGAGGGGCGCTACCGACCGACCGTCCAGGGGGTCGCCCACCTTCACGGCGCGCTCGACCTGCTCTCCACGGACGTGCGGAACCGGATCGGCAGGTTGCACGTGGTCCGGTCGACGCGGGCCGTCGCCCTCGGCGGGCCGCTCGAAGGTGGGGCGCCGGTCTCGCTGGAGATCCGCGGCGGGGTCCTGACCGCGCGTCGCTCCCGCGGCGGCCCCTCGCGCGGGACGGTGCTGTGCGGCGGAGCCGAGGGCTCCTTGGTCGAGGTCGGAGGCCTGGAGGGGATCGTGCCGATCCGTCCGGCCGAGATCACCGTCCGCACCCTCTCCGAGAAGGACCTCAGCGACCCGACCCTCGCGCGACGCCTGCGCGAGGGGCTGCCTCCGACGGACGAGCTCCTCGCGGCCGAGGGGCTCGAAGCCAGCTATTCGCTCGCCCGGGCGACCGAGCGAGCCGTCGTGCGGTTCGCCGTCGCCTCCGCGTGTGCCGAGGCCTCGCGCCTGGGGGTCCCGAGCACCGTCTTCGTTCTCGAGCGGGACCTTCCCCGCCTCCTGGGCTCGTTCTCCGGCCCGGAGCCTCCCTTGCTGCGCGTGCTACCGGTCCCGCGCGCCGGCCGGGTCCGTGGCCGCCGGCGCGGGAGCGCGGACTGAGCCGCCCAGCGCACGCGTGAGCTCGGCTACGAGCTCTTCCGGCCCGGAGACCTCGCGCGCTCCCTCCTTTAGGAAGCGGGCGTAGAGGGAGCTCGCCGCTCCGCCGGCGAAATCCCGAGCCGCGATCGGGGGCTCACGGACGAGGAAAGTCGGTCGGCCTCCCACGAAGGCCAGGGGGTCCTCGAGGTTGGCGAGGTTGGTCGGGCCGACCGCGAACGGGCTCACGACGATAGCGCGCGCCGCGCCCAGAAGCTCCCGATGCCGCTGGCGCGCCGCCCTTCCGAGAGGGGCGAACGGGAGCTCGACCGCCGTGGGCAGCGAGAGCGCCTCGGCGGTCTCGGCGTCCGAGTCGAGCAGGTGGAGCGCACCGACGGTCAACTCGAAACCGGCGTCGGCGAGCGCCCGAAGGTACCGGCTCGCCGCCCCTCCCCCGCCGACCACGTGCACCGGTCCGAAGCGGGCGGCGACCGGCGAGGGAGCTGCCAAGAGGCGACGGGGGAACAGGTACGGGAGACCCGAGGCGGGATCGCGACGGAGCTCGGCGTCGACCCCCCAGACTCGGGCGAGCAGCTCGGGAGAGAGGACCGCCTCGGGAGGTCCGTCGGCGACCTTGTGCCCGTGGAAGAGCACGACGATCCTGTCGGCAAAGCGGGCGGCCAGATTGAGGTCATGGAGGGCGGCGACGACCGTGACGCGCTCTGCCCGGACGAGGCTACGTACCCTCTCGAGAAGGTCGAGCTGATGCCCGAGGTCGAGATGGCTGGTCGGCTCGTCTAGGAGAAGGAGCGGCGCCCCCTGGGCGAGCGCGCGGCCGAGGACGGCCCGCTGGCGCTCCCCCCCGCTCAACGCGAGCACGCTCTCCTCGCCTCGGTCGGCGAGGCCGATCTGCTCGAGGATCCGCTCCACCGCCGCGAGGTCCTCTGCGTCCTCCCGGCCGAAGGGCCCGTTGTGAGCGTAGCGGCCGTAGAGCAGGTAGCGGTTCAGCGGGACGTCTTCGTTCAGGCTCTCCTGCTGGGGCACCCAGGCGACCCTAAGCGCCCGGTCCCGGATGGAGAGCGAGTCGAGAGGCTCGCCGAGGAGGCTCACGCGTCCCCGGAGCCCGTCCACGAGGCCGAGGGCCGAGCGCAGGAGGGTCGTCTTCCCCGAACCGTTGGGCCCCGCGAGCGCGACGAGCTGGCCCGAGGGGACCTCGAGGTCGACCTCCGTCAGCGCCGCCCGACCGTTGAAAGCGACGCTCACCGCCTCGCAGCTCAGCGCCACGGTAGCCGCCCTCTCGCCCCTCACGGGCCGCCTCCGAAGCTCCGACGGCGGTGCCGGTAGAGAAGGACCAAAAAGAACGGGACCCCGGCGAGCGCCGTGAAGATCCCCACCGGGAGCACCGAGTGCGGAAAGCTCAGGCTCGCCGCGTCGTTCGCCGCGACAAGGAAGAGCGCGCCGACCACGCCCGAAGCCGGCACGACCAATCGGTAGTCGGTCCCGAGCCAGCGACGGACGATGTGGGGCGAGACGAGCCCGACGAACCCGATGACTCCCGTGAAGGCGACGACGCCGGCGGTGAGGAGCGAGGCGAGCAGCAGGACCTCGACGCGCACCCGACGGGCATCGACGCCGGCGCTCTGGGCGACCTCCGGGCCGAGCTGGAGGAGGTTGAGCTCGCGGCCGTAGAGGCCGAGCAGGCCGCCGAGGACCAGGACCAGGGCGAAAGCGACGGTATCGGACGGCCAGTAGCCGGAGAGGAGCCCCCCCAGCAACCAGGAGGTCAGCTGCTCGGCGCGGACCGGGTTGTAGAGCAGGACGAGGGAGAGGACCCCGGAGAGCAGGTAGGAGATGGCGACCCCCGCGAGCAGCAGGGTCTCGACCGAGGTCGACCGTCCGCGCGCCGCCAGGAGGACGGCGAGCCCGGTGGCGACCCCGCCGACGAACGCTGCGGCAGGATCGAGAAGGTAGGCACGTGCAGGAAGGATGCCGTAGACCTCCACGACCGCGACCCCCAGGCTACCTCCGGTGGCGATGCCCAGAAGGTACGGGTCGACCAGGGGGTTGCGAAAGATCCCCTGGAGGGTGGCCCCCGAGATCCCGAGGCCGGCGCCGACGATCATGGCGAGGAGGACCTCGGGAAGCGTGAGCTTCCAGACGATCGCCGTCCAGCTGGCGCACTGGGAAGGCAGGGCCGCCGTGCCCGCGCAGGGCTGGGGGAAGAGCCTCCCCAAGCTCAGCTGATGGAGCAGGATCTGAAGCGTCGCCCGGAAAGGGATCTGGACCGTCGCCGGGACCAGGCCTCCCCCGAGCAGGAGGAGGACCGAGCCAAAGCCGACGGCCACCGTCGCACCGACGAGCAGCGCGAGGCGGCGGACGAGCCGCCCGCGGGCCGGCGGCGGATGCCCCGCGACCACGCCCGGGCTCCCGCGCTCCGGCGAGGCTACGAGGAGGCCGGATGGAAGGCGGCGAGGAGCGCCGGAAGCCCCGAGAGGATCATCGTCGGTCCGGGCTCGGTGAGCCAGGTCGAGTCGATAGCCGTGAGGTTGCCGTGTTCCACGGCCGAGAAGCTCGACCACTGCGGACCTCCCTGGTAGGTGCTCAGGCCGATCCCGAAGCCTACGGCGTAGACGATCAGCTGGGGCTGGGCGGCCAGCACCTGCGAGGCGGAGAGCTCGGGATAGGGGGTCGTCGCGCCCGCGCCGATGCTCGCCCCGCCCGCGAAGTCCACGAGCGATTGGCCGAAGGAGCCCGGGCCGAACGTCCAATAGCCGCCGGCGTCGACCGAGTAGGTCACCAGGACCGTCGGGAGCGTCGCGGCCGCCTGGACGACCTGGCTCGCGTTGTAGAGCTCCGAGGAGAGCTGGGCGTTGAGGGTGGCCACACGGGCGGGTTGGTCGAAGATCTCTCCGAGAAGGACGTCGTCGAGCAGGATCCCGCTGAGGGTCGCGGGCTGGAGGACCACGAATGGGATGCCGAGGACCCCGGTCGCCTGCTCGACCTGGCCGATCGACACGATCGTCGAGGCGAGGACCAGGTCGGGAGTGAGGTTGGCGAGGGTCGCCGGCACGAAGGGAAGCGCCTCGACGCACATCGAGGCGGTGAGCGACCAGGCGGCGATCTGGGCCGGGGTGTAGTCCGAGGCGAGTCCGCCGGCCGTGGTGCTGTTGTAGCAGTCGACGCCGACGAGGTCGGCCCGGAGCCCGAGGCTCACCATCATGTCGACGATGTTCGGGCCGAGCGCCACGACCCGGGCAGGGTCCGGCGCAAGGTGGACCGTTCGGCCGAGGTCATCGGTGATGACGATCGGGCCGCCCGGTACGGCGGGAGCGCTCAGCACCGAGGCGGTGACGACCGCCGACGCGGCGGCAGCGACCAGGACCACGGCGAGGACCCAGGCGACAGGGGAGCGTGCGGGAGCGGGAGCTGCGGGCGTGGGAGAGGCTGTCAACGACATTGGAGTCGAGACAAAGTGACTTTCATATAACGCCTCCGCGGGGGTTTTACGGTCGCTTCCTTCCGCGGGAAAAAGGCTATCTTCCGGCGGACTCCCCAACACGCCGGGGAGGGAGCATAGGCTAACTTGGCAGACCAGCGGGCTCCAGTCAGGGGACCGATCGGTCCCTTGGAATGACGGGTCTGCGGAGGGGCGCACCGCGTCCCTGTGACGAGAGACTGGAGCGCGCGGAGAGACCCGCATATGGGGGTTCAAATCCCCCTGCTCCCACCTCCCCGGCGGGGACCTTCGGGTTTATCTCAACGGTCCCGCTCGCCTACCTCCGAGCCCGAGGATGCTAGCGACCGCCGCCCCGCTCAACGTCTGGGTCTACTCCGGGGACCTCGCGCGGGCGAAGCGCTTCTACAGCGAGACGCTGGGACTCCCTCTCTGGCGGGAGGAGCCCGGCGAGGCGCTGCACTATGGCGCCGGCGGCTCGCTGCTGTCTATCCGACCGGCACGGAACGGCGGACCGTCCTCCCTCGGGGTCCGGGTCGTCTTCGCCCTGGGCGCGGAGATCGACCAGGCGTGCGCCGAGCTCGAGCGGCGGGGCGTGGCGCTCGAGGAGCCGCTCGCGGACCGACCGTTCGGCCGGTCGGCGATGCTCCGCGACCCGGACGGCCACGAGCTCTGGCTCTGCCGTCCCTCGGCCACCGAGACGCAGTTCCTGCGCTGGCAGTTGAGCGACCGCAAGAAGATGCGTCGGATCCCGGTGAATCGCAAGCCGGCCCCGCGTCCCCACCAGCACCGCCCGCGGTCGCGACGTACGCGGCACCCTCCGAGCTGAACGGCCTCGCCCCCGACGGGTCGGACGGCTCCTCGTAAGCGGGAAGCGACGGGGATAAGAGAAAGGAGCGTTGGGCGGGAAAGTGGCGGAGCCCGGGAGGTCCTCCTCGACGTCTCCCCCCGCTCCCGGTCCGGTTCCCGAACTCGCGCATCCCCTCGGTCTCACCTCAGGCGGAGTGTTCCTGGCGAGCCTCGTCATCCAGCTGCTCGGGGTGGTCGGCTCGATCTTCCTCTACAAGCATATCCACGGGGCGTCCGGCGCCGCGCTCATCGGGACGGCGCAGCTCTTCCTTCTGATCGCCTCGTCGGTCAACGGCATCGGGACCCTAAGGATCGGAACGGCGTACACCTACTTCCTCGCCCGTGGCCAGTCGGCGGCGGAGTCGACGTCGATCTACCTCGTGCTGCGCGTCATGATGGTGTCGGTCGCCGGCGCGCTGCTGTTCTTCACGCTCCCCGGTTTCCTCGGCAAGGGCGACCTCGTCTGGCTTGGGGTCTTCCTGACCCTCCCGGTCTTCTGGTCGTTCTCGACGGTCCGCAACCAGATGTACGTCGGGCTCGGCGACGCGCTCAACGGACAGCTTCCGCTCCTGGTCGAGTCGATCACCCGCCTTCCCGTGCTCATCTTCATCGCCTACAGGATGCCCACGGTCGAGGGCATCACTCTCGCCTACGCGATCGGGGCCGCCTCCTCGGCGGTCTTCAGCCTCCCGGCCGTTCTGCCACGTCTGGGGAAGGTGCGTTGGTCGGAAGGGGCGCGGATGTTCCGCTTCGCCCTACCCCTCATGGGCAGCCTCGTGCTCAGCTACCTCGTCCGGAACATGGTCCCCCTGCTCGTCCGGGGGGCGCTCGGCTCCAGCGAGTTCTCCTACTTCCTCGCCGCCAACGCCTGGGCGATTCTCGTCCTGTCGTTCCCCCTCGCGGTGACGACCCCCTTGTTCCCGTACCTCGCCGGCCTCCATCGTAAGCAGGAGTTCCAGTCGGTGCGTCGGGTCACCTGGCAGTCGCTCCGCTACACCGCCATGCTCCTCGTCCCCGGGGTCGTGGCGCTGGTCACCTACCGCTACCCGTTCCTCAACGTCTTCACCAACCACACCTACGCGAGCGAGGCGGCGCTGCCCCTCGCGATCCTGGTCGTGGCGGCGATCCCGCTCGCGCTGAGCAACATCATCCAGACGAGCATCAACGCGATCGGCCGCCAGAAGCTCGAGCTCTACCTCACCGCCACGCAGGTGCTCGTCCTGATCGTGGCGACCTACCTCTTCCTCCCCCCGTGGGGGCCGTTGCGGGGTCTCTGGTCGACCGGGGTGGTCGCCGCGTCCGTCGCCGTCCTCCTCTCCTCGGCGGCCGCGCTCGCCCTCAACACCTACTACATGGAGCGACTCATCCGGGTGCACGTCGACCCGGCGTCCATCGCGAGGATCACGGTGAGCGCTGCGGGGGCGTTCGGCTCGTTCTCGCTGATCAACCGCCTTCACATCTCGTTCCTCGACCGGACGGATGTCTTTCCCCCGAGCTCGGGCCTCCAGCTGTTCGTGGCGGTGCTCATCGGTTTCGCCGTCTACTTCCTCCTCCTCGCGCTCATCGGCGAGCTTGCCAAGGACGATGTGGAGACGATCGGCCGCTCGCTCAACCTCCCGAAATGGCTGGTGCGCCCGTTCCAACGGATCTGCTGGAGGTCGACCTTCCCCGGCCTCGCCCCGGTCGACATCTCCCGCGCTCCCGGGCTGCGCCCGACCGAGCTGCTGGAGACGTTCAGCGGAACGACCGAGCTGCCGGAGCTGGGGCAGGTCTCCTCGCCGCCCGAGAACGGGCCCGGCCGCCCCGGCCGCTGAGATCGGCCGCGGCCTACCCCGGCGAGGACCGCTCCCGCCGTCCTTCACGGACCTAACGAGAGGTTAAACCGTGAGGCTAGCTGGCGAGGACGTGAAACGGCGAGCCAACGACGCGCTCCCAAGCGGGGGCGCCGTGCCAGAAGCCCGCGTGGCCGGACCCCAGCGCCCGGGCGCCGCCCCGGCGACGGGGCGCGCGGTCCGTCCGAGCCGATGAGCGACGAGGCTCTCCGGAGCACCGAGCTTCGCAAGATCTACCGTTCGAAGGGGGCCCCGGCCGTGACGGCCCTTGCGGGCGTCTCGATGGACGTCCGACGGGGCGAGCGCGTCGCGCTGCTCGGGCGCAACGGGGCGGGGAAGACGACCTTCCTCAGGATCGCCTCGACGCTCCTTCGGCCCACCTCCGGTTCCATCGAGGTCTTCGGGTTCGACGTCGACCGCACGCCGGAGAAGGTCCGCCCGTTCATCGCGGTGGTTCCGCAGGAGGGCAAGCCGTTCTTCCACCTCACCCCGCGCGAGCAGGTCTACACCTACCTGAGGGCCCGCGGGTTCGGGCGGGAGACCGCGCGTTCGCGTACGGAGGAGTCGCTCGAGAGGATGGGGCTCACCGAGTTCGGCGACCGTCTCTCCATCACCCTCTCCGGCGGACAGCGCCAGCGCACGATGGTCGCTACGGTCATCGCCACCGAGGCCCCGCTGCTGTTCCTGGACGAGCCGACGATCGGGATGGACCCGTTCGCCCGCCGGGGGGTCTGGGACTCGCTTCGAACGCTCACCCAGCGTGGCTCGACGATCCTGCTGACGACCCACTACCTGGACGAGGCCGACGCCCTCGCCGACCGGCTCTACATCGTGGAGAGGGGCGAGGTCCTCGTGAGCGGGAGCGCCGAGGACCTGAAGCGCGCCGTCGGCGGGACCCTCAAGGTGTCGATGCCGCAGGGGGCCGGCGAGATCGAGCGGTTCCGTTCCTTCGGCACCTGCGTGGCAGACGGGGCCGGCCTCACCGTCATCGTGGCGCCCGAGCGCCTCGGCGAGCTCATGGCCCTGGCCGTCGGCTCGCGGCTCACGGCGACGGTGGGCCCCGTCACGCTCGAGGAGGCGTTCCTCTATGTCGTGGGGCGTTCGATCGATGCGGACTGACCGGGTCGTCATCCCGCGCCCGTTCGGCGGGCTGAGCGCGTTCCTCTGGACCGAGTTCTTGGTCCAGATCCACGAGGAGCTCGCGATGGCGACCTCGATGATCGTGCAGGGGGTGCTGCTCGTCTTCGTCTGGGTCCTCAACCCCAGCCTCATCGGCGTAGCACTGTTGGGTGCGGTGGTCTTCTCGATGTTCACGATGGGCCAGAGGGTCCTCAACGAGGCCGCCTACGTCCGCATCGATCACAAGGCGAGCGACCTCTACCTCGCCAGCCCGCTCACCCCCGAGGCGTACTTCCTCGGGATGTCGGCCGGGGTCCTGCTCGTCTACCTGCCTCCCGTCGTGGCGGTGGCGGTCCTCGCCGAGCTCGTCGTCCATCTGACCGTGGGGGTGGCGTTGCTCCTCCTCGGCGTGTCGGTTGCCGTGTGGATCTCCGCGGCGTCGATCGGCTACGTCCTCTCGACGCAGTTCCGCGACAACCGGGCGATCTGGGCCTACTCGAGCCTGTTCTTCAACGTCTTCGGCGTGCTGCCTCCGGTCTTCTACCCGATCGGACTGTTCCCCAGCGAGCTGCGCCCGATCGTCCTTCTGATGCCTCCGAGCGCCGCGGCGGCGCTCCTCCAGCGGGCGATCGGCAGCGCGACGCTCCCCGCCTGGGAGGTCGCGCTCGCCGCGATCGGGCTCGCCGTGGAGGCTCTCGCGCTCTTCCTCCTCGCGGTCGTCTGGGCCCGCCGCACGGTGCGGAGCAACTGATGGCCGCGCCGACGCTTCCCGCTCGAGCCCCGCTCCCCGACGTGCCACGGACCGGGCGGGCGCTCCCCGCCTTCCTCCTTGTCGGCTGGAGGTGGATCTCGAGGAACCCGGCGGTGACGATCACCCCGGTGCTCCTCCCGTTCATCTTCCTCTACTTCCTCTCGCTCATCTCGCCGGCGTCCTACCGTCCCCTCGAGATCGTGGGAGCGATGCTCTTCACGATGCAGAACATCGGCTCCTGGGTGCTCGGCGACAGCGCCACCTGGCGGGTGGAGTGCTCGCTGCAGGACCTCTTCGTAGCGAGCCCTCTCGGGCGGATCCGCTACCTCTTCGGGATCGCGTTCTCGAACCTCATCGCGATGATCCCCGCCCTCGCCGTCCTCGGCGCGCTCCTCTTCTGGGTCGGCGGCGCGCAGGGCCACCCCCTCACGCTCTACGCGCTGCTCGTCCTGGTCGGATGCCTGATGGTCCTCTGGGTGCTCTTCTCCTCGATCGGGATCGCGATCTCGAGCCGCGTGAGGACGCAGCGGGAGATCTGGCCGGTCGGCAACCTCACCTTCACGATCCTGGGGATGCTCTCCCCGCTCTACTACCCGCTCACGGTGCTGCCGCCGCTCTGGCAGGATGCCGCGCGGTTCCTCCCGACGACGTACGCCGCGCTCCTCGCCCAGGGGGCGCTCGGGATCACTCCCGCGACGCCGACGCAGATGCTCGTCTACGCCGGCCTCCTCGGGGCGTGCGCTCTGGTGGGACTGGCGGTGACGTTACGGCTCTACCGCTGGGGGGAGGCCTAGCTCAGATGGGGAAACGTTCAAACAGGGTGGCTGCCTGGCCGGGTCGGTGCCTTCGCGAGCAGCTCCTGCCCGTCGCAAGGACCGGTGGCCTGCTCGGCGACGGGCGGGCGCGACCGGCCCCTGCCTGAGAGCCGCCTCCGCGGGCATGTTCTACCATGGGTAACGAAGAGTTCGACGAGATCTTATCCGCGCTCGACCGAGAGACCGCCCGCATCCGGGTCCGCGCCGAGCCACGGCGCTACAACAAGCCGGCCACGGTCATCTCCGGCTTCCCGACGGGGGTCGACCTCGCCGAGACGACGCGAGCGCTCAAGAACCGCCTGGCGACCGGCGGCTCGGTGGTGAACGGCGAGGTCTACCTGCAGGGGGACCATCGCGCGCGCATCCGCGAGGAGCTCGCTCGGCTGGGCTTCGATCCGGAGACCATCGAGATCTCCGACGCCGCTCTCCCCAAGCGCGGCCGACGCGGGTAGAGCGACCGTTTTTTGGGCTCGTCTCGGCCCGGCGGGCGAAAGCTCGGAGCTTTATCCCTTCGGGCCAGAAGCCGCCCGACCATGTCCGCCTACGCCCATCCCGAGGTCCTGGTGGAGACCGACTGGGTGGCCGCCCACGCCAGCGACCCGAAGGTCCGCGTCGCCGAGGTCGACTACGACCCGGTCGCCAACTACGAGCTCGGCCACGTCCCCGGCGCGGTGCTGTTCGACTGGAAGAAGGACATCAACGACCCGGTGCGCCGCGACCTCCTCTCCCGCGAAGCCCTCTCGGCGCTGTTCCGAAAGGCCGGCATCTCCGAGGAGTCGACGCTCGTGCTCTACGGCGACTTCAACAACTGGTTCGCGGCCTTCGCCTTCTGGGTCTTCGCCTACTACCGCGTGGGGAACGTGAAGCTGATGAACGGCGGCCGCAAGAAGTGGATCTCCGAGGACCGTCCGCTCACCCGCGAGGTCCCTCCGCCTCCGACGAGCCATTTCACGGCGCAGGAACCCGACCCGGCGCTGCGGGCCTACCTCGAGGACGTCCGCTCGCTGCTTCCGCAGGTCAAGGCGGGCAAGGTGGGGCTGGTGGACGTGCGGGGTCCCAAGGAGTTCACCGGGGAGGTCACCGCGCCACCGGAGTACCCGAACGAGCACGCCCAGCGCGGGGGGCACATCCCCGGAGCCAAGAACGTCCCCTGGGCCCAGGCCGTCCGGGACGACGGGACGTTCAAGTCGCGCGAGGAGCTCGAGGCGCTCTACGGGGTGCAGGGCCTCCGCGCCGGGATGCCGACCGTCACCTACTGCCGCATCGGCGAAAGGTCGAGCCACACGTGGTTCGTGCTGCGCTACCTTCTCGGATTCTCCGACGTGCGCAACTACGACGGGTCGTGGACCGAGTGGGGGAATCTCATCCGGACCCCCATCGAGAAGTAGTCCTCCCTAGCCGCGTCGGCGCCGCGGGAGTGGTTGGGCGAGCTTCTCGACCAGGAACTGCCAGAGCGTCCCCTCGGACCGACGGGCGAGCAGCGGATAGCCGGTCTGGTCGGACCAGCGTTCCATCTCGATCGGGCTCGTGGGATCGTCCGTGACGAGGAGGACCGCCTCCCCTGGAGGGCGGCGGCCGAGCTCTTCGTTGAGGCGCGCGAGCACGGCCGAGCACTCGACACCGACCTCAACGAGCTCGACATCCGGGGCCTTCGGCCAGCAGCGGATCCGCCGCGTGCGGATCGTCTCTTCGAGGCGGGCGCGGGCGGCCTCGGGTCGCTCGAGAAGTCGCGCGGGCGCCTCCGGTGAGACCGGGCGAAGGTGTGCGACCCACCCCTCGGCGTAGGGGCGGTCGTTGATCCAGCGGGGACGCCCGACCAGCCCGCGGTTGACTTCCAGGAGCTCGGCATCGACCGGGACCCTGACGGCCCCGGTGTAGCGCACGCTCTCGACCGTCGCCACGCTCCGCCCCTTCGGGATCGTCCCGGCCACCGGTCGGAACGTGACCTCGCGGAAGATCCCGGCGAATGCCGCGAGGGGGGCGAGGAGGCCGATCCGTGCCGACCGGCCGTCCGGCTCCCAACGCCACCAGACCTCGTGCTCGAGGTCGACCAGACAGTCGTCGGGAAGCTCGCAGCCGGCGATCTCCACGGAGCAGGAACCCGAGCCGAAGCTAAAGCGGCGCCGCCGCGGCGGTCCACGTCGCGCGTCGTCGGGGACTCCCCTTCGTCAGGGTAGGTGGAAGGGGCCCGTGCCTACGGTCCGCCTCTGGGCGGGGCGTGAGGACGGGTCCGGGCGGCCCGCGACTTCCGGGCAGATAGAGTGCGCTCGTCAGCCTGGCCTCCCCAACGACGGGTCCGTCCGTGCGTCGAGGCTTGGCCCGTCAGCGGTCAGGGGAAAGGGCCGGGACCCAGGCACTCCCCCTCAGGATTCCCAGAAGCATCAGCTCCTTCCTCCTCGGGCCTGGGCCGGAAGCCGCCCGAGGACCGCCGGTCATCGCCATCAGGAGCTCGGGCTTTGAGGCCCTCCCTTAGGGAACGGCCCGGCCTCGGTCCCGCGCGCCGGCCGAGCCTTGGCGGGCCGAACCTCACGATGTCGGGCGGGTAGGGGATCGACCCTCCTCCGAGGGAGAGCTCCCGGTAGGAAGAGCCCCGCGCGCCGGGAAGAAGAAACACAGAACGCTTTTCTCGCGGCGCTACGCTCGCCCTCTGCATGGCGGGCCCCGTGGCCACGACAACCGAGGTTCCTCTTGCCAAGGGCCGATGCCGCTGCGGGCATCTCCCGACGCATCACATGCTCGTCCGTCCGATCGCGGCATCCGGGGGATTTCGCCTCGTCCCGGCGGGCCCCTGCCGGCTCTGCGGAGAGGCCGGCTGCCGAAAATACGTCCCCGGCGGCGGCTGAGCCGCTCTCCCCCTCAGCCGTAGGCTTCCCGGATAAGGTAGTCTTTGAGGCGGTTGAGCCGCTCTTCCCAGAAGTGGAAGTGCCAGGACCGCGCCTCCTCCCACTCGGGCGAGCCGCCCCAGCCGGAGTGCTCGAGGGTGACGTCGACACCCTCGGGGGATTCCTGGAGCCGGACGTAGACGCCGGTCCGCGGCTCGGGTAAGTTCATGAGCGCCTCGAAGGGCGGAGGGGCCTGCCAGCGGAAGCCGACGTCCACGTCCGCGGTGAGATGGGTGATCGCACCCCGGCTCTCGAACGCCGGCGGGCCCTGGAAGACGAGATGGTAATCGCCGCCGAGCCGGGGGTCGACCGACGCATGCTCGCACAGCCAAGCCTCGAGCTTCTTGGCATCCAGGAGCGCCCCGTGGATCATGGGGACCGGCAGCGGGATGGTCACCTGGATCAGGATCGGGTCGAGTCCCTCGTCCACGGCTCGTCCCCGGGGCCACGCGCCTAAAAGCGCTTTCCGGCGGCCAGGACCTCGCACGGGCAGAGTTACAACCGAGGCCGATGTTCGCCCGGCGGAGGAAGCGTGGGTCGGGCGGCGAGCCTCACCGTCTTCGACGGAGCCGCCGGCATCGGCGGCACAAAGCTCCTCTTCGAGCAGGGGGAGGCGCGGCTCCTCCTCGACTTCGGGACCAACTACTCGAAGATGTCGCGCTACTACGAGGAGTTCCTCAAGCCACGACCGAGCCGCGGGCTGGTCGACTACCTTGAGCTCGGCCTGCTGCCCCGCCAGAAGGGCTGGTACCGTGAGGATCTGTTCCCTCCCCACGACTATCCGCGCCGCGACCGGGACTGGTCGGGAGCGCGTCCCACCGCCGTGCTGCTCACGCACGGCCACCTCGACCACTGCGGTGCGGTGTCCTTCCTCCACCCGGAGATCCCCGTCCTCCTCACGCCGATGAGCCTCGCGATCCTGCGCTCCTGGCAGGAGACCGGCCGTCCCGACCTCACCAACGAGGTGACCTACCTTGCCCCGCGCCGCGCGCGGACCGGCCCGCCGACCCCGGGCGACTCCCTGCCGGGACGCCTCCTCGAGTCGGACCGCGGAGAGCCCCGATCGGTCCGGCCGTTCCGCCTTTTCGGCGAGGTCTCCTCCGAGTTCGCCTCCCTCTTCCGAAGCTCTCCCCTCGGGGAGCGCACGGCCTTCGAGCCGAGCGATCCGCTCCCCGCTCCGTCCACCCTTGAGGGCGTCGGCGTTCGGTCCCAGCCGGTCGACCACTCCGTCTACGGCGCCTCCGCCTTCCTCTTGGAGGCCGACGGGGCGTTGATCGCCTATACCGGTGACCTCCGCTTCCACGGCGAGCACCGTGCGCAGAGCGAGGAGTTCCTTAGGGCGCTCGAGCGGCGCCGCCCCGAGATCCTCGTGGCGGAGGGGACCCGGCTGAGGCCCGCCGGGACCCGCCCGGAGAGCGGGGGCACGACGGAGGAGGATGTCGAGAGCAACTGCCGCGCCGACATCGAGCGTTACCACGGCAAGATCGTCGTCGCCGATTTCGGCCCGCGCAACGTGGAGCGGTTGCGCACGTTCCGCTCGATAGCCCTGGCCACCGGTCGTCAGCTCGTCCTCACCCCGAAGGACGCCCACCTGTTGACCTACCTCCACAGCGTCGATCCCGCGGTCGAGGTGGACTTCGGGGTCGGCGGCATGCGGATCCTCGAGGAGCCGTCGGCCGGACGGGAGGGCCGATGGCTCGAGCTCGTCCGAAGCCGCTACGGCGACGCCCACCTCTCTCCGGTCGACGTAGAGGCCAACCCAGGACGCTGGATCCTCTGCTTCAGCTTCTTCGATTGCAACGACCTGGTCGACCTGAGAGGGGCAACGCCCGGAGGCCTGTGGCTCTACTCCTCGAGCGAGGCGCACGGGGAGGAGCAGGAGTTCGACTTCCGGCGGCTCAAGGCCTGGATCGACTGGGCAGGGATGCGGCCGATCGGCTTCCGCCACGTCCCTGTGCCGGGCGGCGGCGAACGGCTCACCTTCGACCACCCTGAGGATGTGGGGCACCATGCGAGCGGCCACGCGACGCAGGAGGAGCTCGTCGAGCTCGTCCGTAGGGCCAACCCGCGCTATCTGGTCCCCGTGCACACCGGCCAGCCGTCGCGCCGGTACGCCGAACTTCTGCGCGAGGTCGCCCCGTCCATCGAGGTCATCGAGTCCCGGGACGGCGTGCCGTTCTCCTGGTAGGTCCCCCCGCTTCCCCCGGACGGCGGGGGAGTCGGGAAGCGACCCGCCTCTCCGCGGGAGGCGGCTCTCCCCTCTCGTTAAGAGCGCGCCGGCAGGTGGGGTCCCCGATGGACCTCGTACCCTTCGCGTCGGTCGATCGGACGGCCCTGCGCTGGCTGAGGACCGCCGAAAGCCCCGCAGGTTTCTCCCTGCTCTCGGGGGATGCCACGGTCGCCAGCCTCGCATGGAACGCGCGGGGAGGCTCCCTCGCGACGGCGGCGACGGCCGACGGAGCCTGGACCTTCAAGCGAGCCGGCTTCCTCGCCCCGACGATCACCGTCCGCCTCCGGGATCAGCCGCAACCGCTCGCCAAGGTCACCGCGCACCTGCGAAGCCACGAGATCCGCCTCCGGGAGGGCCCGTCCTATCGGTTGCAGCACGTCAGCCACATCCTCCCATCCTGGAAGCTGGTCTCCGAGCGGGACGAGGAGGTCCTGCATATCGAACCAGCCGCCGAGCACGGCTCGCTCCGCGGCGGGGCGGTGGTCGTTTCGTCACAGAGCGACTCGTCCGAGACCCTGCTGCTGATCGCGCTGTGCTGGTACTTCATCGTCCTCGCTTGGTTCGAGGACGAGCTGGTCGAGGCCCTCGTCCCGTTCGAGGGACCCGACGCCCCCGTCCGGCTCGAGTGGCCGACCTGAGCCCTCGAGGGCTGCCCCGACGCGGCCTCCGGAGCTCCGGGGGGTAGGGGAGCGCTCAAAGGGAGCCGTCCCCTAGTCCAGGCGAAGGGGAGCCCGATGGCCGCTGACGACTCGGTGGACCCAGAGCTTGCGGAGCTGCGGGCGCGACGGCTCGAGCAGCTCGTCCGGCAGCGATCGGCTGCGGAGGCCGCGGACCGCGCTCCGCCCGTCCCCGAAGATCTGACCTCGGCGAGCTATGCCGAGTTTCTCCGGCGCAATCCCCATGCCGTCGTCGACGTCTGGGCTCCGTGGTGCGGGCCCTGCCGCACGATGGCCCCCATCCTCGAGGGGCTCGCGCGGGAGCTCTCTCCCTCCGTCCGGTTCGGCAAGCTCAACGCCGACGAGGAACCCGCGATCGCGGGCGGATGGAACGTGCAGGCGATCCCGACACTCCTCCTCTTCGACGGCGGGCGTCTGGTCGACCGCGTGGTCGGTGCCCTGCCCGCCGCCCCGTTGCGCGAGCGCCTGCGCCGGGTGTTTCGTCTCAGCTGAACCGCAGCCCGAAGGGGTCGGGGCGCCGATTGCCTGTGCGCTCGCAGGGTTAATGTAACCGGCCCGATTCGAAATCGTGGCCGGAGTCGTCCGTCCGACCGCCGTCCTCTACACGGACCTCACGGGTTTTCCGTCGCCGGCAGCCCGGGTCCCCGGAAGCTCCGGTGGGGTCCCGGGGGACCTCCGGGAGCTTCTTCGGGCCAAGTTCCAGGAGTTCCACGGCGAAGAGGCGCGGACGGTCGGGGATGCCTTCCTCGTCGAGTTCTCGAGCGCCGTCGACGCGGTCCGCTGCGCGGTCGAGATCCAGGGGGCTCTCCGCGCGGTCAACCGAGGCCGCCCGAGCGCCCGGCGTCTTTCCCTTCAGATCGGGGTGCACGTCGGCACCCTCCTGCGCTCAGGATGGGATGTCGCCGGCGAGGCGGTGGACGTGGTCGGCTGGATCTAGCCTCTGGCCGAACCCGGCGGGGTCTGCCTTACCGGCGAGGTCTTCGAACGGGTCCGCTACCTCCTCGATCTTCCTCTCGTCCGCCTGGCGACGCAGGAGTTGCCGCATGTCAAGGTCCCCGTAGAGGTCTACAAGGTCGTACTTCCTTGGGAGCAGCGAGCTGCGGGCGAGGGGCTCCCGAGGGACGAGACGTCCGTCGACCTCCGCGCCTCAGCGTCCCCCGGGCTCGCCGTCGAGGTCCCGGAGGAGCCCGTGTCGTCTTCGATAACCGAAGAGCCGCTCTCTGCCGCAGTACTGGCAGAAGCGGCGCCGGGTGTCGACACGACACGGGACCTCGGGCCCGAGGCCACGGGAGAGCAGGCCCCTGCCTCGAGGAAGCCCTCTCCGCGTGGGAGCCGTGGGAGCGGCCTTGGGCGTCGAAGCTGGCTTGGTCGCGTGGCCTCGAGCTACGGCACGGCCGCCCTCGCGGGGGTGGTCCTTGCCCTGCCGGTCGCGGAGTTCATGAGCCGGCAGCTGAGCTACGACGGGCTCGTGCACGTGTTTCGCACGATCTTCCCGCTGGTCGCCGTCCTCGGGGCGGCGCAGGTCGGGCTCAGCCTCCTCTTGCAGTCCTAAGGTGGACAAAGGATGGGAGAAGTACGATGAGATCGGAACGAGCAGCAAAGCGACTGAGCGCGGGACTGTTGGCCGGCATCCTCCTGGTCGTGCTAGGTGTGGCGGGAGCCGCAGTGTCCTACAGCCTGACGCAGACTTTCCCGTCGGCAACGGCGCCGTCGTCGTCAGGAGTGACCGCGACCTGCTCTACTTTGACCTATGACTCGGCCGATAGCGCGGCGTCAGGTACGCCCGCAGGTTCGGCCATGGTCTTCAACTGCCCCACTGCTCCTGCGTTCACGGTAGCGACCGCGGGCACGCTCACCCCCACCTTTTCGCTCCCATCGGGGGCGACCGCCCTCTACCTCCTCCCCTCAGCCTCCACTGGCGCGCCCAGCGCCGATCCGACCACGGGGAACTGCAGCACACCCGCTAATTCCATATCTCTCAAAACAACGACGGGGGCATCGCTCACCGCGACATCGTACGACTATTGCCTCCAGGCCACGGCGGGAGCGGCCATCCTTGGATTTCCCATCACCTGGGCCTAAGCAGGTCCGTGCCTCTGGCTTGAACCAACTCATGGTCGCTTCGCCCGGCTCGCGGCCGCTCTCACGTCGCCCCTCCACGGTGAGAGGTCGGCCCAGCACACATTTGTCCGGGCTATGAGCGCACGACGAAGTCCACAAACACCGACTCCGTCTCGCCGTCCCCCAACCACCGGCAGGCGACCGTCGTACGGCCTCGCGGGGTTCGTGCATGGGCTCGGTAGTTCTGGAGGGTAAGGGGTGCCTCGCTTCCCCACCGCGTAGAAGATCTCGAGCAGCTTGCCGCTTCGGCGACGTTTCCCTTCTGCTAGCCTCGCCGCCGGCCCCAGCGCTTCGCGTTCCCGTTCACGTCGTCCGTCGTCTCTTGCCGTCGGTGCGGCCAGGACGCCTCCCCACGCGGTCACTGGACGAGAGCGTTGGAGCCCTCCTTCCCGTGCCCCTGGAAGGACGTCTCGCTCGACGGGGTTCTTGTCGGGACGAGGCCGGTATACGTGCCGAGCCGCTCGTTGTCGGGAAACCGATCGACGGGGCCCAGCCCGGCGATCAGCGCCACGGAGGTGAACTCGCCGAAGAACGGAGTCGTCGCGAGGAGCCGCGCCCCCTTCGAGGCGACGAACGCCTCGTGGACTCCGCGGCAGCGTGAATCAAAACCGGGGGTTCCGAGGAGGCTTCGATCCAACGCCGTCTCGACCGTACAGTACTTATTCCAAGAGCCCTTGGGGAAAACCCGATACGGATGGGTCGCGGTCGGGATTCACCAAGAGCTCGCAGGATCCCTACGGCGGCGGTCGCTGCCCTCGCGCTCGTTCTCGTCCTCGCCGTGGGCGCTCCCTCGGCCTTCGCCACCCCCGTCCGCGGCAGCGTCGCCCTGCAAGCTGCCCCGGCGGCACCCGCTGCGCCGTTCCGCGCAGGGGTCACCTGGGACGGCACGAACGTCTCCTCCGCCCACAGCCCCACGACCGCGTTCACTCTGACGCCGGGTCAGAAGGCGAGGGTCTTTTTCGGCTACGTCGAACCGGTGACGCAGGGACCCCACGTCACGAACGCGTCGCTGACGCTCACGTACCTCGGCGTCGTCATCGAGTCGAGCATCACGCCGGCGCACCCCACGCCCCAGTCACTGGCCGGGGCCGGGTTTGCCGAGATCAACTGGTCGTTCGGTTCGCTCTACCAGGTGATCGAGGGCGCCTTCCAGCTCACCGCCAGCCTCCTCGACAAGAACGGCTCGACCGTCTGGAGCGAACCGTTCTACGTGGACGCGAGGGCCCCCTATTCCCTCGAGTCCGGGTTCGTGGTCGTCCTCCTGATCCTCTTCGTGCTTGAGGCCTACTACATCGCCGCCGCCTTCCGAACGGCCCGAGGCGGGAGGCGGGCCTCGCCTCCGCCGCCGTCTGCTCCGCCGCCCGTCCCGCCCGCGAGCCCCGCTGCGGGTGAGGCGACACCGCCACCGGAGAACACCTCGGCCGGGACGCCGCCGGGAGGTCCCTCGTGAGCGCCGCCTCGAGCGCGTCGGCCTCGGGGGTCGTTCTCGGGCTCGTCGTGGTGTTCCTGCTGCAGCAGTTCGGCTACATCGCGCTCAGCAGCGTCCTCACCAGCGTCCTTTACCTGGCCATCGGCGCGATTGTCGGCGGGGCGCTGTTCGGCGGCATCGCTGTCGGGCTCTCTCACCGACGGACGACCTCCGAGGCGCCCTCTTCGTCTCAGCAGGGGCCGGCCCGCCCCTGAGGGGCGGGAGAGCTGCCAGCGCCCCCCCCCCGCGGGGCGCAAGGAGGGGGGCCTATAGCGGTCCGAGCAGAGCGGGCGGTGTACGTGAGCCCGTCCTCAGCGGGCGCCCGGAAGGTCTCCCCACGCCATGGGCCCCCGAGGACGGGTCTCGCTGGCTCCTCGCAGCCGTCGCGGCACCGGACCTTGGCCGGCCCGTTGCAGGAGGCGGCGGTCGGTGCGGCTGCCCGGAGGGGGCGGCCGCAGGGTTAGTCGCTCGCTGGGCGAAGTGCACCTGGGCGACGGGGCGGAGGGGGCCGTAAGCGCTCGGTTCCGCCCGGGGGCGGCTCAAGAGAGCTGGTGAGGCCTCCTCCTCCGTGGAGCAGGTGGACCATGACCCGCCCACGAAGGACCGCCAGCGCCAAGCGCCGTCCAAGCGCGTCGATCGGGACCGGTGGAGCGATACGCGGCCCGGCGTGGGAAGCTCACCGGAGGCTCGGCTCACGGCGCTGAGAGACCAGGTAGGCATACGTCCCGTCGACATCGGCGACGCGGCAGGGGGCCGGTGTCGGCATGGGAACTGTTCGGGGGGGCGGGAGCGTCCGCTCGCCCTCGACCGCGAACAGGACGAGCGGGGCAAGCATCATCGGCGCAAGCCAAGTGAGGTTGAAGATCCCGCCGACAGGGTTGAGGACGAGAATGCCCGCGGTGAGCGCCGTCCCCACGGCCAACGTGGGGCCCGAGATACCCAGGATGTCCCGGCGGGAGAGCGTCCTCTCGCTCTTCGGGGTCACGGGGATGTCTCGAAAGCCGGTGAGCAGGTAACCGACCATCGTCCGCAGCTCGTAGGGTTGCAGGATCGCGGAGAGCGCGCCGCTGAGCCAACGGTGCCGTAGGGCCTCGGCCCAGGTGATCCCGGCGCGGTAGCGCACAAGCGACGCGGGGACCGCCGAGGCAGCCGTCAGGAGGATCAGGAACCGGAACACGGTCACGGACCAGATCGTGCCGAGCGGGTTCACGGCAAGGGACCGAAGGAACTGGAGCGCCTGGGGTCCGCTGGACGAGTAGCCGAACACGGCAAGGAACATCGCGAGCGGCCAGAGCAGGTTGGTGACGTGGCCAAGAGGGGTCTCGAAGAGCAGAAGCTTCTGTCCCCGGGCGAGCCGACGGGACGGGCCGACAAAGTCGAAGAACTCCATCGCGCCGCGGGTCCACTTGCGCTGCCGCTTGAGGAAGCCGCGCAGGTTCTCCGGGACTGCCTCGTAGGTGTGCAGCGGGACGAACCTGGAAAGCCATCCGCGCTCGGCCAGCACGACCGCCGTCGCGAAGTCCTCGGAGACGTAGCCCTCGACCAGCCCGCCGAGGGGCTGGAGGGCGGCCGTCCGGAGCAGAACGTTGTGGCCGTAGCAGAACACCGCGTTGAGCTCGTTGGCGAGGCCGCGTTCCCAGACGAACTGGCCCATCCGGGACATCGGCGAGATCGTGCGGACGAACCGGGTGTCGAGGTTCCAGATGTTGATCAGGCCCTGGAAGATCGCGACGGAACCGTTCGTCGGCTCCTCGGCGTAGCGGAGGGCCTCCTCGACCCAGTCGGGGGGCAGGTAGGAGTCCGAGTCGAGCAGGACGAGAAAGTCGTAGCGTTGGCCGTGCTCCCGGAACCAGTCGTTGACGGCTCCTGCCTTGAACCCCCGCCGCTGCGAGCGGCGGACCACGACGAACCCGCGCTCGCGGGCGATCTCATCCACCGTCTGCCGGGCGGTGGGGTCGGAGGAGTCGTCCAGCACGTAGACGTCGCACGGATACTCCTGGCGCACCGCGAGAAGGCACTCCGGTACGACGTCGTTCATCGTCGTGTAGAGAAGCGCAACCTTCGACCGTCCGGTGGGCCGGCTAAGGCGGGGGAGCGGCCGACGCCTCTGGAGGAGCGAGGTGATCTGGCGTGCGAGCCCTAGCGACCCTCCAAACAGGAGGGTGGTGAAGACCGCGAAGAGGGCGATGGACGGGGCGTAGCTCCATCGGATGACGAAGGCCGCCAGGGCCCCATCGGCTCCCAGGAAGACGAGCCCGAAGACCCAGTAGAAGAGGGTGGGGCTGCGAGCGGGGGGCGCGTGGGGTTCGCCTCGGTCGAGCGGCGCCTCCGCTGGCGGGCCCGCCTCCGGTGTACGGCCGTCCGTTGGGGGCGACCCGCTTTCCGCGAAACGCATGAATGTTGCACGGCGTGCCGCGAGACGGCCCCCCTCCCTTATATCTCAAGAGCGGAGCCCCGCTTCCAACCGGCGCGCTGCGGGCTGCTCCCATCGGCCCGGTCCGTGGCAAGTGGGGCGATGCTCCTGCCCGGCCGCCGGGGATCTCCTTGCGGCCAGGAGACGAGGCCGCCCTCACCGCTCCCTGAGGGAGGTTCCCTCCCGTGCACGACAGAAGGACGGGTACGGCCCCCTGTCGGGGGTCTCGTTCGAGGCCCCCTTCGGGGTCCCCGGGCGTCGGGAGCTGCCCGAAACCGTCGCGCCAAGAACTACGGCGCTTTAATATACAGCACTTAAGTGAATGGGGGCATGACCTCCAGGACCCTCGCCCCGGCGCGCCTCGTCTCGCGGGCCGAGGACCCGTGGAAGGGGACGGAGCTCGACATCTACCGCTCCAACGTTCGGAGCGTCCAGCGGGAGCTTCGGGCGGTCCTGGCTCCGTACGACCTTCTGCTCACGGACTATAAAGCGCTCCACCACGTCGCGACGAAGCCCACGCACCCGACCAACCTCGCGGCGAGGCTCGATATCACTCCCGCCGCCGCGACCCAGTTGATGGACCGGCTGGAGCGCCGCCGGCTTTTGCGGCGTCTTTCGGACCCGAGCGACCGACGGGCCACGATCGTCCGGCTGACCCCGCTGGGGGCGCGCGTGCACGGCCGCGTGGCACGCGAGGTGCGCCGGATCTTGGTAGAGCTCGCCGCCGCGATGACCCCCGAGGGGTTCGACGCCCTGCGTCGGGGAAGCGAGGAGCTGCGTCGGGTCCTCGCCTCGCGCGCGAAGAGCTGAGGTTGGGTCGTGGCCGCCTACAAGTGGACCGTCCTGTCCAACACCACGCTCGGTGCCCTCCTCGCCTCCCTCGACGGCACGATCGTGCTGATCTCGCTGCCGGTGATCTTCCGCGGGCTCAACGTGAACCCGTTCCTTTCCACGAGCTTTCCCCTCCTCATCTGGCTCCTTCTCGGCTACGGCGTCGTGACGGCGACGCTCCTCGTGACCGTCGGTCGGCTGTCGGACCTGTGGGGCCGCGCGCGGATGTACAACCTGGGGTTCGCGATCTTCTCCACCGGGTCGCTCTTCCTCTTCGCCGACCCGTGGACCGGGACGACCGGCGCCTGGGCCCTGGTCGGTTTCCGTCTCATCCAGGCGGTCGGTGCCTCGTTCCTCTTCGCGAACTCGGCGGCGCTCCTCACGGACGCCTTCCCTCCCGAGGAGCGGGGGAAGGCGATCGGGATCAACCAGATCGCCTTCATCGGAGGGTCGATGGTGGGGCTCGTGGTCGGGGGGGTCCTCGCCTCGATCCCGGACCTCCACTTCCTCGGCCTGGTCCTGCCCACCTGGCGCCTCATCTTTCTCGTGAGCGTGCCGATCGGCATCGGGGGCACCGTCTGGGCCTATCTCAAGCTCAAGGAGACCTCGATCCGCCGCGCGAACCAGCGGGTCGACTACGGCGGGAACGTGACGTTCGCCGCCGGCCTCACGCTCGTCCTGGTCTCGATGACCTACGGCCTCATGCCCCACGGGAGCGATCCCACCGGCTGGTCGGACCCCTGGGTGCTCGGGGGGCTCGCCCTGGGTGTGGTCCTCCTCGCTGCCTTCCCCTTCGTCGAGATCCGGGTAAAGGACCCGATGTTCCGGCTGGGCTTCTTCCGGGTCCGTTCGTTCGCCTCGGGCACGACCGCCGCGCTCTTCGGGTCGATCGCCCGCGGGGGGATGATGCTCCTCTTGGTCGTGTGGTTCCAGGGGATCTGGCTCCCCCTCCACGGCTACTCGTTCTCCGAGACCCCGCTCTGGGCGGGGATCCTCATGATGCCGATGATCGGAGGCTTCCTGACCGCGGGCCCGCTGAGCGGCTGGCTCTCCGACCGCCAGGGCCCCCGTCTTCTTGCGACTGTGGGCATGACCATCGCCTCGGCGACCTTCTTTCTCTTCGCCCTCCTGCCGCTCAACTTCCAGTACTGGCAGATGGGCTCCCTGCTCTACGTGCAGGGGATCGGGATGGGCATGTTCGCCGCCCCGAACGCCGCCGCCGTCATGAACGCCGTTCCCCCCGAGAACCGGGGGGCGGCGTCCGGGATGCTCGCGACCCTGCAGAACACGGGCCAGCAGGTCTCGCTGGCGATCTTCTTCACCATTGTCATCCTGGGGCTCTCCGCCGGGCTTGGAAACTCGGCCCACGCGGCGCTGAGCTCCGCGGGGGTGGGCTCCCCTGACCTCGAGATCTTGTCGGGCTACATCTCCGCGAACCCGACCGGAGCGCTCTTCGGCGCCTTCCTCGGAGCCAACCCGATGGGCACCCTGCTCTTCGCCGCCTCCCAGGCGGCGGGCTGGACGCCCCTTTCCAGCGGGACCACGGCGGCCCTGCTCGCGCCGCACTTCTTCGCGAACGCGATCTCCCCCGCCTTTCACAGCGCGCTCGGGGAGGCGTTCCTCTTCGCCGGAGGCCTCACTGCGGTGGGCGCGGTGATCTCGGCGAGCCGCGGGGAGCGTTACATCTACGACCTGGTGGAGAAACGGGTGGCACCCCGGCCGGGGATCTCTACCCCTTCCGGGGGTTCCCCCGGGCCGGCCCCGGACCGAGCCGTTGAAGCGGCCATTGCCCCTCACCAGGACTGACGCGGCCCACGAGCGCCGACAAAGAGGCCCTCCGGCCTCCGCGTGGCCCGGGGCGAACGCCTCCTCTGGTCGGACACGTTCGCGCCGAAGCCTGCCCTAACGCGGGGCGCGTCGGGAGTGGACTGGTCGGGATTTGAACCCGAGGCCTCCGGTTTGCAAAACCGGCGATCTTCCGAACTGATCTACCAGCCCACGCTCCCGTCCATCGCCACCAGATTGGGTTAGCTTTTCCTCGCGTCGGCGGGGCCAGCGAGCGCCTTCCATACCCTGTCGAGCTTGGGGACGGTCTGCCGTCGGGTGATCTCCTCCGGGTCGACCCACTCGGCGTCCGTGTGTTCCCAGTCGAGTCGGACCTCCGCGCGTTCGACCCGGAAGAGGAACGGATGCACGACGTAGACCCGCGCGCCGTCGCGCGCAAGGACGCATCGGCCCGACCGTACGAGACGGAGCGCCGTGGGCGGCAGCCCGGTCTCCTCCCGGACCTCCGTGAGCGCCTGATCGAGCGGCTCGGGGGTCTCGAGGAAGCCCGAGACCCCGGCCCAGCGGCCGCGGAAGCTGCCCACCCTGTCCGATCTTCGCAGGAGGAGGATCTTGCCGTCCGCCCGCTCGAGAAGCGCGGTGACGACCGGTTGCTCGGAGACCCCCTCGATGTTGAGCCTCCCGGCGGTCCCGTCGACCTCGACGACCTCGCCGGGGCGCAGGAGGTCGCGGTCGATGCCTCCCACGGCCGCCACTCCGAGCGAGGGCCGACTCGCGAGGCCGCTCCCGTCGGTCACGCAGGCGCGGACACCTTGACTTACTATCTCGAGACGTGGCCACCACCCTTCGCGGACCGCGAGGACCACCGCGTCCTGCTCCGGGACGCTCCAGGTCTCCGGCCCCTCGACGAACAGTACGGTTCCTCGGCCGGTCCCCGGGGCGAGGGGGAGAGCGGGAAGGCTCATCGGGTCGGGCAAGGACGACGCCCTCATTCCGTCTCGGTGCCACGCCTGCCCCGCGCGAAAAACGACTTCTATTCGTCCCTCGTCCAAGGCGACGTGCACCTCGGGGCCTTCAGCGTGGTCGACAACGACCCGGACGCCGCCGCGGCGCCGCCGGACCGGGTCGGCGAGGTCGTGCTGCTTGCGGAGGCCGCCGAGCGCGCGGGACTCTCGAGCCTCTGGGTCGCCGAGCACCACTTTCGGGGAGGTGGCGGGTGCCCTTCCCCCGCGGTCCTGTTGGCCTCCTGCGGGGCGCGGACCCGGCGGATACGCCTCGGCTCGCTGGTGAGCGTGCTGCCGTTCCACCGTCCTATCGACGTGGCGGAGGAGTATGCCCTGCTCGATCGGCTCATCGGCGGGAGGCTCAACCTGGGTGTCGGCAGCGGCTATCTCCCCTCCGAGTTCGCGGGCTTCGGCGTGGAGCCGTCCGCCAAGCGCGAGCTCTTCGACCGGGCCCTCACCACGATCCTCGCCGCCTTCGCCGGCGAGGAGTTCGTCGCGACCCCCGAAGGGTCCGAGCGGGTCCGGCTCAACGTCCTGCCGGTCCAGCGCCCCCACCCCCCGCTCTGGATCGCGGCACAGCGTCCGGAGGCGATCCCCCATGTCGGCGCCCGAGGCGTGGGCCTTGCGCTGATCCCCTACGCGACGCTCAGCGACCTCCGAGGACTCCGCGAGGCGATCGCGAGCTACCGCCGCTCCCTGCCGCCGGGGATCCCAGGGCGCGTGGCGGCCGCCGTGCACCTCTACGCCGGCCATCACCTCGAAAGGGCCCGCCACGCCTTCCGAAGCTACCTCGAAAGCCGGTTGCGCACCCATTCGACCTTCTTCGAGCAGAAGGTGCAGTCCTCCCCGGCTCGTGCCAGTCCCGACGCGCTCGAGGAGGCGGACCTCGCTCTCTTCGGCTCGCCGGAGGAGGTGGCGGAGCGGCTCGGGCGCTACGCCGAGGTCGGGGTGGACGAACTCTTGGGGATCTTCGACTTTGGCGGCCTGCCCCCGGAGGATGTCGGCCTCTCGGTCGAGGCGCTCGGGCGCGCCTGGCATGCGCGCTCCGCGACCGGCTCCACGACGCTCCGCCCGTAGGCTTCGGGGTCGACCGCTCGCCTTCCGGCCGCGTCGATTGCCCTCCCCCTCGCGGAGGGGGGTATCCGCTTTATCTCGGGCCGCCTGCCGGTCGCGGAGCCAAGCTATGGCCGAGATCGTTGCGGGTGTGCACCTCGTGGAGGGCGTCGATCCTTCTCCGGACTTTTCCACCCATGTCTACCTTCTCAAGGACAAGGGCAACAGCTGGACGCTCCTCGACACCGGCCTGCCCGAAGCCCATCACGCGATCCTCGCCTACCTTGCGAAGATCCACGTCGAGCCGTCCTCGATCAAGAAGATCCTCCTCACGCATCTGCACCGCGACCACACCGGTTCGTTGCGCGCCATGGCCGAGGCGACGCGGGCGCGCACCTTCGCCCACTGGCTCGAGGCTGCCTACATCGCGCAGAAGCCTGCCTACGACGGACCCGGCGCGCCACCCGCCGAGCCGTTCACGGTCGACGAGACGCTCAAGGACGGCGACACGGTCGACGCTGCCGGCGGTCTCATCGCCTACCATACCCCGGGCCACACGCCGGGCCACGTGGCCTTCTATCAGGCGGAGCGAAAGCTCCTCTTCTCGGGCGACCTCTTCTTCGGCAACGGCCAGGAGCTCGTCCTGACCCCGAAGGAGTTCACGCACCACCTGCCGACCGCGCAGGTCTCCGCGCGGAGGATGAGCCAGCTCGCGACCGAGTCGCTCTTCACCTACCACGGCGGCCCGTTCCTCAAGGGTGGGGGGCACGCGATTCGCTCGCTGGCCGCCTCGTTGCGCTAAGGGCCTCCTCCTCCGCCCCGCCTCGGCGCGCGCGCGCGGAGGGCTACCGAAGCGGGAGAGACGAGTGGGACTGGCCAGATTTGAACTGGCGTTTCGGAGTCCCGAACCCCGAAGGATGGACCAAGCTACCCCACAGTCCCACGGTGTGAGGACCAAGGTTCGTATTCCGGGCTCTCCATGGCCGGGACCATGGCGCCGTCGGCCGCCGCGAAGGACCGCACGAGCCTCCTCCTCAAGCACGCGCACGTAGCGGTCGGGATAAAAGACCGTTCCCAGGGGACCGCTCCGACTCAGCACAACCACCTCCCCGTCTTCCCGGACCGCTCTTACCTCGACAGGGACCGTTGATCCGCCTCGCTGCGAAGAGCGAACGGAAGCTGCGGATCGTGGTCCCGGACTCCCTACACGAGCGCCGTGCGAAAGCTCGAGGCCTTTCCCCTGCACAGCGCGGGCCGGTTTCGAACACGGTGGAAGTCCGCCTTCGACCGGGGCGACCTTCTTTGGGCAAGGCGGTCACCACACGCTGCTGGCGCCCCTCTGGCAACCGGCCCTCGCGTCCAGGGATTTGGCGAGGGGGTCCGGCGTACCTCATCACCTCGTCGCCACCGCCGAGGCTCCGCGTCCTTGGGGCCCCGGTCGACCTTTTGGTCCTCGTAGGCGGCCCGAGTGCGCGTCGTCGTACCTCCGCTTGCGCGCGGGGGTGGGGATGTCCCGGAACGCGTTCGGCCCACCTCCCCTCCCACCCAGAGCTCGGCACTCTCGCTGACGCTGGCTCGCCACCGTGCCCTCGTCCTCGGTGCCCGACGGTCGGGGGGCTTACGGACGGAGCGAGCCAGTCCGTCCCGTGCGGCGGCACCCGACGGCCGGCAACCGGGTCCTCCGTACGGACGATCCCTGCCGTCGCACGGGCATGGCGCACGACCCCGTCGGGCACGCTCCCGAGGAGGAGGGGCCCACGGGGGAACGCCCGCGCGGGGCGGACACCACGAGGTCCGGGGGCCGCTCCCCTAGGGGCTCGAGGATCATCTTGACGGGGGGTCCTTCGCGCAGCCCTCCCGTCGTGCCAGGGATTCCCCGATTTCTCGGGCCTTGTCGACGGCGCGTTACAAGGCCTCGTCAAGCGCCCGTCGCCGAGCGGGTCGGGCGAGACGGGAACTACCGGCCCCTCGCGCGGAGTACCGGCGGTTGGAATGCGGCTACCAGGTCCAAGGGGACCGGCCCGCAGCGGCCGTAGAGACGGGGTGGTCGAAGGCCCCTTCGGCGCTCGGCGAGGCGTCGTGGGCCACCACCACCGGTCGGAACGGAGCGGCCGCTCAATCCTCCTCTTCCTGCGCCGTCGCCCCTGAGGTCGGGATCGGCGGGGGATCGGCGCTCACGACGCGAGCCGCTGGCACGCCGACGGGGACCTCGCGGACCCCGGTGCCCGGTGGCGCGGCGCCCTTTGCGGATACCCGTTCTTCGTGGACGTACCTCTCCCCGCGCATCAGGGAGATCCCCGTGGCCACCAGGGTGAGGATCCCCGCCACGAGGAGCGCTTCCCGGACCCCGTCGAGGAACGCCGGCGCGATCGCCGTGGGAAAGAACGGCTTCGACAGAAGAATCTGAGCGACCGACGCCGGGATTGGCGTCGGAAGGTGGGGCCCGAGCTGCGCAAGGACGACGCCCATCGGATTGATCCCGAGGAACGCCCCGAAGATCGCCCCGGTGGGGTCGCTCGAGAGTGCGTGGGAGAGGACGGGAAGGTCCAACGCCGGTACGCCGGCCACCGCGAGTGCACCACTCACCGAGGACGACAGCCCGCCCGCGATCCCCACGATCACGATCGTGAAGAACAGCGCGAGCGAGAACTGCTGGCCGGTGTTCTGCAGCGTGGTCGCCATGCCGGCGGCCGCCCCCCTCCGCTCCGCGGGAACCGCGTTCATGATCGCCGCCTGGTTCGGGGAGGCGAACATCCCCATGCCGCACCCCTGGAGAAAGAGCAGCGCGCCCATCTGCCAGTAGACGAAGTCGTACGGGAGCAGGGTCATGGCGAAGAACGTGGCCGCCCCCAGTCCCATCCCCGCGGTCGCCAGGTACTTCGCGCCGTGCCGGTCCGAGAGGCGCCCGCTCAGCGGGCCCGCGACGAAGAACCCGCCGAGCATCGGAAGCATGTAGATCCCCGCCCAGAACGGGGTCTGCGAGAACGAGTAGCCGTGGAGGGGGAGCCAGATCCCCTGGAACCACATGATCATCATGAACATCATGCCCCCCCGGGCCACGGAACCCGCGAACGCCGCGGCGTTCCCCACGGCGAACGCCCGGACCCGGAAAAGGCTGAGATCGAACATCGGGTCCACCACTCGGGCCTCGACGTAGAGGAACACCCCGAGCAGCGCGAGCCCGACGGCCGTCCCCGTCCAGACCCAGGGGCTCGACCAGCCCATCGGCTGGCCCGCGTAGGGCAGCAAGCCGTACGTGATGCTGATCAGGAGGACCGTAAGCCCCGCGGCGAACGTGAGGTTCCCCACAAGGTCCAGGCGCTGGCCCTTGCGGATCGTCGCCACCTCGTGCAGGCGAAAGTAGGCCCAGACGGTCCCGAACAGGCCCACCGGGACGCTCACGAGGAAGATCGTCCGCCAGGCGGGAACGGCGTGCCCCGCCAGAGCGAAGGTGGGGGCCCCTGCCAGGACCCCCCCCAGGACGAGGCCCACGACGGAGCCCCCGATGAAGGCCACCTGGTTGATGCCGAGGGCGAGGCCCCTCTCGCGCGGGGAGAAGGCGTCGGTCAGCAGCGCGGGGGAGTTCGCGAACAGGAAGGCGGCCCCCACGGCCTGGACCAGGCGGAACGAGACGATCTCCCAGCCGCCGAGGACCCCCGCGCTCGGGGTGAGGAACAGCAGCACCGAGCCGGCGGAAAAGACGGCGAACCCGAGGTTGTAGAGACGGGCGCGGCCCCACATGTCCGAGAGCCTCCCGACCGTCACCAAGAGGGTCGCCGTCACGACCCCGTAGCCGAGGAGGACCCAGATCAGCAGCGTGAAGTTGGACGGGGTGAACGGGTTGATCCCGAGACCGTTGAAGATCACGGGCAGGGAGATCAGCGTTATCGTCCCGTTGATCGAGGCCATGAGGCCTCCGAGGGTCGTGTTCGATAGCACCGTCCACTTGTACTGCATCCGTCCGTCCCCTCGCCTCAGCGTCCGCGACGCCGCATCGCACCCAACAGGCCCTCGAGGCCGACCGCCAGGGCCCGCCGCTCGTCCTCGGTCATCGCCCGGCCGACGTCATGGAGGACGTCGCGCCGTGCGGACCTGGCCTCCCGGTGGAGACGCAGTCCCGCCGGGGTGAGCCGAACGTGGACCACGCGTCGATCGACCGAGTGCGGGACCCGCCGGACCAGCTGGCGTCGCTCGAGCCGGTCGATGACGTCGGTCCCTCCCGCCGGCGTGAGCCCTACCGCTCGGGCGACCCCGGAGACCTTCGCGGGAGCGCCAGCGCACAGGTCGAGGACGCCGATCTCGGAGAGGGAGAGGTCGAACTGGCGGAGGACCTCGCTCCATTGGCGACGCAATCCGAGGTAGGCCTCGCGCAAGCTTTCCCACGGCTCCTCGAGCCCCGGGGTGGCGGCACCTCGCGGTCGTGGGCGCGGCCTAGCCGATCTCGTTCGTGGCACCGGCGGAATCACTTCGGTTCCGTATAATACGATTTTGAATGAAAACGGCGGCGAGCGGGCCCCCCGAGTCCCGTCCCGCTCGATGCCGCAAGGAGCGTCGGCGTCGAGGGCCGCTCGCCCGTCCTAAACGCGAAGGGAATCCTCGGTGGGGCCAGCGGACGCGGTCGCGGGCCTCCGACACGAGCGCTCCGACGTCCGGCGGCGCCCGCGCGATCCGCTCGTCGAGGGGCGGGGCGACGTCGTTCCGGACCGGGGTACCGCGGCAGGGCAGAACGAGCTCCGAGCTCTGGAGATGCGACCCTCTTTTGGAGGGTCCCGCGCGCCTCGAGGGCCTCCCCTGGGGTCCGGGTTAACTTTGCCCGTTCATGGGACGACCAGGCTCCCCCACGGTCCCGGTCTCCCCGCCCCTCCCGGGCCCGCTAGTTGAGGGTGCGCTCGGCAGGGGGTGACCGTACCGTTTCACGACCTATCCGGTGAGGATTAGGGAGGGGGGTGATTCTCCCCCGGGGGAGTGCCCATGGTCTCAGGAGGCGTGGAGCCGCCGATTCCCGGCCTCGCTCCCCTGCCGTCGCTCTCCTGGACGGTCCCGGGGCTCCGCGAGGATCCGACGCTCTGCCTGAGGTGCCGCTCGGCCCAGCTCCTCTGCGGCCGCCCGGTCTGCCCCATCCTGGTCAAGTACCGCGCCTTCGAGCGGACGCTCCCGATGGTCACGGGACGCGAGCTGGACGGGAGCTCACCGCCTGGCCTGTTTGTCGGCCGGTTCGGCTACCCGAGCATCCAGGCCGGACCGCTCCTCAGCCCCCAGCACGGGTCGACCGAGCTCCTCGATACCCCCGAGGAGTGGGTCGGCCGCTCCGTGGAGGAGGTTGTCGGGTTCCGCACCAGCCTCGTCCGGGGGACCTCGCGTCTTCGTGTCACCGACGCGGAGAAGCCGGACCGCTACCTGGAGAGCCTCCAGCTCCTCGGGCTTGCGGCCGAGTCGGTCGAGAGCGAGGTCGAGTTCCGTCGCCCCCCTCGAGGGCATTTGTCGCTCTCCGAGTCGAGTGCTCCCTTCGGGCCTTCCGCCCCCATCGAGAAGGTGCGGCTGGACGTGCGCAGGGTCGACCAGAACCTCGAGCGGCTCTCCTCGGATGTCCACGCGAGCGCCCGAGTGGCCGTGGGCGAGCTCTACGACCGAGGGGTCCGGGTGAGCCGGATCCAGCGAGCCTTCAGCGTGGGGACGCTTGGGCGGCGGGGGCGACGCCGGCTCGTTCCTACGCGCTGGTCGATCACGGCGGTGGACGATCTGCTCTCGCGGGCGAACCTCGAGCAGGTCCGCGAGCTCCCTCACCTCGGGGAGATCCGGCTCCATGCCCTCACCGCGCTCGAGAACCGCTGGCTCATCGTCCTTCTTCCGGGAGCCTACCGCTACGAGTCGATCGAGGCGTGGTACCCGAACACCCTCTGGAACCCGAACCCCACCTCGCTCGTGCTGATGGGGGACCACGAGGGCTACGACGGGCGCACCACCTACGCCTCGATCGGCGGCTGCTACTACGCCGCCCGGCTCGCAACCAGCGAAGCGCTGCTCGAGCAGGGACGCCAGGCCGGGGTCGTGGTCCTGCGCGAGGTCCATCCCGGGGAGATCCTTCCCCTCGGGGTCTGGAACGTGCGCGAGCACGTCCGCGCCGCCGTGCGTGGTCCCTACGAGACCTTGGCGACGACCGAAGAGCTCCTGGCCCGGATCGCTCGGACCTTCGAGATCCCGCTCGCGCGTTGGCTCAAGGTGAGCGCCCACCTTCACGAGTACCGGACGCAGCGGCGCCTGGACGCCTGGGCCGAGCCGGCCCCTGCGACGTAGCCGGCCTCCGCCCTCAGGCGTAACGCTTCCCGCACCGCCCGCAGAACTGGTCCGTGGAGAGCCGGGGGACGCCGCAGTTCGGGCAGGCGAGGGCGCTGCGGGGTGCCCCGCAGGCGCGGCAGAACGTATCCCCCTCGACGATCGGGTTGCCGCAGTGGCCGCAGCGGACGCCGACCGCCTCGCGTCCCGTCGACGGTACGCTTGCTGCCGGCCCGGGGGGTCCGCTGGCGCGTCCGTCGCCGGCAGAGAGCGGGGGCCCGAGGGTCTCGACCTTCCCTCCGAGCTGCCGACGCCCCCGGAGCGCGAGGCGGAGCGCCTCGGTGTAGTCGGCGCGGTCGAACGCGGCATGGGCCTGGACCCAGAGCTCGCGCGCTCCCGAGTTCCCCGGTTCCGGCCCGGAGGGGGAGGTGGCGAGCTCCTTCTCGAAGAGCTTGAGCTGGAACTGCGACTCGAGCCGGTTCTTGGGAGGGCGCACCGCCGGCTCGGCCCCGAGGGGCGTGGCGGGGGTCGTGGAGGGGAGCGGCGAGGGGTTGCCCGTCCCCTCCGCCAGAGGCGAGGAGGTGGCGTCAGCGGCGGGGGCGGAGAGCTGCCCGTCGGGCGTGGAGGAGCTGAGCGGGCGGCGTCGGAGGGCGACCAACGTCTCGTGAGCGGACTGGGCGAGCTCGTAGGCGCGGTCGTACTGGTTCTGGCGGAGCGACGCGTCGGACAGCGCGATGAGGCTGCGGGCCCGCTCGACCTCCATGCCCTGGGCCGCGAGGACGTCGGCCTCGCGTCGTGCGAGGGCGAGCCGGTTGTGCGCCCGGTCGCGGGCGACCTCGGCTGTTGGCGGAGCGCCGACCCGGTTCTCGACCTGGCGCCGCCGCATCCAACGGAGGAAGTAGAACGCCGCCCCGATGAGGGCGACGCTTACGATGACCCCGGCGACCAGGGCGGTGAGCTCGCTGGAGTTGGGCATGGTCTGCTCCTGGCTCGGCGCGGACGCCGGCCAGGGGCCGGGGCCGTACCTCCGGTTAAGGCGCGGGCCGTCTATTTAGATGGGACGCCGACCGCGTGGCCGACCAGATAGGTCGATCGCGCGCCGTCCACGCGGACCTCGACCTCGGCCCCGAGGGGGGCCCTGCGGTCGAGGACGACCGGCAGGTAGTTGTCGAGCCGGGCCACCGCGCTCTCTCCCGGCCCGTACTCGAGCACGCGGGCGGTGCGCCGCTCTCCGATCCATCGCTCGAGCCGCTGGCGCGAGAGGCGCTGGCGCAGGGCGGCGAGCGAACGCGAGCGTCGCTTGGCGACCGAGGAGGGTAGCGGAGCGAGACGGGCCGCCGGCGTCCCCGGCCGGGCGGAGAAGCGCGTGACGTTGACCGTCTCGGGGACGACCTCCTCGAGCAGGGTCTCCGTCGCCCGATGGTCGTCCTCGGTCTCCCCGGGGTAGCCCACGATGAGGTCGGTGGCGAGGTGGAGCTCGGGAAACCTGTCGCGCAGGGTGCGGACCTGCTCGCGGAACGCCTGCACGGTGTAGCCGCGGTGCATTCCCGCGAGGACGCGGTCCGAGCCGCTCTGCACGGGAAGGTGGAGGAACCGAAAGGTCCGCGGCTCGCTGAGGGCCTCGGCATGCTCGGCGAGGATCGGTCCGAGGCTCTGCGGGCTCATCATCCCCACGCGCAGCCGGTAGTCCCCCTCGACCGTCGCGATCGCGCCGAGGAGCTTCGGCAGCGACGCGCCGCTCGGGAGGTCCGATCCCCACGCCGCGGTGTCGAGGCCCGTGAGCCGGATCTCCTTGGCACCGCGCGCGACGGCGGCACGGACCCGGCCGACCACGGCCTCGGTCGGAAGGCTCGCGATCGTCCCGCGGGCAAGGCGGCTGAAGCAGTAGGCGCAGCCGCTCGTGCAGCCCTGGGCCAGGACGACCTCCTCCGAGACGCGCGGGAGCAGCAGCCCCGTGGGTGGGGAGCGGACGGGAGGGGGAACGCCGGCCCCCGCCTCCAGCAGGGAGGCGAGGCGGCCCTGCTCGCGGATCGGCACGAAGCTCGTGCGCTCCCTCTCCGCCCCGGTGAAGAGGGAGCACCGCAGCGGCACGAGGCAGCCGGTGACGATCGTCCGGTCGACCTTGGAGGAGAGCAGGCGCCAGCGCCGCAGCATCCGGGCCTCGGTGGCGCCGATCACCCCGCAGGTGACCAGGACCGCGAGGTCGGCGCCGTCCGGGGCCTCCAGAAGGTCGTGGCCTCGCTCGGTGAGGTCGCGGGCGATCGCCGCTCCCTCGCCGTGGTTCTGCGAGCAGCCGAACGACTCGACGTAGACCCGCACGGCCCCAGGCCCCGGGGCGTCCGACGCCTAGAAGACCGTGAGCTTGTCGGTAAGGAGCCGTCGTGGGAGCGTGCCGATCTCCTCGAACGCCGCGAGGGCCAGCGCCTCGGCCTTGGGCTTGAGCGAAGCGAGCTTCACGCCCGGGGCCGGCAGCAACTGGATGCTCGCGATCTGGGGGTCGTCGACGGGTCGGCCGATCTGCGAGAGGATGCGGACGTGGACCTCTTTCACATCGCCCCCGGTCTCGTGGACGATCCCCTGGGCGATCTGGTTGCTGAGGAGATTGTAGATCTTCCCGACGTGGTTGACCGGGTTCTTGCCCGCGGAGGCCTCGAGGCTCATCGGGCGGCAGGGGGTGATGAGCCCGTTCGTGCGGTTGCCCCGTCCGACCGAGCCGTCGTCCCCGGCCTCCATGGAGGTGCCGGTGACGGTGAGGTAGAAGCGGCCGAGCTCGGGGTCGTCGGCGGTGTTGACGGAGATCTCGACCTCGCGGTGCGTGAGCTTGGTGGCGAGGTCGGCAAGCTTGCTCTGGACCTCCTCGCAGACGGAGGCATACTCCGTCGGGTCCTTGACCTCCTTGTCGACCAGGGCCGCGGCGACGGTGAGGCGGACCTTCTTCCCCTGGCGGTAGCCCATCACCTTGACGTCCTCGCCGAGGGCCGGGAGCTTCTTCTTGAGCTTGAGGGTCAAGAACCGCTCGCTCTCGAGCACCAGTCGCTCGGTGTCGGAGAGCGGGGCGAAGCCGACGCCGAAGGAGGTGTCGTTCGCGAGGACGGATTCCTGCTCGAAGACCCCCCGGAGGTCGACCGAGCCCTGGCCGATGCGGCAGTCGAACTCGATCTGGCGCTCGACGTCGACATGCGAGCAGATCGAGCCCACGTAGCGCTTGGCCGCCTCGATGGCGACGTCGCGGTAGGGGAGCTTCTCGCCGTTGACCTCGGTGGTCGCCCGGCCGACGAGCAAGATGTAGATCGGCTTGGTGACCTTCCCGCCGCCGAACTTCGGCTCGGAGGCGCCGCCGACGACCTGGGTCTCGTCGGTGTTGTGATGCAGGATCTTGCCGAACTCGTCCAGGTAGAGGCGGCAGAGCGCACGGCTCACCGACTCGGAAACCCCGTCGGCGATCGAGTCCGGGTGCCCGAGCCCCTTGCGCTCGACCAGCTCGACGTCCTGGTCCTCGATGTGGCGTGTCGGAAGTGGTTCCACCTGGATGTTGCGGGCCACGCCTCGTCCCTTCGCCCGCGGCAAACAGGGGTGGGTTTAACCCTTGCGCGAGTCAGCGGGACCCGCACGCAGCCCCCCTCCCGCCTCCCGGCTACCAGGTCTTGACCATCTGGGGGCCCTCCCGCCGATAGCCCCGGTGCTGGTAGTACTCCCGCGTCCCGACCGCGCTGCGGACGTAGAGCCGGTCGGCGCCGGCCTCGCGGGCGAGGCCTTCGGCCTCCGCGAGCAGCCTCTGGCCGAAGCCGCGATGCTGGAACGCCTCCTGCCCCGCGGCGCTCTCCCCGACGTCCACCACGCGTCCGAGGACCTTGAGCTCGCGGACGACCGGCCTGTCTAGGCCGCCGTCGGTGAGCGCGGAGGGGAACCGCAGCCTGAGGTAGCCGGCGACCGCCTCCGAGCGGGGCTCCTCGAAGGCGAGGAAGACCTCGCGGCCAGCGGCCGCGGCGTAGTCGGTGCGGGTGAGCTCGAAGGCCTCCGGAGGGGGGGAGGCGGTCCTGCCCGCCTCCCGGCACCTCAGGCATCGGCACCGCTCCCCTTGCCGGGCGAGGCGGTCGAGGGCGAGCTGGCGGACGTTGCTGGCCCGCACCCCCGCGGCGATCAGCCGGGCCGGGATGTCCCGCTGGATGCGGTGGATGCGCACCCAGGGAGGGAGCTCGCGCTTCATCCGCGCGAGGAGCTCGACCGCCGTGGCGGTGTCGTAGGGCGCGTAGCGTCCCTGGCGCCACTCCTCGAACAGGCCGGTCGAGGGGAGCACCAGGGTCGGATAGATCTTGAGGAAGTCCGGCCGCAGGCCCTCCTCTGCCCAGAGCCGACGGAAGTCGCCGAGGTCACGTTCCGGGTCCATCCCGGGGAGCCCGAGCATGAGGTGGTAGCCGACCTTCAGCCCCCGGTCGCGGGCCTCCCGCGTGGCGTGCTCCACCTCCGCGGAGCCGTGCGCACGTCCCACGGCGAGAAGGACCTCGTCCGTCAGGCACTCGACCCCGAGCTCGACGCGGGTGACCCCGGCGTCCACCAGGAACGGCAGGACGCGGCCGTCGCACCAGTCGGGCCGGGTCTCCACCGTGAGCCCGACCACCCGGTGCGGGCCCACGGCGTTCGCCTCGATCGCCTCGGCGAGCGAGGTCGAAGGCGCCGCGTTGAGGCCGTCGTAGATCCCCTGGAGCACGGAGGCCTGGTAGCCCTGCGGCCGCGCCGGGAACGTCCCGCCCATCACGATCACCTCGACCTTCGAGGTCGGGTGGCCGATCTCCTCGAGGGCCCGGATGCGGTGCCGCGCGATCGCCGCGGCGTCCCAGTGGAACTGCGCCCCCCGCAGCGCGGAGGGCTCCTCGCCGGTGTAGCTCTGCGGGGCTCCGTTCTCGAGCCCTCCGGGACAGTAGGTGCAGCGGCCGTGGGGGCAGCGCGCCGGCGCGGTCATGACGGCGACCACCGCCACCCCGGAGAGCGAGCGTGTCGGCTTGCGGACGATCCGCCCCGCCCAGGCAGCGCGCTCGGCCGGGGGGAGGCTCGCGAGCCAGGCGACGTTGGACGGCACCGGCCCGCCGGGAGCCTGCTTGAGCCGCGCGAGCTTCCTGCGATGCAGCTCTTCCGGACCGGCGTCGTTCCTCAGCGGCGGAGCCACGTGCGGGTCTCCCCCGTGAGGACGTACGGGGAGGCCCTCAGCTCGTCGACCGTGCGGCTCCCCGTGAGGAACATCGCGACCTTGAGCTCGTGGATGAGCGCACCGAGCTCCTTGCGGGTCTCGGCGAAGGAGGTCGAGGCCGCCCGCAGCACCCCGCCGGCCGTGCCGGCCGCCGAGGCCCCGAGGGCGATCGCCCGGGCGGCATCGAGCCCGGAACGCACCCCCCCGCTCGCGACCACGGGGAGCCCGAGGGGAACGAGCTCGAGGACGGAGACCGGAGAGGGGATCCCCCAGTCCCAGAACGTCTTGCCGACCCGCGCCTCGAGCTCGGCGCCCTGGTCGAGGGCGCGGTAGTGCTCGACGGCCGCGAAGGAGGTGCCGCCGGTGCCGCTCACATCGAAGCCTTTCACTCCGCGGTCGCGCAGCGCCTCCGCGACGGAGCGGGAGATCCCCGCGCCGGTCTCCTTGGCAAGCAGGGGGAACTTCTTGGCAAGCTCCCCGATGCGCTCGAGGCAGCCCTTGGCCCGTCGGTCCCCTTCGGGCTGGACCATCTCCTGCAGGAAGTTGAGATGGACGGCGAGGACGTGGGCACCGATGAGGTCGATCGCGGCACGGACCTCGGTGTCCCCGACGGTCGGGTCGCCGGACTTCTGCGGGATGATCTGGGGGGCGCCGATGTTCGCGAACTTCAAAGGGACGTCGTAGCGAGCCACGCAGGAGTAGCTCTCCGGGAACTGCCCCTTGAGCACGGCGGCACGCTCGCTGCCCACGCCCATCCCGACGCCCACCTCGGCGGCGGCGCGAGCCAGGTTGTCGTTGATGGTGACGGCGTCCGGGAACCCGCCGGTCATCCCGGTGATGACGAGGGGTGCCCGAAGTCGCTGGCCGAGGAGCGTGACCGACGGGTCGACCTCGTCAAAGTCGATCTCGGGCAACGCGCGATGGACGAGCTGGACGTCGTTCCAGTAGCGGTAGCGGCCTTCGACGTCCCGGCCGAGGACGACCTTGACGTGCTCGGCCTTGCGGTGGCTCAAGTCGATCGCCGTCCGGTCCGAGCCGCTACGGGGCGCGCGCGTGGGCCCAGCTCCCGTAGACCGCCTCCCCCCGGACCGCCCTGAGGAGGGCTCCATCCGAGAGCCCGCTAATAAGAACTGCGTCGGCGCCGGCGAGGGCGATCGCGCGCATCGCCTCCGCCTTCGCACGGATCCCCCCGGTGACGTCCGCAGCCCCCTCGCGAGGGCGAAGCCCGGCGAGGAGCTCGTCGGTGAGCTCGCCGGCGATCGACCGAGCGCTTCGGTTGGGGCCGGTGAAGATCCCCGGCACGTCGGAGGCGAAAACGACGCGTCCGACCGGCAGCTGACGCGCGAGCTCGACGGCGATCGTGTCCGCGCTCAGGACGGAGAATCCCCACGCCTCGTCGGGGACGACATCGCCGAAGGAGACGGGGACCGTCCGCTGTTCGAGGGCCCTCTCGATCGGGGCAAGGTCGAGGGAGGCCGACCGGCCGGCACGGTTGAGGGCATGGGTGGACGGCGGGACCGACCAGGCGGGGACTCCTGCCCTAAGAAGCTCGCGAAGGACGAGCAGGTGGAGGCGGCGGACCTCGGAGGAGACGATCGCCGCGCCGCGGGTCCTCTCGGTGGAGGAGGCGCCGGGGGCGGGCGGGCCGGCGAGGCCGAAGCGTCGGGCACCGGGATGGCCGAAGGAGCCGGCGCCGTGGAGGAGGACGAGCGGCCGGTCGGAGGCCGCTGCGAGCTCCTCGGCGAGGCGGGCCAGGACCTTCGGACGGGCCTTCTCGACCTCGCGCTTGCGCGTGAGGAGGCTGCCGCCGAGCTTTACGACCACGACCGGCCGAGAGGCCCCGCTGTTCGCCATCCGGGCCGTACTAGGCGTGATCGCCGCCGGTCGCCCGAGTGAACAGGAGGAACGCACCCGCGCTCAACGGCACGAGGCCGAGGAAGTAGAGCCACTTGAACGTGATGAGCCAGTAGGCCGTGCCGAGCAGGCCCACGCCGATGAGGAGCGCGGTGAGGACGACCAGCACCACCGAGACCGAGCCGGTGGGCTCCTCGGCCCGGGTAGCGGAGGCCCTCGCCGGGTCTGCCATCCCCGCGCCAAGGGGCTTCGTCCTTCAAATCGCTTCGGTCGTGTCGTCGCGACGGTTTCCTCGCGTCGAGCGCCCGCCTGCGGGCCGGTCGCGGCAAAAGATAGATATGGCTCGCCTCACTCCGCGCCTCGTCCGAGACTTGGGAAGGTTCACCTTTGACGTCTCCACCCGACGAACCGCCGTCTTCCGCGTCGGTCGGCTCGGAGCTTAGCTCGACCGCACCGGCGGGCGCGGGGGCGGTCGGGGAGCGTCGGACCGCCCCCGAGCCGTCCTCCGCCGGCAAGGCGGAGGGGCCGCCTCCCCCGACCTCCGCCGGCGAGTTCCTAGACGAGATCCTCCAACGGAAGAGCGAGCTCTTCCGCGGGAGCCGCGAGGTCCTCCGCGACTCCTACGTTCCGAGCCGACTCCCGCACCGTGAGGAGGAGATCCGCAAGGTCGCCGAGATCCTCGCTCCGTCGCTCCGCGGCGAGCTTCCCTCCAACCTCCTCATCTACGGCAAGATCGGCACGGGCAAGACCGCCGTCGTCGCCCAGGTCCGCCAGGACATCCAGCGGAGGGCGCAGAAGTCCAACGAAGTGCAGTTCATCACCGTCAACTGCGGCAACATCGACACGGCCTACAGCCTCCTCCAGACGATCGGCAACGGGTTCGCCCGTGCCGAGGCCGACCGCATCCCGACCGGCTGGTCGCTCGATAGGGTCCAAGGCGCGATGCGCCGCCTCATGGACGCCTGGGGCGGCACGACCCTTCTCGTCCTGGACGAGATCGACCGATTGGTGGCGAGGAGCGGCGACAACGTCCTCTACACGCTGAGCCAGCTCAACACGGAGCTCGAGACCTCGCGGCTGGGCATCGTCGGGATCTCGAACGACCTCAAGTTCACCAACCAGTTGGACGCGCGGGTCCGCAGCCGGCTCAACGAGGAGAAGATCGTCTTCGAGCCGTACGACGCCGCCGAGCTCCAGGACATCCTTCGCGACCGGGCGAAGGAGGCGTTCAAGGACGATGTGGTCGACCCCGGCGTGGTCGAACGGTGCGCGGCCTACGCCGCCCTCGAGAACGGCGACGCCCGCAGGGCCCTCGCGCTGCTGAGGCTTGCCGCCGAGATGGCCGAGCGCGACCACGCCAAGCGCATCACCCCCGACCACGTGGTCAAGGCGAAGAACCGCCTCGAGCAGGACATCATCCTCGACTGCTGCCGCACGCTCCCGCCGCACTGCAAGGTGCTGCTCTACGCCATCCTCCAGCTCTTCGAGCGGCGGCGCAGCGGGGTGCTCACGGGGGAGGTCTACGAGAGCTACCGGCGGCTGGCCGAGCGCCTCGGCCTCCAGCCGTTGCACGCTCGCTCGATCTCCAACTACGTGAGCGAGCTCGAGACCCTGGGACTCGTCCGGGCGACGATCGTCTCGCGCGGGCGGGGAGGCCGCACGCGGGAGATCCTGGTCGACGTCCCGATCTCCGAGACGATGCCGGCGCTCGAGGAGGACCCGCTCCTCGCCCCGCTCGGACGGCCGAAGAACCGCGGCCAGATGCTCCTGATGAACTTCGACAACCCGAACCGCTCGGGTCCGTTCTAGCCTCGGGCCGGCTCGTTAGCCGACCGCTTCGCCCTCAACCTGGGCCGTCACGGGCTCTTCCTCCGGGAGCTCCTGCCGGACGCGCCGCCGGGCGCGCTCGCGCTTGAGCTCCCTCAAGTCGCGTTCGAGCTCCTTGAGCTCGGCGATCGTGCGCCGCAGCCGGAGCCGGGCGATCGCCTCGACCGTCGCGATCTCCCGATCGAGGGCCGCGTCGGAGCCGCGGAACGAGCTCATCTCATGCGACCGACTCCGCGTCGATCTGGGCCTTTTGAAGACGGGAGGAGAAGTCGACGAAGACCGTCTTGATCTCGCTGAACTCCTCGATGGCGGCGCTGCCGGCCTCGCGGCCGCCGTTGCCGGTGTTCTTCACTCCCCCGAACGGAAGCTGTACCTCCGCCCCGATCGTGGGGGCGTTGACGTAGGTGATCCCCGCCTCGAGGTCGTGGATCGCCCGGAACGCCCGGTTGACGTCCCGCGTGTAGATCGAGGAGGAGAGCCCGTAGTCGATGTCGTTGGCGACGCGGACCGCCTCGTCGTAGTCGCGGACCTTGAGGACGGAGAGGACCGGGCCGAAGATCTCCTCCTTGGAGATCCGGGTCCCGTGGGGGGTCTCGAAGATCGTGGGGGCGAGGAAGTAGCCGCGGTCGTAGGCGCCGCCGGTGAGCTTCTCGCCGCCGAGACGGAGCTTCGCCTCCTTGCGGCCGAGGGCGATGTAGTCGAGGATCTTCCTCTCCTGGTCGGCGGAGGCGACCGGGCCCATCCCCGTCGCCGGGTCGAGCGGGTCGCCGACCGTGAACGAGCCGAGGCGCTCGGTGAGCATCCCGAGGAACGCGTCGTAGACCTTCTCGTGGACGATGAGCCGGCTGGTCGCCGTGCAGCGCTGACCCGCGGTGCCGAACGCCCCGAAGAGGACCCCGTCGAGCGCGAGCTTGAGGTCGGCATCCTCCATGAGGATCACCGGGTTCTTCCCTCCGAGCTCGAGATGGACCATCTTGAGCCCCGCGGCCCCGCGGACGTAGACGTCGCGTCCCGCCTCCACCCCGCCGGTGAAGGAGACGGTCCGGACCCTCGGGTCGCTCACCAGGGCGTGCCCGACGACCGCGCCCGAGCCGGTGACGAGGTTGAGCACGCCGGGCGGGACGCCGGCCTCCTCGTAGACCTTGACGACCTCGGCGGCGCACTGCGCCGTGTTGGACGCCGGCTTGAAGACGATCGTGTTGCCCGTGATGAGGGCGGCGGCGATCTTCCAGTTGGGGATCGCCGTCGGGAAGTTCCACGGGGTGATGCACGCGACGACCCCCTTCGGCTGGCGTACGGTCAGGCAGAACTTCGAGCGTAGCTCGGAGGGTACGGTCTCCCCGAAGAGCCGACGGCCCTCCCCGGCCATGTACTCGATGAAGTCGATCGACTCCTGGACGTCCCCGAGACCCTCGGCGATGACCTTGCCCATCTCCCGGGTGACGATGCGTCCGAGCTCGGCCTTGCGCCGCTTCATGATCGACGCAGCGTTGAGCAGGATCTCGCCCCGTTTCGGGGCCGGGGTATCGCGCCAAGCGGAGAACGCCTTCGCCGCCTCCGAGGTAGCGCGCGCGACCTCGTCGGCCGTCGCCGACACGAAGGAGGCGACCGTCTCGCGGGTCGCCGGGTTGGTCGTCTGGAACCGACCCGCATGCGCGGGTGTGGTCCACTTGCCGCCTACAAACAGGCCGTATTCCGTCTCCATGGACCGCTCCGAAGCTCCGGTCGGGCGACCCCCGACGAACCTACATAGGGGTTGCCGGGCCCTCCCCGGCGGCCTCGGGACGCAGGGACAAAGACTTTCGAGGGGGGCTCCTCCCCGGGGACGATGATCGACATCGAGCTCCTGAGGGACCGGCCGGAGCAGGTCGAGGCGAACCTCGCTCGGCGACGGCGGCCCGAGCTCCTCACTCTCCTGGCCTCGGTCCGCGAGCGCGACGAGGCCTGGCGCAAGGCCCGTCGTGAGGCCGACATGGTCCGCCAGCAGCGCAACGAGCTCGGCCGCAAGGTCTCCGCGGCGCGGGCGAAGGGGGAGGCGAGCTCCGAGCTCGAGACGGAGGCCCGGCAGCTCGCGGCCCGTCTCAAGGAGATCGAGACCGGGGAGGAGGAGCTTCGGCGCACCCGCGACACGCTGCTCCGCCGGGTCCCCAACCTCCTGGACGACTCGGTCCCCTACGGCGTCGACGACCGGGAGAACGTCGTCGTCGCGAGCTGGGGCGAGCCGATGCGCGCCGCCGAGGGGCTGCGCGCCCACGGAGAGCTGCTCGAGACCCTCGGCCTCGCTGACTTCGAGCGCGCCCGCCGCGCGAGCGGCGCAGGGTTCTACTACCTCAAGGGACCGATCGTGCTGCTCGACCTCGCGCTCCAGCACTTCGCCCTCGACCTCCTGGCGGACCGCGGGTTCACGCCGGTGCTGCCTCCCTACATGCTCCGACGCGAACCGTACGAGGGCGTGACGGACCTTGCGGACTTCGAGAACGTGATGTACAAGATCGACCAGGAGGACCTCTACCTCATCGCCACCAGCGAGCACCCGCTCGCCGCCCTGCACATGGGCGAGATCCTGGAGGAGTCCGAGCTCCCCCTCCGCCTCGCGGGGGTGAGCACCAACTTCCGAAAAGAGATCGGCGGCCACGGGGTCGACCAGAAGGGGATCTTCCGGGTCCACCAGTTCGAGAAGGTCGAGCAGTTCGTCTTCTGCCTCCCCGGCGACTCTCCCCGCCTCCACGAGGAGCTGCGTGCCAACGCCGAGGAGGTCTTCCGTCGCCTGAAGGTCCCCTACCGCGTCGTCAACGTCTGCACCGGCGATCTCGGCAGCGTCCCCGCGAAGAAGTACGACATCGAGGCCTGGTTCCCCCGTCAGCAGGCCTACCGGGAGGTGGTGAGCTGCTCGAACTGCACCGATTACCAGGCCCGGAGGCTGGGGATCCGCTGCGGAAAGGCCGGTAAGCCCGGTAAGCTCGTCCCGCACACGCTCAACTCGACGGCCGTCGCCACCTCGAGAGCCCTCGCCGTGCTCCTCGAGCAGTACCAGCAGCCCGACGGCTCGGTGACGGTTCCCGAGGTGCTGCGGCCGTACCTCGGAGGCCTCGGCACGATCACGGCCGCGACGCCTGCCTCCCGACCGGCCCCGGGCGTGACGCCCGCCGGCGGGGCGGGCTAGGCCCGAGCCCGGGGCGGCCGTGGGCCTCCAGCGTACCCTCAACGACTTCGAGGGCGAAACCCCGGCGCCCCTCGCACGTGCCCGGCGCACGCTCCGCCGGGACCTGCCGGCGCTTCCCACGATCTGGGAGGTGAAGGACGGGTTCGTCCGCCACCCCCTCCTCGCCGACGGGGCCGCGCGCGCCCTTCCGTTCCAGCTCGACCTCGCCCGCGTCGGCCTCTCGGAGGACCTTCTGGTCGTCCTTCCCACCGGGCTCGGCAAGACCGTCATCGCCGCGCTCGTGGCGGCCGAGGTCCTTCGCCGCTCGCCGGGAAAGGTCCTCGTCCTCGCGCCGACGCGCCCGCTGGTGCAGCAGCACGCCGAGTCGTTCGCCCGCCTGCTCGCGCCTCTCACCACGGCCCGTTTCACGGGGACGGTCAAGCGGCCGATCCGCGAAGGGGCGTGGGAGCCGGCCGACCTCGTCTTCGCGACGCCCGAGATCGTGGCGAACGACCTGGCCGCGGGACGTTACACGCTCGGGGAGGTCGAGCTGCTGGTCTTCGACGAGGCCCACCACGCGGTGGGGAAGTACGCCTACGTCCCCATCGCGCGGCAGTATCTCACCGACCGGCCCGCGGACGGCCGCGTGCTCGGGCTCACCGCGTCGCCCGGGGGAAAGGACGAGCGGATCGAGGCGGTGGTCGGCGCGCTCGGCGTCCGACGGATCGAGGCGCGCGCCCGCGAGGACGAGGGGGTGCGCGAGCACGTCCAGCCGGTGGAGGTCGAGTACCGCTGGGTCGAGCTCTCCCCGACCGCCGAGGCGATCCGCGACGGCCTTAGGGAGGCCGCGGGGGCCACCGCGCGCAAGCTGCAGAAGATGGGCTATCTGCGCAAGAAGCCGATCGCCTCGATCTCGGTGAAGGACCTCATCGCCCTCCGGGCCGAGATCTTCGCCCGTCCCGGCCCGATGGTGCGGCGCTTCGGCCCCCTGTTCCACCAGCTCGTTCTCCTTCACCTCCACCACGCGCTCGAGCGGCTCGAGACCCAGGGGATAGAGCCGCTCGTGCAGTACCTCAAGCGCGTCGGAGCGAAGGAGAAGCCGAGCCGCGGCGACCTCGCCTTCCTCAAGCTTCCCGGGGTCCTCGAGGCGAAGCGGATCGCCACGGAGTTCCTTTCCTCCGGCCGAGAGCCGTCCCATCCGAAGCTCGACGCCCTCGCCGAGCTGGCCCGGGAGACGCTCGGAACGCCGGGAGAGGGGAGAGGCCGGCTGCTCGTCTTCGCGCAGTACCGTGACACGATCCGCACGATCCAGCAGAGGCTCGAAGGCGAAGGCTGGACGGTCGGGCGGTTCGTCGGCCAGTCGACCCGCGACCAGGACGACCCGGGGATGGACCAGAAGGAGCAGGGCCGCGTGCTGGCCGGCTTCCGCCAGGGGGCGTTCCCCATCCTCGTGGCGAGCAGCGTGGCGGAGGAGGGACTGGACGTGCCGGATGTCGACCGCGTGGTCTTCTTCGAGTCGGTCCCGAGCGAGATCCGCGCGATCCAGCGCCGCGGGAGGACCGGGAGGAGCTCGGAGGGGAAGGTGACGGTCCTTCTCACGCGAGAGACCCGGGACGTCTCCTACCAGGTCGCCGAGGCGCGACGGGAGAAGGCGATGAAACGGATCGTCCGCCGCCTCTCCGCCGAGGCGCGACAGCGGCGGGAGGATCCCCCGTCCCCCGACGCGGCGTAGGGCGGCCCGCCGGGGGGAGCCGTTGCCCTTCGGTCCGGCACGCTAAATACGGAAGGCCGGCTCGACCCTGCCCGGGCACGCGATGGGTCCGTTGGCGTGGGTAGAGACGAACCTTGGACTCTTGGTCCTGAGCGTTCTTGCGGCGGGGTTGGTCACCTATCTCGTCCGAGTGATGATCCACCCCGAGCGGTTCTGAGCGGAGCCCATGGCCTTCGCCCTCCAGTCGCTCTGGGACGTCCTCGTCCTTCTGGGGGTCGTGCTCGCCGTCGCTCCCTGGTTCGGCCGCTACGTCGGGAAGGTCTACCTCGAGCGGCCCGTGGCGGGCGACAGCCTCCTCCTCCCGCTCGAGCGGGCGGTCTACCGGCTCCTCGGCACCTCGCCGCGTCGGCCGATGCGCGCCGGCGAGTACATGGTCGCCGTCCTGTTCGTCAACGGGGGGACGTTCGCCTTCCTCTTCCTGTTCTTCCTCCTCCAGCACGCGCTCCCGCTCGACCCGACCGGCGCGCCCGGGATGCCGTGGGACCTCGCCTTCCACTCCGCGGCGAGCTTCACGACCAACACCGACTTCACCCACTTCGTCAACGAGTCGCAGCTGAGCCTTGGCTCCGCGATGATCGCCTGGCAGCTCGCGCTCTTCCTCTCGGCGGCGACCGGCCTCTCCGTCGCCGCCGCGATGATCCGGGGTTTCGTCCGCAAGGACGGGCGTCTCGGCAACTTCTACGTCGACCTCACCCGCTCGATCACGCGCATCCTCCTTCCGGTCGCGGTGCTCGGGGCGCTCGTCTTTGTCGCTCTTGGGGTGCCCGAGACGCTTGTCGCAGCGGTGAGGGCCCACCCGCTCACCGGAGGGACCCAGACGATCTACCTCGGCCCGGTCGCCTCGTTCCAGGCGATCAGCCTCCTCGGGACGAACGGAGGGGGCTACTACACCGCGAACGCAGCGAGCCCGCTTGCCAACCCGTCCTCGGCGAGCCTGCTGCTCGGGACGTTCCTGATGCTCCTCGTGCCGTTCTCCACGCCGTTCGCCTTCGGGACGATGGTGCGCCGACGCGCCGAAGCGTGGCCCTTCGTGGCCGTCATCGTGCTGATCGTCGCGATCGCGGTGGGCCTCTTCGTCGCCTACCAGGCCGCCGCCAACCCCCTCCTCGGGGGCATCCCCGGCCTCGGTCCGTCGACCAACGGCTATCCGGTCGGCCAGGAGACACGCTGGAGCCTTCCGGAGACGGCGTTCTTCCAGGTGGTGAGCGTCTACAACAACGTCGGCGCGAACTCGATGCAGATCGGGGCGATCTCCCCGATCGCCCAGCTCGTCCTGCTCTTCGGCATGTTCACCCAGGCGACCCCCGGGGGCGACGGGACCGGGTTTGCCATGCTGCTCGTGTTCACGGTGCTGGCGATCTACGTCGGCGGCCTCATGGTCGGGAGGACCCCCGAGTACCTGGGCAAGAAGATCGGGACGAGCCAGGTGCGCTGGGCGGCCCTCGCCCTCATCCTGCACCCGGCGCTCATCCTGGTCCCGTTCTCCATCGCCGTCGTGGGCGGCTGGGTCTCCGTGGGCGGGGCATCGATAGGAGTGACGGCGCACACCTTCAGCTCGGTCCTCTACGAGTTCGCGAGCGAGTCGGCGAACAACGGCTCGGCGCTCTCGTCCAACGCCTTCAACGACACGACCCCCTACTTCAACGTGGTCGGCGGCCTCGTGATGCTCCTCGGTCGGTTCGTCCCGATCTACGTGATGCTTCGCGTGGGCGGCTACTTCGCCGGAGAGGCGACGCTGCCGCAGGGCCCCGGGACGCTCAACACCGCCACGGGCACCTTCGCGGTCTACCTGGCGCTCTTCGTCGTGGTCGTCACGGCGCTGGTATTCCTGCCGGTGATGGCGCTGGGGCCTCTCGCCCAGATCGTGGGGGTCGGCTAGTCCGTGGCCGCCCCCGATCCCGTCGAACCCGGCGCCCGCGTCTCGGTGCGGCGTAGGCCGCATACCTCGGTCCGTCGGGTCCTGGTCGACTCGGTCAAGCACTTCGGGCTGCGCCGCCAGATGCGCCACCCGCTCATGTTCTGCGTCTTCGTCCTCTTCCTCTTCGTGAGCCTGGTCACCCTCTACCCGCGGGCGTTCCCGGACATCGCGGCAAGCTACCAGGCCGGCTACTACGTCGCCGTCGCGATCATCCTGTTCCTGACGGTCTGGTTCGCCAACCTCGCCGAAGCGATCGCCGAGGCGCAGGGTCGCGCGCAGGCCGAGAGCCTGCGGGCGATCCGCAGCGGGATCCGCGCCCGCCAGGTCCTGCCGGACGGCGCGCTCCGCTGGGTCCCCTCGGACGTGCTGCATGTCGGGGACACGGTCGAGGTCGCCCCCGGCGAACCGATCCCGATGGACGGTGACGTCATCGAGGGCGTGGCGCTCATCGACGAGTCGATGATGACCGGCGAGTCCGAGGCGGTCACCCGCGAGAGCGGAGGCGACAAGACGAGCGTCCTCGGCGGGACCCGGGTGTTGCAGGGGACCGTCCGCGTGCGGGTGAGCGCCGCGCGCGGCGAATCGTTCCTCGATAGGCTCATCCGCCTGGTCGAAGGGCTCGGACGCGAGCCGACGCCCAGCGAGATCGCGCTCTCGGTCCTCCTCGCGGCGTTCACGGTCACGCTCTTCGTGGTCGTCCTGAGCTTCGTCTACCTCGCCAACTTCTCCGGCGAGGTCACGGTCGACCTCGCGACGATCATCGCCCTGTTCGTCTGCCTCATGCCGACGACCATCGGAGCGCTCCTCCCGGCGATCGGCATCTCGGGGGTCAACCGTGTGGCGCGGGCGAACGTCATCGCCAAATCCGGTAAGGCGGTTGAGGCCTCCGGCGATCTGGACGTGCTCATCCTCGACAAGACCGGGACGATCACGGTGGGGAGCCGTCTCGCCGTGCAGTTCGTGCAGGCCCCCGACGTGCCGGCGTCCGAGCTGCTCGAGGCCGCGCTGCTCTCCTCGACCCTGGACGAGACCCCCGAGGGCCGCTCGATCGTGCGCCTCGCGGCCCGGCGCAGCGCTCCTTCGCGTCGCCTGGAGCCGGGCTCCTACAAGGTGATGCCGTTCACCGCCGAGCGGCGCATGAGCGGGCTCACGCTCGCCGACGGCACGGAGGTCTTCAAGGGGGCGCTCAGCTCGATCGAGGCCTACGGGGCGCCTCTCCCGGCCCCGACCCGTTCTGCCGCCGCGGAGGCCGCGCGCAAGGGGATGACCCCTCTGGCGATCGCCGTCAACAAGCGCGTGGTCGGCCTCGTCATCCTCAAGGACGTGGTGAAGCCGGGCATCCGCGACCGGATCCACGAGCTCAGCACGATGGGGATCCGGACGATCATGTGCACCGGCGACAACCGTCTCACCGCGGCGGCGATCGCCGAGGAGAGCGGCGTCGACGAGTTCGTCGCCGAGGCGAAGCCCGAGAGCAAGCTCGAGCTCATCCAGCGGGAGAAGAGCGCCGGGAGGCTCGTGGCGATGACCGGCGACGGGACCAACGACGCCCCCGCGCTCGCACGGGCGGACGTGGGCCTGTGCATGAACTCGGGGACCAGCGCGGCGAAGGAGGCCGGCAACATGGTCGACCTCGACAACGACCCCACCAAGATCATCGAGGTCGTCTCGATCGGCAAGCAGCTGCTCATCACGCGCGGGGCGCTGACCACGTTCTCGATCACGAACGACGTGGCGAAGTACTTCGCCATCATCCCGGCGATCTTCCTGGGCGGAGGGGCCGTCGCGCTACCGGGGATCGCGCTGCTCAACCTGCTCGGCTTCTCCAACCCGTACCTCGCGGTGCTCGCGGCCCTCGTCTTCAACGCGCTCATCATCCCCCTGCTCATCCCCCTCGCGCTCGCCGGCGTGCCGTTCCGGCCTCGGAGCGCGATCGACCTGTTGCGGCGCAACCTGGTGAGCTACGGCCTGGGAGGCCTCGTGAGCGCGTTCGTGGGGATCTGGCTCTGCTACCACTTCCTCGCCTGGCTCGTCCGCGAGCCCGCGTTCGCCACGGTCGCCCGGCTCGTCGTCCGCCACCTTCCCCTCGGAGGCCCGTGAGCGCCCCGCGGGGCCCGCCGGCGCCTCTCGGCCCGCCCACCGAGCCGGCGGTCCCGACCGAGCACCGGCTGAGGACCCACGCACGGGCCGCCGGGATCTTCCTCGTCCTCGCCCTCCTCCTCTCCGGCGTCGTCTACCCGCTGGCGGTGAGCGCCGTGGCGGAGCTCCTGGTCCCGGGGAGCGCCGGCGGCTCGCTGCTGCGCTGCCCGAACGGGACCGTGGTCGGCTCGGTCGACATCGCGCAGAACCTCTCGGCCGGCACGCTCGGCCCGTCGCTGTTCTGGGCCCGTCCGTCGCTCACCGACTACAACACCACTCTCGGCGCCGCGGTCCCTCCCGGGCCGAGCGACCCGGCTCTTGGCCGCCTGCTCAACGAGACGATCGACTACATGCGTCTCTACGGCAACCTCTCGGTCAATGCGACCGTCCCCTTCTGGTACGCCGCTCCGTCCGCCTCCTCCGTCGACCCCGACCTCGTCCCCGAGGCCGTCCTCGTCCAGGTCCCCCGGGTCGCCCAGGAGAACAACCTCTCCGTCGCGGAGGTCCTCGCGCTGGTGAACGCCCACATTAGCTCCCCACCCCTTCCCTACCTCGGCGAGTCCTTCGTGAACGTTCTTGAGCTCGACATGGCTCTGCTGAGCCTCGTAGGGAAGTGCTAGCGTGTACCGCAAGATCCTCGTCCCCGTCCAGGTCGCAGCCGAGGTCGAGCCGCTCGTCCGCTTCGCTTCCCGGCTGCTGGAGCCGGACGGCGAGGTGCGCGTGCTCCACGTCATCCCGACCACGACCCTCCCGGAGGTGACGCGCGAGTGGCGGGCGTCCGTCAACCTGGTCGTCCCCGCGCACGAGGCCGGCGCCGTCCTCGACATCCGCGTCGAGCCCGAGGTGCGCGCGGCCTCCGACGTCGCGGGGGAGATCCTCGAGAGCGCCGAGGCCCACGGGGTCGATGCCATCCTCTTCACGCTGCGAGGCGACCGGCGCAGCCGCAACCCGTTCGTCGGCCGGACGGCGAGCGCGCTGCTCCAGCACGCCCGCGCCAACGTGCTGGTCGTCAACCGCCTCGCCCTGGCGACCGACGCTCTCCCGCGCATCCTTTTGCCCACGTTCCGCGAGAGCCCCCCGCCGCGGGCGCTCGCCCTCGCCGAGGAGCTCTCGGTCAAGGCCGGCGGGGTCCAGGTGATCGCGCTCGCGGTCGGAGCGTCGGCCGGACGGGCCGCGGCCGCCCCGGGCGAGGACTGGACCGCGCGAGGGGTGCCGATCATGAGGCGCGTCAGCCCGCTCCCCTCCGCGATGCTCGGCCGACGCCGCCGCCTCCCCGAGCTCATGCTCCAGGCCGCCGCGGCGGAGCGCTACGGGCTGGTGATCGTCGGCGAGGAGGAGTTCGCCGGCGGGCGGCTGCTGACGCGGCGTTTCCTCGAGGCGCTCTTTAGGGCGGCTCCCTGCCCGGTGATGGCCGTGCGGGCCTAGCGAGGGGCCGAGCGGCCGTGTCCGAGCTCTGGTTCGTCGGGCTGGGCCTGGATGACGAGCGCGGGCTCTCGCGCCGGGCCCTCGAGGTCCTTTCCCGCTCGGAGGTCTTCGCCGAGGAGTACACCGCGGTCGCCGCCCCGGGGTCGATGGACCGCCTGTCGCAGGAGCTCGGACGGCCGATCGTCACTCTCGCGCGGGGGGCGCTCGAGGGGGAGGCACCGGTGCTCGCCGCTCTCGGGCGCTCGGCCTCCGTGGCGCTCCTCGCGGTCGGCGACCCGTTCGCGGCGACCACGCATGTCGCGCTGCGGCTCGCGGCCGAGCGCGCCGGCCACACCTGGAGCTACCTTCCGAACGCCTCGATCCTCTCCGCGGCGGCCGGTTTCCTCGGGCTCATGCATTACCGGTTCGGCCGGCCGGTCTCGCTGCCTCTACCGGATCCGAGGTTCTCCCCGACCTCGCCTCTCGAGCGGATCGCCGAGAACCGTCGCGCGGGGCTGCACACCCTCCTCCTGCTCGACCTCGCCCCCGAGCGCGGAGAGTTCCTCCTGGCGGGCAGGGCGCTCGCGCTCCTGCGCGAGCGCGATCCCGACGGGAAGGTCGTCGGCGACGACGAGGAGCTCGCCGTGGCCGCCCGGGTCGGCCGCCCGGAGGCACGAGGCTACGTCGGGACCTTCGCGCGCCTGGTCGGCCGCGACTTTGGCCCGCCGATGCACTGCGTGGTCGTCCTCGCGCCGACCCTCCACTTCGAGGAGGACGCCGCTCTCGCCCGGTTCCGCAAGCTCTAGGGAGGAGGGCCGGGCGGGGCGCCGCCGGCCGACGGGGCGATCGCCTCGGCGAAGGCCCGAATGCGGAACGGGCGCAGGAGCGTCACGTCCGGCGCGGGGCCGTCGGGCAGGGCCGGCGGGGGACGGGAGGACGGGGCGACCAGGACGATCCTGAGGCCGGGAAGCTGCGCGCGGGCGCCGGCCAAGAGCTTCTCGAAGCCGCCGTCGGCAAGATCGACGTCGAGCACGAGCAGCGACGGACGGACGCGCCGAAGCAGCTCGAGAGCCACGGAAGCGTTGCGCGCCTCTCCTTCGACCCGCACGTGATGGAGCCGAAGCAGGCCCCGCAGCAGGATGCGAGTCTCCTCGTCTCCCGCCGCGACGACCGCACTGGGGCCTCCCGACTCCGCAGCGCGCACCGTCCTAGCGCCTGCCGCTACCGGCCCGACCCGGGTCCCCGGACGGCAGACGGCGTCGAATAGGCGATCGGCTCTATTTCTGCCTACCCTTCGCGCGGAACGTTGGGAGCCGCCAGAGTTCCCCACCCCGCGACGCCGGCGGCGGTAAGGAGGGCGCCGAGCGCCTCGTGGTAGCCCTCCGGCGTCGAGCCGAGGAGCGCACGGGCCCGCGGCTCGAGCGACTGGCCGAACTCCTTCTCCGTCGGGGAGAACTGCCAGGCATGCGGGCCGGTCCGCCCGATGGCGAGGAGCATCCCGTAGGCGAGCCCGCGGGTCTTGCCCTCGCGGGGGAGCGACTCGGTGACGGCGCGCTCGGCGGCCGCATCCCCTCCGGTGCGATGGACGCGGGCGATCCGGTCCGCCCACGCGGCCTCGGGGGCGAGCGAAGCGTACTGTGGCAAGGTCCCCAGAAGCTCCCGGGTCTCGCTCTGGCGCTGGGCGCGCTTGAGGATCTCCGCGACGCGCCCCGGGGCGCCGCGGGCTTGGTCGACGAGCCGTCGGGCCTCCTTCGGGTCGTGGACGATCGCCGAGACGATCTCCTCCGCGTGCGACGCCCAGAGCTTCTCGAGCGCCCGGCTCGCGGACGGCTCGTCCACCTCAAAGAGCCCGGGGCGTCCGCCGAGGACCGTCTCGAGCGCGGCCCGTTCGGCCGGGGTGGGATCTAGTGCCTGGAGAAAGCCCGAGAGATCGGAGCCGTAGCAGACCCCGCCGGCAACGAACGTCGGCCGGCTCACCCGCTCGAGACGCGGCCTGAGCTCGAGGAGGTACTCGTCGATCAGCTGCGCGTCCGAAAGGCGCCCTCGCTCGTAGCTCTGGCGGAGCGGGCGGGGCAGCTCCGGGAGGACGGCGTGCACGCACGCCTGCCCGCCGGAGCAGCGGACGTTGAGCGAGGCCGCGACGGGGAACTCCGCGACGGGGTCCGGCCCGAGCGCCCCTTCCGACAGGCTCGAGAGCAGCTGACGGCCCTCCTTCGCGCAGCGGCGGCAGACCCGGAACCGCCGGTCCGCGCCGACCCAGCCGACCTCGAGGTAGGGTCGAGGCTCTCCGCTGGAAAGGTGCGGGCAGTCGAACCGTCGTTCCGCAGCGTTCTCGATGAGGCGGTACGGCTGCTCGGCGATCCGTTCCGCGAGGAACTCCTCAGGAGGGGTCGGCGAGCGTCCCGTGCACCAGAGCGTCTTGCGGGTCGCGAAGAAGTGAAAGCCGCGTTTCCCCCAGGTGAGGTAGCCGAGGAGCAGGCGTCCCGGGTCGTCCGACTGTTGCACCGCGACCTCTGCCTCCCGGTCGGTGCGGGCGAGCGGCGCGAAGGAGACCTCGCCACCCGGGATCTCGAAGGCGACCACCGCGGGCGCCGTCGGTTCGAGGGCGAACTTGAGCAGGCCGGCGTAGGCCCGGGCGAGAGGATCCCCCCAGCGGGAGAGACGCGTGAGCCGCTTGTCGTCCTCGCGTGCGGCCCGGACCTCCTCGAGCTCCTGCCGAAGACGGTCGAACCGCTCGGTCGGGCACTCGGCGGTGAGCCGCGGGAGCAGCGGCTCGACGCTCGACCTCAGCGCCTTGGCTCGCGAAAGGAGGTCCGCCTCCCGGACTGTGGAGCCTCTTCGGATCCGCGCCATCCGACCTGCAGGCCCGAGCGGTGAGCCCTACATAGCGAGAGGGCACCGTGGCCGGTCAGCGGCGACAGGCCTCGAGGAAGTGGCGGAAGATCTCCTTGCCGCCCTGGGTGTGCTCGACCTCCGGGTGGAACTGCAGCCCCCAGAGGGGCCGGTCGGGGCTGGCCATCGCCTCGATCGGGCAGGCGGCCGAGTGCGCGAGGATCGACCAGCCCGGAGGCGCCCGGACGACCTGGTCGTTGTGGCTCGCCCAGACGGTGAGACGGTTCGGTAGGCCGAGAAAGAGCGGGTGGTCCGGGCGGTCGACGGTCAGCTCGACCGAGCCGAACTCCGCGCCGCCGCCAGCGACCGTCCCGCCGAAGTGGCGGCCGAGGAACTCGTGACCGAGGCAGATCGCCAGGACCGGCACGGTGGCCCGGTCGATCCACTCGTCGACCCGCCCGAGAGGTGCCTCGGAGCCCTCCAGGCTGAGCGCGCCTCCCGAGAGGACGATGCCGTCCGCGTCGAGCTCTTCGAGCGGGGTCGTGTTCGGGACGATCCGGCTCTCCGAGCCCAGGTCGCGGAGGACCCGGTACTCCCGATGCGTCCACTGCCCGCCGTTGTCGATGACGGGGACCTTCACCGGCGGTCTCCTGGCCTCGGCGGGTCGCGCGGCGGAGCCGTCGGCGGCGAGGCCCCCTCCCGCCGGAGGACCTCCTCGACCGACCGCTTGACTTCGAGGAGGTCGGCGCGCATCCGGAGCATCTCTTCCTCGAAGGGGGTGAATCCCCGGGGATTGAGCAGGCGCGCCGACATCGAGATCCCGACGAAGATCGCCCCGACCACCGCGATGACCGTCGTGAACAGAAGGGAGACGAGCAGCACGAGCGGGTCGGCGACGGCGCGGGCGATGGGGACCGTGAACACCCGGGTCACCTCCGCGACCTCGAGGATCACGAGGACCCCCACGACGACGCTCCAGACGACGAGAACGGCCCTCCCCGGCCTCACGGGACCCCTCCGCTGCCGTAGTTGACGAGGCCGAAGGTGATCGAAGCGTTGGTCACCGCGACCGAGGGCTCCGGAACGGTGGCTCCCGGGGTCGCGGAGGTGCACGGCACCATGAGCATCGTCGGGCTCGGGCCGCCGGGGTTCACCACATCGAAGGCGTACTCCCCGGCGTAGACCGTGCGTCCGGCGCCCATCGCGTAGACCGCGGTCGCGTTCACCACGACCGGGTCCGCGGTCGTGTTTACGCTGAGGGCGTGGGTCTGCGTGTCGGAGGTGGTGCTCCAGGAGAGCGGAGAGGTCGGGCAGGTGCCGTTCCAGCTGAATCCCGTGCCGACGGCGAGCGTGATCGACCGGTAGAGGACCGCGTGCGGGTCGAGCGGCATGACCCAGAACTTCGTCCAGTTCTGGCCCGCGACGCGGTCGATGGTGAGCTCCCCCTGCGTGAGCAGAGGGCTCGGCCCCGTCGACAAAAGGACCGGGGTGAAGACGATGAGCAGGACGAGCACCGCGCTGGCCGCGACGAACGGCGCGGGCGCGTAGCGACCGAGCGGGTCGGCCGGGCTTTTCGAGCGCGAGGGGACCCGTGCGCTCATCCCTACTCCTCGGGCTCGCGCCAGCCACGGTAGAGCTGGTGCGGCACTCCGACGTGGTCGAGGACCTTGCCGGCCATGTAGTCGGTGAGGTCCGCGAGCGACCTCGGCCGCAGGTAGTAAGGGGGACTCACCGGCAGGACGACGGCCCCCATCTCGCTGAGCGCGGCGAGGTGCCTCAGGAGGACACTGGGCATCGGCGTCTCGCGGGGAACCAGGACGAGCGGCCGTCGCTCCTTGAGGTGGACGAAGGCGGTCCGGGTCAGCAGGGTGTCGGCGAGCCCGACGGCGATCTTCGCCGCGGTCGACGCCGAGCAGGGAACCACGACCATCCCTCGGGTGGCGCGCGAGCCGCTGGCGATCGGGGCGGCGATGTCGTCGTCGCGGTAGGTGACGCCCGCGAGGTGCTCGACGGCGAGCGGCTCGAGGTCGGTCTCGGCCCGGAGGACCGCCCGCCCGGCCTCCGAGAGGACGAGGGCGACCGGCACGCCGGCCCCTTGCAGGGCCTCGAGGACCCGCACGGCGATCGGGGCTCCGCTCGCTCCCGTGACTCCCACGACCAACGGACGATCGTCGCCCACCCTGGCCCCGCTGCCCGGCCGGCGCAGCGACTGAGGCGTTAAGACGGTTCGTGCAACGGGGAAGACGTGGTGCATCGCGCGGCGATCGTCGGGGCGGGGCACACCCGGTTCGGCGTCCTTCCCGAGGGACCCCGGGCCCTTCTGGGGAGCGCGGTGCGCCAGGCGCTCGGCAGCGTCGACCGCGCTTTCGAGCCGTCGGCGGTGGACCGCAGCTACCTCGCGTCGCTGGGCTTCGGCGGCTGGCAGATCGGCAACTCCTCCGCCCTGCTCGCCGAGGAGCTCGGCGTCCCCGGGCTGGCCTGCGTCCGGGTCGAGAACGCCTGCGCGTCCGGCGGCTTTGCGCTTCACGAGGCGGTCCACGCCATCGCCTCGGGGTCGGCCGACCTCGTCCTCGTCGCGGGCCTCGAGAAGATGACCGACGTCTCCAACGCCCGCCGCCGCTTCTGGCTCGGTGTCTCGGGCGACACCGAGTGGGAGCGCCAGGCCGGGCTCACCTTCGCCGGGGTCTACGGGCTTCTCGCCTCGGCCTATCTCGACCGCTACCGGCTCGGGCGCGAGGCCCTCGCCGAGGTCGCGGTCAAGAACCACGAGAACGGCGCGCTCAACCCGAACGCGCACTTCCAGAAGCGCATCGAGCGCGAACAGGCCCTGCGCAGCCCCCGGGTCGCCGATCCGCTCGGGCTCTACGACTGCTGTCCGGTGAGCGACGGGGCCGCCGCCGTCCTCCTCGCCTCGACCGAAACGGCGAAACGGTACACCGACACGCCGGTCTACGTCGACGGGATCGGGGCGGCCTCCGACCGCCTCGCCGTGCAGGAGCGGGCCGAGCTCACCGGCTTCGAGGCGAGCCGACGGGCCGCCGAGACCGCCTTCCGCTCCGCCGGGGCCGAGCGTGGGTCGATCTCCTTCCTCGAGGTCCATGACTGCTTCACGATCGCCGAGCTCCTCGCCCTCGAGGACCTCGGCTTCGCCGGCCGTGGGGAGGCCGGAGCCCTCACCCTCTCGGGGGCGACGCGCCGCGACGGCCGGATCCCTGTCAACCCCGACGGGGGGCTCAAGGCCAAGGGCCATCCGATCGGAGCGACGGGCGTCTCTCAGGCCTACGAGGTCTTCCACCAGCTCCGCGGGAGCGCCGGCCCCCGCCAGGTCCCGGGGGCCCGAAGCGCGCTCACGCACAATGTCGGCGGGGCCGGGGCGACCTGCGCCGTGACGATCTACTCGGTGGGGTGAGAGGACGACGCGCGGGGTGCTGCGGGCCGCCGCCTACCTCCCCACCCGCACCGACGGCCGGCGCCGCGTCCGCTCCTGGGACGAGGACGCCTTCACGCTGGTGGCGACGGCGCTTGAGCGGCTACTAGCCGGCAGCACCTCGAGGCCACCCGCCTGGACGATCCGGGAAGTCGGCGCCGCACGGGCCCTCCCTCCGGAGCTGCTTGCCGGGATCCTCGGCGAGAGCGTGACGGTGGTTCCCGCGCCCGACCCGACCGCCTCCCCCCTTGCCGACGCCCTCGAACGTGCCTCCCACGGAGCCGGACCGGAACTGCTGGTCGGTGCCGTGGAGGAGGCCTCGGGCTCCCCCGCGTCGGCCGTCCCGCCCCCGGGCGAGGGGGCCTTTGCCCTCCTGGTCGACGAGCTCCCTTCCTCGACGGCGAGCCTTCTCCCCGCGGGGACAGCTCCCCTCCCGGGGCAGGAGCTCGCCGCGCTCGTCCCGATCGCCCAACGGGCCGACGCAGCCGCGGCGAAAGCTTGGGTGGGCGACTGGGCGGCTAGCCCTGCCGTGGGACGTCCTCCGCCCCCCCAGGGACCGCCGGCGTTCCCGTCGGCGGCCGTCTCCGAGGGCGCCTACGTCCCGCGGGCGAGCTACCTCGAGGCCGTCGCCAGCCGCTGGAGGTTCTCCGGCGAGAGATGCCGCTCCTGCTCGACACTCAGCTTCCCTTCCCGGGGTCGCTGCCGCCGCTGCGGCCGGGCGGACACGCTCACCGCGGAGTCGCTCCCCCGAGACGGGCTCGAGGTCGTCGCGCTCACCTGGATCGGCCCCGGAGGCCAGCCTACCGAGTTCGACGAGCAGGTCGCCGCTGTCGGGCCCTACGGGGTGGCGCTCGTCGCGCTCGCCGACGGTCTCCGAGCCACGGTGGCCCTCACCGATACGGAGCCGGGTGAGATCCGGCTAGGCGGCCGGGTCGACACGAGGCTGCGGCGCCTCTACGCCATCGAGGGGTCCTGGCGCTACGGGCGCAAGGCCGTCGTTCGCCAGCCGACCCCGGGCTGAGCGTCGATCGGCAACGGCCGTCTTGGAACCCGTAGGTCCGAGCCGCTCAGCCGAAGCCGGGCAGGTCGCGCTCCGACGCGCGGGTCCCGCGGCCGCCATACGGCTCGGTCGCGATCCCGAGATGTGCCGCGAGTCCCCGGAAGGTCGTCAGCAGCTGGTTGATCGCCTCGGCCATCTCCCTCTGTTCCTGCCGAAGGGCGTTGAGCTCGCTCCGGAGCGCCTTGAGCTCGGCTTCCCAGCGGTCGGATCCTCCAGCGGCCGTCATGGTCCTCTCGGCTTCGGCGAGCCCTTTCCAGTAGATGAACACCCCGACGAGCGGCTGCGGCCGGCTCCGAAGGGCGAGCAGGAGGTAGGTCCGCGGAAGGGAGCGCCGGCTACGGAGGGCTCCCCGAGCTCGAACCGGGGGGCGACGACGCGCTCCCCCTCTCCACGAACGGCTCCCAGCGGCTCCGCTCGGCAGAGTAGTCCACGCGCTGGAGCTCCACCTCGAACTCCTTGAGGAGAGCGGCGGGCGCAGGACGCACCGAGATCGCGTAGACGTAGATCCCGAAGCCCATGAACTCCAAAACGCGCCCGAGCACCTCCAGGAGGTTCTCCCGAGGCACCTTCAGCCGGATCGAGGTCTCCCCGAGGAGCCGGGAGAACTCGTCGAGGTCGAACGGCCGGTCGAGCCGGATGAGGCCGGCCGGCGGCCCTTGGGCGGGGGCAGGGGGGGCCGCGGCGCGGGCCGGAGGGGCTACCCGGCCGCTCGGTGCCGGCGACGGTGTCGCGACGGAGGCGGCTGTGGGCGTCGGCCGCCCCTCGTGCGGCGCCCGCGGGGGGTAGCGGTCCAGCACAGGGGAAGGGTCCCGCCCCACGAACTTCGGCACGGGCGGCTTTCGGACCCGTCGCGTGGTCCCAGCTTTCCGGGAGCGGCCGCCGCGGCGGCTCGACCGACGGGAGGTGCGCGAAGGAGCCATGGTAGGTTCCCCGGTCCAGCCGTCGGCTCGCTTAACCTCTCGTCGGGACCGGCACGCAGGCCAGCGGCGTGCGAGGAGCGAAGACGGGCCGGCTGACGAGAGTTGTAGCGCTTTCTACCATGCGAATACACGTCATGGACAGCCGAATTTGTCGCTGTCCGAACTACACATGGATTATGTAGGGCGGGATGGGTGAGCTTCTTGGTCCAGTCGGGAACGAGGGACCAGGAAACGGAGGAACCGAAGTATGCCGGCACGAGTGATGAAGGAGTTCCAGGCCCCGCGGGGCCTCCCCCGGAAGACCGCCTCGGTCTGCCCGGAGTGCATCAAGGTCATTCCCGCCATCGTCCGCGAGAAAGACGGCCGGGTCATCATGGAGAAGACCTGCCGAGCCCACGGCTACTTCTGGGACATCATCTCCAACGACGTGGACTTCTACCTGCGGATGGAGGTCTATGCCCACGACGGGGTCGGCTACGAGAACCCCTACTACGACAAGTTCCGCGGCTGCCCCACCACCTGCGGGATGTGCAGCCACCACAAGTCGCACACCGGGCTCGCCCTGGTGGACCTGACCAACCGCTGCAATCTCAAGTGCCCTGTCTGCTTCGCGAACGCGAACGCCGCAGGCTACGTCTTCGAGCCCACCCGCGAGCAGATCTACTTCATGCTGAAGACCCTGCGCGAGCAGAAGCCGGTCGGCACCGTCGCGGTCCAGTTCTCCGGAGGCGAGCCGACCCTCTCTCCGCTGTTCCTAGACGCGGTGTCGATGTCCCGCGACCTCGGCTTCAAGCAGATCCAGGTCGCGACCAACGGGATCCGCGTGGCCAACGAGCCCGGCTTCGCCCAGGCCTCCCGGGACGCGGGCCTGCACACCCTCTACCTGCAGTTCGACGGTCTGGACGACGAGATCTACCGCAAGGTCCGTGGTGTGCCGCTGTTCAAGGTGAAGCAGAAGGCGATCCAGGCGGCCCGCGAGACCCACTCGCCGGCCTCCGAGCTCGCCGCGGGTAAGCCGGACAAGCCTCTCTCCGTCGTGCTCGTCCCGACGCTGGTCGGCGGGTTCAACGAGAAGGAGATCTGGCCGACGGTCAAGTTCGCGATCGACAACCTTGACGTCGTGCGCGGCGTCAACTTCCAGCCGGTCGCCCTGACCGCCCGCATCCCCGACAAGGACCGCTTCCAGATGCGGTTCACCCAGTCCGACCTCGTCCGCATCCTCTGCACCGACGGGCCCTTCGACAAGTCCGACTTCTTCCCCGTGCCGTCGGTCGCGCCGATCTCCGAGCTCGCCTCGATCATCCACGGCGAGGAGAAGATGACCCTCACGACGCACCCGGGCTGCGGCTGCGCGACCTTCGCCTTCGTCTCCAAGGACGGGGAGAAGATCACCCCGCTGCCGCGGTTCATGGACGTCGACGGCTTCTTCGAGAACGTCGAGGGGATGATCGAGAAGTACCGCGACGCGCGGTTCTCGCGCGTGCGGACGGTGGTCGCCGGGGCGCGGCTCCTCCACGACGTCGCGAAGTACTTCGACTTCACCAAGGCGCCGGAGGGCGTGACGGAGAAGAACTGCGTGCGGCTGATCGCCTCGATCTTCACCGAGGGCAACAAGGAGGCCGTCGCGAAGTTCACCTGGAGGACGCTCTACATCGGCAACATGCACTTCCAGGACGCCTACGACTACGACATCCAGCGGCTGATGCGCTGCGACATCCACTACGCGGTCCCGGACGGGCGGGTCATCCCGTTCTGCTCGTACAACTCCGGGCCGATCTACCGGACCGAGGTCGAGAAGAAGTTCTCGATCCCGATCCCCGACTGGCAGCGGGCGAAGTCGCAGGGCGGCCTCAAGCTGAAGACGATCGAGACGATGGGCGTCAACGGCGAGGTCATCGTCGACCCCGAGTACTACAAGATCCGGGCGCTCAAGAGCGCGCCGGGGATGTCGACCTAGGGCCCCTCGGTCGGTCGTCTCAGGGCGAACCTCTTCCTTCCGCCTTCTCCCGACCCGCTTTCGCCAGCGGTCCCGTCCCTGCCTTGGGGGACCTTTCCTCCAGGCGGGCTCCGTTCCCGAGAGTCCTCCGCCGTAGCGGTCAGAAGGGCCGAGGGCCGGAGGAGCGTGACGGGAAGTCCGGTTCGCTGCCGGGTTCCCCCCTCGTACCCTTCCACCGGGATCGCGTTCAGAAGCGGGCGCTCCGCGGGTGCGATCGTCTGCGGGTTCCCGGGCACGATGACCCCGAACGAGCGGAACGGCGTGCCGGTTCAACAACGCCCCGGAGCGAGCGTTCCGGGGACGGGGCGCAGCCGCTGGGCCGTGGACGGCCCTCAGCCCTCGCTTCTCCGCTCGAAGAGCACCCTTCCCGGAGCGCCTAGCGCGCGAATGTCCCGTAGCTCGAGAGGGGGATCACCACGAAGGCGGCGATCCACCTCTTCCCACACAGCGGGAGGCGCCGGCCGCTCCTCCACGGCGGGGAGCGGGTCGTCGGTCTCGGAACGGGAGCCGAGCCAACGCCACGCGGACTCGATGTGCTTGCAGTCTCCCAGGCCCCGCCGGGCGAAATCGGTGCACGTGCACAGGGCGCTCTCCCGGTCGGGGTAGGCCGGCAGCAGTACGAGATAGCGCGTCCCGCGGAGCGGGTTGCGCACCTCGAGAAGGGGGTAGGGCTCGCGGGACCTCCACCGCACATCCAGCGGCTCGGCGAGCGCGCGCATCCTCCGTTCGTCGATGGCCGAGCCGGGGGGCGAAGTCTCTTTGCTGCGTCGCGGCCGGGGCGCGGAAGGCGAGGTCACCCCGTCCGCAGGGCGCCGGCGGCTTAAGCAGCGGTCCGCCCCCTGGAAGGCGCCCCATAAAAGGGGTGGCAGGTTCGCCTGCACAAGAAGGCGCTGGCCCGGACCCCGTCGACCGCCGGAATGTCCCGTGGGGGGTGGCGGACGACGAGCCGGGGCGTTTCGCCGTCAGCTGGTACAACAGGAGGTCGATCGCATGGACCCCACGACGCTGTTCATCGTCGCGCTGTTCCTGCTGGTCGCCTGCTCGGTGCTCGTGGGCGAGCTCATGAGCCGGCTCGGGCAGGCCGCGCTGGTCGGCCAGCTCGCGGTCGGGGTCGTCTTCGGCCCGACGCTCCTCGGCGCGCCCCTCGGCTTCCTGAGCCTCAACACGGAGCTCACGGGACTGCAGTTCCTGGCGACGTTCTTCATCCTGATGACCGCCGGCCTCGCCGTCACGCCCGAGCAGGTCTACGCGACCGGCGTCCCCGCGGCGGCGTTGGGGATCACCATGTTCGTCGCCCCGTTCCTTGCCGGGGCCGAGGTCGTCCACCTGCTCTATCCGGCGTTCTCCACCACGACCGACCTCTTCGTCGCGCTGACCATCTCGATCACGGCGCTCCCCGTCCTTGGGATCATGCTGCGGGAGTTCGGCCTGCTCGGAAGCAAGTTCGGGACGACCCTGCTCAACAGCTCGCTCCTCAACGAGCTTGCGGCGGTGACGACCTTCTCGATCCTCCTGAGCGTCTGGGGCGCGCACGGCTCTACCACGACCGCCGTGGCGGTCGCGGTGCTCACCGTGGGGGTGTTCCTCACGTCCATTCTGGCCGTCCACAACGGGCTGCGGAGCCTCCGTCACCTGCGCATCTGGGACCGCTGGGTCGCCCGGTTCCGGGGCAGCTGGCGCTCGCGGGAGGCCGGCTTTGCCATCCTCATGGTGAGCGGTCTCGGGGCGGCGCTCTACTCCCAGGCCCTCGGCCTCACCTTCCTGGTCGGCGCCTTCTACGCCGGGCTGCTCATCACCCCCGAGAGCGCCGGGCCCCACGAGCACCGCCAGATCGCCCGCGTCTTCGATACGATAACCTGGGGGTTCTTCATCCCCCTGTTCTTCGCGCTGGTCGGCTTCGACATGAACCTGAGGAGCCTGGTCTCCTCCCCTCTCGTCCTATTCTCGTTCGCGGCCCTCTGCCTGTTCGCCCTTCTCTCCAAGGTCGCCGTCGGAGCGATGGTGACCCGCCTGTTCGGCTGGTCGCCGTCCGAGGCGCTCGGCGCCGGCTTCCTGGTCGCAAGCCGGGGAGCGGTCGAGCTCGCCATGGCCGTCATCCTCGAGGTGCGGGGGATCTTCTCCCCCGAGCTGTTCACCGTGGTCGCGGGAGTGGGCGTCGCGACCACCCTTCTCTCCCCGATCGGAGCGCGGCCTTTCGTCCGCCATCTCGGGTCGGCGGGACGCAGGGAACCCGAAGGCGCCTTGCGGCCGTGGCTCGACACGGCCCTTCCGCCCGAGGGCGGCGAGTACGACCTCGCCCCTCCCGCGGAGTAGACCGTCCGCCCCTGCACGTTCCGCCGATAGGCCGTCCTTCTGACAGATTTCTTATAGCCTGGCGCGGTGGCTACCGGCGATGGAGTACGTCGTCCTGCGCGCGACGCACCCGACGTGGCTCACCATGCAGCTTCCCACCGAGGTCGCCGCGCTCCTCCGCTACGACCCGGTCGGGGCGGGTGGTCGGCCCGCAAGCCGCTCGATCTCCTTCCTCAGCCGGGGGTCGGGGATCGCGCGGGTGATCGCGACCTACCCCGCTCGGGAGGCCCTCGCGGTGGAGACGGTCCGCAACCGTCTCATCGCCACCGCGCGCCCGGGCGAACGGCTGCTCTTCACGCTCCCCGCTCAGGTCGCCCACCACCTCGGGCTCCAGCTCCTTCCTCGTCCGCCCTCGGGACTGAGAGCGACCGACGACAGCGTGGTCTGGTTCTTGCCGGCGCCCGAGTACTACGAGTTCCGCGGCGTGGTGGACACGGGCAAGGGCTGGAGCGCCCCGTCCGGCTCGCCGTACGCCCACGTCTACCTCGCGAAGTCTCTCCTGCCGTTCCCGAAGGAGCTCTCCCAGCTCGCGGAGGTCGAGTTCCGGATCGAGGAGGAGGAGTGGCGTCCGGGGGTCGAGGCGCTTCAGCGCGTCGGACGGGGCCGTCGGGTCGTGCTCTGAAGAGCCTCGGACGGCCGCCCGCGCGGGATGGGGTCGTTCCTTTCGGTCCTTGGGGCTCAGCCAAGATATAAATAGCGAACCAGAGGATAGATTCGTTCGTGACGGGCACGGGGGGGCGCCCTTCGCGGGCGGAGGGCACGGCGCATTATACTCTTAGGAACCCGGTCCCGTTGAGGACCGCGGAGGACATCTCGCAGACCCGGATGGGTCTGCCGACCGACGCGACGTTGGTCGACGCGAGCGGGCCGGTCGATTTCGACTCGCTCGCCAAGGCGATCCGCCGCTCCGTCGGGCACGACGGGATGCGTGCCGAGGATGCCCGCTCGATCGCTGCCCACGTCCTCAACTTCTTTGGCTTCAACGAGCGTATCATCGACAACGTCCTAGAGCCGGACGACCGCGACACGTTCTACATGCTGGAGGACACCGGGATCCTCGAGACCGAGCGGGACGAGACCACCCTCTACGACGGGCGCGAGTGGCGCATCCACTACTGGATGTTCCGCAAGGAGCGCATCTTCGAGCTGGCTCGGGAGGAGTCCGCGGCGATGGCTGCCGCCGGCGAGGCCGATGTCGTCTACTCGCCGAACCTCAACCGGGCCTCGGGCTTCCGTCTCCCCCACGGGGAGCGGGGGACCGGCATGGCCGACCACGCCGTCTACCACGAGCTCGGCGACGAGATCTGGCTCGAGCGACGCCAGAGCCCCGCGCCGGAGCCTCCCGCCGCCCCGCGTGGCCGTCGCGCGGGCGGGGTCGGGTAGACGACTCTCCGTCCGCCCAAAGTTATAGCGGCCCGGCGCCCCGCTGGCGGGCGATGCGCCGCTTCCTCCTGCTCGCCCACAAGGTTCCGGTCCGGGGGGAGTTCACTCTCAACGACCTCGCGGGCGGCGCGGGACGGATGGACGAGGTCGCCCGCGCGGTCTCGACCGCCTTCACCCTGTCGAACACCCTTCGCCGCGACACCGAGGTCGCGATCCTCTTCGCCGCCGAGCCTCCCCCGGCCTCCCGCCGGGTGGAGCTTGTCGGGGCCCGCCTCCGCTATCTCAATCCGGACGAGCGGTCGACCGCCGCTCTGCTCAAGAACGCCCTCGTGCGTGCCGCGAACGTCGAGCGTGACTTCGAGTCCTCGCCGGGTCTCTCCGTGGGACCGGTCGACCCCCTCGCCTACCTCGGGAGCTTTCTCTCCCGGTCGGGCGCTCTCTGGCTTTCCGAGGACGGAAACCCGCTCGCGGAGGGGCTCCCGGCCGGCCCGGAGGTCGCGGCGGTCGTCTCCGACCCCCACGACCCGACAGTCGAGGAGCGCGCGGTCCTCGAACGGAGCGGGGTCCCCCGGCTGTCGGTCGGCCCGAGGGTGCTGCGGACCAGCCAGGTGCTGGACATCTTTCACCACGAGCTCGACGTCCGGGAAGCCCGGGCTCGGTCCCGGGAGGCTCGGGCGCGGCCCGAAGGCTAGCGGGCGGCGAGCGGAGCCGACGGGGGAAGCCGGGCGACGGCCTCGTGGACGGTGCGGGGCTTGAGCCCGCCGAGGACAGCGGTCAGTCGGACGACCTCGCACGGTTCCGGGCGGATCCTCGCCCCGAAGGTGAGGCGGGCCGGCTCGCCGAGGTGCTCCCGAACGGTGTGGAGCACCTCGTCCAGGACGCGGAGCGTGAGGTTCGTTCCCCCTTCCAGGTGGACGAGCGCGCTCGGCCGGTAGGGGAGCTCGAAATCAAGGAGCGAATCGGAGAGGGCGCGCTGCACGAGCCGGGCCGGCTCGGAGATGTGCTCCTCGCCGATGATCAGGGTCGAGAGCCCCGACTGACGAAGGTGGCTCTTCACGCTCGCGAGATCGACGTTGAGTTGCGAGGGATGGTCGACGATGTCGACCAGGTTGGCGATCAGGGCGTGGAGGTAGGCGTTGCGCACGCCGAAGACGCGGTGGACCGGCAGCGACTCGAACCGGCGGAGCTTCTCGTTGGCGAGGACGAGGAGGAGGCCCCCGAGTCCTTCGAGCTCGGCGATCGTCTCCTCGACGTTCTGCCGACGGCCGGGGTTCGCCTCGAGCTCCACGCGGAACGGCAGGAAGACGACCGGCACGGGGAGCGCCTCGGTCTTCCTGAGCTCCTTGACGAGGAACGGGAGCAGGGCGCTCCCGGTTCCGCCTCCGAGGCCGGCGAGAAGGAAGACGAGCTCGAACCGTGAGAGCCTTCGGAGGATCTCCTCGCGGCTGTCCTCGGCGGCACGAAGGACCGCCGCACGGTCGCCGCCGCTCCCGCGTCCGCCGAGCTCTCGCTGGCCGAGAAGGATCCGCTCCTCGGCCCGGACGTGGCTGAGGTGGCGGGCGTCGGTGTTCACCGCGAGCGAGCGCGCCCCCGGCAGGCCGAGGTTGACGAGGTCGTCGACCGCCTCCGAACCGGCGCCTCCGAGCCCGACGACCGCGATCGACGGGGCGAGCGAGAGGCCGTGGAGGGCGTCCGCCGTCGGACCGTCGAACATGGACAGGGGACCTATCACGCCGGCGGAGAGCCGGCGGCGGCGACGGTATCGCCCTCGCGGCGCGGGGAGCGGGACGCCGGAGCCAGCTGATCGATCCGGCTGCGGATGTACTCCCGCACGGCCGAGCGGACGGCGTCGTCGACGCTGACGGAGTTGCCTTCCCGGACGAACTCCTCGAGCCGGCTGTTGTCCTGGCGGGAGAGCTCGACCACGACCTTGCGGATGTGCTGGGGGGGCAGGTTGAGCTCGATGTACTGCTCGAGCCCCTCCCGTATCGTGTCGGAGATCGTCGCCGTCCCCTTGGATAGCTGAATCTGCTTGAGCTTCTCCAGCAGCTCTTGTGGGATGCGGACGGTGACCCGCTCGGACGTGTCGGACATGATTGTCAGACAAGATATGGTTCTTTGTCTGACGATTGACATATCTGAGGTCGCCTATATAGGTTGGCCCCGGCCGCGGTGTGGCTGCTTGAGCGGGCCACCTGACCCGGCGCGACCCGAACGGACCGTAAGCTCCTCTCGCGGTTTCGATCCCCCGTGCTCCCCCGCAAGCATCGCGACGAGCGCGACCGAGGAGCTCGGCGAGGCGAGTGTCCGTCCCTCGGGCGGCCGCACCCGGGGGTCGTCCTCCTCCCAAGGAGGGCCTTTGTACCGGCGCGGACAGGAGGCACCGTGAAGATCGAGCTCGCGGGGTTGGACGACGCGCCCGAGGTGGCGAGCCGGTGGTTGCTCCGGGCGGTCGAGGCGCGTGCGGGTCCGGCGGTCGATGCCAGCGCCTGGCACGCGTCGCTCGAAGCGGACCGTAGGGCCGGCCGCCTCGTGGCCCGGCTCCTTCGGCTCGACGGCCGTCCGGTGGGCCTGGCCGCGTGGTCGGCAGCGACGGCGATGGGAACGAACCTGGACCTCTTCTACCTGAACGCCGGCACTGCCTCGGCGGAAGCGTATGCTTCGGCCCTCGCCGCGGTGATCGGTGAGGTGGGTCGGCTCGTCTTCGCTCCGGGGCCGCTCGCCGGGGTGGCCCCGGCGGAGGAAGAGCGGCTGATGACCGGGCTCGGGTTCGCCCCCTACGGTCGCAGCGAGATGCAACTGCCCGTCGCCCGGGACCTCCCTCGGGAAACGTCGGAAGGTCCCGGTAGGGTGAGGGGGGTGGTCGCCTCGGACCTCGCGAGCCTTGCCGAGGTCCACCGCCGCGCCTACCACGACCGCTTCGACCGCTACCTCTTCCTTCAGGAAGCGGACGAGGCCTCGGACGCGCTGCGGGAGGTCCGCGACATCCTGGACGGGCGCTTCGGCGAGCTCGACCCGGACGGCTCGGTCGTCCTCGAGATCGAGGGGAAGCCCGTCGCCCAGGTCCTGGCGGTCCGTCGGCCCGACGGGGTCCTCCTGGCCGATGTCGCGGTCGACCCGGGGCACCAAGGCCAGGGGCTCGGCCGCCGGACGCTCCTTGAGAGCCTCCGGAGGCTCCGAGCGGCACCGGCGGCGAAGCGGATCTACCTCAACGTCACGGAGGGCAACCAGCCGGCCGTCGCCCTCTACCAGCGGCTCGGTTTCGCGCGTTCCCTCGGCCCGAGTCGCGACTGGTACAACACCGCCTGCATCCCCTTTGGACCTTCGAGGGCGTCGCGCGCGCCGGCGCGTTAGCTCGCCGTCGGCCCGGCCCCCGGCTCGTCCACGCGGATCCTGAGGCCCCGGAGCGAACCGAACGTTCCGAGCATGACGACGCCGAGAGCCACCATCGACCCGCCGGCGAACAGGTAGGCCCCCTCCACCCCGACCTCGACGGCGAGGAGGCCGCCGAGGCTCTGGCCGACCGGCACGAGCATGTAGCTGCCGACCTCGTCCGCGGCGAAGACCCGTCCCATCACCTCGTCCGGCACCGTCGCCTGGACCGCGGAGAGGAACACGGTCTGGATCATCCCCGGCATCAGGCCGTAGACGAAGATGATCGGCAGGGCGAGCCAGATGTTCCGGACGAACGAGAGCGCGGACAGGGCGCCTCCCATCGCCAGGACCAGCACGATGAGCCAGAGGCCGGCGTGCTTTTCGAAGGGGATACGGGAGATCGCGAGCAGGCCGCACGCCGCTCCCGCGGTCGACGCCGAGATCATGGCGCCGTACCATATCCCCGAGAGCAGTCCGAGCGAGTCCCGCACGAAGAGGCCGAGCTCGACGAAGGCGACCGCAGCCAGGAGGTTGACGAACAACGCCGCGATCGTCACCTCGAAGAGGTCGCGGCGTCGGACGAGGTAGGAGAGCCCCTCGGCCGCGAAGCGGAGGATCTTCGGCGGGGTACCCTCCCGACGGACCTTGAGGTCCGTGGTCACGAGGAGGAGCGCGACCTGCGTGGCAAGGAAGAGCACGAACGGTATCGAGAGCGCGAGCACGCTGCCGCCGAGCGTGAGGACGACCCCGACCAGGAGCGTGCCGCCGGCGCTCACCGCGGCGGCGATGGCGTAGATGAGGCCGTTGGCCCTGCCGAGCTCGGCGGTCGAGACGAACTTGGGGACGGAGGTATTGTAGGCGGGTCGGAAGAGGGTCGCCGTCGTGATGAGCCCTGCCCAGACGGGATAGAGAAGGAGCAGCCAGAGGGGGAGGTAGAAGCCCGGCAACAGCGGCAGCGCGACCTTTTTCGAGGGAGCGAAGAACAGATCGACCGCCAGCAGCGCGGTGGCGACGAGGGAGACGAGGTTCGCCGTGCGCATGAGCAAATGCCGGTCGTGCCGGTCCGCCAGCGGTCCGGCGAAGAACGCCCCGGCGAGCGTCGGCAGGGCCGAAGAGAGTCCCATGAGGGCGAGCGCGACGGCGACAAAGGAGGAGTCGGCGCGCGGGTAGGCGACCGCCACCGAGAAGATCAGCACGACGAAGGCCGTGGACGGGCCGGCGAACTGCGCCGCCCCGGCGGCGAGGAAGGCAGGGAACGATTCCCGGTGGAGGACCCCGGCGAAACCTCCCTCGCTCGGCTGCGCCACGCCGGGCCCCCGACCCTTCGCTCCCTCGATAAGACTATCGAAGGCGACGGAGGATGCACGGCGTTGTGCAAGCGCGTGGGACGGACGAAACGTGCTTGTAGCCTCGGCCCGTCCGACGCTACCGGGAACGACCGTGCGCCTCATCTCGAGCGACCCGAAGACCGGGCTTTACCGGCTGCGTCTCGAGACGCCGAGCGACCTCTGGCGTCTCGCCCGTCTGGTCCGCCCGGGCGAGCTCGTCGGTGCGTCCACCACCCGACGCGACCCGGAGGCCCCCGAGGAGGTCCCCGGGGCGCAGCGGACCCGGCGACGGATCTTCCTGGCCGTGCGCGCCGAGCAGGTCGAGTTCCACGGGTTCAGCAAGCACGTGCGCATCACCGGCCCGATCGTCGAGGGGCCGTTCGACATCGGACGTCACCACACCCTCGACCTCGGCGAGGGCGACGACATCACGGTCGTCAAGGCCGGGCTCACCGCGGGGGACCGCGCGCTCCTGGACGAGGGTCTCGCCCGGAGCGGCGAGCCGACCCTCTTGGTCGCGGCGGTCGACTGGGGCGATTCGTCGCTCGTCCGTCTGAGGGGGCGCGCGATCGAGCCGGTCGCGGACATCCGTCGCACCCTCGCCGGCAAGCGCTTCGAACCCGGGATCGCCGAGAAGGATCGGGCGAGCTACCTCGAGGAGGTCCGCCTCGTCCTCGAGCGGGAAGCGGCCGAGGCCCAGGCGGTCGTCCTCGCCGGTCCGGGGTTCTTCAAGGAGAGCCTCCTTCGCCGCCTCACGGAGAGCGCCCCGGCGCTCGCCCGTCGCGTGAAGGTCTACCCCGCGAGCGAGAGCGGGCGTGCGGGAGTCGACGAGATCCTGCGCTCGGGCCGGGCGAGCGAGCAGCTGCGTACGAGCGTCGCAGCAGAGGAGGCCGCGACGGTCGAGCGTCTTGTCCGCGCGGTCGGAACCGGGGTGCGGGCCGCGGTCGGCAGGGCCGAGGTCGGCGAGGCGATCGCTGCCGGGGCCGTCGAGACGCTCCTCGTCTCCGAGGAGCTCCTCGTCGAGCCCGAGGTCGTGGCCCTCCTCGAGCGTTCTCGTGGCTCGCGCGCCCGCCTCTTCGTCGTGCGGAGCGTCGACACCCCGGGGGCGACGCTGCGCGGGTTCGGCGGGATCGCCGCGATCCTTCGCTACGACTGGACGAGCGCCGGGCGCGCTACGGGATCGACTGGAGCGACTCCCGAAGGTCCTCGAAGCGGCGCTTGAGGTCCTTGAGGGCGAAGCGCAGCGCCTCGCGGGCGGTGAGCGAGCCGTCGGTCTCGAACCGGAGGAAGAACCGCTCCTCGTCCGGCTCCACGCGGATGGAGCCGTGCTCGCAGCTCTTCTCGCACGCGTCGCAGTCGATGCACTTCACCTCGTCCGTGACCGAGAGCTTGCCGCCGGAGAACTCGAGGATGTTGACCGGACAGGAGGCGGCGGCGCGCTTGAGGCAGGCGTCCGAGCAGCCCTCCTTGCGAGAGATGTTGACGTGCGGCCTCGGGAAGACCCCGACCCCGTGGGCGGCCTGCCACTTCGCATGCTCGCGGGCCGTCCCGACGATCGCGGTCGCGTAGGCGAGCAGCGCCTGCCGCGCCCCGAGACGGACGATCGGGACGTTCGGCTCGAGGATGGCCAGCGAGGCGTCCCCGAGCGGGACGACATCCTTGGCGTAGACGGTGCACGGGCCCTTGCGGTCGATCGAGTACATCACCTGGCAGTTCGGGCAGCCGGCCCCCTCGCAGGTGCACTCGGAGCGACGGCGGAACTGGGAGAGGTCGGTCGGGATCGGCAGAAGGCCGAGGCGCAGGGCGACCGCCTCGTCGAACATGCTGGTCGAGGAGTCGTAGTCCTTGCCGGTCGCCTCGTCGCGGATAGGTCCCAGGTGGAACTCGACGTCCTCGATCGCGAGCTTCGGCACGTCGGAGAGGAGCGTGCGGCGGATGGCGTTGACCTGGGAGGCGGAGACTCCCTCGAGCTCGAGGGAGGTCGAGCGGGGAGTGAGCTCCTCGACACGGACCGGCATGGTGGTTACACCCGACGACCGCGTCGCCCGCCCTTCGGCTTGGTCCCGTCGTGCGGGACCGGGGTGACGTCCTCGATGCGCTGGATCTTGACTCCCGCGCGGGCGAGCGCGCGGATCGCCGCCTGGGCGCCGGGCCCCGGCGAGCGCGAGCGGTTGCCGCCGGGGGCGCGGACCCGGACGTGCAGGGTGTCGTAGCCCTTCTCCTTGAGGACCGCGGCGACCTGGTCGGCGGCCTTCATCGCGGCGTAGGGGCTCGACTCGTCCCGGGCGGCCTTGACGACCATGCCTCCGGTCGCCTTGGCGAGCGTCTCGGCGCCGGTGATGTCGGTGACGGTGATGTGGATGTTGTTGTAGCTGGCGAAGATGTGGGCGATCCCGATCTTGACCATCTACGACGCCTCCCCCTCGGGCGCGGGGGCCGGGGCCTGGGCGCCGGCCTCCCGGCGCTCCTGCCGCTCCCGAAGCGCCACGCGCATCGCGTGCCCGTCGTCGGCATACGGGCTCGTCGGGCTGAAGGCAAGTCGGCTCTCGTCCCCGGAAGGCAGGAGATAGCCCGGTCGGGTCACCCGGTGATCGCCGACCGCGAAGTGGCCGTGGACGATCCACTGCCGGGCGCCGCGGGGCGTGGGGGCCAGCCCGCGGGAGAAGACGATCCACTCGAGCCGTCGGCGCAGGATGTCCTCCGTCGTAAGAGCGAGGACGTCGTCCAGGCTCGGGGAGGCGACCGAGAGCACGCCAAGCCGGCTGAGCCGGGCCAAGAGCTGGGCGGTCTCGCGCGTCGCCTGCTCCTCGCGCGCCCTCAGGCGTGCCTGGAGCTCGCGGGCCTGACGACGGAAGCCGCGCAGGATCGACTGGGCCTTCCACAGCTCGCGCTTGTTCTTGAGGCCGTAGCGCTCGAGGAGCTTGCGCTCCTCCTCCATGCGGCTACCTTCCCACGGGTGCTTCGGGGTGTCGTAGCGGCGCCTAAGGAACTTCGGGTCGCCCATCGCCGTGGGTTCACTCCTTCTTCACGGCAGCGGGGGCCGGTGCGGCAGCGGCTGCGGGGGCCGCCGCAGGGGCGGCCTCCTTCGAGCCGGCCGCTGCGGCCTCCTTGGCTGCCTTCTTGAGGACGCCGGCGGCCATCCCCGTCCGTCCGTTCGAGCGCGTGCGCTGGCCGCGGACCTTCTGGCCGCGCTCGTGGCGCACGCCGCGGTAGCTGCGGATCATCTTCATCATGTTCACGTCGTCCCGACGTCGGGTCTCCACGTCGGTCCCGATGTAGTGGATCGTATCGCCGAGGACCGGCTCGGTGTGGTGGTTGACCATCCAGGCCGGGACGGCAGTGGGCAGGGTGCGGAGGGCGGTCTCGAGCGCCTCGACCGACGGTTCGGGGAGGTTGCCGATGAGCTCGACCGGGTTCACCCGGGCGAGCCGACAGCTCGTTTCGGCGAGCCGAAGCCCGACCCCTCGGACCCTCGTGAGCGCCAGGCCGACCGCCCGGGTTCCGTCAAGGTCCGTGTCCGCCACGCGCACGATGTAGCGGAAGTTCGGGTTGTCGGAGACGATCTTCGCCACCTTGGAGGGGGGTCCCGAACGGCCCTTGCCCTTGGCCTCCTTGCCCTCCTTCCCTTCCTTGGAGTCCTTGCCCTTCGGAGAGCGCTCCTTCTTCCCCGGCTTCTCCGCCGGCGCGGCGGCCTCGTCGGCCGGCGGCGCGGCGGCTGCTTTCTCCGGGTCCTTGGTCTCCTTCGGCGCGGGACTCACTCCCCTGTTCTGGATCCCTGGGTCCGCACGTCCGGCTCGGCGTTCCACCCTCGCCGACCGGGCCGGCGTCCTCGGGAGAGCTCACCGAGCCGGGCTCGGTTCTTAACACCTTCGGCTCTCGGGACCGCCCGGGGCGTCTCCGCGGGGGGGCTCCGGAGCGGGAGCGCCTCGAGGACGCGGTAGCCGGACTTCCTGCCGAGGACACGGACCCCGCCTTGGAAGTGCTCCTCGAGCCAGGATTGGTAGAACCGTATCCCCTGGGAGCCTTTCCCGACGAGGAGGAGGCGCCCTCCCGGCCGCAGGTGTGCGGGGACCTCTTCGAGGAAGCGCAGGACGAGCTCGCGGCCGGCCCGGTAGGGCGGGTTCGACAGGATCAGGTCGAAGGAGGCGTCGGCGACCGGCTCGAACAGGCTTCCCACGCGCACCTCGGCGTTGGTGAGCCGGTTGCGGGCGAGGTTCTCCACGGCGAGGCGGGCCGCTCGCCGGTTCACCTCCGTGAGCACGACCGTGCCGCGGGAGGCGGCCTTCGCCACCGCGACGCCGACCGCGCCCCAGCCACAGCCCACCTCGAGCACCCGCGCCTCGGGGGCGACCGCAAGATGCTCGATGAGCAACGCTGTCCCCGGATCGAGCCCCCGGGCGGAGAAGACGCCCGTGTCCACGGTGAAGGAGAGCATCTCCCCCCGGTAGAGGAAGCGCAGCTCCCGCCGGATCGAGCGCGAGCGCGGTCGCTCGCTGAAGTAGGTCTCGCCGGCCAGGTCGCTCTTCGGGGGCGTCACGTTCCGCGTCGCCGGAAGAACGGCTCCCGGCGGCTCGCCGTCGGGCGGGACGTCTCGCCGAGCGCCTCCTTGAGGAGCTCGCGCTCGTGGGCCGAGAGGCTCCGGGGGAGCTCGACGTGGGCGGTGACGAGGAGGTCGCCGCGGGAGCTTCCCCTCAGCGGCGGGAAGCCGTGCCCGCGCAGGCGGAACTGGGTCTCGGGTTGCGTGCCGGCAGGGATCTTGAGCTCGGCGTGGCCCTCGAGGGTCGGCACGCTCACCTCCCCTCCGAGCAGCGCGACGGCGAGCGGGACGGCGATCTCGGCGTGGGCCTCCTGGCCGTCGCGACGGATCGGGGACGGCTCGAAGACGACCTGCACGTAGAGGTCCCCCGAGCGGCCGCCCGGCCGCCCCGCCTCTCCGTGGCCGGGGATCCGCAGCACGGCGCCGTCCTCGACCCCCGCCGGAACGGCGAGCTCGATCTTCTCGACCGTGGAGGTGCGTCCTCGGCCCTGGCACTCCGGGCAGCGTTCGAGGATGCGACGGCCGGCGCCGTGGCAGCGCGGACACTCGCCGATCGTGATGAGCTGCGTGTAGCCCTGGCTGCGGACGCGTCGGACCTGGCCCTGCCCCTGGCATTCCGGGCAGGTCTCGAGGGCCGTGCCGTCCTTGGCGCCGGTCCCCCGGCAGGCCGGGCAGGGGCTCGTGCGGGGCACCTCGACCGTCGGGTGGGCACCCCGGACGGCCGCGAGGAGCGGAAGGCGGACCGTGAGCTCCACGTCCGCGCCGCGGTTGCGCTCGGCGCGGGTGAACCCGCCGAAGGCGCCACCGAACCCTCCGAAGAACTGGGCGAAGAGGGGCGAGGCGCCGAGAAGGTCCTCGAGGTCCTGGACGTGGGTGAAGTTCTGCCATGTGAACCCCGTCGGACCGAAGTCGGAGGCGACCCCCTCGAAGCCAAGCTGGTCGTAGCGGTGACGCTTCTGCTCGTCGGCGAGGACCTCGTAGGCCTCCGAGAGCTCCTTGAACTTCTCCTCGGCGACCTTCGTGTTCTCCTTGGAGACATCCGGGTGGTGCTGGCGTGCCAGGCGTCGATAGGCGGTCTTGATCTCCTCCGTGCTCGCGGTCCGTGGGAGACCCAGGACCTGGTAGTAGTCGCGTTTCGGCATCGGAGAGGGCCGACTCGTCGGAACCCGTGTACTGCTACGACGGGCGCTATTTACGCATTAGCCGGCCCGCCAGGCGAGCTCGACCCCCACTCCCACGGCGAGGCGGAGCCGTCGGGCCGCCGACCCCTCGGCGACCGCGAGCTCGACCGTCCCGAAGCTCGAGCCCAGCGCCACGAGCCTGTCGGCTCCCCCGGCCTCGTAGCTCGTCACCCAGGGGAGCCGGCGCGACGACCTCCCAAAGCGGAGGCGGAGACCGACCGTCCCGGCCGGGATCCAGGCGGTCGGCACGTTGGTGATGAGGTTGCCAAAGTGGTCGGAGTGCAGGATGGCTCCCCGGGCTCCTCCGGAGCGCCGCTCGGGCGAGGGCATCGCGAAGGGCACCGGCACGGTGGGTGCGCCGGCCCGCTCCGGGGCCAGGCCTCGGGCGAGCCGCGCCGCGACCGGGGCGAAGAGGTCCCGGCCGTCAAAGGTCGTGCCGACCCGGGTCGGCAGCCAGGAGCGGGAGCGCTCGATCCGGAACGCCCGGGCGAGCCCCAGCTCCTCGGCGAGAGGCATGAGGACCCCGTTGTCCGGTCCGACCAGGAGCGAGCCGTCCCGACACTCCACGACCAGAGGGACCCTTCGGCCCCCGACACCGGGGTCGACCACGACCAGATGGATCGTCCCTGCCGGGAACCCCGACGCCATCGCCCGAAGGAGGAACGCCGCCTCGAGGATCCCGTGAGGGCGGAGCTCGTGGGTGAGCTCCACGACCCGCTCCGGGGGGACGGTGGCAAGGAGCACGGCCCGCATCTGCGCGGCGTACTCCGCTCCCACGTCGCTCGTCAGGGTGACGAGCGGGAGGCGCCGGCGGGAAACCCCGCCGTGGCGACGCGGCACGGCGCGCGGGAGCTCGGGACTACGACTTCATGATCGCGACCAGGAAGATCCCGACCGCGATGAGGGCGCCGATGACCGCCGCGACGATCACGAGGAACGCCTCCCAGATGAGGTCGCCCAGGTGGCCGCTCGAGCTGCCGTTGAGCAGGCCGGTGTGGTAGAAGTACCCCGAGAGGATCCCGACCACGAGACCCGCGACCAGGAGGCTCACTCCGACCGTCCGGCTCTTCCCGCTCCCAAAGTAGGCAGTGAAGACCCCCGCCAGGATGAGGAAGAGCGAGAAGACCAGGAGAAGGATCTCCAGGAACTGCCACGCACCGACATTCAGAGCCGACGTACCCACCCAATCAAACATCGTTCGTTGCACCTCAGAATTTGATACCTGTCAGAGTCTTCGTGTCGATAACTCCGCTCACCGAGCGGATCTTGTCGACCACGAGCTGGCCCAAGGCGTTGAAATCCTCGGCCTCGACCTTGGCGATGAGGTCGTACTCCCCGAAGAGGGGATGAAGCTCCACGATCCCCTTCACGCGCAGGAGCTCGGTGTAAACCTCGTGCTCCTTGGCCGGGGCCGTGCTGATGAGGACGAATCCTACCGCCACCCGTCGCGCACCCGCCGGAGGGCGCGAGAAGGTGCCTTGCTAATAAGCGTGTCGAAAAGCACGCTTTTCCCGCCGGCGCGTGAGGGCGCCACCGGGACCGCCCGTGGAATCTACCGTCCTTAAAGGGGGGTCGTCTAGGGGCGTGCCATAGCGATGGTCGCCCCGTTTCGGACCTGGTCCGGCCGCCTGGTCGCCCGGCCCTGGCTGCTGGGATTCGTTCCGATCAACTCCGCGACCGCCGGCTTCGGGGTCGCGCTCCCGCTCCTCATCCTCTTCCCGCTTCACGGCTCGTGGACGGATGTCGCGGTGGCCGCGACGCTGTTCAACGCGTCCGTCACCCTCTCCTCGGTGCTCTGGGGGCACTTCTCGGACGTCTACCCCCGGCGGCGCCTGTTCCTCGTCATCAACTACGCCGGTTACGCGGGGATCTACCTCCTCCTCGCCCACGTGGGCTCCTTTACCGAGCTGCTGGTCGCCTACGGGGTCGTCGGCGTGCTCGCTCCGGCCGGGGCGAGCGCCTCGAACCTCCTCATCCTGGAGAAGTTCCCGGAGGGAGAGCGGGCCGTCGCTTTTGCCTCCTTCCAGGAGATGAGCATGGTCGGTTCGATCGTCGGCCTCCTGATCGGGTATTTCTGGACCCTGGGGAACGGCGCGCTCGGGGAGTTGCTCTACGTCCTCTCGGCCCTCGCCCTCACGAGCGCCTTCGCCCTCGGGTTCGGGATCACGGAGGCCTCCCGCTCGCTCACGACCCGCCAGGTCGCCCGGCACACCGAGAGCCTCTTCTCCCGGATCCGTCCCATCGGACCGCTGCAGAACGCCGTCCCGTTCTTCCCCCGACGCCCGCACCTCCGGCCTCGGCCGCTGGGCCGCCTGACGCACTGGGGACGCGAGGAGCTCCACCACGAGCTCCCGCTCATCATGATCAGCTCGTTCCTCTTCACCCTCGCGGCCAACCTCTTCAACATCTCCTACACGCCGTTCCTCGTCGTCTCGGGGCTGGTCCCCGCGTCGATCTTCCTCGTGAACCTCACCAACAACTTCACCCAGACGCTCGTCTTCCCGGTCACGGGACCGCTCGCCAACCGCATCGGCGCCGACCGCCTCGTCCGGCGGGCGACCTACGTCCGCGGGCTCGGCTACCTGGTCACCGGCGGCTTCGCCCTGCTCGCCTTCGGCCGGCGGGACGCCCTGCTCGCCAACGTGCTCGTTTACGCGCTCCTGGGCGGTGCGATCGCCGTCTACACGACGGGCAGCTCCCTCATGCTGTTCCGTGGGCTCCAGCGACGCGACCCGGGGAGCCTGCTCGGGCTCAACAGCGCCTTCGGAGGCGCCGCGGCGGTCGCCGGCGCGGCGCTCTCCTGGGCCCTCGCCCTCGTCGGCAGTTTCCGTCTCGTCTTCTTCGTCTCGGGAGGGCTCCTGCTCGCCTCCTTGCCGATCTGGGCGGCGGCGAGCCTGGCCTACGAGCGGCGACGTCCGGCCGCCTCGTCCGCGGCCGTCGTGCCGCAGGGCCCGGAGCCGCCGCCGGCCGCGAAACCCCATTAACTCCCCCGCCCCTCACGCCGGGGCGCAGGGGTAGAGGAACGTGGCGGCGGAGATCCAGCGGGGCTTGGAGGACGTGGTCGCGCTCGAGTCGCGGATCTGTTTCATCGACGGCCAGAAAGGACGTCTCATCTACCGAGGCTACGACATCCGCGAACTCGCGGAGCGTTCGACCTTCGAGGAGGTCGCCTACCTCCTCTGGTACGGCCGCCTACCTACGGCGTCCCAGCTGGACGAGCTCACCTCCCGTCTCGTCCCGTTGCGCGAGCTCCCGCCGGCGCTCGCCCGGGAGATCGACGAGCTGCCGCTCTCCGCCCATCCGATGGACATCCTGAGGACGGCCGTAAGCGCCCTCGCCCTGGTCGAGCCGGAGGAGACCCGACCGGGACCGACGTCGATCGGCGGGGCCCAGCGGCTGACCGCCGCCCTCCCCACCATCCTCGGCCGCTTCCACCGGCGGCGCAACGGAGGGAAACCGCCCGAAGCCCGCCCCGGCCTCTCCGCCGCCGCTTACCTCCTCTACGCCCTGCTCGACCGCGAGCCCACCGAGCTCGAGGCACGGGCGCTGGACGTGGCGCTCATCCTCCACGCCGACCACGAGCTCAACGCATCGACCTTCTCCGCGCGCGTGACCGCGTCGACCCTCTCGGACCTCTACAGCTCGATCACCAGCGCCGTCGGGACCCTCAAGGGGCCGCTCCATGGGGGCGCGAACGAGAGGGTCATGGAACTGCTCGCGGAGATCGGGAACCCCGAGCGCGCCGAGGAGGTCGTCACGGGCAAGCTCTCCCGCCACGAGCGGATCATGGGTTTCGGCCACCGCGTCTACAAGGTGGAGGACCCCCGTGCCACGATCCTGAGGGAGTGGTCGCGGCGGGTCGGGGAGGCGAAGAACGAGCTCCGTTACTACGAGCTGTTGCGCCAGGTCGAGGCGGTCGTCCACCGGGAAAAAGGCCTCTACCCCAATGTCGACCTCTATTCGGGGTCGATGTACACGCTCCTCGGCATCCCCCACGACCTGTTCACCCCGATCTTCGCGGCGAGCCGCGTCGTGGGGTGGACCGCCCACGTCCTCGAGGAGTACGAGGACCTCCGCCTCATCCGGCCGACGGCGAAGTACGTCGGCCCGACCGACCTTCCCTACGTGCCGATCGCCGACCGGCGCTAGGCCGGTCGCGCTCGAGGACACTGAGCCGCTCGACGCGCATGAGCGGGTAGCGGAGATCGGCCCGGTAGCCGAGGCGCGCGACGACCTTCCAGGGGCCGTCCGAGAGCTCGACCTTGGCGCTGAGCATCTCCGCGGTCAGGTAACGGTAGTCGAACGGCGGCCGCCCGAGCCGACCGCCGCGGGAGGGGTCGATCGTCACGCGCACGCGGGTGACGAACGGCTGGAGGCCGACCGCCGCCTCGACCGAGCGGGAGAGCGCTCGGGAGGTCCGGCGGCTCACCGGGATCCCCAGGTACTGGTGGAAGATCCCGCCGAGCTTGATGCCGGCCTCGAAGAGCAGCGCCTCCCGGCCGCTGAGCCGGGCCCGATGGAACGAGCGTGCCGACCGCACCTGCTAGCCCTCCTTTCGCCGACCCAGCGTGAACGGTCCCACGAGGTAATAGGCGGCCACCCCGACCAGGAGCCCCCAGGCCCCCGCGGAGGCGAGGTCGTAGAGCGGGCTCCCTCGGCCGAGGCGGAACTGGAGGGGGACGAGCGCGAGGGCCCCGAAGGCGGCGGTCGTCGCCATCGGCCAGCGCAGCGGGCTCCCGCGCCGGATCTTCGGATAGGGCACGGGCACGAGCATGAGGACGGCGATGGCGAGCACGACGGCGACCGTGACGGCCGGGTCCACCCGGGCGAGCGCCGGCGTGTCGAGGAACAGCCCCGTCACGATCACCGCGAGGGCCGCCTGGGGGCTCGGGATGCCGAGGAAGTGCGGGAGCGCGTGGGCTCGGGCGGTGAAGTAGGCCAACCGCGCGACGGCGGCGCCGAGGTAGACGAGGGCCGCGAGGAGCGTCAGCGTCGCGTACGGGGCCCAGAGGCCGACCTCCGAGGTGTGCACAGCGACCAGGACGGCGGGAGCGACCCCGAAGGAGACGGCGTCCGCCGCCGAGTCGGCGATGCGCCCGAACGCCCCGGGCGCAGAGCCGCTCCGGCGGGAGAGCAGCCCGTCCAGTCCGTCGAGCCCGATGGCGAGGGTGATGAGGAGCATCGCCCAGAGCTTGTTGCCCGCGACCGTGTAGAGGACCGCGCCGACTCCGAGAAGGCCGTTGCCGAGGGTGGCGAGGTTCGCGCCGACACGCCAGCGGTCCGTCACGGCCGGACCCTCGCGATCGTGGTGACCCCCGCGACGACCCGGTCCCCGACACGGACCGTCGGCTCGGTCCTCTCCGCCGGCAGCAGCACGTCCACCCGCGAGCCGAGCACGATCATGCCGAGCCGCGCTCCCTTCGCCACGGAGTCCCCGACCCGGACGAACGGGACCAGGCGACGCGCCAGGATCCCGGTGATCTGGACGACCTCCACCGTGCCGAGCGACGTGGCGAGCCGGTAGCGACGCTTAACGTTCGCCTCCGCGTCGTGGCGGTAGGCGGGGCGGAACCCCTCGCCCAGAGCGTCGATCGCCTCGACCGTCGCATCGAAGGGGAGGCGATTCACGTGAACGTCGGTGACGTTCATGAACACCGAGACGAGCCAGCGCTCCCCGAGCCGCTCGACGGCCCGAATGCGGCCGTCCGCGGCGGAAACGATCCCCTCCCCGACCCTCCGCTCGGGATCGCGGAAGAAGACGGCGAAGAAGCCGAAAAGACCGACAAGGACCGCCGCGAGCCCGAAGCCCGCCGCTCCGAGAGGCGGGGTTCCGAGGAGGAGGAGAACGAGGTCGAGGAAAAGGAGCAGGGCGACCGGCAGAAGAAAGCGACCGGCCCCGGGGGCGAGCACGCCCCTACCCCGTGAGGACGATCTCGATGTTGACGCCGTCGGGAACCTGGATGCGCATCACCTGGCGAAGCGCCCGCTCGTCCGCGTCGATGTCGATGAGGCGCTTGTGGATGCGCATCTCCCAGTGGTCGATGGTGCTCGTGCCGCCACCGTCCGGGCCCTTGCGCACGGGGACCTTGAGCTTCTTGGTCGGAAGGGGGATCGGCCCCGCGATCGCGACACCGGTCTTCTGGGAGATCTCCCGGATCTGCTTGCAGATCGAGTCGACCTTGCCGGCGTCGATCCCGCTGAGCGAGATCCGAGCCCTCTGCACCACCGACGCCCTCCCCCTCCCAAGCCCCGGTGCGTGTGCCCGGGGCCTAGGCGCGCTTCTTGACGTCGACGACGACGCCGGCGGCGACGGTCTGGCCCATGTCGCGCACGGCGAAACGGCCGAGCTGGGGGAACTCCTTGTACTTCTCGAGGACCAGCGGGCGCTTCGGGGTGATCTTCACCACCGCCGCGTCCCCCGTCTTCAAGGTCTGGGGGTTCTCCTCGGCGACCTGCCCGGTCTTCGGGTCGAGTCGCTTCTGGAGCTCGGTGAATTCGCAGGCGACCTGCGCCGTGTGGCAGTGGAACACCGGTGTGTAGCCCACCGTGATCACGCTCGGGTGGTTGAGCACCTGGATGTTGGCGATGAAGCTCTCCACGACCGTCGGGGCGTTGGAGGCCGGCCCGGCGACGTCCCCGCGGCGGATGTCGTTCTTGTCGATCCCGCGGACGTTGAAGCCGATGTTGTCGCCCGGGATCGCCTCGGGGACCGCCTCGTGGTGCATCTCGATGGTCTTCACCTCGCCGGTCTTGCCGCTGGGCATGAAGGTGATCTTGTCGCCGAGCTTGAGCTTCCCGGTCTCGACCCGGCCCACGGGGACCGTTCCGATCCCGGTGATCGTGTAGACGTCCTGGACGGGGAGGCGGAGAGGCTTATCGGTAGGCTTCTCGGGGACCTTGAGCGCGTCGAGCGCCTGGAGCAGGGTCGGGCCCTTGAACCAGGACATGTTGGGGCTCGCCTTGTTGATGTTGTCGTCCTTGAACGCCGAGATCGGGACGAACGTCACCTGCTGGTCGACCTTGAAGCCGACGTTCTTGAGCAGCTTGGTGAGCTCTTCCTTGATCGTCTCGTACTTCGCCTCGGAGTAGGCGACCTCCTGGCGGTCCATCTTGTTGACGGCGCAGATGAGCTGGGCTACCCCGAGCGTACGGGAGAGGAAGATGTGCTCGCGGGTCTGCTCCTGGATCCCTTCGGCCGCGGAGCAGACGAGGACCGCCGCATCGGCCTGGCTCGTCCCCGTGATCATGTTCTTGACGAAATCGCGGTGGCCGGGGGCGTCGATGATGGTGAAGTAGTACTTCTGGGTGTCAAACCGTCGGTGGGCGATGTCGATCGTCACACCGCGCTCGCGCTCCTCCTTGAGCTCGTCCATCACCCAGGCGAACTCGAACGTCGCCTTGCCCTTCGCCTCGGCCTCGGCGCGGAACTTGTCGATCTCCTCCTGGCGGATGTAGCCGGTATCCAGGAGCAGCCGGCCGACGGTCGTGGACTTCCCGTGGTCGACGTGGCCAATGAACACGATGTTGAGGTGGGGCTTCTGTGCCATGGATTTGCGCTCCGGGCGCGCCGACAAATCACCCCTATTTAGGCGTTGTTGCTTCCCGAGGGCCGAAAAGCGGACGCCGACCGCCGGTCCTTGGCCCGGGGGGCAACTGGTATTTATTCAGCTGACCCTCTCAAATCTAAGGTAAGGTAGCGGAGATGGTGTTTGCTCCCGAATCCCGAAGCGGTTCTGCGCGGTTCGAACGGGTCGACCTAAGCGAGGGGTGGCTATGAGCGCCCCTCGACGCGTGGTGGTCCGGGCGGCCCTGGTCGGCCTCCTCGCGGTGGTGGGGTTCGCCCTTGCCCCCACGATTGCCGGCGCGGGCCCCTTCCTCGGGTCCTCCGTCGGATCGGCGCCGGGAGGGCCTGCCTTCTCCACCTTGGCCGCCTGCCCCTCCGCCGGTAGTCTCGGGACGGTCACCATCTCTGCCGGAGGGGTCTCGAGCGACCCGACAGCGGTCTCCGTCAACGGTTCGGTGGTGACGGTGCTCGAGGGCTTCTCGGGCAACCTTTCTGATTCGTTTGCCAACAGTATGCTGGACGGCTCCGGGTGCGTGGTCAACGCGACGGCGTATCCCACCGACCTCGCGGCTCTCAGCCTCGAGGCGAACGGCATCACGGTGCAGAATTTCGTGACGATCTCGAGCGGCAGCACGGACGGGATCCTTGCGGCGCCTTCGCTCGTCACCTCCTCGGCGACGATCGAAAGCTCGACGGTGACGCTCGCCGCCGGAAGCACGACGGCTCTGGGGATTCAGCTCGGCAACGTATTCCCGGCCACGGCGGTCGAGCCCACGGGCACCTTCGTCGTGAACGCGGTCACGGTCGTCGGTCCTGGTGCGGGAGGCACCGCCGGCGAGACCGGGATCGTCGTCTACGGAAACTCCGTCGCGATCACCAACAGCACGGTGAGCGGATTCTCCCTGGACACGACCACGACCTCCGGTGCGAATACCTACTCCTCATGGTTCCAGGACACCCAGTCCGTGGGGATCCTCGCCGGCTGCGCCGTAGGCGCGCCTGCGTGCGACATCAACTCCAACACCCTCAACACGAACGGCATCGGCATCGTCTACGCCCTCATGACCTCCGGTTTTGGGAGCATCGCTCAATCGGCCGTAGTGGTCCTGCACAACACCATCACCAACAGCCTCGCCTACGGGATGGTCCTTGAGCCCACCGGGGCCGCGGGAGTCTCCCTGGTCGAGTCCAACACGTTCGCCAGTGCTCCCAGCGGCGCCCCAGGCGCCTATCTCATTGGAGGGACCTTCTCGCTGACCGGGAACGTCTTCCTGGGGACGAACACCACCGGCACCAACGGGGCGCTCCAAGGTCAGGCGAGCTGCGTCGCTTCGACGATCCCGACCGCGTCGGTCGAGGCCACCGATTGCTTCAACCCCGCGACCGAGGTCACGCTGAACGCCAACATCTTCGCTCAGACGAACGCGCCGGACTGGACGGCGACCTTCCCGACCTACCCGGCGACTTCGTTCCAGCGGGGTGGGGAGCATGTTACGTGGTCCGAGAGCGGCCTTACCCCGGGCCTCGACTGGTCCGTGACGATGAACGGCACCACGGCCAACGTTCCCGCGCCGGCGTCGATCGTCGGCGATCTCCAGAACGGATCGTTCTCCTACGGCATCGGAGCGATTGGCGGGTGGTACGAGAACACGCTGATCACCCCGGGTGTTGGCTCCGTCAGCGGCTCGGCGGTGGTCGAGCCGGTGCTCGTGTTCGTCCACGCGGCTCCCGGCCAGCTCGTGCTGAGCTCGAGCGGGATCCCGACGAACGCCAGCCTGGTGTCGGTAGCCGGCACGGTCGCCACGTTGCGCTCGAGCTTTGCGGGCAACGTTACGGACTACTGGGCCGACAGCACGCTCAACGGGGCGAGTTTCACGATCAACACGACGGGCTACCCGAGCGACGGCAACTCGATCGGGGTCCAAGCGAACGGGGTCACGGTGAAGGACGCGACGACGCTCGGAACGGGCGCTGTCAACGGGATCATCGTGGCCCCCGCCCTGACGAGCGCCACGATCGAATCCTCGACGGTCACGCTCGGAGCCGGCGGGGCCGGCCCCGGCGGCCCGGTGGGGATCGAGGCGGGCGACATCTTCCCCGCAACGTCGGTCGAGCCCACCGGGACCTTCTCGGTGATCGGCAACACGGTTCTCGGCCCAGGGGCAGCCGATACGGCGGCCTCCGAGGGCGGGATCATCGTCTGGGGTAGCTCGGTGACCGTCTCAGGCAACACCGTCCGCGGCTTCTCCTTCGAGACCGGCGGCTCCTACTTCACCCAGACCCAATCGTCGGCGATCTGGGCCGGATGTGCTCCGGGGGCTTTGACGTGCAACATCGAGGCGAACCACGTGGGCTCGAGCTCGGTCGGAATCTTGTATGCGATGTACACCTCGAGCTACGCGGGCATCGCGGGCGCCCCGGCGACGATCGACGGCAACACCGTGACCGACAGCCTCGCCTACGGCATCGTGACCGAGCCGCAAGGCACGGGAATCACCACCGTGGATGCGAACGTGGTCAACAACGCGGCGAGCGGGGCGCCGGGGATCTTCCTCATCGGGACGGCGCAGATGGCAGCCCACAACGTGCTGATCGGGACCAGCACGTCCGGGTCCAACGGCGCGAGCCAGTCGGCGGCTAGCTGCGCCGCCAGTGTCGTGCCGACGGCGTCCATCGAGGCGACGGACTGCTTCAACGGGCTCACCACGATCACCCTCCAAGAGAACGTGTTCGCGGGGACCAGCGTCTACTGGTCGAAGGCCTACGCGGTGACGAACTCGAGCCTGCTAGCCGGCGAACTCGCCACGTTCACGGAGACCGGTCTCCCGAACGGGACGAATTGGTCGCTCTCGATCGGCCATGCTTTCGGCACGCCTCCGGGCACGGTGACGGCGACCGCCCCGGCTCCCGACGCGATGGTCATGGACGCCCAAAACATCAGCTACAACTTCACCATCCCCTTCGTGCCGGGGTTCGCCGCGAGCCTCTACGGCGGGCAGTTCTCGATCAGCGGGAGCCCCGTGAACATCCCCATCGTCTTCACGGCGTCGCTCGGGCACACCTTGCGCTTCCGGGAGCTCCACCTCCCGGCCGGGGCGCTCTGGTCGGTGGATGTTCTCGGGATCGTGAGGAGCGACACCACGGTGACGACCGGGACCGGGTCGACAGGTTCGGTCTCGTTCTCGGAGGCGGCAGGCGCCCTCGTCTACAACATCAGTGGGCCCGCAGGATGGGGGGTCGCCAGGATCGCGGGTCCGGGGTCGCCCAACCAGACCTACGGGACCCCGACCTACTCGCTGTCGGGGGTCGCCACGTGGACGGTCATCTTCGGGCACCTCCAGACGGTCACCTTCAACCAGAGCTCGCTAGCGAAGTTCCAGAAGTACGCGGGGTCGACCTGGGGAGTTGATCTCACCCCCGCGTTCCCCCACGGCGGACCCGCCGGCCAGTCGAAGACATCGACCGGCACCTCGATATCGTTCTCCCTACCGACCGGCGCCGCCTTCCACTTCGCGATCGCCGGCCCGGGAGCGGAGTACAAGGTCCTGCCGGCCAAGGGTGGGTTCCACGTTCCCAAGCATGCCCTCACCAAGGTGGTGAAGTTCCGCCTACTGACCGAGGCGATCGTCTTCCGCGAGAAGGGCCTACAGGCTGGGGCGACCTGGACGGTCACGATCGCGACCGGCTCGACCCCGGCGCTCACCTTCCCCACGACCCTTTCGAAGCTCGCCGGCAAGGGCGTCATCCGTTTCCTCTTGCCGATAGGCAACTACACCTACACCGTGGGGGTCGCGAACACGCAGGCCCCGACCCCTGCCAGCGGAACGATTGCGGTGCTCCACGCGCCGTCTCCGAGGCAGCTCGTCAACGTCACCATGAACCCCCCCGCGCTCCCCCGCCTTCCGTCCGCGTTGTCGGTCGGCGGGCCGGTGGGCGGTGCCGGGCTCGCGCTCCCCGCGGCAGCCGCTCTCGCGACGACGTTGCTCCTGGCCGCGGCGGGCGCCTCCCGGTCGGGAGCTGCTCTTGGGGGGCAGACCGCGGGAGACGAGGACCGTCCCACGGACGCGGCGTGCGCAGACCGCAAGGAAGTGCCCTAGCAGTCACCAGGAGGCTCACCGGGAGCGCGGCGGTCTCTCGGACCGGCGGCTCGGGCGCGGAGAAGAGCGCCCACGTCCCGAGCCCTCTCCCGCCCCGTCGCGGCACGGGGTCGGATTCCGGCCGGACGGCCGACCCGTCCTCCGGCGGTTCCCGCCGGGGGGCCCCGGCGCGGGCTCGGGGGCTTCTCGCGTTCGCCCTCGGGCTCGGAGTGGGCCGGCGGTGTCCGTCCCACGCCCAGGCCGCGCCGCTCCGAGGCCGTCGTCGTGGCGGTCCGTTCGGGAAGCCCCCGGTCCCGCGGAAACAATTTTAGCGGGGGACCGTTGAGGAGCCCTGCCCGAAGCCGGGGTGATCTGGGTCGTTGAGCGAACCGTCCGCGGGAACCGTAGCCGCCAGCCGCGCGTCGGTCGTTCGTCTCATGGTCCCGAGCGACGCGAACTTCATGGGGAACGTCTTCGGCGGGGTGATCCTCGCCGAGGTCGACCGGGTCGCCTACGTCGCGGCGAGCCGCCATGCCCAGCGGACGTGCGTGACGGCGTCCTTCGACCGTGTCGATTTCCTCGCTCCGGTGCACGTCGGCGAGGTCGTCGACTTCTCCGGCGAGCTCACGTTCGCCGGCCGGACCTCGATGGAAGTGGTGGTGCGCATCTCCTCGCGCGCGGTCGAGGGTGGGCCGGTCCGCAAGGTCGGCGACGCGTTCGTCACGATGGTGGCGGTCGACCGGGACGGCCGCCCGACCGCGGTTCCGCCGCTTCACCCCCTCACGGAGGAGGAGCGCGCCATGTTCGAGGAGGGGCGACGGAGGACCGAGGAGCGGCGCCGCTCCCGTCGGCGCGGGGAGGTTCCGTAGATGCTCTGCGAGATGTGCGGCAAAGAGGTCGAGGCGACGAGCCGGGTGCGCATCGAGCGCTCGGTGCTCTCGCTCTGCGCCGAGTGCGCCAAGTTCGGGACCCCGCTCGATCCGCCCCCCGCGACGGCCGCGGCGGCGACGAGCTCCGGCCCCCGCCCGGCCGTCGGGGCGACGCGCGCCTCGGCCGGACCGCGTCGGCTCGAGGAGCGGGACCTCTACACGGAGATCGGCGAGCTCGAGCTCGCCCCCGACTGGGGCCGCCGGGTCCGCCTGGCACGCGAGGGCCTCGGCTGGACCCCCGAGGAGCTCGGCAAGCGTCTCAACGAGAAGAAGTCGGTCGTCCTCAAGGTCGAGACCGGGGGCATCCACCCGCCGGACGAGCTCGTGCGCAAGCTCGAGCGTCTTCTCAAGGTCCGCCTGCGCGCGGAAGCGGGAGCCGCGTCGGAATAGACCGCCGGGCTAGCGCGCTGCCCGCTCGGTCCCGCCCCGTCGGCGGGACGGGGTGGCCGGGCCGGGGTCGGACCCTCGGGGGGAGACCTGGGCCGACCTGGGGAGAAGGAGCGTCTCGAGGATCGCTTTCTGGGCGTGGAGACGGTTCTCGGCCTGGTCCCACGCGGCGGAACGGGGCCCGTCCAGCACCTCGTCGGTGATCTCCTGCCCCCGATGGGCGGGGAGGTCGTGGAGCACGAACGCCTCGGGTCGGGCAAGACCGAGCAGCTCGGCGTTGATCTGGTAGCCGCGAAAGGCGCGCTCGCGCGCTTCCTTCTCGCTCTCGTCTCCCATCGAGACCCAGACGTCGGTGTAGAGCGCATCCGCGCCGCGGGCTGCCTCGCGGGGATCGGCGACGAGGCTGATCGTCGCGCCGGTCCTGTCGGAGAGCGTGCGGGCGGCGCTCAAGAGCTCGGGTCGCGGGCGGTAGTCCTCGGGGATGGCCGCGGCCAGGTCGAGCCCGACCGCCGCCGCCCCGAGCAACAGCGAGTGGCAGACGTTGTTGCCGTCGCCGATCCAGGCGAGGCGACGGCCACGGAAACCTCCGTCCCACCTCTCGCGGAGCGTCATGAGATCGGCGACGATCTGGCAGGGATGCTCGAGGTCGTCGAGGGCGTTGATGACCGGGACGCTCGCCGAACGGGCGAGCTCCACCATGTTCTCGTGGCGGAAGGCGCGGTAGGTGATCGCGTCGACGTAGCGGGAGAGCACGCGCGCCGTGTCGGAAATCGTCTCGCCGCGCCCCAGCTGGAGGTCGTTCGCCGAGAGGTAGAGCGCGTGGCCTCCCAGGTCCCCGATCGCGACCTCGAAGGAGGCGCGGGTGCGCGTCGACGGCTTTTCGAAGATCATGGCGAGGTTCCTCCCCGGCAGGGTCGCGCGCGCTCGGCCCCCCGCGCGCTCGGCCTTGAGCCGCGTCGCATGCTCGAGGAGCGCCGGCAGCTCGTCCGCGACATCTGCGAGCGAAAGGAGGTCGCGTTTCGGGGAACGCTCGGGCATCGCCGAGGGCAGCGCCCCCGCGGCAAAACGTCTCGCCCCGGCCGGGAGCGCGCCGTGCGCATGTTATGAAGGGGACCCGTCTGCGCGCGCCGGAGCGTCAAGATGTCCGCCACAGCGTCATCGCCGGAGCGTCGCCCCGAGTCGCGGCGCGATCCGGAAAGTCCCCATGCGTCGACCGGGAGGAAGGTCTACCTCGTTACGGGCGGGGTGACGAAGTTCGCCAAGGCCCATCCGGGGATGGACTTCCGCCTGATGGTGAAGAAAGCCTACGACTACGCCCTCAAGGACACCCCGAACCTGACGAGGGACCGGATCGACGGCTCGCGGATCTCCTACTTCTCCGACCATTTCTCCCGGCAGCTCAAGGCGGCGAGCATGGTCCAGGACTACCTCGGGCTCAACCCGAAGGGTTCGGTCCGTATCGAGTGGGGCGGAGCGACCGGCGGCGAGTGCTTCCAGGCCGCCTACGAGGCCGTGGCGAGCGGACGGATGGACGTCTGCCTCGCTGCCGGCTACGAGACGATGAGCCGGGTGGCGACCTGGAAGGGCAACGAGTTCATCGCCCTCGCCTCCGACACGAACTTCGACTTCCCCCTCGGCGGCTTCTACACCGGCTACTACGCGCTCATGGTCGTCCGGCACATCTACGAGTACCTGCGCCGGGGCAAGTTCGCCGGGATCACCGACGAGCGCGAGGCGCAGCGCCGCGCGATCGCCGAGGGCCAGCGGATCATGAGCTGGGTCTCGGTGAAGAACCACCTCAACGCCCTGTACAACCCCTACGCCCAGTATCCGAAGCGGCTCACCGTCGAGGACGTCCTCGCCTCGGAGATGATCAGCTATCCGCTCACCCGCGAGCAGATCTGCACGATGTCGGACGGGGCCGCGGTCGCGGTCCTCTGCGACGAGTCGCGGGCCCGCGAGTTCACCGATCACCCGGTCCGGGTCACGGGGGTCGGCTGCGGCACCGACACGATGCGTCTCGCCGACCGACCGTTCGGCAAGGTGCCGCGGTTCCCCCACGAGACCGAGAACGACTATGCCGGGCTCTCCTATCCCGGTGTGCATTCCTTCCGCGCGGGGCGCGCGGCGGGCCTCGAGGCCTACCGGATGGCGGGGATCGTCAACCCGATCAAGGAGCTCGACTTTGTCGAGCTGCACGACGCCTACGCCTCGAGCGAGATCCAGACCTACGAGGACCTCGGGCTCTGCCGTTACGGCGAAGGCTACGACTTCACCCTCTCCGGAGCGCCGTTCCTCAAGGGGCTCGACTACGGGCTCGAGGTGCCCAAGGCCGGGACGATCCCCGTGAACCCTTCCGGCGGGCTCATCGCCTGCGGGCACCCGGTCGGCGCCACGGGGCTCATGCAGGCCGTCTTCGCGCTCTGGCAGCTGCAAGGGACGGTGGACAAGCACTTCGGCGACGGCACGCTCCAGATCGCCGGGGCCAAGCGCGGAGCCATCCACAGCCACGCCGGTACCGGCTCGTCGGTGACCGTCTCGATCCTCGAGCGGGGGTTCTGACCATGCCCCGACCTCTCGCCTTCGACAAGTTCCGCGACGTCCAGTCCGAGCTCGGACGAAGCGGCTCGGCGATCTTCCGCGACGCCCAGGGCTCCGAGAACCTGGTCATCCGCGATCCCTACGCCATCGAGTACATCCACAGCTACGCCGAGGACTCGCCGTTCTTCCTCGGCCTGGCCGAGGGCAAGCTGCTCGGCTCGCGCTGTACGTCGGGGAGCTGCGGCTTCCGCTACGCCACGCCGCGGTCGAACTGCATGGTATGCGGGGAGCCGACCGACTGGTTCGAGCTGCCCAAGAGCGGCCGGGTCCACTCCTGGACCACCTGCCACTTCGGGAGCGAGGCGTTCCTTTCCGAGACGCCGTACAACCTCGCCCTGGTGGAGTTCGACAAGGTCGGCAGCCTCCTTCTCGGCCGCCTCAAGGACTGCACCGAGCCGGAGATCTACGTCGGGATGCCCGTCGTCGCGCGGTTCACCGACCGCCCGAAGTACCGCATCACGGACGTCTGGTTCGTTCCCGACCAAACGCACCGGTAGCCAGGCCGATCGCCCCGGCCGACCGGCCGTCTCCGGTCGGCCTCTCTCAGGGGATCTCGCGAGCTACCGGGCCGAAGGGGATGCCGCGGGCCGGGCTTGAACCGGCGGCTTCAAGATCTTCAGTCTTGCACTCTCCCAAACTGAGTTACCGCGGCGCGGTGGCCCCGACCACGAGCCCAGTATAAAGCGTGCCAACCCGACCGGCCCGGCGTCGTGGCCACAACGGCGAGGGGGCTCCGAGCCCCGTCGCCCAAGGACGAACGCGCGCGCCCGCGTTCGGGCCGCCGGCAGGGCATCGGGTCGCCTGATACCTTATCTAACCCCTTCCTCCTCTCTACGTCCCCCGATGCGCACCCTCGTCGTCACCGAGAAGTTCAGCACGGCCCTGCGGATCGCCATCGTCCTCTCCGACGGCCGGATGGAGCGCGCGCGCGTGCGCGGGACCCCGGTGTTCCGGTTCCAGCGGAGCGAGGGGCCCTACGCCGTGGTCGGGCTTCGCGGGCATATCGTCGAGCTCGACTACCCCGAAGAGCACTCCCAGTGGAGCCTCGCGGGCCTCCCCCGGCTTTTGGACGCCGCCCCCGAGAAGCGGGTGACCGAGCCGGCGATCGTCGGGGCGCTCCAGGAGATCGTGCGAGAGTTCGATCGGGTCATCATCGCGACCGACTTCGACCGCGAGGGCGAGCTCATCGGCCTCGAGGCGCTCACCCTCCTCCAGGAGATCCACCCCGGGATCGACGTGAAGCGCGCGCGCTACAGCGCGCTCACGCGCGACGAGATCGAGCGGAGCTTCACCCAGCTGGTCGAGGTCGACCGAGCTCTCGCCGAGGCGGCGGAGTCCCGGCAGGAGATCGATCTCGTCTGGGGAGCGCTGCTCACCCGCTACCTCTCCCTCACCGCCGGCACGCAGGGCCGAGGGTTCCTTTCCGTGGGACGGGTGCAGACCCCGACCCTCGCGCTGCTCGTGGAACGCGACCAGTCGATCAAGGAGTTCGAGCCGACCCCCTACTGGGAGCTGGTCGCCCGCGCCTCGAAAGGCGAGGAGGCGTTCACCCTCCACCACGCCCACGGCATCTGGGAGAAGAAGGAGGAGGCCGAAGCGGTCTTCGCCCGCGTCCGGGACGCAAGGGACGGGAGCGTCCGAGAGTTCTCCGAGGAGGAGACCCGACGTCGGCCGCCGGTGCCGTTCTCCACGACCCTCTTCGTCGCGGAGGCGACCCGTCTCGGTCTCGGGGCGGCGCGGGTGATGCGGATCGCCGAGGACCTCTACACCCAGGGGATCATCAGCTACCCGAGGACGGACAACACCGTCTACCCGCGCGGCCTCGGGCTCAGGACGCTCGCCGAGAAGTTCAAGGAGACCCCGTTCGCCTCCGCCGCCGAACTCGTCCTCTCCCAGCCGACGTTTAGGGCCACGCGGGGTAGGACGGAGACGACCGACCACCCTCCGATCTACCCGACCGCGGCCATCGACCCGAAGAAGCTCAAGCCGGAGGCCGCCCAGCTCTACGAGCTCGTCGTGCGGCGGTTCCTCGCGACGCTGGGCCCGGACGCTCTGGGCTGGAGCCGCACCGTGGCGGTCGACGTACGCGGGGAGCGGTTCGAGGGGAAGGGCCATCGCCTTACCGACCCCGGCTGGTACCGGATCTACCCGTATTCCCAGCCGGACGAGAGCCCGATGCCTGCCCTCGCCGTCGGCGAGACGGTGGTGCTGGACGCGGTCGAACTACGGGAGGAGCAGACCAAGCCTCCGCGTCGCTACACGCAGGGCTCCCTCATCCAGGAGATGGAGCGCCTCGGGCTCGGGACGAAGAGCACCCGTCACGACGTCCTGCAGAAGCTCTTCGACCGCCACTACGTGAGCGCGCGCCAGCTCGAGCCGACGTCGACGGGGATCGCGGTCACCGAGGCGCTCCGTGCCCATGCGCCTCTCATCACCCGGCCGGAGATGACCCACCGCCTCGAGGAGGAGATGGAGCTGGTCGCCGAGACGAAGAAGGCGAAGTCGGACGTGCTTGCCGACTCCCGCGAGATGCTTCGGGATGCCTACGAGCTCCTCGCGAAGAACTCCGAGGGGGTACGGGCGACCCTCACCGGCGCGCTGGACGCGCAGCACTTCGTCGGACCGTGCGCTCGCTGCGGCGGCGCTCTCCGCCTGGGAAGGAGCCCGCGCGGGTCGCGCTGGGTGCAGTGCTCGAACAACCCGGCCTCCTGCACCGTGAGCTATTCGCTGCCGCCGGCCGGATTCGTCGAGCCCGCGCCGGAGTTCCTCTGCGCGGCCTGCCAGGTCCCGCGGGTGAAGATCACCTTCCGCGGCCAGCGGCCCGAGCTCTACTGCATCAATCCGGAGTGCGCCGAGAACCAGAAGGCGTTCCGCATCGGCACCTGCCCGAGCTCGGGGCATCCGTTGCAGATCCGCTACTCGTTCGCCGGCAAGCGGTTCGTCGGCTGCTCGGGCTATCCGGAGTGCCGCGTCACCTATCCGCTTCCCCAGCGCGGCAAGCTCCTCAAGGACCAGCCGCCCTGCCCGGTCTGCAAGGCGCCGGTCGTCACCGCCATCGAGGCCGGTCGGCCCCCCTGGACCCTGTGCATCAACCCGGAGTGCCCGTCCCGCAAGAAGGAGCCCGCCCAGGAGAAGCGGAGCAAGACCTCCCGCGCCGCAGGTTCGACGAAGAAGGCCCCCCGCAAGGCCCCGTCGGGCAAACGGGCCACCGGCGGTCGGTCCCGACCACGGACCGGTGGGAGCCCGTCACCCGCGGCTCCCGAAGGCTCCGGGCCCGTGGCCACGCCTCCTTAGCGGCTCTCCGCCCTCCCTCGCCGGGGAGCACGGGGCGACGGCGACAGGAGCTCGTGGCTGTCGGGGCCGGTGCCGCCTCGCCTCCCCGTCCCGGGGGTTCACGGCCTCCGGGCCGCCGTCAGGGTGCGGGGGAGTCCGCCCGAGGCTCCGGACCGCCCCGAGGGGTCCCGGGAGCGCCTCGCGCCCCGACGGGGAGCGAAGCCGAACGCAACGCGGCGCTCGCCCAAAAGGTCCCCCCGCGCCACGACGCGGGAGACCGTTTCCCTACCTCTCGCCCCGCGTTAAATAGCGCCCCCCGCTCGAACGCTCGTGGTCGGAGCCCGAAAACTCCTCGGGATGGACTCGCGGACGTTCGAGCGACGGCTCGCGTCCAACCCGGTGGTGATCCTGCCCGTCGGTGCCCTCGAGGCCCACGGGCCGCACCTGCCCCTCGGCGCGGACCAGATCCAGGCCGAGGCGACCGCCGACGCCCTCGCCGAGCGGATCGACGCGCTTGTCGCGCCGAGCGTCGCCTACGGCTCCGCGCCTGGGGCCCGCCGCTTCCCCGGGACCGTCTCGCTGCGCCTCGGGGAGCTCGGGAGCTACGTGAGCGCCGTACTCGGCGAACTCGCCCGTTCCGGTGCCCGCCGGCTCCTCGTCCTCTCGGGCCACGCCGAGCGAGGCCACATGGCCGCGCTGCGCGAGGCCGGGGAGTCCACGATGCGGGAGCACCCGGGGACGCGGGTGGTCGTCCTTTCCGACTACGACTTCGTCTACGAGCTTCGAGGCAAGGAGAGCCCTCCGACCGACGGTCACGGGGGCTTGCTCGAGACCTCTCGCGTCCTCGCCCTCGCCCCCGAGACCGTCGGCGACGCGCGTCCGGTCGGGGAGTACCGCCACAGCCCGTTCGTCCCGGGCTCCCCCCGCGAGGAGGATTGGCCCGAGAGCGTCATCGGTGACAGCCGGCCCGCGAGCGCCGAGCTCGGACGCAAGGTCCAGGGCTACGTGCTCGACCGCCTCGTGGAGACGGTCGGCAAGCTGCTGGCCGCGTGAGAACGTCCATGGCCGCCGACCTTGACGGGATCCGGGTCCGCGGCGCACGCCAGCACAACCTCAAGAACATCTCCGTCGACATCCCCCGAGGCAAGTTCGTCGTCGTCACCGGAGTGAGCGGCTCGGGAAAGTCGTCGCTGGCCTTCGACACCCTCTACGCCGAGGGGCAGCGCCGCTACATCGAGAGCCTCTCGGCCTACGCCCGCCAGTTCCTGGGCCAGATGGACAAGCCCGAGGTCGACTCGATCGAGGGGCTCTCGCCGGCGATCGCGATCGAGCAGCGTGCCGGCAGCCGCAATCCCCGCTCGACGGTCGGGACCGTCACCGAGATCTACGACTACCTGAGGCTCCTCTTCGCCCGGGTCGGAGTACCGCACTGCCCGAACGACGGAGAGGAGATCGCTCCCCAGTCGATCGACCGGATCGTCGAGGCGATCTCCCGCACCGCCCGCGGCGAGAAGGTCGACCTCATCGCCCCGGTCGTCCGGGCGATGAAAGGCGAGCATCGCGAGCTCCTCGCCAAGCTGAGGGCCCAGGGCTACCGGCGCTTCGTCATCGATGGTGTCGAGGTCCGCCTCCCCGGCCCGGAGATCCGACTGGGCAAGAACAAGAAGCACACGATCGAGGTGCTCGTCGACAGCCTCGAGGTCGGCCCCGAGGAGGAGAGCCGGCTTTCCGAGTCCGTCGCGCTCGCACGCGAGCTCGGCGACGGGCTCCTCGTCGTCCGCCGGGCGGGCGGGGAGCGCACGACCTTCTCGAGCCGCCGGGCCTGCCCGACCTGCGGCTTCTCCATCGAGGAGCTCACGCCGCGGATGTTCTCGTTCAACAACCCCATCGGCGCCTGCCCGGAATGCCTCGGCATCGGCGCCACGCTCCACGGCGACCCGGACCGGATCGTCCCGGACAAGGACAAGCCGATCGGACGCGCGATCGCCGTCTGGGGGCTCACGCCGGCCTCCGAGTCGCTCGCGAGGTTCTCGCGGGAGTTCGGTTCCGACTCCCGTCGTCCGATCCGCGAGCTCTCCGAGAAGGGGTGGAAGGCGCTCATGTACGGCTCCGAGCGCGCCGCCGTCCCCTCCGCCCGGGGGCCCGAGCACTGGTGGGTCGGCGGCTGGCGCAAGGAAGGCCTGGTCGCGGCGGTCGAGAGGCGGTGGCGCACGACCAAGAGCGAGGGGGCGAAGGAGTACTACCTCGGCTTCCTCTCCTTCGTCACCTGCCGCTCGTGCGCCGGTCGTCGTCTAAAACCGGCGAGCCTCGCCGTGACGGTCGAGGGTCGGTCGGTCGCCGAGATCGCCTCGATGACCGTCAGCGACGCCATCGAGCTGTTCCGCGACCTTCGGCTGGCCGAGAGGGACCTCAAGATCGTGGGACCGGTCGTCAAGGAGATCCGCTCCCGCCTCTCCTTCCTCGAGAACGTCGGGCTCAACTACCTCTCGCTCGACCGTGCCTCCGGCTCGCTCTCGGGAGGCGAGGCGGAGCGCATCGCGCTCGCGACGCAGATCGGCTCGGGGCTCGTCGGTGTCCTCTACATCCTGGACGAGCCGTCGATCGGGCTCCATCCCCGCGATCACGCGCGCCTGCTCTCGACCCTCAAGACGCTGCGCGATCTGGGCAACACCCTGCTGGTCGTCGAGCATGACGAGATGACGATGCGCGAGGCCGACTGGTTGCTCGACCTGGGACCGGGAGCCGGCGTCCACGGCGGCGAGCTCCTCTACGCCGGCCCGCCCGAGTCGGTCGGAGGCACCCCGCGCTCGCTCACCGCCGAGTTCCTCTCGGGACGGAGGTCGATCCTCGTCCCCGCGACCCGGGCGCGGCCGACCGGCCGGTGGCTGACGATCCACGGCCCCACGGAGCACAACCTCAAGGGAGAGGACGTCCGCATCCCGCTCGGCCTCCTCGTGGCCCTTTCGGGGGTCTCGGGAAGCGGGAAGTCCACGGTCCTCGAGGAGATCCTCTACAAGGCGGTCCGCCGCCACCTCGGTCTGGGGCGGGAGCGTCCCGGACAGCACGAGTTCATCGAAGGGATCGAGACGATCGACCGGGTCCTGTTCATCGACCAGTCGCCTATCGGCCGGACCCCGCGATCGAACCCGGCGACGTACACCGGAGTGATGACCCCGGTCCGCGAGCTCTTCGCGAGCCTCCCCGAGGCGAAGGCCCGTGGCTTCGCGCCGGGGCGGTTCAGCTTCAACGTCGCCGGCGGACGCTGCGAGGCGTGCGACGGGGACGGGGTGCTGCGCTACGAGATGCACTTCCTTCCCGACGTCTACGTCGTCTGCGAGGAGTGCCACGGCAAGAGGTTCAACTCCGAGACCCTCGAGGTGACGTTCAAGGAGAAGACGATCGCCGACGTCCTCGACATGACCGTGGACGAGGCGCTCGCGTTCTTCGCCAACCACCGGCGCATCGCCTCGCGGCTCAAGCTGCTGAGCGAGGTCGGCCTTGGCTACGTCCGGCTCGGCCAGAGCGCGACCACCCTCTCGGGCGGGGAGGCCCAGCGGATCAAGATCGCCTTCGAGCTCGCCAAGCCGCCGACGGGCCGGACCCTCTACCTTCTGGACGAGCCGACGACGGGCCTTCACTTCGCCGACGTCGAGCGGTTGCTCTCGGTCCTCCTGCGCCTGCGCGCGGGGGGCAACACCGTGGTCGTCATCGAGCACCATCTGGACGTGCTCAAGAGCGCCGACTGGCTCATCGACCTCGGTCCGGAGGGCGGGCCGGGCGGCGGCCACGTCGTCGCCTCGGGGACCCCCGAGGAGGTCGCCCGCGAGAGCCGCTCGCACACCGGTCGGTTCCTGAGCGGGCTTGTGGGCCACGGCCCGGCGCCCCGGGCGCGCGCTCGCGCCCCATGAGCGAGCCCGGGGCGACCGAGGCCGCCGGCTTCGTGCGGGCGAGCGAGCTCGCGGCCGTCCAGCAGGAGGGGTTCAAGGCCGGCCCGAATTCGCCGGGAGTCTACCTGTTCCGCTCGCCGACCGGCGAGGTCGTCTACGTCGGCAAGTCGCGCAACCTTCGGCGGAGGGTCCTCGACCACCTCCGCGCGCGCGTCGAGAAGGACGGGACGATCCTCGCCAAGAGCGCGAGCGTCGAGTTCGTCCCGACCGCGAGCGAGCGCGAGGCGCTCCTGCTCGAGGCGAGCCTGGTGCGCCAGTACCAGCCGGCGTACAACGCCCTCCTCAAGGACGATCGCAGCTACCCGTACCTCGCCGTCACCCTCGAGGAGGAGTTCCCGAGGATCGTGCTCGTCCGCCGCCCGCGCCGTCGCCGCGGGCTCGTCCTCTTCGGGCCGTATACGAGCGTGCGCGAGGCGCGCGGCGTCGAGCGCCTGCTCGGGGACCTGTTCCGGCTGCGGCGGTGCGTGCGCCTCCCCAAGGCGGCGTGCCTCTACTACCACCTCGGGGTCTGCAGCGCGCCGTGTATCGGCGCGATCGACCCGAAGGGCTACCGTGCCCAGATCGACCGGGCGACCGAGGTCCTCCGCGGCGAGACCGCCGGCCTCCGCCAGGAGGTGGAGTCCGAGATGCGCTCGGCCGCCCGTCGCGAGGAGTTCGAGCGCGCGGGTCTCCTCCGGGACGCCCTCGCCGGCCTCGGGGCGCTGCGCGAGCGCCAGTCGGTCGTCGGTCCCGGCTCCGGACGGGTCGACGTCCTCGCCCTAGCCTATCCCAACGAGCCGTCCACGCTCCGGGTCGCGGTCGGCCTTCTCCACGTGGAGGACGGCGAGGTCCGCGCGACCGAGCCGCACCTCATGGCGGTGCCGGCGGACGACATCCCCGAACCGGGGGAGCTCTGGCGGCAGTTCCTCACGCAGTTCTACGGCGGCCGGATCGAGCTGCCCGGGAGGATCTACCTCTCGGGGCCGCGGCCCGCGGGGATCGACGTGACGATCGACGAGCTTCTCGGCGCGCGGGGGGTCGAGGTACAGTTCCGCCCGACGGGCCGCTACGCGTCGCTCGCCCGCCTCGCCGAGCGTCTCGCGCGCGCGACCGTCGACCAGGTCGTCGCCCGGCCGGCCCCGCGCGAGGTCCTCGCCGCCCTCCAGAGCCTGCTCGAACTGCCGACCCTGCCCACCCACATCGAGGGGACCGACATCTCGCTCTTCCAGGGCTCCGAGGCCGTCGGCTCGCTGGTCGTCTTCGAGCGCGGGGTGGCCAAGCGCTCGGAGTACCGCCGCTTCCGCATCCGCTCGGTCGCCGGGACCAACGACTTTGCCATGATCGCCGAGGTCGTCCGACGCCGCTACCTCCGCCGCCTGGCCGAGGAGGAACGTCTCCCCGACCTCCTGGTGGTGGACGGCGGGGCCGGCCAGCTCTCTGCGGCCCTCTCCTCGCTCGCGGCGCTGGGGCTCGCCGACCGACTTCCGGCGATCGGGCTGGCCAAGCGCGAGGAGGAGGTCTACCTGCCTGACCGACGCGATCCGATCCGCCCGAACCCGAACTCCCCGCCGATGCTCCTCCTTCGCGCGGTGCGCGACGAGGCGCATCGCTTCGCGGTGAGCTACCACAGGACCCGCCGTCGCATGCGTCTCCACGAGGAGTTCGACGGCGCGTCCCGCGCTGCCGGCCGTGCCGACGCGCCGTAGCCCCCGACGCCTCGTCAGGAAGGGGCGCCGGCCGTCAAGGGCGGCGCCGCGTGCGGGCCGCCGAGCGGCGCGTGTCGATCCAGGTCATCTCGGGAGGTTCGATGTCGTCCTGCCAGAGCGCCGCGATGACCTCCCCCAGGTGGTGCGCCTGCTCGAGCGTGGTCTGGAGGAGCGCGTCGCGGACGGTGTAGCGGCCGGGCATCCACGGCGCCTTCACCCGCTCTCCGAGCGTGCGTTCGGTGAGCCCCTCGACGGTCGAACGGGCCCCTTCCCAGACCTGCCGCGCGTAGCTGCGAAGGCCGGCGAGATCCTTCGGGCGCCGGTAGCTCTGGCGGAAGAGCCCGGGCAGCTCGCGCTGCCGGCCCGGCACGATGTAGACGAGCCAGACCTCGTGGACGTTGAGGATGTGGACGAGGGTGTCGAAGAGGCTCTGGTGCCCTATCTCCCGTCGGCGCGTCGCCGCGTCCCGGGGAAGGCGCGCGAGCCGACGGGCGTACCTCTCGAAGACGGCCTCGTTGTAGGCGACGAGCGCGCGCGCGTCGTCCTTGCCGAAAGCGAGGCGAGGAGCAGCCACCGGAGCGCGTCGGGACGTCACGCCCCGCGGGCGGCTCCCTTGCGCTCCGGGGCGCCGATGAACGGCAGCCCCTGGACTCGGCGGGCGATATCGGCCGTCGGCAGGCGACGGAGCTCCGAGTCGGGTTCGAGGATCGCAGCGTCCAGAGATTCGGGCTGGAACGGCGTGGGCGACCCCTCGGCGACCGCCTGGACGGCGAGCTTGAAGGCCGCCTCCTCGTTCGGCCGCTCGGGCATCTTCTCCTCGAGGAAGTCGGCGACCGCGCGGCGGTTGCGGCCGATGGCATATGCCCTCCAGCCGATCGTCGCGCCGCTCGGGTCGAGCTCGATGAGGCCCGGGGCCCTGCCCGTGAAGCCTCCGAGGAGGAGCGACACGGCGAACGGCCGGGTCCCTCCGAACTGCGTGTACTGCTGGAGAAGGGTCCCGAGAGAATGGCCGAGAAGGCTGTAGGGGATCGTCTCACCGTAGGTGAGGCGATGGCGCTGGGCCTCGACGCGGAGGAACTCGACCAAGACCCGCGAGTCGGCGATGAGGCCGGCGGTGACGCAGCCGAGGCCGCTGTCGACGGCGAAGCTCTTCTCGATCGACCTGGCCTCGGCGAGCGTGCTCACCGGCAGGTTGCGGTAGGCGACGAAGACGATCCCCGTGTCGTAGGTCACGGCGACCGCCGTGCCTCCCATCTGGATCGCCTGGAGGGCGTACTCGACCTGGAAGAGCCGCCCGTCCGGCGAGAACACGGTGCTCGCACGGTCGTACGCCATCTGGCCCGGTTGCATCTCCATCGCTAGCGGCCCCCGAAGTGGTGGCGGCGAATCAGGTGGGGCATTTGAGCCTGCGCCTAGCTCTCGCCCTGACCCCACCAGGTGGCCCGACGCAACCGGACCGGGCCCGACGCCGCCTCCGGAGGAGCCGCCGAGCGGGCGGAAATCCTTAGAGCGGGCGCGCCGCTCGCTTCCCTCCCATGGAGACCACGGGCCTTGCGCTTCTGCCGATGGCGTCGAGCCACCGGGGGGCGCTCTCGCCGGCGTGCACGCAGTGCGGCGAGGGGCGTAAGATGGTGCTCTTCGTCACGGGGCTCTGCAGGTTCCGCTGCTTTTACTGCCCGGTTTCCCCCTCACGCAACCAGATTGACGTCGTCTACGCCAACGAACGGCGGGTCCGCAGCGACTCCGACCTCCTCGAGGAGGCCCGGGCGATCGGCGCCGCGGGCACCGGCATCACGGGAGGGGACCCGCTTGGGGTCGTCGATCGCGTGGAGCACTACGTGCGCCTGCTCAAGCGCGAGTTCGGGCCGGACCACCACATCCATCTCTACACGCACGAGCCCAACGCCGAGAAGCTTAGGCGGCTCGCCGCCGCGGGTCTGGACGAGTTCCGCCTCCACGTTCCCCACTACCTCTGGGGGCCGCTCGCGTCGTCGGGAGGCGCCTACCGCAAGGTCCTCGAGGAGGCGCCACGCTGGGGGATCCGCCGGGGGGTGGAGATCCCCGTCCTCCCCGAGAAGGAGGCCGAGCTGCGCCGTCTTCTGCGGACCCTGCGGGAGATCGGGGTCGATTTCGTCAACCTCAACGAGCTCGAGTTCTCCGAGACCAACGAGGCCTTGCTGCTCGACCGCGGCTACCGCACCGATGCCCGCAACGGCTGGGGGGTCCGGGGAAGCCGCTCCGTGGCGGAGCGTCTCGTGCGGGAGGCTCCCCCGGGGCTCCCGGTCCACTACTGCTCCTCCCGGTTCAAGGACGGCGTGCAGCTCCGCCGGCGACTGCTGCGGAGGGCCGAACGGACGGCCCCGACCTTTGCCGAGACCACCGAGGACGGCACGATCGTCCTCGGCGTGGTCGAGGCGGGGCCGGTCGGCGAGCTGGGCCGTTGGGCGACACGGGTGGCGCGTCGCTCGAAGCTTCCGACGGGGAGCTACCGCCTCGACCTGGCTCGCCGCCGCGTCGAGCTCGCCCCGGCCCGCCTGCGCCGCGTGGCGGCTCGGCTCCCCTGGCCTGCCTTCGAGGTCGAGGAGTACCCCACCGCCGACGCGCTCGAGGTCGAGCGCTCGCCGCTCAACGAGGCGGCCAGATCCCAGCTGGGCGTCGGCTCGGGCGGCACGTAACCCTCGTCGCACGGGTGGCCCCCGAAGGTGAGGTAGCGGGGGTCTCCGCGCCGGTGTTTGATCGAACAGGGTCCCCAGCCCCCGTCCTCCGCCCCGTACCACATCGGGCAGTCGCGGCAGTGCAGGGGAGGGGGCGGCCGAGCGGAGCGAGCGCGTCGGGCGGGCCGGGGCGGGCTCATGCGTCGCCCGTTCCCTTAAGCTGAACCTGCCAGGCTCGCGCGGTGTTCGCCATCAGCTCGGCGACGGTCACCGGTCCGACCCCTCCTGGCACGGGAGTGAGCGAGGCCGCCCAGCCGTCCAGGGAGTCCGGGTCGGCATCGCCGACCGCCCGAGCGCCGCCCGGTCGCCCGGGGTCCGGCACGCTGGAGAGGCCCACGTCGACCACGTGCGCCCCCTCGGGCACCAGGCGACGGTCGAGGAGCCCGGGGCGCCCCGCGCAGGAGAAGATGGTCCGGGTGCCCGCAAGGCCCTCGACGAGGTCCCGGCTCTGCGAGTGGAGCAGCCGGACGCTCGCGTTGCCGCCCGGGGGCCGCGAGGCCAAGAGGACCGCGAGAGGGAGCCCGACGGTCGGGGAGCGGCCCACGACCGCCGTCGGTTGCCCCTCGAGCGGGAGGCGGTAGTGGCGCGCGATGGCGAGGGCGGCGCGGGCGACGGCGGGAACATGGAGCGGCCGCTGGGCGAGGAGCCTGCCCAAGTTCCGCGCGCCGACGCCGTCGATGTCCTTCTCGGGACGAAGCTCCTCGAGTGCCCGGAAGAAGTCGAAGGGGGCGGGCAGCGGGTGCTCCACGATCACGCCGTGGACCGAAGGGTCGCGGTCGAGCGATCGCAGGCGCGCCGCGAGCTCGTCCGTCCCGTTGCCGGGGGCGAGGGTGTCGTCCCGAAAGCCGATTCCGAGCGCCTGGGCGGCCTTCGCCTGGCGCTTTAGGTAGAAACGGAACGGGCTGTCGACCCCCCGGTGCACGCTGACGAGGAGCGGAGGTGGGGCTCCCATGCCGAGGGAGGCGAGGATCGAACGGGTCTCCCTGTCGATCGCCTCGGTGACGGGCCGGCCCTCCAGACGGAGCGTCATCGGCGGTGCTCTCGCGACCGAGCCGCGCTCGGTAGATAACAACGGGCCGGTAGCGGGCGTCGCACGGCTCCCGACGCGCCTTTGGCCGCGCCGGGACCCTGGGGTGGCGCTCCGGCCACCGAGAGCATTTATAGCGACTCCCGCCTTCTTTGACTGGCGCAACGGTCCTTCGGGACGAAGGGGCGAGACGCCACCATGGCAGAAGGCGCGGATACACCGTCGGGGCAGGTCGGGGAGCCCGCGCCAGCGGCCGACCTCGACTCCTGGGCAAAGACCCTTCCCTACCAGACGACCGCCGACGTCGAGGTCCCGCCGCGCCTGCTCGACCAGGTGATCGGGCAGGACGATGCCGTCGAGGTGGCGCGCAAGGCGGCGACGCAGAAGCGCCACATGATCCTCATCGGCGAGCCCGGGACCGGCAAGAGCATGCTCGCCCGGGCGATGGTCGACTTCCTTCCCCACGAGCCGCTCCAGGACATCCTGGCCTACCCCAACAACGAGGACCCGAACGAGCCGAAGATACGGGTCGTTCCGTCGGGCAAAGGCAAGGAGATCGTCGCGGCCCAGAAGGTCGAAGCGGCCCAGAAGAAGGAGACCCGCACCTTCGTCTTCGTCGCGATCTCCCTCGCGATCTTCGCCGTGGTCCTCTACATCGTATGGACGACCCGGGACCTCACCGCCCTGCTCCTCGGCGTGCTCATCGTGGTCTTCATCTACGCGCTCGCCCGCTTTTCCGGTGGGCGGCCGGATTCCGCGAGCGGGGTGGCGAAACTGCTCGTCTCGCATACCTCGGACGAGAGGCCGCCGTTTGTCGATGCCACCGGCGCCCATGCCGGCGCGCTCCTGGGTGACGTGAAGCACGACCCCTTCCAGTCCGGCGGGCTCGAGACCCCGCCCCACGAGCGGGTCGAGGTCGGGGCGATCCACAAGGCGAACGGCGGGGTGCTGTTCGTCGACGAGATCAACCTTCTCAAGATCGAGAGCCAGCACTCGTTGCTCACCGCGCTGCAGGAGCGCAAGTTCCCTATCGTCGGACAGTCGGAGCGCTCCGCCGGCGCGATGGTGAAGACCGAGCCGGTCCCCGCCGACTTCGTCCTGGTCGCCGCGGGCAACGTCGACTCGGTCCAGTCGATGCATCCCGCGCTGCGCTCCCGCATCCGTGGCTACGGCTACGAGCTCTACGTCAAGACGACGATGCCGGACGTGCCGGAGAACCGGCTCAAGCTCGTGCGGTTCATCGCCCAGGAGATTGCCAAGGACAAGAAGATCGGCCAGTTCGACAAGCCCGCGGTCGTCGAGGTCATCCGCGAGGCCCAGCGGCGGTCCGGCCGCTCGGGGCAGCTCACGCTACGCCTCCGCGAGCTCGGCGGCCTGGTCCGCGTCGCCGGTGACATCGCTCTCGCCGAGGGCTCGCCGATCGTCCGTGCGGAGCACGTGGTCAAGGCGAAGCGCGCCAGCCGCTCGCTCGAGCAGCAGATCGCCGACCGCTACATCGAGCGGCGCAAGGAGTACCGGATGTTCTCCACCGAGGGTGCCGCGGTGGGCGTGGTGAACGGCCTCGCCGCGATCAACGCCCAAACAGGCATGGCGGAGTTCTCGGGCATCGTCCTCCCGATCGTCGCGGAGGTGACCCCGGCCCAGACCCGGGACGGCGGGGTCGTGGTCGCGACCGGCAAGCTCGGGGAGATCGCCAAGGAGGCCGTGCAGAACGTGAGCGCGCTCATCAAGAAGTACACGGGAGAGGACATCTCCCGCTACGACATCCACATCCAGTTCGTCGGCACGTCCGACGGGGTCGAAGGCGACAGCGCCTCGGTCTCGATCGCGACCGCCGTCATCAGCGCCCTCGAAGGGGTCCCTGTCGACCAGGCGGTCGCCATGACTGGCTCGCTCTCGGTCCGCGGCCAGGTCCTCCCGGTCGGCGGTGTCACCGCCAAGGTCGAGGCGGCGGCCGACTCGGGCATCCGCCGGGTCCTGGTGCCCGAGGACAACGTCCCCGACCTCGTCCTCGAGTCCCGCTACCGCGGGAAGATTGAGGTGATCCCCGTTCGTACGCTGCGAGACGTTCTCAAGTACGCCCTCGTCGGCCAGGGCGCGCAGAAGGAGTCCCTCCTCGGCCGCCTCGCGGCGATGGTGCACGCCACCAGCCGCACGGGGGAGGAGGTCCCGGCGGTCCCGCCCGCGGCAACGTCCGGGCGTCCCGCGGGGTCGTGAAGGAGCCTTTTCGGGTCCCGATCCATCCGCCGGGGGGTCCCCGCTCCTCGCCGGCGCTGGCCCGTGAGGAGGACGAGGCGACCAAGTTCTTCGACCGCCCTTGCTACGAGTTCAACCGCAGTCTTTCCCCGGGCTGGAACGACAAGTACTGCATGCACTGCCGCCACTACCTCACGGCTCGCTGCCCGCACATCGACGAGTTCCTCGAGGACGTGGACGATTTGACCCCCGAGTGAGTTCGGCCGGCCCGTGCGCGGCGTGCTCGTCGGAAGGTTCCAACCGTTCCATCTGGGGCATCTCGAGGTCGTCCGCGCCCTGCGCCATGACGTCCCCGAGCGCGAGCTCCTCCTCGTGATCGGCAGCGCGCAGGAGTCCTACACCTGGGAGAATCCGTTCACCTCCGGGGAGCGCTTCGAGATGATCGCGCGCGCCCTTGCCGAGGCTCGGCTCGACCGGGTGACGATCGTCCCCGCGGCGGACGTCCGGCGCCACGCCCTCTGGGTCGCCCATCTGGTCGGCCTGCTCCCTCCCTTCGAGACGGTCTACACCAACAACCCGCTCACCCGATTGCTCTTCGAGCGCGCCGGCTTCCCGGTCGAGAGCCCGAAGATGGTCGACCGCACGAGCTACGAGGGGGCGGCAATCCGCGAGCGGCTCGCCTCCGGCGAGGATGTCCGAGAGCTCCTGCCTCCTGCCGTCACCACCTATCTCGAGGAGATCGGGGCCGCCTCCCGCTTGCGGCTCCTCAAGCCCGAGCGACCAGGGCCCGGGGGGGCCACCTTTCCGTGAGCGCCGGGACGCCCCGCTCCCCCAAGGCATCGCCGAAGGGCCGGCGGCCGTTCGCGCCTCTGCCCGAGTGGGCCGGCCCGGCAACCCGGCTCGTGCATGCAGGACGCCGTCCGGACCTGAACGCGGGAGCCGTGGTCCCCCCGTTGTACCAGACCTCGACCTTCCACTTTCCCGAGGAGCATTCGGAGTCGGCGGCGCACGGAGCGAGCTATCTCTACAGCCGCAACGGCAACCCCACCGTCGAGGGCGCGGAGGAGCTTCTCCGTGAGCTCGAGGGGGCCGAGGCGGCCCGTCTCTTTGCCTCGGGGATGGGGGCGATCTCCGCGACGCTGCTCTCGCTGCTGGACTCGGGGGAGGAGGTCGTGGCCCCCGCGGGGATCTACGGCGGGACCGCGGGCCTCCTTCGGCAGGTGCTTCCCCGCTTCGGCATCAAGGTCCGCGAGGTCTCCGACGACGCGGCGAAGGCTCCCGAGGAGCTCTTCGGGGTGTCGACCCGCCTCGCGCTGCTCGAGACCCCCACGAACCCGGTCCTCCGGGTGCACGACCTCAAGCGATGGGCCGAGGCGGCCCACCGACACGGAGCCCTCGTGGTGGTCGACAGCACCATCGCGAGCCCGGTGAACCAGAACCCCCTCGCGCTCGGGGCGGATCTGGTCATCCACAGCGCGACCAAGTACCTGGGCGGCCACGCCGACCTGACCGCCGGCGCGGTGATCGGTCCGGCCGAGCTCCTCGAACGGATCGACCCTCACCAGACCCTGGGCTCTCCCCTCGACCCTTTCGCGGCATTCCTCTTGCATCGCAGCCTCAAGACCCTCGTGCTGCGGGTCGAACGGTCCAACGCCAACGCGAGGAAGGTCGTGGAGGCGCTCGCGGAGGACCCGCGCGTCCTCAAGGTCCACTACCCGGGGCGCCCGAGCCCCGAGGAGGAGCGGATCGCCGAGGGCCAGATGCGCGGCCGCGGCGGAATGGTCTCGATCTCGCTCAAGGGAGGCGCATCGGCGGCCGACCGACTTCTCGGAGCGCTGAGGATCTTCCAGGTAGCGCCGAGCTTTGGAGGCGTCGAGAGCCTCGTGAGCCTCCCGCGCACCACCTCGCACCGCCATCTTACGCGGGCGGACCGGGAGGCCCAGGGGATCGACGAGGGCTTCGTGCGTCTCTCGGTAGGTATCGAAGAGCCCGACGATCTCGTCCGCGACCTCACCGAGGCCCTGGCGCGGGGCGCCTGACCCAGCCCACCCGCCTCGGCAGGCCGATCCTCACCGCTTCCCCCCGCAACCGGCCGGCGCACCGGCGCTGAGGCGGTCGCCCTAGCCCCGCGAATCGCCCCGGGCCCAGGTCGGCTGCGCTGTGGAGCTCCGGGAGAACGCAGCCTCCTCCGCGGCGCCAGGGGCTGACCCAGGGGCGGCCGCGCGCGGGGAACGACGCCCTACACAACCCATGGCTCTCGCAGTAAGGAGACTTACATTCCGCACTGACGGAAAGGGCAATCGCCCAATTTTCCCTGCGGGCCGAACTCACGCCCCGTAGCTCTCCTCCGGGACTCCGGCGAGACGCCGCAGTTCGAGCTGTTGCTCGGTCAGCTCGGGGGCGAATCGCTGGACCTCCTCGCCTTCCCGTTCCAGATGGTGGGCCGCCACCCGATCGAACGCTCCCAGAATGCGGTCCGTCGTCGGGGAGGGGCATGGCCGTCCTTCCGGATAGAGAGGGATCGACTTCACGCCCTCGAGGATTCGGCGAACCGAGGAACGCACCGCGATAGGGACCCGGCCCTACGGGCCGGGAAAAGGTTGGGACTGCCTTCGAGCCTAGACCGAGACGTCGGGAGGGGAGGGGTCTACTTCGAGAGGCCGAGCTGGCGGTAGAGATCCGCCGAGTTGCCGTACGCCCGAAGCGACTTGACCTTGCCGTTCTCGTTGAGAACGACCCGAGTCATCTGGTCCTCGACAAACCTCTGGTGGGTCGGAGCAATCGACTTGCCATCGACTCCGGCGAGTGGCCCGGTGTGGGTTCCGCTGACCGAGTTGACGATGACGGTCTCATCACCGGAGACGAAGACCTTGGTGATGTTGAGCGTCCAGTCGGGGAACGCTTCGAAGCTTCCCTTGAAGTAGCTGCGAATCGCCTCCTTCCCACGGAGCGGCGAGTTGAGCGCCGGGATCTGGAACGTCGCGTCGTCCGCGTACTGCTCCACGATCCGGTCGACATTTCGGGTGTTCACAACGGCGATCATCTGGCGTGCGTCTTGTTCAGTCAGCTGCGTCATTTCTTCTCCTCATCTACTTAAGGGCCGCCGAAGGGGATAAGTAGGAGTACGCTCCGCCTGCGCTCGGCGCGTGCCAGGTTGTGCCGGGGCTAGACGGCGGACTCCGCCGCTCCCACCCTAGAGAACGCGGCGCGGGACCGACCGGGAGCCGCGAAAAAGCCGGTCCACCCGCCTTCGCTTCGCCCCGGACGAATCACGCCACCATCG
>JAKAUN010000014.1 GCA_021817605.1 Thermoplasmata archaeon | reverse complement strand
GGCAGATCGGGGAGGGGAGCCGTTCTTCCCTCCGAAGTTCCGGTGGACCGCGCGCTCGAAGGGTCATCCCGCTTGGCGGAGGATGATCCTGCGCTACCGCCACCACCCGGAGGTCTTCCACGAGACCTATCGATTCCGGGCGAACGTGGAGGGAGCGTTCTCGGCGATCAAGCGGCACCAGGGGCCGTTCCTCCGGGCTCGAAGCGCGATGATGCAGCGACGGGAGGCCGGGTGGAGGATGATCGCGAGGAACGTCGATCTACTGGCCCGAGCCCGGGCCTCTCGAGAGGCGTTGTGAATTATGGGACCCAGCCCTTATGTTCGAAATCCTCATGCCGAAACCCGACTACGCGGTACTCCTATGGGAAAGGCCGGCCTCCTGTGGAATAGACCTGGTCGCGATTGGTCTCGCCGTCTACGGTCCAGCCCACGAGTCGTTTGAAGTGCTCACATTTGGACTCTGTGTGACGCCCGTTGCCCTGACCGTGACTATCCGTCACCACCTGACTTCCACTATGTCGCGCACAGACCCCGCGGTCCGGCCAATGGCCCAAATAGACGTGGGTCTAGCCTGTGCCGCCGCATTCGGCTCGGCAGGGGATCTCGGTTTCTCTCTCGTGAAGACCTGACTCCAGTACTTGGCCATCGGCCCCTTGACGTCATGATGGGCTGATCCCCATCGCTTGCAGTCGGTAGGGGAACTTCCATCGCCGTTCGATCATTCGGATCGATCTGAGCCGCCGCTCGACCGCGGCTCGGAGGAGATCCAGCATCGTGGCGAGGGAAGGACCGTTTCGTGGACCACGAACCCGGAGGGACCCTGCCGCCCCTCGCTCGCCCACTGGAGCTTCAGAATGACCCACTCGTCCTGGAGGAGCAGCGACACCCCGACGTAGAGGAGTCGGATCGCCGGGGAGCGGCTGCTCGTGATCGCGCGTGCCTCCCCAAGCAGCCGATACGACGTTTCGATGCCGAACCGTCGGCGGTAGAGCGTGTGGGTCTGACGGAGGGGAACCGCCCGAAGGGCGTCCCCCGCCACGTGGCCGATCACCTCGTAGATGAGATACTGCGCTCCGTGCTTCTTCCACTTCCTCCCGGCCTGGTAGCGCACCACCACGTGCACGCGGAGGTGGAGCGGCTCGCCCCTTCCCCGAGGGTCCCGAAGCGTGTGCTCCGTGACGTAGGAGCGCTGGCCGCACTCCCAGCGCTTCCGCTGGCCCGAGCCCAAGCGCATCGGGGTGATCACCGTGTAGCCCTCCGCCTTCAGTCGGCTGAGGGTGGCATACTCGTAGAACTCCCGGTCGAGGTAGAGGCGGCGGATCTCCACGCCGCAGCGCCGAGCATCGGCGAGCGCCCGGAGTACCGCTCGGTGGCGGTTGCTTCGCTCCGTCAGGAACCGAGCGGAGACGGTGAGCCGGAAGTTCGGGAGGAGGAGGTCGAGGGTGGCATAGTGGTAGGCACGGTGGGTACCGCACGCCTCCTGGGTCTTGACGAACTGGGGGCGCTCCGGGTCGATCGCCTCACCGTAGTACGGAATGTCATGGAAGTCGATCGTGACGTCCACCGGGCGCTTGGGGACGTAGGTGGAAGCAAGCTCTCGAAGGGCCCGGGTCAGCGCCCGCCGCGTGAGCCCGAGGTCGAGGTCGGTGAGGAGTCGTCGGGCGTGGCGGTCAGAGGTTCCCCGACGGCAGCGGGAACGGGCGTGGGTCACCGAGGAGCGCTCGGACGCCGCTCGAAGGACGAGGTCGGCGAGGTCCCTTCGAGCCCGAGGAGAGAGGGCATAGGCCAGCGCCGAGGTGAGGAGGGGGAGCAGCCAGAGGTGTGCCTGACGGCGTACCTCGCGATCGGTGAGGGTCGGCCTCCTCCGACGGCGGTGGGGCGCTGAGTATTTCTCTCGGAGGCGAGCTCTTCCGGTCGCGGTCTCACGACCGCCGCCGCGGGCGGTTGGCGACACACCAAATTGTCCGCGGTGTTTCCCTCTTCAACGCCGGGTTCCACCGGCATCGGAGAAGATCAGGCCATCAGCTCAGACGGTAGATGGCCAAGTACTGGAGTCGCTCTACCGGCGGTGGCGGCGCCCGGGTCGGGCTCACCTCAAGAGCGGACCGGACGGGGCGGCAGCCGCCCTCTGGCGCGTGGCCACCGAGACCGGACTCGTCACTCCTTTCGATTGTCGCTTCCCCCGGCACGAATAGGACGGTCTCTCGGTCGCCCAGTATCCCTTCCTGCCGGTGCTCGGCCGGCTCATGCGGCCGCTCAGCTGCGAGGCGGTGGCCGCATGGTTCCCCCGGTCCGGCCTGCCGTTCCTCTGGAACGAGAGGGATCGTGTGTCCCCGTCCGCCCTCCGCCGGTACCTGCGACGCCTCCTCGAGACCGATGGGCGGAAGGAGCAGGATGGGTCACAGCCCGTCACCATCAGCGGCCATGACGCACCCCCGGACTCCCGGTAAGGTCTCGAGTTCGGGGGAGCCGCTCCCTCTCCGGAAAGGCTCGATGAACGATATCCGGGGCCGGGTGACCGGCCCAAAACGGGGCTTCTCCGACCCTTCGTCCGAGGGCCGTCGAGGGCACGGACTCGTATCGCCGGGCGTAGCGGGCCTGTCGGGATTTTCCGCGTCGGGGTTCCCCCGCCGCCTTTGAACCCGAGACTGCTGGCTTAGAAGGCCAGTACTTTGTCCAGGCTAAGCTACAGGCCCGCGCCGGGGGCAACGGCGTCCCGACCGTATAGAGTTCTTCTTCGTCGCCCTTTGGGCCCTGCGTCGGCGGCCGACGCGAGGAGGTGGGCGAGGCGCAGCGGCTCGGGCCAGAACCCCCGGACCATGGTCCGGCGGACCAGCCAGGCGGCGTCCGCCTGGGTGCAGCCCGAGCAGGCCGCCCAGATCGGCTCGGCCCCCGTCGCGACACGGAAGAGCCGATGGCGACGGAGGAGCGCCCAGCGGCGCGCGGCGGTCCGCGGGAACCACTTCGTGAGGGCCGCACGGATGCGCGGGAAGTCCGGTCGTCGGCGTGTCACGGCGACCACCGGCACCCCTACCGCGGCCCGGATCCTGTCGAGGTCGAGGACGTTGAATCCCCCGACGACCGCCCCATCGACGAGCACCGCGCGCAACCCTTCGGGAGGGGCCACGGCGCGGAGAAGGGCGATCGCCTTGCGGGTGCCGTCGCTCCCGTCGACCGTGACTCGCGCGAGGCCGGCGGCCTCGAGATGCTCCGGCACGCTCACGACCACCGCCGCGAGCGGAGCGTTCCTATCGGTCCGCGCGAAGGCCCCGTCGTCGATCCCCGCGACGCGGGGATGGGGCTTTCCGAGGGCGCGACGCAACGCTAAGACCTTGTGTCCTGTCGGGCGTGCGGGATGAGCTCCCCTCCGGTGTCCGTGCGCTGCCCTGCGTGCGGCCAGGGGCTCAGGGCCGTCTTGGCGGCGAGCCCTACGACGCAGTGGTTCCCGTGCCCTCGCTGCCACCGTCCCGTGCCGGTCGTCCTCCCCCGGCAGCCTCCACCCCTCTATACGTGGGAGGTCGCCCAGGGCCTCTACCCGTTCTTCCCGCTGCCGCGCCGTCCGCGGTTTAAGCCGGCCCAGGTCGCGGCGTTCGGCCTCGTCTCGATCGCCGTGATCGCCTTCGCCCTCGCCGGTGTCCTCGCCTACTACGGCTGGGAGGCGACCGCGCCGGGATCGTACACGATCTCGGGCAACCTTGCGACGAACTCCTCGGTCGGACAGGGCAGCCTGGGAGGGATCGTGGTCGACCTTACCGGCGAGGGGGGCTACCACGCCTCGCAGGCGACCAACCGCTTCGGCCAGTTCTCCTTCTCGGCCGTTCCGAGCGGGGGGGTTACCCTGCGCGTCAACGACCCGCTCTACGCCAACACGAGCCTCGTGACGTTCGTCTCGACGGTCTACAACGCGGGCTCCACCGGCCTCGTCCTCCCCCTCGCGCCCGCGGCTTCGGGCAACGCGACCGAACGGCTCCTCACCCCGTTCCCGGACATGGAGGCGTTCCTCGCGACCGTCGGCGGCGGAGCCGTCGTCCTCGTCTTCGCCGGCGCCCTCGCCGCCGGGGCCGCCGCCGTCGTCCGCCGCCCGAGCGGGGCCGTCGTGGGGGTCCTGGGAGCCGGGGCGGGCGTCGGAGTCCCGGTCGCGCTGCTGCTCCTCTCGCTGGGGACCCCTTTTCCCTACCTTGCTCTCGGCAGCTCGGTCGCCGGCGCGGCCGGGGCGTTCGTCCTGGTCGTCGAGGCGGCGACGCTCTCCCGCACGGGCCCTATGGGCGCGCCGCGCTAGCCCGTCAGTCCGGGGCCGGGGAGATCGAGCGGGACGGCAGCGGGCGTCGGCCCGCGAACCCTCCGGTGAGCGTGTGGAAGTAGCCGACCTCGGTCTCGCCGACGCGCCAGCAGAGGAGGACGACCTCGCCCCCCTCGAGGGCGTAGAAATCGACCAGGCCCGTGGAGAGGTCCTTCACTTCGATCCCTTCCGACCGCAGCGCCCCGACTGCCTCCTCGAGGCGGCTGGAAAGGTTCGCGTCCTCCCTCTCGAGACGGCTCTTTTGCTCGTGGTCGACGTGGTCGGTCGCGAGAAGCTCCTCGCCCCAGAAGTCGGCCAAACGGGCGAGCTCCGCGCGGACCTGACGGAGCCGGCCCGCCCAGACCTTGAGTTGGGGAAGGAGCTCTCCGAGATCGGAGATCCGCTCGTTCGCCTCGCGCGGGGTCCACAGGCGGGGGACCTCCGTCGGCACAGGGGTCGGTTCGTCAGACCTTCCGCTCATCGACAGGATGCACCCGACCATGCGGGCGGGGGTATTTACACCCGTGAGGGGGCGAAGGTAACCACCTAGCGCCGGGACCGCCGTCGGGGAGCCGTCACACGCGCCAACTGTTAAACCCCCGGCGTTCCTCGCACCTCCGATCCGGTTGCAGGCGGTGGTCAAGCCGCGGAAGGCCGCGGGCGGGGAGGTCCGTTCGGTTCCCGAGCCGACCCCCGGCGACAACGAGGTTCTCGTCCGGGTCCTCGCCTCGTCCATCTGCGGGACCGACGTCCACATCTGGGAGTGGAACGCCTGGGCTCAGCAGCGGGTCCAGCGCGTCCCGATGGTCTTCGGCCACGAGCTCTCCGGCGAGGTCGTCCGCGTCGGGAGGTCGGTCCGCAGCCTCGAGGTCGGCGACCACGTCTCGGCCGAGACCCACATCGTCGACGGGACCTGCTACCAGTGCCGGACCGGCAAGATGCACATCTGCGAGAACGTCCAGGTGCTGGGCGTCGACCGCGACGGGGTCTTCGCCGAGTACGCGGTCCTTCCCGAGATCAACGCCTGGAAGAACGCCCCCGACCTCGACCCGGCGATCGCCTCGGTGCAGGAGCCGCTGGGCAACGCCGTCCACGCCCTTCTCCCCGAGGACAACGTCGAGGACGTCGCCGGGAAGAGGGTCCTCGTGACGGGCTGCGGGCCGATCGGCCTGCTCGCCGTCGCCGCCGCCAAGACCCTCGGTGCCCAGACGGTGGTCGCGACAGAGCTCAACCCGCTCCGTGCACGGCTCGCGCGGGAGATGGGTGCCGATCTCGTCCTCGACCCGACCCAGGAAGGAGCCGCCACCGTCACCAAGATCCGCGAGGCGACCGACGGCCACGGCGCCGACGTCGTCCTCGAGATGTCCGGCCACCCCGCGTCGCTCTCCCTGGCCTTCGACGCGCTCACCCCCGGCGGACGCGTCTCGCTCCTGGGCCTCTTCGACCGTCCTGCGACCCTCGACATCGACGGGGCACTGGTCTTCAAGGCCGCGAGGGTCCACGGCATCTTCGGCCGCAGGATGTTCGAGACCTGGTTCCAGGTGAAGGGGCTCCTTGCCACGCAAGGCTTCCGCGAGAAGGTCCTCAAGATCATCACCCACCGCGTCCCGATTCCCGAGCTCGCGCGGGCGATGGAGCTCATCGAGTCGAAGCAGGCCGCGAAGGTCTCCCTGGAGGCGAAGTGGTGACGGCTCCCCGCTCGCCGACCGGCTTCCTCCGGCAGGAGTACCAGGAGCTCGTCGCCGGCAGCCTCGACTGGAAGCTCCACGTCCTCTCGGGCGCGAGCCGCCCGAGCTCGGTGGTCGACGGGCGGAAGGTCCTCATGCTCTGCTCGAACAACTACCTCGGCCTCTCGAACCATCCCCGGCTCGTTCGGGCGGCGATCGAGGCGGCGGAAACCCACGGGGTCGGCTCGGGCTCCGTCCGGCCGATCGCCGGCAACATGGACCTCCACGTGCGTCTCGAGGAGCGACTCGCACGGTTCAAGGGGGCCGAGGCGTCGCTCGTCTACCAGAGCGGTTTCGCCGCGAACTCCGGGCTTCTCCCGCAGCTCGTCGGCGAAGGGGACCTGGTCGTCTCGGACGAGCTCAACCACGGGAGCATCATCGACGGCGTCAGGCTCTCGCGCGCGGAGCGGGCGGTCTACCGCCACGCCGCAGTGGACGACCTCGAGCGCGTCCTCACCGAGGCGGAGAAGAAGAGCCCGAGCCCCCGACGGATCCTCGTCGTCACCGACGGCGTCTTCTCGATGGACGGGGACGTCGCTCCCCTCGACCGTATCGCCCGCCTCGCCCACGACCACGGCGCGATGGTCTACGTCGACGATGCCCACGGCGAGGGGGTCCTCGGCAAGGGAGGCCGAGGGATCGTCTCGCACTTCGGGCTCTCCCGCGACCTGGTCCACGTTGAGATGGGCACTTTCTCCAAGGCGTTCGGCGTTGTCGGCGGCCACGTCTCGGGGAGCGCCGACCTCGTCCGGTTCGCCCTCAATCGCTCGCGGACCTGGCTGCTCTCGGGCTCCCACCCACCTCCGGTGGCGGCGGCCTGCCTCGCGGCCTTGGACGTCCTCGAGGAAGAACCCCAGCACGTCGAGCGGCTCTGGAGCCTCACCCGGCGGTTCAAGGAGGCGCTCGGCGCCGCGGGCTTCGATCTCGGAGCGAGCACCACGCCGATCACTCCGGTGATGGTCGGGGAGAGCGCCGTCGCGCGGCGGATGAGCGACCGGCTCTTCGAGCTCGGCGTCTTCGCGTTGCCGATCGTTTTTCCGATGGTCGCCCGCGACAAGGCGCGGATCCGCACGATCATGAACGCGGCCCTCTCCGACGAGGAGCTCGACCGGGCGATCGTCGCGTTCACCAAGGCCGGCCGCGAGCTCGGCCTCGTCTAGCCGGCGCGGCGCTCACTCTACGCGCGCGTTCGAGGAGCACGTCTCCCGGACGAGCCCGGGAGAGCCGTTTCTCTCGAGAACCGGCGCGTTCCGGACGAGCCGTTATATAGGGGGGCAAACTCCCCCGTCCTCACCGTAGGGGGGACCCCCCATCTTGCTATGGCACGACGTCACCGTCCGAGGCGCGGGTCGCTAGCGTACTCGCCCCGCTCGCGTGCCGCACGGCCCGTTCCGCGCATTCGCAGCTGGCCTGAGGGACCCAAGCAGCCCTCGATCGAAGGGTTCGCCGGCTTCAAGGTCGGAATGACCCATGCGTTCATGGTCGACTACCGCAAGCGGTCGACCACGGCCGGCCAGGAGATCTCTGTCCCCGTAACGGTCGTCGAGGTCCCTCCGCTCCGGGTCGCCGCCGCGCGCCTCTATCGCCGGGCCCCCTACGGGTTCCGGATCGTCGGGGAGGTCTGGGGCCGCGAGCTCTCTCCCGCGCTCGAGCGCCGCATACCGGCGCACCCGGGCAGCACCGAGGAAGAGCTCGCGGAGTTCGCCGCGACGTCGGCCGAAGAGGTGCGGCTCGTCCTCTTCACGCAGCCGCAGCTCGTCGTCGGGGTCCCTTCCAAGACGCCGACGCTCTTCGAGGTGCGCGTCTCGGGCGAGAAGTTCGAGGACCGACGCGCCTTCGCCCTGCAGCAGCTCGGCACCGAGCTTCCGATTGACAAGCTCACCAAGGAAGGCGAGTTCTTGGACGTCCTCGGCGTCACCAAAGGGTTCGGCTTCCAGGGCCACATCCAGCGCTGGGGGGTGAAGCTCCAGCCCCGGAAGAACTCGAAGCACCGACGGATGATCGGGACGCTCGGCCCGCACAACCCGAGCTTCGTGAGCTACCGCATCCCCCAGGCCGGCCAGCAGGGCTACCACCGCCGCACGCAGTTCAACATGCGGGTGCTCAAGATCGTCCGCGACCCGGCGACCGATCCGGTGACTCCCGCCGGCGGCTTCCCCCACTACGGGGACGTCCGCAGCGCCTGCGTCGTCCTCCACGGCTCGCTCCCCGGCCCGGCGAAGCGCCTCTTGCGCTTCCGCATCCCGCTGCGAAGCCGTGTGGCGGTCGTCGAGAAGGTGGACATCCGTTATCTGAGCACGCGGTCCAAGCAAGGAGCATGACGGACGAGGCCCGTTCGGGCGACCGCGGTGCGGTCCAGCACACGACGCCGCACCACCGGGCGCACCTGCTTTCGGTCGACGGAAAGCAGCACGCCGTCGTCGCGCTCCCCCTTGCCTTCTCCCAGCCGGTCCGCACGGACCTCATCCGCCGAGCGGTCGTCGCCGCGCAGACCCATCGGCGGCAGCCCTACGGGACGAGCCCGACCGCCGGCCTCCGCCACTCGGTCGAGTGGTCCGGCAAGGGCCGCGGCGTCGCCCGTACCCCTCGTCTGATGGATTCGATGCGGGGCGCCCAGTCGCCCAACACCGTGGGCGGCCGGCCGGCCCATCCGCCCAAGGTCGAGCGGCTCTGGGCCAAGAAGATCAACACCACCGAGAGGAAGCTCGCCTTCGCCTCGGCCCTCGCCGCCACGCGCGAGGGGAAGCTCGCCACCGAGCGCGGCCACAAGGTCCCTCACGGCGCCTCCCTTCCGTACGTCCTGGACGACCCGATCGAGGAGATCCGCACCTCGAGCAAGGCGCGCGAGATCCTCGAGCACCTCAAGCTCTGGCCCGACATCCAGCGCGCCCAGGACGGCACCCAGCTCCACTCCTCGGGCCGCGCCCGACGGCGCGGCAGGGTCCGTCGCACCCCGCGCAGCGTCCTTGTCGTCACGAGCGCCCCCGGTCGGGCGATCGGCTTTCGCAACCTCTCCGGCGTCGACATCGTGCCGGTGCAGCGGCTCGCGACCGAGGACCTTGCCCCGGGAGGGGTCGCAGGACGGCTGACCATCTTCTCCCGCGCCGCGGTCGAGGCGCTGCGCACGCGCCTCGGGGAGGCCGCCCCGTGACCGAGCTGCACCACCGCATCATCCTGCACGCCTACGTCACCGAGAAGTCGATGGACGAGATGGAGCGGCAGAACAAGCTCGAGTTCGTCGTCGACCCGAGGGCGAACCGGGCGGAGATCCGCCGCGCGGTCGAGCAGACCTACCAGTGCAAGGTGGCGAAGATCACCACCAAGAACGTCATTTCCGGCAAGATCGCCACCGTCCGGTTCGCCAAGGGCTACTCCGCGGAGGACATCGGCAGCCGCGCCGGGGTGTTCTGATGGGAAAGCGCATCATCTCCCGACGCCGCGGCGCCGGCACCGGCACCTACCGCTCGCCGAGCCACCGCCACCCGGGACCCATTTACCATCCCGCGCCCACGCTCATCGGCGAGGCAACGGTCCTCGCCCTCGGGCCGTCGCCGGGACGCACCGCGCCGGTCGCCGAGCTCTCCGCGCCGGACGGCTCGCGCCTACGCATCCTCGCCCCCGCCGGCCTCGCTACCGGCGACACGGTGGCCTTGGGCGAAGGGAAGGTCGACCGCGGGTCGATCCTTCCCCTCAGCCGCATCCCGGACGGCACGCTCGTCTCCAATCTCGAGGTCAAGCCTTTCGACGGAGGTCGCCTGGTCCGCTCCGCCGGCGCGAGCGCCCTCGTGGTCGCCCACGCCGCCGGCGAGGTGACCGTCCAGCTCCCGTCGGGGGCGTTCAAGCAGTTCCTGCCGACCTGTCGCGCCGAGGTCGGCGCCGTCGCCGGAGGCGGACGCGGCGAGCGGCCGTTCATCAAGGCGGGCAAGAAGGTCCTCTCGACGCGGTCGCTCGCCCGTGCCCCGTTCAAGGTACGAGGGGTCGCGATGAACCCGGTCAACCACCCGTTCGGCGGCGGCGCGCACCAGCATGTCGGGCGCCCGAGCACCGTCAAGAGCGGCACCTGGCCGGGGGCGAAGGTCGGACGGTTCTCCCGCTCCAAGCGCAAGCGTCGCGCGGGACCCCGCTGAGGAGACTGAGCGATGCCGAAGGCGAGAAGGGCGAAGAAGGTCGAGGCGCGACGCAAGCGCGAGTTCAGCTTCCGCGGCAAGAGCCTCGAGGAGCTCAAGGCGATGGACCTGCCGACCCTGGCGGGGGTCCTTCCCGCCCGGGCCCGCCGGTCGATCCGTCGGGGATTCAATTTCGAGACGAGCCGGTTCTTCGAGCGGATGCGCTTGACCCCGGCCGAGAAGGTCGTGCGCACCCACTGCCGCGACGCGCTCGTCCTCCCCGAGCACGTCGGCCGCCGCGTGGCGATCCACAGCGGCAAGGAGTTCAAGGAGATCGAGGTCAGGCCCGAGATGATCGGACACTACTACGGGGAGTTCGCCCTCACGCGCCGGTTCGAGAAGCACTCCGGACCGGGCGTCGGCGCCACCCGCTCGTCCAAGTTCATGCCGCTCAAGTGAGGTCGTTCCGGTGAAGGGCTACACGTTCCAGGGAGAGACCGGCATCAAGGTCGCGCGGGCCCGCGGCATCGAGCTCCACATCTCCCCGAAGAAGACCTACGAGTTCCTCAACGCGATCCGGGGCCTGCCGGTCGAGAAGGCGCGCACGATCCTCGAGGACGCGCTCCACCTCCGCCGCGCGGTGCCGTTCCGCCGCTACAACCAGGAGACGGCGCACCACACCGGCACCGGGCCGGGCCGCTACGCGAGCAAGGTCGCGCGCGAGATCCTCAAGGTCCTCCAGAATGCCGAAGGCAACGCCGAGTACGAGGGACTGGACGCCGACCGCCTGTTCGTCAAGATCGCGGCAAGCGGGCGCGGCCGGATCGGCGTCGCGGTGATGCCCCGCGCGCACGGCCGCTCGACTGCGTGGAACGAGCAGCCTACGAACGTCGAGATCGTCCTGGCCGAGCGCAAGGAGGTCCCGTGAGCTCCGAAAGGAAGGTCGTCCAGGAGTCGATGCGCCGCGTCCTCCTGAAGGACTACCTCGTCAGCGAGAGCGCGCGCGCCGGCTTCGGCGGCCTCGACATCACGCGCACCCCGATGGGCACGCGCGTCACCCTCGTCTGCGAGCGGCCCGGGATCCTCATTGGCCACCGTGGCGAGATCATCAAGCGCCTGACCTCCAACATCCAGGCGCGCTTCAAGCTCGACAACCCCCAGATCGAGGTCCAGGAGGAGCGCCAGCCGAACCTCAATGCCCAGCTGATGAGCGAGAAGCTCGCTTCGACCCTCGAGCGCGGCTGGCACTTCCGCCGCGCCGGCCACTCGACGGTCCGCCGCATCATGGAGTCCGGGGCCCGTGGCTGCCAGGTGATCCTCTCCGGCAAGCTCACCGGCGAGCGGCACCGGACCGAGCGGTTCAAGGCCGGGACGATCAAGTACTGCGGCGAGGCGGTCCGTCTCTGGATGGACAAGGGGTTCTACCAGGCACGCCTCAAGCCCGGCGTCATCGGCGTGAACGTCTGGATCATGCGCCCGGCCGCCAAGCTGCCGGACGAGATCGTGGTGAAGGGCGCCCCCGAGCCGATCGCCGTCCCGCCGACGGTCCCGCCGGTCGAGGGGCCGCTCCCGCCGGACGAGGAGACCCCGGAGGCGGCGTGACGCTCCTAAGAATGCGCGAGCTGCGGTCCCTCTCCGACGAGGACCTCCGCTCGAAAATCGCCGACGCGGAGAACGATCTGCTCCGCGAGCGCGGCGTCGCCGCCATGGGCGGTGCGCCTCCGAGTCCCGGCCGCATGCGCGCGCTGCGCACGAACGTCGCCCGGTCCCTCACCGTCCTCCGCGAGCGTTCGCTCGCTCCCGAGCGCGCCCGCCCGCGCGCGGTGGGGTCGAGGTGAGCCGATGCCTTCGGAGCCCCGGGCCGCCGAGATGCTCTCCCGCCCCGAACGCACGTCGCTCGCCGGGGAGCTCCTCGGCGCGAGCGTCGTGATCGCACCGGGCGCCGGCCGGCCCTCTCCGGTTTCCGGCACGCTGGTCGACGAGAGCCTTTCCACCTTCGTCGTGCGGCTTTCCGGGCACGCCCGGCTGCGGCGCTTTCCCAAGGCCGGGCTCACCGGACGCTTTCTGCTGTCGAGCGGAGAGTTACCCTTAAGAGGCGACCTCCTTCGCGTGCGTCCCGAGGACCGGACGAAGCGACTTCTCGTCGGCGGTCCGAGGAGGTTACGTTGAGCCCCGCCCGTACGACCAAGGCGCCGCGCGCCCGGGACGTCGGTCTCGACGTCCGCGCGCCGAAGTCGCGGTGCGACGACCGTCACTGTCCGTTCCACGGGCGCCTGCCGGTCCGCGGCCAGGTCCTCGAGGGGACGCTCGTCTCGCGCGGGATGCAGCGGACCGCAGTGGTCGAGCGCACGCTGCTCCACTACGTCGCGAAGTTCGAGCGCTACGAGAAGCGACGGCGCCGCTACCTCGCGCACGCGCCCCCGTGCCTCGATGTCCCGCTCGGCCACCGGGTCCGCATTGCCGAGACCCGACCGCTCTCCAAGCTCGTGAGCTTCTGCATCATCGCCGACCTCGGCGAGGCGTCCCGCCGCCTCCCCGGCGAGGAGTCGACCCCGGCACCGGCCGAGACGCCGACGACGGAGGCACAGCCGTGAAGGGCCTCGCCGGACGGCGCGGCCGCGGGCTCCCGAAGGGGGCTCGGCTCGACTGCGTCGACAACACCGGGGCGAAGGTCGTGGAGATCATCGCCGTGCGCAACTGGCACGGGACCCACCGACGCTACCCGCGCGCCGGGATCGCCGACCTCGTGATCGTCTCCGTGAAGAAAGGCACCCCCGAGATGCGACGGCAGGTCCTCCACGCCGTGATCGTGCGCGCCCGCTCCCCGCTGAGGCGGGCGGACGGCATGCGGCTCCAGTTCGAGGACAACGCCGCCGTCATCACGACCGAGACCGGGGAGATCAAGGGCTCCCAGATCAAGGGGCCCGTCGCGAAGGAGGCCGCCGAGCGCTGGCCGCGGATCGCCGCCGCCTCGTCGATCATCCTGTAGGAGGGGTTTCACGATGCGCGAGAGCCCGAGCTCCCCGCGGCGTCAGCGCCGCGCGCTCTACAACGCCTCAACCGCCGAGCGCCGCCGCCGGATGACGGTGCTGCTCTCGCGGGAGCTGCGCGGACGGTTCGGCCGCAGGTCGGTGCCTCTGCGCAAGGGCGACACGGTCCGCGTCCTCTCCGGCAGTTTCGTGGGCCGCGAGGAGCGCGTCGCGCGCGTCGACCGCCGCAGCTACTCCATCACGCTCGACAACGTCACTCTCAAGACCGCCGAGGAGAAGCTCAAGCCCCTTCCGCTCCGCCCGTCGCATCTCGTGCTCGTACGCCTCAACCTCGCCGACCCGTGGCGCCGTCGATCGCTGCGCCTGCGCGAGGAGGACGTTACGGCCGAGGAGCGAGGCGAGCCCGTCGAGGAAGCCGCGGCTCCTCCGCCGGCGACCGAGGCCGGCCCCGCATCCGAGGCGCCGGTGGCCCCGGCCCCCGAGGAGCCCGAGGGCACCCCGGAGCCCGAGCCCTCGGCCAAGAAGGCCCCTCCCGCCCCGGAGGAGGAGGCGCCATGACGCGCCGCCTCAAGCGCGGCGCGGCCCCGCGCAGCTGGACGGTCCCGCGCAAGGGGACCAAGTGGATCCTTCGTCCGAGCCCCGGCCCGCACCCGCAGGAGCGCTCGATCCCCCTGCTGCTCGTCCTGCGCGAGCTCCGGCAGCTGGTCGCGAGCGCCCGAGAGGCGCGCGTGCTGCTCGGGAGCGGCCTGGTACGGGTCGACGGCGGAGTGGCCCGCGACCTCGCCCGCGGCGTCGGCCTCATGGACACGATCTCCCTCGCTCCCCCCCTCGACCAACACTTCCGCGTCGTCCCCGACCGGCGGGGCAAGCTCTCCCTGATCGCGATCCCGTCCACCGAGGCGATCGTGAAGATCGGCCGGGTCGCCTCCAAGCACGCCGCCATGGGCGGGCGGGTGCAGATGACGCTCCACGACGGCCGCAACCTCCTCTCCGAGGCGGCGACCTCGGTGAAGGTCGGCGACTCGCTCAAGATCGAGCTGCCCAGCCAGAAGGTCCTCGCCCACTTGCCGCTGCGCGCCGGTGCGCTCGCCTTCGTCGCCGGGGGCTCGCATGTCGGCGAGCTCGGCCGCGTCGAGCGCATCGAGGTCCGCAATTCCTCCCAGCCGAACCTGGTACACTTCGCCGAGGGGTTCTCGACGATCAAGGAGTACGTCTACGTGGTCGGCGACCGGGCCCCTGAGGTCACCCTCGCCGCGGGGGTCGACCGATGAGCGCACCGGCCGCCGCGGCCCCCCGAACCGCGGGGGGAGGCGCCAAGGAGAACCCGCACCGCGCGGTCCGGGTCCTCAAGGCCGTCATCAACGCCGGGGTCGGAGAGTCCGGCGAGGCGCGGACGAAGGCCGAGCGCGTGCTGCGCATGGTCACCGGCCAGAAGCCGATCGCCACCCGCTCGCACTCGACCAACCGCGACTTCGGGATCCGCAAGGGCCAGGAGATCGGCGCGAAAGTGACGCTGCGCGGGAGAGCGGCGGTGGATTTCCTCACCCGGGCGTTCGACGCCCGGGACAAGCAGCTCGACGTCGACTCGATCGACCGCAACGGCAACTTCTCCTTCGGCGTCGCCGACTACACCGATTTTGCCGGGATGAAGTACGACCCGGCGATCGGCATCCGCGGCATGGATGTCGCGGTCGAGGTCGGACGGGCGGGCTTTCGGCTGCGCGACCGCCGGGTCCAACCCCACCCGGTGCCGCGGACGCTGCGCTCGACGCGGGAGGAGACCCGCGAGCTCCTGCGGAGCCGCTTCGGCGTGACCGTGCTCGAGTGAGGGGGGGGACGAGCGAGCGTACGATGAAGCCGAAGAAGCAATTCGGAAGGAAGGACGGATGCCTGCGCTGCGACCGCAAGCGGGGGATCGTCCGCCGCTACGGGCTGCATATCTGCCGCCAGTGCTTCCGCGAGGTCGCCTACGACCTCGGCTTCCGCAAGTACACGTAGGAGAGGATCTCGATGACGGTTGACCTGCTCAACGACGCGCTTGTGACGCTCCGCCACGCCGACCGCGACGGCCGGCCCCGCGTGGAGATCGCCCCAACCTCCAAGCTCATCGGAGAGGTGCTTCGGATCTTCCGCGAGCACCACTACATCGAGGAGTTCACGTTCGTCCCGACCGGCCGGGGGGGGCGCTACGACGTCACCCTTTCGCGCCGTATCAACTCCTGCGGGGTCGTGAAGCCCCGCATCGCCGTCCAGCACGACAACCTCGAGCGCTACGAGTCGAGGTTCTTGCCCGCGCAGGACTTCGGCCTCCTCGTCCTCTCCACCAACCGTGGCGTCGTCGCCCACGACCAGGCCCGCGAGCTCAAGATCGGAGGGAGGCTCCTCGCCTATGTCTACTGAGACGACGAGCGCCGAGGTCGAGCTGCCCGACGGCGTGAGCCTCGAGCTGGTCGGCCACACGCTCCGCGCCCAAGGTCCCCTCGGCGTGGTCGAGCGACCGTTCCCCTCCGAGGCCCTTCGCCTCAGCGGTAGCTCCGGCCACGTGAAGCTCGAGCTGCTCCTTCCCGCGCACCGCAAGCGCTCCCGTGCCCTGCTGGGGACCTGGAGGGCCCACCTCATCAACCTGGGCCTCGGGCTCTCGCGCGGCGTCGAGGCGAAGCTCAAGGTCGTCGCGGCGCACTTCCCGATGAAGGTACAGGTCCGCGGCTCCGAGCTCGTCATCGAGAACTTCCTCGGCGAGAAGTACCCGCGCACGACGGAGCTGCTCGCCGGCACGACCGCCCAGGTCGACGGGGAGTTCCTCACCGTCTCGGGCTTCGACGTCGAGCGGGTAGGCCAGAGCGCCGCCAACATCGAGCGGGTGACCCGCATCCGCGACTACGATCCCCGCGTCTTCCAGGACGGTATCTACCTCATCGAGCGCGCCCACCCCAAGGAGGCGAGCTAGTCGTGGCCGACCCCGACAAGAACGGCCAGCTCCCTGAGGAAAAGGAGAAGCCCGCCACGCGCCCGCGCCGTCGCCGCGGGGCCGCCGAGGCGTCTCCCCCTGCCGAGACGAAGGCCACCCCACCGAGCGACGCTCCCGAGGCCCCGCGTGCCCCCAAGCGCGCGGAGCTCTCCGACCGGGCCCGGGCGCTCCTGGTCGCCCGCGACATCCTGGACGACCGACGGCCGGCGTTCGTGCGCCAGGCGGCGCACCGCTACTGGCGGATCGGCCGGGACGAATCGTGGCGCAGGCCGCGCGGGCTCCAGTCCAAGCAGCGCCGCCACTACGGCTACCGCTCCCGCATCGTGCGGATCGGCTACCGCTCGCCGGCGGCCGTCCGTGGGCTCACCCCCGCCGGCTTCCGGCCCGTGGTCATCGCGACGCGCGAGGAGCTCAGCAGCCTCGAACCGAAGAGCCAGGCCGCCGTCATCGCCCGAACCGTCGGCACGCGCCGACGGCTCGTGCTCGAGGAGGAGGCGCGCCGCCTCGGCATCCGTGTGCTCAACCCGATCGTCGTGCCCGAGGAGGAGGAGTCGTAGGCCCATGCAGGACCTCTCCAACCAGCGGCGGCTCGCCGCCGCGCTGCTGAAGTGCGGGCTCGGTCGTGTGTGGATCGACCCCGCGAGCCAGGAAGAGCTCGCCGACGCGGTGACCCGCGCGGACATCCGCAGCGCAATCAAGTCCGGTGTCATCCGGCGCATGCCCGTCCAGGGCACGAGCCGCGGGAGGGCCCGCCGACACACCGAGGAGATCCATCGCGGCCGCCACCAGGGCGACGGCTCGCGTCGGGGCACCCCTTTCGCCCGCGTCCCGCGCAAGGAGCGCTGGATGCGGCGCATCCGCGCCCAGCGAGACCTTCTAAGGAAGCTCCGCGACGAGAAGAGCATCGCGCCGGCGGTCTACCGGCAGTTCTACCGACGCGCCAAGGGCGGCATGTTCCGCAGCCGCGCGCACCTTCTCGTGAACCTCCGCCTCGCCGGCCACGTGCCCGAGGGGGCCCGTAGATGAGCACCGGTCCGCGCTACCGCGTGGCGTTCCGCCGCCGACGCGAGGGGCGCACCGACTATCGGGTCCGCAGGCGGCTGCTCGCCTCGGGGCGTCTTCGCGCCGTCGTGCGCACCTCGGGCCGCCGGGTCCGCGTCGCGCTGGTCGAGTTCGGCCCGGGCGGCGACCGCGTGCGCGCCGCTGCCGACAGCACCGAGCTCGGCACGATCGCCTTCCCGTCCTCGAGCCTCGCCTCGACGCCCGCGGCCTACCTCACCGGCTATCTCGCCGGCCTTCGCGCGCGCTCGGCGGGGACCGACTCCGCCGTCCTTGACCTGGGTCTACGGCACCCGACGCCCGGCGGCTGCCTCGCGGCGGCCCTCAAGGGGCTCTTGGACGCCGGCCTCGAGATCCCTCACGGGGGCGAGCAGTTCCCGAGCGCCGACCGGCTCAACGGAACCCACCTTCCCCGACGGCTTCCCGAGCCGGTCGAGGCCTACAAGCTTAAGCTTCCCAAGCTGGCAGAGCGCGCGGAGGCCTCCTCATGAGCGGTGCGATGGTGCGCGGTCCCCCGATGCGGGGCCCGTCCGCCGGCGGACCGCCGGGGGCGCCGGCGGCGCCGCCGTGGAACCCGAGGACCGAGCTCGGCCGAAAGGTCTCCTCCGGCGAGATCAGCACGATGAGCGACGCTCTCGCGACCGGCCTGCCACTGCGCGAGTTCCAGATCGTCGACAAGCTGCTCCCCGGCCTCCACGACGAGGTGCTGGACGTCAACATGGTCCAGCGGATGACCGACTCGGGCCGCCGGTTCAAGTTCGCGGTCACGGTCGTCGTCGGCAACGGCGACGGCTTCGTGGGCCTCGGCCGCGCCAAGGGACGCGAGGTCGGCCCCACCATCCGCCGCGCGATCGACCGCGCCAAGCTCGAGATCGTCGAGGTCCAGCGCGGATGCGGCAGCTGGGAGTGCGGCTGCGGCCGTCCCCACACCCTGCCGTTCGTCGCCCGCGGCCGCTCCGGCTCGGTCGAGGTCACGTTCAAACCGGCGCCCCGCGGTGTCGGGCTCGCCGTCGGCGACGTCGCGAAGCCGATCCTGCGCTTCGCGGGGTTCACCGACGCCTGGGGATTCACCGACGGGCACACGAAGACGACGGTCAACTACGCCCAGGCGGCCCTCGGCGCGCTCCTCGAGCTCTCCGGCCTCAAGGTCTCCGCCGAGGATGCCGACCGCCTCAAGATTGTCCACGGCCCGACCGGCACCTCGATCCTCCCCCCGAAGGAGGAGGGGCCTTCCCGGCCGATGCGCGGTGGGCGTGGGCGCGGCCAGGGCCCGCCCCGCGGCGGTCCGCCCGGGCGCGTCGGTCCGCCCGGGCGCGGCGGGGGCCCCCG
>JAKAUN010000011.1 GCA_021817605.1 Thermoplasmata archaeon | reverse complement strand
GAAACTTAAAGGAATTGGCGGGAGAGCACCGCAACGGGAGGAGCGTGCGGTTCAATTGGATTCAACGCCGGAAAACTCACCGGGGGCGACGGAGGGATGAAAGCCAGGCCGAAGACCTTGCCCGATTCTCCGAGAGGTGGTGCATGGCCGTCGTCAGTTCGTACCGTAAGGCGTTCTGTTAAGTCAGATAACGAACGAGACCCTCGCCCTCAGTCGCGATTCCACGAGCGGTCGTGGGAGCACACTGAGGGGATCGCTGCCGCTAAGGCAGAGGAAGGAGAGGTCTACGGTAGGTCCGTATGCCCCGAATCTCCCGGGCAACACGCGCGCTACAAAGGTGGGGACAATGGGATCCGACCCCGAAAGGGGAAGGCAATCCTGAAACCCCATCGTAGTCTGGATTGAGGGCTGTAACTCGCCCTCATGAAAATGGATTCCGTAGTAATCGCGGGTCAACATCCCGCGGTGAATGTGCCCCTGCTCTTTGCACACACCGCCCGTCAAGTCATCCGAGTTGGGTCGGAGTGAGGGTGGCCCATCCGGGTCGCTCGAACTTCGGTTCAGCAAGGGGGACTAAGTCGTAACAAGGTATCTGTAGGGGAACCTGCAGATGGATCACCTCCTAGGGCGCCGCTCTCTGCGGCGTCCGATGGATCGTAGGTCTGTGCGCTGGCGCGCTTCGTGCCTCTCTCCTCTCCCCAGGACCATCAACTCTTTTTTGAGTAGTTACAACCTGCTTATCTCCTCCGCCCGTCTCGGCAGGTCATGCTCGCCCCGCGCGTGCGCGAAGGCCTGCCTCCCGAGGTCGACCGAGCGGTCCGCGCGCTCGCCTTGGGCGAGCCGATCCTCCTCTACGACGCCGCCGACCGCGAGGGGGAGACCGATCTCGTCTTCCTTTCCGAGAAGGCGACCCCCGAGCTTCTCCGCCTGGCCCGCCAGGAGGCCGGCGGGCTCATCTGCACGGCGATCTCGGAGGAGCTTCGGCGCCGGCTCGACCTTCCGTACTACGCCGAGCTGCTCGCGCTCGCGCGGCGGGAGTTCCCGCGCGTCGGAGGCCTGGTCGACCGACCCCGCTACGACCGGCGGAGCTCCTTCGGCATCACGATCAACCACCGCGACAACTTTACCGGCGTTCCCGACAACGACCGCGCGCTCACCGTCCGCACCGTGGGCGAGCTCGCGCGCGACGCCCCCGGCCTGGGGGAGCCGGAGCTCGCCGAGAGGTTCCGCGCGTCGTTCGTCTCGCCGGGCCACGTTCCGCTCCTCTACGCGGCGCCGCGCCTTTTGGCCGAGCGAAAGGGCCATACGGAACTCGCCGTCTCGCTCGCCCGGATGGCGGGGCTCTCCGAGTCGGCGACCGTCTGCGAGATGCTAGGCGACTCGGGTGGGGCGCGTGCGCCCGACGCGGCGCGGCTCTTCGCCAGGTCGCGCGGCTACCCCTTCCTCGAGGGGGCTCGGGTCGTCGAGGCGTGGCGGGCATGGTCGTCCGCGTGATGGCGACGGGGGTCTTCGACCTCCTGCACCCCGGTCATCTCTATTTCCTCGAGGAGGCCAAAAAGCTCGGCGACGAGCTCGTCGTCGTGGTCGCCCGCGACCAGACGGCGCGCAGGCTCAAGCACGAGCCCTACGTCCCCGAACACATCCGACGCGAGATGGTCGAGGCGCTCAAGCCGGTCGACCGCGCGGTCCTCGGCTCGGCGACCGACATCTACGAGACCGTCGTGCGCGAGCGCCCGGACCTCATCGCTCTCGGCCACGATCAGCACTGGGACGCGCAGGAGGTCGAGCGCGAGTGCGCCCGCCGCGGCGTGACGGTGAAGGTCGTCCGCCTCGGGCCGCTGCCGCACGACGAGCTCGCGACGCGGCGGATCGTCGAGCGGATCCTCCGGCGCAACGCGAACGGTCCCGAGGCGCGCACGTGAGGCGGATCGGGGTCGCCGACACGACCTTCGCGCGCGTCGACATGGCCGACGCGGCTCTTCGGGCACTCTCCGCGTCGGGGACCGGGTTCAAGGTCGTGCGCCGGACCGTCCCCGGCATCAAGGATCTCCCGGTCGCCTGCCGCCAGCTCTTCGCGACGGACGGCGCCGAGCTCTGCCTGGCCCTCGGAATGCCCGGCCGGGCCGACTACGACCGCACCTGCGCCCACGAAGCGTCGCTCGGCCTCATCTTCACCTCCGTCCTCGAGGCCAAGCCGATCGTCGAGTGCTTCGTCTTCGAGAGCGAGGCGTCGGACGACCGGGCCCTCGACGCTCTCGCGCGACGTCGTGCCGAGGAGCACGCTCGCAACGCCTTTGCCTTGCTCTTCCGCCCCCAGGAGCTCTCCCGCCACGCGGGAGAGGGCCTCCGCCAGGGGTTCCCGGACGTGGGAGCCGCGAGGCCGAGGCACTGAGGGGGGAAGGAGAGGACGATGGCACGGAACGCACCGGCAGGACAGGGGATACGCGTCGCGATCGTGGTGAGCGAGTTCAACTTCGACGTGAGCATGCAGATGCTCGAGCGGGCGAAGGAGGAGGTCGACTTCCTCGGGGCGGCCTTGGGGCCGGTCGTCAAGACCCCGGGGGTCTACGACATCGCTCTCGCGACCCGGGCGCTGCTCGACCGCACGGACGTCGACGCGGTGGTCGCCCTCGGCGCGGTGATCGAGGGGGAGACCCACCACGACGAGGTGGTCATGCAGCAGGCTGCGCGCAAGCTGCTCGACCTCTCCGTCGAGCGGGCGAAGCCGGTCGGCCTCGGCATCTCGGGCCCGGGCGAGACGCGTCTCCAGGCCCAGGACCGCATCGAGAACGCCGCGCATGCCGTCCGGGCCGTCGTGAAGATGGTCCGTCGCCTACGGGAGATCGCCTAACCCGGGGGAGCGGCGGGCCCTCCCGGGCCACCCGGGGCCCTAGAGGCCGAGGCGGGAGCGGAGGAGATCGAACGCCGTCTTTCCCTTCGGGGTGTGCGGCGTGACCTTGACCTTCCCCGGTCCTACGGCCTGTTTGGAGCGGGTGGTCAGCGCGGCGCGAAGCCCGTCGTGGGAGATCTCGACCGTGACGTCGGGGTCGGCGGCGGCGCCGCGCTGTACGCTCGCGCGCCCTTCGCGGTCCACGACGAGGGAGTGCGTGCCCTCCTCCGTCCGGAACTCCCAGGTCTGCGGCAGGTAGGCGCGTACCGTCCCGCCGAAGAAGCCCGAGAGACGCGGTTTGAGCTCCGCCTCGATCGAGCGCGACACGGTCCCGAGGAGCTCCTCGGTGCAGCTCATCCCGGGATGCGAGCCCTGGAGGACGGATGAGCGGTGCGGGTGGCGCGCCGGCACCGACGGGGCGCCCCAACCGTTATGCGGCTGCCACCCTGCCCGACCGGTCGGGTCGACGACCGTGGCCCCTCGGGAGTTCTTCGAACAGCTCGCCTCGACGCAGGCCCGTGCGATCGAGCTCGCCCGCGGGGGGGGGGAAGCGGGACATCGCGTGGTCGCGCGACACCAGACCGACGGTCTCGGACGCGACGGCCGCTCCTTTGCCTCGCCACCCGGCGGCCTCTACCTCTCCGTTCTCCTCGGTCCTCCGCCTCGGGCCGCGGAGCTCCTCTCCCTCGGCGTCGGAGCCTATCTCGCCCGCGAGCTCCGCGAACGCCACGGCGTACCGGTACGGCTCAAGTGGCCGAACGACCTCGTCGTCGCCGAGGCGGGCGGCCGGATGCGCAAGCTCGGAGGGATCGTGGTCGACCGGCTCACCGACGTGAGGGGCCGGGAGGTCGTCGTCGCGGGGGTCGGGATCAACGTGGCGCCGGTGCCCGGCCGTCTCGCCCCGGAGCTCGCGGCCCGGTCGGTGGGCCTCGACGAGCTGGCGGGCGCCCCGGTCGCGCTGCGTGAGCTCGAGGAGGAGGTCTCGGAGGCGACCCTGAGGGCCTATCGCACGCTCGACCAGCCATGTGGACCGGCGAGCGTCGTCACGCTGTGCCGCGAGCTGCTCCACGGCTTGGGAGCGCGCGTGGCGGTCGATGGCCGACCGTCCGGGCAGCTGGTCGGGCTCGCCGAGGACGGCGCGCTCCGGCTCGACGACCACGGGCTCGAGCTCGAGGTGCGCAGCGGCACCGTCTCCGTCGAGGAGGCCGCGCCGTGAGCGGGTCGTTCGACCGGTGGAACACGCTCAAGCGCCGCGCCCGCGAGGGTGGCGGGGCCGACCGCGTGGAGCGACATCGGGCGCAGGGGAAGCTCACCGCGCGCGAGCGGCTCGAGGCGTTCTTCGACGCGGGCACGTTCAGCGAGCTCGACCCGTTCGTCGTCCATCGCGTCGAGAAGTTCGGCCTTGCCGAGCGGAAGATCCCCGGTGACGGGGTCGTCACCGGCTGGGGGGAGGTCGACGGCCGGCCGGTCTGCGCCTTCGCCCAGGACGCGACCGTCTTCGGCGGGGCGCTCGGGGAGGCTCACGCCAGCAAGATCGTCAAGGTCATGGACACCGCCCGAAAGGCCGGCGTGCCGATCGTCGGGCTCAACGATTCCGGGGGCGCCCGCATCCAGGAAGGGGTGCTTGGCCTGGGAGGCTACGGGGAGATCTTCTTCCGCAACGTGCTGCTCTCGGGGGTCGTCCCCCAGCTCTCGCTCGTGCTCGGCCCCTGCGCCGGCGGGGCGGTCTACTCGCCGGCGATCACCGACTTTGTCGTCATCGCCAGGGGGACCGGCCGGATGTTCATCACCGGCCCGGACGTCGTCCGCGCCGTGACGGGAGAGGACGTCTCGATGGAATCGCTCGGCGGCGCCGAGGCCCACGCCAGCCTCTCCGGGGTGGCGCACTTCACCGTCGATTCCGACAAGGAAGCGGTCGCCCTCGCCCGACGCCTGTTGGGCTACCTTCCCCTCAACAATCTCGAGGAGCCGCCGCGGGCCGAGCCGCACCCCCCGCCCGCGACGGCGGCCTCCGAACTAATCCGCCTCGTCCCCGCGGACCCGAACGCCCCCTACGACGTCCACGAAGTGATCGAGCGGCTGGTCGACGTCGGCTCCTTCCTCGAGGTCCACGCGGCCTGGGCGGCGAACCTCGTGGTAGGGCTCGCCCGCCTGGACGGCCGACCGGTGGGCGTCGTCGCGAACAACCCCGCGGTCCTCGCCGGCACGCTCGACATCAGCGCGTCGACCAAGGCGGCGCGCTTCGTGCGCTTCTGCGACGCGTTCAACCTTCCTCTCCTCACCCTGGTCGACGTGCCGGGGTTCTTGCCGGGCACGGCCCAGGAGCACGGAGGGATCATCCGCCACGGGGCGAAGCTCCTCTACGCCTACGCCGAGGCGACCGTCCCCATGCTCACGGTCATCCTGCGCAAGGCCTACGGCGGGGCCTACGACGTGATGTGCTCGAAACATCTCGGCGGCGACCTCAACCTCGCCTGGCCGACCGCCGAGATCGCGGTCATGGGGGCGGAAGGGGCGGTCAACGTCCTCTACCACAAGGAGCTCGGCGCGGCCGGGGAGAGCGGCCGAGCGGCGCTTAGGAGCCGGCTCACGGACGAGTATGCCCGCGAGTTCCTCAACCCGTACCTCGCCGCCGAGCGCGGGTTCGTCGACGACGTGATCGACCCGCAGGAGACCCGCGCGCGCCTGGTCCGCGGGCTCAACCTCTGGGCGACCAAGCGCGACGACCGGCCCGGACGCAAGCACGGCAACATCCCGCTCTGAAGGGCGGAGGGGACGTTGGTCGGGCTCACCGAGACGGTCCTTCGGGACGGGCACCAGTCGCTCATCGCGACCCGCATGCGCACCCGTCACATGCTGCCGGCAGCCGAGCGGCTGGACGCGATCGGCTACCGCTCCCTCGAGGTCTGGGGAGGGGCGACGTTCGACGTCTGCCTGCGCTACCTCAACGAGGACCCGTGGGAGCGGCTCCGCGCGATCAAGCGCGTCGTCCGCTCGACACCGCTCCAGATGCTCCTGCGCGGCCAGAACCTGGTCGGCTACCGCCACTACCCGGACGACCTGGTCAACGCCTTCGTCGAGGAGGCGGCCCGAGCGGGGATCGACATCTTCCGTGTCTTCGACGCGCTCAACGACCCGGGGAACATGGAGGCCGCCCTCAAGGCCGTGAAGCGCGCCGGGGCCCGTGCGCAGGGTACGATCTGCTACACGAGCTCGCCGGTCCACTCCCTCGAGTCGTTCGTCGGCGTGGGGCGCCGCCTCGCGGAGATGGGGGCGGACGAGCTGTGCATCAAGGACATGGGCGGGTTCATGCCTCCGGGCCCGGCCGCCTCGCTCGTCCGCGCGCTCGGTAAAGAGGTGGGGCTTCCCGTCGTGGTGCACACCCACTCCGCCGCCGGCCTCTCGATGCTCACCTGCCTCGCCGCCGCGGACGCGGGAGCCGTGGCGGTCGACGGGGCGCTCAGCCCGTTCGCCGGCGGCGCGAGCCAGCCTCCGACCGAGTCGCTGGTCGGGGCTCTCCGCGGCGGCCCGGCCGACCCGGGCCTCGACCTCGGGGCGCTCTCGGAGCTCTCCGACTACTTCCGGGGGGTGCTCGAACACTACCGCCCCCTCCTCGAGGTCCGCTCGCTGCAGACCGACCCGATGATCCTCGTGCACCAGGTCCCCGGCGGGATGCTCTCGAACCTGCTCTCCCAGCTGCGCGAGCAGGAATCGCTCGGACGGCTTTCCGAGGTGCTCGGCGAGGTCCCGCGCGTGCGCGCCGACCTCGGCTATCCGCCGCTCGTCACGCCGACCAGCCAGATCGTCGGCATCCAGGCGGTGCTCAACGTCCTCTCCGGCGAGCGCTACCGCACGATCACCCAGGAGGTCCGCGACTACGTCCGTGGGCTCTACGGGAGCCCGCCCGGTCCGATGGAGCCGGCGCTGGTCGCCCGCGTGACCGCCCAGCAGCCGGCGATCCACGGACGGCCCGCCGACCTGCTCGCACCCGAGCTCGACCGCTCCTTGGCCGAGGTCCGGGCCGTAGTGCCTTCCGCCGACCGGGCCGAAGCGGTCAGCTACGCGCTCTTCCCGGCGATCTGGAAGGCGTACCGCTCCCGCTCCGACCAGGGGCTCGACTTCGAGACGCTGACCACCGCCGCCGTCGGGGTGGTCGGGGCGATGCGCGCCCGCGCGAGCTCGCCCGCCCGGACCCGCCCCGGGAGCCCCGGCCCGACGGCGAGCGCCTGGGCGCTCGAGGGACGGCTTCGGGCCCATGGCTCACGGGGGTGGCCGCTACGCGGGTCACGGTAAGGCGCGACGGCCGCGCCGTCGCGGTCGAGGTCGCCGAGGACCTTCGCCACGTGACGGTCGACGGCCGGAGCTTCGAGCTGGCGGTACTCGCCGACCAGGACGGGCGGGTCGAGCTCGAGATCGCTCGGGAGCCGGTGAAGCTCGCCGGCTGGCCGGCCCGGTGCGAGGGCCCTCCCGGGCCGGTCGAGGTGAACGGAGAATCCTGGCCGGTCACCCTCGAGGTGGGCCCCGCCGCCGGGGGCGTGTCGTCCCCTCGGGAGGGGCTGGCGTCGACAGACGTCGTCTCCGCTCTCCCCGCCACGGCGCCGTCCGGCGGGGTCGCGGTCGTGCCCCCGATGCCCGGACGGGTGGTCGAGGTGCGCGTGAAGGAGGGCGAGCGCGTCGAGAAGGGCGCGGTGCTGCTCGTCCTCGAGGCGATGAAGATGCGCAACGAGGTCCCCTCGCCGTCGGCGGGGCTGGTCCGTCAGCTCAAGGTCCGCGAGGGGACCAACGTGCGGGCTCGTGAGGCGATGATGCTCATCGCCCCGGAGTAGCCGGGATCTTCCTCGATCGCGCGGGGCGCCGCGCTCTCACCTCAGCTCGGCACGGCATGCGGCGGCAGGGGGTGGCCGCAGGCGGCACAGCGCCGCTCCTCGGGAGCGTAATGGTTGCCGCAGTAGACGCAGAAGTCGATCGTCGCGCTCCCGCCTGCGGTCGGAGGGACCGACGGGCCTCCCGTCCGCAAGGCGCCCCCTGGCGCGCCGCCCGGAGCGGAAGGGGCGGTGGTCGGGGCCCGGAGCGTCGACCAGGTGACAACGAAGCCCACGGCGACCCAGACGACGATCCCGTAGAGCGCGTAGGCGGCATACCGCGGGAAGAGGAACCAGACCACGAGGGCGAGCGCAAGCGCGACGGTGTTGAGCAGCGAGAACAGCCGGCGTCGGGACATTGTCGCCAGGTCCAGTGAGGAGGCGTGGGGCTACTTCTCGCTTTGGCCCATCTCCTGGGGGCCCTTCGGCGCCGCGGCCGCGGGCGACCTTTAGTAGATGTGCCCTCCTGCCGCGCCCCGTGACGAAGATCCCCACGCTCGTCCCGGTCGACGAGTTCACCTACGACATCCCCCGGGACGAGGTGCCGGGGATGCGGGTTCCCGGTCGGCTGTTCACGGACCAGGCGCTCCTCTCCGGGGTCCAGGGCGACCCGTCGCTCGTGCAGCTCGCGAACGTGGCGACGCTTCCCGGCATCGAGCTGAGGGCCCTGGCGATGCCCGACATCCACTTCGGCTACGGCTTCCCCGTCGGGGGGGTCGCGGCGTTCGACCTCAAGGAAGGGGTCGTCTCGCCGGGCGGGATCGGCTACGACATCAACTGCGGGGTGCGCCTGCTGCGCACCCGTCTCAAGGCCGACGAGGTCCGGACGCGGCTGGTCGAGCTGGTCGACCGGCTCTACCGCGAGGTCCCGAGCGGCGTCGGCTCGAAGGGCGGACGGGCCCTCACGCCGAGCGAGATGGACGAGGTCCTCCTGCACGGGGCCTCGTGGGCCGTCGAGCAGGGGTTCGGCCGGTCGGAGGACCTCGTCACCCAGGAAGAGCTCGGGGCCCTCGCCGGGGCGCTGCCTTCCGAGGTCTCCGACGCGGCGCGCCGACGCGGGCTCCATCAGCTCGGCACGCTCGGGTCGGGCAACCACTTCCTCGAAGTGCAGGAGGTCCAGCAGCTGCTCCACCCGGAGTTCGCCCACGTCCTCGGGCTGTCGGCCGGGCAGGCCGTCGTGATGCTCCACACCGGTTCGCGTGGCCTCGGCCACCAGGTCGCGACCGATTTCATCGCCCGCATGGACCGTCGGCTCGCCGACGAAGGGACGGTGCTGGTCGACCGCCAGCTCTCCTGCGCGCCGGTCGGCTCGGAGGACGGGACCCGCTACCTCGGGGCGATGGCGGCGGCCGCGAACTTTGCCTGGGCGAACCGCCAGCTCATCACCGACGCCGTGCGCCGTGCCTTCCGCACGGTCTTCGGCCGCTCGGACGAGGAGCTCGGCATCGAGGTCGTCTGCGACATCGCGCACAACATCGCCAAGGTCGAGTCCCATCGGACCGACGGGACGCTGAAGCCGGTGCTCGTCCACCGCAAGGGGGCGACGCGGGCCTTCCCACCGGGACGCGAGGAGGTCACCGCGGCGTACCGCTCCTTCGGCCAGCCGGTGCTCATCCCCGGCGACATGGGGACGGCGAGCTACGTCCTCGCGGGGCTCCCGACGTCGATGGAGCGCTCCTTCGGCTCCTCCTGCCACGGCGCCGGCCGTCGGCTGAGCCGCCACGCCGCCGTCCGCACGTTCCGCTACCAGGAGGTCATCCACCGTCTTTCCGAGAAGGGGATCGTCGTCCGCTCCTCCTCGCGCGAGGGGGTAACGGAGGAGGCGACCGGCGCCTACAAGGATGTCGAGGAGGTCGTCCGCGTCGCCGAGGGCGCCGGCCTCACCCGACGCGTCGCCCGACTGGTCCCTCTGGGCGTCGTCAAAGGGTGAACGGGTCGATCTCGGTGGACGGTCGTCGCCAGGCGACCACCGCCATCACGAGGCCGACGCCCGCGCCGAGGGCGAGGATCTCGCCGACGGAGAGCAGCGGAGCCTGCTTGACGGTGATCGTCCAGTTCATCACCAGGCTCGCGTTGTCCGGGTCGGTGACGTTGAGCGCCACGGTGTAGTGGCCCGCGGTGTCGAAGACGATCGTGAGGTTCGAGGCGTTCGTCGTCGCCCCGTTGAGGTAGCTCCAGAGGTAGCTGTAGGGGGGCCCGGAGCCGCCGAAGGCGACCACGGAGAAGTTGACGGTGAGCGGCGCGTAGCCCGTCGTCGGGCTCGGCCCGCCCTGCACGGTGAGGGCAGGGGAGGCGACGACCGACTCGAGCCGGATCACCTGGTCGTTGAACGCGTCATAGGCGGTCAGGTTGACCGTGTAGGGCCCGGCCTGGTAGTAGGTGTGGGTGACGTTGAAGCCGCTCGCGCTCGTCCCGTCGCCGAACAGCCAGCTCACGTAGGCGCCGCCGGGGCCGCTCGCGGAGGCGTTCCCCGTGATCGCGAGCGGGATGAGACCGGTCGCCGGCAGGACGCTCTCGCTCACGCCCAGCGCCGACGCCGCCGGCGTGAAGCCTCCGGCCTCGGTCGCAAAGAACGACGGAAGCGTGATCGGGACGCTCAGCGCCGGGCGCAAGTGGCCCCCGAGGATCGCGACCCCCGCCGCGAGCGTGTCGCTCGTGAGGATGTCCTGCCCCACCAGGTAGGTCTCGGTCACGGACGCGCCGTAGGCCGTCTCGCCGTTGCCGAGGTTCCAGGAGACGCTCGTACCCAGGAGCTCTCCGTGCGGCCCCTGGAGGCTCGCCGAGAGGGTGACGTTGGTCGACGAGGAGATGTTCCGCGCCGGGGTGATCGTCGCGCTGACCCCCAGCCCACTCGAGCCGCTCGGATGGACGTCGATGAGGAACGCCTCGCTCGCGTTGCCGCTCCCGTGGTCGGAGAGCGCGCCGACCGCGAGGTACTCCCCCGCGCTGGTGTACGTCGTCTGGACCGCCGCGCCGACCGCCCTCTTCCCGTTGCCGAACTCCCAGCTCGTCGCTGCGTCGTCCGCAAGGTAGCCTCCGGTCGCCGTCGCGGTGAAGGCGACGGTGAGCGGGGCGGTGCCGTTGAGGGTCGACGCATGGAAGGTGCCGTCCAGCGGCGGGGCGACGGTGACCTTCGTGGTCGCGTTGGCCTCGCCGTCCACGGTGTCGTTCGCCCACTCCTGCACGGTGTAGTTGCCGGCCGCTCGGAAGATCGTACAGCCACACGGATCGGTGTACGGGTCGTTCGACACGAGCTCGAGGCTCGAGGCGAGGCCGTTCGGCGCCGTCGAACCGCCGCTGACCGTGAACAGCCCGGGGAAGTCGGCGGGGGCGTCCCGGATCCCCGGGTTGGCCGCCGTGGTGATCGTGAGCGGCTGCGTGGGGTTGCCGCAGGACGGAGCCGCCGCTCCCCCGACCTCAACGGCCAGACGGGCGCTGGCGCCGCCGTCCGGGGGCGTCGCGTTGTCCCGGGCGACCGCCTCGACGCAGTAGCCCCCGGCGGCCGAGAACGCGTGGTTGGCCGACAGCGTTGTGAGGTTCTGGGCGAAGGAGCCGTCACCGAAGGAGAAGTTGAGCAGGTAGCTTCCCGTTCCGCCGGTCACCGTGGCGGTGAAGGTGACGGGGCTTCCGGGCGCAGGCGTCGACGTGGAGGCGACCAGGCTCACCGCGAGAGGCTTGCCGCCTCCGACGACGACCACTACGGGGGGCGAGACCGAGACGTTCCCGGTCGAGTCCACGACGTAGGACTGGACGGAGTAGACCCCTCTCGTGGCGTACGTGTGGTTCACTGTCGGCCCGGTGAGCACCGTGGCGTTGCGGTCGCCGAAGCTGATCTCCTCGAGGGGATAGGTGCCGCTCCCGCCGCTCGCTTGGACGGTGAACGTCGTCGCGAGCGGCGCGGGACCGAACCTCGGCGCGGCGTAGACGAACGTCTGCAGGCTCCCCGGGGCCACCGTCGTGTGGGCGAGCGCCGGGACCAGGGCGGCCACGATCGGCGAGCCGACGCCGGTCACCGGGTCCCAGCCGACGCCGGCCCGGTAGTTGTTGTGCCCGTCCGTGATGTCGTGAAAGCAGCTGGTGTAGCCGGGGGAACGCAGGAGCGTGTAAAGCGTCGGGTCGAGGAACCCGAGATGGATCCCTGCGTACTGGTCGGCGAGGGCAGCGATCCCGGCCCAGATCGGCGTTCCGACGCTCGTGCCCGTGGCGGTCGTCGGCTGACTGCCGACCTCGATCGAGACCGGAAGCCCTCCGTTGATCGAGACGTCCGGGACCCCACGGTGCTGCTGCGTCGTTGCGATCCCGGGCCCGAGTTGCCACCATGGGCGGGGGAACGGGGAGAAGCCCCCACCCGAGCCACCCTGGTTGCTGCATCCGGGGGACCTCGCTCCCGTGGCGTTGCCCGACCAGGCCACCTCGGCGTGCCAGGCGTTGGCCGCGGTGAGCGTGACGTTGGTGCCTCCGACCCCCGTGACGAAGGGATCGGAGGCCGGGTAGTTGGTCGAGACGCCCGACGTGCCGTCAGCGGCCCCGCAGTCGCCGCTCGCGGCGAAGGTGGAGATCCCCTCGACCGCCGCCAGCTGGAAGACCGGGCCGAGGATGGTGTAGCTCCCGTCGGTCGACGCGTTGCAGGAGGAGATGCACGGCGTGGAGTAGGAGTTGAAGACCCCGACATCCGGCTCACCCCAGCTCAGCGAGAGCACATTGACCGCCCCGGTGGCGACCAGGGCGTCGATCGCGAAGTAGAGACCGGCCCCCGAATCCGGCGAGAACGCCATTACGATCCCGGCGCCGGGGGCCGACGCATGGCTCCACTCTAGGTCGAGGGCGTCCTCGTACTGCCAGAGGGGGTTGACCCCCGTCGCGTTCAGGTCGATGGTGGTTGGAACAGGATAGACGAAGGAAACGTTTCCGGGGGGGAGGCCGTTGTTCGTGCTGAAGAGGGAGAGATCGCTCACGAGCTGTGTCTGCGGCTCGGCGCCCGAGTACGCATCGACGACCCCTAGTCGGACGCCCGACCCGTTCGTCCCGCTCGACAGCAGGGGTGAGAAGTCGTAGCCGGCCTGGAGCTGGCAGGGCCGGAACGCCGTGCCCGGGGCCGGCACCGGACAGCTCGCGAAGGGGTGCACCGATCCCGCCGGGGCCGGGGTCGTGAACGGCTGCGCCCAGGAGGTTGAGTTGCCGAGCCCGAAGACCCCCGTCCAAGGGGCGATCGGAGGCAGCGTGGCTGGGGTCGGATGCGCGAAGAACGTCCTCCCCGAGGAGGCGCGATACAGATCGAAGGTCGTGCCAAAGGCGTGGCCGAGCGCCTTCGCCGGCCCCGTGACGTCCAGGAGGAGCCCGTCGGGATTGACCCGCGTCGTCAGGCCGAACCGTGCGAAGTAGCTCCTCGCCGTTGCGGTGGTGGTCGTCGAGGCCCCGAAGCGTGCGGAGGCCGCCGACGCGGCCAACGCACGGTGGTAGGCCGACCCTCCCGGGGCCGAGACCTCGTTGGCGAGGCTCGCGAGGCCCGCCGGGTCGGAGGACGCGAGTCCGACCACGACATCGAGAGGGGTGGACGCGGGGATCGGGCCCTGGTCCGCCACTCCCCGGCCCGGGGTGTAGGCCGGAGCGACTACGACCGGCCCGCTCGCGCTCGCCGAGGCGGCCTCCGCGAGGGGTGCCGCTGCGCCGATGCTGGGAAGCGGGCTCGGGGCCACAGAAGCTCCGAGCACCGGCGTGGCGGCTCCGGGCGACGGAGCGCCCGCGAGGACGAGAAGGGCGAGGAGGACGACGACGAGGGCGGCTACGTTTCGGATCATCAGGGCGCGGGTCTCCGAGTTGAAAGAACCGTCGCCTCGGATAGCCTATAGCCTCTCACCGCCGCCCAGCGTTCACGGACGGGGCGCAAGAGCTCATAACCACCCGACCAAGTTCGCCCCGCGCCCGTGGACCCCTACCTAGGCTACGCGATCGCCGCCCTGCTCGTGGCGGCCTACGCGGGGGTCGTCTACGCGCTCTGGAGGAAGGGCCTCCTCGGTCCGGAGCGCTCGCTCAGCCTCTTCGGCCCGGCGCTCATGACCAAGACGCGTCGGGGCCGCTCGTTCCTCGACCGCGTCGGCCGGTTCTCCCGCCTCTGGTCCGTGGTCAGCGACCTCGGGATCGCCCTCGCCGCGATCGCGATGGGGGTCATCGTGGCGCTCCTGCTCGTCGGGGCGATCGCCTCGGTGCACCTCAAGGCCTCCCAGGCTCCCTCTCCCGTCCAGGCCGTGGGGCTTCCCGGGATCAACCCGATCATCCCGCTCGGCTACGGGATCGTCGCCCTTGTCGTGGGGATCGTACTGCACGAGCTCTTCCACGGCTTTGTGGCCCGCTCCCAGAAGATCGGGGTGAAGAGCCTCGGCATCCTCTGGTTCGTCGTACCGATCGGGGCGTTCGTCGAGCAGGACGACGCCGACATGGCCGCCGCCTCGCGCCGGCGGCGCGACCGCGTGGCGGCCGCCGGGGTGCTCGCCAACTTCGCCTTGGCCGTCCTGTTCTTCTTCGCGCTCTCCGGGCTGGTCGCGAGCTCCCTAGCTCCGAACGCGACGGGGGTCGGCGTGGCCAGCATCGAGCCGGGCTCCGCGGCCGCTAACGCGACCCTGAGCTCCGGTGACATCATCACCTCGCTCAACGGCACCAGCACCCCGACCGTCGCGACGTTCGAGTCGGCGGTCGCGTTGACCCGGCCGCATCAGAGCTGCGCGCTCACCTACTACTCGTCCAGCCAGCACGCGAGCATCACGACGACCCTGCTGTTGGGGACGAACCCGGAGAACCATTCGCGAGGGTTCCTCGGAGTGTCGGTCTACGGCCTCACCCCCTCCGAGCTCAAGCAGATCCTCGTCTGGCCCGCGGGTAGCCCGGCCGGGCCGCTCGTAGGCTCGGTCGACTGGCTGGTCCTGCCGCTCGCCGCGCTCGAGCCGATGAGCGGCCCGACGACCTCCTTCTTCCATCTCACCGGGCCGCTCTCGGGGGCAAGCTCCGCCACGTTCTGGATCGTCGCGAACTCGCTCTACTGGCTCGCCTGGATGAACCTCCTCCTGGGCCTCTCCAATGCCCTGCCGCTCGTCCCGCTGGACGGCGGCCTTCTCTTCCGCGACTACGCCGCCAGCGTCGCCGCCCGGATCAAGCGTGGCTGGTCGGCGGCCCGGCTCGACCAGTTCGGCGCGCGCGCCGCCACGGTCTCGACCGTGATCATCCTGGTGCTGTTGGCATGGCAGTTCGTGGTCCCGCGCCTCCTCTGAGCGGCGGCGAGCTCTACGCCGAGTACCCGTTCCTGCCGGGGGCCGAAGCTCTCGTCGCCGGGGAAGGGCTCTCGGTGCGCGCCCTGCTCGAGGGGGCCGCCTACGAGCGGGCCCGCGTCATAGGGAGGGCCCGGGTGCTCGCCGCCCAAGACGACCCCCGGGCGTCGAGCACCGTCCAGGAGCTCGCGAGCGCCGGACCGGACGAGCGCTATCTTTCCTTCCTGTTCGCACGGCTGGTCCTCTCGGCAGCTCCCGCCGCCGGAGGACTGCGGCGGTGGGCGGTTGCCGAGGCGAAACGGGCCCATGCCCGTCTCGAGCACGCCCCGTCGGACGAGCTCGAGGAGGTGGCGCGGCGCCTCGGCTTCGTCTTCGCGGCCTCACCTAAGCTCGTCCGGGTCGACCTGACCGACTACGTGCGTCTCGCCTCGCCGATCCGGGAGGCCGAGTTCCGTCTCGCCTCCCAAGACCTCAGCGGCGGCGGGGTCTTCGTGCCCGCGCCGCGGGCGGCTCGGCTGCTCCAGGAGGCGGTCCGTCGCGAGCTCGCCGTTCCGGTGCCTCTCACCGCCGAGCTGCTCGCGGCGGTCCGCGTCCGCGAATCCGAGCTCCTCGCGGACGTGGCGCGTCGGGTCCCCGCAGCCTTCGAGCGTGGGCGCGCGCGTCCGACGACGATGGACCGGGGCCGGTTCCCCCCGTGCCTACGCCGCATGCAGCGGACCCTCGAGCGCGGCGAGAACCTCTCGCACGCGGGCCGGTTCTGCCTCGCCTCCTTCCTCCATCGCGCCGGCGCGGATTTCGAGACGATCGTCGACGCCTTCCGCGGCGCGCCGGACTTCGACGAGTCGATCACCCGCTACCAGGTCGACCACATCCGTTCCCGAGACGAGGGACGCGGCTACGAGCCCCCCGAGTGCGACACGCTGCGCAGCCACGGCCTCTGCGCGCGGGACGGCGACCCGGAGGGACCCGAGCCCAAGGACCGCGAGCGCGATCCGCTCTGCTACGAGCCGTTCCTCAAGCACCCGCTCCAGTACTACCGGCTCAAGGGTGGCGTCAGCCGGGACGGGAAGGAGGGGGATCGTCCCGGTCCTCCCGCGCCGAAAGGGCGCGGTGGACCCGGCGCGCCCTCGCGATAGCCGTCCACTGGCCGGCGACCACGAAGTAGGCGAACGCCACATCCAGGACCGTGAAGGAGACTCCCGCGAAGTGGAACCGCGCCCACGGTTCGGTCGGCGCCCACGGCCAGGGGAGCGACCAATCGAACTCGAGGAAGGCGGCGAAGGCGAGGACGACCAGACGGTCGGCCCGCGAGAGCAGCCCGGCGTAGAGCCGCCCCTCGCCGACCGCCTGCGCCTGGGTCCCGACGTAGCTCGTGAGCAGAAGGCTCGCGAGGGCGAGGAGCGCGAGGACGGGGTTGGCAAACCCCGAGGCGGCGACGCCCAGCACGAGAGCGAGGTCGGCGTACCGGTCGAAGAGGTGGTCGAGGAAGTCGCCTTTCACGCTCGCCCGGCCGGTCGAGCGGGCGACCTCCCCGTCGACGATGTCGAAGAATCCCGTGAGCAGGACGAGCGCGCTCACCCCAAGGAACAAGAGCGGCGTGGTCCACCGCACCGCGGCCGCGAGCGCCGCCGCCACGAGCGCAAGGGCGAGCGCGAGTACGCTCAGCGTGTTGGGCCTCCAGCGGAGGAACGGCCGGGAGAGCCGCTCGATCTGGGGGCGGAAGCGCGCCCGGTAGCGCTCGAGGACCATCTCGGACGGGCTACGCGGCTCCGTCCAAAAGATGCTCGGTGACCTCGGCCTCGCGGAGCCAGTCGACCGTCCCGTAGCGCGGGGGCCCCCCGCGCCGCACCCGGGAGGCCACCTCGCGGGCGATCGCGCGGGCCGAGCGGCCCGTCGTATCGATCTCGAAGACCGGGCGGCGGGTGGCGAGCGCCTCGAGGAGGATCGCGTCGGTCGCCTCGCTGACGTAGTTCGCCCGACGGTCGGTCGCCCGGCCCCTTCGCGCGGCCCGGAGCCGACGCTCCAGCTCGGTCGGGTGGCAGCGCAGCAGGATCACCTCGCGGACCGCAAGGAGGTGCGCGAGGTGGCCGACGACGACCTCAGGCCCTTCGCCCGACGGCCGGCGTGCCAGGGCCCGCCGGAGCGCCGCCAGATCCACCGTGACGGCACGGCCCCGGCCGCGGGCGGCCCCGAGGCTCCGGGCCAGCTCGCCGACCTCTACGGCCCGCAGGGTCCGGGGGAGATGGCGCGCGACCGAGCTCTTGCCGACCCCGGGGGTGCCGGTGAGCGCCACCGGCCCGGAGACCCTGCGCGAAGGACGGGTCGGCATGGTCTCCGAAGCCGCGGCCCGATCAGACAAAGCGGAGCGAGCGGAACGTCCGTCGCCAGGCGCGGACCTCGGCTCCGACCCGCTGGTTGCGGAGCCCGCCCTCGGTGAGCAGGTGGGCCATCTTCCCCATGTCGTCGGGGACGAGCCCGAGGCGGGCGAGCTCGGCCGTGCCGATCCTTCCGACCAGGTCGATGAGCAACCCCTGGCGCTCGAGGCGCCGGGCGAGGGCCGCCGGGCCCTTGCCGTGCTCGCTAAGGAGGCGCGAGCGGTCGAGGTGGAGCTGGTGCGAGCGGGTAAAGCCGTCCTCGGGCGCGACCAGCGGCCAGCCTTCCTGGGCGAGGGCGGCGCCGAGGGCGCGGGCGTTCGCGACCGTCGTGCGTGCGTACTCCGGGGCGAAGCGCTCGAGCTCGAGGAGCGTCTGCCCCACGGCAGCGATCCGGTTCCAGTGGGCGTTGTCGAAGACCCGCCAGACGAGCGCCGGGTCGATCCGCGCGAAGAGGTCCTCGCGGTCGGTGAGCAGAAGGCCTCCCTGGGGACCGGGGAACGACTTGTGCGTGCTGCCGTAAAGGAGGTCGGCCCCCTCCCTCAGCGGGTCCTGGAACTCGCCGCCCGCGATGAGGCCGAGGACGTGCGAGCCGTCGTAGAGGACGAGGGCGCCGTGGCGGTGCGCCGCCTCGGAGATCTCGCGTAGCGGATAGGGGAACAGGAAGAAGCTCTGTCCGAGGACCACGGCGTCCGGCTTCTCCCGCTCGATGGTCGCGATCGCCTCCGCGGCGTCCACCCGATGCGCCGTTCCGCGGGCCGGCAACGGCTGGACCGAGTAGCCGAGGACCGACGGGACATAGCCCGGGGCGTAGCCGTCGTAGCCGCCGTCCTCGGGTCGCAGAGCGAGCAGGCGCGCTCCCCGCGGAAGGAGGGGGACGAGCGCCGAGAGCGCAGCGATGTGCCCGGAGAGCGGACGCACGCTCGCGAAACGCGCGCGGAACACCCGCCGGGCGGCGGAGGTCGCCAGCTGCTCGACCTGGTCGGTGTAGCGGGTCCCCGTGTAGCTGTTGGGGACCTTCTCGCCGCCGACCTCGAGCTCCATCGGGAGCGTGTAGCGCCCCGCAAGGTCGCTCGCGAGGTAGCGTCGAGCGGTCGGGGAGACGGCGTTCTCGCTCGGAAGGAGGTTGAAGACCTGCCGGCCGCGCCAGCGGTCGTGCGAGCGCACGAGGCGGGCGAGCCTCTTCTCCTCCTCAGTCGGCGTCGTCGCTTCCATCGCCGCCGGGGGGAAGGGGGGTTGCCCCGCGGGCGAGCTTGCGGCGCTCCTTGTGCCCGCAACGCGGACAGGTCGGCTCCTTGCTGCCGAGCGAGAGGAGGGCATGACAGGCCTGGCAGCGGGCCGAGACGACGCCGAGCGTTGGCTGTGCCGTGGAGAGCTTGACGGACGGGTGGGCCTGCAGGACGCGGGCGAGGAGGATGTCGCCGACGGCGAACTCTCCCGAGAGGGTCTCGGTGTAGCCCTCCTTCGCCTTGGAGATGTGGACGGTCCCCTCCGGCTTTCCCGGGACCCCCCGGCGGCTGGTCGCCGGGGTGAGGACGGTGCAGACGGCCATCGCCGTCTTGATCTCGTCCACCCGTGCGTAGACGAGGTCCCCTTCCTGGATCTCGGGGACGGCGTTGCGCGGGTCGACCCGTATCGTGCGGTCCGTGGGGTCGATGGCAGGGCGACCGAGGAGGGAGGCGTAGATCCGGCCGCGGTCCTCGTAGGTGCCTCGCCCGGGGAGATACTCCTCGGCGGCGCCCAGGTAGTCACCCGGCAACACGAGCTCCGGAAGGCCTGCTTCGTCCATCTTATCCTCCTTGTGCGGTCCTAAGCGCCCAGAGGTCCACGTCCAGGGCGACCCGAGCTCGGTCGTGGTGCGGGAAGGTCCGACCGAGCGACCAGGGAACGGAGACGACCTCGAGTACGTCGGCGCGGCGTGCGACCGCCTGTCGTCCTATAAAGGTTCGGGAGTCGCGAAGGGCGAAGGCGTAGACGGTCCGGCCGGCCAGGGCGAACGCCCTCTCCCAGAACGGCCGGTCCGCGTGGCGGCGCTGCGCGCCGAACGGCGGATTCATCACCACGAGCTCTGCCGGGCCCTCCGCGCTTCGGACGTCGCCCACGAGGAAGTCGACGCGGGCGCCGAGAGCGCGGGCCGCCTCCGTGGCGAGCTGCGCGGCCTCGACGTCGACCTCGAGCCCCCGGACCGGGCGGGCGCCGAGGGCAGCCATCCCGATGGCAAGACGGCCCGTGCCGCTCCCCAGGTCGAGCACCGACCGGCCCTCGATGCCGTCGATCCGGTCGGCGATCTCGAGGAGGGTCGCGGCAGCCTCGGAGGGTGTGACGACCTGCTCGAGGTCGGCCCGCGGGCGGGGAAAACCGGGTACCCTCTCCAGGAGGCGGACGAGCTCGGCACGACGCACGGAGCACCGACTCCGGCGCCGTGCTTGACCCTGACCCCCCGACGGCAACGTGGCCCAGGCTCCTGAGCTCGCCAAGGGAACCTCCCTCAGCCCCTCGCACGATCGATGGCTCGGCCGGCGCCCTTCCCCTCGGGCCAGCGCCCGCGTCGGAGTCCCCCCTTCTCAGCCCGTCCGCACCGCCCTCTTGGGCTTGCGAGCGGGCCGCCCGGAGGGGGGGCCCCCGGCCCTCAGCCTGGCCTCACTGCGGGTCACGACCCGAAGGACGGAGCCGCCCCAAGCGGTCCAGGGTCCGATCCCGGAGGTAGGCGGCGAAGGGAACCACCGGCAACCCCGGGCGATGCGGGGAGCCGGATTCGAACCGGCGAACGCCTTACGCGACGGGATCTCTTCGGCGGCGGAGCCGCCCTTTAAGTCCCGCGCCTTTGCCGAGCTTGGCTATCCCCGCGACGCCCTAGCGCGCGGGTAAGGCCGCCTCTTCTTCGTTGGCGGGCCGGGCGCCGGAGGTCTTCTTGAGCGAGACCCGCCTCGGGAAGTACTTCAGCAGGACCACGTCGTTGACCGCCGAGACCCAGCGGTACGGCACGTTGGTGGGGCGCGAGTCGTCGACCAGCATCGGGCTCGTTTCCGCGACGAAGAGCCCGTCGATCTTCGACCCTTCGACGTCGACGACGATGTTGTCGACCTCGCCTAGGAGTCGTCCGTCGGGAGTATAGATCTGGCGTCCGAGGAATTCGGTCATCTCGACCAGCATGGACTGTTCTCGAGGGCGCGGAGCAGGCAGGCCCTTCTTATTCCTTTGGGCGGAGCGGCAGTCGGCGGGGCCGCCCGGGTCGCCGCCGGTCTCCCGGCGGCCTACCCGCCGCTCGTGGGGGGGGTCTCGGAGACCGCGTGGCGGACCTGGGCACGGTACATCTCCAAGAGCTCGTGCGAGGTCGTCGCCTCGCTCGGCCCCTTGTCGTCGCGATACCTTCCCGTGAACCGTGGGAACCGGAGCGCGAGCCCGGCCCCGGCCCGCACCGCGCCAAGGGCCGCGCGGTGGACCGGGCTCAGCGTGAGCTCGGCGCCTCGGACCTCGAGGACGAGACCCGGGCGGAACCATCGGTCGGGGGCGATGCCCGTTTCGACCTCGGGAGGCCGCTCGTCGCTCTGCCAGCGCTCGAGCCGGCGGGGCAGCTCGGCAAGCTGGGCATCGTCGAAGCCCGAGCCGACCTTGGTGAACGACTCGAAGCGGTCCTTCTTCGGATCGTAGACGGCGAGCAGAAACGCCCCGAAGCGCCCGGCCCGCTTCCCCCGTCCCTGGAACGCGCCGACGACCACGCCGTCGATCGTGTCCATGAGGCCGGCGGTGTAGTCGCGCTTGTACTTGATCCACCAGTAGCCGCGGGCTCCTGCCCGATAGGAGCTTCCTGCCTTGAGCGACTTCGCGACGACCCCTTCGCCTCCCGCCGAGATCGCGTCGTCCAGAAAGCTCGTGGCGGAGTCGACGTCGCGCACGATCCGCTGGGTGGCGAGCCGGACCCGGTCGCCCTCCCGGACGATCGCCTCGAGCCGACGCCTCCGTGCCGGGAAGTCCTCCTGGTGGACGGGGGTCCCGCCGGCGAGGAGGATGTCGAAGAGGAAGAGCGCCACGGGCACCTCCTCGCGCAGTCGCTCGAGGTCGTGCTTGCGTCCTCGCCGCCGGGCGACCTCCTGGAACGGCTGGATCTCCTCGGTGTCCGGATCGATCGGCACGCACTCGCCCTCCACGATCGTGGGCCGGCTGCGGATCGCTCGCGGCAGCTCGGCGAGCAGCTCGGGGAACTGCGCGCCGATCTCCTCGAGACGGCGCGAGAACAGGCGCACCGTGCCGTCCCGGGCGACGTGGGCCTGGACCCGGAGGCCGTCGTACTTGTACTCGACCGCCGCCTCCCCGCCCATCCGCTCGAGGACCCGCGCGAGGGTCGGCTCTCGCTCGGCGAGCATCGGGCGGACCGGCCTCCCGACCTCGAGCCCGATCCTCCCTAGGCCGTCGACGCCATGCTTGAGCAGCTCGACGGCGACCAGCCCGAGGTCGCTCGAAAGGTTGAACGCCTCCTCGATCCGGGCCCGGGCCTCCTTCGAGCCGTCGGCGAACGCCTCGGCGAGGGCGTCCAGGATCGTCATCTCCCGCACGCCGACACGCAGCGTGCCGAGGACGAACCGCACGAGGAACTTCGCCTCGAGGGGGGTCGAGCGGCCGAGCAGCTCGACCAGGGTGCGGACCTTGGCGTCCTGCGAGCCCTCGCCCTTCGCCGCCGCGATCCGTCCGAGCTCGGCGTAGGCCTCCGCGACCGTGAGCGGCTCGACGTCGCCGAGTCGCCGGTGCCGCGTCAGGAGCTCCTGGGCCGTGCTGCCGAGGTCGCCCGAGGTCTTCGTCTGCTCGGCGACGCTGCGCTCCTCCTCTCCCGTCGCGAGGGCGACGGCGCGACGCGCGAGCGAGTCGGCGACGCCCAGCTCTACCCCCTCGTACTCGGGGCGGAGGAGCCCCTGGGAGAGGTAGAGGACCTCGGGAAGCTCCTCGGCACCGAGGGGTTTCACGAGCTCGGAGAGGATCTTGCGCATCTCGAGACGCTTGGTCGTCGCCTCGAGACGCTCGTAGCCGTCGGCGAGCTCAGCGAACCGCACGTGCCGCGCCGTCCTCCACGGCGACCCTGAGCTTGCGCAGGTTCTCGGGGACGGACCCCTCGCCGAAGACCGAGTTGCCGCAGACGAAGAACGTCGCGCCGGCCCGGGCCGCCTCGACGGCCGCGACGTCCGTCACCCCTCCGTCGATCGAGACGTCCGCCGTCCCACCCAGCCGATCGACGAGCGCGCGGGCCGAGGCGACCTTCGGCAGGACGTCGGCGAGGAACTTCTGGCCGGAGAAGCCAGGGTGGACGCTCATGACGAGGATCTGGTCGAGCTCCTCGGCGAGCGGCTCGACCTCGGCGAACGGCGTGCCGGGCCGAAGCGCCGCCCCGACCTGGCCGCCGAGGCGGTGCGCCGCGCGGACGACCTCGCGCGGGTCGTCCTTGGCCTCCAGGTGGAAGACCAGGGTGTCCCCCCCCGCCTGACGGAACGACTCGAGGTAGCGGAGCGGACGTTCGATCATGAGGTGGAGGTCGAGCGGGAGCTTCGTGCGCGCGCGCACGGCGGAGACGAGGGCCGGCCCGAAGGAGATGTTCGGAACGAAGTGGCCGTCCATCACGTCGAGGTGGAGCGCATCCGCCCCTGCCGCCTCGACCGCGCGGATCGCCCCGGCGAGGTCGGCGAAATCCGCGCTCAGGAGGGACGGGGCGAGACGGAGCCTGCGGGCCGGCACGGCGGGGGGAGCGGAGCGTCCGTATTTGAGCGCGGGCCGCCGGTCCGGTCGCCGCTACAGGAACTCCTGGGGGTCGGGGGCCCCCGGGGTGATCCCCGGGCTGCTCCCCGAGCGCTGGTGCCGGGCGCGCTCCGCCTCCGACGTCCAGCGACCGTAGCGAACCGGGCGGTACCAGCGCCGCCGGAACTTCCCCATGGAGGCACCCCCGTCGGACGACGGCCGATGCCAGAAATAGCTGTAGACGAGGAACTCGAGATAGAGGGTGGCCCCCAGGGCCAGCAGAAGCCCGACGAGGTCGATCGGTTCGACGAAGTAGGTGATGATCCAGGCGTCCACGATCAGGAAGAGCAGGGCCATCCACCATCGGGCGTGGTCGTAGAGGAACCAGATCTTCCAGGACGGGCCGGGCTCGAGGAGCGCCTGGTGCTTCTCCTCGGCGACGCGCGCGAGACCGGCCTCGTAGGCGTCCTCCTCCTCGGGCGTGAGCTCTTGCCGGCGCTTCTTTCCGGACACCGTTCCCCCGTGGAACCGCCTACGCCGCCGGAGCGTCCGGGAGGGGCGACTCGCCGGCCATCGCGAGGGGGGTCCCCGCCTCGGCGGGCTGACCTGTCGGCTCGTTCCAGGCGACGGGGTAGAGGTGGCAGGCGACGATGTGGCTCGGGCGGACCTCGAGGAGCGGCGGTTCGACCTTCGAGCAGACCGGCATCACCGCCGGGCAACGGGTGTGGAAGTGGCAGCCCGGCGGCGGGGCCGCGGGGCTCGGCACGTCCCCCTGGAGGACGATGCGCTCGCGCTTGAGTTCCGGGTCGGGGATCGGGATCGCCGAGAGGAGCGCCTGGGTGTAGGGGTGCAGCGGCCGAGAGAAGAGCTCCTCGGTCGGAGCGTGCTCGACGACCTTGCCGAGGTACATCACGACGACCTTCTGGCTCATCGCCCGGACGACCGAGAGGTGATGCGAGATGAACAGGTAGGCGAGCCGCTGCTCCTGCTGGAGACGACGCAGGATGTTGAGGATCTGCGCCTGCACCGAGACGTCCAGCGCGCTGGTCGGCTCGTCGAGCACGATGAACTCCGGCCGCAGGGCGAGGGCCCGCGCGATCCCGATGCGCTGGCGCTGGCCGCCGGAGAACTCGTGGGGGAACCGCCACTCGTGCTCGGGGTTGAGCCCGACGTCCCGCAGCAGCTCGCTGACCCGACGCCGACGCTCGGCGCGGCTGCCGACGCCGTGGATCGTCAGCGGTTCGGCGATGATGTCCCGCACGAGCATCCGTGGGGAGAGCGAGCTGAACGGGTCCTGGAAGACGATCTGGAGCTTGCCGCGGAGCTCCCGCATCGCGTGGCCGCCCTTGCGGTAGAGCGAGTAGCTGGTGGCGATCTGGTCGAGCTCGCGGAGCGCTTCCCGGGCCTCGGGTGTTGCGGCGTGGCCGTTCTCCTCCGTGGCGCTGCCCGGGCCTCCCCCCGCGGTGGCGTAGAGCTGGTCGAGCCGCGCGTGGAGCTCCGGTGGCAACCGGTAGTAGGCGTGCCCGCTCGACGGCTCGATGAGACGGAGCAGCATGCGGCCGACCGTCGTCTTGCCGCAGCCGGACTCCCCGACGAGCCCTACCGTCTCGCCTTCGCGAACGTCGAAGCTCACTCCGTCGACCGCCCGCACGTCGCCGATATGGCTCGAGAACAGGCCGCCGCGGATGGGGAAGAACTTGCGGACGTTGCGCGCGGCGAGAACCACCGGTGCCCCGTCCGTCGCCACGGTCGCCCCCCCTATCCCACAACCCTAGTCCCGTGATATAAATAGCAAGCGACGCGGTGCTCGGGCCCTTCCAGGGTCCAAGGCGGGGTCTTGCCCTGGCAGACCGGCATCGCCTGGGGGCATCGCGGGTGGAAGCGGCAGCCGGTCGGCGGCTCGATGAGGTCGGGGACGCTCCCTTGGATCGAGCGGAGCTCCTTTTCCGGCTTGTCGACCCGCGGCACCGAGCCGAGAAGCCCCTGGGTGTACGGGTGCAGGGGGGTTCGGAAGACCTCCCGCACGGGTCCTTCCTCGACGACGCGGCCGGCGTACATCACGCACACCCGGTCGGCCACCTCGGCGATGACCCCGAGGTCGTGGGTGATCAGCAGGATCGCCGTGCCGACCCGGTGGCGCAGCTCGTCCAGGAGCTGGAGGATCTGGGCCTGGATCGTCACGTCCAGCGCCGTGGTCGGCTCGTCCGCGAGGAGCACCTCGGGCTCACCGGAGAGCGCCATGGCGATCATCACCCGCTGGATCATCCCTCCGGAGAGTTCGTGGGGGTAGCCCCGGGCGACCTGCACGGGGTTGGCGATCCGGACCCCCTCGAGCAGCCGGACGACCCGCCAGAGCAGCTCGTCGTCCAGGGGGCGGCGGACCCACCGTAGGAGGCCCGGCAGGCCGTAATAGAAGTGCGCGAGCTCGGCGACGCGTAGTCGGCTCTTGAGGGAGAACTCGGTCCCCCGTGCCCTACCGGCGGGCTTCTCGGGAGCGGGCGGGCCGGGCGGGGGAAGCTGTCCCCTCGACGGCGTCGGGGGGAGGCGGAGCTCGGCGAGGTAGGCGTCGTGGAGGCGGGCGGTCAGGCCGAGCAGCCCACGGCGGTAGCGCAGGTAGCGTCGCTGGAGAGGGCGGAGCCGACGGCGGGCGAGCGCCTCCTCCAGGTGCCGCTTCTTGTTCGCGCTCGAGCCGCTGCCCCGAACGATGTAGTAGGCCTCCGTCCCGAGGCTCGGGCTGTGCGCTGCCTCGGCGAGCTCCGCCGTGGCCCGGCGGTGCGCCTCGGTCGCCTCGGCCTCGGGGAGCTCCAGGAGCTTCGCGACCGCCGGGGCGACCCCGGGAGCGTCCGGCGTTGCCGCGAGCATGGCGTCGATGACCTCGGCGCCGTGGTGCAGCAGGACGATCTCCGAGACCTGGTTGGCGATCGAGAAGACCGGGTTGAGCGCCTGCGACGGCTCCTGGAAGATCATCGCGATGTGACGCCCGCGGACCGCTTCCATCCGCGCGTTGGCCCGGCGGATCCTGTAGAAGCGCCGCCGCACCCGGACCCTCAGGCTCCTCCGCACCGGCTTGTACTTCGCCTCGGTTTCGAGGCCCCGCAACAGGTCCGCCCCCCGGAGCAGGACCTGCCCGTGGAAGATGCGTCCGGGCGGGTCGGCGACCAGGCGGGTGATGGAGAGCGCGGTGACGCTCTTTCCGCAGCCGGTCTCGCCGACCAGCCCGGTCGTCTCCCCCCGGCGGAGCTGGAAGGAGACCCCGTCCAGCGCCTTGACGACCCCTTCGTAGGTGAAGAAGAACGTCCGCAGGTCGCGCACCTCGAGCACGACTTCCGCCGCTGGGGAGGGAGCCGCGGGCTCTTGTGGGGCGGCGGAGGGAACGCTCCCCAGGGACGCATCGACAGGTGCCTCGGTGGGACCCACGGGTGGGAACCGCGGCGGCGCCTGCGCGGCGGCGCTCATCGGCGGAGCCTCGGGTCGAGGGCGTCGCGGAGGCCGTCCGAGAGGAGGTTCACGCTGAGGGCATAGAAGAAGAGGGCCAAGCCCGGAAAGACCAGCTGCCACCAGGGGATGACGCAGCCGGTCGCCGGGGTGGTGCACGACACCATGAAGTCCCCCTGGAGGTCCTGGACCGACAGGGCGGAGAGCGATCCCCACTCCGGGAACGGCACCGACGGAAAGAGCATCGTGCCGAACCCGAGGAAGACGAGCGCGCCGATGAGGAGGGGAATCGTCCCCACGTCCAGCGAGAACTGGATGAAGATGGGATAGACGCTGTTGGGGATGATGTGCCGGAGGAGGATCCTACGTCGGGGAGCTCCCGAGGCGAACGCCGCCTCGACGAACTTCTGCTCCCGCACGCTGAGCACCTGCCCGCGGACGATACGGGCGTAGAACGGCCACCAGACGACCGAGAAGCCGAGGATGAGGGCGATGACCTTCACCCAGACGTCGCCGCCGGCCGCCGGTAAGTTGGCGGAGACGACAGCGACCACGACGATGACGAACAGGATCGTGGGGATCGAGAGGAAGACGTCGACGATCCGCATCAGGACGTCGTCGAGCAGGCCGCCGTAGAAGCCGGCGATCGCGCCGATCATGAGCCCGGCGGCCGCCCCGATGCCGACGATCGAGACCGAGAAGAGAAGCGACCAGTCGGCGCCTCGCGCGATGAGCCCGGAGATGTCGTAGATCGGCGTGCGTGACCCGGACGACACGGTGAGCCCGCCCAGCGGCAAGGGACCCGAGGAGTACGGCGACAGGGTGAGGGTCGGGGCGATGACGGACGGGAACGGGATGTTCGAGACCACCGGAGTCTTGTACCAATGGTCCCCGCAGAAACTGGCCGCGTTCGGGGGGGGGCTCTGCTCGTAGGTGCAGACCACCGGGCCGGTCGACGGGCAGTCCATCACGAAGTTGTGCGGGTAGCCCGAGGCCGCGTTGGACGGTCCGTATTCGGTAGCGCACCAGATCGGCACGCTCGTCCAGGGGAGGGGAAGCGCGGTCGCGTAGATCGCGACGCCGGTGATCGAGAGGATGATCCCGAGGCCGACCAGCCCGAGGGTGTTGCGCCGGAAGAAGTACCAGGTCCGCTCCAGCTGCTCGAGCTGCGGGTGCGGCTTTCCCCTTCGTCGCTTGGGTGCCGGCGAGGGGGGGAGCGTCATGGCGACCTACCCTAGCCGGACCCTCGGGTCCAGGTAGGCGTACAGGACGTCGACGATGAGGTTCGCGCTGACGATGATGAGGCAGAAGAGGACCGTCGAGCCGAAGATCACCCCAAAGTCGAGCGCCTGGCTCGGGTTCGCCGCTACGGCGAGGAGCTCGCCGATGCCGTTGAGGTGGAAGACGGCCTCGATGACCGGGAACCCTCCCAAGAACGCCGCGAAGGTGAGCCCTAAGACGGTGATGGTGACGTTCATGGAATTGCGGCCGGCGTGGCGCCTCACCACGGTGGCCTCGGGAACTCCCCCGGCCCGCGCGGTGCGGATGTAGTCGAGATTCATCACCTCGAGCATGCTGTTGCGCACGAACCTAAGCAGGATCGCCACGGACCCGTAAGCGACGACCAGCGCGGGGACCACGATGCGGAGGAGCGAGTCGAGGGCGAGCCACGGGTCGTGATGGATGAGCGCGTCGACCGTGAAAAGACCGGTCGGGGTGGAGTGGACGCCGTTGGCCACCCAGGTCGGGAACGCCGCCCCGAACGGGAGAGCGGCGTAGCAGGACCTCGCCTGCGGGAGCGAGTAGGTGAACTCCTCGGCGATCGGTTCTCCGGAGGGGCACCAGGGGGATTTCACCAGCGGACCGGTGTGGGGTAGGAGGAGGAGGATCACCCCGAGGACGAGGAGGTTGCCTAACAGGAAGGCGGGGAGCGCAAAGCCGGAGAAGGAGAGGACGCGGGAGCCCTGGTCGACCGGCCTATTGCGGTAGACCGCCGAGGCGTTGCCGAGCGGGATCGCGAGCGTGAGGATGACCCAGAGCGAGAGGAGAGCGAGCTCGAGGGTGTAGGGGAGCTCCCAGGCGATCGCCGTCACCACGGGAACCCCCTGGAGCTGCGGGTAGACCTGGGCGACCGTGCTGTGGTTGGAAACGGTACCCCAGTGCAGGGTGAAGGTCCGATAGAGGTACGTCGCCCACTGCACGACGACCGGCTGGTTCAGCCCTAGCCGGTCGTAGTACTCGCGATAGACCGGATTGACGCATTGATCGGTGGGGGTCACCTTGGTCGGAGGGGAGATGCAGTAGCAGGTGTCGCCGACCACCGAGGTCGGGTTGAGCGTCGCGCAGCTGCACGTCTCCTGGTAGCCGCACCTCTGCTTCGGCGACGGGCTCCCGTAGTGGGCGATGAGCTGATCGGAGACCGGCAGCGCGGTGAAGAGCACGAAGGTGATCGTCACGACCCCGATGAGCACCGGCGGCACGAGCAGCGCCCGGCGCGCGATGTAGGTGGTGATCCGCACGGTTGCGTTCCCTACCCGGTATGCCGGGAAGTCCGTATAGGGTTCGAGGTAGCTTAGGGTCGACCGCTGAACGTGCGGAACCCTCAGGCACGTTGGCTGGGTATTACGAAAGACTAAAACTGCTGAAAACCATCTGGTGACGATCGAGGGCACAGGGGAGGGGCATGCCAAACCCTCGATCAAAGGAGTTGGAAAGGAAGTGAAGCAGAAGCAGTGGAACAAGGGACCTTGGGCGGTCCTCGTGGTCGCCATGATGGCCCTCAGCGGATTCGCGGGGGGCCTCACTTGGCTGCACGCGACCGCTCCGTCGCCCGCGACGGCCTCTACGACCGCGACCGGGCCGTCCGTCGGTCCCGCATCGCCGAGCGTCGCCGCCGCGACACCGAGCGCAGCTCCCGCGGCCTCCGCTTCGCCGAAGGCCTCCGGGCCGTTCGCGGCTTCGGGTCCCCACCCCGGCACGTTGCAAGTCTACGAGCCGGTCCCCGGCGGGGCCACGAGCGAGGACCCGGCCATCGCTTACGACACGACCAGCTACGAGGTCATTCTCAACGTGTACGAGACGCTCGTGAGCTACAACGGGACCAGTACCGCCTCGATGGTCCCGACGCTGGCCACCTGCGTTCCCCTTCAGGGAGCGCAGTGCGCCACCGACTACGGCACGGGCTTCACCGGCGTCTTCAATCAGACGGGAAAGAACTTCAACGGGAGCAACGGCAACCCCACCTACTGGACGTTCGTCATCGATCCGGCCGCGCACTTCTACGACCCGGCGACCGGGAAATCCTGGAAGGTCTACCCGTCGGACGTGATGTTCTCGATCGCCCGCACGCTCGCCTGGTCGACGTATCCCTACGTCGCCCGCACCTCGGGCTGGATCCTGGCCCAGGCGCTGCTACCCTTCGGCAACTCCTCCTGGGACGGCGGGCTCCACGCACCGTTCAACAACACCCCGTCCCGAGTCCTCGGCTCCATGCTCGTCAACGCCTCGGGCTTCTGCCCGACCTCGGCGATGAACGGGATCACCGGCAACGGCTGCATCACCTTCGTCGCGAACGGCTCGAGCCAGGACTGGCCCGAGTTCCCGCAGTTCGTGGCCGACAACCTCGGCGGAAGCGTGGTTCCCTGCGGGTGGTTCACCCACGAGGGCGCTTCGGTCCCTGGCTGGAGCGGCACCCACGCGGCGGGCGGCGACGGTTCCTGCATGCTGCCCGACGGATCGAACGCGACCAACACCACCTCCTGGACGAGCTACCTTGCCTCGCTCTCTCCTACCTCCTGGGACTCTTTCATCAAGCTGGACGCCAACTACCCGGCGACGCAGCCGAACGTCCAGTGGGGCATGGTCGGTTCGGGGCCCTACTACGCCTCGGTGACCCCTCACCTAAGCTACTCGCTCGCGGCGAACCCGGCCTACCAGGCGCCTTCGGGCTGCACCGGCCTCGGCGGGCTCGCGACCTACGTCGGCTACTGCGACCCGGCACCGGGCCACTACATCGGCAACGTGCAGGTCACCTGGGAGACCGCCCAGCAGGGCGACAGCCTGGGGATCAACGCGATCCAGGCCGGCACGGCCGACTTCGCGGGGATCTACACGACGCAGACGACCACTCTCTTGGGCTTCGTCGCCTCGGGGCTCTGGCAGTACAACCTGTTCCCCACGCTCAGCACCGCGTTCACGCCGATCAATCTGGCCGTGGACTACTCGGCCTACAACACGACGTTCGCAGGGAGTTCGCTGCACGCGAACCCGATCCCGCCCACGCTATTCTCCGACATCGGGCTGCGCAACTTCTACATCAACGCCTATCCGTACACGACCATCCAGAACACCATCAACACCGTCGCGGGCGTCGAGTACTCGTTCAACGCCGGCGGACCGATCCCGGTCGGGATGGGCAACTATTACCCGAGCAACGTCTCCTGGCCGTATCTCCGCGGCGACCCCACCCAGCCGTCGAGCTCTCCCGGCAGCGCGGCGTGGTGGTGGGCGCAGCTCACCGACCCGTCCTCGCCGTTCTACAACAAGACCATCGACACGAAGTGTACCTCGAGCAGCCCGTGTACCTGGCCGATCGGCTACTTCAACGGCGCTCCGGCGAACCTCGTGATGATCGACGATTGGGCCGGGGAGATCTACAGCCTGAGCGACCACCGGCTCTCGCCCTGGCCGCTCGCGCTCACCTTCACGCAGTTCCTGAGCGACACGCTCGTGGGACCCGCGGCCAGCCCGCTCGCCTCCGCCGTCGGGTTCGGCTGGGCGCCCGACTACCCGGATCCGACCGACTACATGTCGCCGATGGCCGCGCCGGACGGTAGCTACACCGGGCCCGACTCCTTCGACTACCAACTGCTGTCGACCGCGGCGCACACCTCACCGTACGAGAACAACGCGACCTGCGGGCACTACGGGCTCTCCAACGTCTCCGACGCCTACGCCAACCTCACCTACTGGGTGCACCAGGCGCAGAACCTCACCATCACCTCCGCCTGCCAGGGGGTCGCCTACCGGGTGACGGCCTATTGGATGACCTACGCCGGTGCGTTGTCCGCGAGCCCCTCGCGGGTCCTCGACTACAACCTCATCGAGCAGATCACGAACGCCCTCGGGATGTACGTCTACAACGGCCAGTCCAACGAGGTGATCGGCTTCGCGCCGTGGATCGACCCGAGCTCCGTCAACGAGAACCCCGTGATCGGCGGCGGCGGCGACGTCGTATGGTACCAGGTGCACTATCAGGGACTCTACAACGTCACGGTCCAAGAGTCGGGTCTCCCGACGGGGACGTCGTGGACGGCGACCGTGGGCCCCAATACGGTCAGTTCCACCTCCCCCTCGATCACCTTCACGTCGCTCCCGAACGCGACGTACAACTACAGCGTGGGGTTCGAGAGCGGCTACGCGGTGAGCCCGTCGAACGGGACCGTCATCGTCAACGGCGCCGACGCCACGAAGAGCGTGACCTACACGGCGTTCACCAAGGCGACCGCGGACGTCCAGTTCCTCGAGACCGGGCTGGTGAGCAACACCAGCTGGTCGCTGGTCGTCCAGAACTACGGCTCGCTCAGCACGAGTTCGACTGCGCTCGTGTTCGCGCTGCCTACGCTCGGCACGTACACCTACCAGGCTCAGCCGGTGCTCGGTTACCGCACCCCGTCGGCCGGTTCGTTCTTCGTCGGGCTCAGCGGGGTGAACGTCTCGGTGGGCTACGTCGGGTTCTTCGCCTCGACCTACAACCTCACCTTCGAGGAGACCGGGCTCCCACCCGGAGGGACCTGGTCGGTGACGATCGGCCCGCCGGCGAGCGCCTACACGATCACCGCGAGCACCCCGACCATCGTCTTCACGGAGACGAACGGGACGTACAACTTCACGCTGGGCGTGAGCTCGGGCTTCGGGACCGCGCAGCCGAAGGGAAGCGCGACGCTGAACGGCTCGTCCCTTAGGGTGTTGGTGGAGATTGGCCCGACCTACACGGTCACCTTCACCTCGAGCGGGCTCCCCGACGGGACAACCTGGTCGGTCTACTTCGCGGGCCAAGAGCAGAACGCCTCGGCCCCGAGCTCGATCTCGTTCTCGGTGGTGAACGGAAGCTGGACGTATGCCGCGTCGGCGTCCGGCTACGCCGGTTCCCCCGGCGCCGGCTCGCTGCGGGTGAGCGGCAACGCGACCTCGGTCGCCGTCTCGTTCAAGAGCACGGCGCCGGCGTGGACCTACCTTAGCACGCTCTCCTGGATCCTGGTGGCGGTGCTCGCGGTGCTCGCCGTGGTCGGCTTTGCCCTGGCGGCGATCTTCCGCCGTCGCAAGCCCCCCGCCGCCGCGCCCCCGCAGTCGTGGTCCGAGGAGCAGACCGGGCCGACCGGAACGGAGCCGTCACCGCCCAGCGGGGCGGTGTCCCCTCCGTCGTCCGGGACGCCCCCAGCGAAGACGTAGGCGGTCAGCCCCCGTCGCGTCCAACCTTTTCCTCCTTCTTCTTTTTCGAGAGGCAAGGGGCTCCCCGCGGTCGGCCCCCCGGCGAGGGCGCTCAGAAGAGCGGAAGCTCTCCGGTGATCGGGTCGAGAACCCGCGTCGCCGACGGCCCTAAGCCGAGACAGGTGCGTGTGCCCGGCGGCACTTCGGTGAATCCCGCGTCCTCGACCCAGACGGTCGGGATCCCGGCGCGCGCGGCCCGTCGCTCGACCGATTCCATCTCTTCGAGCGTCTCGAGCCTGAGAGCGATCTTCTTCTGGCCCTCCTCGAGCCAGGTCTCGAGGTCGGCCCGAGATCGCGCTTCGGCACGCCGCGTGAGGAGGACGGCGGCGTGGGCGACCTGGACCGCCGCCTTGCCCGGCGAGAGCCGGAGCTCGCCGCGCACGATCAGCACCATCTTGTGCGATCTTCCCTCGGCCCGCTCAGAGCTCAAAGTCGGCCTCCCTCCTTCGCGCGAGCGACTCTTCCTCTCCGGCGAGCCTCGCGATCTCGCGTCGCAGCGCCTCCGCCTCCTGGGGCCGGTCGGCGACCGACCGACGGCGGGCCATGAGCCGGACCTTCTCGGCCCGCAGACGGTCGAGCTCTCGCGTGAGCTCGAAGGCCCCCTCCTCGCCCGGCGCTTCGGGAACGGGGGAGGGAGGCGGGACGCGGGCATAGCTTCCCCGCACGAGCCCCACGGCGAGAGCGACGACAACGAGGGCCGCGAGCGTCGCCTCGAGGACCGGAGAGCCCCAGCTCGCGGAGAAACCTCCCGGGGAGGCCGAGAGGAGCAGATAGCCGACCAGCACCGTGAGGCCGACGCTCAGGACGAAGGAGAGGACGACCAGCTCGACCGCGCCGCGAAGCCCCGCGGGGCCCCGGAGCCGTCGCTCGGGGAAGACCGCTCGAGCGACCGTGAACCCGGGAAGGAAGAACAACAGGGCGAGGCCGGCGAACGCCTCGAGCCCCCCGAGAGGTCCCATCGGAGCTCGTCACTCGGGGCCCGGGAGGGCCGCGCCGCCGAACTGCTTTTCGAGCTGGCGTCGTAAGCGACGGTTGGAGACGAGCCCGTGGGCTGCCTTGCGGGTGAGCTCGTACTGCTTGAGGAGTGCCCGGACCTCCTGGGGACGCTGGCCGCTCCCGCGCGCGACGCGGTGGATCCGCTCCGCCTTGAGCAGCTGGGCGTCGTCGAGCTCCTGGGCGTTCATCGAGTCGAGGATCGCCCGGAACCTGAGGAGGCGCTTCTGCGACTCGTCCAGCCTCTGGTCGTCGAGCTTCGCCGTGCCGAAGGCCGGGAACATCGAGACGATCTTGGAGAACGGGCCCATCTGGCCGAGCGACTCGAGCTGCGTGCGCATGTCCCGCAGCGAGAACCGCCCGGTCATGAGCTTCTTGGCGGCCTCCTCGGCGGCCTGCTTGTTGGAGAGCTCCTCGAACCGTTCGAGGAGGGTCTGGATGTCCCCCATCCCGAGCAGGCGGGAGACGAAACGTGTCGGCTCGAACCGCTCGAGCTCCTCGAGATGCTCGCCGGTCCCGAGGAAGACGATGGGCGCGCCGCTCGCGGCGACGGCGGAGAGGGCGCCTCCTCCCTTGGCCGAACCGTCCATCTTGGTCAGGATGACTCCGGTGAGCCCGACCGCCTTGTGGAACGCCTCGGCGCTGCGGCCCGCCGACTGGCCCATCGCCGCGTCCAGCACGAGCAATACCTCGTCCGGATTGAGGACCTCCTTGACCCGACGCAGCTCCTCGATGAGCTCGGGGTCGATCCCGGTGCGGCCGGCCGTGTCGACGATCGTCGCCTGGTTCGGCCCGGCGAGCTTGAGCGCCTCCTTGACGATCCTCTCCGCTCGCTTCTCGGAGCGGTCGGAATAGAACTCCGCCCCGATCTTCCGGGAGAGCTGCTCGAGCTGGTCGATCGCCGCGGGACGGTGGATGTCCGCCCCGACCAGGCCGACCCGGACCCCCTTCTTCTGGAGGTAGCGTGCGAGCTTGGCGGCGGTGGTCGTCTTTCCCTGACCGAACAGGCCCGCGAGCAGGATCTTCTTCGGCCGCGTCTCGAACGGCTTCTCCGTCCCGAGGATCCCGCGGATCTCCTCGTAGATGATCCGCACCAGGAAATCCCTCAGGCTGGCGCCGGCGGGCGGCTTCTCGTCGGTGGCTCGCCGCCGGACGCGCTGGGTGAGCGAGAGCGCAAGCTCGACGTTGACATCGGCCTGCAGGAGCGCGCGCTGGATGTCGCGCACGACCTCGGCGAGGAGCGCCTCGTCGACCACCGAGCCACGGGCGATCTTCTGCAAGACCCCGCGCAGCGACTTGCCGAGCGCATCCAGAACCATGACGACGGAGGCTGACCCCCTTGGGACCGAAGGTCGAGGCCCGCGGGTCTATATCTCGGGTCCGGCCGCTCCCGCGCCTCCCTTCCGCTGGGCGGAGTGCGGTCGAGGCGACCGAAACCTGATAGGCTCGAAGGCCCAGAGTCCGACGGGATGCCGCCCGACGCACCTACGCCGGCACGGCCGACGCCCCCCAAGCTCGACCCGGTACGCGTGCCCATTCGAGAGGAGCCCCCCGCGCAGCGCACCGAGGACTTCCGCCCCATCCTGAGGGGCTACACGCGCGAGGAGGCCGTCCTCGAGGCGAAACGATGCATCCGGTGCCGCCGCCCCTGGTGTGTCGAGGCGTGTCCGATCACCCAGGACTGCCGGGAGTACATCGTCCAGATCGCCGAGGGGAACTTCGACGAAGCCGCCCGAGTCACGGTGCGGGACGACCCGCTCGCGAACACCCTGTGCAAGGTCTGCTACCGCTACTGCGAGGACTCCTGCGTGATCAGCAAGAAGGGCATCCCGATCGCGATCCGTCACCTCAAGCGGGCCGCCCTCGAGCACGGGAAGGGAGACCTCGTCTACGTCCCGTCCCGGCCGACAGGCCAGAGGGTCGCGGTCGTCGGGGCCGGGCCGGCGGGCCTCATGGCCGCCTGGGAGCTCGGTCTCCGAGGCTACGGCGTCACGGTCTACGAGGCTGAGCCCGAGCCGGGCGGCCTGTTGCGGACGATCCCGGCCTACCGCATGTCGGAGGAGGACCTCGACGCCGACCGGGCGAGGTTCCGCGACCTGGATGTTACGTTCGTCACCGACCATCGTGTCGGCACCGACGGCAGCGCCGTGGAGCTCCTGCGCGAGGGCTACGCCGCGGTCCTCCTTGCGGTCGGGACCCCTTCGCACCGCGAGCTCGGCCTCCCCGGGGAGACGCGCGAGGGGGTTCTCCCCGCGCTTAGCTTCCTGCGCGAGGCCCGTGCCGGCCGCCCGTTGCCCCTCGGCAAGCAGATCGTCGTCGTCGGCGGAGGAGATGTCGCCATGGACTCGGTCCGCACGGCCCTGAGGCTCTCGCCCGGCGCCGAGGTGACGCTGGTCTATCGGCGGGGCCGGGAGGAGATGCCGGCGGACGCCGAGGAGGTCCACGAAGCCGAGCAGGAATCGGTCCGTTTCCTCTTCCGGAGGGCCCCGGTCGGGCTCGTCGGCCTCTCCCAAATCGAGGGTCTCGTCGTCCGCTCGGTCGAGCTCGGTCCTCCGGACGAGAGCGGCCGTCGCCAGCCCGTGCCGGTCCCGGGGTCGGAGGAGACGATCCCCTGCGATACCCTCATCGTCGCGGTCGGCCAGAAGGCCGACCTGGACGGCCTCGGAACGGGACTCGACCTCGCCCTCGCGCCGCAGGGGTGGCCGGAAGGCCGCGGCCCGGGGTTCGCCACCGGAGTGGAGGGGGTCTATGCCGTGGGGGGCCGGTCGGTGGTCCATGCGATGGGCGCGGCGAGCGAGGCCGCGCAGGCGATCGATGCCTATCTCTGCGCCCGACGTGGCAGCGCTCCGGGACCCCGACCGGATCCGTTCGGCGGCCCCGAGCCGACGCGGCTCCCGAAGGGCTACACCGCGCCCATCCGCAAGCGGAAGTAGCATCGTGGCTGCTTCGAGGACGGAGTATTTGGGGGCGGACGGGCTGGTCGTCGGTGTGGGGACCCGTGCGGCGCTTCTCGCCCTCCTGCTCACGGCGCTCGTTCTCGGAGGAGTGCCCGCGCCGGCACTCGCCGCCGGGCTGGCGCCCTCGGGCCGCGGTCCGCTGCCGGCCGCGGTCTCGCCTGCTGCCGTGAGCTTCGCCGAACGCGCCGGCTTCTCGGGGAAGTACCTCGAGCTTGCCCACGCGCAGCATCCGGCGCGTGGAACCCTCGACGTCGTGGTCGTCTTCTCCCTGCGGACGAGCTCTGGAGACCCGTCCGTCGCGACCGCTACGGGCCCGCCGCTGAGCGTGCGCGAGTTCGCCCAGCGCTTCGGTCTCGCCCCTTCCTCGCTCGCCGCTGCCGAGTCCTACTTCGAGAGCTACGGGATACGGGTGCGATCGGTCTCCGTCGACCACCTGTCGCTCTCCTTGGCCGGCAGCGCCTCCGACCTCGGCCGTGCCTTCGGAACGACCCTGGAGGCCGGGACCAACGGCTCGCGGCCGGTCGTCTTCCCGGCCCGGCCCCCGACGCTGCCGCCGTCGCTCGAAGACGAGGTCGCGGGGGTCGTCGGGCTCTCGAGCGGCTTCGACACCTTCTCCTTCTCCCTGTCCTCCGCGGCCGCAGGGCCCTCCGCCGTCGCTCCGAGCACGATCACGCCGGCACGTGCCCGCTCGATCTACGACCTCTCAGGCTTGTACAACCTCACCGGCGGACCCACGAACGCCACCGGCCACGACATCGCGGTCGTCCTGTGGGGAAAAGGGTACTCGCCGAGCGACCTCGCCACCTTCTGGGCGAAGTACTACCCGTCGACGTTCCCGGTCCCGACGGTGGTGCCGTACCCTGTGGACGGAGCCCCGAAGCCGAACACGAGCGCGCCGCTCGGCCCGGACGCGCTGCCGGTGGACGAGCTCACGCTCGACATCGAGTGGTCGGCCTCGATGGCCCCGGGAGCGACCATCGATGCCGTGTACACCCAGGAAGGGACCACCTACCCCAACTACAGTCCCTCGGCCGCCGACCTCACCACCGCGCTCGAGACGGCGCTCGGCCTCCGGAGCTCGAGGAACCTCACCGCGATCTCGATGTCGTTCGGCAGCTCGGAGAGCAGCGACGCCTCGCTCATCGCGGCGTGGACGCCCCTGTTCGCCGAGGCGAAGCAGCTGGGAGTCACGCTCCTCGGAGCGACCGGCGACCAGGGAGGCGACACGACCGCCTGCTCGGGCACTCCCGACCCGCAGTTCCCTGCCTCGTCGCCGGACGTGCTCGCCGTCGGGGGGACCGCGGTCACCCTCACGAACCCTCTGCTCGGCGGGGGGTTCACCGAGTCCGCCTGGTCAAAGAGCGGCGGGGGATTCTCCGGGACGTTCGCCGCGCCGGCATGGCAGAAGGTGGGCAGCGCGGCCGCACCGATCTCGGCGAACGGCCACCGCGGCATGCCGGACGTGAGCGCGACCGCCTCGAACGACTTCGTCTACTTCAACGGCACGAGCTCCTCGGAGGGCGGCACGAGCTTCGCTACGCCGCTCTGGGCGGGCCTGGTCACGATGATCGACGCGAAGTGGGGCCATCCTCTCGGCTTCTTCACCGACCGGCTCTACCACGAGGTCGCGAACCAGACAAGCGCCGGCGTCGGGATCGCCGATGTCACGTCGGGGGCGAACTGCGTCGCCTCGGCCGGTCCGGGGTGGGACGCGGCGACCGGCTGGGGCTCCCCTCGGGCCGCAGCGCTCTACGCGGAGCTCGTCGGCTCGTTCGTGCACCTTACGCTCTCCGTTTTCCCCTCGCCGGTCGCCCCGGGAGGCTCCGTCACCGTGAGCGCGCGGCTCACCAACCTCTCCTCGGGCCAGCCGATCCCCGGCCAGGCGGTCAGGCTAGCCCTCACCTCGGAGCTGCCGGCGGGCCCGTGCAGCGGGTCCTTTGGTGTCGTCACGCCGACCACCGATGCGAACGGGACGGTCGTGGCCCGGTTCTCGGTGCCGTTCTGCTATCTGGGGACGCACGCACGCGTACAGGCCTCCGTCACGACCGTCCGCTACTTCGGCTCCGCCTCGGCCGCCTTGTCGGTGAACCTGATCGGATGGTTCCCCCAGCTCGGCTTCCTTGCGAGCTCCCCGTGGAAGTACGTGACCTTCGCCGCGATCACAGCCGCGGCTGTCGCCCTCGGTGGCTGGCTGGGGCGTCGGAGGCGACCGACGTCCCGGCAGCTGGCCCCGTACCCGCCCGCGACGCCCCCGAACGCCCCGCCTCCGCCGGGGCCACCGATGGCGCCTTTGGCCCCCCCGTCGCCGCCACAGGATGCGAGCCTCGAGGGTCTCCCGCCCGCCGTCCCCGGTGAGGAGAGCCCGCCCGCGACCCCGTCGGGGAAGGAGGCGGTGGGCCAGGAGCCCGAGAACGCGGGAGAGCCGGCCGGGCCGCGCGAGCCGCCGCTCGAGACCGAAGCGGAGGACGAAATCTCGGCCCCGAAGGCCACCGAGGGAAGCGAGGAGCCCACCTCTTCCTTTTCGCCTTCCTCCTCGGGTGACCCACCGACCTCGCGACGCGCTCCCGCGGCCAAAGGGTCAGAGGCGGCCAACCCGGAGGCGACGACCTCCGAGGGCCAAAATCCTTAATCCGGCCGTCCGCTCAGCGGCTCGTGTCCGATTCCTCCGAACCCCCGTCGGGCGGGGTCCCGCTCTCGATCTCTCCGGGGGAGCGCACGGTCCTCGATCTCCTGCGCGGGGCGACCTCGAGGCTGAACGAGGAAGAGGTCGTGGAGAAGCTCGGGCTCCCCGCCGACCATGTCCGCGGAAGCCTCCAGAGGCTGCGCTCCAAGGGCCTCGCGCTCCTCGAGGAGGAGCACACCACCGTTTGGCGTCTGACCCCTCGGGGGAGCGCGATGCTCTCGGAGGGCCTGCCCGAACGCCGTCTCTTCGCGTTGCTTAGGTCTCGCAGCTCGATCGGTCCGGAGGCCCTTCGGGCGGAAGGGTTCTCCGAGGAAGAGGGCTCCGCCGCGATAGGGGTGCTGCGGCGTCGTGCCCTGCTGGCCCCCGGCGTCCCGTTGCGTCTGCGGGAGGCGCCGCCCCCTCCCGAGGGTCCGTTCCCGGAGGAGGTCGCCCTCAAGGGGATCTCGGACGGGGCGTCGACGGTGGAGCCCGCGGCGGCGGAGTCGCTCGTGCGTCGGGGGCTCGTCCGCACCGAGAGTCGGTCGAGGAAGCGCTGGGCGGCGTCGGAGGAGGGGCGTCGGCTGGTGCTCGAGCCCGCGGGGGTCGAACCGATCGGGGCGTTGACCGGCGGACTGCTCGCGACCGGGGTCTGGAAGGAGCGACCGTTCCGCCCGTACGACGTTCGGGCTCCCCCTCCCTTCCTCACCGGGGCGCGGGAGAACCCCTACTTGGCCTGGCTCGAGGAGTTCGAGGAGATCCTGGTCGGACTCGGCTTCTCCGAGGCGGAGGGACCGCTCCTCGAGACCGAGTTCTGGAACAACGACGTGCTGTTCATGCCGCAGGACCATCCGGCCCGCTCGATCCACGACGCCCTCACGGTCGAGGGCGTCGTCGGCCGCCCTCCGTCGGCCGAGCTCCTTGCGCGTGTGGCGGCGGTGCACGAAGGACGAGCGCTGCCCGGCGAGCCCGAGCCGATCGGCCCCGGCTGGGGAGCGGGCTACGACCCCGAGGTCGCCCGACGTCCCGTGCTTCGCTCGCAGACCACGGCCGTCTCGGCGCGGTTCCTGGCCGCCCGGCCGAAGGCTCCGTTCCGGATGTACTCGATCGACCGCAACCTCCGGCGCGAGGAGGTCGACTCCCGTCACCATGTCGAGTTCCGGCAATCCGAGGGGATTGTCGGGGAGGACGGGATGACCGTCCGCCACCTGGTCGGGCTGTTCCGGGAGCTCGCCGAGGCGATCGGCATCCGCGAGCTCAAGATCCGCCCGAGCTACTTTCCGTTCACCGAGCCGTCGATCGAGGGCTACGTCCGCCATCCGAGGCTCGGGTGGATGGAGGTCTTTCCCGGCGGGCTGTTCCGCCCGGAGGTGCTTCGGCCGCTCCGGGTGGAGGTCCCGGTCCTCGCCTGGGGGATCGGCATCACGCGGCTCGCGATGGTCGCCCTCGGCTACAACGACATCCGAGAGCTCTTCGCGGACGATCTCGCGGTGCTCGCGGGGGAGAGCCGGTAGCCGTGCCGCGCTCGACGCTCTCGCTCGGCCGCGTCCAGGAGCTCCTTCCCTCCCCCATGACCCCCGAGGCGCTCGTGGAGAGCCTCTTTTCCTCCAAGGCGGAGGTCGAAGGCCGCGAGGGCGACCGTCTCGCCGTCTCCGTGACGCCCGACCGTCTCGACCTCCTCTCCGAAGGAGGGCTCGCCGCCTGGCTCGCCGGCGCCGTCGGAGCGGCGCGGGGGATCGTGCCGCTGCGACGCGCGCGCGCCCGGGGTCTCGGGATGCGTGTCGAGACGTCGGTCGGAGCGCTGCGCCCGCACCTCGCGGGAGTCGTCGTCCGGGCCCCGACGGGAAAGCGCCTGGACGAAAGTCTCCTCGCCGAGGCCGTCCGCTTCCAGGAGATGCTCCATGCGACGATCGGGCGTGACCGCCGGGCGATGAGCCTCGGGATCTACCCGGCCCGTCGCCTCGTCGGCCCGATCCGCTACGCCGCGGAGCCGCTCGCCTCCGTCCGCTTCGTCCCGCTGCACGGCAGCGACGAGCTACCGGCGGCGCGGTTCTTCGCCGAGGACCCGATGGCGGCGCGCTACGGGAGCCTCGGTCTTTCGGGAGAGAGCTGCCTTACGCTCCGGGACGGGACCGGGGCGCTGCTCAGCCTCCCTCCGGTGCTCAACAGCGCCAACGCCGGAGAGGCGCGGGTCGGCGACCGGGTCCTGCTTCTCGAGGCCACGGGAACCCGCGAGCGGAGCGTGCGCGAGGGCCTCGGGCTCCTCCTGGTCGTCTTCGCCTCGAGAGGCTGGTCGCTCCAGCCGGTACCGGTCGAGCACGCAAACGGCGCCGTCGACGACGGGGCGTCGCTGGTGGGGGTCCGCACGGTGGAGCTGGAGGCGGCGACCGTGCGCTCGATCTCGGGAGAGGCGTGGGCCGCTTCCGAGGTCGTGGAGCGGATCGCCCGCGCCCGCCTCTCCGCGCGGCGGGCCAAGGGCGGCTGGAAGGTCGCCGTGCCGCCGTGGCGGGGGGACCTCCTCACGGGGGTCGACGTTGCCGAGGACGTCCTCCTTGCCCGGGAGGTCAAGGCCGAGGTCGGGATCGTCCCGCCGAGCCCGACGCGCGGGCGCCGTCGGCCCGAGACCGCCTTCCGTCGCCGCGTCGGCCGGCTCCTCCTGGGGCTCGGGTTCCAGCAGCCGCACACTCCCGTCCTCGTCTCGGAGGCGTCGGTCCAAAGGCTCTCCGAGAGCGGGGCGCTGCACCTGTCGAACCCGGTCTCCCGGGAGCTCGCCTACCTGCGGGACCGCCTCTTCCTCTCCCACCTCGAGGTCCTCGAGCGCAACACCCGCCACGGCTACCCGCAGAGGTTCGCCGAGGTCGGGCCGGTCGTCGTCCGCTCCTCCGACGCCGAGACCGGTGCGGCGACGCGCTACCACGCCTCCGCCCTCCTCGCCGGGGAGGGCCAGGGGTTCGCCGAGGCCGCCAGCCTGGTCGACTATCTCTTGCGCGCCCTCGACGTGGGCTCCGTGCGCGAGCCGGCGGAGCTTCCCGGCACGATCCCCGGCCGGGCGGCCCGCGTCCGGGTCGCGGGCGAGCCCGTCGCGGAGTTCGGCGAGGTCCATCCCAAGCTCCTCGTTGAGATGGGCGTGCCGGTGCCCGTCGTCTGGGCGGAGGTCGACCTCTCCGCCCTCTGGCCGCTCACTGGCGGCCGCGACACGGCTTAATACGGCGTCCCGGTCGTCGTGCGATGAGCCCTGCGCGCCGGCAGAGGCGTGGCTTGCCCGACGCCCGACGCTGGCAGCGCGAGGCGCGCCGGGCGATCGGCGCGCGGGCGAAGGGAGGGCAGCTCCCGCTCCTCGTGGGACCCCCCACGGAGCCGGATCGCGAGTTCCTCGAGAAGGTCGGCTTCCCGGGACAGGCCCCGTACACGCGGGGCATCCAGCCGACGATGTACCGCGGTCGGCTCTGGACGATGCGCCAGTACTCTGGCTTCGGCAGCGCGGAGGCGACCAACGCGCGGTTCCGCTACCTGCTCGACAGCGGGCAAACCGGGCTATCGGTCGCCTTCGACCTGCCTACCCAGAACGGGTTCGACCCGGATCATGCGCGGTCGCAGGGGGAGGTCGGCCGTTGCGGCGTCCCGATCTCCTCGCTGGGGGACATGCGGCTCCTCTTCGCCGGGATCCCCCTCGACCGTGCTACGGTCTCGATGACGATCAACGCGACCGCTCCGATCCTCTTGCCGCTCCTCCTCGCCGTCGCCGAGGAGGGCGGTGTCTCCCGCGCGCGCCTCGGAGGCACGGTGCAGAACGACGTCCTCAAGGAGTACATCGCCCGCGGGACGTACATCTACCCGCCCGAGGCGTCGATGCGCCTGACGGTCGACCTCATCGAGTTCTCGACGCGGGAGATGCCGCAGTTCAACCCGATCTCGGTCTCGGGCTACCACCTGCGCGAGGCCGGGGCGACCGCGTCCCAGGAGGTCGGCTTCACCCTCGCCAACGCGATCGCCTACGTCCGCGCGGTCCGCGACCGCGGGCTGGACGTCGACGAGTTCCTTCCGCGCGTGTCGTTCTTCTTCTCGGCGGACATCCACCTGCTCGAGGAGATCGGCAAGTTCCGCGCGGCGCGACGTCTCTGGGCGCGGATCGTCCGCGAGACGTTCGGCTCGAAGAGCGCGCGCTCCCAGCAGCTGAGGTTCCACACCCAGACCGCCGGCTCGTCGCTCACCGCCCAGCAGCCCGAGCTCAACGTCATACGGACGACCCTCGAGGGGCTGGCCGCGGTCCTCGGCGGGACGCAGTCGATGCACACCAACGCGCTCGACGAGGCGCTCGGCCTACCGACCGAGCCGTCCGCGCGCCTCGCGCTGCGGACCCAGCAGATCCTCTCCGAGGAGTCCGGAGTCACGCACACCGTCGACCCGCTGGGAGGCTCCTACGCTATCGAGTACGCGACCGACCAGGTCGAGCGGGAGGCGCAGGAGTACCTCGACCGCATCGAGGAGCTCGGCGGCGCCGCCGCGGCGATCGAGCGCGGCTACCCCCAGGGGGAGATCGCCCGCGAGGCCTACCGGGTCGCCCGCGCCCGCGAGGAGCGCTCGGAGCTCGTGGTCGGCGTGAACGAGCTCACCGAGGGCCGTCCGGGGTTCTCGCTCTTTCCGGGGGAGGTCGCGGGCATGCGCGGCGAGCGGATCGACCCTCGCGAGGAGGGCCGCCAGCTCGCCCGGCTGCGTCGCTGGCGCGCGGAGCGCGACGCCTCGGCCGTCCGTGACACGCTCCGCCGGCTGGAGCTCCGCACCACCCAGGGAGCCAACGTGGTCCCTGCCGTGCTCGAAGCGGTCTCCGCGGGAGCCACCCTCGGCGAGATCGCGGGCCTGTGGCGTAGCCTCTTCGGCGAGCAGCCCGCCTCCCGGACCTTCTAGGAGACGGAACGATGGAGCTCGATCACGTGGGCATCGCGGTGAGGGAGCTCGACCGGTCCCTCACGACCTGGCAGCGGCTCCTGGGTCCGTCCGACGGCCCGCCGGAGGACGTTCCCTCCCAGAACGTGCGGGTCGCTTTCCTCTCGGCGGGGAGTTCCCACGTCGAGCTGCTCGAGCCGACATCCTCCGAGAGCGCCGTCGCAAAGTTCCTCGACAAGCGTGGCGAGGGTATCCACCATCTCGCCTTCCGGGTCCCCAGCGTCGACCGCGAGCTCTCCGGCCTGGTCGGCCGCGGCGAGAAGGTCGTGGACGCTGTCTCCCGACCCGGCGCCCGCGGGCGGAGGGTCGGCTTCGCCCATCCGTCCGCCTTCGGCGGGGTCCTGGTCGAGTTCGTGGAGGGCCCGTGAGCCGCCTGAGCTCGGTCGCCCTCGACCGCATCCTCGACAGCCGCGGCCAATGGACGGTCGAAGCGACGGTCGTCCTCGACTCGGGAGCGCGGGGACGTGCCGGCGCCCCGAGCGGGGCGAGCACCGGCGTCCACGAGGCTCGTGCGTTTCCGGACGGTGGCGTTGACGAGGCGCTCCGAGCCTTCGAGACGAGGGTGCGACCGGCGCTTCACGGTCGGGAGGCCGATCTGGCGGCGGTCGACGCGAGCCTCCACGCCGTCGACCGTTCCTCGGACTTCCGGGAGATCGGCGGCAATACGGCCACGGCGATCTCGCTCGCGACGGCGATCGCGCTCAGCGTCGAGCGCGGGATGCCTCTCTGGCGCCTTCTCGCCCGCCCCGGCGTGAACGGGACGAGTTTCCCGGCGATCGTCGGCAATTGCCTCAACGGCGGACGCCATGCCATCGGCGGGCCGGACATCCAGGAGTTCCACGCCATCGCCCGCGGCCGGACCCCGGAGGAGTCGGTTGCCGCCGCCCTCCGGGTCCACGCTCTGGTCGGCGAGGCGCTCCGCAAGCGCCAGCCCCAAAGCGCCCTCGGACGCGGCGACGAGGGCGGGTGGGTCGCCTCGATCGGCAACATCGAGGCGCTCGAGATCCTGGCCGACGCCTGCGCCCGGGCCCACGACGAGCTCAAGGTGGACGTGCGCCCGGGGCTCGACCTTGCGGCGAGCGAGTTCTACCGGGACGGCCGCTACCGCTACCGCGAGCAGACGCTGGACGGGGAAGGCCAGCTCGGGTTCGTGAGCGGCCTGGTCGACCGCTACGGGCTCGCCTACGTCGAGGACCCGTTCGACCAGGAGGCGTTCGGCCTCTTCGCCGAGCTCACCCGGGCCGTCGGCGCTCGCGTCCAGGTCGTCGGGGACGACCTGTTCGTCTCGCGGGTCTCCCGCCTCGAGCAGGGGCTCGCCGCGGGGTCAACCAACGCCGTCCTCATCAAGGTCAACCAGACCGGCACGCTCACCGACACCCTGGCCACGGTCGACCTCGCGCGCTCCCGGGGCCTCGCGACGGTGACGAGCCACCGCTCCGGCGACCTGCCGGAGGGCTGGCTCGCGCAGTTCGCCGTCGCCTCGGGGGCGGCGGGGCTCAAGTGCGGGCTCCTCGGAGGCGAGCGGGCGGCAAAGCTAAATGAACTCCTGCGGCTCGGCCGCCCCGCGCGAACGTAGGACGATGGCGGACGACGAGACGGTGAGCGAGCCTCCCCGCGAGGAGGGCGAAGGCCAGGACATCCGACCCGGCGAGCTCCTGGTCCCCGAGGACACCTATCTCACCTCGGGGGTGCACATCGGCACCCAGCAAAAGTCGGCGTCGATGCGCCGGTTCGTCTACAAGGTCCGCTTTGACGGCCTCCACGTGTTGGACGTGCGGGAGACCGACCGCCGCATCCGCCTCGCGGCGCAGGCCCTCGCGCGATATCCCGGCGAGCGCATCCTCGCCGTCTCCCAGCGCCAGTACGGCCAGAAGCCGGTCCGTGTCTTCTCCCGGGCGGTCGGCGCGATCTCCTTTTCCGAGCGGTTCGTCCCCGGCTGCCTCACCAACCCCAACCTGCCTGAGTACATCGAGCCCAAGATCCTCCTCGTCACCGACCCGGCGACCGACCGGCAGGCGCTCAGCGAGGCCGTCTCGATCGGCATCCCCGTCTTCGGGCTGTGCGACGTCAACAACGAGACCCGCAATGTCGACCTCGTGATCCCGGCGAACAACAAGGGCCGCGTCGCGCTCGCCACGGTCTACTGGCTGCTCGCCCGCGAGGTGCTGCGCTCGCGAGCCGGCGGCGCCGAGGTCGAGTTCCCCCTCTCGATCGAGGACTTCCAGGCTGCGCTGTAGGGACCGGCGGTTTGGACCGGCGGCCCGTCGGTTCGTGGCGTAGAAAAGCTCGCCCCTCCATGCCGCGTGGGCGATCCTCGCCCTTAGCGTCTTATCGGCCGCCGGTCTTCCCACTCCGTGAGCCGCCCGGGCGCCGACCTCCTCCAGCTTCTCGGCGACCACGGGGTCGCGGAGAAAGGGGCGCGGCTCTACCTCGCTGCGTGGCGTGCCGGGCCGGTGACGGCGAGCGAGCTCGCCCGCCTCTCGGCGATCCACCGTGTCGAGGCCTACCGCATCATCAAAGAGCTGGTCGCCGGCGGGCTGCTCGAGACGACCGGCGGGCGACCGCAGCATTTCGCCGCCCTCTCGCCCGGACAGCTGCTCGATCGCTGGGTGCAGACGGCCTCCGAGCAGCTCCGTCGTCTCGAGCACGACCGGCCAAAGCTCCTCGCCGACCTCGAATCGGTCCGCGCGGACGTCGGGGAGAAGGACCCGAGGAAGTTCGCCATCCTCGACAGCTCCGAGGCGATCCGCCGCTTCGTGCGCACCCACGTGGGCACCGCCGAGCGCGAGATCCTCCTCGTCGCGGACGGCTCCTCGCTCGCCGGCTGGATCGACGGCGGGTTCGACCGGGCGCTCCGTGCGGCGGCCGGCCGGGGCGTCAAGGTGCGCCTGGTCACCGACGTCCATCGGGCGAACCTCACCGAGGCCAAGCATTTCGCCGGCCTGCTCGAGATGCGCCACTCCCCGACCCCGGTCTTCGGCCGCGCGATCGTCCTCGATGGGAGCGGAGCCGTCGTCTACGTCGGGGGCGACGGCGGCGCCGACCCCGCGCCGGTGGAGTCGGTGGCCGTCTGGTCCTCCGCCCCGGCGTTCGTGGCCACGGCTCGCCAGCGTCACCGGCGCCTCTGGGCGGCCGGCGAGCTCGCGGAGGCTAGGTTCGTCGAGATCGAGGACCCTCCGACCGCCGTGCTACCGGTGGTGGCCGGCAAGGAGACGGTTCCGTTCCAGCGGCTCAAGGAGATCACCCGCCTCGGGATGCGCGTCTCGGGGGTTAGGTCGTTCCAGCTCGACCTTCCCGACCTCATCGGAACGATCGCCCGCCAGCTCGGCCGCGAGATCGCCGCCGAGGTCGAGGGCCACACTCCCGAGGAGGTCGTGGTATCGCTCGCCCGCTACTACGCGACGCATACGATGGGGCGGCTCTCCGTCGTGCGGGACAAGCCGCTCACCCTGCGGGTGAACGGCTGCTTCGCCTGCACCTCCGAGTCGCCGGAGATCGGCCGGGAGATGTGCCCGCAGTTGCTGCGCGCGGTGCTCGAGGCGCGGCTCGGACAACGCTGGGGGGTCTCCAAGCCCGATCCCACCAAGCATGCCTCACGAGGCTGCCTCTTCGTCGCGACCGGCGGTTAGCGCCCGCGACCGGCCCACGCTAGGCTGTGGCAGGGGTGTCTTGTTGCAAATGTAATTACAATCGCTACACGGTTCACCCAAGGTATAAATAATCCCCCCCTTTACGGACCGATACGAACCATGGCACGCACACCCCGGTCCTCGGAGAGCCCCCGCAAGCGTTCGTCCTCCTCTATCTCTCACCCTGCTGACGCGCTCGACTCCGAGGCCCCGACCGGCCCGAAGGAGGAGTCGTGCCCGAACTGCGGCTCGACGCACCTTATCCGTGACGAGATCCGGGGCGAGATCGTTTGCGCCGACTGCGGTCTCGTCGTCGACCAGAGCGCTCTGGTGAGCGACCGCGGTCAGCGCGGCTCCAAGGAGGACACCGGCCGCGAGGCGCGCGGCTGGGGCCCGGTCATCAGCCCGCTGATGCCCGACAAGGGGCTCTTCAGCGAGATCGGCGTGCCGACCCGCGACTTCCAGGGCAACTCGCTCTCCCGCAACACCTCCCTCAAGTTCTACCACCTGCGGAAGCTCAACCACCGGCTGCGGGCCGCCCGCACGCACCAGCGCAACCTGGTCGTCGCTCTCGGCGAGCTCAACCGCCTTGCCGGCGTTCTCGGCCTCTCCCGGGAGGTCAAGGAGTCGGCGACGTACATCTACCGCCGGGCCCTCGAGCACAAGGCGACCCGGGGCAAGAAGATCGTCGCGCTGGTCGCGGCGAGCGTCTACGCTGCCTGCCGCCAGTGCCACGTTCCGCGGACGATGAAGGAGATCATCGCCCACTCCAAGGCGACCAAGATCGAGGTCGGACGCGCCTACACGCTCCTCGCCCGCGAGCTCAAGCTCGGGCTCAAGCCGGTGGAGCCGCGCGACTACCTGGTGAGGTTCACGCAGGACCTCAACCTGTCGAAGGAGGTCCGCCAGAAGGTCCTCCAGCTCCTCGAGCAGGTCGAGCAGGTCTACTCGACCAGCGGGGTGCTCCCCAACGGGATCCTGGCGACGATCATCTACATCGCCTCGAATCTCATGGGCGAGCCGAGGAGCCAGGACCGCATCGCGGCGGTCGCCAACGTGACGCCCGTGACCATCCGCAACCACTACAAGGAGCTGCTCGACCTCCTCGGCCTGCCGAAGAACCTCGCCAATCCGCAGGCCCGCGGCACGCTGCCCACCGAGGAGATGGAGAAGCTCGCGGCCGAGTCGGCGGCCGGCGCCCAGTAGGGGGCGCACCTCGGACCGCCGCGCGCCGGGCCCTCGCGGCCTCGGCGCGCGGCGTAGGGCCGCCGGCGGCCTCGGCCGTGGCTAAGCTAGGCTCGGCGGGTCGGGTCCTCGGCCCCAAACGAGATGAACCCCCGGGCGGCTCGTCCCGCGTGGCGGCCGGCTCGCCTCTGAGCTACTCATCGTACCGGACCTACCTCGAGTGCCCGCTGCGCTGGCGGTTCCTCTACGTCGAAAAGCGCAAGGAGGCGCCGAGGGGCTACTTCACCTTCGGCCGCGTCGTCCACTCCGTGCTCGAGGAGCTCGTGCGGCCCTACGTCGTGCCGACGGGCCGTCGCCGGGGGTCGAGCGAGGCGCAGACGACCCTTCACGACTGGGGGGCACCCGCCGCCGGGGCGCCGACCCCGACGCCGCGGACCCTCTCTCCCGAGGACCTCCTCGCGTTCTACGACCGGAGCTGGTCGTCCGAGGGCTACACGTCGCCCGAGGAGGAAGCGCGCTACAAGGCCCTCGGCAAGAACCTCCTGCTCGGCTATCGCGAGCTCCTCGAACGGCGGCCTCCGACGCCGGTCGGAGTGGAAGAGCACCTGGAGGCACGCTGGGACGGCATCCCGATCCACGGCTACATCGACCGCATCGACCGGACGCCGGGCGGCGGCCTCGAGGTCCTCGACTACAAGACCTCCCGAGAGCTCTCGCACGAGGACGCGAGGGAATCCGACCAGCTGGCGCTCTACCAGGTCCTGGTCGAGGCGAACTACCGCGAGCCGGTCGAGCGTCTCACGCTCTACCATCTCCGTTCGCTGACGCCGCTCGGCACCCCGCCGAGGGCCAAGACGGCGCTCGAGACGCTGCACGTCCGCCTCGGAGAGGTGGCGGACGGCATCCGGGAGGAGGCGTTCGAGCCGACCCCCGGGCGCCCGTGCGCGCGGTGCGAGTTCCAGAGCCTCTGCCCGGAGTTCCGCCCGGTGCCTCCTCCCGAGGAGGAGCGGCTGGGGGCGTTGGTCGACCGCTTCGACCAGCTCCGCGCCGAGGAGCGGCGCCTCGGCGAGGAGATGGCCCGCACGGCCGAGGAGCTCCATCGCGCCGCCGAGGAGCTCGGCCTCCACCGGGTCCGTGGTTCCCGCGCCGTGGCGCTGCGGCGTCGGGAGATCAGCTGGCAGTACCCCCTCGAGCGCCTACGGCCGATCCTGGAAGATAGCGGCGTGGCGACCTCCACGCACCCCTCCTCTCCCGAGGAGGTCCGACGGCTTTTGCGCGATTCGAGCCTCCCCGCCGAGGTCCGTCGCCGGGTGGCGGAGACCGGCTCGCGCCGGGTGCGCTGGTACTGGGAGCTGGAGCCGGGCTCGCGCGGGTCGGACTAGCGCACGCCGCCGCGGGCCGGGTGCCGGGCCGCGCAAAGGCTTTGAGAGGGCCGAGGTACTTCGCCCTATGGGAGTTTCCCTCTCCGCCGGCCCGCGTCTCGCCTCGGTCGTGGACAAGGCGCCGACCGTCGCCACGCTCTGCTCGCACTCCTCCCTGCAGATCTTCCACGGGGCGAGGGCCGAGGGGCTCCCGACCATCGGCATCACGGTCGGCAAGCCCGCGCGGTTCTACGACGCCTTCCCGCTCGCGCGGCCGGACCGGTTCCTCTCCGTCCGATCGATCAAGGAGTTCGAGCGGCTCACCGGCGAACTTCGGGAGACCGGGGCGATCCTCGTCCCCCACGGGTCGTTCGTCGAGTACCTCGGCGCCGAGGAGTTCGGGCGGCTCGACGTTCCGGTCTTCGGCAACCGGGCCGTTCTCGCCTGGGAGTCGGACCGTCGGAAGGAGCGGGACTGGCTCGAGAGCGCCGGGGTGTCGATGCCGAGGCTCTTCGAGGACCCGGAGGAAATTCACGGGCCGGTGATCGTGAAGTACTACGGCGCGAAGGGCGGCAAAGGGTTCTACCTCGCCAAGAACCGTGCGGCGCTCGAGTCGTTCCGGCCCACCGGTCCCTACGTCATCCAGGAGTACGTCCTGGGGACGCGGTACTACATGCATTTCTTCTACTCGCCGCTCTCCGACCGCGGCTACCGCGTCGGACACGGCTCGCTCGAGCTGCTCGGGATGGACCGGCGCGACGAGGCGAACATCGACGAGCTCTACAAGCTCGGCGCCCAGGAGGAGCTGCTCAAGGCCGGCATCCGTCCGACGTTCGTCGTCACCGGTAACGTGCCGGTCGTCCTGCGGGAGTCGCTCCTCGAGAAGGCGTTCGACACCGCCGCGCGGATCGTCGAGAGGTCGATCGAGCTGTTCGGGGGGATGGTGGGACCGTTCTGCGTGGAGGGGATCATGACCGAGGAGCTCGAGTTCAAGGTCTTCGAGATCTCCACCCGGATCGTCGCGGGGACCAACCTGTTCATCTCGGGAAGCCCCTACTCCGACCTCATGGCTCCCGGCCTCTCCACGGGCCGTCGCATCGCCCAGGAGATACGGCGCGCCCGGGCCGAGGGCCGGCTCAACGAGGTCCTCAGCTAGCCGGCGTCGGGCCCTTCGTCGGAGCCCCGTTAAGAAGGGAGCCCGCTCTCCCGACCCCCCCATGGCCTCGGCGGTCGTCGCGCAGGATCTCTTCAAGGTCTACCCGGGGTCGCACTCGCGGACCCCGGCGCTCGACGGGCTCTCGCTCACCGTGCCGACCGGAGGGGTCTACGGGCTCATCGGGCGCAACGGCGCGGGCAAGACGACTTTCGTCCGCATCGCGGCGACCCAGCTCGCGCTCACCTCGGGGTCGCTCTCGGTCCTGGGACACGACGTCGCCCGCGAGGAGCGGAAGATCCGCGAGAGGATCGCCTGCGTCCCCCAGGAGTCCCGCCCGCTCTACTTCCTCACGGTCGAGGAGGTGGTCTACTACTACCTCAAGATGCGCGGGCTCCCCTCCGTGGAAGCCCGGCGGCGCACCCGCGAGGGGCTCGAGGAGCTCTCCCTCGGCGAGTACCGCCGGCGGCTGGTGAGCCAGCTCTCCGGAGGCCTTCGCCGCCGGGCGATGTGCGCGATGGTCCTCGCCTCCGACGCCGAGATGCTCTTTCTGGACGAGCCGACGACCGGCCTCGACCCGATCGCCCGTCGCGAGGTCTGGGCGGCGATCCGCCGTGCAAGTCGCGAGCAGCGGACGATCCTGCTCACGACGCATTACCTGGACGAGGCGGAGGCGCTCTCCCAGCGCCTCGTCCTCATCGAGAGAGGCCGCCGCATCCTCGAAGGGACGCCGGGGGAGCTCCGGGGCCGCGTGCGGTATCCCTACCGCGTCGCGCTGCAGGAGGGCGTAGCTCCGGAGGAGCTCGAGCCCTACGGCCGGGTCGCCACGGTGGAAGGAGGCCAGACCCTCGTCTTCGCCCGCGAGAGGGAGGCCCGAGAGCTCGCCCGGTGGGCGCTCGAGCGCAACCTCAGGGTCTCGATGGGCCCGGTGAGCCTCGAGGACATCTTCTTGGACGTGGTGGGACGCTCGATCGACGAGGACACCCCCGCGGAGGACGCCGAACCCGGGCACGACGAGGCGAAGGCGTGAGCGGCCGTCACCGTCTGCGGGCCCTCGGCGCGCTGGTCGTCCTCAACGGCCTCATCCCGATACGGACCCAGCCGTTCTACGTGGTCTACCTGCTGGCCTCCCCGCTCTCCTTCCTGTTCTTCATCAGCGTCCTCTCCTCCGGGGCGTTCGTCCCGTTCGGCGTCACCGGCGGGCTCATCCTCACGATGCTCTCGGCGGGGACCGGGCTCCAGTCCGACATGACGCACTATCGGCAGGACCTCAAGTTCCAGGACATCGTGGTCGCCTCGCCGGTCGAGGCGCCGACCTACGTGACAGGGATGGCGCTGAGCGAGCTCGTCTACTCGACCCCCGGCCTCGGGGTCTTCGCCGTCATCTTCGTCGTCACCGGGCTCGCGAACCTCCAGAGCATCGCGGTACTGGTCGGTGTGCTTCTCCTCGTCTGGGCGTTCGCCTCGGCGCTCGCCTTCACGCTGGCGACCTACCTGCGCGACGTACGCGAGACGTTCATGTTCAGCCCGCTCATCTCCCTCGGGCTCAGCGTCCTGCCGCCGGTCTACTACCCGATCGATCGGCTGCCGCACTGGGCCCAGACGGCGGCACTCTTCTCGCCAACCACCTACGCCGCCCAGTTGGTCCAGGGCTCGGTCGGCCTCTATTCCCTCTCCTTCGGGCACGCCCTTCTCGACTGGGGAGCGCTGATCGCGATCACCGCCGCGCTGTTCCTCGTGGCGGCCTTCAAGGCCCGCTGGAAGGAGCCCTGAGGGCGTCGCGCGCGAAGCCGACGGGGGAGTGTTTATGTATGCCGCGGCTCGTCCGAGCGCGTCCATGCTTCTCTTCGCGGACAGCCGCCGCTTCGCCGCTGCGGAGGAGGGGTATTCGCGCTGCGTCTTCTGCGACCGAGAGCTGGTCCTGCTCCCTGACGACCGTCGGCGGGGCGCCTGCTTCGACTGCCTCTCCCTTGCGCTGCTCGAGCCGACCGACTGCCCCAGCTGCGGGATCTCCATTCCCGGCGAGGTCCGCGCGCTCGGCTGTCCGGAGTGCCGCTGGTACCCCGGCCGCGATTAGCCGCCCGCCGCGTCCCGCCCCCGCTCCCGAAGAGCTTATTCGGCCCGTCCGGTCCGTCCGCCTCGGGCGTGCCGAGGTGGCTCAGTCCGGTACGGCGCGAGTCTGGAAAGCTCGTGGCGGAATACGCCTCGGGAGTTCAAACGCCGGGAACGGCCCGCCCGGCCCGGCGGGAATTCTCCCCCTCGGCGCTTCCCTCCTATCGGGGCCGCCCGGCCCCGCGACCGGAAGATGAGCGTGCGCGAGCGTGAGGCGACCGCCGCGCTCCTGCAGGTCGACGCTATCCTCTCCCGCCTCCAAGGTCGCGCGGCGCTCGCCGAGGTCTCCCGGTTCCTGAGGGCTGCCTTCGGCCACTACCGGTGGGTCGGAGTCTACCGAAAGGACGGCTCCGAGCTCCTCCTCGAGGCGTGGAACGGCGCCCGGGCGACCGAGCACACGCGGATCCCTCTCGAGAAAGGCCTGTGCGGCCAGGCCGCACGCGAGGGCCGCACCGTCGTCGTGGAGGACGTCCGCGCCTCGCCGGAGTATCTCGCTTGCTTTCTCGAGACGCGCTCGGAGATCGTCGTGCCGATCTTCCAGGGCACGGAGGTCGTGGGCGAGATCGACATCGACGGCGACCGCGTCGGAGCCTACGACGCGAGCGACCAGAGCTTCCTCGAGGCGGTCGCCCCGAAGCTCAACGCGGTGCTCGCCTTCGCCGCGACCGAGCCGCCTCCCGCTTGAGCCGTCGGTCGATCGTCCCGAGGGCGTCGGCCAAGAGGCTGCCCGCGGGTGCCCGGGGCGGAGGTCCCCTCGAGGCGCTCCCCGCGAGGCGGACGGCCTCCTGCCGAATCCCTCCCAGGGCTCGGGTGAGCTCGTCGACGACGGGAAGGTCCGCGGCGAGGCTCGTGCGCGAGAGCGGGTTGAGGTCGATCGAGATCACCCTCTTGCCGAGGCGACGGAGCGCCTCGGTCCGGTCGCCGTCCTCTAGGGGAACCAGGCAGACGTCCGCGACGAGGATCCCCTCGGCGTCCACGCGGGCCCGGTCGGAGGGCAGGTGCGGGATCCGTGCGGCCGGGCGGACCCCCAGCGGACGGCGGACGCCGGCCCTCTCGAGGGCCCGCGCGACCTCGCGGGCGCGTCGCGGCGTCCGGTGGAACAGGTTCACCTCGACCGCAAGCCGGGGGATCGCCCTCTGGAGGAGCGCGACCTCGCGCGCGGCGAGCGCCGCCACGTTGCCGTTGACGCTGATCACGGGAGCGCGGGCCCGCAGCAGCCAGCGGGCCGCGAGCCGCTCGGCCCGGCGTGCGCTCGGGGTCGTTCGCTCCCCGAGAAGGTAGTCGAACGCCTCGCCGCGGCCCTGCGCGATGAGCCCCTCGGGAACGACCAGCCCCCGGCGGGCCGCGTCGGCGAGCCCGGCGCGGACCTTCAGGCTCTGGTAGCGGGGATGACGGCGGGAGAGCCGCATGGGCCAGCGCCGCTCGGCTCAGCCGGAGGCGGGGGAGGACGGCGGGTCCCGCGGGCCGCTGGCGAGCTCGCTCCCCCGGCGCCCCTCGAGCGCCGCGACGCGCTCCTCGAGCGGGAGGAGAGACTCCTCGATCACCTTGCCGAGCGCGAGCTTGAGCCCCTCCTCAAGGGCCACGATGTCGCGTCCGAGGTCGATCATTCGCCGCGCGTTCTCGTTGAGCAGCAGCCGCGTCTGCGTCGAGACGCGATAGGTATCCGAGATGTCCTTGGTGAGCTGGCGTGACGAGCGGACGAACGTGTCGACCGACTCGGAGACCGGCTTCCACTTCTGGTCGAGGTTGGCGAGGACCGCTGCCGAGAGCTTCTCGTGGCCCTGCGTGAGGGCGTTGGCGACATCGGTGCCGACCCGCCCGGAAAAGTCCTTCTCGAAGCGTTCGAGCCGGGCGGCGAGCTCCTCGGCGAGGTGCCGGTTCGACTCCTCGACCCGTCCGACGGACTCCTCGACGGCCTGCAGACGGGCGAGGAGGTTCACGTAGGCTGTTCCGACCAGATTGGAGACATGCGCCTGCCCGAGCTCGTGGGCCCGGAGCATGAGGTGGAGGACCCAGTGTTCCCGCCCCTTCGCTTCGGCGAGGGGCCCGCGCTCGAGCCGATCGCGGGTCTCCTTGTCGTCGATGAGCGCCTGAAGCTCCTTGAGGACCTCCGTCCGGAGGGGCGGAGGTACCGCCGGTCCCGTGCCCGGGCGAGCGGCCATGGAGCGCGGATGGTCCTCCGTGGGCTATATACGTTCGTCAAGCGGACGAGCCGGCACGCCGCTCGGCTCGCTCCGTTCCTTCGAGAGGCCCGAGAGCCGTCAACTAGCGTTCACGGAACCTTATCCCGCAGCCTTAATCTGACTTGTCGCACTAGTACCTCCGAGTACTGCGCGGCGAGTCAGGGAACTCCGGCGCGCTTCACTCGAAGGTAGCGAGCACCAAGGAGCAGTTCCATGCCACGACCGCCAAAGAGCAAAGCCAAGCGGAGGGTGGGCCTCGCGGTCTACCTCGAGCCGGCGATCCTGCGCCGGCTCAAGAACGCCGCCGAAGACGAGCGCCGGTCCGCCTCGACGCAGGCGGCCCTCTACATCGAGGTCGGCCTGGGCCTGCGTCGGTCCAGTCCCCGGTAGCCCGCGCGTAGGCGCCGGCTAGCTAGGACGCCCCCGCTCCGGCTCGAACCCCGGCCCGAGCAGGTCCCTCGCGACGACGAGGCGGCGGATCTCCGAGGTGCCGGCGCCGATCTCGAGGAGCTTGGCGTCGCGCGCTAGCCGCTCGAGGGGAAGGTCGCGGACGTAGCCGTAGCCTCCGTGGATCTGGATCGCCTCGAGCGCCGCCCGCGTCGACGCCTCCGAGGCGTAGGTGAGAGCGGTGGCACACCCGCGGCGGGCCCGGGGGTCCCGCGCGACCTCCTCGAGCGCGGCGTAGAGGAGGAGTCGGGAGGCGGTCAGCTCGGCGTACATGTCGGCGAGCTTGGCCTGAATGAGTTCGAACTCGCCGATGCGGCGGCCGAACTGCTCGCGCTCGCGTGCGTAGTCAACCGAGCGGGCGAGACACTCCTCGAGGATCCCGACGGGGATCGCCGCGAGGACCGCCCGCTCGACGTTGAGCCCGCTCATCATCACGGCGACCCCCTCGTTCTCCCGCCCCACGAGCTGGGAGGCGGGGACGCGGACGTCCTGGAAGGCGAGCTCCCCCGTCGGCGAGCCGCGCATCCCCATCTTGTCGAGGCTGCGCGAGACCGAGAAGCCAGGGCTCTCCGAGCGGACGAGGAAGGCGCTGATCCCGTGCGCGCCGCGCTCGGGGGCGGTCTTCGCGTAGACGAGGAGGACGTCGGCGACCGGCCCGTTCGTGATGAACTGCTTGGTGCCGTCGAGGACGTAGTCGCTCCCCTCCCGCACCGCCCGCGTGCGGATCGCGACGGCGTCCGAGCCGGCGTTCGGCTCGGTGAGGGCGAGCGCGCCGATCTCGCGACCGGAGGCGATGGGCGGAAGGAACCGCTCCCTCTGCTCGGGAGAACCGTTGCGAGAGAGATTGTCGGCGAACAGGTTGGAATGGGCGCCGACGCTCAGAGCCAGGGCCGGGCTCGACCGAGCGATCTCCTCGAGGATGATCGCCTGCACGCGGTAGGAGAGGCCGAGACCCCCGTGCTCGGTCGGGAGGGTCGGTCCGAGGAAGCCGTCCTCCCCTAGGCGGGAGAAGACCTCGCGAGGGAAGCGGTCCTCGCGGTCCATCGCGTCCGCGACGGGGGCGACCTCACGGCGCACGAACTGGCGGACGGCCTCTCGCAAGGCCGTCTCGTCCGGCGAGAGACCAAGCTCCACGGCCCTTCCACGTCCCGGCGAGGATAACGGTTGTCGATGACCCCGAGGGTCAGGCGGCGCGCTCGCGGCGTCGGAGATGGACGTGGCGCCGCCAGGCTGCGAGAGGCCGTGGGTGGTCGGAGCGGTAGTGCGCCCCGCGGCTCTCCTTGCGCTCGAGGGCGGCGCGGGCGATGAGGGTCGCGGTGAGGGCGGCGTTGGCCGTGGGGCCGGCAAGCTGCCCCTCCCGCGTCGGCTCGGCCTCCCGGGCGATCTCCTCGAAGCGGGCAAGCGCCCGGGAGAGCTCGGGTCCCGTGCGCACGATCCCCACCTCCTCCCAGAGCAGGGTGCGGATCTCCTCGACGAGGCGCGGCTCGCCCTCCCGACCGAGCCCGGGCACGGGAGCGATCCGAAGGAGGCGCTCGGCGGGCGCGGGGGCGCCCGGGGTCGGACGCGCAAGCTGGCGCGCGACCCTCTCGCCGAAGACCAGCCCCTCGATGAGCGAGTTGCTGCCGAGGCGGTTCGCCCCGTGGACCCCGGTCGCCGCGACCTCGCCGGCCGCGTAGAGCCCCCGCAGCGTCGTGCGTCCCTCCAGATCGGTCACGACGCCCCCGATCATGTAGTGCGCGACCGGGGCCACCGGCACCAGGTCGCGCGACGGATCGAGGTCGAAAGTGAGGAGGAAATTGGAGACGGACGGAAAGCGGGCGAAGAGGCGGTCGCGGCCGAGGCGGGTGGCGTCGAGATAGACGTGGCTCTGGCCGGAGCGGGCGATCTCGCCGGTGATGGCGCGCGCGACTACGTCGCGCGGCGCGAGCTCGGCGTCCGGGTGCACGCCGAGCATGAACCGCTCGCCCGCCTCGTTGCGAAGGACCGCCCCCTCTCCCCGGAGCGCCTCGGTGATGAGGAACCGCGGCGCCCCCTCCCGGGCGAACGCCGTCGGATGGAACTGGACGAACTCGAGGTCCCCGACCTCGGCCCCTGCCCGGAAGGCGATGGCCACGCCCTCTCCCGTCGCGACCGAGGGGTTCGAGCTCTGGAGAAAGAGGCTACCCGCCCCGCCGGTCGCTAGGACCAGAGGCCGGTCCTCCTCGACCTCCACGCCCCGTCCTGCCGGGTCGGAGAAGGTCGCCTGCACCCCCCCCTTGCCTCCGAGTCGGATCGACCGCAGGACCCGTCGCTCCCGCACGTCAATCCCTCCCTCGAGGACGCGTCGCTTGAGCGTTTCCTCGATTGAGAGGCCCGTCGCGTCGCCTCCGGCGTGCAGGAGGCGGTCGCGGGAGTGCGCCGCCTCTCGTGCGAGTGCGATGCGGCCCTCGACGGTATCGAACGGTACGCCGAGGCGGACGAGGTCCGCGATGCGCGCCGGAGCCTCCTGGGTGAGGACCCGGGCGGCGGCTCGATTGACGAGCCCCGCCCCGGCCCGCACCGTGTCCGCCAGGTGGAGGGCGGGGCTGTCGTCCGACCCAATCGCCGCCGCGATACCCCCCTGGGCGTAGCGGGTGTTCGACTCCTCGAGACGCCCCTTGGTGAGGACGGTGGGCCGCAGGCCCAGGTCGCGGCAACGCAGCGCGACGTAGAGTCCGGCGATCCCGCTCCCGACGATGAGGGGCCGGCCCGCCGCCCGCGTCACGCTCCTCGGAGTCCGCTGACGACAAGAGCTTACCGGAAGGCAGCAGATGCTTCTTGAGCCGCCCCGGCTCTGTCTCCCCTGTGCCCGGAGCGCCGCCCCCGGGGGAGCGGAGCGGGCTCCCTGCCCCGACGATCCGCGAGGACGCCGAGCTCGCTCGCGAGCTGCTCGAGCGTCTTCCCCCGGGTCCGTGGGCACGCGCCGTAAGCGTCACCGACCTGTTGGAGCCGCGACGCGCGTACTGGCGCCACCTCGGCGGCCCGGCTCCCGTCGCCCCCGAGCGACGGGCCCGGATGGAGGCGGGACGCGCCATCCATCGCGGGATCAACATCGCGCTCCCCCACGAGGGCGCCTTCGAGGTACGGCTGCGCCGACGCGGCGTGTCGGCGCGGATCGACCTCCTCGCCGAGGTGCCTGTCGAGATCAAGACGGGCGAGGACCCCCTCCCCGGGGACCTCAAGGTCGAGCGGCCGGAGTACGTCGAGCAGGTCGGGTTCTACTGCGCCCTCCTGGACCGGGACGAGGCGCGGCTCGTCCATGTCCAGCGGCTCGCCCAAGGGGCTCCCAAGGTCCGCGCCTACGACCTTGGGTTCCGTGACCCGGGGGCCTTGGGCTCGGAGCTCGAGCAAAGGGCGACCTCGCTCCGCGAGGCGATCGCACTTCGGGAGCCGTCGCGGCTCCCGAGGTGCCGTTGGTTCTCCCGTGGCTGCGAGTACCGCGCCGCGGGGCAGTGCGACTGCCAAGGGACGGAGCCGCCGCCCTCCGACGTCCTCCTCGCCGGGGCGAAGGACGCCCGCCCACGGGAGGACGTCGCCGAGCGTTGGGCCTCGGCCCTCGAGAGAATCGACCTCGGTGCCCCCTCCCCCTCGGTCCGCCGCTACCGTGACCTCGTCTACCCCCGGAGGGCGTACTTCGACGCGGTGAGCCCGCTCGAGGCCTCCGGCCCGCCGGTTGCCGTGACCGACTCCTCGGTCTCGGACGTCTGGGACGGCGCCGTTGGGGCGCTCGAGGGCGGCCCCGCGGGAGAGGTCCACCGGTTGAGGGAGTTCGGTTGGACCCCCGAGGAAGAGGTCGCCGGCTGGCGCGGCGAGCCGTACGTCCTGCGGACCTCCCGAGCGTGGTCGCGGACCCGCCCGGAGGAGGCGCTCGCCCGGTTCCCCCAGTATGCCCTCGAGCTCGGCTTCCGCTGCGTGGCGACGGCAACGCGTCGCGGGCGTGCCCTCCTCGCCTACGAGCGGGCCGAGGAGCCCCGCGACCGCCTCCAGGTGCTCGAGTACTCCTTCGGGGCCGACATCGCAGGCTACGCCGAAGAGCTTGCGCAACGGCGGCGGGGCTACGAGACGGCCCTCGAGCGAAGGACGCCGGGCTCGCTCCCGGCCTGCCCTGCGTGGATGTTCCCGAGCTGCCCCTACCGCGAGGGTTGCGGCTGCGGGGAAACCGACCGGTCCCAGCGGTAGATGCTCGTGCGGCCGATCGGGGTGAAGCCGAAGGCCGTGTACAGGGCGAGGGCGGAACGGTTCTCGTCGCTGACCCAGAGACGCGATCTCTCGTAGCCGAGAGCCCAAAGCGCGCGAAGTCCCCAGCCCAGGAGGTAGCGGCCAAGCCCGCGGCGGCGTCGCTCGGGGTCGACCGCCAGGTCAAGGAAGATCCCCCGTCGTGGCGAGCGCTCGGCCGTGAGGATCGCCCCGACCAGGCGGAGCGGCTCCCGCTCGAGAAGGGCGCAGGAGGCCTCGTCCAGGAACCGCCCGAGGCGGTCGTCCAGGGTCGCCTCGAGCGAGTGCTGGTAGTCCCCGAGCTCTCCTCCCAGCAGCAGCGCGTCGACCGATCCTCGGAGCGCCCTCCGATCGAGGTCGGCGAGCGCCTCCGGGGCAACCTCCCGCACGGGGAGCCGCTCGAGACCCTTGGGAGGGTCCGCGGGTCGCGCGCCGTCCTCGTCGGAGAGCACCCGCTCCATCGCCTGGCGACGGATGACGGTCGAGCCCGGTCGCGTGGCAAGTCGCGCGACGAGCGGCTCCTCCTCCTCGGCCCCGAGGCCGGTGAAGCCCAGGTCGACCGCCGCGAGGTCCTCCGGAAGCCCGCCGAAGAGCGCCGCGGCGAGCGCCTCCGCACGGGCCAGCCCACCCTCCCCGGGACCGACGTGAAGGTGGCCGAAGGCGAGGGAACCTCGACGGGTGTAGAAGAGCAGCCCCCCTCCGTCGGTCGGCGGGAGGAAGAACCCGGGCCGGCTCCCCGAGAGCAGGTCGCTCACGGCGTCCTCGACCCAGGTGCCGCCCGGGGCCTCGTCGCGCGCGACGAGCTCCTTTCGCAACCCGCCCAGGAGCTCCTCGAGCTCGGCGGTTCGAGCGGCGGTGGTCCGTTTCGGCTCGGCCACGGCTCGCTCTCGGCCCTCCCCGAGCCCCTAGGGGGGGAACTCGCGCTTGAGGATCTGCGCCACGTCCGGTGCCACGGAACCCTTCTCGGCCGGGTTGTCGAGGGTGTCGGTGGAGAGGATCTCGTCCGTCACGGCCTTGATCCGCTCGAAGGCGTCGCGCAGGAAGAGCCCGTGCGTGCACGCGGCGGTGACCGCGCGGGCTCCCCGACGCTTGAGCAGCCGCGCCGCCTCGACCATCGTGCCCCCCGTGGTGATGACATCGTCGACCAGGACCGCGTGCTTGCCCTCGAGGGGCGGGATCGTGCCCGCGCCGAGGCTCAGCTCGACGTGATCGGAGTCGATCCGCCGCTTCTCGAAGCCGAACCACGGGCGGTCGAGGAGCTGGGCCATCCGTCGCGCGCGGTCGACCCCGCCCTTGTCGGGAGAGACGAGCACGTCGACCGGCCGCTCCTTGAGCAGGCGGGCGAGCGCCGAGATCCCGCTCGCCTCGAAGGCGGGCTTGGTGAAGTGGGAAAGCGTCTGCGGCGAGTGCAGGTCGACGGTGATGACCGCGTCCGCGTCCAGCTCGACGTGGCGACAGAGCGCCCGGGCGCTCAGCGGCTCTCCCGGGAAGAACCGACGGTCCTGCCGGGCGTAGCCGAAGTAGGGAACCACCACGAAGGTCCGGCGGGCCCCCGCCTCGCGAACCGCATCCTCGAGCAGCAGCAGCTCGATGAGATCCTCGTCGGTGCGCGTCGACTGGACGAGTACGACATCGTCCCCCTCGAGGCGGCCGCCGACCCTCAGGTAGAGCTCCCCGTCAGGGAATCTCTTGGTGAACGGGATGCCGAACGGCGCGTTGTCGAGCTCCCGCGAGATGCGTTCGGCGAGCGCCGTGGACGCGGTTCCGCCAATGACGTGCATGGTCCGACGCGAACTCGGGAGCCGAGCACCGGTTAAAGAGCGCTTCGCCCGCCCTCGTCGGGGCGGTCTCAGGAGCTCTCTGTCTCGTCCGGCGCGGGGGGCGGCTCGGGGCGGCCGTGCGGGCGGTTCGACCCGGAGCGCGAGACGAAGTGGCTGCGGCGGCGCTCCTCGTAGGAGGCCCTCGGGGCCGGGCGGGGCTCGGGCGCCTCCTCCTCCGCCGGCGGCTCCTCCCACCGGCGGACCGCCGGTCGCGCCGGCGGCTCCCCACTCTCGTCTTCGAGGCCAAGCTCGGCGTCGCGTCGTTGCTCGCGTCGCCGGCGGTCATCGACGCCGCGCTCTCGGCGGCGTAGCAGAAGATGGATCCCTGCCGCGGCCAGAAGCAGCCCCGCGATCGAGAGGCCCATGTACTCCCAGGAAGCACCGGGAACATGCCCGGCGTTGCCGTCCAAAACGAGCTTGAGGGCACCGAACCACGGCAGCAGCCCTCGCGCGACCCCGATCACCCAGCCCGGTTCGACCAGCGAGCTGATCGCGGTGGTGCCGCACGCCGCCGGGACCTGGTCGGCGTAGCTGTTGTTGTCGCCGAGGGTGAGGAAGCCGGAGTGGGCTCCGAGGTCCCCGCGGCAGGAGTTCGACGTGAAGTCGACCGTGATCGTAGTGTCCTTCCACCCGAGGTTGTAGAGGTAGAGGATCCCGTTGAGCCCCGTGGTGCCGCAGCCGCTTGCCGTCGAGGTCGTCCGGTAGTACGGGTGGCTCGTGGCATTGCAGGGAAGAGCCCTGAGTCCCGGTGCGCTGTAGGTCTGGCTCGCGGCGTCCCAGACGAGGAAGGTGATTGCCCGATGGACGATCGGTGTCGCCGAGGTCGACCCGTTCGGGTAGTAGAGGATGACGTCCCCGAACTCGCCGTAGGTCTTGAAGCCGGTGAGGACCGAGGGGAAGTACGGCTGGACGGAGGTGTTCGATACCTTCTGGGCGAGGACGACATCCCCGGCGTTGAGGAAGCCCAGGTGGTCGCCGGCGCCGTGCTGCATGCTGTTCGACTCGACGACGTAAACCGGGGGCCAGTTGGAGGTGTAGGCGAACAGGGAGACGAGCAGGACGACGATGATCGCGAGGGCGACCAGCGGCTCGAAGAACATCGAGTCGCGAGCTCGGAGATGGGCCGGCGGGCGGCCCTTTCTCTCCCGGTCCGAGGCGAGACGGTCGAGCTCGTCGTCGAGGTCGTCGGTGGGGCGCCACGGACGCACCGGCCGCTCCTTCACCCGGCGCGAGCGGGTCCGGCCCCGTCGTCCTCCCGTGGGGGAGCCTTCCAGGCCTCGATCTCCGAGGACCTCGTCGAGGTCGTCGGCCGAGGCCGGCTCGTCCTCCGGCGCTGAACGGACCATCGCTCCTCTCCCTCCCGACGGGTCGGCTTAACCCTTGGCGTGCTGGGGCGGCCGACCAAGGGTCTCCGCAGCGACCGAACCGTTATCCCCCCTGCGGGGCAACCGAGGACGACGCGGATGGCCCGGATCGACCTCTCGATGCCGCTGGACGAGGGAACCCCCGCGTTCCCGGGTGACCCGGTCTTCCGCAGCCGACGGGTCCGCTCCCTCGAAAAGGACGGCGGCTACAACCTCTCGATCCTCGAGCTCGGGAGCCACACGGGCACCCATGTCGACCCGCCGCTGCACTTCGTGGCTGACGGGCTCCCTGTCGACCGCCTCGACCTGGGCCAGCTCAACGGACCGTGCCAGGTGCTCTCCGTCCCTCCTTCCGTCCGGAGGATCGGGCCCTCCGAGCTCTCGGCGGTCGCGCGCGGCACCGAGCGGCTCCTGCTCAAGAGCTCGAACTCCGAGCGATGGGCCTCACGCCTCGCGTTCTTTGCGGACTATGTCGCCCTCGACCTCGACGGGGCGAAGCGCCTTCGTCAGCTCGGGGTACGCCTGATCGGCATCGATTCGCTCTCGATCGAGGCCGACGCGACGGGCAGCTTCCCGGTCCATCGCGATCTTCTCAGCCACGGGGTGGCCATCGTGGAGGGACTCCTGCTCTCCGACGCCCCCTCCGGCCCGGCGGAGTTCGCCTGCCTTCCGCTCCGCATCAAGGGCGGGGACGGGGGCCCTGCGCGGGCCGTCCTGAGCACCCCGTAGGAGGAGCCTCCGCGCGTGATCGCTCCCCCGGGTCCCGGGACCTTCCGCCTCGGACTCGCCTCGCCGTCCTTCTACGTCCTCGCGGGCACGCTGGTCGCCTTCGTGGTGATGTGGGCGGCCCTGAGGACCTGGCACCCGCGCCGCCGCCGGGCGGTCGAAGGCTATCTCGAGGCCGCGGGAGTGAGCCTCGTCTACCTCGTCTTCTCGGTCGGCCTCGTGATCGCCCTCGCGGTGTACTACCCGAGCGGCAACCGCACCTCCTTCGCTCTGTTCGAGACGATCCTCTCGGGCTACTGGCTCGCGGGTGCGTTGCCTATCGTGACCGTCGGTAGCTCGGTCCAAGCGCGCTCGCGTCGATCGATCCGCTGGCTGCTGCCGTCGATCGGGGTGTCCACGGTGCTGTTCTTCGCCCTGTTCCTGTACTACTACCTCGCGATGCCGAGCGGGTAGACCGTCCTCGGCTCCTGCCGCGCGGGGCGTGTCGTCTCAGTCGCGCTCGCCCGGGGGAAGCATGTCGGGGATGCCGTCCTCGATGGGGTAGGTCACCCTGCAGCGGGCGCAGGCGAGGCTCCCGCGAAGGATCTCCTGCCCGTCACGCTGCGCGACGGAGAGCTCGAGCTCCCCCTTGCAGACCGGGCAGCGGAGGATCTCGAGGAGGTCGGGCCTCATCGGCCGGGCCCTTCCACGATGCCGTAGCCGATCAGCCGCCAGGCCTGGAGGCGGCGCGAGATGGCGACGCGGCTCCCCGGGAAGACCGTGACCGGGCGGTTGAGCGAGAGCTCGACGTCGTCGCCCCGGGCGCTGGTGACCTTCCCGGGGGCGATGGTCGTGCCCACGGTGACGGCCAAGAGCTCGCTCGTCCGGATCTTGTCGACCTTGATCTCCCGCTGGGCGCCGAGCACCCGCTCGAGAAGCGTCGCACGGAGCCGGATCTTCTGGCTCACCGGAGGAAGGGTCCCCGCGGTACCGACCAGGCGGCCGGTGAGGCCGTCACCCTTCGCGAGGGACGGGTCGAGACTGGTCCCGATCGCGGCGAGTCCTCCGGGACGTAGCTCGTCCCGCTCCTCGCCTCCCGCGACGATGGAGACGACCTTCGTGGTGATCGCCTCGGAGCTCCCCGCCGTCCCCTGGGCGACGCCGGGCCGGATCTCGATCTCCTCGCCCTTGGTTAGACGCCCCTGGAGCAGGGAGCCGCCGAGCACCCCGCCGCGGAGCTCGGGAGCCCGAGTCCCCGGCCGGTTCACGTCGAAGGAACGGGCGACGTACATGAGCGGAGGCTTCGCCGGGTCCCGAGCCGGGGTGGGGATCGTCGCCTCGATGGCACCGATGAGTCCGTCGATCCCGACGCGGTGGTTCGCGCTCACCGGGACCACGGGGGCGTCCGCGAGCGGCGAGCCGTGGAGGAACTCGACGATCTCCCTCTGGTTGGTCTCTGCCGCCTCGGCGGTGAGGAGGTCGATCTTGTTCTGGACGACCACGACCTTGCGCACGCCGATGATGTCGAGCGCGTAGAGGTGCTCGCGGGTCTGGGGCTGGGGGACCTTCTCGTTCGCCGCGACCAGGAGGAGGGCCCCGTCCATGATCGCCGCGCCCGAGAGCATCGTCTCCATGAGCGTCTCGTGGCCGGGGGCATCGACGAACGAGACAGCGCGCAGGAACTTTGCCGGGCCCTTGCAGTTCTGGCAGACCGGCTCGACGGAGAAGCCGAGGGGTTCCGGGCAGCTCGGGCAGCGGTAGAACGCGGCGTCGGCGTAGCCGAGCTTGATCGAGATGCCGCGCTTGAGCTCCTCGGAGTGCCGGTCGGTCCACTCACCGGTGAGCGCCTGGGTGAGCGTGGTCTTGCCGTGGTCGACGTGACCGACCAGGCCGATGCTCACCTCGGGCTGGCTCGGTACCTTCATGACGCGGCGAACAGCTCCGCGAGCGGCTTCGGTCCCTTTTGATCGACGACGAGGTTGATCTGGACCGTGTCCTCGCTGATCGTGTTGCCGCGGAACGTCCGGCGCTTGCGCATGCCCTGGCGGGGGGCGTGGAAACCCAGCCCCTCTCCCACGTAGAGCCTCGATTGCCGGGCCCCGGGGAGGTCGGGGCGCATGGGAAAGCCGCTCTTGTCGGTCCCTCCGGTGATCCGGAAGGTGTAGCCGCTCGCGCCGATCAGCTCGCCGCCGACCGTCTCCCCGATGCGCTTCCCCAGGAAGCCGGCCGACTGCGGGTCGGTGACCGAACGGGCGATGGACGACCCCCCGTCCGATATCACGAGCTTGTACTCTACCATTGTTCGTCAGTGGACGAACGCGCGCGAGTCGGGCCGATTTAAAAGCGTTTGCGAGCGGACGGGCGCCCCCGGACCCCCCACCCCCGCGGCTGCCGAGGACGTCGGCGCCGAGAGCCCGTGCTTCTCCGACCGCGGCGCGCCGTTATGAGGGCGAACCCTCGTCCCGCCTCGGGGCGGCCGGACGATTGACCGCGACGCAGCAGCTCGTCGAGGCCGGCCGCCTGCTCGGTCTGGCTGGCGGGCTCGCCCTGACCGCATGGATCGACCTGAGGAACCGCGAGATCGACGACCGTCTCTGGCAGGGACTCGGTCTCTGGGGGGCGCTCCTCGGCGCCTTCGTCGAGGGGACCGGCAGCGAGATCGCCCTGCTCGTCTGGCTCCTGGTCGCCGCGTTCGCGCTCGAGCACCTCTTCCCGTGGGACGAGGCCCTCGGCAAGCACGGCGAGCGCTACCTGGGACTGATCGAGGTGGCGATCTACCTCGCGGTGCTCATCGTCGTGGCCTCCGCCGTCGCCCGCTTTGGGCTCGGTCCTGGGAAGGTCCCCCTCGCGGCGATCGCCCTGCTCGCTACCGTCATCCTCGCCCGGGGCCTCTTCGAGCTCGGCATCCTCTACGGGGGGGCAGATGCCAAGGCGGTGATCGTCGTCGGTCTCCTTGTCCCCCTTCTCGCCTCGCCGCTCCTCGTCCCTCCCGCGGCCGCCTCCCCCGTGCTCGCCATCCTCCCGTTCTCGATCACCATGCTCACCAACGCCGCGGTCTTCTCCCTCGTTGTCCCCTTGTCGGTGGCAGTGCGCAACGTGCGACGCGGCGAGTTCAGCTTCCCGGCGGGTTTCACCGGCTACTCGCTACCGGTCGAGTTGCTCCCCTACCGGTTCGTATGGGTCCGTGACCCGGTGCTCGGCGAGGACGGCCTCTCCGAGGACGTGGAGACGTCGGCCGAGGACCAGCAGCGGCGCCGCGAGCTCGCGGTCAGCCTTGCCCACAAAGGGGTCCGACGGGTGTGGGTCTCTCCCCAGATCCCGTTCGTCGTCTTGCTGGCCCTCGGTGCCTTCGCCGGCATCCTCGCCGGCAACGTCCTGCTCGACCTCTTGGCCTTGATTTAGCCCCTCGGCGGGAGACCCGGGGGGGCCGCCGCGGGGGTGGGCCGGACCACACCGGGTCTAGATATCCTGCCAACCGCTCGGGGAGGCATGCAGCTTCGGCATCGGTCGTCCAGCGACCTGATTGGGCGCGCCCTCGAAGTGGCCCCGCTGAGCGCCAACGACGGGACCCCCGACCACCCGCTCACGCCCGAGCTCTTCTGGCTGGCGCTCCAGCGGGACGGCTTCTTCTTCCCGAACGATCCTCCGGGCAGTGACGAGCACGGACGGTTCTTCGCCCACCTGGTCCTCGACCACGCCGTCGCCCAGCAACGGATCGGCGGCAACCCCGAGCAGCATCACTACTGGGCGCTCTGAGGCCCGCGATCCCCCGGCCCGCACCGCCGGGGGAAGGTCGCTGGGAATCCCCCCGGCGGTCCCGTCCGGCGGTCCTCGTGTTGGGCAACCCTTTAACTAGGGGGAGCCCGAAAGAACGGTCGATTACCATGATGTCGGCCGTAGCTGTCAAGGTGCTCGCGGGGTTGGGAGTCGCGGTCGCTGGCGCCGCCACCGCGGCGCAAGCGGGCTTCGCTCCGGGGATTTCGACGGCAATCTCGCACGTCCCGTCCTGGACCCATGCCGCGAGCGTGCTCCAGTGGATCCAGAGCTCGTTCGCTTCCGGCCAGCATCCGCACTCGCCGCCGAGCCACCCGTAAGGTACGGCGGAGTCCGCGGTGGACGTTTCGGCTCGGAGAACCCGGGAGGACGAGTGCATGAGCTCAGGAAGCCAAGTGGTCGTCTCCCGACCGGAACCGCCCGCCTACCACCAGGTGCCGCTCTGGACCGCGGTCGCGCTCCTCATGAGCGGCTTCCTGCTCCTGGTCCTTGAGACCCCTAACCTGCTGTTCTTTCTGGGCGTCGCCTTTGCGCTCCTCGGCGTCTACGTCGTCGTCGCCCGGCATCTGCGAAAGGCTGAGTCGTAGGGGCTCGAGGGACCGCTCCCCTCTACGGGGAGCGCTCTCTTTTCTCGCGCTCCGCGCCGGAACGGCCGGCTCGAGCCCTCCTCGGGAGCCCGAATCGGCCCCGGGGGATGAAAGGGGTTGGACCCACCCCGTTGCCGGGGTGGGTACGGCGGGTCCGTCCTACCTGGCCTAGAACGTCACCGTGATGACCTGCGCCGCGGACGGCGCGGTCACGTTGACGTAACCGGTCACTGTCGTGGACCCGGTCGCGCTGTAGGTGTAGTTGCCCGTGGGCAGCCGGAACACGTGCACTGCCTTGTCCGTCGTCTGCGAGCAGCCGAGGCCGCCGCAATCCGCCGCGAACCAAGCCGCAGAGGCGCCCGCCGCTCCGGTCAGTGTGACCGTCCAAGTGGCCCCCTTCGTGAGGCCAGACTCCTTGAACTTCACGACCTCTGTCAGAAGCTTGAACTTGATCAGCTTCTGCATGGCCTTGGCCGGAACGCCGAAGCCGCCGTGGCTCGGCAGCGCCTTGTAGATGCTGGGGAACCCAACGACCGTGAACTTGTAGTGCCCCCCCTTCGGGAGGAAGAGCGGCGCCGGAGTGTAGGTCCCAGCTCCGTTGACCACGTAGTGGTTCGGGTCTCCACCGTGCGGGAGTGACGTGTTGATGTAGACCAACCAGGGCGCACCGGTGTACATGTGCAGCTTGCCTTTGCCTACCGTCAGGCTCTGGACGAACTGGTAGGACTGAAGCTGGCCGAACAGCACCTTGAAGGTCGTGCTGGCGGCGATGTTCGCTGAGGTCTGGTTGGGGGAGCCCGGTCCCATGATCTTCGCGACCCCGTAGCCCGTCGGCGGGACGATCTGGAACGAGAACGGCCCGTTAGGCACGGAGCTGATGGTCACGGATCCGGCGGTACCCTTGCCCGCTGCGACTGTGGTGTCGTTCGGGAACCCGTACGTCGAGTTGACGCCCCAGTGCGCACCCGCAGGGAGCTTGAGCTCCTTGAAGGTCACCGAGTTCGTCCCCTTGAACTGCACGTGGAACCACGGCTGGTCGTTGCTACCGCGCAGAGCCGGGTTGAGGTTAAGCGAGGGGAGGTTGACCCACGGGGCGACCTCAGGGACGGCGTTGGCCTGGCCGTACCACACGAAGAGGCCGAGCTTCCCTACGAGCTGGCTGAGCTCGTTGTAGCCGAGCATCGGCTGCGTGAGTCCGGAGTTCTGCGCGGTGGTGGCCTCGAGCAGGAGAGCCAGCACCAGGGCGTAGATGGCCCCCTCGCACTGCGGGAGCGGGTTGCCGCTATGATACGCCCAATCGGAGAGGTTCGCGGGGGTCGCGCTGGAGTGGCCGCAGAGGGTCCGGTTCGCCGTCGTGTTCGTGCTGTTAAGCTGCTCCAGCAGGGAGGTCAGCTCAGGATAGAGGCTGTTCGGAGCCACGTAGCCACCGACGGGGTTGGCCGGGTCCGGGTACGCCAACCACCCCTCGGGAAGTACGGCGAAGGCGGTCTCGAGGGTAGTGAAGTTGACGCCCGGCGGCAGGCTCTGGACGGTGACCACGTACGGTCGCAGGGCATCGCCTGTGCGCCTCGATGTCGCCGATCCACAACGGCTGCGCCGCGCTTAGCGCCGGATCTGCTGGCTCGCCCAACAGAGGCAACCCGCACGGCACAGAGGCCGTGCAATTCGCCATCGCCGGGTCGTAGTAGGGGGAGGAAACGTTGGTGCCCTGGGCCCACCACCAGGCGGCCCCGCCGAGGTCCCCCGCGTTCGGGTCGGGGTTTCCCTGCGGGCAATTGCCGTCGGCGGTGAGGTTGGAGGCGTAGCCGGGGACTCCCTGCGGGATCGGACCGCACGCGTAGAAGCTGTACGGGACCCCTCCTACCGAGAGCAGCGAGTTCGAGACGTTGGCGTACGGGAACGCATGCACGAAGAACTGGCGGGCGGTGCTGTTGGAGAAGAAGCCGTCCGGCACGCTGGGCACGGCCCCAGCCCCAAAGGTGGCGTTGAACAGCGAGGAGTTCCAGTCGAAGTTGAACGCGAGCGCGCTGTTGAAGAGCGAGTGCGCGACCGTGTACTGCACCTTGCTCTGATTGACGAGAGGTAGCAGCGAAGAGACGGTGTCGGGAGCCTGGATCTGTCCTACGTCGATCGTACCGACTGTGAACCCACTGATCGAGGCGGAGTCGTTCGGATCGTAGGTCACGTTGACCTGAGGGATGTAGCTGCCCGGCGCCGGCTCACAGTAGCCCACGTAGATGTACGACCGCGCCCCGCTGCAGCCGGAGGGCTCCACGTAGGCCGGGCTCGCATGCGGGGTGTAGCCACTTGCCCACGAGGGCGCCACGGCGTAGTACGGTCCCGAGCCCATGAGGTTGCCGCGCGGCCAGGGATCCGCGTTCGGTGCGTTGAGGGCGCGGAGCTGGACCGAGTCCCAGTAGCTGCTGTTCCCGCCGGTCGAGCTGCTCGCCAAGAACGACTGGAACGACGCGCTCGTCGTGCTCCGGGCGCCTCCGGGCAGCAGGCACGAGCCGTCCCCGCCGGAGGCGCTCGTCGAGAACCCCGGTAGGCCAGCACCGTGGAAGGAGAAGACGCCGCACGGCACCACGCTCGCGCCCAGGCCGTTCGCCAAAAGGGTGAGGAAGAACGGCCAGCCGTGCCCGGAGCCGCTCGCTACGAACGTGATGCACCCCGCGGCAGCGAGCGCGGACGCCGGGCAGTAGGCGCTGTCGTTGACCCGCATCGAGGAGAGGATGTTGTACGGGGTGTTGTTGTAGGGGTAATGCATGGGCGCGTTCGCGGTCGAGTTGAAGTCGAAGTTCGCATTTCAGAGAGGGAGGAGCGCCTGCGCGAGCATTCAACCGTTGGTGAGCTGGACCGCCGGGAGGTTGGCGTAGCCGAGCGTCCGAGCAACGGAGAACATCACGTCGGACGGGTAGACGGGGAAACTGGCCCCGATCCCTGGATCGTAGAACCTCGCCGCCGGGTCGATCGGGAACGTATAGTAGGTCGGTTCTCCCAGGGCGGGCCCGGCCGACGCGTCGGCCACGAGCTCGCTACCGGCGACGCTTCCCAGGTTGTAGTCGACAGCGCAGCCGTGGGTGCCCGGTACGCAGGTCGAGAGGATCGGGACGTAGGAGCTTGTCGACGTTCGGTTGAAGGCGATGAGTGTCTGATATACGTTGAGGATCGGCTCGTAGCTCGTGGAGTCGTAGGCGACCGCCGGGTCCTCCGACGTGGCCCCTCCCGGGGCGATCTCGTGGACCACGAGACAGTTGTGGTTGGTCTGCATCTGGGGCACGGAGGCCGCTGGGAGCGAGGCCCTCCCGGCCGTTGTGACTTCCCCGCCGCGTGCCGTCGTCGCCTAAACAGCTCCCGTTGTCGTGCCGCCGGCCGCGGGGTGGGACACGATGGAAAGCCCCATCGAGATCACGAACAACACCGCGGCGAGCAATGCGAGGGTTCGCGTGCGCTGGGGCCCGTACACTGACATCTTCCTTCCCCCACCGAAAGAACTCTTCGTGCCCTACGCCCCTATCCTAGATGGGCATTGGCCCGGCTCGGGTAGGCCGGAGCCGGGCACGAACGTGAGCCGTGCGAGGCGCGAGCCTCGCCGAACCGTTCGAAATTTCCCATAACCGTGCCTTACCGACTCCCCGCTCCGCCCGAGAACGCGGCCGCCGTGTGCCTTCACGGCCTACGCACGGACGAAGGGAGATCACGCGACGGCTGCTTTTCTGGGCTGGGGTTGGCTCCCACGGCCGGGGGCTGTTCTGGGTGCGCCCGAGGACCTGCTCGCGGGTCCAGTACCCAAAGCTTTTCTTTCGTCCCCCGGTCGTTGGCCCGAGGGAACACGGTGGTCGCCAAGCAGCGCACCCGCCCGATCCGTGTCCTCATCGCCAAACCCGGGCTGGACGGACACGACCGAGGGGCCAAGATCGTCGCCCGCGCCCTCCGTGACGCAGGGATGGAGGTGATCTACGCCGGGTTGCGCCAGACCCCCGAGGAGATCGTTCGCGCCGCGCTCGAGGAGGATGTCGACCTCATCGGGCTGTCGATCCTCTCCGGCGCGCACATGGCCCTCTTCCCACGCGTGCTCAAGCTGCTCAAGGCGGAGAAGGCCTCCCGGATCCCCGTCTTCGCCGGGGGGATCATCCCCGACGAGGATGCCACGAGGCTCCGGCACCTCGGCATTCGCGCGATCTTCGGACCCGGCACTTCGCTCGAGGAGATCGTTCGGACGGCCGAGAAGCTCGCACGCGCTCCGCCATGACGGGGCAACGCACCACGCTACCCCCGGCGGCCCGGGCGATCGTTCGGGGGGACCGACGGGCTCTCGCCCGCGCGATCACGGCGGTCGAGAACGGGGCTCCCGAGGCCGACCTCCTCCTCCGATCGACCTATTCTCGCACCGGCCGGGTCCCTATCATCGGTTTTGCCGGTCCCCTCGGGGTCGGCAAGTCGAGCCTTCTGAGCGCGCTCGTTACCCAGCTGCGAGCCGCCGGCACGACGGTCGGCGTCATCGCGATCGACCCCTCGAGCCCGTTCTCCGGTGGGTCGGTCCTCGGGGACCGCATCCGTTTCGAGCGTCGCGCGGACGACACGGGGGTCTTCTTCCGGTCGATGGCGAGCCGCGGCGCCTCCGGCGGGGTGGCCGCGGCGACGCGGGACGTCGCGCGTCTCATGGACGCGGCAGGTTTTGGCGTCATCCTCGTCGAGACGGTCGGCAGCGGGCAGGTCGACGTGGCGATCCGCGAGATCGCGTCGACCCGGGTGGTCGTTCTCGTCCCGCACCTCGGCGACGAGGTCCAGACGCTCAAGGCCGGCCTGTTCGAGATCGCCGACATCTTCTGCGTCAACAAGTCCGACCTTCCCGGCTCGGAGACGGCCGAGCGCTACCTTTCCGAGCTTGCCGGGCTCGGTCCCGGCCCGGACGGATGGCGTGCCCGGGTCGTGCGCACCTCGGCGACCGTCCCCTCGGGGATCCCGGGGCTCTGGTCCGCCATCGAAGAGCACGAGAGGTTCGTCGCGGGCTCCGACGTCCACCGACAGGCCGAGCGCCGCCGGCTTTCCGACGAGATCGTCGGCCGAGTGCGCGACGAGCTCACCCGGGAGCTTACCCTTCGTCTCGAGGCCGAGGCGGAGCTTCGCCGGCTGGTCGACCAGGTGGTCGCCCGCAAGCTCGACCCCCGCAGCGCCGCCGACCGCCTGGTCGCCGAAGAGCGTCGATAGGCGAGGGATGCCGATCGATACCCTCCTCCTCGCCTGGGTCCTCCTCGCCGCCACGATCGGCCTCGCCTACTTCGTCTTCGCCTCGTTCCTCTTCGGAGCCGGCTACCAGCCGACCCCACCGGCCGCGGTGCGCGAGATGCTCCGCCTCTCGGAGCTCTCCCCTCGCGACACGCTCTACGACCTCGGGGCAGGGACCGGGGCGATCGTCTTCCGGGCCGCTCGCACCTACCGGGCACGGGTCGTGGCGGTCGAGGTCGAGCCGCTGAGGGTCGGGATCCTCCGGCTGCGCCGGGCGCTCGGCCCGTTCCGCGACCTCGTCAGCATCCGCTGGGGCAACCTCTTCGACCTCGACTTCCGGCCGGCGACCGTCGTCACCGCCTTCCTCTGGCCGGCGGCGATGGCGCGTCTGCGCCCCAAGCTCGAGCGGGAGCTCTCCCCCGGCAGCCGCGTGGTGAGCCACTGCCACCGTGTCCCGGGCTGGACGCCGGAGGCCTACGACTCGGCTACCGATGTCTACCTCTACCGCTGGCCCGGGGCCCGGGACCCCGGCGGTTCCGACGACCCCCCTACGGGTGGTACCTGAGCCAGAGGACCGTGCCAATCGCCAGGATGGCGATGATCACGATCCATCCCGCGATCCAGCCGGAGTAGGCGCCGCGGTCCGACTCCGCGCCGGAGAGAGCCGTCACGGCGGGACCGAGCTCCGCGGCGGTTTATCTCGCCTCGCTTCGCACCGCGAGCCTCAAGGGATGGGCCCGCCGAGGCGCCCGGAGATCCCGAAGTAGGCGATGGCCACGCCGACAATCGCCGCGACGACGAAGGTGAGGACCAGAAACAGGCGGTGAGGAGAGCGTGGCGCCGCGGCGCTCACGCCGACTCCCCGCCGGCGCCGTGGGAGCCTTTCTCCGCGTGCGCGGCAGGGCTCGCCTCGGTGGGCGGATGCGCCGTGCGGCGGGCCGGGTGCTTGGGAGCCTTCTCCGCCGCTGCCTCGCCCTTCTCCTCAGAGCTGGCCGAGGTCTCGGCGGAGGCCGCCTTCGGGGCTGCGGGCGCTCCCTCCTTCTCCGCCTTGGCCTCTCGGGGACTCAGGTACTCCTCGAGGAGGCGGACCGATTCGGGGGAAAGCTTCGAGCGCAGACGGTCGATGACACGGGCCTTCGCGACGATCCACGCCGGGTCGAACTTCGCCCGGTCGGGGACCTTGAGGGTGAGCGTCTTGTCGTGGAGCTCGACATGGAACTCGGAGGAGTGGCCATACTGCAGCTCGACGATCGCGCGAGCCTGCTCGGCGGCGGTGGTGATCTTCTCGACGACCTTGAACTTCCCCTTCACCTTGCGTCCGGCGAAGGGCGGGTTGAAGTCGACCCGCACCCGGGCCGCCGTGAGCGTCGTGACCCGGCCGCGTCGTCCGTTGATCGTGAGGACGGTGCCGAGGTCGAGGTGAGCGTCCTGCCGCCGCATCTCGGGCAGGCGCTCGATCTCGTGCATGCTGAACAGCTCGATGAGGTTCGGGTCCCGCTCCCCGAAGGCGTCGGCCGGGGCGAATTCCCGCTCGACCTCCTCGCCGATCTTCGCGCCGACCAGAGCGGTCTCGATCCCGCGGGGGAAGAACTCGCCTCCGATCTCGTGCGGGCGGGCCCCCCACGGCCGTCCCGGCGTCGCCGCGTCCCCTGCCCCCTGGGCGACCTCCTCGTGCGTCGTGTCGAGGAGCTCGGTCTTGCCGCCGGTCTCGGCCCAGAGATCGTACTCGAGTCGGACAAGCTCCCCGGCCTGGGTGACCGAGCCGCTTTCCGTCCCCTTGGAGGTCATCGGCCCGCCGAGCCAGGCGTTTCCATAAAGCTTTGCGCAGCCCGCTCGGGGAGCCGGGTCCCGACCGTCCCCCTGGCCGGCCTAGCCGCCGGAAGGGGGTGGTGAAGCGCTGCCTCCCAGGCGGGCCCAGCGGCCCCAGGCGTGCAGGAGGGCGAGCGGCTTGACGAGCTCCTCGACCCAGGCGAGGGGGTGACGGACGAGCCGACGGCGTTCCCCAAGCCGCCCGCGGAGCTCGCCGTTCTTGAGCAGCGACATCGCCATCGGAAGCAGGTAGGCGCGGTAGCGCCGCCGTGCCCAGGCGAAGAAGTCCGTGACGCTCGACTTGTCGTGGCTCACCCACGCCTCGGGCACGAAAACGCCCTGATACCCCGCCGCGGCCGCCCGGCTCTCGAGGTCGTGGTCCTCCGCGCCGGGGATGCGGATGTCGAACCCGAGCCCGCGGACCACGGAGGAGCGCCAGGCGGTGTTCTGGAGCGGGAGGTAGACGAGCCGCCCGGGGACAAGCTCCTCGTAGATCGACCTCTCGAGGAGGGCGATGTAGCGCTCGACCCAGTTCTCCGGGGGGCGGCTCGGGCGGGTCGGTCCCCCGCTGTAGTCCGCCCCTTTCTCCACGGGGGCGACGAGCAGCTCGAGCCAGTTTGCCGGCCCGGCGTTGTCGGAGTCGAGGAAGACGGTGATCTCCTCGGTGACGTGGGGGATCGCCGCCTGGCGCGCCTCGACCACGTAGCCGGGAACCCGGAGGACCTCGAAGGGGAGGCCGGCGGCGCGCCGACGAGCCTCCTCGAGGAGCGCCTCCGGGGTCTCGGGGGTCGCGACGACGAGCACCCGGTCGGGCCGTCGGCTCTGCCCGACGAGGGAGGCGACCGTTGTGGGAAGATGCGGGTCGTCCTTCACGGGGATCTCGACCAGCACGCTCGCCGGGCCCCGGCCGGCGGGGACCGCGGTCGGTCGGACCGTGGCGTCGGGGAGGGTGTCGCTCGCCTTCCCCTCCCCCGTGGGGCGGCGGGCGGTCACGGCGTACCGTGGAGGGCCTCTCGGAGCTCCCCGATGGTCTTGTCGATCGCCCCGGCGCTCGTGAAGGACGGCTTCCAGCCGAGACGGCCGAGCTTCTCGATCGAGAGCAGTTGGAGGGGAACGTCCCCGGTCCACCCCCGGTCCCCACCTAGGTAGTCGATGCGTGCCCCGCCTCCGTGCGCGCGGACGACCTTCTCGGCGATCTCCCGGACCGTGATGCGATCGGCGGCGCCGAGGTTGAAGAAGTTCACTGGCTCGTTCGCTCCGCGGGTCGCCGTACGCATCCCCGCCACGCAGTCCTCGGTGCGCAGGTAGCTCTTCGCCTGGCGGCCGTCGCCGAGCACCTCGAGCCGGCTCGGGTCCCTGGCGAGCTTCTGGAACAGGTCGTAGAGGATGCCGTGCTTCATCCGTCCGTCGATGATGTTGGCGAAGCGGAAGATGTGGGCGGTGAGACCGTAGGAATGGGCGTAGGCGGAGACCATCGCCTCCGAGGCAAGCTTCGCCGCCCCGTAGAGCGACTCCGGGGCGAGCGGACCGTAGGTCTCGGGGGTCGGCTGGACCGACGCGAGGCCGTAGACGACGCTCGAAGAGGAGAACCTCACGCGCGGGATGTCGCCCGTTCGCGCGCTCTCGAGGACGTGGAACGTCGCGAGGGTGCCGTTCTCGAGGTCGATCCTCGGATCGGCCGTTCCCTTGCGGATGTCCGGGTTCGCGGCGAGATGCCAGAGCTCCTCGACCCCCTCGGCCGCCGCCGGGGGAAGCCCCTCCCGCGCTAGGTCGGTGAGATGAAAGCTGAGGCGGGCGGCGGACCCCGGCGACGGAAGGAGCTCCTTGTGGCCGCTCGAGAGGTTGTCGACGACGCGGACCTCCCGTCCCTCGGCCAGCAACTCGCGGACGAGGATCGAGCCGATCGCTCCCGCGCCTCCCGTGACCACGACCGGACCCCCCGGGCGCCCCTCGGACATGACGGAGGGCTGCGAGCTGCGCAAGCATATATATGCAAAGGAACCCCTAAAATCGGACCGCCCCACGTCCCCACGGGAGCTATCGGATGCGAACGTACGTTCGAATGACGTTCCACTCCGAGGGGGCTAGTCCCCCCAAGGTCCGCGAGGCGATGCGATCGCTGGGGTTCGACGAGTCCATAGGGATGCACGACTTCGTCTTCCGCTGGAAGGAGAAGACGACCCTCGAGGAGATCCTCGCCCTCACCTCCCGAATGCACGATCGCCTCAAGGGCATGGACGTCAGCTACGAGATCACGACGATCTCCTGAGCCGGGGGAACCGTGGTGGCGACCCCGTACGAGAACGACCGCGTCAGGCGGCTGGTGTTGCTCCATCTCCTCGAGCACCACGGCCACCAGGTGCGGTTCGAGGCGTCGCAGTGGGCCACCGAGTTCGGCATCCTTCGGCGCTTCCCGCACGAGGACCCGGGGGAGCTGCGCAACACCCTTCGCGCGCTCGAGATGGCCCGCATGATCTACCAGCGGACCCAGTACGTGGTCGGCTATTCCGAGCCGAAGAGCGTCTACTCCCTCACGACCTCCGGCCACCGCCAGGCCCTCGAGTACCGGGGCCCGCAGGGCGACGCGCCGCCCGGGGAGCCCCTCGGCGGCTCCGAAGCGGACGACGACGGCCCGGAGGAGCGTCCCGCGGCTCCCACCGGCTCGGCGAGCTGAGGGGACGATGGCCGTCCTCGAGGGCGCGAACGTGCGCCTCCGCCCCCTGACGCCCGACGACCGGGAGGAGGTCTTCGGCTGGTACAACGACCCCGAGCTGGTCGCACCGTTCGACCGCTACAGCCAGGAGACGTTCGAGGAGTTCTGCCGTTCGCTCGAGAGCGCGCCGGACGACCCTACGTCCCTCGCCCCCCGGTTCGCCATCGAGCGACGGGCTGACGGCCTAACGGTCGGGGTGCTCGGACACTACCGCGCCCATCCCGTGCTCGAGTACCTGGACGTCTGGTACGTCGTGGGGCACCCGGCCGCACGTGGCCAGGGTGCCGGCAGCGAATCGGTCGGCCTCCTGGTCGACCACCTCTTCCGGACCGAGACGGTCGAGCGGATCGGCGCGACCTGCGATGTCGCGAACCTCCCCTCGGCCCGCCTTCTCGAGAAGGTCGGCTTTCGGCGGGAGGGAACGCTGCGCTCGGCGCTGTTCCACCACGGCCGCTGGCACGACGTCCACGTCTACGGGATTACGCGCTCGGACCCTCGGCCGGCCCGCCCCCCAGCCTGAAGGCGACGCGGACCCCGCCGTCCGGCAGCGGGGTCGGCGGCTCGAGCTCGAGGCCCCCCATAGCGGTGGTCGTGCGGAGATGGGTCCCCCCGCAGGGGCAGATGTCGACGCTCCCGATGTCGATCACCCGCACGGGGTCGACCTGGGGAGGGAGCGGGACGAGCCCGGAGCGGGCGGAGAGAGGGTTGCGGTCCCACTCGGCGCGGGGGACCTGGCGGATCCGGATCGGCTGGCCGCTCGCGGCGACCTCCCTCAGGTCGGCGGCGAGCTCCTCCCACGCCGTGTCGGGGATCGGCCCTTCGAGGTCGAGCGTCGCACGGACCCCGGCGAAGGAGGCGCGCCGGGTGCGGCGGCCGGTGCGCGCGAAGATCCTCGCGCTCAGGACGTGCTGGGAGGTGTGCAGTCGCATGTGGCGCTCTCGTCGCTCCCAGTCGATGCTCCCCTCGAGCTCGAGGCCGACCTTGAGCTGGTGGAGGACCGAGGCCGACGCCTTGAGACGGTGGACGACCGAGGCGCCCGACTTCGTGACGTCCACCACCTCCCAGGAGCCGACCCCGGCGGCCGAGAGCGTGCCGTAATCGCACGGCTGGCCGCCGCCGGTCGGGTAGAAGTAGGTGCGGTCGAGAACGACGCCTCCCGGGGGGAGGGCCACGACCCGGGCGCGGAACGTTCGGAGGTAGGCGTCGTCGATCGTGGGAAGGTAGGCGAGCTCCGTCACGCGGGGGGGATCGTTCTCCGCCGAAAAAACAGGTTCGGTCGGCCCCCGTTCTCGCAAGCCTTTTAGAGAGGGCCGATGTGAGCCGCCGCCGAGGTCTTAGGATGTTCAAGCTCCGAGTGAAGATGGAGGTCCTTCGGGAGCTGGTCGATGTCGTCTCCACGCTCGTGAGCGAGGTCAAGCTGTCGGTCTCCAAGGACGGCCTGGAGGCGAAGGCGGTGGACCCGTCGCACGTGGCGATGCTCGTCCTCAAGCTCCAGAGGTCCGTCTTCGAGGAGTTCACCGGGGAGCCGACCGAGATTGGCGTCGATGTCGAGAAGCTCAAGGAGGTCCTTCGGCTCTCGAAGCCGGGTGACGTCCTCGAGCTCCAGTTCGACGGGAAGAACCGCCTGGTCGCCTCCGTCGGGCGGGTGACCCGCCAGATGGCGGTGGTCGACCCGGCAGGGATCACCGACCCGAAGGTCCCCAACGTGAGCCCTCCCGCGCTGGTCACCGTCAAGACCGAGGATGTCCGCCAGGGGATCCGCGGCAGCGAGAGCTTCACCGACCACGTGACGCTCACCCTCGACCCCGAGGCGTTCACGATGCATTCCGAGGGCGACACCGACCGTCTCGACCTCAGGATCCCGAAGGAGACGCTCGCCCGGCTGGACGTGAAGGAGCCGGTCAAGAGCATGTATCCTCTCGATTTCTTCTCTGCGATGGTGAAGTCGATCGCCTCCGAAGAGGCGACGCTTCACGTGGGCAACGAGTACCCGCTCAAGATCGAGTTCGCGATGGGGATGGGTCGCGGCGAGGGCCGCTACCTTCTGGCCCCGCGCGTCGAGGAAGACTAGCCGGCCGCCACCGCGGACGGGCGGCCGACAGTTCTGCGAGGCGTAGATGCAGACCGACTCCTCCGCGGGCCGTCCGGCCCCGGGAGGCTACGCCGAGCGGGTGGCGATCCTCTCGGCGACGAGGACCCCGATCGGCCGCTACGGAGGCTCGCTCAAGGGACGCCCCGCGGTCGAGCTCGGCGCGATCGCCGCGCGCGCCGCGATCGAGCGCGCGGGGCTAGAGGCCTCCGCCGTGCAGGAGGTCGTCTTCGGCCAGGGGATCCAGGCCGGGGCCGGGCAGAACCCGGCACGCCAGGTCCTGAGGCGCTCGGGGGTCCCCGACGCGGTCGGGGCGGTGACCGTCAACATGGTCTGCGGCTCGGGCATGAAGGCGCTCCAGCTCGGCTCGGCGCTCGTGCGGGCCGGCGACTTCGACCTGGTCCTCGTCGGCGGGATGGAGAGCATGTCAAACGCTCCCTACCTGGTCGACCCGTCCGTCCGCTGGGGCAGCCCGCCGGGGCCCCACGTGCTGGAGGACGCGATGCAGCACGATTCGCTCGTCGACGCCTACGACGAGCACGAGCTCATGGGCCTCACCGGGGAGCGCGTCGCGCGCAAGCTCGGCCTCTCCCGGGACGACGTCGACCGCTTCGGCCTGCGCAGCCATCTTCGGGCCTCGAGCGCGGTGGCCAACGGGGTGTTCGACGCGGAGATCGTGCCGGTCCCCGCCGACCCTTCGGTGCGGAGTCCTGGCCTTGGGCGCGACGAGGGCCCTCGCCCGGACACGACCCTCGAGAAGCTCGCGCACCTGCCGCCGGTCTTCGTCAAGGACGGCGTCTGCACCGCCGGCAATTCCTCCAAGCTCTCCGACGGGGCCTCCGCGCTCGTCCTGGCGAGCGAGCGCGAGGTACGCCGCCGGGGCGCGAGTCCCCTCGCCTGGATCCACTCGGCCGAGGAGAGTGGCGTCGCCCCGCGCGACGTGATGGAGGCGCCGATCCCCACGGTGCGTAAACACCTCGAGCGGACCGGACTCTCCCCCTCGAGCTTCGACCGCGTCGAGCACAACGAAGCCTACGCCTCGGCCTCCATCGCCGTCCAGCGGGCCTTCGCCTTTCCCGACGAGCGGTTCAACGTCCACGGCGGCGCGGTGGCCCTCGGCCACCCTATCGGCTCGAGCGGCGCGCGGATCGTCGTCACCCTCGTGCACTCGCTCGTGCGCGAGCACGGTCGTCTCGGCCTCGCCACCCTCTGCATGGGCGGAGGCAACGGCCTCAGCCTCGTCGTCGAGCGCTCTCCGGCCTAGAGGAGCGGCAGTCCGGTCCTCCGCTCGACCTCGCCAAGGAGCTCTCGGACCTCCCGGCGTTCCCCCCGAGGGGCGTGGGAGGACGGCGACCGCGCGAGCTCCTCGGCGAGCCGCTCGAGCTCCGGGATGACCGCTTCGAAACGCAGCCCATGGCCGAGGGCGCTGCGCGTCCGGGCCAGCAGCCGACGCGCGCTTGCCGCCCCCACGCGGCCTCCGGCGCCGGGGGAGACCCAGTCGGAGAAGAGCCCCCGCACCGTGCCGTAGGCCTCCTTGGCGCGGAGGAGCTCCTCGTCGTGCCACGGGAGCCGGTCGTGGAACGAACGCCCGAGGAGATACCAGCGCAGCGTGCCGGCCCCGGCCGCGCGAATGGCGCTCCGCAGCGGGGCGAGGTTGCCGGTCGACCTCGCCATCTTCGTCCCGCCCTGCAACACGAAGCCGGTATGCAGGAAGACCCGGCTGAAACGGCTCCCGCGCAGCGCGAGGGCGATCTCGTTCTCGGCGTAGTGGTGCGGATAGATGAGGTCGCGCGCGCCCCCGTGGAGGTCGACCGGCACGCCGAGCAGCTCGGAGGCCATCGCGAAGCACTCGAGGTGCCAGCCCGGCACGCCGCGCCCCCACGGGCTCGGCCAGGACGGTCGGGGCGGCTCCTGGAGCTTCCAGACGAGAATCGCGCGCTCGCGGCCGTTGCCTCCTCCGAACCGATGGCCGGGTTCGGGAACGACGTGGGCGGCAAGTTCGCGTCCGGTGGGGAAGTTCTCCCCCTCCGGGCGGTCGGGCGGCTCGTAGACCCACTCGTCGCCGTTGCGCCGGACCCTGCCGGTCCGCTCGAGGGCGCGTCCGACCTCGATCATCCGGGGCACGTACTCGCCCGCCCGGGGGCGGAAATGAGGCAGCCTCGCGCCGAGCGACGTGAGGTCGCGGAAGAACGCCCGCTCCTCGGCCCGGGCGAGCGTTCGGGAGCTCATGCCGAGCAGCGAGGCCCGGTGGTCGATCTTGTCCTCGACGTCGGTCACGTTCATCACGTGGCGCACGGAGAACCCCTCGGCCTCGAGGAACCGTCGGGCGACGTCGAAGTAGAGGAAGGTTCTCGCGTGTCCCACGTGGGCCGCGCTGTAGACGGTCGGGCCGCAGACGTAGAGGCCGATGCGGCTTCCCTTCCCGGGTCGTACGGTGGCCGCCCGCTCGGTGAGCGTGTCGACCACAGAGAGGGCGCGCGCCCCCCTCGGGGGGGCGGAAGGTCCCGGGCGGCGTGCTCGGCGGGCGGGCACGGCGCCGGTCAGCCTCCTCGGGCCAGGTGCCGGTCGAAGAACGCGGCGGCCCGCAGGTAGGCCTCGCGCTGGTTCTCGCGTCGGACGAGGCCGTGGCCCTCGTTGGCGTAGCGGAGGAACTCTACGGGCACGCCGCGACGTTCGAGGGCGGTGACGATCTGCTCGGCCTCGTAGAGCGGCACGCGGGGGTCGTTCTCGCCGTGGACGACCAGAAGCGGGGTTCGGATGCGGTCGGCCCGGTGGAGAGGCGAGATCGAAGTGAGGAAGTCTCGGTCGCGCTCCAGGCTCCCGTACTCGTCCTCGCGGACCTTGCGGCGCCACGCCCCGGTCCGCTCGAGGAAGGTGATGAAGTTCGAGATGCCGACCACGTCCACCGCCGCGTCGAACAGCTCGGGGTAGGTGGTGATCGAGGAGAGGACCATGAACCCTCCGTAGCTCCCCCCGAAGACCCCGATCCGCTCGTCCTCGCCGAGCCTCACGGGAGTGGCTCCGTCGCGGAGGGCGCGGACGGTCTCCATGAGGTCGCGCACCGAGTCCATCCGCCGCCGCCCGTCATCGAGATGCACGAAGGAGCGCCCGTAGCCGAGGCTCCCGCGCACGTTGGGCCGGACGATGCGGTAGCCCTCGCCGAGGAGGAAGCTGCACAGGGGGTAGAAGTTCGGCCGGGCCTGGGACTCCGGACCGCCGTGGACCAGGACGATGGTGCCTCGCGACGGGCCTTCGGGCTCGTAGCTCCAGGACGGCACGGACAGGCCGTCCGAGGCCCTCACCTCGAAGACGGTCGGGAGCGTCCGGGCCCCGGGAAAGGCGACCGAAGGCAGCGAGAGACGGCGGAGGGTCGCGTGCTCGGCCTCCACGGCGAAGATATCGGTTCCGAGCGACGCCCCGGAGAGAGGGAAGAGGAACTCGCTGCCGTCCGGCGCCGCCACGAGAGAGCCCACCACGCCCGGCTCGGGAAGGTCGACGGGGGTGAGCTCCGAGCGGCGAAGGTCGAAGAGGGCGAGCCGCGAGTAGCCGCGGTCGTTGTAGGCGAGGCAGAGCCGCTCTCCCGTGCGGTCGGCGGCGATATGCTCAAGATCGCCGTCGAAGGCCGCGAGGAGCTCGGGGGAGCCGCCGGAGAGGGCCAGGGCGAAGAGGGCGGCGACCTCCCTCTCGGGGTTGGCGGCGGCGTAGGCCCTGCCGCCGCGCAGCAGCGCGTCGAAGACCGTGACCTCCCCCTCGTGCGGGAGGAGAACGGTCTCGGAGCTACCGTCCCTCAGCAGCAGGTCGCTGTCGAGGTTGGTGTTCGCCCGGGCGAGCAGCAGCCGGCCTTCGCGGGCGTCCAGCACGTCGACCAGGGCATCCTCGGCGCGCACCCGTCGCACAGGGCCGGGGTCGTGCGGGACGACCCGATAGACGTCGAAGAAGCGCACGTCGCGCTCGTTGGAGGTGAAGAAGAACTCGCCGGCCTCGGTCCAGGCTCCCGGGCGGTGGATGCGCGACGGCTCGGAGGTGAGCTCTCGGACGACGCGGCCGCCCTCGTCCGCGAGCACGAGCTGGTAGTGCTCGTCGCCCCCTTGATCGACGGCGACGACCGCTCCGGGGCCGCCCGGGTTGGGTAGGACTCCCGCGACCCGTTCCGCGCCGCCGAAGAACGACCTCGGCTCTCCGCCCTCCCGGTCGATCTGCCAGGCGTGGGGTAGGCCGGCTCGGTCGGAGAGGAAGTAGACGGTCCGCCCGTCGTGGGCGACACTCGGCGAAGCTGCCCGCGGGTAGTCGAACCATCGGTCGAAGCGGGCCGCGCGGTCCGCCGTCCTTCTCGAGTTCACGGGGCCGACCCGAGCCTACCTTGAGGATATCTTGCCTTCGTCCGGTCGCCGCCGCTTCCCTCGGACCGGTAGCTTGAAGAGCGGGCGGGGGGTCGGCCGCCGACCCGATGGAGAGCGTCTACCTCCTGGTGGAGACCGACGTCGGGAAGCTCGAGGAGGTCCTGCGCCGCGTGCGCGCGGTCGCGGGGGTCACGGAGGTCCAGGCGGTGACCGGCCCGTTCGACCTCATCGTCAAGGTCGAGGCGCCGCAGATCAACCAGGCGCTGGACGTGGTCGTGCACAAGATCCGCCGCGTCCCCGGGATCAAGGCGACCGAGACGCTGGTGACCGTCGCCTCGGGCTGAGGACCGGGCTCCGCGGCGGTAAAGTAGCCCCGCCCCCGTGGGGGAGCGATGGTAGCGATCGGAGATACCGCCCCCGACTTCGAGGCGCCGGACCAGGACGGACGAGCGTTTCGGCTCTCGTCGCTCAGGGGCTCGCCGGTGGTCCTCTACTTCTACCCGGCGGCCGACACCCCGGGGTGCACGGTCGAGGCGAAGGGGTTCCAGTCCGAGCTCTCCGACTTCGCCGCGAAGGGCGTGCACGTGATCGGGGTGAGCGTGGACGACTGCCCCGCGCAGAAGGCGTTCGCCCGCAAGTACGGGCTCGCCTTCCCCCTTCTTGCCGACGCTTCGAAGGAGGTCGCGGGGCGCTACGGGGTCCTCGGACCGCGGGGAAGCGCCCGTCGCGTGACCTTCCTCCTCGGGCCGGACGGACGGGTCGAGGAGGTCGTCGACGGCTCCCCGCCCGAAAAGCACGTCCAGAGGGCCCGGGCGAGGTTCCTCGCCGCGTAGGCCCTTGGGGCCGAACGGGCGGGCTCTTTTAGGCCGTCCGGCCACCGGCCGTCGCCGCAGGGTCCGGCGGGGCGGACGGGGCAGGGGCGGGCGAGACCGCCACCGGCGCCTTGGGCCGGCGTCCCGAGAGGGTCCAGACCCTCTCGCCGAGGAGCTGGAGCGTTGCCGGCACCAGGTAGGTCCTCACGACCATCGCGTCGAGGACGACCGCCACGCTCACCGAGAAGCCGATCGCCCGGATGAGGGTGAACTCGCCGACCAGGAGCGCGCCGAAGGCGCTCGCCAGGATGACGGCGGCCGCGGTGATGATCCCGCCGGTGCGGCCGACCGCCTCGACCGCCGCGCGGCCGGCCGAGCGGCCGGCGAGGCGCTCCTCACGCACCCGGGTGAGCAGGAAGATGTTGTAGTCGATCCCGAGGCCGAGGACGAGCATGATGAGAAGCGTCCGCACGTAGAAGAACAGCGGGAAGCCGAGCAACCGGGAGAAGACCAGGTCGGCGAGCGCCCAGGCCCAGGTGATCGACAGCCCGATGGTCGCCACCGCCATGAGGGCGATGATCCACGAGCGGAGCACCACGACCAGGACGCCCACGAGGCCGATCGTCACGGCGAAGAGCATCACCTCGGTCGCGAGGTTCGTCTGCTGGGCGAGGTCGTTGATCACCGGTGCCCCGCCTCCCATCGCGATGGCGCTCACCTCCGGGTGGGTCGCGGCGTAGCCGACCATCGCGTCGCGCGCGCCGTTGACGGCGCCGACCGCCTGCTCCGAGAGCCCCGAGGCGGACGGCTGGAGGTCGAAGAGGACGGTGCGCCCGTCCGTCCCGAGGTAGGCGGAGAGCGTCCCGAGAAGGTTCGCCCGCTCCGCCGGCCGAGCCGTGCCGAAGGCAAGCCACTGCGCGAGCGTCGCGCCGTACGGGCCGACGGGCGAGCGGACCGAAGCGATCCCCGCGGTCCCGCCGGCCAGCTCCGTGAGGTTGGCGACGTCCTCGAACTCGGTGGCATTGACCGTGGTGTTGGCGACGACGAGCGGAGAGGAGAACGTCACGAGGGAGAACGACGGCACGGCGAACCCCGGGCCGAAGCTCTGGCCGAGCTCGGCCAGCCCCTGGGTCGCCGTGTGGCCGGCGGGAAGCTGGCCGTAGAAGTCGTAGGAGACCGGTACGGTGAGCGCCGCGGCGACCAGCGGCACGGAGACGAGCGCGATCACCCCCACGAGGAGCAGCGGGTGGCGCTCGGTGGCCCGCCCCGCGCGGTAGAAGTAGGTCCTCTCCGCCGCCACCTTCTCCCGGACGCGGGCCGAGTGGCGGTGGAACCTCTCGCCGAGCGTCGGCCAGAAGATCCTCGGCCCGAGGAGCTTGAGCGACGCCGGCACCAGGGTGAGCGACAAGAGCATCGTGACGAGGATCGCGATCGAGAGAACCATCCCCCACTGGGAGAGGAGCGCGACGCCGCTGAGCGCGAGGGCGACGGTGACCAGGATCGCCGTCGAACCGCTGGTCGCCACGGACTGACCGGCCCAGGTGACCGAGCGGACGATCGCCTCGTCCGAGTCCAGGCCGTGGACCAGTCCCTCGCGGTAGCGGGCGACCAGGAAGATCGAGTAGTCGGTGCCGACGCCGAGGACGAAGACCTCCTCGAGAGTGAGGGAGGTCGTGTCGACGTGGGTGACGAGGGTGCCGACCAGCACCGTCCCCCCGAGGCCGAGGACGAGCGCGATCGCGAGCCCGCCGAACGTCACGAGGGGAGCGATCGGGGAGCGGAAGTAGAGCATCGAGATCGCGAGCAGGAGCCCGACGGTAAGGGGCAGCACGAGGCCCAGCGAGGCGTTGATCGAGCTCTGGGTGAGCTCGTCGAGCGGCGCCGGGCCGGTGGCGAGGTAGCGGATCGAGCCGGTCGGGTCGGAGGCGCTCGTCCAGCCGGGGACGAGGGTGTTCATCGTCGAAAGATCGTTGTAGACCGGGTGGCCGCCCGAGGCGTCGGTCGTGTCGTCCGGGACGGTGAAGCCGACCTCTATCAGGGTCGCGGTACCGGCCCGGTCGACGAACTCCGAGCGCAGCGCGAGGGGAACCGGGAGCGGCTCGGTGGCAAGGGTCCGGGCGGCCACGGTGGTGTTCGCCCAGCGCAGGGCGCCCGCGGCGCCGCTCGCCCCCGTCGGAAAGGCCTGCCAGACCTCGAGGACGAACGGGGCGGATAGTCCGGCCTCGCCGGCGACCAGCCCGCTGGCCACCGCCCGGACGCTCGGCCAGCTCTGGTAGTTCGGAATGGCGAGCCCGGCGAGGACGGCGCGACCGAGAGCGGTCGCGTTCGGGCCGGGGAGGAGGGTCGGGAGGAGCGGCTCCTCGTTGAGCACGGCGGTGGTGTCGGCGCACGCGAGGGCGAGAGCGACGCTCCCCTGGTCGGCGCAGGCCGCCGAGCCGTTGAACCCGGCGCCGCTCTGGTTGGTGCCGTTGTAGAACGAGTTCAGGACCAGGAGCTCCGCGGGGAAGCCCGCGAAGTAGGCGTGGGTGGTGTTGTAGGCGGGAGCGTTGAACGCCGACCAGCCGCTCGAGCTCCCGCTCTGGTTCACGAGCGTCTCCCAGGCGGTGAAGAAGTCGTGCGGAGGGCCCCAGAGGAGGAGCGAGCTGCTGTTGACGGCCGCGGTGAGAGGCACGGGGCCCGACTGCGCCGCGGCGATCGCCCCCGAGGCGAGCTCGGCCTGGCCGGCGAGGTAGGCGGCGTAGACGGAGTAGATGCTCTGGATCGAGCCGATGTCCTTGAGCGAAGCGTGGGCCGAGAGGTTGCGGGTGACGTTGAGGACGACCCCCTGGCCGGCGGGACCCGTCACGTTCGGCCCGTAGAACAGGAGGGTCGCCGCCGAGCCGCCCGTAGCCCCGGGGAAGAGATGGCCGAGCTTCTGCTCGGCCTGCGCGCTCGGCGACGAGGACGAAAGGGTCGTCGTCGAGTTGGTCGTCACGCTGCCGACGTGGGAGAGGAACGGCACCGCGACCAGGAGAAGGACGATCCATCCCACGACCGCGTAGAGCGGGTGGCGGACGAGCGCGCGCCCGAGCCCGGCGAAAAGGCGCGGCCCGGCGCCACCGGCGTGCGAGACCATCGTCGGTGCGGGGTCCCGGGCGAGATAAGATTAGCCGTCCGACGGGGCCCCGCCGGCCGTCGCCGGGGCGCCTTTGTGCTTCCACAACGGCGGGAAGCGCGCCGGCTCGACGAAGACGCGCATCCCGCCGACGACCCAGCCGGGGGACCTGCGCGCGAGCTCCGAGGCGTCGCGCAGCGCCACGCCGGTGGCGAGCAGCTCGCGCTCGCGGGAGAGCAGGACGACCTTCGCCCCCACGGGGAACGGGCGGGCGACCGAGGCGATGCCGCCGGCCGCGAGCCCCGCGCCGTGCGCGACGGCGCTCGCCGCCGCGTCCTTGAGGACGATCGTGGGGAACTCGGCCCAGACCCTCTCGGCGGGGTGAAGGAGCCCGAGGAGCGGCCGCGCGTCGCCCTCCGCGAGCGCGGCGCGGGCGTCGGTGAGCTCGGTGAGCGTGACCGCTTCCCTCTCGTCGAACGGGCCGGTCGAGATCCTCCGGAGCTCCTCGAGGTGGGCGCCGGCCCCGGTCGCCTCTCCGAGGTCGACCGCGAGCGTGCGGACGTAGGTCCCCGAGTCGGCGGTGATGTCGAGGACCACGCGCGGCGGGTCGGCCTCGACCGCCTCGAGCCGGTGGATCGTGCGGACGCGGCGCTCGCGCTTGACCGCCGAGCGGACCGGCGGGGTCTGGAAGATCGGGGCGGTGAACTCTCCGAGGATCTCGGAAAGACGGCGGGAATCGACCGGTCCGTGGAAGGTGACGACCCCGACGTAGCGCTTCGGGAACTCGAGCACGAGCGGGACGAGCTTGAGCGCCGGGCCCACGCCGACCCAGAGGACCCCCGAGACGTTCGGGTCGAGGGTGCCGGCGTGCCCGGCGAGAGGCACCCCGAGGAGGTCGCGCGCCCAGGCGGTGACCTGGTGGGAGGACGGCCCGCGGGGCTTGTCGAGAAGGACGAACGCCCCTCGGGCGATCCGCTCGGCGACCTCGCGCTCGCCGCGGCTCTCGGTCACGAGCGTGGCCCCTCGACCGGGCGGCGGAGGAATCGGACGATCGTCTCGGCGACCTCGTCCGCCGAGGAATCGGTCGCGTCGACGACCAGGTCGACCGGCTCGAGCTCGGGGTCGATGCCGTAGAGCGCAACGTAGCGTGTCCGCTCGCTCGCCTCCCGCTCGGAGAGCTTGGTCTCGGTCGCCTCGGTCGTCCCTCCGTCCCGTTGCAGGAGGCGGGCGACCCGGACCTCCCGCGAGGCGGTCACCCGGACGGTACGGACCGGACGCCCCGCGCGGCGGAGAAGGACCCCCTGCACCCTCCCCTCGAGGACAACCCCCGGGCGAGCGAGCGAGAGCGCCCGCCGATCGAGCTCCCGGTCGACCTCGGGATGCGTTTCGGCGTAGCGGCCGAAGGCCTCGAGGTCCATGCTCCGCTCGCGCGCCTCGGCGCGAAAGAGCTCGCCGACGGAATGGAACGTGGCCCCGAGCCGGGAGGCGACCTTGCGGCCCACGGTCGATTTCCCGCTGCCGGCCGGCCCGCCGATCGCGACGACGAACGGGATCACGCCACGCCCCCCGGGGCTCCCGGGAGGGGAGGCGCGGGGGCCCGGGGGTGGTCGCGCGCGTAGCGGACGAGCCAGAGGTGCTTCAGCACCCTTCGGAAGACCATCGAGAACGGGATCGTGTAGAGGCTGAAGATGAGGAACCACCACGGGATGAACTTCGCGACGACGTCGTGCATGAGGTCGATGGACGCGCCGCCGAGGACGATGGTCTGCTCGGCGGCGCTCGCCTGCGCGATCACGAGCCCGACCCAGGTGTAGATGAGAATGAGAAGAAAGTAGGTGATCGCCATCCCCTTGAACTGGGCGATCGACACCTCGCTCGAGAGACGCGCGAGACGCTCCTGGTGGGGCTTGAGCGCGTCCAGGCGGTCCTTCTTCCCCGAGCGGATCGCCGCCATCTGCACCTTGCGGAACGCCGAGCTCCAGCTCTGGACCCTGGCGGCCTTCACCCAGTCGGTGGTGAAGTTGTAGGCGACCGCGGTGATGAGCATCTCGATCGCTCCCGCGGCGGCCATGGTGAGGAGGAGATAGCTCGAGCCGAAGCCGATGAGCGTGTAGAGCGGTCCGGGGTTGCTCCCGCTGGTTCCGAGAAGGCCGGCGATCTGGTTGCGTGCCTGGCCGTCGAAGAGCATCCAGATCCCGAGGAATCCAAGGAAGACGTAGAGGAACGTCATCGGCTTGAAGGTCATCATCGGGGGGGCGGGAGGGCGCGGCCCGGGCTCGGGGGTCGGGCTCTCGTCCCCGTCGTCCTCCTCGTCCTCTTCCTGGGCAGCGACCGGGGCGGCCGCCGGCGCGCTCGGCAGCGGCTCGGCGTCCGCCATCAGCTTTCGCCGCCCACGAACCGGCGGAGCAGCGGGTTCATCTCCATGAGCTGCTCGCGGCCCATCGCCTCGTAGAGGTTGATGATGATCCCCACCATCAGCAGCACGCCGGTGCCGCTCGCGTTGCCGAGAGTGCCGATGAGGTCGGCGCCGGCGGCGAGAGACCCGACCGCCGCTCCCGAGATGACCGTGATGACGGGGATGTAGCGCTCGAGCACGCGACGTAACACCCTCGGCTCACGACGGAAGCCGGGGATCTGCATGCCCGTCGACTCGATCTGGCGCGCCACCGCCTCCGGGCCCATGTTGGTCGTCTGGATCCAGAACTTGGCGAAGAGGATCGAGCCTCCGACCATCGCCCCGAAGTAGACGCCGACGTGGATGAGGCCCTCCCACCAGGTGTGCCCGTAGAGGAACGGTCCGTAGAGCTGGGAGTTGAGCAGAGGCAGCAACCAGGCCTCGAGCCCGTTGACCGTGGAGATGTAGTAGGCGCCTCCGCCGATCGGCTGCGACTGGCTGACGCCGAGCCGCTGGGCTTCGGCCACGCTCGGGTAGATGCCGACCCACCACTGGTGGCCGAAGATCGGGAAGTGCGAGAGGGTCGGATTCGACCAGAGGAGGATCGAGATCATCGAGATGTTCGCGAGCAGCGCGCTCATCAAAATGACCGGGATGTTGGACGCGTAGATGAGCCGCAGAGGGTAGCGTCCGCGGGCTCCCCGCGCCTCGGCGTGCGAGAGGGGTAGCTCGATGCGCGTCGACTCGGTCCAGGCGACCAGGAAGAAGATTGCCGCGGTCCCTACCAGTGCGACGATCGGGTTCGGCTGCTGGAGGAGGATCCTCTCCCATCCCCCGGAGGCCATCTGTTGGGCCGAGTAGTGCGTGAGGAAGTAGAGGACCTTCGGGATCGTCCCGCTCGGCGGGTTCGTCGCCGAGATGGCGGCCGCAGGATTGGTCGGGATCCAGTTGATCGTCCCTTGGATGATCTGCTGCGAGACCCCCGCGGCGATGAAGAGCGAGATCCCGCTGCCGATCCCCCACTTGGAGACGACCTCGTCCATGAGGAAGACGAGGTAGCTCCCGAAGACCAGCTGCGAGACGATCACCGCGTCGGCGAGGAGCAACCCGTTGCCCGGCGAGACCTGGCCCAAGCGGCTCACGATGGTCGCGGACGGGGTGAGGTAGCCGAAGACCTGGGGGACCGCCTCGACGAAGATCATCGCGAGGACGAGGATCTTCTGCGTCCCCTGGTAGGTCGCCTTGTCCTCGTCGTCGGTGAGGTCGAGGGAGATGATCTTCGCCCCCGTGAACAGCTGCATGATGATCGACCCGGTGACGATCGGGCCGATCCCGAGGTGCATGAGCGTCCCCTGCGCCCCGGCGAGGATCGCACGGTAGCTCGCGAACAGGTCGATGACGGTCGCCTGGTCGACCCCGAAAATGTAGATGTTCGCGAGGAGGAAGTACATCAGAAGGACGCCGACCGTCCAGAACATCTTGGTCCGGAACTGGACGTGGCCCTTCGGCTGGGAGACGGCGGGCATCCGGGTCGTGAGCGGCTTGAGCCCGTAGAGCTTGGACTTCGTCCCGTCGTAGGAGAGGCCGAGATAGAGCAGAGAGAGGACGGCGGCGATCGAGACGCCGATGAGCCCGAAGGCGAGGATCGTCGGGTGCTCCCAGTACCAGATGATCCCGAGAAGGATCGCGCCGATCGCGGCGAGCGGGACGGCCCAGCGAGGGTCCCGCGGGATCTCCTCCTCCGCCATGAGGTTCTCCGCGCAGCCTAAAGGCGTGTAATATAGTCTACGCTCGGACGCGACGGGAAACGCACCTTGTCCGCCCTACTCGGTCGCGGGTCGGGGGCTCCCCGGCGCCGTTCGGCCCTTCTTGGCCTTCGGGGCGTCGGGAGCCTCCGCGGCGAGCACGGTGACCTTCTCGCGGGCGTGGCGCGAGGCGTAGCCGACCGTCACTTTCCACGGGACAAGGGTCGATCCGCCGCCCAGGAGGCGGTCGATGCCGGCCTTGGCGAGGTCGGCGACGAACGTCTCGCCCTCGCGGCGGAGCGCGCCGGCGGCCTCGAGGTGGGGGACGAAGGCGTCCAGCTCGCCGACATTGAGCGTCGTCGGCGTAGAGCGGACGTCGTCCGGGCGGACGAAGCCGTGGCGGCCGAAGTGGTCGGGGGCGTAGATGAGCATCGACTTGAACTTGTACTTGTGCAGCCCGGCGTTGCCGCGGCCGCCCTGCTTGCCCGCCCCGCGGCCGGCCTTGAAGCCGCGGCCGTGGGTCCTCAGTCCCCGGAACTTCTTCGTCCTGCTCGGCACGTCGTTCCCCTTCCTTCAGACCATCCGTCGAATGAGCTCGTTGATCCTCTCGCCGCGGTAGCCGAGCGCCCCGCCGAGGGTGAACGGCTTCTTGGTCGACCTCCAGCCGCCCTTCGGGGCGCGAAGGCGGAAGAGCGGGCGGATCCCCGGCACGCGGGAAAGTCCGTCCGTGGCGACGGTGCGGGAGAGCTCGGAGAGGTCGACCGCCGGCTCCTCCGGGGCACCGACTTCGGAAAGGCTGCGGCCGTCCGACCGCTTCCCTCGCGAGGAGAGCAGCAGCTCGACCGTCGCCGGGTCGGCCTCGCCCCAGGTGACGTAGCCTTGGACCTTGATGAGCATCCCGCGGTTGCTCGGGTTCTCGGGGAGGACCGTCGCGTGGTTCGGGCGTGTGAGGTTGAGCAGCTTGAGCGTCTGTACGATATCCCGCTTGGCGTGGATCGACCCACGCACGCGCACGACCATCCAGCTCATCGACTTCTCTCCTCCCCGTCGCTCAGGCCGCCGGCGGGACGCGACGCACCGGTGGCGGGCCGCCGCGCCGGGGGCCCCCGCCGCGCCCGGGCGGACC
>JAKAUN010000005.1 GCA_021817605.1 Thermoplasmata archaeon | reverse complement strand
CTCTACCGCAAGATCAGCGGCGGCCGACGGTCGTGGCTCGGCGCGTGGGTGCTCGAGCGGTTGCTGACGGTCTATCGGACGTGCCAGAAACGGGGGATCGTGTTTGTCGAGATTCTCAAGCAGGCGCTCTCCGGGAATCCCGGCCCAGGTCTGATGAGAATCCCCTCGACAATTGGCTGAACAGAATCACTCACGCGTGGCACAAGCCTGAATGGCTACGGGTTCACGAGGAGGGTACGGGTGCATGGGTTCTAATAGATTCTCCTATCAGGCCCCGGCGGGCCCGTCCGCAGCGGCATCAGGGAGCTCCCGGGCCGGCTTGTCCGAGATCGTCATGCCGTAGCCCAGGCCCCCCGCCCCCCAAAGCGCTGTCCCGCGACCGTGGCGCCGCGGCGCTCTCGGGGGCCGGGGCTGGCGGTGTGGCGGTGGGCAGCCTGCCGGCCCCATTCCGGTCGGCTGCGGAAGACGGAGCCGACAGCGCGTGAGGCTGGTCGCGGCCAGACGACCGTCGATGTACCTCAGCCTGGAGGCCCTCGGGTCCTCGAACGAATCGGCCGCTGTCGCGCCGGCGGTGCGGGACGCGCGGGTCGGCGGTCGCCGCCGGCGACATGGCGGTCGCCGCAACGGCGAGGGCGAGCGTGCCGCGAGCGTCTACTCTAGCATCCGACGACAACGCCGTCTCGACGGGACACAACGCGGCTTGCCCGACACGCGTCTTTCTCGGGAACCCGAGTCCCGAGGAGGCCGTAGGGGTCTCGGCCGCGAAGGTCACGGCCTCCGCGATAAGCCCCCCGACGGCCATCGCCCAGCCGCCCGGCCCATCCACCGGGCCGGCGTGCTTCGCAGCCTCGGCTGGCCACGGAGGTTCCGTCTGGAGCTGTCCCCCCGGCGGAGTTGTGGCCGTCGGCGTCGTGGTGGGTGTCGCGATCGTTCTGCTCACGCGTCGGCCAGGGCCAAGCGCGCCCGGAGCGCCCCGGTGAGGTAGCTTACGATGCGGCCCTGGATTGGGGGTGACGGACCGACCACTTTCGGTCTCAACCCTCCTCCTGCGAGTACGGGAGGGCCAGGCTCGGCGCAAATCGGCGGGTGGCATCGCGTGGCCTGGCCGTAGTGGGTCCGCGGTCAGTCTCGCGCCAAGCCTAAGAGCCCGCCCCCACCGGCGGAGCTCGGTCGCAGATGAGCGCGGACTCCGAGGTCAACGGATTCGGGAGCTGGTACGACCTCAAGCAGGGAGACGAAGGGGATCTCTGGCACCGAACCCTCATCGATCCCGGCCTCCTCGGTGCGCTCGGGGACCTCTCCCGAGGGACCCGGTTGCTCGACGTCGGTTGCGGCAACGGCTACCTCTCGCGCCGGCTCGCCCGTCGGGGGGCTCACGTCGTAGGGATCGATGTCGCCTCGGCGCTGATCCGTCGCGCCCTTGCTCGGGAAGCCGACGAGCCGCTGGGGATCACCTACCTCGAGCGGGATGCTTCGGACCTCCACGGTCTGGGTGACGGGAGCTTCGACGTCGCCTTCGCCAACATGTCGCTCATGAACATCCCCAAGGCCAAGGAGGCGATTGGCGAAGTGGGCCGCGTCGTGCGCGACGAGGGGCGGTTCGTCTTCAGCATAAGCCACCCGTGCTTCGATGTCGACACGCGCTCGTCGTGGTGCCTTGAGGCCCCCGCCGGGGTGGGCGAGCCTCAGACGATCTGCCGCAAGGTCACCGCCTACCGGGAGCCGCACAGCGACGTCTTCCCGTGGATGGACGCCGCGGGGAAGGTAATCGCACGCACCACGGGCTACCACCGCCCCCTCTCGTGGTATGCCGCCGCGCTGCGGGAAGCAGGCTGGGCCATCGTCAACCTTGCCGAGCCGCGGCCGACGGAGGAGTTCGTTGGGCGGCGTGTCGCCAAGGAGTGGATCGAGGCGATCCCGCTGCATCTTGTCGTGGACGCGTGGCGAATGCCCCGCCACCGGCCGTAGGGTGGCCAGCCCGGGCCCGCTCGGAGAGCCCCGCCGACCGTATCGTGGATCCGGGAGGGGGGCCTCGGCTCGGTCCGGCTCCTTGCGGCTCCCTCTTGCTATACGTCGTCAGGAGGCGTGCCGATGCATCGGCAGATTTTTGACGGTTTTCCCGGCCCGTCGAGGCACACTATGAAGCGAATGGCGAAGCGAGCCATCGCCACCGCTGCCGCGGTTCTGCCCGCGCTCGTCATCCTAGCGGCGGTGTTGACCCAAGGGGCCCACGGGCAGTCGGTGCAAGGTCCGGCCGCCCCTCCGCGATCGGGGGGCGGGGATTCCGTGCACCACGCGAGCGGCTCGAGCCTCCAACCGCCGACGACCACGACTCCCGTGCCTCCGTCCGGGCCGTCGTCCTCCGCGCCGACTTCGTGCGACCACGGCCAGCACCGAGACCAAGGGAAGTGCCTAGGGCACGAGCACGTCCACGGGAGCGATATGCGCGGCCACGCGAAGGGAGGAGAGGCGACCTCCAAAAGTCCCGGTCGAAACTGAAGCGGGGAAGGCAGCAGCGCTTCCTCGGGAAACACTTTCCTTACCGCGGAGGGGGCCAGCGTAGCTCCCCTCCGCGGCCCCAGCCGGGTCCTGCCCGGCGGCTGAGGAAACCGGAGCGTGTGCTCTCGGCTTCCCGGCCCTTCCCGGCGCTGGAGGGCGCCTCCCGATGCACCCGCCGGGCCCGAGAGTTCATCTGGCGAGGGCCGCTGAAGCCACCGACGCGCATGTACGGACGCAACGAATACGGCACGTTCTCGATCGTAGCGTGCGACCTCGATACCGGCTACTGGGGCGTGGCCGTCTCGACCAAACCGTTGAGCGTCGGGGCGGTCGTGCCCTGGGCGGGGTGGAAGGTCGGGGCGCTCGCGACCCAGGCCGACACGAACTACAACTACGGGCCGGAAGGCCTCGCCCTGCTGCGCCGCGGGCTCTCTGCCGCCGAGGTCGTGCGCAAGCTCACACGGGCGGACCCGAAACGCGACCACCGCCAGCTCGGGGTCGTGGACCGACGGGGCCGCAGCGCCGCTTGGACCGGGGCGAAGTGCCTTGAGAGCGCGACCCACCTCGCCGGGGAGGGGTTCACCTGCCAGGGGAACCTCGTCGCGAGCGAGGAGGTCGTGCATGCGATGGCTCGCACCTTCGAGGGGAGCCGCGGGCCGCTGGCGAGCCGGCTCCTTCGCACGCTCGAGGCCGGCTATCGCAAGGGAGGCGACCGACGCGGGATCGAGTCGGCGGCCCTCCTGGTCGTCCACCGGGAACCGTGGTTCGACTTGGCCTGGGGCGACCGCTGGTCCGACCTGCGCGTGGACCAGCATCGCCAGCCGATCCGGGAGCTCGGTCGCATCCTTCGCATCGACCAGGAGCAGACCCGCAAAATGCTCCGGGCCCACGCCGAGCGCCTGCGCCGGGCGAAGGCCCGGCGCGGTCGGACTCCCTGACGGGAGCCGACACGCCCGACCACGACGGTGCGAGCTGTCGGCCAGGGGGCAGAACGGTCCGGGCAGGGCCCGTGGGCCCGACCCGGTCGTGCTAGGGTGGCGGAGGACGAATTAATGAGGCCCCGGACCGTCGCGAAGGCCGCGATGACGATGGGGGCCGTTGCCCGTTCCGCCCGGGCCGCCTCTGCGCGGCCCCGGTCCGGCTCGGACGCTCTCTCCGGGCTCCCCCTCATCGAGGTCGAGGTCTCCGCGGGCAACGAGGTCCAATGGCTCCGCGAGGTGACGACCCGCTGGCCGGTCCGTGCGAAGATCCAGGTCTGCCGACCGATGGTGCGCACCCCGAGCCGCCTCTTGCAGGTCGTCGAGCTGGTCGGCTCGCCGGGAGACCTCGAGGCGGTCGAGCGCTACCTCCTCGGTCCTTCGAAGGTCAAGGAGGTCACCGTCGTCCCGCTCGCTCCGTCCCGCCGCGTCGTCCGCGTCGTCTCCGCGCTGCCGCCGGCGTGCGGTATGGTGTTGAAGACCGGAGCTGTCTGCACCTCCTGCCGGTACCTTCCGAGCGCTGAGGGCGGGCGTCGAGACCGCTGGAACCTCCTGCTTCCGAGAAGCCCGAGGGTCGGCCGGCTCGTCGCCTCCCTGCGGGACGCCTCGGGCGGCGAGACGCCTACCGTCTACCGCGCACGCAAGTATCGCCCGACCCGCGCCCTCACCACCCGGCAGTCGGCCGCCATCGAGACCGCCTATCGTCTCGGGTTCTACGCCTTCCCCCGCCGCACCAACCTCCACGAGATCTCCCGCATCCTTGGGATCAGCCGCTCGGCGACCGCCGAGCTCCTTCGGCGTGCCGAGGCGAAGATGCTCGACCCGGCGCTCTCCACGCTCTGAGCCGGCGCGCGACGCCGACGTGGGAAGCTCAGCCGCGGGAGGGTGTGCCGCGTCGCCGGTCCCCGCGAAGGCGACCCCGGACCGCGGTCCGGGGCTTGCTGCCGCCTTTGCCCCCGGGGAACTTGCCCGGGTTCCGAAGGGGATCGGCAAGGCGCTGCTCAAGACGGAGCGCGGCGTCCAGCGGGAGCCCGAGGCCCTCGCGCAGCGCCCGACGCGCGCGTCGCACGGCTTCGGGGGGATGGCCCGCGATCTCGCGGGCGAGACGAAGCGCCTCGGCCCGCAGCCGCCGCGCGGGCACTACGCGGTTGATCAGCCCGACCTCGAGCGCCCGTCGTGCCGGGATCGCGCGGCCGGTGAGGATCATCTCGGAGGCCACCGCGAGAGGCACCGCACGGGGAAGGCGCTGGGTCCCCCCCTGGCCTGGGATGATCCCCCAGCGGACCTCGGGAAGGCCGAAGGTCGAGCGGGGCGTGGCGATCCTGAGGTCGCAGGCCAGCGCGAGCTCGAGGCCGCCGCCGAGGCAGTAGCCGTCGATCGCCGCGACGATCGGCTTGCCCGGGTCCAGGTTGCGCGTGATCCCTCCGAGCCCGGGCTCGCGCAGCCAGCGCCATAGACGCTCGCCCGGTCGGCTTTCGCGGTAGAACTCGTCGAGGCGGTGGACGTCAATCCCTGCCGAGAACGCCCGGGAGCCCTTGCCGGTAAGGACGGCGACGCGTAGCCCGGGGTCCTCGGCGAACTGCCTCCACGCATCGACCAGGGCCCGGTGCGTCTCCGGGTCGATAGCGTTGAGATGCTCGGGGCGGTTGAGCGTGAGGAGCGTCACGGGCCCTTCTCTCTCGACCTCGAGGTTCATGGGCGGCCCGGCACCGACGCGAAGGTTATCGCCTTGCCGGCCGAGCCCGAGACCCCCGGCTCCCGGCCGGGCCGCTGGAAACCCTTACCGGTCAGGTCGAAACCACATCCTTCTGGCCGAGCATCCCGAACCCGTTGGACATGTCGAGTCGGGCCCGTCCTACTACGATGGCGCGTTCCCCCCCAGCCGCCGACGACCCCCTCCACCCGCGGGACGGCGTCGCGGGGAGCTCGGTGGAGGACGTGCGCTACGAAAAGAAGGACGGGGTCGCGCGCATCACGATCGACCGCCCCGCCGCGCTCAACGCCTACACCACGGCGACCCTCGCGCATCTCAAGGAGCGGTTCCGTGACGCCGCCCTGGACGACTCCGTGGGCGTGGTGGTGCTCACCGGCAGCGGTTCGCGGGCGTTCTGCACCGGCGGCGACGTCAAGGAGTACGCCGAGCGGTTCGTCCGGCGGCCGCGCGACTACTGGAAGTACATGCAGCTCTTCCGCGAGGTCGTCGAGTCGATCCTGCGGGTCGGCAAGCCGACCATCGCGCGGGTCAACGGCATGGCGATCGGCGGAGGCAACGAGCTCCACCTCGCCTGCGACCTCTCCGTCGCCGCCGAGCACGCGGTGATCGGGCAGGTCGGGGTGGGGGTCGGGTCGGTCGCCGCCGGCGGCGCGACCCAGTGGCTCCCGCTCACGGTCGGCGATCGCCGCGCCCGTCGGATGCTCTTCCTCAACGAGCGGGTCGGCGCCGCCGAGGCGCTCGACTGGGGGCTCGTCTCCGAGGTCGCTCCGTCGGTGCGGCACGACGGCACGTGGCTCTCCGCTCCCTCGGCCGAGGCGATCCGCTGGGCCCAGAAGGAGGAGCGCAATCACCGGGTCGACCTCTCCGAGCTGGACACGGCGGTCGACCGGCTCTCCGGGCGGCTCCTTGAGATGTTCCCGGAGTGCCTGCGCTACACGAAGGCCCAGGCGAACTTCTGGAAGGAGCTCGCCTGGAACCAGACGGTCGGCCACGCTCAGGAGTGGCTCACCCTCCACTTCGCTACCGCCGAGCCGTACGAGGGAATGCACTCCTTCGTCGACAAGCGGCCTCCTCGGATCTCCGAGATGCGCCGCCGCCTCGCGGACGGCCAGGAGGTCGGCTTCCTCCACGGAGCTCCCGTGCGCTCGTGCCCGTCCTGCGGCCAGGACGGCCTTCCCGAGGCGTTCCGCTACTGCGGCCGCTGCGGCGAGCTCCTGACGACGCCCTCCCCGCCGGGGGCCTAGTCGGAGGGAGGGGCGATGGCCGAGCGACCGGCTCCCTCCCCGGCGCTGACCCAGGCCCGCGACCGGCAGCGCGAGCTCACGGACGCCTACTACCAAGAGCTCGCACGCACCGACTCCGGGAGAAAGCCGGTCGCCTACATGCTGGTGGGCGGCAACCTCGCCGAGATCGTCCGATCCTTCGGCTACGAGCTCGTCTTTCCCGAGATCGTGGCGCTCAACTGCGCGATCAAGCATGCCTCGCTCCCCAACATCCTCAACGCCGAGGCGCAGGGCTACGGCCTGGACGTCTGCGGCTACGTCAAGAACGACCTCGGCCTCCAGGAGCTCGGCGGCCTCACCCCGTTCGGCAAGATCCCTCCGCCCGACCTGCTCGTCTGTAGCTTCTCGGGCTGCTATGTCTACGTGAAGTGGTGGGAGGCGCTCGCCGAGCGCTACGGCGTCCCGCTGTTCATGCTGGACGTCCCCTACCTCCGCGAGCCGACGCCCCGCAAGGAGGAGATCGCCTACGTCACCGCCCAGCTCGAGGAGCTCATCGCGCTGCTCGAGAGGACCACGGGCCGCTCCTTCGACCGTGCCGAGCTCGTCCGGACCCTCGGCGCGTCGCGTCGCGCCGAGGAGGGGTGGGTCGACTACCTCCACGCAGGGCGCCAGAGGCCGTCGCCGATCGAGGCCTACTTCGAGGCGGTCTTCTACATGTTCCCGATCAACGTGCTGCGCGGCACGCCCGAGGCCGCGGAGTTCTACGCCCTCGTCAACGAGGAGGTGGCGGCGCGCGTGCGCGAAGGCCAGTATCCGGTCCCCGAGGAGAAGTTCCGCGTCGTCGTCGAGGGGGTGCCGCCGTACCCGAGCTACCGGACGTTCTGGGACTTCTTCAGACGCTGGGGCGCGGTCTCGGTCGCGGCGACCTATCCGAAGGTCGGCGGGCTCTTCGACCAGGGGTTCCTCCACGACCCGTCCCGTCCTCTCGAGAGCATCGCGGAGTACTCCGTCGGAGCCTACGTCAACGAGGCATGGCCGCTGCGCCGCGAGCTCATCGCCTCCTACGTTCGCGACTACGCCGCCGACGCGGTGGTGATCCACGGGATCAAGTCGTGCCGCTCGTTCACGGCGGGGCAGGGGGACCTGCGCGATTGGCTCCTCCACGAGCGCGGCATCCCGACGCTCTACCTCGAGTCCGACCACGAGGACCCTCGCTACTTCGCCCCGGCGCAGATCAAGAACCGCATGGACGCCTTCTTCGAGTCGCTCAAGCCGGCCTCCCCGGCCGCCGGGGGGACCCCATGACGCTGGTCGCGGGAGTCGACATCGGCTCGACGACGGCCAAGTGCGTCCTCCTCGACGACGGAAATGTCGTGGGGAAATCGCTCGCCCCGGTCGGCGTCGAGCTCGTCCGTGACGCCGAAAAGGCCCTCGAGCAGGCGCTTGGGGACGCGCATCGGGACCGTTCGGAGATCCGTTTCGTCACCGGCACCGGCTACGGCCGCTTCAAAGTGACCTTCGGCCAGGAGGCCGTCACCGAGATCGGCTGCCACGCCCGCGGCGCGCACTTCCTCTTTCCGGGAACCCGTCTCGTGGTCGACATCGGAGGGCAGGACACCAAGGCGATCCGTGTCGGCGAGCGCGGCGAGGTGATCGACTTCGCCATGAACGACAAGTGCGCCGCGGGAACCGGCCGCTTCCTGGACGTCTGCGCGGGGGCTCTCGGCTACGACGTCGCGGAGATCGGAGCGCTCTCGCTCGAGGCGCGCCACCCGCTCAAGGTCACGAGCACCTGCACGGTCTTCGCCGAGTCGGAGGTGACGAGCTACGTCGCCCGGGGAAAGGACCCGAAGGACGTCCTCGCCGGCCTCCACGCCTCCATCGCGAGCCGCTCGTTCTCCCTCATGCAGAGGGTCGGGGTCGCCCCCGAGGTGACGTTCACCGGCGGGGTCTCCCGCAACGAAGGGATGGTCCGGGCGCTCGAGCGCAAGGTCGGGCTCCACGTGAACGTGAGCCCGCTCTCGCAGTACCTCGGCGCCGTCGGCGCCGCGCTGTTCGGCGCCGAGAGGCTCTCCCGGCCCGCGACGGGGGGCTCGTGACGATCACCGTGGGGCTCGACCTCGGCTCGGGGTCGACCAAGGGGGCCCTCCTCGAGGACGGGGTGCGTCTCCTTGCCGAGGCGAGGCTGCCGACCCGAGGGCAGCCGGCCGCGATCGGCCATCAGATCGTAGAGCGTCTCGTGGAGGAGGCGAACGTCCTCCCCGGAGAGGTCCGCTACCTCGCCACCACCGGCTTCGGCCGCTACGCCTACCCCGAGCGCCATCTCCAGCTGAGCGACATCACCGCCTCGGCCCGCGGCGCGGTCTTCCTCTTCCCCGGCACGCGCCACGTCGTCGACATCGGGGCCCAGTCGTCCCGCTCGATCGCGGTGACGCCCGCCGGGAAGGTCGGCCGCTTCAAGATGAACGAGAAGTGCGCCGCCGGCGCCGGGCGGTTCGTCGAGCGCTGCTCGAAGTACCTCCAGGTGCCTCTGGAGGAGATCTCGGCGAAGGCGCTCTCCGCCCGCAGCCCGAAGACGATCTCGAGCGTCTGCGCGGTGCTCGCCGAGACCGAGATCATCAACAACATCTCCGAGGGCGTCGCGCTGCCGGACATCCTCATGGGGGTGCTGCTCTCCCTCGCCCAGCGCGGACATGCCCTGATGCGCTACGTCGGGATCGAGCCCGAGGTCACCCTGGTCGGAGGGCTGGTCGGATGCGAGGCGATGGTCCGCGCCCTCGAGCAGACGGTCAAGCTGCCGGTGAACGCGAACGTCCACGGACCCTACGCCGCGGCGATCGGGGCGGCGGTCCTCGGCTATACCCGCCTTACGAAGGCCGGGCCGGCCGCGTCGGTGGCTCCGCTCGTCGGGGCGGTGGGGTGAGCCCGTGGGCGGCCTCCTCTCCTTGGGGAACCTTCCCGAACCGGCGGCCACGCCGTCGGTCGAGCTCTCGGAGGACCTGGGCGAGTTCGCGCGCGCCGCGACGATCGAGGAGATGGTCCGGCTTGGCCGCGAGGTGCTGAGCGATCCGACCTATCCGACCGCGCGCGCCCTCGCACGTGCGGGCCGGGGGGTCGTCGGCTGCTTTCCGGTCTACACGCCTCAGGAGATCGCCCACGCGATGGGGCTGGTCCCCGTCGCGCTGCACGGCGGCGGGGAGAACCTCGAGATCAACCACGCGGACGCCGCGCTCGGCTCGTTCCTCTGCTCGATCAGCAAATCGACCCTCGAGCTCGGGCTCACCGGCGGGCTCGAGGCGTTCAGGGCCGTCGTCTTCCCGTACATCTGCGACGTCTCCCGCAACCTCGAGGGGATCTTCCCCCGACTGGTCCCGGGCCGGGAGACGTTCATGCTGCATCTTCCGCAGAACTTCCACACCCCGGCGGCGCTCCCGTTCCTCGTCCACGAGTACTCGCGGCTGGCCGAACGGTTCCGGGCGGCGGGCGGCTCGCCGCTGACCGAGGAGGCCCTCGCGAGCTCGATCGAGCTGTTCGACCTCCAGCGGGCCGGCATCCGCCGCCTCCTCTCGGCCAAGCAGGGAGAGCGCCCGTCCCTCTCGCTCAGCGAGTCGTACGTCCTGCGCCGTCTCGGAGGATTGGTGCCGCGCGAGCTCCACGTAGCGATGCTCGAGCGCGCCGCCTCCGAGCTCGAGCACCGCGCGCGCCCGGCCCGCGACGCGATCAAGGTCCTTCTGGTCGGCCCTTTCTGCGAGCAACCGACGCTCGAGCTCCTCGACCTGCTCGAGCAGGTCGGCTGCGAGGTCGTCGACGACGACCTCCTCCAGGCGCATCGCTGGTATCCTTCCGTCCCGCCCGGCGGCAGCGCGCTCGAGCGCCTCGCCCGCGCCTACGTCGACTCGCGGATGGACATCGGCGTCCGGGCGACGCCGACGACCAAGGGCGAGGCGATCCTCTCCCGTCTGGACGCGACCGGAGCCAAGGGGGTCGTGTTCCTCACCGCGAAGTTCTGCGAGCCGGCCCTCGAGGACGTCGTTCTCTACCGCCAGGCGCTCGACCGCCGCAAGGTCCCCTACCTCCATCTTGAGTTCGAGGAGCGCTCGACCGCCTACGAGCAGGCGCGCCTGCAGCTCGAGACGTTCGTCGAGTCGATCATGTTCGACTAGGAGACGCAACGATGGCCACGACCGCAGGCACCGTCCGTCTCGAGCACCACGGCGCAGCTCGGACCCTGAGCTGGCGACGGCCGCCGCTCAACGTCTTCGACCACGACCTCCTCGAGCGGGTCGCCGAGGCGCTACGCGGAGAGGAGATCCGTCACGCGAACCTTCTCGTCCTGCGGGGCGGCTACGGCGCCTGGAGCGCCGGGCTCTCGGTCGCCGACCACATGGGAGCGAAGCTCTCCCCGATGTTCGCCGCCTTCCACGACCTTCTCCGGGCGATCTGGGAGGTGCCCGTCCCCACCCTCGCCGTCGTCGAGGGCCCCTGCCTCGGCGGGGGGCTCGAGCTACTGCTGCCGTGCGACATGGCCCTCGCTTCGGCCTCGGCGACGTTCGGCCAGCCCGAGGTCCGCCTCGGGGTCTTTCCCCCGGTGGCCCTTGCCGCCCTCTCCCGGCAGGTCGGTCCGAAGGCCGCCGCCGAGATCCTCTTCACCGGCCGGACCCTCTCGGCCGAGCGCGCTGCCCTCCTCGGTCTCGTCTCGCGAAGCGTGCCGGACGCCGAGCTCGAGGGTGAGCTCGACGGCGTCGTGCGCGCGTTCTCCTCGCACCGGCACGAGACCCTTACGATCATGAAGCGGCTCTGGCAGGCAGCCGATCCGTTCCCGTGGCAGGAGCTTTCGAAGGCGGAAGCCGGCTACCTCAAGGAGATCGTCCAGCTCCCGGACGCCGAGGAAGGCCTTCGGGCGTTCCTCGAGAAGCGCGCGCCGGTCTGGCCGACGCCGAGCGGGTGAGCCGATGCAGGCGCTCGTGCTCACCGCGGTCGGGGGCCCCCTCGAGGCTAAGGAGCTCCCGCGGCCCGAGCCCGCCGCCGGCGAGGCGCGGGTCGAGGTGTCGGCGTGCGGGCTCTGTCACACGGACCTCCATTACCTCGACCACGGGGTCGCGACGGCGAAGAGCCCGCCGCTGGTGCTCGGCCACGAGATCTCCGGGGTGGTCGACGCTCTCGGGGAGGGGGCCGCTTCGCCCCCCGTCGGGCAACAGGTGCTCGTTCCGGCGCTCTTGCCGTGCGGACGCTGCGGCTACTGCCGGGGCGGTCGAGAGAACCTCTGCCCCGACGCGAAGATGCCCGGCAACCACATCGACGGCGGCTTCGCCAAGTACCTCTGCGTCCCGGCGAAGGACCTCGTACCCCTCCCTCCCGGGATCGACCCGATCAGCGGGGCGGTGATCGCCGACGCGCTCACGACTCCCTACCATGCCGTGGTCGAGCGGGCCCAGGTCCGCCCGGGGGAGCGGGTGGCGGTGATCGGGTGCGGAGGGGTGGGGATCAACGTCGTCCAGTTCGCCGCCGCGGCGGGAGCCGAGGTCGTGGCGCTCGACGTCTCGGAGGAGAAGCTCGCGATCTCCCGCGAGCTCGGAGCCGAGGCGACGATCAACGTCGCCAAGGTCGAGAACCCGGCGCGGGAGCTGCGGAAGCACTTCGGCGAGGGAGCGGACGTCGCCTTCGAGGTCGTGGGCCGACCCGAGACGATCGCCCTCGGCTTCTCGGCGCTGCGTCGTGGCGGTCGGCTCTGCCTGGTCGGCTACAGCGCCAACCCGGCGGCGCTGCCGGCGAATCGGGCGATGTTCTTCGAGTACACCGTGCTCGGGTCGCTCGGCTGCCCTCCCGCCAGCTATCCCAAGGTCATCGATCTGGTCCGACGCGGCAAGGTCCGCCTCGACCCGGTCGTCACCCAGCGCCTTCCCCTCCTCCGCTTTCAGGAGGGGCTACGCGCGCTGCGGCAGGGAGAGGGCCTGAGGACGGTCCTCCTCCCGTAGGCTCGGCCCGGCCTCTGTGTCCGCATTCTGGCCGGGGCGATCGCGTGCCGCGACGTACCAAGACCGTACGCGGTTCCCGTCAAGCCACCGGCTGAGAAGAAGAAGGGTAGGAAGGGGTTCGGGTTTGCCGCCGGAGGCGGCTAGCCTGCGGGCAGCCCTACGGCGGGCTCTTGAGGTGGGCGGGCACCGTCGTTCCCAGGTAGCCCCAGGCTGCCACCCCGGCGAGCGCCATGAACACCGGGAAGAGCAGCAGGATGATGTGGAGGTACATCGGCACGCGGTAGCGCAGCGTCGAGCCGCTCCCCTCCGGGCGCGAGCCGCCGCTGAACCCTTGGACCCCGCGGGTGCCGAACCGGGCCAGCCGCGAGGTCGCGGGGGCCGTGGTGCGCCAGGCGGTCGGGCTCTTGGCGACCGTGCCGAGGTAGTAGTCGGTGATGATCGTCGCCGGCAGGGAGAGGATCCCCGCCATGGAGAAGCCCGCGTAGAGCAGGAGCATCTGGAACGGCTCCTTGGTGTAGCCGTAGCCGTAGGCGGTCCACCCGTAGAGGAGGGTGACGACCCCGGCCATGAAGGCGAGAACACCGACGTACTGGAGTCGGAGCCCGAGATAGGCCGTCGCGGCGAGGGCGATGAGGACGATCCCGAAGATGAGCGTGACATCGTTGAACATGATGTCGTACTGGCCCATCACGCTCGGGTACGGCCAGACCATCTCTTCCCAGAGGCCGAGCGTCACCGCGGTGAAACCGACAGCACCGATCGGCAGCGCGGCGCCCTTGAGGGAGGCCTGCACCTTGTCCGGCTCGTTCTGGCGCATCGCCCACCAGGTCGTCAGTCCCACGTAGGTGAGCAACGCGGCCGCGAAGAAGAGCAACGCTTCCGTGAAGGCAAGGTTATCGATGAAAAACATGATCTTCCTCTTCGGCGTCGCGGCGCTACGCCTCTCCTTTACGGCGGCTCGGCGAGGTCGTTTCGGCGTCGTTCGCTTCGGTAGTCATCGGGTTCTCCCCTGGGTCGTAAAGGCCGGAGCGGGGGAAATCGCTCTCCTCATGACGGTCAGAAGAGTAAGGAGACACGGCGAGGACGAGGTGCCGAAATCAACTGGAATTGACGGGCTCCTTATTCTCAGGAGAGCCGCATGGAGGGTGCGATGCCCGACGTTCCGACCCGCCCGGAGGAGCCGGAGAGCGGGCGAGCGGCCGTCCGCAGCGTTCAGCGTACGGGGCTCTCCTCCCTCGCGGTGACGCTGCCCAAGGCGTGGACCCAGGCGTTCAACGTTCGCTCCGGCTCGCTCGTCCGGTTCCAGGACCTCGGCGAGGGCCGGCTCGAGGTCTCGCTCGCCGGACAGCTCGCGGACGGCGGCTCCCGCACGCTCAGCCTGGACGCCACCGACCTGGCGCCGTCGCTGGTCGCCCGACTCCTGGTCGGAGCCTACATCACCGGCCAGGACCGCATCGTGCTCACCTCCCCGGAGGAGTTCCCCGTCAGCCTGCGCGAAGAGGTCGCCCGCATCGCCCAGCGCGTGCTCGGGATGAGCCTCATCGAGGACGAGGGCCGTCGCCTCGAGGTCCAGGTGTTCTTGGATCCCACCAAGCACCGCCTTCCGAGCCTGCTCGACCGCGTCGTCCGGATGGTCCGCATGGAGGTCGAGCTGTGCGAGCGCGCTCTCCACCGCTCCAACCCCGCGCTCCTGCGCCAGGTCGCCCAGGTCGAGGAGGAGATCGACCGGTTCTACCTGCTCATCGCGCGGCAGATCCTTCTCGCCTCCAACGACTTCCAGGTCGCTCGCGACATCGGCGTGCCGAGCCACCACTACCAGCTCGGCTACCGGGTGGTCGTCAAGATGCTCGAGGTCGCCGGCGACCTCGTGGCGACGATCGCCATCGAGCTCGAGCCCGACCTCCCTGGAGGAAAGGACGCCGAGGAGCTGGTCGCCCAGCTCGAGGCGTTCGACGCGGTGCTCGTGCGGACGATGACCGCGTTCCGCGAGGTCTCCGCGTCGGAGGCGCACGAGGCGCTCACCCAGATCGAGGGGTGGATCGAGCAGGAGGAGAAGCTCTCCGCCGCGCTCATAGGGCGTAGCCGCGACAAGGTCGGGGCGGCACGGCTGCAAAAGATCCTCTCGAGCCTCGGGACGGCGATGGAGATGCTCGGGGTCGTCAACGAGATCACGATCAACCGCTCCGTCGAGCCCGAGACCGTCGCGCGCACGGGCGGCCACCCGGTCCTCGCTCGCCCGTCTCCTGCCGCCTGAGCCCTCCCGAAGCGCCGCAGCCCTCATGGACCGGCGGGCGTGGCGGGACGGCGTGGCGGGCGTGCCCATAATCCCCCGTGGTGCGCCTTCGGAGGGCCCGCCGCTTCCTGCCTGGCTCTCCTGGAGCAGCGGAAAGGACTCCGCCTTCGCCCTCGAGGCCGTCCGGCGTTCGGGCCGTTTTGTCGTCCGGGCGCTGCTCACCACCCTCACCGAGACCTTCGGACGCGTCTCGATGCACGGGGTGCGGGAGGAGCTGCTCGACCGCCAAGCCGCCGCGCTCGGGCTTCCGCTGGTGAAGGTCCTTCTACCCTATCCCTGCCCCAACGAGCGCTACGAGCAGGAGATGGCCCGCGTGCTCGCGCGGGCGAGGGCCGAGGGGGTGCGCCACGTGGTCTTCGGTGATCTGTTCCTCGAGGAGATCCGTCGCTACCGCGTCGCCCGCATGGCCGAGGCGGGGATGGAGGCGGTCTTCCCGCTCTGGAAAGAGCCCACCGACCGGCTCGCCCGAAGGATGATCGCCGAGGGCCTGCGCGCCCGGCTCTCCTGCGTCGACCCCCGCCTGCTTCCCCGGGACCGCGCGGGCCGGCTCTTCGACGCCGAGTTCCTCGCCACCCTGCCCCCGGGAGTCGACCCCTGCGGGGAGAACGGCGAGTTCCACACGTTCGTCACGCACGCCCCGTCCTTCCGGGCGCCGGTGGAGGTCACCGTCGGCGAGGTGGTCGAGCGCGACGGGTTCGTCTTCGCCGACCTGCTTCCCTCCTGAACGGACCCGACAGGGCGAGCGCCGTCTGCCGTCGAGAGCGGAGGGGTCCGACCGGCTCCGGCTCGGTGCCGGCCGTTGGCGAGAAGGGGGAAAGGGTTCGACTGAGGGCAGCCGACCGGCTCCCTACGACTTGGTCTCGGGCTCCTTCGTCGCCTCTGGCGGGGAGATTGCCGGCGCCGGAGTGAGCGGGGGAACCTTCTGCTTCCTGCGGCTCCGCACCAGGAGCAGGGCGAGCACGACGATGACGATCCCGAGGGCCGCGAAGGCGAGCACGAGGTAGAACTCGTTGGTCTGGGTGAACGACGGGAACGCCTTGGTGAACTGGAGGCTCGTGCTCGTCACGCCGGTGACGCTCACCTGCTCGGTCACCGTCTGCTGGACGGGCGTGAGGTAGTAGGTGGTGCTCCAGTCGCCGACGACCTCGTAGGTCCCGACCGGCACGAGGAAGCTGAGCGCTCCGGAGCTGTTCGTGACCCCGGAGGCGATCGTGGCGCCGGTCGCGCTGCTGATGACCGTGACGAAGATCCCCGAGAGCGCCGAGCCACCCGAGGTGCTGGTCGTCACCGTGAGCGGGTAGACCCCCGTGACCGTGACGGGGATTGGACTCGCGTCGGAGAGCGCCGGCACCGGGTGCGACCCGAGGACGACGACGTCGTCGTAGATCACCGTGAACGTGTAGTCGCCTGCGGGGACCTGGGCGAGCGTGAACTCCCCTTTCGCGTTCGACACGACGAGCGGAAGGGTCGTGCCGTTGGGATGGACGATGCTCACCAGCGCGTAGGGAACGGGGAGGCCGTCCGAGGTCTCCAACAGGAACGTGGGGTAGAGGACCGTCGCCGAGAGCTGGAAGACGAGGCCGGAGGCGTTGACGAGCTCGGTGAAGTTGCCTGCTCGGATGCCCTGCCAGTAGACGGTGAAGTTGTAGCTCGTGTCGTTCGGCAGGGAGAAGTTCGCTTCACCCGCAGCATCGGTCGTGTTCGTGGAGATGAGCACGCTGCCCACCATGGCGCGGACCACGGCGCCTTTGAGCGCCACCGAGCGGTCGTCCACGACCTTGACGGTGACGGGGACCGGTGGGAGCCCGACATCCACCGTCACCGCGCTCGAGGCCAGCCGCCCATAGAACGCCGGCAGGGTATTCTGGTTCCCGACGTTGTGATTGGTGTTGTCCGAAGCGCTGACGTTGAAGGAATAGACTCCCGGGGCGAGACCGGAGTAGTTGAAGGAGGCGTAGTAGGTGCTGTTCGGCGCGCCCGATGCGGGCGGGGCAGGCTCCGCGGTCATGCTCACCGGCCCGTAGATCGCCACGCCGGTCGCGTTGAAGATGGTGAAGAAGACCGGCCAGCTGCTGAAGTCGTAGGCGCCAAGCGGGTCGGAGACCACAGCCGAGACCGTGACGGTCTTGTTCAACGAGGAGGCAGAGAGGTCGAACTCGGGTGCGCCGGTCGAGTTGACGACCTTGGGCGTCCCGACGGTGAGGTAGGTGGTCGCGGGGAGGGAGACCTGGCTCTCGTAGGTCGTTCCGTTCACGTTCCCCCACCAGATCCCGTAGTAGGTCGCGGTGTTGCCCGACACGGTGATGGTCACATCGATCGAGTCGCCCGCGGGTACGGTCGCGCCCGTGAGATTGGGGCCCACTAGCTGGGCGCGCGCAGGGACCGAGCCGCCTGCACCCAGGGCCACGGTTCCGACCGATCCCGATCCCAGGAGCGTCTTGACTCCGCTCGGAGTGACCGCGTAGACGGAGAGGAGGACGGTCCCTCCGGTAAGGGAGCTGCCGGTCTGGTTCATGTAAACGCTCGCCGCCACCGACCCGTTGAGGACCAGGGGCGCGGTGAGCTGGGGTGTCGCGACGAAGGCTACGGAATCGTAGTGCTTGCCGACCGAGAGCCCGCCGGTAACGGCCCACGGCGCGACGGTGTCGTTGGCCGTCGAGAGAACCTCGAGGTAGGGGGTGGCCCCGACGATGATCGGGCTCGTGGAGTTGTGGAGATAGAAGATGAGGTTCGTGGGGCCGGGCTCGGGGCCAGGCCACGGCGTCGCCGACGCCGGTGCCGCCGGGAAGAGGAGGAGGCCGCTTGCCGCCACGCCGAGAAGAAGGGTCGTTCCAAGGATCGCTCGCCACGCCCGCCGATCCGTACCACCGAAGAGACCTTGCATAGGCCGGTTTCCAACTGTTTTCGGCGCGGGTTTCGTATTTGAACCTTGGTTCCGAAGCGCGCTCCTCGGGCAGGACATCCCCTTCGCTCCGTCCGGAGCCGGGCAGGGAAAGAATGCCCTCCGGGGCGCTACGCTGGAGCGCGCACGCTCGCCGGCGGCAACGGCTCCGAGGCTAGGAAGAGGTTGCGCCGCGGGGCTCGGCCGTACGGCCGCCCCCACGGCGCGGCGGGTTCGTTGATCGGTTCGTCAGGCTCCCTCAGCAGCCCGGGGCGTAGGTCGGGTACGTTCCCAGGTAGGTGTACTGACCGTTGATCGAGAACGATGTCGGCGACTTCTCGAACCACGGGGCGAAGGCGATGTCCTGGGGATGGTACTTCACGCCGTGCATGTTGACGGTGTAGTCGTAGTCCACCAGCGGGTCGCCGACCTCGAGGAGGTTGCTGCAGCCGTACTGCGGCTCGGCCGGAACGCTCCACGCCGGGACGACGTTGCCGACGAACGGGTCGTTCATCAGTTCGGCGACCTCGTGGCTGAGCGCCGAGATGTCCTGGATGGACGGGTAGCCCGGGAGGGCCCCGAAGATCCCCGGCTCGCTGTAGGCGGCGTAGAGGTAGGTGTTGACCTGCTGCATCCCCTGGCCGTTGAGCGACGTGGTCGCGCCGTGGTAGCCGAGCACGCAGCAGACCGAGACGCTCTGGAGGTAGAGGAACGTGTCGAAGGTCAGGAAGATCGGGATCGTGCCCGGGCTGATGTGAAGCGAGACGAGGAGGTTGCCGACCTTTTGGTTGAACCCCTGGTAGCTGAGGAGACCGATCGGCGCGCCGGAGACCGAGCCGGTGAACTCCACCCCGAGGTTGGACGGGACACTGTAGCTCTGGGTCGCCAGGACCGTCGGGGCGCCGAGGAGGACGTGGTAGCCCGGGCTCACCGTGCTCACGTAGTTCCAGAACTCCGCGCGCTGCATCGCGTCGCCGAACTGCGTCGTGCCGCTCGAGAAGCTCGCGTTCTGGAAGATCGGCGAGGCGACGGTCGGCGCGACCTGGCTCGTTCCGTCCAGGGTGACGCCGTTGGAGAACGTGAAGCTGAGCGGGACGATCACGGTGGGGATCGTCGTCGTCGCGGAGCCGAGGGCCGGGGCCGACCCCACCATCGTGAACGGATACGTCGTTCCCTGGTAGGTGAACGACGAGCTCCAGTGCGGGAGGGTCACGGGGTTGTCCGGTGCGCTGCCGGAGGCGACGGTCGTGAACATCGGTGTTCCGATCCCGTCCCCTCCGACGATCGCTCCCTGGCTCGTCGTGGTCGTGGGCGCGGCCGCGCCAGCCACGCTCACCAGCGGGAGTGCCAGGAGCGCGGCGAGCGACGCGGTCATCCCTAGCTGGGTCCAATAGGACCTGCGCCAGCGCGCCATCGCGCGGCGTATCACCTCCCATTAGACAATCCCGACGGGAATCACCCCCCTGCACCTTGACGGGTTAGGGGTCTAAGCGGGCCCCGCCGTCGCGCTCCCCTTTCTTCCGCGCGGTTCGTGCTTTCGGGTCTTCGCCAGGAGGCTCAGCGCCGGGCCGAGCCATGGGCGTGCACGAACTCCACGAGCTCTGCGACCCGCGACGGCTCGGTCTCGGGAAGGACGCCGTGACCGAGGTTGAAGACATGTCCCCGGCGATCGGGCAGCTGGTCGAGGACCGCCTGGGCTTCCGAACGGAGGACCTCGGGAGAGGCGAGGAGGGCTCCGGGATCGAGGTTTCCCTGGAGGGCCAGGCCGTCGCCGAGCCTCGACCGGACGCGGCCGAGCGGCTCGCGCCAGTCGACCGAGATCGCCTCCGCGCCGAGGCCGCGGAACTCCTCGAGGAGGTGGGAGGAGCCCAGCGAGAAGTAGATCGTCGGAAGCCCGAGGGGGCGGAGCGCGTCGAACAGGCGGCCGAGCGGCGCGCGCAGGTGCCGCCGGAAACGGGCGGCGCTGAGGTTCCCCACCCAGGTGTCGAACAGCTGCAGGGCCGAGGCCCCCGCGCGCGCCTGCATCGTGAGGTAGTCGACCGCGAGGTCGACCAGGCGGTCGACGAGCCGGTCGAAGGTCTCCGGCTCGCTGTAGACGAGGCGTCGGGTGGCGACCAGCTCGCGGCTCGGTCGTCCCTCGACCAGATAGGAGGCGAGGGTGAACGGCGCGCCGGAGAACCCCACGAGGGGCCGCTCGGTCTCGAGCTCGAGGAACCGCTCGATCGTCCGCGCGACGTATCCCAGGGTTCCGCGGACGTCCGGGCGGGCCAGGCCCTCGACATCCGCCCGCGTGCGGATCGGCCGCTCCACGACCGGACCTACCTGAGGGACCAGGGCGAAGTCGACGCCCAGGGCACCGAACGGAAGAGCGATGTCGGCGAAGACGACCGCGGCGTCGACATCGTAGGTCCTCACCGGCTCCAAGGTCGCCCGGGCGGCGAGCTCGGGGTCGGTCGCGATCTCGAGCAGCGAGTGGCGCTCCCGCAACGCGCGGTAGCCGGGGAGGTGCCGGCCGGCCTGACGCATCAGCCAGATCGGGGTCGTGTCGGGGGTCTCGCCCCGCAGGGCCTGGACGAGCCGCGGACGCCTCACGGGTCCCTCGCTCGCGCTTTTCGAAGAGCGGCCGTCAGGGCCGGTTCGGCGCGGTCGAGGTCTCCCGAGACCATCGCCGCCGAGAGGAACGTCGTCTCGAGCGGTGACGGAGGCAGGTAGACGCCACCGTCCAGCGCCGCATGGAAGAAACGGGCGTAGCGCGCCCGGTCCGAGCGACGTGCCTCCTCGAAGTTCCGCACCGGTCCCTGGGCGAAGAAGACGCCCAGCAGCGAGCCGCGTCGCGTCAGGTGGAACGGGACGACGCGCTCCTGCTCGGCGCGTGCCTCCAGCCTTTCTGCGAGGTCGGCGCCAACGCGCTCCAGCTGACGGTAGGTCGCCGGGGTGAGCGCTTCGAGGACGGCGAGTCCTGCCGCCATGCCGAGCGGATTTCCCGAGAGCGTTCCGGCCTGGTAGACGTCGCCGACGGGGGCGAGAAGGTCCATGAACTTGCGTCGCCCCCCGTACGCGGCGACCGCCATCCCGCCGCCGATGACCTTGCCGAGTGTCACAAGGTCGGCCGCGAGCCCGAGGCTACGGTGAACGGTCCCCTTGCGCAATCGAAATCCGGTGATGACCTCGTCGGCGAGGACGAGGGCCCCGTGCCGGTGGGCGAGGCTCGTGACGGTCCTCAAAAAGCCTGGCCGGGGCGGGACGAGCCCCATGTTCGCCGCGATCGGCTCGATCAGGACCGCCGCGATCTGTTCTCCGTGACGCTCGAAGAGGTCGGCAAGCGCCGCGGGGTCGTTGTACGGCACGACGAGGGTCTCGCGCGCGATCGGCCCGGGGACCCCGGCCGAATCCGGCACCGACAGGGTCGCCGGTCCGGATCCCGCGCGTGCGAGCAATCCGTCCGAGTGGCCGTGGTAGCCCCCCTCGAACTTGACGACCTTGCTGCGACCGGTGACTCCGCGTGCGAGGCGCACCGCCGACATCACCGCCTCGGTCCCGGAGCTCACGAACCTGAGCCGCTCGAGCTCGGGGCAGCTCGTGCGCAGCGCCGCGGCGAGGAGGTTCTCCCGCTCCGTCGGCGCTCCGAAGGAGAGTCCCTCCCCGGCGGCACGCCGTACCGCACGGAGGACCTCGGGGGGCGCGTTGCCCAGAAGGTTCGCTCCCCAGGAGCCGACGAGGTCGAGGTAGCGGCGCCCGTCCGCGTCGAAGAGGTAGGCTCCCCTCCCGCGGGCGAAGAACACCGGCGAGCCGCCGACGGCGCGGAAGGAGCGGACCGGGCTGTTCACGCCCCCGGCGAAGAGCCGCCGGGCGTTCCGCCAGAGGCGGCGCGACGCGGGACCCGGGGCTTTAGGGCTCACGGGATCCCGTCAGCGAGGCCGAGCGCCTCGGCCGGCCCGACGAGTCGGCAGGTGAAGATCGGCGTCTCGAGCTCGGTGTAGCGGCTCGCCTCGCTCGAACGCAGCTCGTAGACGAGATCGAGGAAGAGCCCCGGCTCGTCGGCTTCGAAGGCGAGGATGAACTCCGGGTCATCGAGCCCGAAGGAGTAGCCGGTGTGGATATCGATGGTCGGGTAGTGGTGTCCCACCCGGAAATGCTCCCCCATCATGCGCCTGCGTTCCTCGAAGGGGAGCGAGTACCACTCCCTCTTCTTGACGAACGGATAGACGAACAGGTACGGCCTACCTTGGGGGCGCCGGGTGGTCGACGAGCCCTCCCCGCCGTGAGCGTGCCCGCCCATGTACTCCGACCGACGGGCCATGCCGAGATACGAGTAGCTCACGTCGAGGTAGCCTCCCATCGGGCTGCCCGCCACGCGGGCGTGGAACTCCTGGAGCGGAGGGATCTCGGCGGCGATCGCCCAGAGAAGAAGATCGGCGTCCCCCTTGAGCCCGACCAGGGAGTAGGTCCTCGACGTCACGCCGTCGGGAGGACGGGCGAGGATCGCCGCCAGCGCCTGCTTCCCTCGCGACCGGTCCTCTTCGGAGAGCCGGCGCCACTCCGGCCGCAGCCGGTAGAACGTGTACTTGACGAGGTCCCGGGGGCCCTCGAGGGCTCCTTCCGAGCCGCGGGAGCCGCTTTCGCTCATGCGCCCTCCCGGGTCCACCGCGCGAACTCTCGGGCGTAGTAGCTCACGATCACGTCCGCCCCGGCGCGACGTATCGCCCCCAAGGTCTCCCGGACGGCCAAGCGCTCGTCCAGGAACCCGCGGTCGGCAGCCGCCTTGATCATGGCATACTCCCCGCTCACCTGGAACGCTGCGAGCGGCAGATCGAACCGAGCCCGGGCTCGGGCGAGCAGGTCGAGGCTCGTGAGCGCCGGCTTCACCATGAGAAGGTCCGCCCCCTCGCGCCGGTCGAGCTCCATCTCCCCAAGCGCCTCGCGGCCGTTCCTATAGTCCATCTGGTAGCTGGCGCGGTCCCCGAAGCTCGGAGCCGAGCCTTCGGTGGCGCGGAAGGGTCCGTAGAGGGCGGAGGCATGCTTGGAGGAGTAGGCAAGGATCGCCGTCTCGAGGGCACCCGCGTCGTCCAACGCAGCCCGGATCGCTCCGACCTGCCCGTCCATCATCGCGCTCGGCGCGACGAGGTCGGCGCCGGCATGGGCATGGAGAGCTGCCACGGTCCCGAGAAGGGCGATCGTTCGGTCGTTGTCGACCGCCGTGCCCCGGAGTACCCCGCAGTGACCGTGCGAGGTGTAGGCGCACAGGCAGACGTCCGTCGCCACGACCAGCGAAGGGTCGAGGCGCTTGAGGCTCGTGACGGCCCGAGGCACCGCTCCTTCGGCCGAGCGGGCCTCGCTCCCCGACGTGTCCTTCCTTCGGGCGGTGCCGAAGAGGAGGACCGCTCGAACGCCGTCGTCGGAAAGGCCACGGACGAGCTTCGGCAGCGCCTCGATCGGCCAGAGGCTCACGCCGGGGAACCCCGCGACCGGGGTTGGAGGCCCGCTGCCGGGCCGGACGAAGACCGGGAGCACGAGCCGACGTGGCTCGGGATCGCTCTCGGCCACCCACTCCCGCAGCGCAGGGCTGCGGCGGAGCCGCCGCGGACGGTGCCGAGGGAGCCGGGAGGAGGCCTTCTCCTCCTCGCGACCGGGGGGTCTACGGGCGGCCATCTGCGAGTTCCCGCACGAGACGTCGCGCAAAGCGTTGCGGGGTCGTGGGTGGGACCACGACGACCCGGCGGAAACCGGCCGACCGGGCGGCGGAAGCCGAAAGCGACCCCAGGACCACGACGGGGACGGCTTCCCTGAGCCCACGGAGCTCGGTGGCCCCGAGACCGCGGCGGAGCGCCAGGAACGCCGACGGGCTCGTGACGACAAGGAGGTCCGCTCGACGGAGCAGGCCATGGTTTCGACGCACCAACCCGGGGTCGGTCCTCGTGTCGTAGACGACCCTCTCGGTCACGTGATGCCCCTGCCGACGCAGCTGACGGGCGAGCCCCGGCCCGGCGAGATCCGAGCGCAGGTAGAGGATCCGCTGGGGCGTGCCGGCGAGCCCCGCGAGGATGCCCGCGGCCCCGACCCCCGGGCCTCGGCGCACGGGGCCGAAGCCGTGCTCCCTCAGGAGCTTCGCAGTTCCGGGCCCGCTTGCCCAGAAGGAGACTCCCCGAACGGGGCCGGGAGGGAGACGGCTCCAGGGAAGGAGCCCAAGGAGGACGGCATGTCGGCTCGTGGCCAGCACGACGTCGACCCGGGGGGGGCGTGGCGTGCCGCTGAGCCAACGGGACGGTTCCCTCGCCGTCGGTCGCAGAACCGCGAGGCGAAGCACTCCGACTCCCAGCCGCCGGAGGGCCGGGCCCACGTCGGGGAGGGCCTCTCCCGAGGTCAGGAATACGACTCGGGCTCGACGAGGTGGCATCGGGACGTTCTACCGACCCCGCCCGAGGAGGAGCTCGCGGGCCCCCTGCTCAAGGAGGCTCCGGCCGAGGGTGCGTCCGAGTCGGAGCGGGTTGTGGCGGGGGCCGCGGGTGATGCCGCGAAGCCGTTTTCTTCCGTCGGGGGAGAGTACCTCGCCGGTGAGGACGAGCGTGTCGTCCCGCACCGTCGCGTGGGCCCCGATCGGCACATCGCAGTCTCCCCCGAGCTCCCGGACGAACGCCCGCTCTGCCGCTACGGCCTGGAAGGTCGCTCTGTGGTCGACGGACGCGGCGATCGCCGCGGCAGCACGATCGTCGCTCCGCACGACCACCGCGAGGGCTCCCTGAGCCGGCGCGGGAAGGAACTCCCGACGGGGCAGTACGGTCGTGATCCGGTCCTCCCTTCCCAGCCGAAGGAGGCCGGCGACCGCCAGGATCGCCGCGTCGACCGACCCGTCGTCGACCCGGGCGAGCCGAGAGTCGACGTTCCCCCGCAGCTGGACGACCTTTAGGTCGCTCCTCCAGCGGAGCAGCTGGGCCCTTCGACGGACGCTGCTCGACCCGACGCGCGCCCCGTGGGCAAGGGGACCCTCCGAGGGCGATCGCCGGAGGACCAGGCAGTCTCGGTTGTCCGCCCTCCGGGGGCAGCTCACGAGCCGCAAGCCCTCGGCCAGCGTCGCGGGCAGGTCCTTCGCGCTGTGGACGGCGAGGTCGATACGGCCGCGGAGAAGGGCTCGGTCGAGGGTATCGGTGAAATCCGGGGAGCTTCCCCGGACCGCTCGTGCATCGCCGCTTGTGGCCATGGTCACGAGTTTGAGATCGAGGTCGGCGTAGCGTCGTCCGAGGCCGCGGAAGACGATACCGGCCTGCGCGCGGGCGAGCGTGCTGCGTCGGCTGCCGACCCGCAGGGTTCGGGTCACGATGCTGGCGGACGCGGACGGAGGAGCTCGAGGGCGAACTGGCGCAGCTGGTCCCCGTCGGCCCCGAGAGGAAGGTTGCGAAGGCGCTCGGAGGGGCCGAGGAGCAGCTGGGCGACGAGCCTGCGGGTCAGCTGGTCGACCGCAGCCTCCTGCTCCGGAGCGAGCGGGCCCAGGAAGGATCGGGCCCGGGAGAGCTCGGCGCGCCGGAGCGCCTCCGCGCGACGCCGGAGGGTCGCGATCCACGGCTCGAGAAGAAGCGTCTCGAGATGCGTCGTGCAGCTCTCCACGAGGTCCTCGAGCGCGGCGAGATCGAGGGAGGAGCCCGCCGGTCCGCGGGACCTCGCCCTCCACAGGTCCTCGAGGTCCCAGAGCTCGAGGCCCGGGATCGCCCGGACGGACGGGTCGACGTTGCGGGGCACCCCGAGATCGACCACGAGCAGGTTTCGCCCTTTCGGGAGATGCTCCGGACCTACGCAGTAGCTCGTGGCCCGGCTCGCGCAGACGAGCGCGTCGGCCTGTTCGAGTTCCTCGGCCAGCCGCTCCCGGGGAACGGCTCGGGCTCCCAGCTTCGCGATGAGGGCGGGTTGCGGAGGCCGGTCGTGGAAGACGACGCAGAGCTCCGCGGCCGGCCCAAGCGACTCGAGGACGCGCTTACCGGCCATGCCGGCTCCGAGGACGACCACCCGGGGACGGGCGGGGCCGAGCCGTGCGACCAGCCTCTCGGCGGCGAGCGACGCCACCGAGCTCGCCGAGCTGCCCGGTGGCGCGAGGAGGTCCGCCGCCTGAGCCGCGCGACCGAAGAGGTCCCGAAGGATCGGGCGGGGAGAGCGCGAGAGGCCCCCCCGGCCCGCCGCACGCACCTGGTGGCGGATATCGGCCTCTCCCGGGACCATCGACTCGAGTCCCACCGCCACACGGAAGAGGTGGCGGACCGCCTCCCGGCCCGAGCGGAGCTTCCAGGCGGCACGGTCGACCGGCAGGCTCTCCGACCAGCGCTTAAGTCCGAGCGACGAGCGGAGCACGACGTAGAGCTCGACCCGATGGCAGGTCGAAAGCACCACCACCTCCTCGGTGTCGTCCGAGAGGCTGCGGACACGGAGCCAAGCCTCGTCGAGGTGGCGGGACGCCCGGTCGAGATCGTCCAGGGTCACCCGTGGCAAGCTGAGCTCGAAGGAATGGATCGCGAGCGAGCCGGGGACTTCCCCCTCGCCCTCGGCGTCGGGCCCCCCGGCAACCGACCGGGCGAGCGTCACGTCGAGAGGAGGAGAACTGGCCGGCAACGTACGCTCGGAAGCGAGAGCGCGGCCACGATTTATGCCACCGGGTACGAACCCCCCCGAGGGCACGCGGACCTCCGGCGTGCCCCGCCACCCCGCTTCGGGGAGGGGAAGGCCCGCCCGACGCCCGCGTCCCCCGGGTTGACGGCCTTATAGGAGCCGCATCGATTCCGACCCGATGCCTGCTTCCCCCCGCCTCTTCGGAACGAACGGTATTCGCGAGATCGTCGGCGAGAAGCTGACCGCGCCGTTCGTCGTCCGAGTAGGTCGGGCTATCGGAGGCGTCCTTCCGCCCCGGTCGCGGGTAGTGGTCGGCTGGGACGGCCGGACCTCGAGCCCGGCGCTCGCGCGCCTCATGAGCGGAACGCTCTCCCTCGCAGGGCACACCGTCCTCGAGGTCGGGCTGCTGCCGACCCCGGCCATCCAGTACAACGTTCCCCGTCTCTCGGCAGCCCTCGGCGTCATCCTCACGGCCTCGCACAACCCTCCCGAGTTCAACGGGGTGAAGTGCATCGCTGCCGACGGGCTCGAGGTGACCCGCGACGTGGAGCTCGCCATCGAGCAGGCCGTTGCGGGGGATCTCGGCACGACCGTCCGCTACGCCGACGTGGGGGAGATCATCCCGGATACCCTGGCCCGGGACCGGTACCTGGACGGCCTGCTAGCTCGCGTCGACCGCGACCGTGTCGCCGGCCGCAAGCTCACCGTGGTGCTCGACTGCGGCAACGGCGCGTCGGTCGTGACCAGCCCGATTCTCCTGCACCGGCTCGGATGCCGCACCGTCTCGCTCAACGGCCACCTGGACGGAACGTTCCCGGGGCGTCCGAGCGAGCCCACGGAGAGGAACGTCTCCGAGCTTTGCCGCCTCGTTCCTTCGGTCGGCGCCGACCTCGGCGTGGCGCACGACGGGGACGCCGACCGCGCCGCGTTCGTCGATTCCCACGGCACCTACGTCCCGGGAGAGCAGATACTCACCCTCCTCGCGCGTGACGCGGTCGAGCGACGGGGTGGCGGGGTGGTCGTCACGCCGGTCACCGGTTCCCAGGCGCTCGAGGACGCCGTCCGCCCGCTCGGAGGGAGCGTGGTCTACACGCGCGTCGGCTCGCCGGCGGTCACCCGCGAGATGCAGCGCACCGGCGCGGTGTTCGGAGGAGAGGAGAACGGAGGCCTCATCCTCCCCTCGTTCCAGCTCGCCCGGGACGGCGCCATGACCCTCCTGGGAGTCCTCGACCTCATGGCTCGGACCGGTAGGTCGCTCGGAGAGCTCGTGGAGGGGGTGCCGCGCTACGCGATGGTGAAAGAGAGCGTACCGTGCCCGGGAGAGCTCCATGCCCCGGTGCTCGAGCGCCTTGTCGCCACCCTCGGCTCGCGCGCCGAGCGCCTGGTCACGATCGACGGTCTCAAGGTCTACCGGGACGGGGGTTGGGTTCTCCTGCGGCCGTCGGGGACCGAGCCGATCTTCCGTGTCTTCGCCGAGGCGGCCGAGCCCGCTCGAGCGCGGGCGCTTGCCGACGAAGGAATCCGCTCGGTGCGTGAGGCGATCGCCGAGCTCGGGGGAAGCGCCGCGAGCGCCGGCTCTCGCCGACTTCCGGACTAAGGCGCGCGGGGCGCCGCCGCGCCGGGCCACAGGCAGCTGCCGGCGGGGTCGGCGGGACCCCCGTGTTCGGCGGACTCCCTCGTCCCCCCTCGGTCCCGCCGGTAGCTCTTTATCTTGGACGAGGGATGCGGCTCGCGTGTCCGCCCCAGTGTCGCGTAGCCCGGTTGACATCGCCGCCATGATCGGCCGCGCCCCGATCTTCTCCACCCTGAGCGAGCGGCAGCTCAAGGGGCTGGCCAAGTCGACCAAGGTGATCTCCTACCCTCCGAAGACCAACATCGTGAAGCAGGGGGAGCCCGGGATCGCCTTCTACGTCATCCTTAGCGGCGCCGCCGAGGTGCGGCAAGGCGCCCGGATCCTCGCGAGCCTCGCTCCGGGCCAGTTCTTTGGAGAGATGACGCTGCTCGACGAGCACCCCCGCTCCGCGGACGTCGTCGCGACCGTCCCCACCGAATGTGCGGTTCTCTCCCGCTGGGAGTTCTGGGGGTTCGCAAAGTCCGAGCCCGAGGTCCTCCAGGGGATCCTCCAAGAGATGGCCCAGCGGCTCCGGACGGCGAACCGGTCTCTGAGCGAGTAGACCGCTCCGCGAGGCGCCTCGCCTTCGCCTCGTTCGGAGCCCACTCCCCCGGCCCTGCGACACGGGAGCGTGTTCCGACACCTTCATAGAGGGTGCCCATCTATGCGCCCAGTCTTGAGGCAGGGGGTGGCGCCGGGGGGTCCGGTGGAGGGGCCACGCCGGGGGGCTGGCCACTGGGCGGGAGGCTCGTCCCGGAGGGTCGTCAGCCTGTTGGTCCTCCTGGTCACCCTGTCGTCGCTGATCGCGCCTTCTCTCGCAGCAAGCACGGCCTATCTCGGGATCGCAGGGCCGGGGGGATCCGCGGCTTCCTCCTCGAGTTCCGCCGGCTCCTCGGCCGGGATGCTCCCCTTGGCAGTGGTCCGGACGCTTTCGGCCAACCCGGTCTCGGGACCGGTCGGGACGACGGTCGCGTTCAGCGCCTCGGGATTCGCCCACGGATCGACGTTCGCGATCACTTGGACCGACAGCGCCGGCAGCCTGCTCACGGCCTGCTCGGGGAAGACGAGCAGCACCGGCACGTTCAGCTGCAAGTACACGATCCCTCCGACCGGCGGAGGCAGCTACTTCTTTACCGGCAAGGATGCGCCGGGTCACACGGCCGTGACCAGCTTCACGGTCTTGGCGAGCCTCGCCGACCTCCCGACCTCCGGAACGGTGGGAACGGTCGTGCTCGTCTCCGGGAACGGTTTCACCGCAAGCGGCTCCCAGAGCGGCGCGTTGCCGGTTCCGGTGTCCGTGACCTGGCTCGGGTCGGTGGTCTGCTCGGACACGACCCTCGGCACCAACGATCTCGGGAGCTTTACCTGCGGCTTCCCCCTCCCTCCCTCGCCCTACGGCACGCACAACCTTACGGCAACGGACGCGAGCAAGGTGACCGCCTCTGCGCCGTTCAAGGTCCTCCCCACCTTCCTCATCTCCCCGCGCTATTCCCCGACCGGCCCGGGATATGGGCCCGCTGGCTCGACGATCGCTTTCAGCGGTACCGGCTTTCCGGCCTCGTCGTCCGTCGCCGTCACTTGGTCCGTTCCGTCGGCATGCTCGACGGTGAGCACGGCGAACGGGAACTTCTCCTGCAGCTACCACATCCCCTCCGCCGTTCCCGGAGGAAACTACACGTTCTTTGCGACGACCGGCGCCAGCGGGGCGACGCCGTTCCCCTTCGTGGTGACGTACCTCAACGCGACCCCGCTGACGACGACGGTCAACGGGACCGAGCACTTCGAGGGCGGAGGGTTCACTCCGAATGCCGCGTACTCGGTCCATTGGCTACGCGGCACCGTGGCCAGCGGGAACACCACACCGAACGGCCAGCTCGGGCCGTTCTCCTTCACGACGCCGCTGCTGCCCGCCGGCTCCTACTCGTTCCGGGCCGAGGACGCGGCGGGTCGATCGGCGGTCGAGAACCTCACCGTCGTCCCGAGCCTCACGGCCCAGCCGATCGGCGGTCCCCCCGGCACCACGGTGCATTTCACGGGTGTCGGCTACGCTGCGGACTCCCGGGTGACGGTGACCTGGGCGAACGGCACGGCGTGCGCCCAGTTTACGAACGCCTCAGGCTGGTTCCGCTGCAGTTTCACGATCAGCGCGACGACGCTTGGGGGGTCCTATCTCTTCACCGGGACGGACGCGCTCTCCCACGCCGCGCAGGCCACGTTCACCGTCACCTACCTTGAGGCGACCCCCAGTGCCGTGACGAACGGGATGTCGATCAACGTGGTAGGAGGTGGCTTTGCCCCCGACGCCCCGCTGGTCCTCACCGTAGGCGGGAACATACTCACATGCGCGGGCAACAACACCGGCTCGACCGGCGGTTTTTCCTGTCCTGTCCCGGTCTCGGGGCGACACGCCGGTGCGCTCCTCGTTGTCGCCTCGGTGACGAGCGGAGGAACGACCGTGACGGCTTCCACGAGCGTCCTTGTCGTCCCGCAACTAACGGTAAGTCCGTCAGCCTCTGCGGGAGGCACCGTCGGCTCGCCGGTCACGTTCTCGGGAAACGGCTTCGCGCCCCTCTCGAGCGTGAAGGTGACCTGGGGGACTTCGGCGTCGTGTCAGACGACAACGAGCACCACGGGCGTGTTCGTCTGTGCGGTAGCCCTGCCCCCAACCCCCGTCGGGATCTACAACGTCGTGGCGATCGACGGGAACTCCAATTACGCCGAGTCGGCCCTCAGGGTCAACCCGGCGCTCACGATTCTGCCGGTAGTCCTCGGCACGGTGAGCACGACGATCGAGCTGAGCGCCACCGGCTTTGCCGCGTCGTCCTCGATCAGCTTCACCTACTCATTCGGGACGGTGGCAGGGAACGTCTGCTCCGGGACCACCGACCTCGGCGGGACGTTCAACTGCACGTACGCCATTCCCCCTTCCGAGAACGGCAACCTGAGCCGTCTCGGCTTCAGCGCCCTCGACGGCGGGGGGGATCGGGCGTCGGCGAGCTTCCAGGTCCTGGCGCGGCTCACGATGACGCCCACGGCCGGTCCGGTGGGCAGCATCCTCACCTTCACGGGGACCGGCTTCGGCACGAACGCGCTCGTCAACGTGACGTGGTCCCGGGGGTTCGGCTGCAGCGCGACCTCGGATTCCCTAGGGGACTTCTCCTGCGGCATGGCCCTCCCTCCCACTCCGGCCGGCCACCTCACCTTCCTCGGGTCCGAGGCCCGCAAGTTCAAGCAGGGCAACACGACCAAGTGGGAGAACATCACCAGCAGCGTGACCTTCACGGTCATGCCGCACCTTTCGCTCAGCACGGCCTCGGCAGGGGTGGGGAGTCCGCTCGTCCTCACCGGGACCGGGTTTGCTGCCGCGGCGAGCTACAGCGTGACCTGGGCGCAGGCCGCTCTCTGCAGCGGGAAGGTCTCGACCTACGGAGGGTTCACCTGCTACGTGACCGTGCCCTCGGGCACCGCGGGTATCCACCGTCTCCTGGCCACCGATACTGCCGGCGACGCGGCCGGCGCGTTGGTCGCGGTCCTGCCGGGGCTCTCCATATTCCCGCTCAGCGGTGAGGTGGGCTCGAACTTCACGATCACCGGCTCGGGTTTCGCCGGGGGCTCGACGGTCACCGTCACCTGGAGCGGCGGATCGATCTGTGCGACGACGACCAGCCTCCTCGGGTCCTTCGCGTGCTCGGTGGTCATGCCTCCGGCGACCGCCGGCGCGCACAGCTTCCAGGCGCGGGACCCGGCGGGCGACTCGGCCGAGGCGGACTTCACCGTGCTCACCTCCGCCTCAGCCGGGCTCGGAGTGACCCCCTCCGGTGGCCCTCCGGGGACGAGGGTGACGTTCACGGGCAACGGCTTCGCGCCGTCGGCCAACGTCTCGGTCCTCTGGGCCCCCGGCACCTTCTGCTACAATACCTCTTCCTCCGCCGGGAGCTTCAGCTGCACCGGCAAGATTCCCGCGACAACCGCGGGAGGGGTCTACGCCTTCACCGCCTCCGACGGCGTGGGCGACAGTGCTTCGGTGACGTTCGACGTGACGTTCCTGACCGTCACACCGAGCAGCGGACCGTCGAACACGACCGTGACGTTCTTCGGGGGCGGGTTCGCCGCGAACACAACTCTCAAGGTGAACTGGACGGGTGGGCTGGCGTGCAGCAACACGACCAGCTCGAGCGGGACGTTCTCGTGCACGCCGAAGGGGCCACTGCCCGCGCCATCCCCGGGCAACTATACGTTCACGGCGACGGTTGCGAAGCTCACTGCCACCGCGGTCTTCCGTTTCCTCCCTCTGCTCACGCTCAATGTCACCGAGGCGGCTGTTGGTGCGTCGGTCGACCTCACCGGGACCGGCTTTGCCCCCTCGGCCGACCTCACGGTCACTTGGGACGGGACGACGCTCTGCACTGCCACCACGACCACAGGATCCCACGGGGCGTTTGACTGTCCCTTCAAGGTCCCCGACACCGTCGAAGGGAGCCACCTGCTGGTCGCGACGGACGCCGCGGGCAATTCCGCCAACGCGACGTTTGCCGTGATGCCCGCGCTCGTGCCCTCGCCGGCCTCAGGACCGGTGGGAACGCCGGTCACGTTCACCGGTAGTGGCTTCCAAGCCGGGATCGGCGTGGCCGTGAACGGCTCGACTGCCACCGTCTGCAGCACCACCACCAGCGCGACCGGTGACTTCCGGTGCAGCATGATCGTCCCGGCGAGCTCCGCGGGTGGGCATGTCTACGTCGCCTCGGAAGGTGGTCCCCCCGTTGCGAGCGGGACGTTCCGGGTGACGCCGAAGCTCACTCTCGCCCCGCTCTCGGGACGCGTCGGCACGACCCTGAGCTTCCATGCGACCGGCTTCGCGAGCCAGGTCCCCATCCAGGTCGTCTGGTCCGTAGCGAGCGAATGCAGCGGCGTGACGAACGTTTCGGGCTCCTTTGCCTGCACGTTCGCCGTGCCCGTCGGTCTGGCCGGAGGGAGCGTGAACTTCACGGCCGTCGACGGCGCGGGGAATCATGCCTCGGCGCCCTTCCAGGTCATCTCGGCACTTTCCGCGAAGCCGGACTTCGGCGCTGCCGGGACCGATACGACGTTCTCGGGGGTCGGATTTGCGCCGAGCACCCTCGTCACCGTGAGCTGGCAGTTTGGCAGCGCCTGCTCCAGCACCACGGACGCCCAGGGCAACTTCATCTGCACCTTCACGATCCCCCTCGGAACCTCGGGTGGCCCCCATCTCTTCACGGCGACGGACCCCAAGGGGGGTACGGCAGCCGCCCTGTTCGTCGTGACCTTCCTGTCGGTCAGCCCGAGCAGCGGCCCGATCGGCACCCCGCTCACCTTCACGGGAGGGGGGTTCGGACCCACGAGCACGTTCACCCTCAGCTGGAAAGACGGGACCGTCTGCACCGGGCTCACCGACCCCACAGGAGCCTTCCGCTGCAGCTTCAACCTCACCTCGGCCACGATCGGGTCGTATCTGTTCACGGTCCGTGACTCCCTCGGAGATGTCGCCACCACGACCTTCACGGTCGTGCCGGCCCTCCTCGTTTCGCCGACCTCCGGCCCCGAGGGGACGAACGTGACCCTCGTCGGCTCCGGCTTCCCTGGCTCCACGTCGGTGACGGTCAGCTGGTCGGACAGCACGAACCCCGTCTGCACGCCGACGACCAACCGCTCCGGCGCGTTCAGTTGCGTCTTCCCCATCCCGTCGGTGACCCCCGGCCCCTCGACGTTCACCGCCAAGGACCCTGCGGGCGACCAGGCGAACGCGACGTTCTTGGTGACCCAGCCCCTCTACACGGTCTCCTTCACGGAAGTGGGTCTTCCCCCAGGGACCGCCTGGAACGTCACGGTCGACGGGCTCCGCGAAACCGGCACGACCCGCACGCTCAACTTCACCGAGCCGGCCGGCTCGTTCAGCTACTCGGACGCGGCCACGGGCTTCACCGGAGCGCCGAAGGCGGGCAGCTTCCAGGTGAGCTCGGGCGCGGTCGCCCTCACGATCTCCTTCACGGTGAACCTCTACGAGGTGACGTTCGATGCGACCGGCCTCTCCGGTCAGAACTGGAGCGTCACCCTGGGATCGATGGCCTCGGGCTTGTCGACCGTCACGACGACCGGCGCGAGCCTCACGTTCGACGAGCCGAACGGCAGCTACTCCTACCAGGTGGGGGTCCCCGCCAACTTCCGACTGGGCGCAACGAGCGGATCTCTCACCGTGAACGGTAGCGCCCCGCCCGCGGTCACGCTGGCCTTCGTCGAGGTGACCTACGTGGCGTGGGTCAACCAGACCAAACTCCCCGCGGGGACGGGCTGGTCGGTGACCGTCAACGGCGTGACCAGCCTCTCGACCTCGGCGTCGATCGAGCTCCACCTCCCGAACGGCTCGTACAACTGGGTCGTGAAGGCGGCCGGTTTCCTCGCGACGCCCTCCGCCGGGGAGTTCACGATCGCGGGGGCGTCTCCGGCTCCCGTCGCCATCGTCTTCTCGACGGTGAGCTACGCGGTGAGCTTTGAGGAGACCGGGCTCATCGCAGGGAGCCCCTGGACGGTGACGATCGGCGGCAGCCCGCACACCACGAACGCGAGCTCGCTCGCGCTCTCGCTCACGAACGCGACCTACACCTGGAAGGTCGCCGCCAAGGGCTACACGGCGAGCCCGAACAGCGGCTCGTTCGTCCTCTCGGGAAGCTCCCCGGCCCCCGTCACGATCGCCTTCACCCAGGTGACCTACCAGCTCACGATCAACGAGACCGGGCTACCTGCCGGCGACAACTGGATCGTCCTCATCTCGGGGATCACGAGCGTCGTTACGAACTCGACCACGTCCACGACCTCGGTCCAGCTACCGAACGGGACCTACTCGATCCTCTACGGAGCCCCCTCCGGCTACGCGGCGAACCCGCTCCTGACGGCGGTCACCGTGGCGGGGAAGAACAAGGGGATCGCGGTGAGCTTCTCGTCGACGAGCTCTCCGCCGGTCGGGTTCCTCGGGCTCACCGGGAACATCGCCAACTACGTGCTCTACGGGACCATCGGAGGGGCAGCGGCGGCCGCCGGGGCGGCTGGCTACCTCCTCGCCCGACGCGGCGGCCCGAAGAAGGGGCTCGCCTCGGACTTCCTGTAGCGGGTCCCGTCCGAGCCCGAGCTCTCCGGGTCGGTCGCCGACCTACGATCCTCGCCGTCGGGGGGCCTCCCTGCGACACGCGAGCCTTCGAACCGGGGCGGGCAGCGCGGGCTGTGGACCCGTTCCGGTCGTGCTCCGTCTCGTGCGCACCGGATTCGCCGCCGGGCTCGTCGCAGCGCTCCCGGGTGTCAGTCGGGCAGTGGTCGTGCGGCCGCTCCTCCGCTTCGCCTTTCGCTTCCCGTTCGCCGTCGCTGCGGGCGTCGGGTTCATCACCCCGACCGTCGCCGCGGGGTGCAGGGGTTCGAAAGGTCCGTAAGGGACGGGGGAACCGTTTTGCCGGGCCCGCCCGTTCCCCGCGCGTGGAGAGGCCCCGCTGGCTGGTCGACGAGATGCTCGCCCGCCTCGCGCGGTACCTGAGGTTTGTCGGCCTGGACGTCGTCCAGGTCCGAGGCCTCTCCGACCGTGAGATCCTCGAGCAGGCGGAACGGGAGGACCGCCGCATCCTCACCCGGGATCGGCAGCTCGCCGCCCGGAGCCCGAGGGCCCTCCTCGTGCGAAGTCCCTGGCTCGACGAACAGTGGCGCGAGCTCCGCGCCGCCTGGCCGGGACTGCCGCATGTCGTGAGCTTCGAGCGCTGCTCCGCATGCAACGGACCCCTCGCCCCCTACCTCCCCGGCACCGACCCGGGGCGGGAGGCCGGGCTCCCCAAGGGGCTGGTCGAGCGCGGCCTCGCGGTGTTCTCCTGCACGATCTGTGGGCACCTCTACTGGGAGGGCTCGCACACCGCGCGCATCCGCGGCCAGCTGTCCCGATGGGAGGCGGAGACCGGCAGCCGATGATCCTGGGCTACGTCGAGCCGTCCGGCGAGTCCCCCGGCCTCGCGGCGGCGGAGCTTGCGGCGGCGGTGGAGGCTCTCGGCGGGAGGGTCGTCGTCGGGGAGCCGGCCGCGCTCGAGGGGGTCGTGGCCGTTGCCGTGCCGCAGCGGTCGGTCCTGGTCGACCTCGCCTCCCGCCTGGCTCTCGCGCGTCGTGTGCTGCTCCCCGTCGCGGGGCCGGGGGTGCCGGCGCTCCAGGCGGCGGTACGGGCCGGCCGCGACGGCGGGAGCGCGGCGTTCCGACGCATAGGCCGCCCTTCGGGGTCGGCCGACCGGGCCGTCCGGGAGGCCGGCCGGGCGTTCGTCGGCGCCGGGGGAAGCATCGACCTCGAAGAGCCGTCCCGGCGGTTCTGGATCGCCGAGGGCCCGGACACCGCGGAGACGCTGCTGGTCGAGGTCGCGAGCGTCGACCGCCCGAGCTTCGGGGCACGCACGATGCCGCGGCTTCCCTTCCAGCGCCCGGTCTCGCTGCCTCCGCGTCTCGCCCGGGCGGCGGCGAACCTCGCGGGGATCGTTCCTGGGGCCACCGTCCTCGACCCGTTTTTGGGGACCGGCGCGCTGCTCGCCGAGGCGGCGCTTCTCGGCGCGAGGGTCTTCGGGATCGACCGCGACGCGCGCATGGTCCGCGGTGCCTTGGCCAACCTCGCTTACCTCGGCCTCGAGGCCGAAGCACTCGCCCAGGGGGATGCCCGGACGGTCGACCTCCGGGTCCCCGAGGGAGGGTTCGACGCAATCCTCACCGACCCGCCCTACGGCCGCTCCTCCGGGCTCGGCGGCGAGGAGCCCGTGGCTCTCTGCCGGGCGGTCCTCGACCGCTGGCAGGCAGAGCTCGCGCCCGACGGGATCCTCTCGATCGTGGTCCCCGGCGGGCCGCCAAGCGTCGGTCCTCCCTGGGCGGAGGAGGTGCGCGTGCCGGTGCGGGTGCACCGGAGCCTGACGCGGGAGTTCCGCCGCTACGTGCGGCGGACCGACTAGAAGAGGACGTTGAAGCTGGTCGAGGCGTGACCCCCGCCGGAAGGCGGGCAGACCTCGCTGGTCGTGAGGCTCACGTCGGCGGTGGTCGCCGCCTGGGTATCCGTGAGCACCACGACCAGGGTGACGGAGGAGCTCGCGTTGATCGCGTAGAACTCGCCCGAGGGCAGCTGCGCCGAGCCGCCCGACACCGGCCCGATCGGGGCGCGACCCGGCAGGACGAACGTCCAGCTCGCGTTGGCCTCCCACGCGGCCAGGGCGGGCCCGGTGAGGTAGCTGGTGGTGCTGCCGACGCGTTCGCTCACGTTCGTGATCTCGAGGTGGAAGAAGAAGCCGTGCGTCACCGGGTCGCGGTTCTCCACGGCCACCGAGAGGTTCGCCCCGACGGCGGCGGGAGGCGGAGGGTGGTTCCACGGGGTGGAGGACGGCGCGTTGAGCGCCACCGTGCCGAGGGGGGCGGCGATAGGGACCAGCACGAAGCCGCCCACCAGCACGCCCGCGACGAGCGCCCCCACCGCGTAGCGCTTGAGATCAAGCGGTGTGAGGTCGTTGAGCGGGGGCGGGTGGCGGAGGCCGAGGATCAGGACGAGAAAGCCGAAGATGAGCCAGCCGAGGTAGAAGATCCCGAGCGCGAAGAGGAGCATCGCCGCGAGGTAGGAGACGTAGCGCGCGCGCTCGCCGAGGAGGGCGCGGAAGATGTGGCCGCCGTCCAGGGTCCCGGCGGGGAGCAGGTTGATCGCGGTGACGAGGAGGCCGACCCATCCGGCGAGGGCAAGGGGATGGAGGTTGGAGAGGCCCGTCGGGAAGAACAGCGAGAGCGCGAGCCAGAGCGCCGAGGGGCCGAGAAGGAGGTTGCCGTAGTTCTGGCCGAGAAGGGTCGGGCCGCAGTAGGTGAGAGGAAGCGTCGGCGCGTGGGCGGAGAGCGCGAGACCCGCGAGCGCGACGGGCACCGCGACGGCAAGGCCCGCGAGCGGACCGGCGGCGCCGACGTCGAAGAGCGTCTTGCGGTCGGGGAACGGCTCGCGCATGCTGACGAACGCGCCGAAGGTCCCGAGGAGGTAGGGCGGGGGGATCGGGATGAAGTACGGGAGCGAGGCGTCCAGATGGCGTCGGCGGGCGACCACGTAGTGCGCGGTCTCGTGGACCCCCAGGATCGCCATGAGCGGCCCGGCGAAATAGAGCGCCCCGTAGAGGAAGTCGGTGGGCTCGAGCGTGAGGCTCCCGACGTAGGCGAGCCAGATCATCGCCCCGGCGAACGCCGTCGTGCCGATGGTGGCGGCGAGCAGGACGAGGTTGATCCACGGGCGACGGCCGCCGAGCTTCGGGCGACGAACGACCTCGACGAACTCCTCGCCGTGCTCACGTCGGAGGATCGGGACGTAGCCTAGGGTCCAGAGCTCCTGGCGCAGCTGGTCGAACTTGGTCTCGAGCGTCGCGCGATCGGCGTGGATCGCGAGAAGGAGCGACTGGGGACCCACCCGGGTCTCGTAGACCGGAAAGTAGGCCGCGACCCGGCTCCTCAGGCGCTCGAGCTCGGTCTCTCGGCCCGTCGGGGCGCTCCCGAGCATCGTCCGACGGGCGGCTCACTCCCCGGCCGACTTACGAAGGCGTCGGGCCCGTTCCTTGGAGGTGTAGCCTGTCGTCTCCTCGAGGAAGGCGTTGTAGCGAGCGATGGTCTCGCGGGCGACCTCGTCCGCGACCTTGGGCCGCATCGTGACCGTCAGGCGAAGCTCCCGGCCCTCGGGTCGGACCGAGAGCTTCTCGATCGCCCCGTGGGCGGCGACCATCTCGGCGCCGTCTACGCTGACCGTGTCGAAGTGGTTCTTCGCGATCGCCGCGAGCGCAGCGGGGTCGAGGTTGCGGCGGTGGCTCGGACGGACGGGGTAGCTCTGCACCGAGCGCTTCGAGCCCGGCACGCGATAAAAAGTCTCGTGGCCCAGCGGGCCGCCCGCGTGCCACGCTCCCCCTCGGCACGGGAGGGGTCCGGCGAGCCAACGCTATTGACCCGAAGGAGGTCGGGAGACGAAGGTCTCCTGCCATGACGGAGCTGCATGCCCGCGGCCGATGGGCCCCCGGGTTCGTCACGGCGCTTTCCGACGGTCGCGGTCACGAAGTGCGGGTCGACCTCACCGCGGAGGAGGGCGGGACCGATGCCGGAACGAGCGCCCTTGAGCTCAGCGTCCTCTCCCTCGCCGGCTGCATCACCACCATCTTCGCCCTGGTCGCCCGTCGGCGGCGGCTTGCCTTCTCCGGGCTCGAGGTCGAGCTCGATGCGTCGCGGCCGAAGGGGACGCCCACGATCACCGCCGTCCGGGGGACGGTCGACGTCGTCGCAGCGGCGTCCGAGGAGGACGTCGCCACCGTCCTTCGGATCACGTTGCGCACCTGCCCGGTCGGGGTCCTCTTCGAGAAGGCAGGGATCCCGGTGGAGGTCCGTCTGCGTCTCCGCCCCCCGGGGGCTCCGCCTCCCGAGCCCTCGTAGGGACGGCCGGTCAGACCGTCTCGATCTCGAAGAGGACCCGGTAGCCCTTGAGCTGCCGCGTGACCTCGTCCGAGAGCTCGCGGATCTGCGCCCGGCTCGCCGGCCCGCTCCAGTCGTAGACGAAGTCGTAGTTGCCCTGGGTCGCTGCGAAGCCGGCGTGGACGAGCCGGTCCGCGACCTCGGAGGGCTTCGCACCCTCGCTGTCGAAGGTCACCCTGAGGTAGGTCTCCATCCGAGCGACGCGAGGGCTCTCCCCGTCAAAGCGGTTTCTTCCGAGCGGGCCGGAGCAGCCGGACCACGCCGCGGGTCAGTAGGCGGGGTTCCCCCCCGCCGACCGGCCTCGCCGCGAGCCCTACCCTCGCGGTGCGAACGGCGACCCACCATCCGCCCTGGCGCGCGCGGGCCACGCCGACCGCGAGCTCGGCGTCACGGAGGGCCCCGAGGGCGAGCCGTGCCGCGCGGCTACGGGCCGGGCCCCCCGTCAAGGCCGCCCTTCGTCGCCGCGGCGCCACGACCACGGCCCGCCGAAACGCGCGTCGGACCGCCTCCGTGAGGGGCGGGAGGTCGGCAGGAGCCTCCGTCGCGAGGCCGACCCGGATCGGGGCGAGGCGCTCGCCTCCGGGCCCGAGGGTGCCGTCGCGGATGCGCGTGGAGCTCACCGGCAGGAGGTCGTCCGCGAGGACGAGGGGGACCTCGAGGAGCGGGAGCGGCCCGAGGCCGCGGTCCCGCCGTTCGGCGTTGACCGCGCGGCCTCCCCCGCGGGTCTCGGAGGAGACGACGAGCGCGTCGATCCCCTCGCCCACCGCCCGGCCGAAGCGGTCCTCGAGCGGGACGATCTCCCAGCGACGGCGGGAGGCGTTCGTCCGCAGCCAGCGCCTCAGCCGCCGCGCGCGTTCCGGGTACGGGAGCAGGGAGCCCCGACCGGCCTTCGGATGGGAGGCAAGGTAGGCGTCGGTGGTGAGACCGATGAAGACCGTCTCCCCCGCGGAGAAGGCCGCCCGAAGAAGGGCGTCGTGGCCGACGTGCAGGCGGTCGAACGTTCCGCCGAGGGCCACGTGGCGGTACGGGCGCACGGAGGCGACCTACCTCACGTAGGCACTGAGGAAGAGGATGAGGACGAGGGCGATGGTCGCGTAGAGGATGTAGCGGTAGTTGCGTGCGGACCTGAGGCGCTCCTCGCGCTTGGCAGCGCACTCGGCCGAGCAGGTCTCCTGCTTGGGGCCGGTCGTCCGGCCGCAGACCTTGCAGTGACGGTGGTCGGAAACGTCCATGGCGGCCCCAGCACGAACGAGGGCGGCCTTATCAGGCTGGGGAGGGGGCTCCTCACGCCCGCCGGAGCGGCCGCCGCCGTGCGTCCTTCGCCCCGAACTCGTGGCCGAGCTCGGGGTCCATCGGGTTCGGCGGATCCTCGGCGAACGGCATTCCGTCCGACGGGAGCGCCTCGCTCTCGGCGGCGGAAGGCAGCGACGCGCTCATCGGACGGGAGCGGCGCGGGAACCGGTGCGACGCGGGGTTCGCGGCGGAGGGTATCCCGCCTCCTCCGTCGGGGGAGATCTGCCGCAAGAGGTTGAGCCAGATCCTCCCGTGGCTGGCGACGGAGGCCTCCAGGCGGTCGCGGAGATCGGACTGCTGCTGGAGCAGGTCGGCCTCGACCCGCCGGATCTCCTCCGAGAGCTCCTGGCGCACCGAGCCGAGGCGCGCCTCGGTGACCTTCGCCCGGGCGGCGAACTCCTGTTCGGAGACCTTGAGCCAGGTCTGGCGAACGAGAGGCAGGACGTGGTCGTTGACGACCATGAGGCGTCGGTCGAGGTCATCGATCTCGGCACGCAGCGTCTCCTCGATGGCGGCGAGGTCGCTCTCCCGCGACGCGAGCTGGTTCTGGACCGCGTGGAGCTGCCCGACCGCCTCTTCCCGCGCCGTCGCGATGCGGCTCTCGGCCTGGGAGAGCGCCTGGGCGATCTCGGCTCCCTGCTCGGCGCGAGCGGCGTCGACCGCCCGGTGGATGCGGTGTGCGAGGCCGGCGTCGAACTCGGGGGAGGCGAGCCGGCGCTCGAGGCTCGCGTCGAGCTCCCCGCGGACCGTCTCGGCGAGCGTGACGGAGCGTTGCTCCTCCTCCGCGCGGCTCTCCCGGAGCCTCTGGTCGACGGAGGCGAGCGTCCTCTGGTGGAGCGCTCCGAGGGCGGCCCGATGCGCCTCCGTGAGCTCGGAAAGGCGGGCGTCGCGCTCGGAGGCGAGGCGGCGCTCGACATGCGAGATGCGGTCGTCGGAGGCCGCGGTGAGCCTCTCGGTCCGCTCGGTGAGCGTGCTGGAAAGGTGCTTTTCGAGCTCCTGGGCGCGTCCGTCGACGAGGAGCCCGACCTTCTGCTCGAGCTCTCTTGTCTCCTGGGCGCGCCGCCGCTCCGCCTCGGCGAAGTGCCGGTCGAGCAGCTCGCGCATCCTGCCCTCGAGCTCCTCGCGGAGGGCCGTGCCCTGCTCTTTGGCCTCGAGCACTTCGAGGTCGATCTGGGCCGCGAGCGAGGTCCGAAGCTCCTCCTCCGCCTTTCCGGAGCGCGCGGAGAGCTCGTCGATCGCCGCCTTGAGCTCCCGACGCAGACGCTCGGCCCATCCTTCGGCCGCCTCGCGGGAGGCCTCGGCGAGACGGGTGTCGATCCCGGCGAGCTTCGGCTCGAGGGAGGCGAGCAGGTGCCCCTCGACCTCCGAGCGGATCGCCTCGGCGGTCGGGACGCTCCGTCCCTCGACGGCCTCGAGGCGGCGGACGAGCGTCTCGAGAGGACGGAGCACGGTCTCGTTGAGACGACGGTCGGTCTCCGAAAGGCGCGTATCCATCGCTCCGCGCAGCCGACTCTCGACCGCAGCTCCGATCTCCTCCGAGGTCGGGATCGGTCGCTGCTCGAGGGAGGAGAGGCGTCCGGAGAGCTCGGAGAGCGGCTCGCGGGCGAGGCTCTCGACGGTCGCGTGGAGCCGACGGTCGAGCTCGGCGGACCAGCGGGCCTCGGCCTGCTGCAGCGCCCGCGCGACGCGGGCATCGAGGTCGTTGGCGGAAGGCTGCCAGGCGATCGGACCGTCGGCGGGCCGCGCAGGAGGGCTCAAAGGCGCCGCCGGGGCCCCGGGCTCGGGGGGCCGGCCGAGAAGGCTGGCGGACGACGGGCCCGTAGCGGGGGAGGCCGGACGAGGACTCCGCGACGGGTCGTCCGAGGTCGGAAGGGGAACGCGGTTGCGCTCCTCGGGGGGAAGCGTGATGCCGGCGGTGGGCCGCAGCCACTGCGGCACGCCGGTTGGGAGCGATCCGGTCGAGCCGGCCGGACGCGAAGAGTCCCCCGTGGCCGACGCCGCCGGGGAGGGCGGGGGTGTCGTGCCCGAGGCGTTGGAGGCCGAGGCGGAGGCGAGCGAGGGGCTCGGCGAGGGGGGAGCGGGGGAGCCGAGCGGCGAGGGCGTCGTCGGGGCGGCTCCGACGGCGGGCGCGGCGGGGAGGAGCGGGCTCTCGCCCGGCTTGGCCTCCAGGTACTGGTTGGCGCGCTTCTGGGTCTCCGCCGAGACCTTGACGGAGCGGCCCTTCGGCCGGCTCAGGAGGAGCGCCGCGGTCTCCATCGCGGTGCCGATCCGCCACATCTCGCGCCGGCGCTCGCGGCCGCGCTGGTGTTCCGTATCGGAAAGATGCGCGGCGAGCCGCGGGCCCTCGACCTGGTCGACACGGCGCGCGACCTCGGCGACGCGATTCTCCTCCTCGTCGCGCACGTACTGCAGGACGAGCGGAAGGCTCTCCTTCGACCGCCCCGACGGCGGCCGGGTAAGGTCGCGCACGCTCACCGGGAGGCTCTCCCAGCTCTGCATGCGCTTGGTGTGGCGCTCCCCTTCGGCCTCCTGCCTCGGGACGCGCATGACCGCGAGCGCGAGGGGGATCTCCTCGGTGAGCTGGTGGAGGTCGACCTTGGCGGCCGGAAGGAAGTACGGAAAGACGAGGAACGCCCCGAGGGCGACCAGCGAAGCAGGCATGGAGCGGATCATCTCCATGACGGTCTGACCGACCGTCTCCCACTGCTCGCTCGCGACCGCGACGACGGGCTCGGTCGTCCCCCGGTGGAACAGGAACCCCTCGCCGACCGCCTGGTAGACCGACGGGTCGGCCTTGAGCTCGGAGCGGGGACGCTCGGCCCGCCCGTCCAGGGAGGCGAGGGCACGCAGGACCATCTCGCCGAAGGCGCCGCTCTGGGTGAGGTCGTCGGTGACGAAGACGAGCGTCTTCATGCCGAGACGCGGGCGGTCCTCGGTGGAGAGGAACATCCTCCCCACGCAGGTGTAGCGTCCGCCGGCGGCCGGGTAGACGAACAGGTTCGGGTAGTAGGAGAGCGTCGAGCTCGGGTCCGGGTCCCAGTAGTCGTGCGTGTCGGAGGCGTTGATCGTGAGGTTGCCGACCAGCCGGATCGCCTCCATCGTCTCCCGACGGCCCGGGAACTCGTCCGGGATCGCCGTGTAGCCCGGGCTCTCCGCCTCGTTGTCGACCTGGCGGCACCAGACGGAGGCGACCGGCGAGATCGAGCGCAGGGGGCCGAGATCGGAGGTCGCCATGGCTCAGTTCTCCTTGGTCGCGCGGCGGCTGAAGACCCGCTCGCAGGCGCGGGCGAGAGGGAGGGTCGTGTTCACCATGACGGGCACGCCGGCGGTCGGCGTGCCGGTCTCGGGAGCAGGGGCCCCGGACTCGGAGAGGAACATCGGGTGGCCCTCGCCCGTGGATACCGCGCTCGAGATGAGGAAGACGTCCTCGCGCGTGGAGATCCCGCGTCCCTCCTGGGCGACCAGGATCGTCCCCATCCCCGCGCCGTCGCGGCGGAGGAGGAAATCGACCGGGTCGAAGCTGCTCTGGAAGCTCCTCTCGCGCACGGTGCGCTCGATCTCCCCGTAGAACTCGTGGAGTCGGTCGGCCTTGGAGACCGCGACGACGAGGGGGAGCCCCCGCGAGGTCACGTAGCGGAAGACCCCGCGGGCGAGGTTCACCTGCTGGGCCTGGTCGCGCAGCGAGCCGAGCGCGGGAGAGAGGAGCAGCAGGATGGCGTCCGCTCCCTGGACGAACCGTCCGAGAAGGGTGAGCCCGCGTCGCCAGAGGTCCTGGCGGTCCGGCCGCCACGCGTCGAAGTGCGGGATGACCCGGCAGGACCTCTCGGGGACCTCCGCCTCCGGGCTCGTGAGCCAGAGCCGGTCGTAGGTGAAGTAGTCGGCGATGATGCCGCCGGCCTCGTCGACCGTGTGCAGCTCCATGGGCTTGGAGGCCCCCGGCTCCTCGGGAGAGCCGTACCGGAAGCGCATCCGCATCTCGACGAACTGGTTGAACTTGGTCGGCAGAGGGTACTTCGTCAGGACCCCCTGGTCCTCGCGGCCGGCGGCGAGCTCGACCCAGAGCTTCTTGCGGTCCTCCATCGGGCGGTTGACGTAGTAGCGGGTGGTCGTTTCGAGGCCCTCCTCGGGGTCGGTGGGATCGGTGGCCTCGTAGGTCGTCTCCTCGAGGACCACGTCGCTGTTGAGGTCGCCGAAGAGAGGGAGGGCGCCGCCGTTCTCCCGGCCCGGGACGAACGTGACGGGAAGGTTGAGGCCGAAGTGCCCGGAGAGGAACCGAAAGTACGTCGTCTTCCCCGAAGCCGGGATCCCCACGACCGCGATCCGTGTCGAGTCGACCGACGGGGCCTTCTCCCTGCGGCTCGAGCTCGCCCTTCGCGTCCGTGTGGTCGTGACCTTCACTGCGCCCATCCTGACTTCCTCCGTTACCGCATCTCCGCCAAGCAGATCTCAACGAAATCAAGAAGCCCCTCGATCCGGGCCCCGGTGCCCGCGAGCTCGAGCCGGGCGTCCTGCAGGCGCCCGAAGACCCGCTCGACCGCCCCCTCGTGCTTGAGCGCCGCGTCCTGGAGGTCCCCTTCGCCGGCGAGGCGGGTGAGCTGGTAGGTCCCGCGAAGCTCCATGAGGCTCCCGAGAAGATCGCGAAGCCGCTCCCTGACCGCCGGTCGTATCCCCTCCATCCGGCGCTCGGTGTCGTCGAGGAACTTCACGAGGGTCTCGGTCTCGCCGTCGTTCTGCATCTTCGCCTGGAGGAGCGCGAGGCGACGCGAGACCTGCGCCTGGCTCTCGGAGGGGAGTCGCTCGGCCTCCGACCAGGCCCTCAGGAGGGAGCGGGCCGCCTCGCCCGGCTGGCCCCAGGCGAACTCGATCCGCGCCTCCCAGTAATAGCGGGTCACCGGCGGGAGAAGCTTCTCCGCGCGTATCAGGATCTGGAACGCCTGGTCGTACTGGCCGGCCGCGTAGGCCTCGATGATCTCGCCGAGGGGTCCGTAGCGATCGCGAAGGTAGGATGGCGCCGCCCCGGCGAGCGGGACGACACCCACCTCGACCGCAGGAAGCGGCGCGGAGAGCGACGCCCCTGGCTCGGTCCCGGCCGCGGTGACGCTCGGGGTGAGATGCAGTCGCCCGACGGTGGTGTGCTGGCGAGGTTCCTTGAGCGCCCGCGCGGCACGCGCCGCCCTTTCGGCGAGCTCGTCCGGATGCAGCTCCTCGAGGGGCAGGTCCTCGCGGTAGTTGATGTCGAGGAACGCCTGGACCATCTGGGCGAAGAGCTGGGTTCCCGTTCGGACCTCCTGGAAGACGAACGGTCCGGGACAGCCGATCTCCCGCCCGCGGGCCTCCAGCCGCTCGAGCAGGCGGCCCATCGCGCGGGTGTCCACGCCCTTGTCGCGTTCGGCTCCGTCCCCGATGCCCACGATCCTGAGGCTGAGCTGGCTCTGCGGAGGCAATAGCTGCGTGACCAGGTCGGTCGCCCCGGCGTTGAGACGCCCTCCGGGGCGGTCGGTGAGACCGAAGCGCTTGGAGGCGTTGTCCCATCCGTCGGTCACGAGGAGGAGATGGCCCTGGACGCCGTCGTCGCCGACGCGCAGCAGGTCGGCAGCAGCGCCCAGCGCGTCCCAGATCGCCGATCGGCCGTTCGGCGTAAGGAGGCCGACCATGTTCTCGATGACCGGGAGGTTGTCCCGGTGGACGGTCGCGAGAGGCACCGGCGTGCGGGCGCTCTCCGTGAAGGTGACCAGACCGAACGGCTCGCCGCTACGCATCGCGTCCTGGAGGATGCGGTATACCGCGGTGCGCGCCACCTCGATCTTCTGGCGGGAGACGGCCCGGGGGTCGTCCTCCGGGAGGGGGGCGAGCATGCTGCGAGAAAGGTCGAGGACGAGCACGTTACGCTCGCGCAGACTGGTGCCGACCTCGGCCACCGACGCCTGATCCATGTGTGCGAACGGTGCCCGTCCTAGCGCGCGGAGCTCTCCGGCGTTGTGTCCGGCCGCGGAGCCCCCGTCGCACCGCGGTCCATAGCAAAAATAACCTTTGGATGGGTATTTGTGACTTTGCTTCCGACTCGAGAGGGACTCCCTCTTTCGGCCGCCGCGGCCGGGGGGGCCGGCCCGCCGCCCGCCGCGACGGGGTCTCCGCGAGCTTCCCGCCGCGGCGGACCCCCTGCCCCGGCGTCGCTCTCGAGCCGATGCGCCTCCAAGCAACCGTTATAGAGGCCTCCTCGGTCGGAACCGGTCGCATGGGCAACATCCGCCAGACGTACATCAAGCGCGTAGCGGTCGAATTGATCCGCAACCATCCGAACGACTTCGGCGGAGATTACGCCCAGAACCGCAAGAAGGTCCTCGAGCTCACCGACCTCGGCGTCATGGTGGACGGGAAGCTCGGCGTCGTCCACAAGAAGCTCGCCAACCGCATCGCAGGCTACGCCACGCGCTACGTCAAGAGAAAGCGCGGGACCTGAGCCGCCGGGGCGCGACGCGGGCGTCGGGCCCGCTCACTCGAGGAGGGCGAGCCCTTCCTGCAGGTGCACGATCTCCACCGGCGTCGTGGGCCGACCGACCAGGAGCCCTGTCGAGTTGGCGGCCAGGCAGGCGCCGACCACGGGTACGCCGAAGTTCGCCGTCGAGCGTCCCACGGGGACGCGAAGCAGCTCTTCGACCTTGCGGAGCTCGCGCTCGGTCGCCTTCGGATGGACGACCGCCCCCTTGTTCGTAGCGACCCCGGCCATGCCGACCGTTCCGAGCCCGGCGAGGGTCCCCGTCTCGACGGGAACGTCGAGGGCCTTGCCGATCTGGCGGAGCGCCTCGTGGGAGATCTCCGGGTGGACGAGGGCGCCGAAATCGTTGGCCAGGATGTTGTTGCCCATGGCGTTCTGCCGATGGGGCACCACGGTCACGGGAGCGATCGCCTCGAGGGCCCGCAGCTCCTTGCTGTCGGCCCCCTCTCCGACGACCACCCCGCGGGAGTTGACGGCGACCAGCGCTCCGACGATCTCGCTGTCGCAGACGGTCGTCCTCACGAGATCGACGCCGAGGACGCGGGAGACCTCCCGGCCCACCGCGCCGCTCAGCGACGGCGGCACGAGCGCGTGGCGCTCGCCGGCGCGCAGGAAGACACCGAGGTAGGGGCTTCCGCTGACGAGCGTGCGACCGACCGGCACGCGCTCGGCGCTCCTACGTGCTTCGGGGCTCGGATTCGAGCAGGTCGACCTCGATGAGGCCGTCCTCGAAGCGGATCGCCCGCACGCGGACACGGGAGGGGATCCGCTGGATCCCTCGCTCCCAGATGTGCTCGTTGAGCCTCGGGTCGATCCAGACGTCCTCGGGAGCGCCCTGCATGTGCCGCGTGACGAACCGTCGAACCGTCTCGAGCGCGTGGCCGGCCCGTCGGCGGCGCGACGGCTGGTGCTGGCTGGCACGCAGCGGGATGACGTACTCTCGCTCGAGCTCCTCGCGCTTTCGGGACCGGTCCTTCGGGGCCATCGTTCCTCGGGTCTCCTATAGGTGCAGGTGACCGCGCTTCCAGCTGCGTCGCTTCGGGTGGCGGACCACGCGGCGGTCCGTCCGCTCGACGACCCATGCCGGCACGCGGCGGTTGCTCTTCACGGCGCGCAGAAGGCGCATCTTGCGCGCGTGGCTCTTCCTACGATTCGCCATGCTCTCTTCCCCCCTCAGCGCCGGGTGATATGAATCTCACGGCGCTCCGGGTTGATCCGTTCGAGGAGGGCCCGGAGGGTCTGGTCGTCGACCGCACGCTGCAGCCGGCCGCTCGCCGCGAGGGCGATGAGCTGCTGCTCGACCGACGCGGCGACGTCCGGCTTGGCGAGCCGGATCCGTCCGAGCCGCTCCCGAGCCTCGGAGGTAAGGATGCGCCGGAGGACCTCCGACCGCTCGACATCGCGTCGTCGGGCCTCGGCCTCCTGCGCGGCGTAGGCCTGGGCATTGAGCGCCTCGGAGGTCTGCATCTCCTGCAGCTGCTGGAGCCTGCGTCGACGCAGCTCGGCGAGTTCCGCGTCGTCGGGCATTGCCACCGGGGTGCTCCCCTCCGACCGCCACGTCCCTAAAGGTACTTGGCGAGCGCGGGTCGGGAGGCGCTGAGCGATTTCAACAGATCGCGGCTCTCCGTGTCCAGGAGCTTCTGGCCCTCAGGGCTCACCCGACGTCCACCGCCCTTGTGAGGCTGGAGGAGGCCGGACTTCTCGAGCTGCTGGATGATCTCTCGGGCGATCGACCTCGAGCCGGTGCGGGCATGGTAGGGCGCGCTCCCGCGGTCGCGCTTGCCGCCGTACTCGGAGCTCAGGCGGGTGACCCCGACCGAGCCGAGGAGGTAGATCTTCCGGAGGACCGACGCCGAGCGGAGGTACCACCAGTCCGGGTCGATCGGAGCTCGCTGCTTGTGGACCCCGGTCTTGACGAACGAGGCCCAGGACGGCGGCGCGACCGCGTTGCGCTGCTTGAGCGCGGCCGCGAGCCGGGGCAGAAGCTCGGAGGCCGGGACGTCTTCCGGATGGGTCATTGGATGGCGCGCTCACCTGGTCCACCTATTAAAGCCCGCGCTCCTTCGTCAGGGCCCTCAACGCCGCAGGACGGGTGCCGCCCCGACGGGCGGGTCGTTGATTTAACAGGACCACGGCTCTGTCGGGCGAAGGGGGCAAGCAGGAACAGTGACGTCGGCTACGGCGGCCCTTCTCCTGAGCGCCGGAGCCTCCTCCCGGTTCGGAGGGGAGCCGAAGGCGCTCCTTCGGGTCGGAGAACGCACTTCGGTGCGGCGTATGGCGGAGATCTGCCTGGCCGACGGCTTCGACCCGGTCGTCGTGGTCGTCGGCCCCCATCGCGCCCCGATCGTCCACGAGCTGCGCGACCTTGCGGTCACCGCGGTGGACGCCGAGCGGTGGTACGAGGGTCGGACCGCCTCCGTCCAAGCCGGGTTGCTCTCCCTGCCGGCGGACCGTGACGTCCTGTTCTGGCCGGTCGACCACCCTTTTGTCGCTCCCCGGACGATCGATCGTCTCCTCGCCGCGCGCGAACGCGACCTCCTCGCGGTCTGGTTCCTCCCGACCTACCGGGGCGAGGGTGGCCATCCGGTCCTCTGGAGACCCCGGGTGCGCGAGGAGATCCTCAACCTGAGGACCGACGCGCCGATCCGTTCCCTCCTCCCCGAGTTCGGACCCCAGGTCTGCCGCCTGGACGTGGAGGACCCGGCGGTGGTGGCGAACGTCGACACGCCCGAGGAGTACCGCTCCGCGCATGACGCCTGGGCGGCGAGCGAGGAGGAGTAGGCCGCTCCGATGGACCGCCAGACCGCCCGCGAGGCGCTCCGCCTGCTCGAGAGCCACCGCGCGTTCGTGCGCGCGAGCGTCGTACGCTCCGTGGGCTCGGTCCCCGGTAAGGTGGGCGCGACGCTCCTCGTGCGGGACGACGGGACGACGCTGGGGACCGTCGGCGGGGCCTCCCTCGAGGAGGAGGTCAAGCACGCCTCTCTTCGGGCCCTCGAACGGCGTCACGGCGAGCTGCTCCACTTCGACCTGGCGGCGTGGAAGACCGGCGGCCTCCCGAGCCTATGCGGTGGGTCGGTCGACATCGCTCTCGAGTACGTGGCGGCCCGGCCCAACGTGCTGCTCTGGGGCGGGGGACATGTCGCCCAAGCGGTCGCCCGGTTGCTCCTGACCGTCGAGGTCGACTACTCGCTGGCCGACGACCGGCCCGACTACCTGGGTCGGGAGAGGTTCGCGGAGGCGGAGCGTCGGGAGCTGGTCGCTCCCTCGGAGATCTTCCGGGTCTTCGACCCTACCGAGTTCACCCATCTTCTGCTCCTCGGCTACGACGCTCAGAGGGACGCCGAGGTCCTCTTCCAGGCGATCCGCTCGTTCCCCAACACCATCGGCCTCATCGCCTCCGCCGCCAAGCGCGAGCACATCTTCGCCGGGTTGCGCGCCCGAGGGATCCCTCGCGAGGCACTCGCCCGCGTCCGGTCGCCGGTCGGGATCCCTCTCGGCGCCGAGACGCCGGCGGAGATCGCGATGAGCATCGTCGCCGAGATCGTCCGCGACCTCCACCCGGGCCGAGCCCCGTCGAGCTTACCTACTGCTGCGCGAGCCTCCGCGGAGGAAGGTGTCGGCTCCCCACGAGATTAGGTTCCGGCTGAACGGACAGCCGGCGGCGCATGCCTGCGCCGACGAGAGGATCCTGCTCGACCTTCTCCGCGAGGACCTCCGCCTCACCGGCACCAAGCGCGGCTGCGACCTCGGCACCTGCGGCTGCTGCACCGTGTTGCTGGACGGGAGGCCGACGCTCAGCTGCCTCACGCTTGCCCGCCTCGTCGAGGGGCGGGAGGTGACGACCATCGAAGGGGTCACCCCGGCGAAGGGCCTCTCCCCGGTCCAGCGGTCGTTCGTGGAGCACGGAGCGACCCAGTGCGGCTTCTGCACCCCCGGCTTCGTACTTACCGCGACCGCGTTCTTGCGCGAGCATCCCTCCCCGAGCCGTTCGGAGATCGAAGAGGCGATCTCGGGCAACCTGTGCCGGTGCACCGGCTATCTCAAGATCGTCCGGGCGATCGAAGCGGCCGCGCGGGAGGGGGCCTGATGGCCTCGGGACCCGAGGAGCCGTACCGGCTGCTCGGAGGGCGGATCCCCTACGTCGAGGGCCCCCTCAAGGTGACGGGTCGCGCGGAGTACACGGACGACATCCAGCGCCCCGGCCAGCTCGTCGGCCGGCTCCTGCGGAGCCCGTGGGCCCACGCGAGGCTCCGAGCGATCGACACCCGGGCCGCCCGCGCGCTCCCCGGCGTCCTCGCCGTCCTCACCGGAGAGCGCTACCCGGTCCCGTTCGGGGTGCTGCCGATCACCCACGACGAGACGGCGCTCGCCGTCGGCAAGACCCGCTACCAGGGCGACATCGTCGCCGCGGTCGCCGCGGTCGACGAGCTCACCGCCGAGCGGGCCCTCGCCCTCATCAAGGTCGACGTCGAGCCGCTCGAGGAGTACCCCGACCCGCAGACCGGGCTGGGCAAGGTCGCCGAGCCGATCCACGCCCGCGGCCTCGCCGGGACCAACGTCCAGAAGGAGGTCGTCCAGCAGTTCGGGGATGTGGACGCCGCCTTCGCCCGCGCCGCCCACACGGTCCGGGTCCGCGGCACGTTCTCGGGTGTCACCCATGCGTTCACCGAGCCGCTCGTGACCGTCGCGGAGGCGACCCCCGACGGACGGCTCACCGTCTGGAGCGCGACGCAGGTGCCGCACTATCTCCACCGCACCCTCTCCGAAGTGCTCGGCCTGCCGATGCACCGCATCCGGGTGATCAAGCCCGAGGTCGGCGGAGGCTTCGGGGGGAAGTCCGACCCCCTCCCTCACGAGATCGTCTGCGCGGCGCTCGCCCTCGAGACCGGCCGCCCGGTGAAGATGCTCCTCGACCGCGAGGACGTCTTCCTCACCAACCACGGGCGTCACCCCACGCAGAACGACCTACGGGTGGCGACCGATGCCGAGGGCAAGATCCTCGCCTACGACCTTTCCGCCGTGATCGACGGCGGCGCCTGGAGCTCCTTCGGGACGGTGACGACCTACTACAACGGCGTGCTCGCGATGGGCCCTTACCGGGTCCCGAACTTCCGCTACCGCGGGCGGCGGGTCTACACCACGAAGCCGCCGAGCGGCGCGATGCGGGCGCACGGCGGGACGAACGTCCGCTACACGGTCGAGGTCGCCCTCGATCGGTTGGCCGAGGAGATCGGGATCGACCCGTTCGAGCTGCGCTCGCGCAACGCGCTGCCGCCCCATTCCACGACGGTCAACGAGTTCCGCATCACCTCGACCTCCTTCGTCGCCTGCCTCGACGCGGCGCGCGCGAAGAGCGGCTGGGACGGAAAGTTCCGCCAGCTCCCCTACGGGCGCGGCGTCGGGTTGGGCTGCGGCTTCTACATTTCCGGGTCGAACAGCCCGATCCACTTCACCCCGAAGATGCCGCAGTCGACCGTCCACCTCAAGGTCGACATGGACGGCGGGATCGCCGTGCACTCCATGCAGGCCGACATCGGCCAGGGGTCGAACACCCTTCTCGCCGCGATCGTCGCCGAGGTGCTCGGCGTGGATCTTGAGCGGGTCCACGTCCAGCGCGTCGACTCGGACGTGAGCCCGGTCGACCTCGGCTCCTACTCTAGCCGCGTGACGTTCATGATGGGCAACGCCGCCCGCTCCGCGGCGCTCGATCTGCGCGCGAAGCTCTTGGAAGGCGCCTCGCGCCTACTCGGGCTGCCCGCAGAGGAACTGCGGGTCGCCCACGAGCGGGTCGAGAGGGCCGCCGACCCTTCCCGAGGCGTGAGCTTCCTCGAGGCGGTGCACGCCGCGATGGAGGAGACCGGCGCGCTCAGCGCGAGCGGCTCGTTCCAGACCAAGCCGCTCGGCGGGAAGTTCAAGGGAGCGCGCGCCGGGACGGCCCCGGCCTACTCGTTCGCCGCCTACGTCGCGGAGGTCGAGGTCGACACCGACACGGGCGAGTACCGCGTCCCGAAGGTCTGGGCGGCGTTCGACTGCGGCCGCCCGCTCAACCGCCTCGCGGTCGAGGGCCAGATCGAGGGGTCGGTCCACATGGGCCTCGGGCAGGTCCTCGGCGAGTCGATGAACTACCGCGGCTCGCGCCTCCTCAACCCGTCGCTGCTCGAGTACAAGATCCCGACGCCCCAACAGATGCCCGAGGTCGAGATCCTGCTGGTCGGAGAGGACGACCCCGCGGGGCCGTTCGGCGCGAAGGAGGCCGGCGAAGGCCCCCTCATCGCGATCCTACCGGCGGTCGCGAACGCCCTCCACGACGCGATCGGCTGCCGTTTCACCGAACTGCCGATCACCCCGGACCGGGTGCTCCGTGCGCTCGACCAGCGGACGAAGGAAGGCCGGCGCTGGAAGGGGAACTAGGCGATGCACCTCGACCCGTTCGAGCTCCACCGCCCGAGCTCCGTGGAGGAGACGATGGCCCTCGTCCGCGAGCTCTCCGGCCGGTTCGACTACCTGGCCGGGGGGACCGACCTCCTGCCGAACTACAAGATGCATCTCAATGTCAAGGGCCACCTGGTCGCCCTCGACCGGGTCGGAGAGCTCGGGGGCCACTCGCTCGACCGCCTCGGGGCGATGGCGCGTCTCGCCGACCTCGAGCGCGACAGCGATCTTCGACGCGAGTTCCCGGCGCTCTCGGACGCGCTCGACTCGGTCGCGACGCCCCTCGTCCGCGCGAGCGGGACGGTCGGCGGCAACCTCTTGGTCGAGACCCGGTGCTTCTTCTTCAACCAGAGCTACTTCTGGCGCGCGAGCCTCGGCTTCTGCCTCAAGGCGGACGGCGACCGTTGCCACGTCGTCCCGCAGAAGGAGCGCTGTTACGCGACCTTCTCCGGCGACCTCGCCCCCGCGCTGCTCGTCTCGGACGCCGAGGTCGAGCTCGCCGGCCCCTCCGGACGGCGTCGCGTGCCGCTCGCCGAGCTCTACGACGCCTCGGGCGACGGGATCCGACGGCTCACGCTCGCGCCCGGCGAGCTGCTCGTGGCGGTCCACCTTCCCCGCTCGGCGCGGGGGCGTCGCGGCCGTTATCTCAAGTTGCGCGTCCGTCCGTCGTTCGACTTCCCCGAGCTCGGGGTGGCGGTCGCAGCACGATGGCAGGACGGCAGGGCAACCGAGCTCCGGCTCGCCGTCGGAGGCGCGGAGACTTTCCCCCGCCGGTTCGACGAGCTCACCGGGCCGCTCGAAGGAAGCGCGCTCGACGACGCGGAACTGCGGGCTCTCGGGGAGGCGGTGGCGCGCGCGGTCCGGCCGGTGCACAACACCTTCCTGCTCCCCGACTACCGACGTCGCATGGTTTCCGTCTACGTCCGTCGCGCCCTCGCCGAGGCCCGGCCCCCGGGAGCCGGGGCGTGAGCGCGCCCGAGTTCGCGCTCGTCCCGATCGAGCGCCTCAAGGGACACGAGGAGTACGACCCGCGCAAGGTCGAGCAGCTCGTGCGACGGCTGCGCCGTTCGGGCTCCTTCGACGAGCCGATCTGGGTCGCTCGCGGCTCGCTCGTGATCCTGAACGGGCACCACCGGGTCGAGGCGTTGCGTCGTCTCGGCGCCCACTGGGCGGCCGCCTGGGTCTTCGACTACGACAGCGACGAGGTTGACCTCGAGCCGTGGCGGCCCGGCCCGCCGATCGCCAAGGAGGAGGTCGTCCGCCGCGCGACCCGGGGCGAGCCGTTCCCCCCGAAGACGACCCGCCACCGGCTGCGCGTGGCGCTGCCGCCGCGCACCGTCCCCCTCGAGGACCTCCTGAGCCAAACCGGCACCGCCGACGTGTCCCACCGCCCCGGGAGCGGCCGGTCGGGCGTCGCGCGGACGGTCTAGGCAGGGTCCGAGGCAGCGGGGCCGGCCCCGAGCGGGGCCGGGGCCCTGACCGGGACCGGGTAAGGAAGCGGGAACGTCCCATCGGCGAACCGGCCCAGCACCTCCGCCAACAGGCGGACCTCGTGGGGATGGAGCCGCTCGCGCAGCGACTCGGGGGTGTCCGAAGGACGGACCGGCAGGCTCACCTGGCCCAGGATCGGACCGCGGTCGACGTCCTGGGTCACGACGTGGACGGTCGCGCCGGTCTCGGTGGCGCCGGCGTCGAGCACCGCCCGATGGACCTTGGCACCGTAGAGTCCCGGCCCGCCGAACCGGGGGAGCAGCGACGGGTGGACGTTGATCGTACGTCCCGTCCACCGCTCCGTGAAGGTGGGCGGAAGCACCGAAAGAAACCCGGCGAGGACGACCAGATCGGTTCCGGCAGACTCGAGCTCGTGGCTGAGCGTACGGGACCACTCGGAGGGCTCGCTCCCGCGGAACGGCAGAACGATCGTACGGAGCCCCCGGCGACGCGCCCGCTCGATCGCCGGGGCGTTCGGCCGGTCGCAGGCGACCAGGACGATCCTCACCGGCATGGCGCCCCCGCTCGCCAGCTCCGCGAGGCCGTCTAAGGTCGTCCCCTCGCCCGAGACGAGGACCGCCACCGAGAGGGGAGGGGCCGGCACGTTCGGAGGAGAGCGACCGACGATAAAATACCGTGGCGGGAGGTAAAACGGAACTTCCCGGAGGAGATCGGGCCGAGCGTCGCCCCGTGGGTCCTGCGCTCGAAGGCGTAGCCGTGAGGCCGTCGTCGTTTAAGCCGCCCGACGGGAGGCCTCCCGTCGGCGGCCCGCTAGAGCATCACGCGCAGCTTGAGCTTGTCCGTGAGCTCCTTGTAGCGGTTGCGGATCGTCACTTCGGTGACACCCGCGACCTCGGCGACCTCGCGCTGCGTGCGGCGCTCGGCGCACTGGACGCTGGCGATGTAGATCGCTGCGGCGGCGACGCCGGTCGGGCCCCTCCCGCTGGTGAGCTCGCGCTCGGTCGCCTCCTTGAGGATCTCGTTCGCGCGGGACTGGATCTCGCCCTTGAGCTTGAGCTCGGAGCAGAACCTCTGGATGTAGTCCTGCGGGCGCGTGGGAAGGAGCCGAAGGCGCAGCTCGCGGGTCATGAAGCGGTAGGTGCGCCCGATCTCCTTGCGACCGATGCGCGACTTCGAGGCGATCTCGTCCAGGGTCCGGGGGACGTTGCACTGGCGGCAGCTGCCGTAGAGGGAGGCGGCGACGACCCCTTCGATCGAGCGGCCGCGGATGAGGTTCTTGTTGACCGCCTTGCGGTAGATCATCGCGGCGGTCTCCCGAACGTTGCGCGGGAGCGCCATGCCCGAGGCGATGCGGTCGAGCTCGGCGAGCGCGAAGGCCAGGTTGCGCTCCGTCGCGTTGGAGACGCGGATGCGTCGCTGCCACTTGCGCAGGCGGTAGAGCTGCGCGCGGTTGCGCGTGGGGATCGACTTGCCGAACGGGTCGCGGTTCTTCCACCCGATCTCGGTCGAGAGTCCCTTGTCGTGGATCGTGAGCGTCGACGGCGCGCCGGTGCGTGCGCGCTTCTCCCCCTGCTCGGCGTCGAAGGCGCGCCACTCCGGGCCCTGGTCGATCATCGCGTCCTCGAGGACGAGGCCGCACTCGTCGCAGACGAGCTCACCTCGCTCGTAGTCGCGGGTCAGATGCGAAGAGCCGCAGCTCGTGCAGCGCGTGGCGACGGCCATGTCCTCGGCTCGCGGGACGGGGTGCTCGGGGAGCCGTCCGCCATCCTCCGGAGGGGCCGGGCCCTTGCCGCTCATGCGCTGGTAAGGCTCCTCCCCAGCAACGCAGCCGCTTCCGCCGGCGAGATCTGACGACGAGGACGGACGCTCCAGTAGGGTCGGGAGACCGGACCGAAGACCCTCGCGACCCGACCGAGCGGAGCGCCGCGCGGATCGTTCACCGGCGAGCCTTCGCCCGGGAACTGTTCGGTCTCCGAGCGCACGGTCACGTTACCCGAGGGAGGGAACCCTACAACGGTGCCCGCCACCGATGACTGCGGGCGGCCGCGCGCTCGCGTCAAGTAATATATACCATTTTCTGAAGGTATATGAGCCTTACCTTCGGTGCCTCGAGCGCGCGCGGCGAGGACGCTGACGCTGCGGCCGAGGCGCCCGGCGGGTCCCGGGCGCGTAGGGCTCCGGCGGTACGTAGGCGGCGGAGATCGAGATCCGGCTCATCCAGCGAGGAGGCCGTGCCCGGTCCGGGTCCAGGCCCACGGTTCTCGGCGTGCCGTTCGCGGGGGAGGCTCTCCCCGGGACCGACGGAGACGACGGCTCCGCAAGATGGGCTCGCTCCGAGGGCGCGGCGACGGCCGTCGGGGGCGCGTCCAGCGACTCCCCCTTGGCAGCGGGAAGGGAAAGGCCAGCGGAGCTGGCGGAAAGCGGGTCGGCGTCGGTCGCCTCTTCAGGGGCCCCGGCGGAGACCGTGATCTCCTCGAGCAGGGCTCCTGCGGGCAGCCAGCGACCCGTGGGGTCGCCGATCGCTTCCTCGGGAGGAGAAACCTCCCGCGGAGATGGGCCGTCCGCGACGGCCGGCTCGGCCCGGGCCGGGAACTGCGGCGCCGGCATCGCAGGAGTACCGGGTGGGTCGCCGAGCGGGGGCACCTCGCTCCCGTGGGTGTCGGTGGGCGCGCTCGCCTCCTGGGCGATCGCGGGAATCTCTACCGGGGGCGAGACCGTGAGGGAGGGGCCGGCGACCGCGAGCAGGGGCCCTGTCGCGGCAAGCTCCCGCTCGCGGACCAGACGATCGACCTCGGCCCAGAGAGCATCGACCTCCGCTTCGGGCGAGATGACTCCCGCCTCTCCGTCCTCTCCCCCGGAGCCGTCGAGGCCGCCACCGGGCCCGGAGCGATGCTCCCGAGAGAGGGGATCGTGCCACGGAAGTCGACGGGCGAGGCTGTGCGCTTCGAGGAGGATCGCCTCCTCCTCAGGGACGGGGACGGAGGGTACGCCGGTGGGCCCGGCGCGGCGCGCGATGGCCCTGCGAGCGGCTCCGACGGCTCCCGCCGCCGACCTTAGGTCGAGGTCGTGGAGACCCTGGACGACGCGTCGCACCTCGGTGGCGATCTCGCCGATCTCCTCGTCGCGGGCCTCGGCCTCGCGGGCCCAGCGGCCGAGGCTCCGCGCCTGCTCTACGAGGTAGGGTGGAAGCGCCTCGCGCAACGTGGTGAGGCCGACCTGGACCGATCGTTCGGTCGCTTCGAGGGTCGCCTCGGAGATCGGCGGACGAAGGAGCACGGCACGAGGGTTGCCTGTCTGCGCATCGACCTTGCCGAGGTCCATGCCGGCGGCCTCGGCGAGGTCGCGAAGCCCGTCGAACTCGCTGAGGAGCCGCCGTAGCGGCGCCCAGGAGTGCTCGGCGAGCGCCAGGAGGGCCCCCGCCCGCTCGACGACCGCCTCGGCACTCTCGAGCTGGCCGGCGCGCGCCTCTTCCTCGAACAGGTTTCTCAGGTGAAGCGAGCCGAACGGGAAGCCGTCGCGCTCGAGAGGGACGGCGCGCGCGAGGATCTCGTTGAGGCGTTTCCGTGGCCCGAGGAAGGGGCTCGATTCCTGCGGCATCGTCAGTTCGTCCCTCCGGGGGAGGCGAGTGTACGCATAAGGCGGGTAAGAGCCTGGTCCGCCTCGACCAGGCGGCCCTGACGCAACAGTTCGGCCGCCTCCTTGATCTGGGCCGCGGCTTGGCGACCGGCCTCGCTGTCCGGGGGTAGTGACCGGACCTTCACGGCGAAGCCCCGGGCCTTGGCCAGGAGGGTGTCAACGGAGACATCCGAGCGTGCCGCCGTCGAGGCTGCGGGGGACGGCAGCTCCGCCACGCCCGCAGCGGGCCCCGTCGGAGCCGAGGACACCGCCCCGCCCTCGCCGGCAGCCTTCGCCGGGAGCAGCGCGCGCAGCTCTTCGACCGCCCGCAAAACGTCGGCCAGGTGACCGGAAGCGAGGTCTCGCGCGGCGCGCCCCCGGATCGCCCTCGCTCGATTTCTTTCGGCGGGGTCGTCCGGGGAGGTCTTGAGCATCTCGCCGAGGCGGCCCAACTCTGCCTCCGCATGCGGCGCGAGGGCCCGGCCCAGCAGCTCGAGCTCCTCGGTCGTCTCGCGGGCCACCCGCGCGACGCGATCGGCTCTCACTTGGCCGGAAGCAAGGAGGCGCTTGGACTCCTCCACACGAGAAGGTACGCCCTCGACCGAGAGGCCCAGCTTCGACGCGAGGGCGCGCAGCGCTGAGACCTCCTGGAAGACCTGCTCGAGGCCATGCCACTGGCCCTCTACGGTCGCGAGCTTCTCTTCGCCCTCCCGAAGGAGCTCCGCAGCCTGCGCCGGGTCGTCGGACGGCAGGGCACCCTCGAGCCGCTCGCTCGTCGGGTCCGGGGGAAGCTCCACGCCGGCCTCGGTGAGCTTGGAACGACGTTGCTTGAGGCGGTCCACACGGGCCCGGACCGTGCTCCGCAGGCTCGCGTCGGCCTCCTGGTCCGCCGACCGAAGTATTTCCACGGCCCGATCGATCTGCCCGGTGCTCTCCTGAGTCATCGCCTCGCACAGCGAGGAGGCAACGGGCGAGGTGTCCGCCCCGAGGCGAGCCAGAGCCTCCGCCTTGCGATGGACCTCCCGCGCGGTTGTCTCGGCGAGAGCCACGGCGGCGGTCGCGCCCGAGGGAGCCGGGGTCGGGGCATTCGGGCCCGACACGGCCGGCCCCGCCGGGGTCGAGGCGGGTGCGAGGGAACTTCCCTCACCCAGACGCGCAGAGAGCGAGGTCGGGTAGCCGCAGCCGCGACAGTGCGTGACGGCCCCGTCCAGGGCCGACTCGCAGACCGGGCATTCGGCTCTCATCCCGCGCCTTCGCCCTGGAAGGGACCGTGTCCGCACCTTAACCTGTTGTGTCCTCACGCAACAAGGGTCGCCTACCTATCCGCCCGAGAAGGTAGGCACCACGACCAGCCTCACCGCGTGCTCGAGAGGAAGGTCGAGCGGCACGGAGACCTCGTCCACGAGCACGGCGCAGCCCTCCGGGGCACGTCCGATACGCCGAAGCAGCTCCCGGACCGTCGTCCCTGGAAGAACCTCCTCGCGGCGTATCTCGGGACGGCCCGCGCGGGCGACCTCGACCACGACCTCGATGCTCGGGCGGGAGGCGCTGAGGGGGAGAGTCTCCGGTGAGCGGCGTTCCGCCGCCTCGCCCTTTGAACTCCCGCGATGCATACGCATCACCAGATCTCGAATCTGGCGCCTTGGCCGAGCTAGGCTACCTCAGCACCCGTTCGCGGTGAGATGTGCTCGCTCTTAGCCGTTTGGCGGGCATCGATCGGTTCCTAGGGGCCATAGTATCATCCCCAGCAGGGCCCTTCGCCGCCTGTGAGCCGGAACAAGCAGATCATCGAGGGCCTCGCCTCGCTCGACCGGTCGAAGCTCAGCGCGGTGCTGACCGACGATGTGGAATGGGTGGAGTGGGTCGACGGGGTGCCCGCGACCGGCGCCGTGCGACGCGGGAAAGACGCTTTCCTCGAGAACTACGGCGACGACGTGCTTGAGGGGACGTTCACCCGCCTGACCGAGGAAGGCGATGTGGTCGTCGCGGAAGGAAACGTTCGCGTGACCAAGAAGGACGGCGCTTCGTTCAACGTGCGCTACTGCGACATCTACGAGCTCGACCACGGCAAGATCCGGCGAAAGTCGTCCTTCGGAGCGCTCGTCAAGGACGCCGTGTAGGAGACCCCCTTCCGACGCGGCGGTTACGGTCTGGGAGCATGGGTCGATGCGGCGTGGTTCGGCTGCCGGGCCGACGCGCGTCGGCGCTGCCTCGCCACGATCCGAAGGCCCCCTGCCGCGGAGCTCGGGTGCGACCGGGGAGGACCGGGCCCGGCGTGTCGGCCCGCGCGCCGGGCCTGTTCGCTCAGCCCGAGCGCGACTCTTCGGGGGTCAGGAGTGCCCGACCCCGGCCGCGTCCGGCCCGATGGAATCGGACGCTCTCGGGTTCCACGATGACCCTACCGCCCTTCAGGTCCACTACGATACGCGCGGTCGAAGCTTCCACGAGCATCACGCCGGGTTTCTTGGCTGGCATGCTGGGGGGAGTTAGGAGGGGTAATTGAATTCCGCCTATCCCATGAGTACGTCTTTCACGCACCATATTCACAAGGGATTTCCCGGGCCCATTCGTTTGCCCGAAACAGGGAATACCTGGGGGAACGATCGCGCAGTTTGTCCAGTGTCTCAGAATCGCAGAGGTCGTTGTGGTTGTCTCGGAGGGAGCGCGTGTCGCGCCTTTGCACGCATCCGCTGATGCGCGGATTTACGCGAGGTGCCGGCCCGCTTTCCTCCGTCCCCCTGGGCCCATTCCCCAATGCCGCTGCCCGGTGCCAATGACCCAGCGCCGAAAATCGAAGCCGTCCGCGAGTACGGGCACGCTCGTACGGCGTGGCACCCCGCGCTCGTAGCGCTATCTGCTCGCGACGCCGATCGACACGGGTCTCGCTCCGCACGGCTGCCCGGCCCCCTTCCTTTGGGCGGAGCCTTTGGCCCGCTACCTGCGGCCCGCGACGCAGGGTCTCCGCGGATCGTGCGTGATCGGAAAGCATCCGGTCGGCACCCCCCTTCTCCCTGCCGGGAAAGCGGAGTTGCCCGAGCCCTCGCCCCTGCGTGTCCTGGCCAAGAACCGGCTCGACAGCAACCGTCCGAGGACGGGTCCGTGCCCCACGCCGCTAGGCGACACCCGACTTCGTGCCGAGGGCCGCCTTGAGCCGACCGATCGCATCGACCGGCAACGGGTCGACATGCCGCCTCTGGGCGAGGAAGAGGCTCACGAGGTCGCCGAGAGCGATCCCGCCAAGCAGCGCCTCGAGCCGGTCCTCAGGAGAGAGCGGGACCTTGAGCGTCCGCACGCCGCGGGCCCGGAGCAGTCGCTCGAGGTAGCGGAGGCTCTTGCGGACGGTCGGGTCGGCCCCCGACCACTCGAGGAGGACGGCCACGAAGCGTTGCGCCTCGGTCTTCGTGACGGCATCCCAGCCAACGATGGCGTTGTGGAACAGCTCGGGAATCTCGTCGAATACCGCGAGCCGCTTGGCGTTCTCCTCGACCTGGGTCCCCCAGCGCCGGGCGAGGGGCGAGAACGACCCTTCGGCGTAGAAGAACGGCAGTCGGTCGCCGATCCCCTCCGCGAGGGCGGCTGCAGGTCCTCGCGGGGAGCCGAGGCGGCCGACGTCGCCGCGAACGCGCTCGACGGCCCGAGCGACCCGCGCGTCGTTCGACTCCGGGAAGAGCCCGTCCAACAGGCCCATCATCCCGCCGAGGAGGTGGCCGATCGCCGAGCGCGGGGGAAGGCCCGGAGGCACCCTCAGGATCGGTACTCCGTCCGCCTCCGCCTTGGCCACGAGGGCGCCGCCGGAGGCGAGGACGGTGCGCGCCGCGCCGCTGCGGCCGGCGGCGTCGTAGGCGCGGACGGTCTCCCAGGTGTTTCCCGAGTAGCTCGTGAGAAGGACGTGAGCTCGGCTATCGACGGCGTGCGGAAGCTCCGGGCCGCGCACGACCGTGAGCTCGCTGCGCGTTTCGGAGTCGACGAGCGACCGCGCGAAGTCCGCGACGATGCCCGACGCGCCCATGCCGACCGCGTAGAGCCGCGGCGCGGGCTCGCGGAGGGCGAAGGCGAGCTCGCGTCCGGTTCGGAACCCGTCGCCGAAAGCGACGGGCATCTCGGCGGCGAGGGCCCTCATCCGGTCGAGTCCCTCGGTCGGACGGGCGACCACGAGGCCCGCGGAAGGCATTCGGAGATAGCCCTTGCGCCCCGGCCGCGGACGCTTGGATAGGTTGATGAATCTCGCCGGGTCATTCGGGACACAGCGGCGAGGGCGTCTGCCCCGGGCCGCGTGAGGAAGAGTGCCCGACCGGAAGAGCCGACCGCCGGCCGAGGAGTTCCGCGTACCTTTCGGGGTCCCGGCCCTCGACCAGATGCTCGAGGGGGGGCTCATGTCCCGTCGGCCGTACCTCCTCGCGGGCCCTTCCGGTACCGGCAAGACGACTCTTGCGCTCCAGTTCCTCATCGAAGGGATCCGCCGGGGCGAGCGGGTCCTCTACGTGACGCTCGAGGATCCGCCGAACGAGGTCCGCATCAACCACCGCTCCCTCGGTCCGGAGCTAGATCAGATCGATGTCTTCGATGCGATCCCGGACGTGATGCGCTACGAGCGCATCCCGTTCAAGGACATCTCCTCGGTCCGGGACGTTGTCCCGTTCGCCGCGGTCCTCGACGGGATGCGCCAGACCCCCGAGTTCACGAGCGTCGAGGTGACGATCGCCGCGCTCGAGCAGATGCTGAGGACGCAGGTCGCCCATCACGGCTACAGCCGGCTGGTGATCGACTCGCTCACCGCGCTCCAGTACTTCTGCATGAAAGGCTTCGAGCCGGTCCTGGGCGCCCAGACGTTCCTGAGGTTCCTCTCCGACCTCCGCACGACCACGCTGCTCACCGTCGAGTCGCCCCTCGAGAACTCGGAGACCCCCGAGCGGATGATCGCGCGCGGCGAGATCCGCCTGTTCCGCTGGGAGCGCGACGGGTTCACGCTGAGGGCCATCGGCGTCGAGAAGCTGAGGGGAAGCCCGCACGACGTCCGGATGCATCCCTACCGGATCGGCTCGCGGGGCCTCGACATCAACGTTGACGTCACCCTATCGCGGGAGACCCGGGAGATCCCCGAGCCCCTCGTCACGCTCGTCCCGCCGGGAGCCGAGAGCGAGGCCGAGCCGCCCACGTCGACCCCGCGGGCGATCACCGAGGAGATCCGCGACCTGGTCGAACTCGGGGTCGACGTCTCCCCGCTCCGCGAGGAGGCCGAGGCGGCCCTTGCCCAGGTGCGCGCGGGCCACCCGGAGCGTAGCGCTCCGCATATCGCCCGTCTCTATTCGAAGGCGATCTCGCTCGCGGACGACCTCCTGAGCTCTCCTGCCGCAGCGGCTCCGGCGAGCCCGTCGGCCGCGGAGGCCCTGCGACGCGTCACCGACCGCGCCGACCGCACGCGCGCGGGCCTGCCTCCCACCCGGCTCCCGGCCAGCGGAGTGCTTCGCGAGGAGCTCGAGCGGGTCCTCTCCGGGTTCCGTAGCGTTGCGCCGGAGGGCGCCGCCGGCCCGTCGACGGCGCCGGGCCTGCTCGAAACCCCCACGGGTGCCGGCACCCGCCCGACAGGGGAGCCCGAGGCGCTCGTGCACGTCCCCGGGTCGTCGGCGTCCGCAGGCGCTCCCGACCGACCCCCTCAGCCGTCGGCCGCGGGACCCCCGCCGGAGCGGACGGGCCCGGCGTGGCCCGAACGCAGGGGGCCACCGCGCGTGATCCCCGAGCCTCCGCCGCTCCCCACTCCGCCTCCGCTGCTTTCCGAGCCGGTTCGGCCAGCGCCCGCGCCGGCTCTCTCCGAGGCTCCACGGAAGAGGAGCTCCGAGCCCGCGACGACGGTCGAAAGGGTCCCACCCCTGCCGGCCCCGCTCCCTCCCCCTTCCTCCGAGGAGCCCGTGGCCACTCCCGCGTCCCCCGCCGTCAAGGCGACCACCCGAAGGCGACGCAGGACGACCAAGGCGCCTGCGGCCGAGCCGCTCGCGGGGGCCGCCGTAGCTCCCGCGGGCGGGGCCGTGTCCCCGACGACGGCCAAGCCACGACGACGGGTGGTCCGTCGCAAGAAGGCCCCTACGGTGGTCGCCGCCACCGCCGAGCCCCTTCCTCCCGCGTCCGACGGCCCGGGAGCCTCCCCTGCAGCGGGGACCGGTGATCGATGAGCGCTCCGCTGGTCGAACGGCCTCTGCGTGTCTCGACCGGGATCGAGGGGCTCGACCGGATGCTCGGCGGGGGATTGCTCGCCGGCCGGCCGTACCTCGTCACGGGAGGTGCGGGGAGCGGCAAGACGCTCCTCTCGCTGAACTTCCTGCTCGAGGGGCTCCGCCGGGGCGAGAAGGTTCTGCTCGTCGCGGCGGACGAGCCGCCCTACGAGATCGTGGAGAACGTGCGCTCTTTCGGCTGGGACATCTCGGCCGTCCAGACGCTGGACGCGAACCCCGGGACACGGGGGTTCAAGCGCTCGGCTGCGGTCCAGGAGATCCGCACCATGACCGATCTGAGGACGCTGCGCGAGCATGTCGAGGAGCAGCGCGGGCCCGGAGCGGTCGTCGACGACATCTCCATCCAGTCGATCCAGCTGAAGCTCCGCCAGCAGATGACCGGGGTCCCTTTCCGCAGGGTCGTCGTCGACTCGATGACGAGCATCCGTCGCTTCGCCGTGAAATCCTCCGCCGACCCCCAGGCCGAGCGGACCGAGATCCAGTCGCTGCTGCGGTTCCTGGCCGAGCAGGGGGTCACCACCCTGGTGACGGCGGTCCCCGGCGACCCCGGCGTGCTGACCGCCGAGGAGCTCCTCACCCGCGGCGAGATCCTGCTCACGAGGAAGTGGATCGGCGACCGCTCGGTGCGCCAGATCAAGATCGTCCGGATGCGCGGCTCCCCGCACGACCCGGAGCGCCGACCGTTCGCGATCACCCCACGCGGGGTCGTGGTCGGCTAGCGCCACATCTCCGCGGCCGAGGGGGGGAGGTCCCTCGGGGAGCGTTCGACGCGGTCAGCCGAGGGCCCGGGCGACGGCGCGTGCGGTCAGCTTCTCGGTCGCGCGACGGCGGTGCTGCGCGGCGACGTAGACGGTGACCGCCCACTCCGAGGGCGGCCGGAGCGCAAGGGTCCTCCAGGGTCCCTGGGGACGGAACGGGTAGCTGATCCGACCGCGCTCCCCCACTCCGACCTCTCCCCAGTCGTCCGCCGGCCCTTCGCGGCGCTCCACTCCCGCAACGTCGACCAGCACCGTCCCGGGGTCGGTGCGCAGCCGACCGGCGAGCTCGTCCTCCACCTGACGCCGGGCCTCCGGGGTCTCGGCGAGGACGCGCCATCGGCGACGGGCGGAGGCGGAGAGCTCCTTGAGACCGAGGACCCGCTTGTAGAGCCGGCGCGAAAGGAGCCCCTCGACCAGCGCGGCGGAGCTCGCGCCAGCGTCGCGCAGCCGGACGAGCAGGTCCCCGTCCGTGAGGGTGAAGAGCCCGCGCGCGGAGCTGGGGTAGCCTGCCGAGCGCTCGACGGCAGCCTGCGCCATCATCTCCGCCGCCCGGACCGTCTTGTGGTAGTAGACGCTCGCGTACATGAGCGCCCGTTCGACCAGGAACCCCTCGACCGCGCTGCGTCCTTTCTCGGCGAAGTACGGGCGTCGTCCGACGTGGCGCAACGTGTCGAACAGGCGCACCGCATCGATCGACCCGTGGGCGACCCCGGTGTAGTGGGCGTCCCGCTCGAGGTAGTCGATGCGGTCGGCGTCGATCGCCCCGTGCAAGATCGAAAACGGTAACCTCGACCTGCGGCGCGACGGCCGGGGGTCGACCAGGTCCGCCACGCCCCGGGGGGAGATCCCGGCCCCTTCCAGAAGGCGCGCGAGCTCGCCGTCCTCGCCCGCGATCAGCTTCGTGTCGCCCTCGATGCGCGCCCGCGAGACCGTCTCGTGGGAGACTCCCAGAACCTCGCGCAGCGGTCCGTCCAGGGTGTGGGAGAACGGCGGGTGGCCGAGGTCGTGGAGCAGGGCGGCTACCCCGACGCGCTCGGTCTCCTCCCCGTCGAGACCGAACCTCTCGGCCATCTGGCGCGCGACCCAGAAGGTCCCGAGGGAGTGCTCGAGACGCGTGTGGTTCGCCCCGGGGAAGACGAGGTGGGCAAATCCGGTCTGGCGGATGCCCCAGAGGCGCTGGAAGGAGGCCGTGGCGACCAGGCGCAGGGCGAGCCCGTCCAGCGTGATCGGTCCGTGCACCGGGTCGAAGATCGACTTGGTGACGAGCCCTCGCCGCCGACCGCCCGCCACGTCTCCCGCGAGTCTCCCACCACCTTAAGTCGGTGGGTACACCGCCCGTCCCGCGCCCGTCGGGACGAACGTATTTATCAAGAGCGACCCGTCGGAGAACGTTCATGGCCGAAGCGGCCCGCCCGCCGACCCGCTCGTCCGCCCTCGACGAGGTGCGCGAGCGCTTCCGGGCCGCCGAAGTGGCCGAGCCGTCCGGGGACCGGGCCCGTTACCTCGAGGCGCTCAAGGCGTTCCTCGCCACGGTCGAGCGCCACTCCGAGGCGATCCAGCCCGAGGCGAGCACCGTCGCGCCGCTCCTGGACGAGGCGGCGATGGCCCTCTACCGCGCCTCGAGCCCGGAGCTCGCCGAGCGCGCGGTCGACCTCGGGCTCAAGCTGAGCCCGGGCCAGTCGAGCCTCCTCCACCACAAGGCCCTCGTGCTCCTCGCGCTCAACCGCGACCTCCCCGGTGTCGTCAAGCTGGTCGACCAGGCGCTCGAAGCGAACCCCCACGACAAGGGGCTCTGGGCGACCCGCGGCGACGCGCTGAGGCTCCAGGGAGAGACCGAGCGGGCCGCCGAGGCCTATCTCAAGGCCCAGGAGCTCGATCCCTCCTCCTCGCAGTACGTCGACCGGGCCCTTCGCCTCGCTCCGGGAGAGCCGCGGGCGCTCCGGATGAAGGTCGAGATCGCCCGGGCCCGGGGCGGCGACGCCTCGGCGCTCGAGGCCGTGGACGAGCTGCTCAAGACGGCGAGCTCCGACCGGGAGCTCCTGCGTTTCCGTGCCGAGCTTCTCGCCGCGCTCGGCCGCAAGGACGAGTCGCTTGCGGCGGTCCGAGACTACCGCGCGACCGGCGCCGACGACCTCGCGAGCCGCGCGCTCGAGGCCCGGCTCCTCCTCGAGCTCGGTCGCACGGAGGAGGCTTCGACGATCGCGCGCGCGCTGCTCGAACCGGCCGCCAACGCGGACGCCCCGACGCTCGAGGCGATCGCACGCGCCGCCGGCCCGAGCCTCCCCGAGGTCGCCCTCGCCGCGCGCGAGAGGCTGCGCGAGGTCGACTCCCGCAACGTCCAGAACCTGCTCGACCTCAAGGAGCTCGCCGGCAAGCTCGGGCGCCCCGAGCCGGCTCTCGCCGCCTGCCGAGCGGTCCTCGTCCTCGCCCCCGAGAACCTCGAGGCGATGCGCGGGATCGCCGAGCTGCAGGTCGCCACCGGCCATCCGAGCGACGCCCTCGAGAGCTACCGGACGATCGCCCGGACGCATCCCCACGCGGTCGGCGAGTTCCGAAAGGCGCTCGACCTCGCGCGCCAGACCTCGCTTCCCGAGGCGGTCCGGGAGTTCGCCGAGGCGATCCTCCTGGTCGAGCCGAAGGACGCCGACGCGCGGCTCGAGCTCGCCCGCGGTCTCGCCGCGGCCGGCGACATCGACGGCGCGCTTGCGGAGTTCGACGCGCTGCTCGAGGCCCATCCCGGCCAGCTCCCCTACCTTCTCGAGAAGCGGGCCCTGCTGAGCTCTTCCGGGGACGCCGCGGCCCGTCAGAAGGTCCTCGAGGAGATCTTCACCCTCGACCCTACGCGGACGGACGTCGCGATCGAGCGCGGCAACCTCTGCCTCGCCCAAGCCTACGAGCTCCCCGAGCGCTCGGCCGAACGGGAGGCCGCCGCCCGAGCTGCGCTGGGCGCCTACGAGCGGGCTTCCACCGACCCCGAGGCGGCGTCGGTGAGCCTCCTCGGGGTCGCGCGCGCCTCGCGTCTCATCGACGACCCCGAGCGGGCGCTCAAGGCCTACGCCGACTTCCTCGCTCTCGAGGGGAACGCCGAGCGGCTGGACGTCCGCAAGGAGCGGGCGCATACCCTCCGCGAGCTCGGCCGCTACGCCGAGGCCGCCGAGGAGTACAAGGCCGCGATCGTCGGCGGCCTCGAGGACCACGATCTCTTCTGGGGGGCGGCGGAGGTCTACGAGCGCCTCAACCAGGAGGCCCTCGCGCTCCGCTACCTAGAGCTTCTCGTCCGTCGCGACCCCACCCACCCTCTCTACCTGAGGCGCAAGGCCCAGCTGCTGCTGAGGACCGGCCGACGGGAGGAGGCGCTCAAGACCCTCCAGCAGGTCGTCGCCGGGGCGCCCGCCGACCCGCATCCGTACTTCGAGGCAGCCGAGGTGCTCCGCCTCCAGGGAGCGTATGCCGACGCGATCGACTACCTGCGTCGCGGACTTCACCTCGACCCGAAGAACCGGCACGGCCAGCTGGCCCTCGCCGAGATCCTGCTCCACGCGGGCCAGTATCCCGAGGTCGTCACGATCATCGACCCGCTCCTCAAGGACGACCCGAACGATCTCGCCGCCTGGCGCTCCCGCGCCGACGCCTACCGCGCCCTCGGCCGCCCCCAGGAGGTGCTCTACTCGCTCCAGGCGATCCTGCTGCTCGAACCGGACAACGGCCCGGCGCTCCTCGAGACCTACCGCCTGCGACACGAAGCCAACGAGCGCAAGGAGGCCTACGAGGCGCTGACGCGCCTGGTCCGCTCCAACGCGGCGGAGGCGCAGGACGCCACGCTCCACCTCGAACGCGGCGACCTCGCCTCCGCCCTCGGACTCCCCGAGGAGGCGAACACCGCTTACGAGCGCGCTGCCCAGCTCGACCCGGCGCTCGCCCTCGAGATCTCGCTGCGACGCGCTCGCCTGCGCCTTTCGGCCGGGCGTCCTGACCTCGCCCTCGAGGTGCTCGACGCGGGCCAGAAGGGTCAGCCCGCAGCCTCCCCGCCGAGCGTCGCCTCGCTGCTCCTGCGCGCGGAGATCCTGGTCGCGCTCGAGCGTCCGGCCGACGCGCGGACCGTCTTCGAGAAGGTCCGCACTCTCGAGCCCAAGTCGCCGGTCGCCCTCGCAGGGATCGCCCAGGCGATGATCGCCGAGGGCCGCTCGGCCGAGGCGGCCGAGTTCGTCCGCGGCCTCCTCCGCGAAGTTCCTCCCTCGGAGAACTTCTACCTCCTCCTCGCCGAGGCGGAGAGCGGCGTCGGGGAGCTCGACCGGGCGACCAGCGCGGTCAAGGACGGGACCAAGCTGCTTCCCCGCAGCATCCCGCTATGGAGCCGGCTCGGGGAGATCGCCGTCGCTCGGCAGGATTGGACGGAGGCCTCCGGGGCGTTCGCCCATGCCCTCTCGCTCGCGCCGACCTCTCCGGAGCTTCTGCTGAGGGCCGCGTTCGTCGCCGAGCGGCTCGGCCACCCGAACGAGGCGGTCGCTCTCTACGACCACGCGACGGAGACCGTTCCGACCAACAGGCAGGCGTGGACCAGCCGCGGGCTCGCGCTCGTCGCCGCCGGCCGCCACGCCGATGCCCTCGCGAGCTTCGACCGCGCGCTCTCCCTCGACTCGGACTACCTTCCGGCGAAGGAAGGCAGGAAGCTCGCCCAGCAGAGGACGCGCGACGCCGAGCTCCAGCGCCACGGGCGCGACGCCCTCCTGCTCGAGGCGCGCCTCCACCGTCCCGTCACCAAGAACGACCTGTTCGTCCTCCTCCACGTTCCCTTCGAGCTGCTGGAACCGGTCCTCCAGGAGATCGCTCGTCCTCCGAAGGTCGACCTCGACCGTCTCGAGGGCCCCGAGCTCCACGACCTCGAGAACGCCTCCTACCATCTCATCACGGCCGCGCTCGACCGACGGCCGGCCGGTATCGAGCGCCGGGGCCTCACGCTCGCGGACGTCGCCGTCCTCGCCCCGGGCAGCTACACGCTTTCGCAGATCCAGCGGCTGTTCGGCTACCTCAAAACGGTGCTCGAGGCCGAGCTCAAGGCCGACAAGATCCCCGTGACCCCCGACGTCGAGGACCTCACGCGCAAGGCGTTCCACCTTCCGCCCGAGGGCCGGACCCTCTTCCAGCTCGTGCGTACCCTGCGCGTCGGGGTCTACAAGGCCCGCCTCATCAAGACCCTCGAGGAGGCAGGAGCCAGCGGGCACCGTCCGCTCCCGACGCTCGACCTCGGTGCCTATTCGCCCGAGTTCCGCGACCCGGAGGCCTCGACGCCCCGACGGCCCCCGACCGACCGGCCGACCGCGCCGTCGGCACCCGCCACGACCGCCCCCCGGCCGCCCGCCTCTCCCGCGGCCGGGTCAGCACCTGCCTCCGCCGAGCCGCCCCACCCGAAGCACGAGCCGCCGAGCAAGCAGGTCCTCTCGGCCCCGGCTGCCTCGCGGTGCCTCGGCTGCGGGGGGATCGCCACCGCGACCCATTCCTGCGGAGCCCCGCTCTGCCAACGATGCGCGAACCACTTCCCGAAGTGCCCGAAGTGCGGAGAGGTGGTAGTGGGGCGCGTCCACCCTGGGCACGCGATGGGCGCCTCGGGACCCTCGACGCAGGCCTCGGCGCCTGCTCCGCGCTCTGCTCCGGCCCCTGCGCCCCGCAAGGTCCCCCGCACCGGGGGACGGGGCGATCCTCCGAGCCCCGCCGCAGCTACGGCTCCCCAACGGAAGGAACCCGAGCCCAGGACTCCCGCGGTCCACGCGGCCGAGCGTCCCGCGGTCCCTGCCGGGAGGTCCGCGTCCTCCCCCAGTCCCCCTCCGACCGCCGGACCCCCCGCCCCGCCTCGAACCGAGCCGGCCGGGGCCGGGACGGAGGCGGGCGCCGCCGCCCCGCCGGCCAAGCCCCGGCCCAAACGCGACGACGAGCCGCGTCTCTGAGCTCCCGCGGAGCTCCTTGGGTCCCGACCGCCGGCGGGTCGACCTCGAGCCGCCCGCGTGCCCTGTCCGGCGCGGCCTGTCACGTCGTGGAAGATGGGTGGTCCCTCTCCGAGAGGCTCGACCGCGCATGAGCAAAGGTCTAAGAGCGGGCGCGTGTCGTAAGCTACCGCTCGAGCATGGTCACCGCTACCGTCCCGACAGCTCCTCCGGCCCCTTCGACCGCCAGGCTCCTCGGAGCGGCTCTCCTCACCGGCCTCCTCCTGGTCGCCGCCGGGCTGCTCTTCGCCGCACTCTATGTGGTCCTGCCGGCGCAGCACCACTACGGTGCCCTGCTCGCGATCGGAGTGCTCTCCCTCTTCTTCGCCCTCGGCGCCTACCTGGCGGAGTCGCTCTCGCGCAACCCGGCCGCCCAGCGCGCCCTCGCCTGGGGGTTCTTCGGGATGGGCTTCGCGGTGCTGCTGGTCACCGTCGCCCTCGGACCGATGTACGGTGCGCTCACCGTCCTCGGCCAGCTCCTGGGTCTGCTCATCACCGTCCTTGCCCTCGTGATCGCCATCGCGTTCATCGCCTGGCGGGCGCGGACCGTCGAGGCCACCGCGCGTCGCCTCGCGATGCGCGCCGCTTGGCAGAGCTCGCAGCCGGCCTCTGCCCTCGACTACCCGGCCGCCACGGGTCCGAGCGTTCCCCAGGTCCCTCCCTCGCCGCCGGCGAGCGACCCGGCTCCTCCGAGGTCCCCGTAGATGGCGGTCCCCTCTCCCGCCGTGAGCGCCTCCGTCCCCTGCCCGAAGTGCGGGGCGGTGACCGTCGCCGGCGCCCGCTTCTGCAATGCCTGCGGCGCGCCGCTCGCCTCGGCGAACCCGCCGGTCGCCGCCGGTGCTCCGCCCTCGGCCGCCGCCCCTTCGTCGGCATCTCCGCCGCCGGTCGACATCCGGCAGGAGGTCGAAGGCGACCGCGGAGTCCTCAAGCGGCTCCAGCTGCTCGTCCCCGGCTTCCGCGGCTACCGCGAGGGCGAGGACATCCGGGCCGCTGACAGCCTCTTGCGGAGGCAGGTCGCCGACCGGATCAAGAACGTGCGCATTACCGTGGAGAACTCCCGCTCCACGCTCGCCAACGCCGGAGCCTTCCAGGCGCTCAACGACCTCGCCCCGCTCATCGCCGACCTTTTGCGTCTCGAGGGCCAGATACGGGCCGCCGAGCAGGGCTACACGGGGATCTCCCCGGCCCTGCGCATCAAGCCCCAGCAGCTCGACCGCCTCTACGAGTACGACTACGGCTTTGCTCAGGCGGCCGATCAGCTCAGCCAGACGGTCGCCCCGCTCGCCGGGCTCACCGGCTCCTCCGCGGGGTCGGTCGGCCCGATCCTCTCCGCTTCCCGAGCCCAGGTCCTCCAGATCGACCAGGCGTTCCGGGCCAGGATCCAGGTCATCGAGAACATCCGGGTGACGGAATAGGTCGGAGGAACGAAGCAGCACCATGGTGACGAACAACCCGATCCCGTCCAAGGGCGGGAGCCTGCTCGGCGCGACGACGATCAACTGGGAGGATGCCTACAAGGGTCCCAACGTCATGTGGCGCGTCCCGCGCAACGTGCACTGGGGCGACAACGTTGTCGTCCGCGAGGACGAGATCGCCGTGTTCTACCGGGACGGGAAGGTCCTCGCCTATCTCGACCGTCCCGACCGCTACGCGCTCACCAGCATGAACGCCCGCCTCATCGGCAACTTGGTCCAGGCCCTCTCGGGGGTCCGCCAGGAGGCCGAGGTCTACTACCTCCAGAAGAGGATCTTCGACGGGAAGTTCGGGAGCCAGGAGCCGTACGTCTTCCGGGACGCGGACTTCGGCCTCGTCCAGCTGAGGGTCTTCGGGTCGTACCGCTGGCGCGTCGGCGCTGCGGACAACTTCATCAACCAGTTCGTCGGGACGTTCGGCGCGGCGAGTGCCACCGACGTCGAGGGCCGGTTGCGCGACCAGATGGTCCTGCTCGTCTACAACAGCCTCGGCAAGCTCAAGGAGCAGGGGATGAAGGTCACGGACCTGGCCGGCGAGCTCTCGACGATCGAGCAGGCGGTCCTCGGCTTCTCGGCCCAGCACTTCGGCCCCCTCGGGGTCGAGGTCGTCCAGCTCCAGGGGCTCTCGGTCAACTTGCCGGACGAAGTGCAGAAGGCCGTGGCGACCCGGTCGACGATGGGCGTGCTGGGAGTCAACTACATGCAGTACCAGGCCGGCCAGGCGCTCACGGCCGCCGCCTCGAACCCCTCCGGGGGAGCCGGGGCGCTCGCGAGCGCCGGGGTCGGTCTCGGCGCGGGTCTCGGCATCGGCTACGGGATGGCTGGCCAGATGCAGGGCGTCTACGCCCAGGGACCCGGCCAGCCGTGTCCCAAGTGCAACGCCCTCGTCCCCGCCGGCACGCGCTTCTGCCCGTCGTGCGGCGCGCCTCTCGGCGCGGCCCCGGCGGCAGCGGCCGGACCTCCGTGCCCGAAGTGCGGCCAACCGACCGCCGCCGGGGCGAAGTTCTGCCCGTCGTGCGGGGCGTCGCTCGCCCCCGCGCCTCCGCGCACGTGTCCGAAGTGCAACGCGACGGTGAGCGGACCTTCCAAGTTCTGCCCGAACTGCGGCGCGCCGCTGCCGGGGTAGGCCGACCGCAGGGGTAACGGCAGAGAGGTATTCCACCATGATCTACTGTATCAAGTGCGGCGGCCAGCTCCCGGACGACGCGAGGTTCTGCGCGCGGTGCGGCACGCCGGTCGCCGGCGCGGGGGCCGCCGGGGGAGCGAGCTCGGCGTCGGCCGCTCCGGCGGCCGGTCCGACCGTGGCTCCCGCCGGTGTCCAGGAGTTAAAGTGCCCTTCCTGCGGCGCGCCGATCAAGCCGGTCTTCGGCGAGATGGTGATCACCTGCGACTACTGCGGTGGCACGGTGAGCCTGGGAGGCGCCGGCTGGAAGGAGATCTCCAAGCACACGATGCTACCTCTCACGGTCGTCGACCAGGCGGCGGCGCTGGCGAGCGTGCACACCTTCGTCGACCACGAGTCGATCTTTCACCGCCATCTCTTCGAGCAGTCGACGGTCGCCGAGGCGAAGCTTTCCTACGTGCCGTTCTGGGTCGTCCCCGCTTCGGCCTCCACGACCTACCAGTACCAGGCGGTCGCCGCGAGCGTCGGGGCGACGGTCGGCACGATCGCGGCCGCCGAGCTGCTCGGAGGGGCGATGGGAGGAGGCCGCAACTCCATGTCGGTGATCCCGATCATGGCCGGCCCGGTCGTCAACCCGACGCGCAGCGAGACGATCTCGGGCAGCTACGAGTATCCCGTCGTCGCGGTGAAGTCGCTCGGCCACTACCAGCCGAAGGACTACCAGTTCCAGATGGATTCACGCGCTCTCTTCGACCGCAAGGCGATCCCCTCGGGGACCCCGGTCCTCAACGGCGACCTCGGGGAGGAAGCCGCGCGCCTCGCGGCGAAGGCCTACGTCGAGCAGCTCCAGAGCGAGACCGCGCACAAGAAGCACAGCATGGTCTCCAACCTCTCGACGCGGGTCGACATCTCCGAAGGGGAGCTCCTCCACGTCCCGATCTGGTACTTCGCCCTCGAGCGGAAGGGAGCGAAGACCGTCGTGATCATCGACGCGTCGGCCGGACGCGTCATCCGTACCATGGAGTGAGCGGGCTGCTCCTGCGCGGTCCGCTTTAAGAGCCGCGTGGCCACCAAGGACGGTGGTTCCGTCCCCCTTCTCCCGATGCTCAGCTACCGGCGCCGCTTGGCATCCGCTGCCGTCGTCGCGGCGGTGCTCACCCTCTCGGTCCTGCTCGCCGTCCCGGCGTCGGTCGCCGGCTTTTCGGCGAACCCGGACCGATCCCCCGTCGTCGTGTCGGAGAGCACCCACCCGGTTCGCCCGGGGACTGCGGCCCCAGCGAACACCGTCCTCCCCGGCTCGGGTGCGACCGCGGGCTGGTCCGGCCGGGTCGTCCGCACCCTCCTGCCGAACTACAACGGCTCGGTGGCGGGCAACTTCCCGTCCACCGTCCTCGACCTCGAGGTCGGGACGCCGGCGTTCCTACCGTCCACGGGCGCGCTCTGGTGGCCCGAGCTGCCTGTTTCGGGCAACTCTTCGACCGCGCCGCCGATGGGCCCCACGCTCGTCTACAACGTCTCCCACAACAGCGTGGTCGGCCTCGACTCGGCGGTCGCGAACGCCTCGGCGCTCCTTTACGACTCCGCGGACGGCCGGCTCTACGCCGCCGATCCGCTCACCAACTCCGTCGCCGTCCTCGACCCTTCCACGGGGGCGGCCCTCGGCGCGCCGATCCCCGTGGGCTCGGACCCCCGGGCCCTCGGCTACGACAACGCGACGGCCCAGCTCTTCGTCGCGAACGCCGGGTCGAACAACGTCTCGGTGATCAACACCTTTACCGACCGGATCGCCTACGCGGGGATCACGGTGGGCAGCCGACCGGTCGCCCTGGCGGTCGACCCCACGGACGGCCGGGTCTACGTGGCCAACGCCGGCTCGTCCAACCTCACCCTCCTTGTGATCGCCGGGCTGGCCGCCCCTCCGGTGAGCGTCCCGCTGTACCTAGGCCCCGCGGTCGATCTCGCTTACTCTGCCTCCACCGGCATCCTGGCGGCCGTCGAGCCGACCAGCCAATACCTCACGATGATCGACGCTGCGACCAACCAGGTCGTGCTCCCCCAGGACGTTAAGGTGGGAACGGGGGCCACCGCCGTGACCACTGACGGTAGCGGCGCATGGTTCGTCGTGGCGTACAGCTCCGGTTCCGACCTCAGTACCGTTGAGGCGGCCTCTCCGTTCAACGTATCTTCCCCTCCGATGGCCGTCGGACCGGGCCCGTCGGTCCTCGCCACGGACCCGGCAACGGGCGGGGTCATCGCCTGGTGCTCGGGGGACCGGACCTTCTACGCGATCGATCCCGGCACCGCGACGGTCACCGGCCAGTCCCTGCCTCTCGTCTCGAGCCCGGGCGCCCTCGCCTACGACGCGTCCAACGGGGTGCTGTACGTCTCGGACCCCTCGCTTCCCGGCGTCGAACTGCTCGACCCTTTCACCGGAACCTCGGTCGCGGCTCCGATCCGTCTCGACACCGCCCCCACCTCGCTCGCCTTCGACCCGGTCCACGGGCTCCTCTATGTCGGGATGGACGACGAGGTCGCGGCCTACTACGCCTCCAACGACACCCTGCTTCAGTCCAACCACAACCTGCCCGGCAGCAACGGGCCGCTCGTTCTCGTTCCGAGCAGCGGGCTCCTCTGGGTCGGGCGCCCCACCGACGGGCAGTTCGTCGCCCTTGCCCCGACGACGCTGGCCACCACCGGGATCGCAACGGCGGCGATCGGCGTCGACCCTGCGTTACCGAGCTCCCTCGTCCTCGACCCGGTCACGGACGAGCTCTTCGCCGTGAACTTCTCCTCCGACACCGTCCGCGGGTTCAATGGGTCGAGCGGCGCCTGGATCGGGCCGGGACTCTCCGCCGGCAGCGCCGTCACCTCCCTTGCCTTCGACGCCGCCGACGGGCTCGTCTACGCCGCAGGCGAGCACCTCGCGGCGATCGACCCTTCGGGGCCGAGCGTGGTCCTGCGCTCGGTGGCCCTGGCCCCGCATGCCACGGTCGCGGCCCTCGCCTACGACCCGACCCACGAGCTGCTGCTCGCGCGGACCCTCGACGCGGCCGGGGCGGCGTCCCTCTCCGTCGTGGACGGTGCCTCTCCCGCCGCGGCCAACACCTCCCTGCTTGTCGTCCCGGCGGGGCTTGGCGCCGGGGTGGTCGTCCCTCTCCCGACCCCGGCCGGCGCGCTGCCCGGGGCCGGAGCGACCGTGACGACCAACTCCGCCTCCTCCACGGTTTCGGTGCTCGCCGCTCCGCCGTCGATCGTCTCGTACGGCTTCGCGCCGACCCCGGTGGACACCAACGGCACGACCACGTCGCTCCTTCTCGCCACGGGCGGCGCCGGCCCGGTCGCGGTCAGCTACGCCGGCCTCCCGCCGGGCTGCTCGAGCCTCTCCTCCCTTGCGCTCTCCTGCGTTCCGTCCGTCCCCGGCACCTACAACGTCACCGCGACCGTCTCGGACTCCCTCGGCCAGGTCGCCGTGGCGACCGCGCGGCTCGAGGTCGGAGCGTCCCTGGCCGCGACGGTGACGGTCGGGCCGGCGGCCTCGGGCGAGGCCGACGTCGGCGTGGCGGTCCCTCTTGAGGCGACGATGAGCGGCGGCGAGCCGCCCTACTCGGCCCTCTGGAGCTTCGGCGACGGCGGCAGCGCCAGCGGTCTCGAGGTCAACCACACCTTCGCGACGGTCGGTCCCACGACGGTGACGCTCACCGCCAGCGACGCGGGCGGAAGCTCGATCTCCCTCACCCGGGTCGTGACGGTCGTCCCTCCTCCGTCGGTCGTCCTGTCGACCGACGCGGTCGGGCCCGCCACGGACGTGAACCTCTCGGTCGCCTTCCAAGCGACCGTCACCGGGGGCACGACCCCCGGCTCCGGCAGCTGGAGCTTCGGCGACGGCACCCCCTCGACGGGAGGCCTTGCGGCGCAGCATGCCTTCCTTCGACCGGGGCTCTACTCGGTGACGTTCCATTGGGTCGATGCCTCGGGGGTCCGCACCGGCGCGGCGCTCAGTCTCCTCGTGCATCCGGCGCTCGCGGGGCATTTCGCGGCGCACCGCGCCGCGGGGGCCAGCACCGCGTTCTCCTTCGTCGCGAACCTCTCGGGAGGCACGCCGCCGTACACCGTCAGCTGGTCGTTCGGCGACGGCTCCTCGGCCTCCGGGGACGCGGTCCAGCACGCCTACGCGCGGCCGGGCAGCTACACGGCCAACGCCAGCGTCGTCGATGCTGCGGGGGCGGTGCTCGTCTCCTCCGTCACCGTCACCATCGTCTCGTCGGCCTCCGCCTCCTGGTTGCCGGGAAGCTCGGCGGCAGGGCTCGCGGTCGGGCTCATGATCGGTGGCGCGGCGGTCGCGGCGGCGATGTTCGCGGTCGAGCGCTCGATCCACCGACGCCGGTTCCGTCCTCCGCGACCGTACGTTCCCCCTCCGGGGACCGGATCGGGCTAGCGCCCCGGAGCGCGTCCTTGGCGCGCCCGGGGGCTCGCCTGGGAGATGGTGTAGCGGACCGGCACGCGGCAGACCCCGTGCGTCCAGTACCCGCAGCTCCCGCAACGTCGCCCGAGGGCCACGGTCCCTCCCGCGAGGGTCCGGTTGAGGATCGGGGCGAGCTCCGAGGCGCATACCGGGCAGGAGGTCGGCGGCGGACGCGACGGCCGTTCGCTGTAACGGACGGTGAGCCTCACTCCGGGAACGCCGAGAAGCAGGCGGCGGAGCCTCGGGCCCCCGATCGCCGCGAGCGGCTCGTCCCGACGCAGCTGCTCGAGCAGCGCGTCGCGGAACGCCGCCTGGCTCGGGAAGGAGGCCTTCGCCCCGCGGACGACCCGTCGGGCGGCGCGGGCGACCAGCTCCGGCGGGGGCCGCCGGAACCTCTTGGGCCGGTCCCCGCTAGCCGGCGGCGCGGGCCCGGCGTCCTTCGCGGGCACGGATCTCCTCTTCGTAGAAGCGCTGGGCGAAGGTCGCCTCGCGCGAGCCGATCGCGAGCTCGGGCCCGGCGGGGTCGGCGAAGTAGGTGAGGAGGGCCGCCGCGGAGGCGAGGCGCACCGCCCGGCCCTTGAGCCGCGGGGAGAAGTTCGGGAACTCGTGGAGCTTGAGGGCGCGGTCGGAGACCCCCCGCAGCCGCTCGTAGAGGCTCCGCTCGAGACGCACCGGGCGACGCCGAAAGCGTCGTGCGACCAGCGGATGGCCGGTCTCTATGGCGTGGACGAGCGTGAGGTGGTCGCGCAACGGCCCGGCGAGAGCGAAATCGAGCTCCCCGAGCTCGAGGCGCTCGGCGCTCGCCTCCACCGCCCGGAACCTCGTGCGGGTCATCGGGTGGAACCGCAGCAACATCCGGTCCTCGAGGGCGGCGAAGTTCGGGTCGGCGATCGTCGTCCAGTAGTCCTGCGCGCCGGACGTGCGGACGTTGTAGTTGACGGCGAAGAACGAGGAGAACGTGTACGGCCCGATCGTCCCGAGCGTGGTCTCCCAGCGGACCTCGCGCTGCTCCATGACGAGCTTGAGCGGCTCGACCATGCCTCGATACTTGAACCAGTCGTTGAACTCGGGGACGATGAAGTTGAACGTGCGCCCCGCGTAGGAGGCTCCGACCCTCAGGAACTGGGCGGGAGTGATTCCCCCGCATTGCCGGTTCCTGCCGGGGAGCCCGTGGGCGGGGACCCCGGACCTCGGGTTGCCTCGCACGAGGTCGTCAATGGAGAACGTCTTGCCCGTCCCCGGCGGCCCGAACAGGGCGAGGTGGAAGCCGCTCGCCCCCGTCGTGCGCCCGGTCGGCGCGACCAGGGGGGCATCGCAGAGGGCATACTGGTGCAGGAGGGAGATGAGCGAGTCGAGGTAGAGCTCCTCGCCGAAGAGCCCCTTGAGGTAGCGCGCGAGACCCTCGACGTGCAATTCACGGCCGAAGGCGATCGTCGCCTCGAGACGGTCGGAGAGGACCTCGCGCAGACGCTCGAGGAACTCGGAGTCCATTGCGTGGATCTCCTCCCGCTCGTCCGGCACGGCGAGGTAGGCCGCGGAGTCGACCATCTCGGCGCGGGCGATCTCCCCGCTGAGCATCTCGGAGAGCTCGGAGGGGAACGGGACCTCGAAGGCCTTGTCCCCCGGCCCTCCGAGGAGCTCGACGAGCAGTCCCCGGCGCCGAAGCCTCGTCAGAAGCCGCCCGGGGTCCTCGAAGACCCGGCTCTTGAGGAGCCTCGAGCGCAGCTCGGAGAGGCGGAACTGCGCCGGCCGGCTCGCCGCGCCGCGGACCGTGCGGCGACGGTCCGCCTCGCCGACGAGCAGCGCCAGCGCGCGAGCGACACCGGCCTCCGACGGGGCGATCTCCAGGCCGACCGGACCGACCACCGTTCACGGCGAGTCCGCCGTCCGTATTATAATGAACAGTCGACCGGAGGGGGAACGTGGTCGGACACGGGTTCTCCGGCTATGAGCGCGAGCTCAGGACGCTCCTTTCCGGGGAGCCGAGCTCGGTGCGCTCCTACGCCCGCGCGCTCCCTCCCGAGGAGCGCTCCGAGTTCGAGAGGCTCATCGACGAGCCGTTCCTCGTCATCCGCGGGGCCGGCTCGCTCGGCCTCGACCTGGTCGCCCTGCGCCGGGAGCTCGCCTTCCCCATCGAGGTGAAGGCGTCGGCCTCGCCGGTGATCCGCTTCACCGCCGCCGGAGGGCGGGCGAACGCCCAGCTCGCCGCGCATCGGGAGGCCGTCCAGAAGGTCGGCCTCATGGTGCTCTACGCCTACCGTCGCCTCGGCCTCCGCGGCGAGGAATCCTGGCGGCTCTACGTCGCCGGGCAGCCGCCCGAGCGCGGGGTCCTCGGCTTGGTCTGCCGGGGCCTGCCGCCGGTCGACACCACGGCGAGCGGCAACGGGGTGCTCCGCTGGGAGGGCGGCATGCCGCTGTCCCGCTTCCTCGGAAGGGTCCGCTATTTGTCGGCGCGCCCGAGGTCGGTCGGAGGATGACCGTCCACGTCGCGAGCGTCGGGGTCGGCCGCTTCGGCAAGCGGACCGAGCCGCTGGTCGAGCTCGCGGCGGAGGCCGCGTCGCTCGCTCTCGAGGGGATCGGGCGCAAGCCGGTCGACCTCCTGGTCGTTGGGACCATGCTCGGCCACGGCCCCCACGGGCAGATCTCGCTGCTTCCGCGCCTCGCGGGCCGGCTCGGATTGGAGTCGGCCGCCGGATTGAGGGTCGAGGCCGCGAGCGCCACCGGGGCGATGGCCTTCCACGTCGCCGCCGAGACGCTGAGCGCCGGGCCGGCCAACCGTGCCCTGGTCCTCGCCACCGAGAAGATGACGGACCTCGCCACCCCGGCGCTCACCCGCGAGCTCTCCGGGGCCCTCCACGAGAGCGAGGTGGCGGCCGGGGCGACCATGACCGCCTGGGGGGCGCTCGTCGCCGAGCGCTACCTCCAGCGCTACCACCTTGGGGAGGAGGAGCTCGACCCCGTGAGCGTCCACGCCCGGTCGCGCGGCGCCACGAACCCGAACGCCCAGTTCCGCAAGCCCGTGACCTCGACCGAGGTGCGGGAGAGCCGGCCGGTCGCGCTGCCCCTCAGGCTTCTCCACTGCTCGGCCATCTCGGACGGCGCGGTCGCCGTCGTTCTCGAGAAGGGCGACGGACCGGCCTCGGTCCTCGGGCTCGGGCAGGGGTTCGAGGCGCTGCGCCTCGGGGACCGTCCCGACCTCACGACCTTCGCGGCGACCCGCCTTGCCGCCCAGCGAGCCTACGAGTCGGCTCACCTCACCCGCAAGGAGGTCGGCGTGGTCGAGCTCCACGACGCCTTCGCCCCGTTCGCGCTCATCGATCTCGAGGACCTCGGCTTCTGCGGGCCGGGGGAGGCTGCCTCCTGGTTCGCGCAGCGGTGGGTCGCCGCGGACGGCCGCCTTCCGGTGAATCCCGGCGGCGGGCTCCTCGGCCGCGGCCATCCGGTCGGGGCGAGCGGCCTCGCCGGGATCGCCGAGATCGCCCAGCAGCTTCGGGGCGAGGCCGGCAGCCATCAGGTGGCGTCCTCCCCCAAGGTCGGGCTGGCCCAGTCGCTCGCAGGAGTCGGGGCCCAGACGTTCGTGACGATCCTGGGACGCGAGGGGCCATGAGCACGAGCTCCGCGGACCTCGAGCTCGCCACCTGCGCCACCTGCCACTTGCGGTTCCTTCCCGGCGGCCCCGCCTGCCCGCGCTGTGCCTCGAGGACGCTGACGACCGTCCGCGTGCCGGCGGTCGGGGTCGTGCTCGCCTCCACCGAGGTGCTCTACCCGTCCGAGGGATGGGCTGCGCCGCATCGGCTCGCCTTGGTCGAGGTGGCCGAGGCGGTCCGCCTTCTCGCCGTCGTTGAAGGACCGCTGCCTGCGGCCGGCGCGTCCGTGGGCCTCGAGGCCGGGACCGACCACCTCACCGCCCGGACCGCTACGAGCTCGCGCGCGGGACGCGGGGAGGGGGACTCTCCGAGACGCCGTGGCTCCGGCGCCTCCTTTGAACCCCCGAGGTGAAACCACCACTGGATTAGCAATCCAGCGCCTTACCGGGCTGGGCCATCCCCGCGCCGAGGAAGGTGCGGGCGTTCTTCCTTAAGATATGTTCGGCCCGCGCCTAAGGTCGGGTCCGTCCGAACCTACGACAGATAAGCGGAGCTTTTGTCGGCGGGGCGTGACCGAGGAGGCGGGGCGGTTCGACCTCAAGGCCGTCCTCACGTTGCGCGAGGTGCGCGGCCTCATCCGGCGCTCCTCCTTCCGCGGCGCGGTCGTCCTCTTCGGGCTCCTCTACGTGCTCGGCTCCCTTTTCGAGAGCGGGATGGTCCTCCTCGCCCGCCTTCCCGGAGGCTACACCCTCGAGGTCCTTCCCACGAGCCCGACCGGGACGCAGGGGTGGAACTACCCCGGCCTGCTCCTGCTCGCCCCGTGGGGAGTGGTCAGCCTCCCGTTCTTCCCCACGGTCGCGATGATCGTGGTCGGCGTGGGAGTCGGCCTCGGAATGACGATCGCGGTCCTCCTCACGCTCCGCCTCCTCCGCCCCGCGCCCGGCGACCGAGCGCGCAGCAAGGCGGTCGGCGCCGTCACCGGGCTCACCCCGGCGATGCTCAGCCTGGTGACCCTCGGAGCGTGCTGCTCGACCACGGCGGTCGCCACCGCCGGCGTGGGCCTGGTCGCCGACGCCTCGGCGACCAGCGTGTCGAACCTCCTCCTCAACAACTGGTATCTCGGGGTCTTCCAGATCGTCGTCGTCTGGGTCTCGCTCCTCGGCCAGGAGATGCTCCTGTCGGTCTACGGAAGCCTGTACGGCAAGGGCCCGGCGCGGGCCGGGACCCCCCGGACCTCGCTGGGGTCCCCCTACCGATGGGCGCTCGGCGGGACGCTACGGGTCCTGCTGCTCGCCGGAGGGATTCTCTGGAGCCTCGCCGTGCTCGCCGCTTGGACCCTCAGCGCGCCGGCCGGCGCTGGGCCGGCGCTGTGGTTCTCCTGGGGGGTGCAGCACGAGGCGGTGGGACTATTCGCGGTGGCGCTGGCTCTCGCGCCGGGCGGGGTCCTTCGGGCGGTTCTTCGCGCGCGTCGGTCGCTTGCCGGCCGCGTCGCCCTCGGGTCCCTCCTGGCGGGAGCCGTCTCCCTCCTCCTCTGGCTGCCCTCGCCCCTCCCGTCCTGGGGGCTCGACAGCCTGCCGGACAGGCTCCTCGGACTCTTCGGCGTCGCTCCCGCGTGGGGGGCCGTCGCCACCCCGGGGCTTCCGCCGTACCTCACGGGGCTCAGGATCGCGCTCGAGTACGGCCTCCTCGCCGTCGTGAGCGTGGTCGCCGTCGCTCGCCCCGGCACGCTCCTTCGGCTGCTCGAGGAACCGGGACCCGCCTCTCCGGCCGCCGTCGCCCTCACCCCTCCCGAGAGGGCCGGCGGCCCGGAGGGGGGCTCGGCCTCGGTCCGCGGAAGCGGCCCCGCGACCGCACCCGCCGGGGCCACGGCACCGGCCCTCCTCGTCCCGGACGCCGACGGGACGTGAGCCCCCGGCGGGACCGGCGCGCGCGGCAATGAACGGCTGGCTCCTGCTCTTCGTGGCCCTCGCCGGCGCGATGGCCGCGGCGACGGCGCTCTTCGTCCGCTGGGCGTCGGAGGCGCGCTCGGCGCTCAAGGCGTCGGTGGTCGTCTTCCTGCTGCTGATGATGACTGGGATGCTCGTCGGCGGCCTCGTCTACGAGCTCTCTCCCGGAGCGACGAGCGCGATCGCCGGGCTCTGGGTCGCCGCCGCGATCATGTCCGCGTCGGTCGTCCTCGTCTTCGTCAGTTTCCTCGGCGAGGTCCGCCGGGCGGCCGAGGGTCCGGCTGCGTCGGCCGCCTCGGGAGCCTCTCGGCTGCTGGTCGTCTCCGTCGTCCTGCTGGTCGTGCTCAACGAGTTCCTCATGGGCTGGACGCTCGGCCTCGCGAGCGGCGAGCTCTCCCGCGGCTTCGGCTCCGGCGCCGCCCCCGTCGGGGCGTGGGGAGGCGCGGTCGTCGTCTCCCCCTGGTTCGTCTTCACCATGGCCGCCGAGATGATCCTCACGGTGACGCTCCTGCGCCGCGCCCTCCCGCGGAGCGCGGTCGCCCTCCTCGGCGCCCAGGCGCTCTTGATGCTGCTCTCCCCGCCCGCCTTCCCGACCCGCGACGCGGCGTCCGTCGCCCTCTCCGCGGGCAGCGCGGCGATGATCGGGCTGGTCGTCTTCCTGATGGAGCTCCTCTACCGTCGCCGCAGCCTCTCGGAGGCGTTCCTCGACTACGTCGGCCGTCTGCTCGCCGTCTACGCGCTCATGATGGCCGGGCTCTTTCTCTGGGTGCTCTACGGCTCGCCGCTCCTCTTCGCCGTCTCGGTCCTCATCGAGATGGTCGTCTTCTTCCACGCGATCGTCCGGCCGGCCTCGCTCGGGGCCGAGCCCGTGGCCGACTGGCAGTCGCGGAGCGGCTGGACCTTTGGCTTCCTCCTCTGGATCTTCGTCGCCGAGCTGTTCATGGGCGCGACCCTCGCCTTCGAGCTCACGCCGGGACAGTACCTCCCCGGCCCGCTCCTCGCCCTCCAGGGCTCTTCGGCCGAGATCCTTTCCCGGGCGCTCGCCAACGGCCTGTTCTTCGTCACCGACACGACCGCGTCGACCTGGTTCCTCCTGATGATGGGGGTCGAGATGGGCGCCCTGGTCGTCCTGCGGATGCGCGAGGTCCGAGGACGCGGCCACCGGCTGCGTCTCGGGCTGATGCTCGGCTGTTACGGGGCCTTTGCGATCTTCTACCCGAGCATCTACTACGCCGGGCTCTTCCCCCACGCGCCCGGCGCCGGCCGCCCGTGGGCCGTCCCGGTCCTCGGATGGAGCATGGGGATCGGCTCGGCTCCGATCGGACCGGAGGTCTTCGGAGCCATCGCGGCGACCTACCTCGTCTTCTCGCTGGCCACGGTGCTCTTCGGCCGTCGGGCGATCTGCTCGACGTTCTGCACCGCGGCGACGATGTACCAGGGGACGACGCTCGACGCGATGAAAAACTTCCACCGGACCTCGCGGCTCGCCCGACCTTACCGGGGGAGCCGCCTCGGTAGCGCCTACCGCCTCACCGCCGGCGCCGTGATGGTCGCCTTCGTGGGAACCTCGCTGCTCTCCTACCTCGACCAGACCGGCCGCCTCGCCGTCACCGTCGGCGGCGTCGACCCGACCGTGCTGTTCTTCGACCTCTCCTTCGGGGTGCTCTGGTACGTCCTGTTCGTCACGGTCCCCTACGCGGGGGTCTACAACTGCGTCTCGATGGGCTGGTGCTACACCGGCCTCCTCGCGGGGGCGACCTCGAGCGTCGGCTTCTTCCGGCTGAAGGTGCACGACCGCGAGGTCTGCCGACGGTGCACGACGCTCGACTGCGCCCGCGGCTGCCCGGTCGGTCTCAACGACATGCCCGCGCAGTTCCGGACGAAGGGGGAGTTCCGAAGCTCCAAGTGCTGCGGGATCGGCGACTGCGCCGAGGATTGCCCCTACGGCAACCTCTACCTCGCCGACGTGCGGCACACGCTGCGCTCCTGGTGGGACGGGCGCCACGGGCGCCGGGGAGTGACCGTCCTCCCGATGGCTGGTGCTCCTTCGCCTTTGGTCGAGGCGGGCCCGGCTTCTCCGACCGCCGCCCCTGCGTCCGCGGGGCGGACCGCCCCGCGGGGCTAGGAGCTCTCCGCGCCCCCCTTCCCGTTATCTTCCCCGTGCGGGTCGCCGCGCCCGGAGGAGCGCCGTGCACGTGGTCAAGGTCGGGGTGGTCGGGGCCGGGACGATGGGCGCGGCGATCGCCGAGCTGTTCGCCTACAACGGCCTGCCGGTCGTCCTCAAGGACCTGGACCAGCCTCTGGTCGACCGCGGTCTCGCCCGCGTGAAGGCGCTGGTCGATGAGCTCGTCCGGTTCCACGCGGGGCGGGCCGACAAGGAGCTCCCCCGTCTCACCGAGCTCCTCGGACCGCTCGCGCCCGAGCAGGAGACGCGGTTGCGCGCCCGCCTCGCGCCGAAGTTCACCGCCAAGGACGGCGAGGAGGTCGTCGGCCGGGTGCGTGGCGTCGTCGGCTGGGAGGCGTTCTCCGAGGTCGACCTTGTGGTCGAGGCCGTCTTCGAGCGCGAGGAGACCAAGCGCGCGGCGCTCGAGGCGCTGGACGCCGTCCTCCCGCCGCACGCGGTCCTCGCCAGCAACACCTCCTCGCTCTCGGTGACGCGCCTTGCCCGCGGGCTCCGGCACGCCCGCGCGACGCTCGTGACGCACTTCTTCAACCCGCCGTCGACGCTTCCTCTCGTGGAGGTCTGCGGAGGGCTCGAGACCCACGAAGAGCTCGTCGACGAGACGGTCGACTTCTTGCGGGGGTTGCGCAACCACCGCACCGGCCTCGTCCCGGTCCGCACGAAGGAGTCGCCCGGGTTCGTCGTCAACCGTCTCTTGATGCCGGTCATCAACGAGGGATGCTTCGCGCTGGACGAGAAGGTCGCCTCCGCTCGCGACATCGACCTCGCGACCAAGGCGGGAGCCGGCTTTCCGATGGGGCCGTTCGAGCTCGCCGACATGATCGGCCTCGATGTGATACTGGAGGTCGCCGAGACCTTGACCCGCGACTTCGGAGATCCGAAGTACCGGCCCTCTCCGCTGCTCAAGCGCCTGGTCTCCGCCGGGCACCTCGGTCGCAAGACCGGCCGCGGCTTCTACGACTACACCGGGTGAGCCCGGGGACGGGCGCCGACGCCGTGCGGCCGGCCGCCTCCGAAAGCCCGCTCGGCTAGCCCGGGGCGCTTCCCGGGGAGGCGGGGGGTGGCGTCGGGCTCGAGGGGCGAGAGGCCGCAGCTCCGGCCGCTGCCGCGGGTGCCGGCGCCACGGTCTTCGGCGTCGTGAGGAACTTCACCGGCGGAGCCGGGGGCCTCGGCGGCGGCGGGACGAGCTGTTCCCGAAGGAACCGTAGGACCGCCTCCCAGGCCTCCTCGGCGCGGGGAAGGTCGTAGGCCCCGAGATCCCGGGAGAGGAAGTGGTGACGGGCCCCGGCCAGTTCGATCACCGAGGGAGCTGGCGAGCGCAACGCGGCGAGCAGCTCGTCGGCGGCGCGTCGCGCGAGCCGATCGCGCGAGCCCCGCACGAGGAGGATCGGGGCCGTGACGAGCGAGGCGACCTCACGGGGGCGCACGGGAACCGGGTAGGCGAGGGCGACCGCCCGCAGGCGCGTATTCTCCGCGGCGAGCGCGAGGGCGAGGCTGCCTCCGTAGGAGGAGCCGAAGACCGCGGCGCGTGTCGGGTCGACCATCTCGCGGCCGAGAAGGTGGCGGAGCGCGTCGCCGTAGAGCTCGAGCAGCCGGGCGACCGGAGGCGAGCGGACCTGCACGCCGCCGCGGAACAGGGCCCCCGAGCGCAGCGCGGCGTGGTGCGGAAAGCCGAACCCCTCGGTCTTGCCGACGTCCGGGACGAGGACCTCGAAGCCCTCGCGGGCGAAACGGATCGCCGCGTCGAGGACCGTCGTCGTGATCCCGTAGACGTCCGGCGCGATGAGGACGGCAGGATGCCGCACGATCTTGCTCGGGGTGAGCGCGATCGCCGGGGCCTTTCCGGCCGGAAGCGCCCCGGTCTCGAAGACGATCCGCTCGCTCGTGTAGAGCGGCGGCGGCGCGCCGGGCTTCTTGTCGGACTTCGTCCAGCTCTTGTTGAGGAAGTCGAGCACGCAGAGGCGGAAGCGCTCCTTCTCGAGGACGATCACCGCCTGGCGGACGCCGCAGATGTCGCAGATCCCGATCACCCCGCTGCCGAACTCCGCGACGGGAAGGTCGAGCAGGCGGTCGTCGTCGCGCATGCGCTCCTCCGGCTCGTTCGAGCCGAGGTCGATTCTTAACCCTTGCCGCGGGCCCGCCGTCGCGCCGCGGGCAGCAGGGCTTCGACCGGCTCCCCACGGGTGAGCGTCAGGCGGGCGCGGTCGCGGGGTGCGAGCACCCCGACGCCGGCCCGACGCAGCCGCTCGGAGAGGAGGCGGTCGGCGGTCACGACCCAGGCGCCGAGCTCGGCCGCGGCGTGGAGGACCGCGGTGTCGCCGCGGCCGCGGGCGGGGACCGTCCGGAATCCCGTGGCGAACCGGCGGACCGCCCCGGCCTGCGGGAGCCCCCGGGTGACGAGCCGATCGAGCTCGGAGAGAGCGGTCTCGGGCACGACGAGCTCCGCGCCGGGGAGGAGCCGCTCGACCTCCGCGACGAGCTCGAGGCCGGCGCGGAACGGCAGGAACAGTGCGTTGGTGTCGAGCAGCACGAGCGGGCGGGCCCGCGGCCGTTCACGGGGCGCGGACGACGATCCCGAGCTTCTCCCGGTCGTGCTCGGTCCCTCCCTTGCGCTCGCGGAGCAGGTAGCGCTGGGACTTCTGGTTCGCGGTCTTCGGGATCTCGTTCAGGAACTCGAGAAACCGCGGGACCATGAAGAACGGCAGGTTCTCGGCGGCGTAGGTGAAGAGCTCTTGGGCCGTGACGGCGGCGCCCGGCTTCAGCTGGACGAACGCCTTGACGTCCTCCTCGCCGAGGGGGGAGGGAACGCCGACCACCACGGACTCGAAGACGGACGGGTGGCGGTTGAGCACCGACTCGACGTCGTAGGGGGCGAGGTTCTCGCCGCGTCGCCGAATGATGTCCTTCTTGCGGTCGACGAAGTAGTAGTAGCCGTCCCCGTCCCGGGTGACGAAGTCGCCGGTGTGGAACCAGAGGTTCCTCCATGCCTCGACGGTCTTCTCGGGCTTGTTGAGGTAGCCGAGGAACATCGTGAACGGCGCGCGCGGCCGCACCACGAGCTCCCCGCGCGTGTTCGGAGGCACGGGGCGGTCGTCGTCGTCGACGACCTCCGCCTCCACGAAGCCAAGCGGGGTGCCGACCGAGCCCACGCGCACCGCCTCGGGGGGGTTCATGAGGGTCGTGCAGCCGCACTCGGTCATCCCGTAGAGCTCCAGAAGCGTGACGTGGAAGCGTCGCTCGAACTCCGGCCAGATCGCCCGGGTCGCCCCGGCGGTGAGCGCGGTGCGGACCGAGTGCGTCGCGTCGGTCGGCCTCGCCGGCTGCTTGAACAGCACGGTGATCATCGAGATGAGCAGCGAGACATGCGTCGCGCCGAAGCGGCTGGCGGTCTCCCAGAAGCTGCTCGCGTGGAACCGCTCGTCGAAGGCGGCCGGGACGTCGTGGAGGAGCGCCGAGAGGGCCGTCATCTCCTGCGCGTTGCAGTGGAAGAGCGGGAGCGCCGTGAACAGGACCGATTGCGGCGTGATGCGGCTCCTCGCGGAGATCTCCCTTGGCGTCGTGAGCAGCTTCTCGTGGGGGATGATCGCTCCCTTGGGCGGCCCGGTCGTGCCGCTCGTGTAGAGGATCGACGCCGGCTCGGAGGCGGACGGCGGCGGAGGGAGCTCGGCAGGGCGGTCCGAAGGAAGCTCGTCGAACGCAGGGAGCCCGGGCGGGCTCTCGCCTTCGCCGGGGCCGGTCCCCGCGAGGTACTCGTGGGCGATCCCGAGGCTCTCGCGCAGCGGGGCGTACGACGGCCAGAGACGGCGGTCGACCACGATGGCTCGGGGGCCGCTGTCGGCGAGCTCGTAGCGGAGGATCTCGCCCTTGAGGGCCGTGTTGATCGGGACGAGGACCGCTCCGAGCTTGGCGGCACCGAACCAAAGAAGGGGGAACTCCGGCGTGTTGAACAGGAGCGCCGCGACGCGGTCGCCGCGGGCTACGCCGACGCGGGCGAGCCCGCGAGCGACGCGTTCCGACTCCGTGTCGAGCTCCGCGTAGCTGATCGTTCGTCTCGCGAAACGGAGCGCCGGGAGCGAGCCGTTCTTCGCCGCCTTGCCCCGGACGAGACTCGCCAGGTCGTGGTACTCCTCACCACGATCGAGCATCCGGCGCCGGGGAGCCGTCCTCCTCCATAAGCTCTCGCGCAGAGGCTCGCCGCCGGCAGGCGAGCCGTCTTACGCTTCGGGTCCTCGGGGGCATCGAACGGATGCATCCGACCAGCCAGCCGTACCGCCCCGAGGCTCCGATCCTGCCCGAGCTCGCGAGCGGGGCGGTGGTCGTCCTCGAGGACGGCTCCGAGGAGGCGAAGCTGCTTCTCCTCCACCATCGGGAGGAGGACCGCTGGTGCCTTCCCAAAGGCCACGTCGACCCGGGCGAGTCGCTCGGCACCGCCGCGCTGCGGGAGGTGCGAGAGGAGTCGGGGATCGAGCGGGTCCGCCTCGGACCCGAGCTCACGGAGGTCCGCTACCGGTTCTACGCTCCCGGCCGCGGGGTGAACGTGGCGAAGAGCTGCGTCTACTTCCTCGCGACCGTCGACCGCGGCGAGCTTCACCTCGAGGCGACCTTCGACCGCGCCAGCTGGGTACCCTTCGCGCGGGCCCTCGAGCTCGTCTCCTTTGACTCCGATCGCGCGGTCCTCGGGGCGGCCGCAGAGGCCGTCGCCCGGGCCCGCGGAGTCCGCTGAGTCGTTCGTAGCGCGCGTAGAATAGAGAGGTGGTGAAGGGGTTGGGCCTCCTCCTCGCGAGGAGGCCGTCCGCCCGCGCTCCGGCCGCGTTACGGGGTCGGGCCCGTCGGGCCCTCGGGGGGAAGGGCCGAGGGGCCTTCCGGCGCCGGGGCAGGAGGCGTCCCGAGCGCGCCCGTGGGAACGGTCGCCGGGGCGGCGGTGTTCGCCTCGATCGAGGAGCGGCGGTGCGACCGGCGGGCGAGCACCAGCAGCGTGGCTACCACCGCAACGACCACGACAAGCCCGAGCACGACGGCTCCGAGCGGGAAGGCCCGGGACGAGCTGCACGTGAACTGAAGGCAGTAGGCCTGGGCCTTCGCCTGGCTCGGGCTCTCGGGCTGGGCGAGAACGCTCGTCGACCAGTTCGAACTCGCGGGGCTGGACGTGGCGACGCGTGCGCCTCCCGAGCTCGAAACGTCCAGCGGGATCCGCGGCGAGCCGAAGGTCGAACTCGCCCGCGCGGCGGTCACCGAGCGAGCGCTCAGACTGCCGTCGGTCACGAAGAGGCTCTCCGTAGAGATGGTCGCCGAGCCGGTGACCGCTTCCGTGTCGTACGGTTGCGAGCTTCCGTCGAAGAAGTCAAAGCCGCTCGGGACGAGCACGAAGCCGTCCCTTAGGCCGAACGGTCCGGAGAGGGCGAGGACGACCATCGTGCGGGCAAGGTGGTCGTGGAAGAGGCTCTGGGCGCTTCCGGCGGCGCCGCTCAGGGTCACGACGGTCGTTCCGTTCCAGCCGCCCGAGCGGGTCGCGCTGCTGGCGTTCGAGCCGAGCGCCGAGTGTCGTGCCCAGTCGTAGGCGATCGTCCAGGAGGACGTCGCGGTCGCCACGGAGGTCGACGACCAGCCGAGACCGGGAGTCAGGTGGAGCGGGACGAGCCCGAGCGTCGGGGTGAAGGCGACATGGGCTTCTGCCTTGCCGGTGACGTTGAGGTAGCCGCTGAACGGGCTACCGCGGTAACTGCCGACCAACGACTCCGCGAGCGTGACGGTCGAGCGGTCCGAGGCGTTGAGCAGCCCGAGCGCGCCCGCCGTCGAGCCGTTGGCGAGCGTCACCGAGGCGCTCCGTGTGAGGTTGACCGACGCGGCGTCGAGTTCGAGGGCCTTCACGTTGAGGCGGAAGGAGAGGTTGGGCGCGCTTCCCGAGACGGCCAGCGCGAGAGCCACCGTGCGCTGCTCGGAGAGCTCGACCGTGGCGTTGGTCGTGTTCGTCGCGTTGAAGAGGGCGACCAGCCCGAAGGAGGCGTTCCAGCTGAGGTCCACGTTGCCGGAACTCACCTTGGCGTTCGACCAGCCTTGCCCGCCGTAGGCCCACGGGCCCGAGGCCGTCCCGCTGCCCGACGCACCGGTGCCGGCGGCGCTCGCCGAACCGGCGAACGCGGGCACGAGTCCTAGGACGAGCAGCACGACGACCGCGGCAGCCGCGAGCCCGATCGTTCGCTTCGCTTTCATGGGTTCCTTGGGAGCGGGCGCGCCGCCCGCTACGAAGAGAATTCTCCGACCTGGGTCGTGATAAGCCAAGGTATCGCTACGCCTCACCGCGCCGGGACGCCGTGCTACAGTCTAGCAATCGCCGCGGGGTACGCGGAAGAACCGTCGGTGGCGGGCCCCAGGGCGGCCGCCGACGGAGAGTTCGGCGCCCGCGGCTCCCGCCCCGCGCTCGTTCTCCTTGAGCCGTTGGGCGCCTACCGCGGCCGAGCGGACGCCGCCCGCCAAGAACGAGGACCTGCCGCGACCCGCTCCCCCCCTTCACGGAACTCCTCGGCGAACTGCCCTCCTCTTCCTACGGAACGATAGCGCACGAGCGGGCCGTCGCGGAAGGAGAACCGTCCCTCGCGCAGTGCGCCCCCCCGCCCCGGGGTGGTCGGCCGGTTGGCGACCGGTTCCTCTTCCGAGGTCATCCCATCCCCGCGACGTAAAAGGCCGCCTCCGGCGCCGGTCGTCTTGCGGCCCCGCCGACCGCCTCTCGCAGGATCGAACCGACCACGAGAGGGATCTGTGGCAGGTCGCTTGGGGCCGACGGTGAGGTCGATGTCCGTGGGGATGCCGGGGGCAGACCGCGCGGCCCTGCCTAAGGGGCTTGACCTAGGGCCCACGCGTCACGGTGAGGCTTGTCGCGACGGTTGCTCGGACGGCGGGATCCCCGGGACCCGGAACCGAGCGGTTCGGGCGAGCTCGATCGATTCCGGATAGCCCGCGTCGGCGTGCCGCGCGACGCCGAGGCCAGGGTCGTTGTGGAGCACCCGGGCGATCCGCGCCTCTGCCTCCGAACTCCCGTCGGCGACGACGACCAGGCCGGCGTGGAGCGAGTTGCCGATGCCCACGCCCCCCCCGTGGTGGAAGGAGACCCAGGTGGCTCCGCTCGCCACGTTGAGCAGGGCGTTGAGAACCGGCCAGTCGGCGATGGCGTCCGACCCGTCCCGCATTCCCTCGGTCTCACGGTAGGGGCTCGCGACGCTGCCCGTGTCGTGGTGGTCCCGCCCGATCGCGATCGGCCCCGAGAGCTCGTGGTCGTGGACGAGCGAGTTCACCAGGTGGCCGAACTTCTCCCGTTCTCCGTAGCCCATGTAGCAGATGCGCGCGGGCAGCCCTTGGAACCGGACCTTCTCCCCCGCGAGCCGTATCCACCGGCACAGATGCTCGTTACCGGAGAACTCGGAGAGGATGGCCCGGTCGATGCGTCGGATGTCGTCGGCCTCGCCCGTGAGCGCGACCCAGCGGAACGGGCCGCTGCCCACCGCGAAGAGGGGTCGGATGTACCTCGGAACGTAGCCGGGGATATCGAAGGCGTCGGCGACCCCCGCGTCGCGAGCCTGGGCCCGGAAGTTGTTGCCGTACTCGAACGTCACCGCCCCTGCGGAGCGCATCGCAAGGATCGACCTCGCCTCCTTCGCCAGCGAGGTGCGGACCCGGGAGAGGTACTCCTTGGGGTCGGAGTCCCGCTGACGCGCTGCCTCCTCCACGCCCATCCCCTGAGGGATGTAGCCGACCAGCAGGTCGTGCGCGGCCGTCTGGTCGCTGACGATGTCCGGGGTGATGTTGCGACGGACGATCTCGGGGTAGACGTCCGACGCGTTGGCACACAGTCCCACCGAAAGCGCCCTGCGCTCGCGCACGGCCTCCCCGACCGTCCTAAGGGCCTCGTCTAGGTCACGTGCCTCGGCATCGAGGTAGCGGTGTCTCAACCGTCGGGCCACGGCCTTAGGGTCGACGTCGACCACGAGGGCGACTCCGCCGAGGAGCGTCGTCGCCAACGGCTGGGCGCCCCCCATCTCGCCGAGACCCGAGCTCAGCATCCAGCGGCCGGAGAGGTCCGGGGCGGCGAACTCGCGACGGGCGAGTGCCGCCAGGGTCTCGTAGGTCCCCTGCAGGATGCCCTGCGTACCGATGTAGATCCAGCTGCCCGCCGTCATCTGGCCGAACATCGTGAGGCCCCGGGCCTCGAGGTCCCAGAACACCTCGTCGGTGGCCCACCGGGGGACGAGGACGGCGTTGGAAATGAGGACCCTCGGCGCGTAGGCCGAGGTGGGGAAGACCCCGACCGGTTTGCCCGACTGGACGAGCAGGGTCTCCTCCTCCCCGAGGCCTCGCAGCGCCTCGACGATGAGGTCGAAGGACTCCCAGTCGCGTGCGGCCTTGCCGCGGCCGCCGTAGACCACCAGCCGACGGGGGTCCCGGGCGACCTCGGGATCGAGATTGTTCATCAGGAGGCGTAGCGCAGCTTCCTGGCCCCAGCCGCGACAGCTCCGTTCGGGTCCCCGGGGAGCGCGGACGACGCGGTCCGACTCCAGCGTCCGTGTCACGGCGTCCCTCTTCAGAGGACCCTTTACCGAGGGATCTCACCGACGGCGCAGCGGGCTCGCCGTTCGCGGCTCAGGGAGTCGGCGGGGAGTTCGTGGGGGAGGGGCCCTCGGGCTTGGGGCGGCGCCCAAGCACGAGACCGACCGCAACGAGTACGATTCCCACGACGATTATGCCGAGGTCCTTGGGGTCCGCTCCGGAGCTGTCCCCTCGCCCGAGAAGGTCGAGGGCAACGAAGGCGACACCGGCCACGATCGCGAGTATCCCCAGGACGAGCACCACTTTGGGTAGCACGGACATGACATTCCCAGAGGGTCGAGTGCTTTAGTCTATTGGGGCGGCAGCGCCGGCCGGCGCGGCCGTTCCCCTTGCTCTTTCCGGGGAGCTGTCGAAAGCGCCAGCCAGGTGCCGACGGGGCAAGCTAGGGATTTGTCCGGTTCAGAGAAGCTCCCTGCGGCCCACCTGCCAAATTGGGCCGAGGTCCTCTCACAAACCTTACATTCCGCACTGACGGAAAGGGCAATCGCCCAATTTTCCCTGCGGGCCGAACTCACGCCCCGTAGCTCTCCCCCGGGACTCCGGCGAGACGCAGCAGTTCGAGCTGTTGCTCGGTCAGCTCGGGGGCGAATCGCTGGACCTCCTCGCCTTCCCGTTCCAGATGGTGGGCCGCCACCCGATCGAACGCTCCCAGAATGCGGTCCGTCGTCGGGGAGGGGCATGGCCGTCCTTCCGGATAGAGAGGGATCGACTTCACGCCCTCGGCTTCCATCGATCGGCGAACCTCCCGCTCGATGAGCGCCTCCACCAGCATCGCCAGGAAGTAGACGAACAGCAGCGCCTCCACCCGGTCGATGTTCTTCAGCAGCACCGGGGGCACCTCGTAGATCGTCTTCAGTTGCTCGTGCCGCTTCTCCAACCTCGGCGGGAAGTGATACTGGTCCACCAGCTCCTTCAACGATAGCCTCCGATCGTTGGTCAGGAGTGGGAACATCCCGTCCGTCCGCGCATCGAAGCCGATGGCCTCTTCCTTCGCCTGCCAGACCACGTGGTGACGCACCGTCACCTGCCGACGATACCGGGTTCCCTTCCCGGGCCGACCCCGATGCTCCTGTCGGAACTGCTCCACCGGCTCCTCCCGAACCTCGAAGGTGACCCATCGGCGGGCGAGGGGACCCACCGCCTTCTCCGCCGCCCGGGTCACGGCCTCCCGAGTTCGAAGCTTCGTCTTCGGGCTCCGCAGCCGGGTCTCCAACCGTTCCAGTGCCAAGATCCCTCTCGCCATGATCTCCTCCCGCGCTCCCCGATCCGCCTCCGCCTTCAGCGAGCTCCAGAGCCAGACCAGGCGGAACCCGTCCCCGGCCGGGAGCGGGGACTCCGCCGCCTTCCAGACATCCTCGGGGCCGCCCTCGTCTCTCGGATTCGGTCGACGGATCCCTTCCTCCCCCGTCGGCTCGTGCGCTTGTTTCCCCTCCCGGAACAGGCGGTCCTCCTTCCGGGTCCGCGGGAGGACGGTCAGGAATCGACCGCCCTGACCGTCGATGTAGCGCATCGTATCCTCGCCGCAGAGCTTCGAGTCCGCGACGTAGAAGAAGTCGGGACGGCCCACCAGCGTGCGGAGGGCATCCCACGTCTCCCGATGCGTGGGCGAGTCGTTGGTGTTCCCATCGGCCACGCGGTAGTGGACCGGGACCGCCCCGTCGGCCGATACAGGGAGGATCCAGAGGAGTTACTTGAGGTCCGGTCGGTGGTCCTTGTTGTGGCCGTAGGCGGCCCGCAGGGTCGGCTTGCCCCGCGTGCGATCCCCGGTGGCCTTCGCGTAGGCTCCCTGGAGGGTCACGGTGGCGGAGTCGTTGTGGAAGCGCGTGAGGTCGACCCGGAACTCCCGGACCGCCCGAACCACGATCTCGGTGGCGAGGGAGGCTCGGTCGGCGTCGAAGAGCGCCTCGAGATCCCTTCCGAGCCGGTCGTCATTGAGGGATGCCACCGTTCGGGCGGAGAGACCCAAGGGGTCGAGGCGGAAGGGAGCGGCCCATCCCCGCAGGCCGTAGAGGGGTTCTCGACTGACGAGGAGGTTGCGCAGGAGCACGAGAAGCCCCGTGGCATGGTCGAGTCGCGCCCCGGGGGTGACGGGGAGGCGGTGGAGGAGAACCTCCTCGAGACGAAGGCGGCGGAGGAAGTGGTTGACGATGGGGAGGGGACCGAGATGGGCGGGGCGCAGTCGGAACGACCCGGGGGTCGGCACGGTCCTCCAGAAGGAGAGGCCCAGCAAGTTGATAAGGGTTGTGGGCATTAGTGCCCACACATGCGCGTGAGCCTGCTGGTCTTTCGCCTTCCCCCCGGGACCCTGAACGGGGAGGTGGGGAAGTTCGTCAAGAAGCTCTACGGACAGGCGACGAGCTCGTGGAAAGGGAAGTACACCTACCGACGCCCGGGGCTCCTGGATGGGATCCCCCATCGCAAGCTGCTGAGGGGCGTGGTGATCGTGCGGCGGAGGGATCAGGCCAGGGTGCTCGCGTTTCTCGCAGAGTGGAAGGCTCTGGTCGAGGTGAGGGAGGTCCGTCCGACGGCGGAAGACCTCCGGGTTCTCGAGAGGAATTCGTCAGCTCACAGAGCAGGCCAGTAATTCGGGGATTGCCCGTTCAGCCGGTGCGGAAAGTAGGACAAACCAGCCGAAGGGGCTTGTTGCCCGGGACAGGCGCGGCCCTTGAGAACGGCTTCGCGAGGCGAGGAAGATCGCTCCCCCGCACGGTAACGGAGTATGCCGGCAGGAACTACTGTCCTTAAGTTGAATATTCTTCACGACAGAGTTATACGCAACTCGGCACGTCGCCGCGTGCCCTTGACCGGGAGGAATATGAAGAGTTGGTTTAGAGCATCCCACGGAGCGACGGCGCTCCTTTTGGTGGCGGCCGTCTCCCTCGTCCTGACGATGGCTCTGCCTGCGACGGGCCTCGCCATGGGTGTTTCGCCTAACGCCGCACACCTGCAGCAGAACTGGAGCAAGCAGCACTCGGCGACACCGGAGCCGCTCGCTAACTGCGCGGTCCCTGCGAGTGCTATCGGAGAGGATTGCTACAATACGGGTACGCACCTGACGTGGACACTTACGCTAGATGTCTGTACCAGTAGCAACACGACGTGTACGGGTACGTCCCAGCAGACCATCGCGCTCGCGTATGCCGTCGCGCTCCTGCCTCCGGGAGAGACCTACATTCCCGGCTCGGAGACCTCGGCGACCCTGCCCACGAATGTCGTGCCGACGTTCACTTCGGGGCTCTGCTCGGCAGCCGGTGCACCGTTGGAGTGCTCGGAGCTGAGCCTCTCGAGCGACACGTACCTGCTCTGGACCTTTTCGACCGTGCCGTCCTTGAACGGCCACCCCCAGGCCGTGTTCACCTACACCGCCAACCTGACCGCGCCGGACAACACCTCGCTGACCGACTGGGCCATCACTCACTACACGGTGAGCGGTCTCTCTGAGAACCCGCCGGTCACGGACTCGGTGTACGTCGCGAACCCGATCCTGGACATCCTGAAGACCTGCCCAGCGGATGTGGTCAACAACAGCGCGATCAGCTACGGCATCTCGCTCAGCAACAGCGGCCACGAGAACGCCTCTGGCGTTACCATGACCGACCCGGCGCCGGCGGGCGTGACGTTCACGAGCGCCTCGGCGACCTCTCCCCTGGCGGGCTACACAGCCGCCCAGGGAACCTGGACCGGGATGATTCCCGCGGGCGGCACGGTCGACGTGACGCTCGGGGCTGACATCAACACCTCCGCCGCCAGCGTCCTCAACAACGCGAGCTATACCGTCGCGCCGTCCTCCACGATCTTCCTGCACCACTACAGCGCCTGTCCGACCCTCGTCGGTCACCCCGCGATCTCGGTGGTCAAGATGGTCGACCCGGTCCTGGTCTCGAACCAGACGGCCAACACCATCTCGGTCGAAGCGAACGTGACGAACACGGGCGACACGATTCTTTACAACGTCACGGCGGTCGATTCCCTCGCGGGAATGTTGAGCTGCCCGAGCGGCACCCTCGCGGTGGGCGCCTCTATGATTTGCACCGGGAGCTACGTGATCCCGCTCGGCACCAGCGCGAGCTACTCGAACGACACGGTCGTCGCGAACGGGACCGACAGCCACCACGAAGGCGTGAGCGCGAGCGCCGACGCGAGCGTCCGCATCGTGCACCCGTCGATCTCCGTCGTGAAGACCGTGGATCCCACCGAGGTTTCGAACCAGACGGCCAACACCATCACGGTCCACGCGAACGTGACGAACACGGGCGATACGACCCTTTACAACGTCACGGCGTCCGACTCCCTCGCGGGAGCGTTGAGCTGCCCGAGCGGCACCCTCGCGGTGGGCGCCTCGATGATCTGCACCGGGACCTACGCGATCCCGCTCGGCACCAGCGCGAGCTACTCGAACGACACCGTCGTCGCCAACGGCTCGGACTTCGCGCACAACGACGTCACCGCCCAGGACAGCGCCAGCGTCCTCATCGTCCATCCGGCCCTTGACGTCGTGAAGTCGGTGAGCCCGACCCGGGTCTCGAACACCGTGAACAACACCATCCAGATCTATGCGAACGTGACGAACACGGGCGACACGACCCTCACCAACGTCTCCGTCGTGGACTCGATCGCAGGCAACCTCAGCTGCCCGCTGACTACGCTCACGCCGGGCCAGACGATGCTCTGCACGGGCACCTACATCATCCCCGCGGGGACCAACGCCACCTCCTCGACCGACACGGTGACCGCGAGCGGCTGTGACGCGTTCGGCGGCTGCGTCAGCGACACCAGCAACGCGACCGTCGAGATCACCCACCCCAGCCAGGGTGCCGTGACCGACACGAACTTCTGCCCGCTGCCCAACAGCACGTTCCGGCTCATCTACAACCACTACGTCGGCTCGATGTTCCAGCTCAAGTCGAGCAACCCGGGCCAGTTCTACTACAACGTCTTCTCGACGGCCGGGATGGCGCAGAACAGCACGCTGACCGTCACGATCCCCTATCCGTTCGTGACGACGGGAGCGAACCCGATCCAGGTGTTCCTCAACCAGGCGCTGCCGACGTGCCCGTCCTCGCCTCCGAGCACGAACATCAACAGCCAGTTCACGATCTCGCCGACGTCGATCGTCCTCTCGTCGTACAGCCCGCAGAACCTGGGCTCGACGGTGACCGTGACGCTCACGTTGACGGGACCGTCGATCGCGCCGGGCAACCAGATCTGGGTGGCGGTTCACCTATCCTACGGGCTCAAGGGCCAGTTGTTCAACGTGCTCTCGGCGGGTAGTGCCTCTTGCCCGACCCCGGCGAACAGCGGACCGTGCGCCCAGCTCGTCTCCAACAACGCGGTGGTCATCGGCAACCCGCAGGACTACACGTTCTCCAACGGCCTGGGCGGCTCGTCGACGGTGTCGAGCGTGAACGACATCAACGTGCACCTCGCCCCGTCGGGCGGGGCGCCGGCGGCTGCAGCGGCCGGCCCGGCCTTGGGCTTGGGGCTGATGGCAAGCGTGGCAGTTGGGTTCGTCGGAGCGGTGCTACTTCGAAGGAAGCGTCAGCCGGGCGACGGGGTCGTCGATACCCCGACCGAGGGCTGAAGGAGATCAGTCAGCCAAACCGGGAAAGAGGGGGGCCGCCAGGCCCCCCCAGCAACCGTTTCCCCGTCCCCTTGGGGGCTTCCCCAAGGGGGCGACCCTGTTTCGTGCCCGTTGAAGCGGAGTTCGGCCGTTTACGACATTCTCGGTGCGTAGCCGCGGCCGGTCATTTACGGATCGGGGGGCAATCCCTCCACGTGACTTGCAAGGGAGGTGGCCTGCCTCACGCGAGTCGGGTCGTCTCCTGACCCCCCGATCACCGGTGCGACACGCGCCGGTGCGAGCTTCGGCAAGCGCCAGAGTTATACGTTGACTCGTCAGTCGGGGCAATCCGGGAAGCCGGGAATCTATGTCGAATTCGACCCTAGCTCTACGTGGGAGAGTCGCCCTAGTCGCCGTCGTCGGAATCGCCTTGGTGGTAGGCCTTGCCCTACCCAACACCGTCCTGTCCATCTCGCCGACCGGCGGCTTAACACCCGCCAGCTCACATCTCGAGCAGAACTGGGGGAAGGTCCAGGCCTCGACCCCAGCTCCGCTCACCAATTGCGTCGCCCCTTCGGGAGTTGACTGCTATAACCCAGGGACCAACCTCACGTGGGTCCTTACCTTGGACGTCTGCACGACCATAAACTCGCTGTGTACGGGCTCGGCCCAGTCGACGATCCTCCTTGACCACGTCGTGGCACTCCTTGATCCGAACGAGACCTACATCCCGGGAACCCAGCATGCGACGACGAGCCCGTCGCACACCTCGGTGTTTAGCACCGGCCTGTGCAGTTCCGCGAGTGCACCCTCCGAGTGTGTCCTTGCAGGGGTGCCCAATGACGCTTACCTCCGGTGGAACTTCTCCGGCGTGAGCCTGGACGGCCATCCTCAGGCCGTGCTCACCTACAACGTCAACCTGACGGGACCGGACAACTCCTCACCGGTCGACTTCGCCATCGTGAGCTACACAGTACTGAATCTCCCTCAGAACCCGATCGTAGACGCGCAGGTCTTCATCGCTAACCCGGTCCTCAACATTTCTAAGGACTGCCCGGTCGCAGTGGAAGATAACAGCGCGATCGTCTACCACGTATCCCTCTCCAACAGCGGCCATCAGAACGCCACCGGGGTCAAGGTGACCGACCCTGCGCCTGCGGGCGTGACGTTCACTGGTGCGTCGTCGACCTCCCCAACCGCAGCCTACACTCCGTCGACCGGCACATGGACCGGCAACCTTCCAGCCGGCTCCACCGTGAACGTGACCTTCGACGGGGTCGTCAGCACCGCGAAGACCAGCGTAACGAACGTCGCGAACTACACGACCGTACCAGCAAACACCACTTTCATCCACAAGTCGGCCTCCTGCACAACCGAGGTTCTTCACCCCTCGATCGCCGTCAAAAAGACGGTGAAACCCATCCTTGTCTCGACCGTCACCTCCAACCTGGTCGAGATCCACGCCAACGTGACGAACACCGGCGACACGACGCTCTACAACGTGAGCGTCATCGACAATCTCTCCGGGAAGCTCACCTGCCTGGTGACGACCCTGGCCCCGGGAGCGTCGACGACGTGCACGGGAAGCTACACGATCCCCGCCGGGTTCGCGCATGACTACTCCTACGACACGGTGGTCGCGAACGGGACCGACAAGCTCCACACCGACGTCACGGCGACCGACAGCGCGACCGTGCAGGTGGTACACCCGTCGCTCACGGTGGTGAAGACGGTGGACCCGACGCGGGTCTCGGACGTCACGTCGAACACGATCGATGTGAGTGCGCTGGTGACGAACACCGGCGACACGACACTC
>JAKAUN010000007.1 GCA_021817605.1 Thermoplasmata archaeon | reverse complement strand
CAGGGAGCGACTTCCGAGATTGGCGTTCTCTGGGCCGCGCGATTCAAGGGGGGATGAGAGAACTCAACGAAATCCACGGACCGTCCCCTCGAAAAGTCAAACGATGTTTGTGGCTACGGCACTAGTCGGCCGGGCCGATCTTCTCCGCGGGCACGTCGGTCTCGAAGACGAGCGAGCCGACGTAGTTGCAGGAGGCGCAGCGGTAGACCTGGCCGACCACCGAGCCGGCGATCAGCGTGATCTTCGGCGAGCCGCAGTTCGGGCAGAGGAGAAGGGTCTTACCCCGACGCCGACGAACCATCGTCCCCTCCTCCGTCGTCCGGCGGGAGCTCCTTTCCGTCCTCGGGCTCCTCGTCTTCCTCCGGGGCCTCTTCCGCGAGCTCCTCCTCGGGCTCGGGAGCGAGCTCAACGGCCTCGCCGTCCTCGGGCCCTTCGGCGGCGGGAGGCTCGTCCTCCGGGGGCGGGGCCGAAACTCCGGACGCCGTCTCGATCGGGGTTTCGAGCGCGACCGCGTCCCGGACGAGGTCGCCTTCGTCCAGCCGGATGATGCGGACGCCCAAGGTGTTGCGCGACTGCGCACGGATCCCCCGGACCGCCACGCGGATGGTGATACCGCCCTGGGTCGTGACGAGGATCTCGGAGGCGTCGGTCGTGGGAAGGACCGCGACGACGCCGCCGTTGCGTCCCCCGGTGCGGATGGTGCGGACCCCCTTCGCCCCGCGGCGGGTGCGGCGGTAGTCGTCCGTCGGGCTTCGCTTGCCGTAGCCGGTGGTCGTGAGGGAGAGCAGGGTCGGGAACTTCGGGCTCGCCGCGGCCATCCCGACCACACGGTCCTCCTTGTCGTCGGAAAGGCGCACGCCGATGACCCCGTAGGTCGCGCGTCCCATCGGGCGCACCTCGGAGAGCGGGAAGCGGACGAGCTGCCCGCCGAAGGTCGCGAGGACGATCTCCGTCGCGTCGTCCGTGACGACCGCGACGTCGATCAGCTCGTCGCCCTCCTCGAGAAGGACCGCCTGGATGCCGCTCGAGCGGATGTTCTGGAACTGGTCGAGAGGCGTGCGCTTCACGAGCCCGCGACGGCTGGCGAAGAGCAGCGAGCCGCTCTGGGCAAGGTCGCGTAGCGGGAGGAGCGTGCGGACCTTCTCGCCGTCCTTGAGCCGGGGAAGGAGGTTGATGAGCGCCTTTCCCTTGGAGTGCCGGCTCCCCTCGGGAAGCTCGTAGGCCTTGAGCCGGTAGACCCGACCAAGGTTGGTGAAGAACAGCACGTCGTCGTGCGTCCGTGTGAGGAAGGTGCGGATGACAAAGTCCTCCTCCTTGGTCTCCATCTGAACGAGGCCGCGGCCGCCGCGACGTTGGCGGCGGTACTGCTCGAGAGGGAGGCGTTTCACGTAGCCGTCCCTCGTCACGAGGACGACCACGTCGGCGTCCGGGATGAGGTCCTCGAGGGTGCGCTCGGTGAACGCCGGGACGATCCGGGTCCTCCGCGCGTCGCCGAAACGGCTCTTGAGGTCGACCAGCTCGTCGACGATCAGCTGGTCGAGCCTCTTCGGCGAAGCGAGCGTCCCCCGGAGCTCCTGGGCGAGGTCCTCCTTCTCCGCCTTCTCCTTCTCGAGCGACTCGCGCTCGAGGGCGGTGAGGCGCGCGAGGCGCATCTCGAGGATCGCCTTCGCCTGCTCGCTCGAGAGCAGGAACTTGTCCATGAGGCTCGCTTCGGCGGCGGCGACGTCCGGCGAGCGCCGGATGAGCCGGATCACCTCGTCGATGTGGTCGATCGCGGTGAGGAACCCCTCGAGGAGATGGAGCCGCTCCTCGGTCTTTCGGAGGTCGAAGGTCGTGCGCCGGGTGAGGATGGTGCGGCGGTGCGCGAGGTGGAGCTCGAGGAGCGGTTTCACCCCGAGGACCTTCGGGCGCCCCCCGACCAGGCAGAGGTTGATGACGCCGAAGCTCGTCTCGAGGGGGGTGTGCTCGTAGAGCCGGTTGAGCACGATCTCCGCCGGTGCGTCGCGGCGCAGCTCGAGCACGACGCTCGTGCCGGAGCGGTCGGACTCGTCGCGAAGGTCGGTGATCCCGTCGATCCTCTTCGATTTCACGAAGTCGGCGATGAGCTCGAGCAGGCTCGCCTTGTTGACCTCGTAGGGGGTCTCGGTGATCACGATCTCGTCCTTGCCGCCGCGCTCGCGGATCTCCGCGGCGCCGCGCAGGTGGATCATCCCCCGTCCGGTCTCGTAGGCCTCGCGCAGCCCCTCGGCGGAGAGGTAGCCTCCCGTAGGGAAATCCGGGCCGGGAAGCCGCTCCATGATCTCGTCTAAGGAGGCGTCCGGCTTGTCGAGGAGAAGCAACAGCGCGTCGACGACCTCGCCGAGGTTGTGCGGCGGCATGTTGGTCGCCATGCCGACCGCGATGCCCGCCGAGCCGTTCACCAGGAGGTTCGGGACCTTGGACGGGAGGACGTGCGGCTCCTTGAGCGAGCCGTCGAAGTTGTCGCCCCAGTCGACCGTCTCCTTCTCGAGGTCGAGGAGGATCTCCTCTCCGAGGAGGGAGAGGCGGGCCTCGGTGTAGCGCATCGCCGCCGGGGTGTCGCCGTCGATCGAGCCGAAGTTGCCCTGTCCCTGGATGAGCGGGTAGCGCAGGCTGAACGGCTGGGCCATGCGCACGAGCGCGTCGTAGACCGCCATGTCGCCGTGCGGGTGGTACTTGCCCAGCACCTCGCCGACCGTGCGGGCGCTCTTGCGGAACGGCTTGTCGTGGGTCGCGCCGGCCTCCCACATCGACCAGAGGATCCGCCGCTGTACCGGCTTGAGCCCGTCCTGGCCGAGCGGAAGCGCTCGGCCGACGATCACGCTCATCGCGTAATCGATGTAGGAGCGGTGCATCTCCTGCTCCAGCGGGCGGTCGCGCACGCGCTCCGGCGGTGCGGCGGCGGGGCTCACCGGGGAGGCGCTCATCGGACGGCTCCCTCGCCGCCCAGCTGGCGGCCGAGCTCACGGTCGGCGGCCTCGAGGAACCTCTCCCGCGCCCCGGGAGGTATGGTCGCGCCGCTCGCGACGCGGTGGCCTCCCCCCTCGCCCCCGACCTCGGAGGCGGCGACGCGGCAGACGCTCGCGAGGTCGAGCCCCCGCTCGACCTGGCGGACGAGCCCGCGCGAGCTCACTTTGGTCGGCTCGGCGCCGGCGTCCGTGAAGACGAAGACGGGGACCTCGGGCGTGAGAAGGTAGCTCATCGCGAGCCCCGCTTGGGTGCCGGCGAGCGGCATCTCGGGGCTCTCGAACCACTTGAGATGCGGGAGAGCGTGGACCCCGGCCTCCTCGATGCGGCGAAGCCCCCTCAGGATCCCGGTGCGCCAGTCCTCCTCGGCGGCGCGGGCGCGATCGGCGGCTCGGGCGTCACCGAGGGCGTAAGCGACCCCGACCCCGGGGATGCCGGCGCGGCCCGTGGCATTCTGCAGGTTGGAGATCTCCTCGGCATCGAGCCCGTGGCTCCGGACGAACCAGCGCTCGCCGTCGGCGAGGTCGACGAACTCGGGGAGGATCCCGTCCTTCTCGAGACGCGAGCGGATCGCCTTGGCGAGGCGCGTCGACTCCTCCGGGACGAGCTTTGCCGGGGGACGGTCGGGGTCGATGCCCAGCTCCTTGACGAAGCTCCGCGCCGCCTCCGGGTGGCCCGAGAGGCCCCGGACGAACGGGTCGACGCTTCCCGCGACGGCCTGCCCGACGCTCGGCCCGAAGAGCGGGAGCCCGCGGCGCTTCTCGAGGAGAGAGCGTCCGGCGGCCTCCTCGAGCAGCTTGAGGTTGAGCCCCCGGAACCCCCCTATGTGCTGACGGTCATGAATCGCCCCGGAGAGGCCCCAGGGAGCGTTGTCCCAGTTGGCCGGGTCGAGGAAGATGGTGAACAGCCAGGCGAGGGTGGCGGCGGAGAGCTCGTTCATCCCGTCGACCTCCCAGTCGAGCGGGTTGACCAACGCGAGATGGTCCGGGTTCGCGGCGGGAGGGACGTAGCGGTGGTGGTCGAGGACGATCACCGGCTGGGGGTGGCGGGCGAGCAGGTCGAGCCAGCTCGCCCCGGTGTCGGTGATGAGGACAGGTCCCGGGCTCGAGCGCAGGAGCTGGGAGATCCGCTCGCGCTCGACGCCGAAGAGGGGGGTCGCCTGGGCCGGGTAGCCGAGCCGGGCGAAGGCGCGCAGGAGGGCCGAGGCCGCGGCCACCCCGTCGCCGTCGTAGTGGTAGATGACCCGCCAGCGTCGCGGATGGCCGAGGAGAAGCCCGCGGGCGCGGTTGAACTCCTCGAGATAGCGTGGGTGGGAGACGAGGTTGTCGGGGCCGGACGGCATCACTCGACCTGGAGCGCGGCGCCGGCGGCCGAGTACCGCCAGCCCTCCGGGATCCGTCGGCGCTGCCGGTAGTAGCGCGCCAGGCGGCGGATCCGGGACTCCATGAGCGAGAGCCCTCGCTTGTTCGCCAGGTCGTTCGGATGCGTCTCGAGATGGCGCTGGAGGTGCACGACGCGCCGGAGGAGCGACTGGAGGTCGTCGGGGATCTCGGGCCTGAGCCCGTTCTCCGCGAGGACCGCGCCGAGGCGCTTTCCCGTCACCGCACGGACGGAGGGGACCCCGCCGCTGTCGCGGAGCATTTGCCCGACCAGAGCCGCGGTCCGGCCCCCTTTGGAGAGCTGGACGGCCTGGGCGACGGCATCCTCAGGGGAGACCGCAACCCACTCGGGCCGGACGACAGGGTAAGGGCGGTGCGAGCCGGCTCGGCCCTTGCGCCCGGAGTGAATGCGAGACACAGCCCCGGCACGACCAGGGGACCCTACTTAACGCTGCCTTCCACCGGACCCCACCGCGGGGCGGAAGCGGCGCGCCGGGCTAGGCGATCCGGCTGGCGTTGGAGATCGCGTCGACCAGGAACTGCTTCCCCTGGGTGGTGATACGGTAGCGAGGTCGGGCGCGCTGCCCCGGGGCCGGGGCGGAAAGGCGGGTCGAGTCGATCTCCACCATCCCGTTGCGGAGGAGGAGGCCGAGGGCCAGGGGGAGCTTCACCCGTTCCTCGTCGATCGCCCAGAACTTGCGCAGGACCCGCTCGAGGTCGTCCAGGTGGAGCGACTGGTCGGGCTGGTGCCCCTCGTTGATCGACTCCGTCCGGTTGAGCTGCTGGAGGATGGCGACGAAGGTGGCGCGGACGGGGTCGGCTTCTCGGTCGAACTCCATGGGGGAGTTTTACGTCAGCTCCCGGTACATAAACCCGTGCGTCGGCCCAGCCTCCGCGGTCCCCACCGGGCCCTCCGGGGGCGGCACGCACGATTCTCGTCAGTGCTCCCGACTCCTTTTTAGCCGAGGGCGGCGAATACCGGCCGCGATGGCGTGCACCTGCAAGTTCCCGGCACGCTGCCCGATCTGCAACACCGTGGTGCGGGTGCCCCTCTCCAATCTCGAGAGCGCCTCGGCCGCCGCGGCACGGGGCGACAGGTTCGGGCGACGGGACGGCTTCTCCTCTCGCTTCGGCCTGCGTCGCCTCATCGAGGGGAGCTCGCCGTGCCCGACGTGCGGCCACTCGGTGAGGTTCGAGCACACGCGGCCCTGCGTCGCCTCGGCGCTCGCCTCGGTCGGGGTCCCGGGACCCGACCGCGAGTCGATCCTCGCCCGCATCGTCTTCCCGGAAGGCTGACGGAGGGCCGCCGATGCCGAACAACGAGGAGTTCGTGGTCACCCCGTACGAGGTCCGGGGCCGCGTGGACTACGACCGCCTCCGCGAGCTGTTCGGCACCCAGCCGCTGACCGAGGAGCTCCTCGCGCGGCTCAAGCGGCTCGCCGGCGGGGAGCTCCATCCGCTGCTCACCCGGGGGATCTACTACTCGCATCGCGACCTCGCCAGCCTCCTGGACGGCTTCGAGGCCGGCCGAAGGTTCTTCCTCTACTCCGGTCGCGGGCCCTCCGGCCCGCTCCATACCTCGCATCTTTCGCAGTTCGAGCTCTGCCTGTGGTTCCAGAAGCGCCTTGGTCTTCCTATGTACATCCAGATCACCGACGACGAGAAGTTCTGGGCCCGCTCGGGGCTCTCCCGCGAGGAGACCCTCCGCTGGGGGCTCGAGAACCTCTACGACATCCTCGCCGTGGGCTTCGACCCGAAGCTCACGCACGTGTTCTTCGACTCGAAGTCGATCGCCTCGCTCTATCCGCTCGCGATCCGGGTCGCCCGCAAGATCCCCTACTCGACCGTCAAGGCGGTCTTTGGCTTCGAGCCGGCGACCAACATCGGGCTCGTCTTCTACACCGCGCTGCAGACCGTCCCGTGCTTCTGGCCCTCCTGGGCCGAAGGAACGTCGATCCCCTGCCTCATCCCGTGCGGGATCGATCAGGACCCGCACTTCCGGCTGACCCGCGACATCGCCGAGGGTCTGGGCTACCCCAAGCCCGCGCTGCTCCACAGCCGGATGATCCCGGGGCTCCTCGGCGAGGCGGCGATGTCGACCACGGGCTCCTCGGCGGACAACGCCCTTTTCCTCAACGACCCGCCGAAGGTCGTCGAGCGCAAGGTCCGCAACGCCTTCACCGGAGGTCGGGCGACGGTCGAGGAGCAGCGGAGGCTCGGGGCGGTCCCGGAGATCTGCTCGGTCTGGGCGCTCTGGCGGAGCCGCTTTGCCGAGACCGAGGAGAAGTTCGCGGAGATCACCGAGGGCTGCCGCTCCGGCGCGCTGCTCTGCGGCGAGTGCAAGGGCCAGCTGCTCGAGCGCATCCACGCCTTCTACAAGGAGCACGACGCCGCCCGCACCCGGGTGAAGGAGTGGGCGGAGACGACGATCGTGACCGCGGCGCCGAAGGAGCTCTAGCCGATCTCCGGGCGAGGAGCGGGCGCCGGGGGCCGCAGGCCCTCCGGCCGGGGCGGTCCGGGGAGCGCCAACGGCCCGACCTCGGGGGCGGAGGGGGCGTTCTGATCGACCGAGGCGAGCAGGTGGAGCATCGGACGGAACAGCGAGTGGCGGGCCCGCTCCGGGTCGAGGGTGTAGGCCCGTTCGTAGGCGGCGACCGCCTCCTCCTCGTCCCCGAGCGTGAGGAGCGAGAGGGCGAGATCGAGCCAGCTCTTGGCCTCGCGGGCCCCTTCCCGTTCCCCTCCCTCGAGGCTGTGGTCGTCGAGGTCGGGTAGGCCGAGGCTCCCCTCGGGCGCGGAGGTCGCGGCCGGGGCGTCGCGGGAGAGCACCAGCGCCCTTTCGAAGGCGACGGAGGCCCCCTCCTCGTCGCCGGTCTCGGCCAGGGCGACGCCGAGGCGGTGCCAGGCGACCATGTCGTCCGGGGCGAGCCCGACCGACCGACGGTAGGCGCTCACCGCGTCGCCCCACTCGTCGCGTTCCGAGCGGGCGACGCCCAGGTGGAACCAGGCCTCGGCGTTCTCCGGCTCGAGGGCGATCGCCTTGGAGAGCGCCGCCTCGGCCTCGGCCGCCTTTCCCTGGTGGACCAGGGCGATGCCGTAGTTCGACCAGGCCGGCGCGTAGCTGGGGCTCTCGCGGAGGACCGCGAGGAACGCGCTGGCCGCCCGGTCGTACTGGCGCTCCCTGAGCATCTGCACGCCCACGTCGAAACGCTGGGTCATCCGTCCGGGACGAGGCCGCGAACCCGCTCAAGAACCTGCCGCTGCAGCGGCGGCGCTCCGAGGGTGCCTCCCGAGCCCTCCGGGCGGCCACCGGAGGGGGGGTGGGTCTACTTTATAAGGGGCAGCAGTGCTGGGCACTTCCGAGGAATCCGCGAGCCGGCCCGAATCGAGCGTCCCGCCCGTCCGAGTTCTTGCGACGAGTGTTCGCACGACATCTGCCGCTCTACGATCCCCAGCGAAACGAACGCGCGAAGCGAAACGAGGCGAACGGAGAGATGGTGGACAAACCCCTGACCAAAGTGAGAGACCTGACGCCGAACTCGAAGCAGGTAAACGTGCTCGCCAAGGTGATGAGCATCGGAGAGACGAAGGAAGTGATGGGAAAATTCGGAGACCCGCGCAAGGTCTGCGAAGCGGTCGTCGGCGACGACACCGCGACCATCATCCTGTCGCTGTGGAACGAGCAGATCGGCTCGATCCAGAAGGAGGAGGTTGTCCTCGTGGACAACGGCTACGTCTCCCTCGTGCGCGGCCACATGCGCCTCAACGTCGGGCGCTACGGCCAACTGACCAAGTCGACCGAGGCGATGGCCGAGGTCAACCAGTCGCTTGACATGAGCCAGCAGGAGTTCGAGAGCGAGCGCCGCTCCTTCGGTGGCGGCGGCGGCGGCTACCGTGGCGGTGGCGGCGGAGGCCGCTACGGCGGTGGCGGTGGCGGTGGCGGCGGCGGCGGTGGCTACGGCGGTGGCGGCGGTGGGGGCTCGGGCGGTCGCGACCGCTCCGACTCCTACAAGCGCTACTAGAGGCCCCCTGCGCCCTGCGGCGCCGACGGCTTCCCACCCTCCCGCTACGGCGGAGGGTTGAACCCTTTCCTTCCTGTTCTTCCCGAGCGGCCGCAGCCGGGCCCGGCGCTGCCGGGAGGCGGCCGTCGGGCCGTTCGGACCGGAGCCCCTCGCCACGCCCCTGGGTCAGGTCGGTTAAATAGGCGCTCTCTCGTTCAGCGCCCGGAGGAGCGACAACGATGCCAGACCAGCGCGAGGTCACGCTCTACGTGCAGAGCAAGCGGGCGGTCACCTCGTTCTACCGCCCGGCGCCGAGCCCGTCGATGGCCCATGGGGCCTCCATGCCGGGGATTGGCGGGGCTGCGGGCTACGTATCCGAGCCCGCGAGCGAGGCCGGCCAGCCGGTCTACTTCCTCTCGGACGACCAGTCGCGGGCGGTGGCGGTCACCGAAGAGGTCGCCTTGAAGCGCGGCTACGCGGTCAAGGTCGTCGACGTCGAGAAGGCCGGCCGGCTCGAGCGTCTCGTCACCGAGCACCTCAGGGACGTCCACACCTTCCCGGTCCTGGTGACGCCGAACGGCCAGCGGCTGGTCGGCGGCGAGCAGTTCACTGAGGAGGGGCTCTCCGCGCTCATGCCCACCGAGCTCGCCAGCGTGCGGGCGCTCACCTACCTCAAGGTCCGCGGGGGAGACCTCGACCGTATCCGACGCCTTCTCGAGGGGCTCACCGAGGTCAAGGAGCTCCACTTCGTCACGGGCGACTGGGACATCCTGGTCGTCCTCGAGTTCCCGCAGATCATCGGCAGCAAGCGGCGCGTCCTCGAGTTCGTGACGGAGAGCATACGGGGCATCCCCGAGGTTCTCGACACCTCGACGCTCGTCCCGGAGTACTCGGTGACGAAGTTCCCCGTCGCGCGGGCGGCCTCGCGGAGGCCCTAGCGCCTTCGGCCGCTGCGCGCCCGGCGTCGCCGGGGGACCACCGGGATCGCGATCGACGGCGCGGCCGTGCTCCCGCTCGGCTCGGGGGTGCCGTAGAGCGGCTCGACCGTGAGCGGGTGCTCGTTGAGCCAGGCGACCCCCTCGACGTAGGCGGCGAGGGCCTCGAGGCTCGTGAAGAGCGGCAGGCCGAGCTCGATCGCACGACGGCGCAGGACGTACTCGTCCTCGAGCATGCGCTCGAACTTCTCTTGGGTGAGCGACGCCGGGACGTTGAGGATGAGGTCGATCTCTCCGCCGTCCAGGGCCTCGGTGACGTTGGGGTGCCGATCCGGCTCGGAGACCTTGTGCAGGATGCGCACGCCGCGGAAGCCCCGCTGCGAGAGGAAGGCGCCGGTGTCCTCGGTCGCGGCGAGCCTGAGGCCGAGCTCGCGCAGGCGCTGGGCGACCGGGAGGAGCTCCTCCTTGAGCCGCGGGCCTCCGACCGAGAGGAAGGCGGTCCCCCGACGGGGGACCAGGCGCATGCCGGTGGCGACCAGGGCCTTCACGAGGGCATCCGAGAAGGTGGGGCCGAAGCAGGCGACCTCGCCGGTCGACTGCATCTCGACCCCGAGGAGCGGGTCGGAGCCGGAGAGCTGGAGGAAGGAGAACTGCGGGACCTTGACGCCGAAGCGGTTCGGTGGCAGCGGGGCGACGCCCTCGAGGGCGATCGGCCGACCGAGCATCGCCCGCGCGGCCTCGCGGAGGAGGGGAATCCCGGTCGCCTTGGCGAGGAAGGGAAGCGAGCGGCTGGCCCTCAGGTTGAGCTCGATGATCTGGCAGCCCTCGTCCTTGACGAGGAACTGCACGTTGAACGGGCCTCGGATCGCCAGCGCCCGGGCCAGCCGGCGGGCCGCGTCCACCAGCTTGTCCTGCACCTCGGGCGAGGTGCGCCTCGGGGGAAGGCAGAACGTGGCGTCCCCGGAGTGGACGCCCGCGCGCTCGACATGCTCGAGGATGCCGCCGACCAGGACCTTCTCCCCGTCGGAGATCGCGTCCAGCTCGACCTCGTCGGCCCCCTCGACGAACTTGGTGATCACCACCGGGTGCTCCGGGGAGACACGCGCGGCCTCGGAGAGGAAGCGGGCGAGGTCGGAGCGGCCGACGATGACCCGCATCGCCTGGCCGCTCAGCACGTAGGACGGGCGGACGAGCACCGGATAGCCGACCTCCTCGGCAAAGGCGTGCGCCTCCTCGACGGTGGTGAACGCCTTCCAGGCCGGCTGCGGGATGCCGAGCTTCTCGAGGAGGCGGGAAAAGCGGGCCCGGTCCTCCGAGGTATCGATCGATTCCGGCGCGGTGCCGAGCACCGGGATGCCGCACATCGCCAGAAGCGGCGTGAGGTTCTGCGCGAGCTGGCTCCCGACGCAGGTCACCACGCCGGAGAACTGCTCGAAATCGTGAAGGTCGCGCACCCGCTCGAGGGTGATCTCCTCGAAATAGAGCCTGTCGGAGCGGTCGTAGTCGGTCGAGACGGTCTCCGGGTTCGAGTTGAGCAGGGCGACCCTCGGGACCCCCTCGGCCTTGAGGCCTTCGACCAAGTTCATGGTCGACCAGTCGAACTCGACGCTCGATCCGATGCGGTAGGGCCCCGCTCCGATGACCAGCGCCGCCCCTTGGGCCATCGGGCGGACGTCGTCGGCATCGGCGCGATAGGTGAGGTAGAGGTAGTTGGTGCGCGCCGGCCACTCCCCCGCGAGGGTGTCGATCATGCGCACCCTCGGCCGGATGCCCGAGGCCAGTCGCTCGCGCCGGACCTCCTCCTCGTCGCGACGGGCGGCGCGGGCGATCGCGCGGTCGGAGAGGCCGAGCTCCTTGGCGTGGCGCAGGAGGGAGGCCGGGACGGCCCCCGACGGGAGGGCGCTGAGGTCCCGGTGCGCGGCCTCGATCTCGGAGAGCTCGTCGACGAACCATCGGTCGATGTAGCTCACCTCGGAGATGCGGGACGGCTCGAGGCCGGCGCGCAGCGCCTCGAGGACGTGGAAGAGGATGTCCGGGGTCGGGGCGCCGAGGTCGGCGAGGATCGCCTCGGGCGCCCGAGGCTCGGCCGGGGGCAAAAGGTCGGCCCGAGGGTCGGCCATGCGCACCGCCTTGGAGAGCGCCTCGGGAAACGACGCGCCGATCCCCATCGCCTCGCCTACCGACTTCATCGACGGGCCGAGGCGCCGGTCGGCCCGCTCGAACTTGTCAAGGTCCCAGCGGGGGAGCTTCACGACCACGTAGTCGAGCGACGGCTCGAAGCAGGCGCTCGTCACGCCGGTGATCTGGTTGGTGAGCTCGGGCAGGGTGTAGCCGAGCGCGAGCTTCGCGGCGACGTAGGCGAGCGGGTAGCCGGTCGCCTTGCTGGCGAGAGCGCTCGACCGGGAGAGACGGGCGTTGATCTCGATAGCATAGTACTCCTCGCTCTCGGGGTTGAGACAGAACTGGATGTTGCACTCGCCGACGATGCCGCACGCATCGGCGGCACGCAGCGCCGCCTGGCGGAGCATCTGGTACTCGGCGTCGTTGAGCGTCTGGCTCGGCGCGATGACGATGTTGTCCCCGGTGTGCACGCGCATCGCGAGCACGTTCTCCATGTTGCAGACGGTCAGCGTGTTGCCTCGGGAGTCCCGGACGACCTCGTACTCGATCTGCTTGAACGAGCCAACATACCGCTCGAGGAGGACCTGGCCCACCGGGCTCGCGCGCAGGCCGCGCGCGACCACCTCGGCGAGCTCGGCGGGGTCGCGGGCAGCGCCACCGCCCTTCCCTCCGAGGGTGAACGCGACGCGCACGATGACCGGGTAGCCGATCTCGCGCGCGGCGAGCAGCGCCTCCTCGAGGGAATAGACCGCCCGGCTCGGGAGGGTCGGAACCTTCGCCCGGGTCATGGTCTTAACGAACTTCGCACGGTCCTCCGTCGCCCGGATCCCCGCGAGCGGAGTGCCGAGCACCCGCGTGGCCGTCCGGGCGAGGACGCCCTGGTCGGAGAGCTTGACGCCGCAGTTGAGCGCGGTCTGGCCGCCGAAGGAGAGGAGGAGGCCGTCCGGCCGCTCCTCGGCCAGGATCGGTGCGACGAACTCCGGCACGAGCGGCTGGAAGTAGACCTTGCCGAGCTTCGGAGGGTCGGTCTGGACCGTCGCGATGTTCGGGTTCACGACGACGGCGTAGACTCCGTCCTCCGCCAGCGCCTTGAGGCATTGGCTCCCGGAGTAGTCGAACTCCCCCGCCTCTCCGATCTTGAGCGCCCCGCTTCCCAGCAGCACGACCTTCCTCGGGAGCTTCGGGGTCATGCGCGTGCCCTCACCTTGCGCAGGAACTGGTCGAAGACAAAGCCGGCCTCCTGCGGACCGGGGTGGCCCTCCGGGTGGCCCTGGAGCGCGAGGAGGCGCCCCCGCCGGTCGCGCATCCCCTCTAGGGTGCCGTCGTCCGGATTGGTCGCCCAGGGAACGAGCCCGGTGCCGGCGAGCGAGGCAGGGTCGACCGCGTAGCCATGGTTCTCGCTCGCGATGATCGCGCGGCCGTCCGAAAAGCAGACGGTCTTGTTCTGCCCGCGGTGGCCGTACTTGAGCTTGAAGGTCGTTGCTCCCCGCGCCAGCGCAAGAAGCTGGTGGCCTAAGCAGATGCCGAGCGCGGGGAGCTCACGGGTCGACGGCCGCCGAAGCTCCTCGATCGTGGCGGTGAGGCGGGCCGGGTCGCCGGGTCCGTTGCCGACGAGCAGGCCGGAGACCTTGCGGCCGTGCCAGGCAAGGGGCACCTCCTCGTCGAACGGCAGGCGCAGCACGCGGGCCCCTCGGTCGATGAGCGCGCGAAGGATGCTCGCCTTCACTCCGCAGTCGAGGGCCGCCACGATAGGTCCGTCGCCCTTGCCGAGGAGCTCCGGTCGCGACGGGGCCACCTCCTGGACGAGGCTCTCCTCGGCGTAGAGCGGGGCGCGTCGCAGCGCCTCCGTGAGCTCCGTATCGGTCGGTCGTTCGCTCGACTCCGTGACGTGAAGGACCCCCCGGAGGACCCCGCGGGTGCGCAGGTGCTCGGTCAACCGACGGGTGTCGACCCCGCGGAGGCCGGGGACCCCCTCGTCCCGCATCCAGTGCTCGAGGGAGCGGTCCATCGCCCAGTGGTTCGGGCGCGTCGTCCCTCGGACGACGACCCCGCGTACCTGCAGGCCCGTGCTCTCGAGGAGCGGGAGGCCGTTCGCGTCCGCCGCGTCGGCGGCCGGCGCGCCGTAGTTGCCGAGGAGCGGATAGGTGAACGTGAGGATCTGGCCGCGGTAGGACGGGTCGGTGAGCGACTCGGGGTAGCCGACCATCCCGGTCGTGAAGACGACCTCGCCGACCCTTCGCCCGGGGGCGCCGAATCCCTCGCCCTCGAAGCGGGTCCCATCCTCCAACAGCAGGGTCCCCGTCCGGGGACTCTTGTCGGCGGAAACGGGCACGATCCTCGGGAACCCGACGCGATCGAGGAGATGCGCGGACAATAAGGATTGCCGTAGCCCGGGGGGCCCCCGGCGCCCGTGCCCTGCCCGGGAGACCGGGCCGGGGGTGCCGCGGGCGCAGGCCGCGGAAACGCCAAAAACTCTCGCACCAGCGCTCCGGGAAGATGTCCGGGTTCGTCCGGCTCAAGCCGTCCTACGACCTCGTCATCGTCGGCGGGGGCCATGCGGGGCTCCAGTCGGCGCACAAGGCCGCCCTCCTTCGGCGAAGCTCGGTGGTGATCGACCGCGGCCCGAAGTACTCGCGCTCGTACTACGCTCCGCGGATGGCCAACATCCCCGGCTTCCCCGGAGGCATCTCGGGCCATCATCTCCTCGAGCTCCAGCTCAAGGCGGTCCGCGAGAGCTCGGCGTGGGCCTCCTACGTCGCGCCGGCGCGGGCGAGCTCGGCGGAGAAGACCGAAACCGGCTACGCCGTCACGTTCGATTGGCTCGGGCAGACCCACCGCGTGGAGGGCCGTGCCCTCGTCCTGGCGATGGGGGTCGTCGACCGCGTCGTCGAGATCGGCGGGAAGATCGACCCGATCTTCCCCTGGGCGAACCAGGCGATCGTCGATTTCTGCGAGATCTGTGACGGGCACGACCTCGCGGGGAAGTCGGTCGGCGTCATCGGCCACGACGCCTTCGCCGCCCGAACGGCGCTCGACCTGCTCGAGTTCGCCCCGAGCGCGGTCGAGCTGCTCTCCCACGGCAAAAGGCCTCTCGCCGGCGTGGCGGACGAGGAGCGCCTCGAGCTCGAGCGTCGGCTGGCCGAGCACGGGATCCGCTGGCAGGAGTCCGAGATGGTCGGCTTCGACGAGATTCGGGAGCACCGTTTCGGCGTCCGATTCGCGGACGGCTCCCACCGCTCCTACGACCGTGGCTTTTCGGCGCTCGGCTGGTACGACATGCACGATGCCCTCCCGCGCTCCCTCGGCTGCCGGTTCGACGAGGAAGGGTTCGTCTCTACCGACGAGGACTGCCGGGCCCTCTCAGAGGCGGAAGGCACGGCGATCGACGGCCTCTACGTCGTCGGCGACCTGCGTTCGGGCTGGAACCAGGTGCCCGAGGCATGGTCGACCGCCGAGCGGGCGGTCATCCACGCTTGGTCCGCCTACCTCTAGCCCCTAGCCCGACGACGCGCCGGGGGCGAGCGCCCCGTCCGGCGCAACCCCGAGGAACCGTCCGAGCTCGGCGAGGTCGGGCGCGACGGCGCTCGCTCCCGCGGAAAGGAACCTCTCGGTCGTGACGACAGGGTCCGCCTTCTCCGACGGGTCGGGGAGCAGCCCGTAGAATCGGACCCGGGCCCGGGTGGCGCACTCGGCGTCCAGAAGGTGGTCGCCGACCATGAGCGCCCGCTCGAGAGGGACCTGCATCTGCCTGAGGAGGAGGAGGAGCGCCTCGGGGGACGGCTTGGCAGGCCCCGGCGCCGAACGCGTTCTCAGGTAGGCGAAATGCGGGTCGAGATGGGTCTTGAGGAGCGCCTCGCGCGCGAACCGCTCCGAGCTGCGCGTGAGCAGACCGAGCCGAAAGCCCTTGGCGGAGAGCCGACCGAGCAGCTCGGAGGCGCCCTTGCGCTCGACGGTGCGCGGGAGCGCCTCCATCTCGATCGCGTCGATCCTCTTGTGATACTCCGCCTCGAATCTCCAGAGCTGCCCGTCCGGCACCCCGGAAGCGCGGAGCTCCTCCCGCGCGGTCTCCACGATGCGGTGCACGGGCTCGTGGACCGTCAGGTGACCGGGCGTGACCCCGTGGCGCTCCGCGACGTGGATGACCTCCGAGCGGATGCGTCCGAAGTCGTGGTGCGAGAGCACCAGGGTGCCGTCGAGGTCGAAGACGACCCCGAGCAGCGGCTCGAGGAAGTGCGGCTGGGAATCCTTCGTGCCCATCGCGTCGCCCCCCCCGCCGTTCCTCCCCGCGCCCTGGGATTAAGGGTTTCCTTGGAGGCGCACGGCCTCGGGCGGCCCCGCCTCCCGTGGGGGCCGGCTCTCCCCGTCAGCGCCCGAGCCGTCGCAAGGTGACGATCGATTCCCGAAGCTCGAAGGAGCGTCGTTGACCGCTGCGCCGGGACCGTGCTACGTCGACCGACTCGATCGCGAAGCCCAGCCTCTCGGCGATGCGTGCCAAGAGCAGGTCGCCCGGGACGTAGGTTCCCGCGAGCAGGGAATCGCCGACCACCAGGAGGAAGTGGCCTCCGGGGCGGAGCGCGCGGCCCACCCGGCGCAGGACGGCTGTCAGGTCGGCGAAATAGCGGTGGACGACCGCGTGGACGTCGTCCCGGCGGTAGGAGCGCTTCCGCAGCACGTTCGACCGGATCTGGGAGAGGATCTCCTCGAGCCACGGGTCGGGAAGGTCGCGGGAGGCGAGGTAGGCCGCGGTCTCCGAGCGAGGGAGGTTGTCGCAGGCGACCGAGGCCGAACGCAGCGCCCTAAGGTCGGCATACGAGCGGGCGTAGCCCAGCCAGGCAAGGTCGACCTTGTAGTTCATCACATAGTCCAACCCGTTGACGTACGGAGGGCTCGTGACGGCGAGGTCGACCGACCCCTCGGGTAGGTCGAAGGCGCGTGCGTCGGCGGCCAGCACCGTCGCAGGAGGCCCCCATCGCGGCCTCTCGCAGGCGAGGGTCCCAAGATCCTCGCGCATCTCCTCGATCGCCCCCGCGAACCGCTCGCGCGGGGAGGGCCCTCCCCTCGCCTCGGGTCGGCCGTAGCCGAGACAGGGGGACCGACGCAGGCGGCTCGAGGGGATCAGGATCCTGCCGAAGGCGAGACGCGCCGCTTCGTCGGCGGGCCCGTTGCCTGTCGGAAGGGCGGCCCGCAGCCGCCGGAGCTCCTGGAGCGCCCTCGGAGAGAACTGCTGGCGGGTCTCCCGAAGGAACGGAAGGGGCCCCGGCGGGCCCGCGCCTCCCAGATCGAGGACGGCGCTCGCCGCCTCGCCCAGATCCCCGGGGTCGAGCTCGAAGCGGGTCTTCACCCGCGCGGACAGGGCCGCCGGAGGGAGGAGCTCCAACCCGATGGCGCGGGCCCCCAGCCGTCGTGCCTCGACCAGCGTCGTGCCGCTCCCCGCGAACGGGTCGAGGACGGTCGTCCCCGCCCCGGCGCTCAGCCGGTGGAGCGTGCCTGCCACGAACTCCGCCGAGTAGCCCTGGACGTAGGGCCACCAGCGGTGGACCGGCAACGCCTCGTTCGAACGGAACGTGATCGGTCCGCGGTAGGAGCCGACGTGCACGCCGTTCTCGCGGGCGAACCGCTCTACGTAGGCCTTCGGGTCGACGAAATCGTCGCGCTCCTCGAGGACCTTGAAGTCGTGGAGGACCCAGAGCCCGCGGCCGAGGCGGACCACTTCCCCGGCGCTCGCGAGCCGCTCGAGCTCGGTCCGCAGCACGTCGGGCGGGAGGAGCGTGCGGCTTGCCAGCTGGCGCGAGGTCGCGCCGATGGCCCCGGTCGCGCTCAGCGCGTCCCGGAGGGACGCCGTCATCTCCAGTTCGCCCGCCGGGGAGCGGCCGGCGGCGGCCGTTCGGCTCACGTACCGCCCCTCGTCGACTGCCGTCCTGGCCGGTCCGATCGGGCCTGCCCGTTCTCGGCGGACGTTCCGCACGCAGAGGCTCTCGGGCCGTCCCCCACGTCCGGGGGAGGGGGCCTACGGATAGAAAGGCGTCGGTGGGAGGAGCGGCCGGCCGACCGCGCTCAACGTCCGGCGACGGCGAGCTGCTGGCGTGTGAGGAGCCATGCCAGCCGAGCGGAGCCCGGTTCGATCGCGTGGCGGAACTCGAGGCAGCTCCCTCCTCCCCGGTCGAGCCGGAGGAGCCCGATCGGCTCCCGGACGAGGGCGACGCCGGCGAACTCCGAGAGAGTAGGCTCGTGTCCCACGAGGACTACCGAAGAGTCCCGACGGGTCGAACGCGCCAGCCTCTCGAAGATCGGCCCCGGCACGGCCCCCGGAGAGAGTTCGGCCCAGGTCTCCAACTCGACCGAGGGGTCGAGCTCGGCGTGGAGGAGCTCGGCCGTGCCCCTTGCCCGAAGAGCCGGGCTCGAGGCCAGGGTCCCGACCGGGGCCACGAGCCGTGCGAGCCCCCGGACCGCTCGCTTGAGTTCCGGGGTCTCCCTGTACGACAGCGGCCTACGCTCGTCGTCCGGCCAACGGACCGGATCCTGTTCTTCCGCGGGTCCGTGGCGGAGCAGGATCACCCTGAGGTCACGCGGAACCGAAGAGGAGCGGTCCATGGACGCGGTCAGCTCCTCGAGCGGTTCGCACCCTTACGAGCTCATCGGTCCCCCCTGCTCCACCGTCTTCCCCGCCCGAGGCCCGCCGGGGGAGACCACCCGCTGCCGGTACGGCGGCCCCGCGTCGGAGGCCGGTGGGCTGTCGTGGGCCTATGGAAGATGCGCGTGGGTTCCCCAAGGAGTGGCGTCTCCTTCGGTCGGAGGCATGAAGCCGCTCCTCGTTTCGCTGACGGCCGCGGACCGCCGTCGCCTTCACGGCAGGCGCGAGCGGCTCGCGGAGAGGAAGGGCACCCTGCTCGCCGGCCGGGCCTTCTCCTTCGCCACGAGCTCTGCTGTCCTCATCCCCGGTCTGGTCCTTGCGCTGGCGAACCTCCTCAAGGCGCCTCTCCGGCTCGCGCTCCCGAGCCCCTTCCTCTCCGCCCTCGGACTCGTCCGGTCGGCCGCCTGGGAGATCCCCGCCCACCGGACGAACGGGGCCCAGAGGCTCCAAAAGCGATGCGGCCCCCGGGCACAAAGAGCAAGCGCCTCCCCTCGAGGGGACCCTCCGCGGGGGCGTGGGAGGGCACGGCTCGCAGACGGTCGACGCCGACCTCCTTCTCCTTCGTCCGTAGCGCGCGCGTCTCGCGAGGTTTTCCCGGCCCCCCAGGGGTCCTGGAAGGAGCGGATCAGACCCGCCGCGGTCTCCAAGGTCCTGCCGAGGAGCTTTGCCGTCATCGGGCCGCTGGTCCTCGTGGCGCCTCTCCTCTGGGTCGTGCGGTACCCCCAAGGGGAGATCGCCTCCACTCCCTCCTCCAGCGTCGGGAACGTCGCCCTGCCCCGCCGTTTCGAGCCCGGGGACGAAGAGCATCCTTCATCCCCTCGCTCGTCGAGCGGGCTCTTGAGGGAGCCATGAGCGGTCCGGCGACGAGCGCGAGCGGCTCCCCCCGGCTCTCCTCGACCGACGTGGGCCTACTGGTCGCCCTCGGCGTCCTCTGGGGCTCGGCGTACATCTTCATCCGGCAAGGGCTCGTCTTCGGGGCCTCGCCTCTCCTCTTCGCCGGGGTGCGCTATGCCCTCTCCGCGGCTCTCTTCGCGGCCCTGGCCCTGGCGCGAAGGGAGAGCCGTCCGTCGCGGCGGAGCCTTGCCGTCTCGTCCACGGTCGGGGGGCTGCTCATCATCGGCCTCTACGGTGGGTTCCTCTACTGGGGCGAGCAGTTCACCACAGGTGGCTACGCGGCGGCCCTCTCCTCCACCGTCCCCATCCTCACGGTCCTCGCGTCGTATTCGCTCCTCCCCGAGGAACGGCTCGGGAGGCTCTCGCTCGCCGGGGTGCTGGTCGGCTTGGTCGGGGTGATCGTGCTGGTCCTGCCCGAGGTCACGAAAGGGCCTCTCGGCAGCTGGGAGGGCCCCGGGTTCGTCATCGCCGCCTTCCTCAGCACCGTGGTGGGCTCGGTCCTCCTCCGCCGGTTCGGCGGGGGACGCCAGGGACTCTGGCAGATCGGCGCGCAGTTCGCCGTCGGCGCCGTCCTCCTCGGGTCGGCGACGGTCCTGCTGCCGATACCCGAGGCGCTCCCTTTCACCTTCCCGGTCTGGTCGGCGTTGCTTCTTCTGGTGGTCTTCTCCTCGGTCCTGGGCTACTTCACCTACTTCGTCCTGCATCACCGGGTCGGCCCGTCCCGGGCGAACGTGGTCACCTACCTCATCCCCCTGGTCGGGATCGGCGTCGGCTCGGGGATCTACGGTGAGCCGGTGACCCCCTGGGAGATCGCCGGCTTCGTCATCGTCCTCGCTGGGGTGACGTTGGCCGTGCGGGGCTCGAACCGGCCCCGATGAGCCCGACGCCCTGGCGAGTCCCTTGGGCGCCTAGGCCGGGGGGCCGTCGGGAGGAGGGCGCGTTCGTGCGAACTGCATGCGGTAGGCCTCCTGGCCCCCCGGGAACTCCTTCGTCCTCACGACCGTGCGCTGGAAGAGGATCCCCGCGGCCTCGAGGCGCTCGAGGTCGCGCTCGAAGCTCCCGCCAAGCCCCACGTTGACCACCGCCTCGCCCGCCCGCGCGCCGGCGACCATGCGGCTCGCCCCGACGATCGGGCTTCCCACGAGCGTGATCGCCTCGCCGACGCGCACGAGCTCGCACGGTCCAGCGTCCAGGCCGAGGGCGAGCCCGACCCCCACGGGAAAGTTCCTTGACGTCCGCTTTAGGTTCGCGACGAGCAGCTCGGAGGAGGGGAGGACGGAGCGGCAGAACAGGGGGACCGCGTCGGTGGGGAGGTTCGCCTCGTCCGGATAGAGCCAGAAGACCACGAACCCGTCGCCCGTGAACTTGTCGAACCAGGCTCCCAGGTCGCTCGCGAGGCCGCGAACGGCCTCGGTGAAGCCCACGAGAAATCGCGCGTAGAGCGACGGGCTCACCGATTCGCGGAGAACGAGTCCCGACATGCGGAGGTCGCCGACGACGACCACTGCCCGCACGGGAGTCGAACCGCCGTCCGCGAGCTCCCGAAGCGACTCCGGAGGAAGGGCCGGCGGCGCGCCGCGCGGGGCGTGTCGTGCAAGGAGGCCACCTAGCTCGCCACGCGGGTCCGGGGCGGGGACGAACCCGTTCGGCCGCTCCTGGCTCGCCCTCGGGAGGCCGGGGGAGTTCCAAGCCCGATCCCGGCTCCGAAGCCTCGCTCCCTGCCAAGCCACCGGGCCGCGGAGCGCGACAGCGCCGATAACGGATGCGAACGACCGGTGCGCTAGACGCGGGTCCATGCCCCGTTTCCCCACGGCGAGCTCCCACGACCAGCTCCGGGAGGAGGTGGAGCCCTCCGGCTCCTGGGGATCAACGGTGTCGCTCGGCCCGCCGCCGGAGGGCTAACAACCCGCCAGAGGATCCGGAAAGCGAAGGCCGGGACGCACGTAGGGGAGGGGAGCAAGGCCTAGTGGCCCGTGTGCTCGAGCCCCCCGCCCTGTTCGATCCTCCACTTGCAGTAGGCGTAGAGCGCGTCGTAGAGGGGAAACTGCAGGCGTTGGTTCTCGTGGTCGTCCTTGGCCATGAGGCGAAAGCCGGTGGCCGCTGCCTCCAGCCCCGCCGCCTCGGGCTCCTTCCCCGAGCCTCCGTCGGCGACCCTCACGATCTTCGCGAGCGCGAGCAGCGCGGGGTCGTTCAGGCGGTGCTTCCGTATGATCGCGTCGAAGCTGACGAACTCCTGGCCATCCGCCTCGAAGTGAAAGAGCTCGGCCTCGGGGGTATCGAAAGGGATCGCCCCTTCCTTCCGAGCGATCTCCATCACTTGCTCCTTGGGAACGTAGAGGAATTCGGCGTCAGGGTCGACGAACTTGCGGATAAGCCACGGACAGGCGATGCGGTCCACCCTTGCCTTTTCGCGCGTGACCCACTTCATGAGAGCTCCGTAGGTCCCCATCGAGGGTCGGGGAGATAGGCTTGACGCTGGCCGCTGGCCCCGGGCACCCCAAGGTCTGCCTCAGGTCGCCCCCGAGCCGCCCTCCGTCACGCGCGCGCCCTCCCCTGAAAGGAGCCGCCTTTGGTCGCGCCGCGGCTGGTGCTGCCACCGGGGCGGGGAAGGGCAAGGGCTGCGCGGGCCTCTAATCCGCAGGCACCGCTTGGGATGCTCCCATGGGCCCGGGCGACTCGGAGCAGCCCTCCTCCGCGAAGGGCAGCGCGGCAGCTCCGGTTCCCGTCGCCTCGGACAGGGGCAAGGGACCGGAGCCGTTCCCGGCTTCTACGGCGAGTGCTGTCTCCGTCCCGCCCAGCTACCGGAGGGCCCTCGGGAACCGACCGTTCCTCCTTCTCTGGCTCGCCCAGCTGGTCTCCCAGTCCGGGGATTTCATCTTCGAGGTGGCCCTCCTCTGGCTGGTCCTCGAGATCACGGGTTCGGTCTTCGACGTCGGATTGGTGGTGGCCGCTACCATCGTCCCCACCGTGCTCCTCGGCCCGTTCCTGGGCGTCTACATCGACCGCTGGGACCATCGGCGAACCCTGCTGGGGACCAACCTGATCCAAGGCGTGGTCGTTGCGGCGCTCTCCGGGCTCGTCGTCGCGGGGGACGCGACCCTCCCCGGCCTCCTTGTCCTGGTTCTCGCGCTCGCGAGCGGCGCCACCGTCGTCCGTACCACGACCGCCGCCTATGTCCCCTCGGTGGTGGAGGTGAGCGACCTCCCGCCCGCCAACGGGCTTCTCTCCGTGAGCGGCTCGATGAACCAGATCGTGGGGCTCTCCCTCGGAGGGGTCTTCGTCGCCCTGCTCGGCGTCGCGCTGCCGATCGAGTACGACGCTCTGACGTTCTTCGCCGCCGCCGCGCTCGTCCTCGCCATCCCCCGCGGGAGGCGCCCGGCCCCGCAGGCGGCTGCACCCCCCAACCGGCGGTTCCGCCAGGAGCTCGCCGAAGGGTTCGCGTTCATCCGCTCCCACCGTTTCATGATCGAGATCCTGCTCCTCGGCCTCGTCGTGAACTTCTTCGCCACCGGGGTCTTCGCCCTGCTCGCACCGTTCTCCCGCTACGTGCTCCATGGCGGCTCCGCGGTCTACGGCTTCCTGGGGGCGTTCGTGGCCGCCGGCTCGCTGGTCGGAGCCACGGCGATGGGGCGCGTCGACACCCGCGAGAGCGCGGGGCACTACCTCTTCGCGGGCGGGGTCAGCATCGGTGCGGCGATCCTTCTCCTCGGCTTCGTGACCACCGTGCCTTTGGCCCTCGGGCTCATGGCCGTTGTCGGGGTCGCGCTCGCCGTCACCAACCTCCCGATCACTATCGTCATTCAGGCCAAGGTGCCGCGCCCGCTGCTGGGCCGGGTGTTGGGGAGCTTTTCCGCCGTGATCGTCGCGGGAGGACCCCTGGGACCGATCTTCGCCGGCTGGCTCGCGGAACGCACCTCGATCGAGACGTTCTTCCTCCTCTCGGGAGGAGTGTTCGTTGCGGTCCTGGCCGGGGGCGCCGTGACGATGACTTCCCTGCGCACCGTACGCTACTGATCCGTTCGACCTGTTGCAGCGTTCCCGGGCGATCGGGCCCATGCTGTCGGGACCCTTTCGGGACAGAACCCTCCGGGGGCCGACGGCCGGGCCGGAGCCGGGAAATGTGGGTCGGGATTCCGTAGCCGAACGCCGACACGAGAGCGTGCCCGCGGCCTCGGGAAGCGTGCGAGCCTTCGGTCGCCGGCGGGGCCGATCCTCCGTCGCCCGGGACAGAGGGCCCCGCGGACAAGCTCCCGGACCCAAGCAGGTGTTTTACAACCTATATAGGTCCGCGAGTTAGGCCCGAAACCATGTCGCATCGGCACCTAGTTCTGGTCTTTGCCGTCGTGCTCACGACCGTGACCTCGATCGCGCTGGCGGCCGCGACCCTCCCGGCCCCGGTCCACAGCGCGCTGGCGCCCCAAGCCCCCGGCTACCTGGCGGCACCCCACGACGGCGGGGGCCACCCTGCGCTCCCGAGCTCGGTCACTTCGAGCAGCTCCCTCGAGCAGCGGATCCTGGCCACGACCAAGGCGGATCATATCCCGCGGGCGGCGGTCTCGCTGCCGAACCTCGTCGGGCATGCCACGGTCCGTAACGGCGCCGTGAGTCCTCTCACGACGGTCGCTCCCGCCCCGATGGGCATCGGGACCTTCGGCGTGCGCAACACGACCGGGATCCCCCAGCCCTACACGCTGCGCTCTTCCAGCTGGGAGGGCTCCATCACCATCAACAATGTCAACACGTTCCTGGTGAACAACGACGGCGCGCTTTCGACGACCGGGGGCAACAACACCTTCGGCGTACAGCTCAACACGGTCACCAACGGTACGACGGTCAAGAACCACAGCAGCTACGACTTCTGGACCCAGAACGTGATGTACTGGAACCTCGTCCCCGGTACGGTCACCTTCCTCGACAACATCTGGAACTTCTCCTCCCCGAGCGTCTCCCTCGCGAACGGGACGCTTTACTCGTACAACGGTACGCCGGTCTACCCGTTCTTCTACTACGACTTCGGTCCGACGATCCCGATCACGATGCCGGTGACGGTCCATCTGTTCGTCAACTCGAGCATCACAAACCTTGCGTCGACGGGCTACGGCTACACCACGGTCCGGTTCGGCTACGACATCGTGAACGCTGCGACCCACGTCAACGAGGCCGCGGGGGTCTACGACACCGTGCTGTTCAACTCGACGACGCCTATCGGGTCGGTCCCGGCTTCCCCGTTCCTGGTTGACGGCGGGAACCTCACGCCGACCAACTTCCTCCTCTACGACGCCGAACTCATGATCGGTGGCCCTGGCGGGGGAACGACCACCTCCGTCTACGGCATCAACGCCACCGAGCAGCTCCAGTACTGGGACAGCGGGCTCGGCAAGTACGTTAACCCGCCGTCCGCGTGGAACGTGGGCACGGACACGGGCGAGAGCTCGGAAGGAATCGCCGAGACCTACACGACCCCAGGAATCGTATCGGTCGGCGCCGGTCCCTCGATCCCGACCCCGTTCTGGAATGCCACTCCCGGCGGGAACGCAGGAGCGGCGACCGTGTCGGCCGCGCTTTCCCCCTCCAATGCGTTCGTCTTCTTCACGCCGGGCGGCGCGTTCAACCCGAACATCGCTGCCTGGGCGCCGACCCAGACCTCGAGCTCGGTGAGCTACGCGGTTCCCCCGGGAACCTACACCGTCAACGCGATGCTGAGCGACTATACGCCCCTCGCGACCACGGTTTCGGTCAGCGCCGGCGACCACATCCAGCTCAACCTCGGTCTCCAGCGCAACATGCTCACCGGCGTCTACACTCCCCTGTTCGCGTGGAACAACGGCCAGCTCGCTGCCCTCTCGACCCGGGGAACCGGCTCGGCGAGCAACCCCTACCTCATCGAGAACAACCCCGCGAGGGGCGGCGTCAACCCGGTCTTCGGGGAGATGAACGACTACTTGTTCCCGGTCTTCCCCGGTGTGCTGTTCGCCGGCACGACGGCGCACGTTAGCCTCCAGCATCCGTCGCTCATGCGGTTCACCTACGCGCCGATCTACCAGGGATACCTCGTCGCCGTGGGCCTCCCGGTGACGAACAACCTCCAGTTCGAGCTGTTCAATGCCTCCAACGTAACGATCTGGAACGCGAAGGGGATCACGGGCTGGTTCTTCCTCGACGACTACGGACCGACCGGGCTCCTGCCGATGGCGAACGTCATTGTCTGGGGTGGCTCGCACGATCTGATCGGCCACAACAAGTTCGTCGGCCAAGGCAGTTCGCTGCTCCTCGCGAGCCTCTCCGGTGTGGGCTCCAATGTGGTCTGGGGCAACCGGTTCGTCAACAGCTCGTCCCTCTCTCCCATGATGTACCCCGGAAACGGGGCCCAGAACGGTCCCCCGATCGGGATCTTTGCCTTCGAATCCGGGGACCTGATCTACAACAACTACGTCGCGACCTCCATCACGGCGTTCGCCCCGGAAATGAACATGTTCTACGGCTACGGGGAGCTCAACCTGGAGAACTGGAACCTCTCGATGGTCGAGCCGCGGGGCTACGCCGTGTCGTACAACGGCCACACCCTCAGCGGCACCATCGTCCGCTCCCCGTACCAGGGCGGGAACTTCTGGGCCAACTACGTCCCGGGCAGCGGATTGCCGTACAATGAGTTCGGCTTCATCCAGAGCGGTGGGGACTACTTCCCGCTCCCGATCACGGCGTACTCGGTGACGTTCACGCTGAGCGGGTGGTCGCAGGGTACCACCTGGTCCGTGACCCTCAACGGGTTCACGCAGTCGACGAGCACACCGGCGGTGGTCTTCTACGAGGTCCCGGGCAGCTACAACTACACGACAGCCCTGGTCCAAGGTTCCGGGACGATCTCCCCCGCGAGCGGGAGCGTCACGGTCGTGAACCTCAACCAGACGGTGAGCCTCTCCCTCAGCTAGGGGAATCGTTCGAGGGACACCCTAACTCTTTCCGGGACCCGGTGGTGAGCCGGGTCCCCCTCCTCTTTCCTGTACTCCGCGTTAGGCCGTGCGAGTCGGCAGGCCCCCGGGTCGGCCGGGAGCCCTGGGAATCCCGTTCCACAGAAGTCCATAGGATTTAACTCACCGAAGCGGGATTCGCTCGCGTGTCCGACACCCGTGAACTGACCACGCTGATGTTCACGGACATGGTCGGTTTCACGAGCGCGACGCAGCAGAACGAGGCCAACGCGCTGGCGCTCTTGGCGCGGCAGCAGAGGCTCCTGCGCTCGGTGCTCCCTCGCTTCCGGGGGAGGGAGATCAAGACGATGGGCGACGGGTTCCTGGTCGAGTTCTCGAGCGCCCTCGAAGCCACGTTGTGCGCGATCGAGATCCAGCGCTCGGTCCGCGAGGCGAACCGCACCGCTCCCTCCGACGGGCGTATCGACCTGCGCATCGGTCTTCACCTCGGGGACGTCGTCCGACGCGGGCGGGACGTGGTGGGCGACGCGGTGAACGTCGCCTCGCGGATCGAGCCGCTCGCCGACGCGGGAGGGATCTGCCTTTCCGAGGAGGTCTATGCCCAGGTCCATAACAAGCTAGGGACGCCCCTCGCGTCCCTCGGCTCCCAGCGCCTCAAGAACGTCCGGCTGCCTATGGACGTCTACAAGGTCGTGCTCCCGTGGGAGGCCGAGCCCGCTCGGCGCGAAGTGCCCGAGGCGAGCGTTTCCCCTGCCGGACAACGGGTTGCGATTTTGCCGTTCGTGAACATGAGCCCCGACCCGGCGGACGAGTACTTCGCGGACGGCCTCACCGAGGAGGTCACGATGGCGGTCTCGAACCTCTCGAGGCTCCAGGTGATCGCTCGGACGTCGATGATGTCGTTCAAGACGAAGGCGGCCACGGTCCGGGAGATCGGCCGCACGCTCGAGGTCGCCTCGGTCCTCGAGGGAAGCGTGCGGAAGGTGGGAGACGAGCTCCGTGTCACGGCAAAGCTGATCGACGTGGCGAGCGAGTCGCAGGTGTGGTCGGCGGCGTTCGACCGCCGGTTCAAGGGGATCCTGCGGATCCAGGGCGAGATTGCCGCCGGGATCGCGGGGGCGCTGAGGCTCCGCCTTGCCTCCTCCGAGAAGAAGGAGATCGGGCGTCGGCCCACGGACGACCTCGAAGCCTACACGAGCCTCCTGAGGGGCGAGTCGCTCCTCGAGCAGGCGAACACCGACCACGACATCATGGCCGCCCGGGATGCGTTCGACCAGACCCTCGAGCGCGACCCGCAGTGTGTGGCCGCGCTGGTCGGCCGCTCGCGCGCGCAGCTGATCCTCTGGATCGAGGGGTTCCGCTCGGGGGAGGAGGTCCTTCGGGAGGGTGAAGCCTCGGCGAGGCGGGCGTTGCGGATCGACCCCAACGCCGCAGAAGCGCACTTGGCGCTGGCCGCGGCCCGGCTCTACTCCTGGGATTTCCCCGGGGCCGAGAGGGCGAGCCGCAAGGCCATCGAACTCAAGCCGAATCTGGCAAGGGCCCACTCGCTGCGCGCGCGCATCCTCGCGATTCAGCGCCGCTTCGAAGAGGCAGAGCCTCCGGCGTTGCGGGCGTTGGCGCTCGACCCCCTCTCGGCCCCGGCCCACTGGCTGGCGGGATCCGTCTACCTCTTCTGGGGGCGGCCGGCGGAGGGGTTGCCGCTCCTTCGGCGCGCGGTCGAGCTAGCGCCTCGCGACACGAACGGCTACGAGAACCTAGGGATCTGCCTCCTCAAGCTCGGACGCGCGAGGGAGGGGCTCGCCGAGCTGGAGACGGCGGATCGGCTGGCGTCGGGGCGCGACCCGATGGTGCGAACGAGCCTTGCGTGGGCCTACGTCCATGCCGGTGCCCGAGAGAAGGCCCGCCGCGTTCTGGAGGAGATGCGCTCGGAGGTCGAGCAAGGCCGAGGCTACGCCACCGCCCTCGCCGGGCTCCACGCCATCCTCGGGGAGAACGACCAAACCTTCGCGTGGCTCGAGCGCGCCCGACGCGAGCACCTCGGGGTGACGCCGTTCATCATGCTGGCGATCTGGTTCGACTCCGTGCGCGGGGACCGCCGGTTCGGCTCGTTCGTTCGGCGCATGAAGGGAGGAGGCACTAGCCCGAGGTCGTCTCGCGCGACGCGACGGGTCTCGACCGGCCCGAAGGGTCGCCCAGCATCCCGCCCACGGTCCCGATCGCGTGGGGTCGGGCGAAGGATCACTCGTTGAGCTCCCGAGCCCGCAAGCGACCTCCCTCCCAGGTCGAAGGGATCGCTCCCCACCGTCGTCGCTCGGTCAGGGCACGAGGGATCCTCACCCGCTCCACCCCGGCTTCGCGGGCCAAGAGCTGGTGCGCCTTCCTCTGACTCGGTTCAGCTCGGGTCGATGATTGCCGGCACGGCTTGGCTAGGTGTGCAGTGTCCGGACATCTGACCGGCTGAATTGACAGGACATATGACCGGCCCCGGGAAGGGGTCAGCTTGGTCCGAGAAGATGTCCGCCTCCGACCGCAGGTCGTTCGCCAGCATCTGGAACGAGGGATCCGCGCTGCGGACCTCTGCAAGCTCTTCGGGATCTCCGAGAGCACGTTGCGCCGTTGGTGCCGAAACTACCGAGAGGGAGGCGTG
>JAKAUN010000013.1 GCA_021817605.1 Thermoplasmata archaeon | reverse complement strand
GCCCCGAGGTTTGGGCATCTCGGGGAGGATCTCTTCGAGCAGTCGGGTGACGATCTCCAGCTCATGCCGACGGACCCGATCGTAGGCCCGGTAGGCGGCGCGACGGTCTTCGGGCATCTCGAGGAGAAATTCCGGTCATTTAGACCCCCCTCCGCTCCAGTGGAAGAGGGTCCTCTCCCTCGAAGTGCCTACCCGCTCATCGAATTATGGGACACAGCTGCCCCGGAGGACTTTGGGAACGAGACCGGATGCGGAGGGTTCCTTCCCAGAGCCGGGGAAACCAGAAGGTCTATCCTTGGCGGTCGCGCTCCAGACCCTGATGGTACGAAAGGTCACGGCGAACGTGTACATGACGCTGGACGGTCGCGGGGCGTTCCCGAAGTATCCGGGCTCAGAGCGACCCTCGCGGAAGCCGACCGCGCTCTTCCGCCACATGTGGATCGCGCGCTACGACGACGTCACCACCGTGGTCATGGGCCGAAGGTCCTTCCTGGGCCACCGGCGCGTTTGGTCCGGAAAGGCCCGTAAGCCCAGCGACCCGCCCTACCAGGTCGACTATTCGCGCTTCCTCGACCGGGTCGACAAGGTCTGCCTGTCGCGAAGCCTGAAGTCACCGGGTTGGGAGAACACCCGGATGCTCAAGGGCGACCTCACGCGGGTCTTGGCCCGACTGAGGCGCGAGAAGGGAGGAAACATCATCGTGGAAGGCGGACCGAGGGTGAGCCAAGAGGTCCTCTCGCGCCGTCTCGCCGACGATTACTGGTTCTTTGTCATGCCGGTCGTCTACGGTAGAGGCCCGAGATACTGGGGACCGATGAGGGAGCAGAATACGCTCAAGCTGCTCGAAACCAAGCACGGTGAGGATGGGGAGATCCTGCTCCATTATGAGACGGTCCGGTAGGGAGCCCAGGCCGGTCGCGGTCCTCCACTTTCGGCGCCCGACGGCGTGAAGGCCCGCGCGGGCCCGCCACGGGCTTGGCCGGCGCCGCACCCTGGCTCGCCCAAGGGCTTGGGGGACGGCAGGCGACCGGGCCCCGGCACGAGGGGCCCGGGAGGACCGGCGCGAACGTGGACCGAGGACCACGAACCGAACTGGACCTGACCGAGCGAATGCGATGGACTCGCGGACGGCGAGACCGGGGAGGCGAGCGCAGGCGCCCAACCGCCCACGCGAACCCGACCGAGGGCTCCAGCCCCGGCAAACCTGCCTGTCCGCCGCACTGAGGACCCCGGTCGAGAAGGCGGGCTTTTCGGCCTCGACCCGCGGCCCATCGTTTCCCGGGGGCGATACCCCCTGCGCCTGTCTCCGAGCCCGACCTGACGAGGGAACCTGCCCTCCGGTGCGGTCGGGCTACCCGAAGAGGGACATGCGGAGCCGCCGGGTCCCCGAGCGAGGAATGGCGGCCACCGCGACCGCCGCAACGAACCCGAGGAGAATCATCGCGTAGAACCCCTGGGCGAGGTGGAGGTACCGGCCCGACGCGATGAGGCCGACGGCCAAGGGACCCACCACACCCCCCACGCCGGTCCCCACGCCGAAGACCAGGGCGTTGGCCAGGCTGGTGGAACGAGGGTCCACATGTTCGGCAGAGAGGGTCATCAGGAGCGGGAACGCGCTGAACGTGAAGAAGCCGATCAAAAACAGGAGGGGGATGGCGGCCGCCCCTCCGAGCACGAGGAATCCGAGGGTGCCGAGGGCCGCCCCGAGGGAGCTCAGACCGAGGAGAAGCCTGCCGTCGGCGCGATCCGCCAGGAGCCCGAAGAACGGCTGGCCCAGGATCCCCCCGAGATACATGATGGTCACTTCCACCCCGAGCGGCGCTCCCGCCCATAGCGGCCGGACGAAGTGCATGTAGGTGGGGAGAAAGGCCACGATGCCGAGATTCGCCGCCGATCGCACGAACGCGACGAGCGTCAGCATCACGATGCCGAGGCTGAACGCCTCGCGAGCCCGCGGGGGTCGGCTGGGCCCCGGAGGGGGCCTTGCCGCCGTCGTAGCCCGAGAACGTGTCGGCACCATGACACCCGCAGCGAGCAGGCCGACCGCGGCGAACGCGAGCACCGCAGAGTCCTGAGTGAGAACGAGGCCCACGAGGAAGAACAGCGTCGGGTAAAGGGCCCGACCCACGCTGCCCATCGCCCCGTTGAAGCCGAGCGCGCTCCCGAGCTCCTTGCGCTCGTAGCCGGCCTGCAGGAGCGAAGCTCCCAACGGATGGTAGAAGGAGCTGCCGAAACCTACCACGAAGGCAGAGACGAGCGCCGTGGCGAAGCCCGCCGTCCCTGTGAAGAGCGAGAGGGCGAGATAGAAACCACCCATTCCGCAGCCGAGGAGGGACATGCCGACAGCCATCAGGGCCTGGGGATGGCCGGATCGGTCGGCCCACCGCCCGACGGAGAGGCTGAGGAGCGAGGAGGACGCGTAGTAGACGACCAGCATGGCCGTGATCTCGATCGGCGATGCGCCGCGGCCGCTCGCAAGGAGCGCGGCAAGTACCGGGACGAAGAAGGTCGTCCCGTCGTTCACGAAATGACCGAGGCTGGTGAGCGCCAGGAGGCGGCGATGGGTAGGGGGGCTTCCCCCGCTGGGATCCGCCTGCGGAGTTCCCGGGGTGGTAGCAACCATGGGGGCAGAACTACGGCGTTCTCACCGCAGCAAGAGGGAGTTCACGGTGACGGGGCACACGACAGCGCCGAAATGAAGTACGCCGATGGAGAGCTCGTCCGCCCGACCGCGAAAGCGAGGCACGGACAGGTCGACCCCCCCAGCCGGCGGGAGCCGACGCCCGATCGGACGGGGCGGCAGGAGCCCATGCGAGGATTACCCAGCGAGGTCCTTGGAGCCCACCCGGTTGAGGTAGCCCCGCGCCAAGTCCTCGAGCGGAGCTCCCCGCTCGGGAGCGCCGGAGCGGCGGTAGGCTCCGGCAAGCAGCAGCCGGGTCCGGGCAAGTTCGTAGGCCCAGCCGATCTTCTCCCAGAGCGTGGTGGCCTCTTCGAGCGCTCCGAGCTCCCCGGAGAGGTCGCCCGAACGGCCGAGGAGCAGGGCGCGAGCCCGGGCGGTGTAGGCGCGTACGGTGGGCTGATCGGAGTCCCGTCCGAGCCCCTCCAAGGCACGAAGTTCCTCGCCCGCCCGCTCCAGGTTCCCGGCGCGGAGCGCGGCCTCGATCTCGAGGTGGAGCGTTTCGGCGTACAGCGCGGCCATCAGGGCAGGGGCGCCCGCGCGGACCGCGAGCTCACCGGCTTCGTGGAGGATCTCGAGGGCGCGGGTGGGACGGTCGCGTCGGAGCTCGGCGCGGCCCCGCTCGTTCCGCAGGTGGACCCGCTCGCTCCAGTCGCCTCCCCCCTCGAGGAGGGCTCCCGCCTCTTCGAGGTCCCGCGCGAGCCGGTCCGACTCCCCCCGGGCAAGAGCGATGTCGGCGTCGACCAGGATGGCGGTCGCCGAGAGCTTTCGGGGGTCGCCGGCGGCGTACTGGAGGTGGGCTTCGACCGTCCGCAAAGCCCGCTCGTAGTCTCCGAGCCGCCAGGCAAGGTAGGTGGAGAAGTTCCCCTCCACCGCGCGCAGGGAGTAGGTGTCCCGCGCCCGGCGGGCGCGCTCGAGGGCCGCGTCAAGCGCCTGCTGCGAGCCGGGGGCGTCGCCCTGGACGTGCAACCGCGCGATCGCGAGGACCATGTAGAGGGTAGGCAGGTAGTCGTCCAAGCGCTCGCGTTCGGCCACCTCGATCGCCTCCCCGAGATCCCTGAACAGCGCGGCGGCCTCGTGCGCCGGGCGCAACCCCGCGAGGACGATCTCGGCGGAGACCTGGGTGGAAGGGTCTTGGACGGTCCGGGCGACCCCGACCGCGCGTCCGTAGAGCTCCCGGGCTCCCTGCGTGTCGCCCTCCTCGTAACGGTAGCCGGCGATCGTAACGTAGAGATGGGCGAGCTCGGCGGTCTCGGGCCCCCCCTCGAGGAGGCGCTGCGCCTCCTCCCAGTGGTGACGAGCCCAGACCGGGTCGTCCCGCATCGAGTGGGCGATCTTCCGATGCAGGTTCCCGGCGGCCCGTAAGTCACCGAGACGCTCGAAACAGGCGATCGCGTCCCTCTGGCTGGAATACGCGGCCTCGATCTGGCCGAGGCGGTAGAGCTGGCCCCCCAGCGCCTCCAGCACCCGGGCGCGGACCTTCTCCTCGGGCCGCACCTCGAGCAGCGAGAGAGCCTCTCGGTACTGCCGGACCGCCTCCTCGCGGGCGAAGACGCGGGTGGCTTCCTCGGCGGCCAGGAGCGTGTAGGTGAGCGCCCGGTCCGTCGCCTGGGCCCGCTGGAAATGGTAGGCGACCTCCGCCGCAGGGACCCGATGGCCGGCGTTGCGGAGGCCGTCGAGCGCCTCGCCCGCCCGCAGGTGGTCCCGCACGCGGCGGGCGACGGGGCTGTCGGCGTAGAGCGTCTCCCGCACCAGTCGGTCGGGGAAGGCATAACGGACCGAACCCTGCTCGCCGCTCAGCTCGGTCAGCAAGCCGAGCGCGACCGCCTGGCCCAGGCGCTCCGTCAGCGGTTCGGCGGCGAGGCCCGTGAGGCGCGAGAGCGGCTCCAGGGGGAACTCGTATCCCAGGACCGACGCGGTCCTCAGGAAGGCGGTCAACGGCTCGTCCAGTCGCTCGAGACGCTGGCGGACCAGCCGTCGGACCGAGTCCGGGAGGGGCAGGGTCTCCGGGAGCCGGGGGAGGGGGGCCCCGGGCTCCTTCGACAGGATGCCGAGCTCCCGTAGCGAACGGATCACCTCCTCGAGGAAGTAGGGATTCCCCCCCGTGGCCCCGAAGATCTGCCGGACGAACTCGTCAGGGATCGCCTTGGTCTTGAGGAGCGCCAGCACGAGCTGGCGGACGGAGTCGATCGTGAGGCTACGCAGGCTGATTCGTAGGCTCCCTGGGAGGAGTTCGAGGGCGGAGAGGGTCTCTGTCGGCACGGAGGAGGCGTCCGCCGACACGGGGCGGTGGAGCACGAGAAGCAAGAGCGGGCCCTCCGGGACGGACCGTGCGAGCGAGCGGAGCAGATGGGCCGAACCCGGATCGGCCCACTGGAGGTCGTCCAGGAGGAGGACGATCGGGTGTTGGCGGGCAAGCTCGCCGAAGAAGTGGGCGACCCCCGCGAACAGGCGGTCTCGAGCACGGTCCGGGTCAGGCTCGGTCCCACCGTCCTTCGACGCCGCGGAGAGACCGAGGCTTGGTACGAGCCTCTGGAGCTCTGCGGAGTACTCCCCGGCCGCCTCCACCACCGCCTCGCGGGGGAACTCGGTGGCGAGGGCCTCGATGGCCTGTACCCAGAGCGTGTAGGGGACCGACGCCCCTTCCTCCGACGCCCGACCCCAAGCGACCCGCGCTTCGCGACGCGTCGCGAGGCGGATGATCTGCTCGGCGAGGCGGGTCTTTCCGACGCCCATGTCCCCGTCCACGAGGACGACCCGGCCGCTCCCCGCGACCACGGAGGAGAGCGCGGCCCCGAGCTGTACGAGCTCCTCCTCCCGGTCCACCCACGGCCCCTCGCGGATGGGAAGGTAGCGCTCCGGCCGAGGGTCGATCCGGTAGATCGGGACCGGCAAGTGGATGTTCTTGAGGGTCGCCGGGCCCACCGGGATGGCGAGGACGTCCAGATCGGCCTGGGCGGCATCGTAGACCGGGGCGGACAGGCAGATCCCCCCCGGCGGGGAGAGAGGCTCGATCCGGGAGGCGATATTGACCGTGTCGCCAAAGAGGTCCCCTTCCTGGTGAATCACCTCGCCGGCGTGCAGCCCGATGCGGATGGTGACCTCGGCGACCGAGGGGTCACGATTCCTTTCGGCGTGCCTGCTCTGGATGGCGAGCGCGCAGCGGACCGCGGAGAGCGAGTCCGAAAACTCCACCATGAACGCGTCGCCGATCGTCTTGACCTCGCGTCCGCCGTGCTCGGCCAGCAGCGGGCGCACGATCCGACGGTGCTCGTTGAGCAGGCGGAGCGCCCCGCTCTCGTCGCGCTGGGTGAGCTCCGAGTAGCCGACCATGTCGGTGAACATCACCGTGGCCGGCGCGCGACCGAACTCCAACACTCTTCCGGGGATTTCGGGGACGGCCATAACGGCTAGGCCCTACCCCGGGAAAACGTCGAGGCTCTGCCGTTCCCGCAGCAGGTATCCCCTTCGGGGCAACGGGGACCTTTTATATGGTCACCCTAACGGGTAAGGGCTGGGGGACTACGACTGAGACAATGTCGACGACACGAAACAAGAGTGTGACGAATTCTGGGACCTCGATCGAACAGCGGCGCGCCGTGGTATGGGCTGCCGCGGCGTCGTTGGTGATCCTCGCGCTGCTTTCGGGTGCCGCCGGGCAGGTCCGGGCGGCTCCGAGCAACGGCGGTTCCGTACCGTACCGGTTCGCGAGCGTCCCTAGTCCCAACGCCGTGGCCGCCACGCCGACCGAGCTTCTCGTCCTCTCGGCCTCCTCGTGTTCCACCGTCTATTCGGTCTCTCCGACAGGAGCGGTCGCCCCGTTCGCCTCGCTCCTTAGCTCCGTCAAGAAGTGTCCCGAGCAGGCGATCGCCGTTTCCACCGGCCTCGGCAACTTCCCGGCCGGGATCGTCTACGTCCTGCAGCAGGGTTCGCTCTTCGAGATCCCGGCCGTCGGGAGCAGCTCTGCCGTCGCCGCGACCCTTACGCTTCCGAACCTGAGCGGGGGCTACGCGGGCCTCGCCTTCGACTACTCGGGCTCCTTCGGCTACGACCTCCTCGCGGTCGGCGGGACGAGCGGCAACGTCGTGGCGATCGACCCTGCGAACCACCTGACGCCGATCGGTTCGTTCGGGACGGCGGTCGAGGGTCCCTCGGTCGCCCCGTACAACTTCGGCAGCGTGGCCGGCGAGCTCCTGGCAGGCACCGCGGGGCACTCGACCGTTTACGCGATGAGCTTCAGCGGCACCGTGACCTCCTTCGCCCAATGGAAGGACCCGGAGGCCGTCTCCTTCGTTCCCCAGCTCACCTGCAGCTACGCTGGGACCGGGGATGCCTACTTCGTCGCCGACCTCTCGGCCAACGCGCTGCTCGCGCTCCCGTCCTCCGCCTTCTCCGCGGTCGCCGGTTCCGCCCTCGTCCTCGGGGAGTACCACGGGGAAGGCGTGGGCCTCCTCGCGGCCAACGGCACGACGAGCTCGTTCCTCTCCCTCTCGGGTACCCTGGAGGGGGCCTCCTACGTGGCGTGCCCCCTCGGGGTCGCCCAGACGATCGATCTCGCCTCGCACGGCTTCGCCAGCTCCTCGCTCACCCCTCTCGGCTTTGACCCGGCGACCCGCCAGATCCTCGGAAGCGATCGGGCCTCCGCGCCCACCCGTGTCTTCCTCCTCGACGGCACGAGCGGCGCGTTCGTGCGCAACGTGACCGTGGGACTCTACCCGTCCGCGGCCACCTACAACCCCAAGCTGAACGCGCTCTACGTCGCGAACCGCGGTTCGGACAACCTCACCCTCCTCAACGCCACCACGTTCGCCTCGCTCGGCAGCATCCCTACCGGGGCCGGCTCGGCGCCGGTCGGGGTCGTCTTCAACCCGTCCAACGAGAAGCTCTACGTCGCGAACGCAGGCAACCAGACGGTCACGATCTACTCCCTTGCGAACAATCTGTTCCCCAACCAGAAGCAGGTCATCCCGCTCAGCGGCACCCCGCGGGCCATCGACTACGACCCCGCGAACAACAACATCTTCCTGATCGGGAACGCCACCGGCGGGGGGATCGTCTGGGAGATCCACGCCTTCGCCGTCGTGGCCAATCTCACGCTGCCCGCGGCGCCCGGCGGGCTCGCGGTCAACACGACCTCGGGCCTCCTCTACGTGACCCTTCCGGGGCTCAACGAGGTCGCCTTCGTGACGCCTACCGATGCGCTGGCGTCGACCGTCGGCGTCGGCAACCAGCCGACCGGCATCGCCTTTGACGCCTACGACGGACACCTCGTGGTCGGCAACGCCGGCGACGGAACGTTCTCGGTCCTCGAGGGGACGCTCGTAGTCGACAGCTACTTTGTTGGGGCGAATCCCTCCTCGCTCGTCTACGACCCCACGGACCACCTGGTCTACGTTGCCGCCAACGTCACGCTCTCGGGAATCGACCCGAGGATCATCCTGGGGACCACAAGCTAGAAGACGCAGATCCCCCGCGCATCCTCCCTCTCGACCGCGGGCCGCCGGGGCCCCACCCCCCGGTCCGGCCTTTCACGCCGGCGTCGGGACGCCGGCGAGCCGTGGGAGGGTGCGTGCCAACGCCCCTCGGGGTTGCCTGGGGGGCACCGTCGCGTCCGGGGGGGCCCTGAGTCGCATCCCTAGTGCATCTCCTGAGGCTTTGGGCCCGAGGAGGCAGATCCTCCGTGGTCCGAGGGCGTTCGGCCCGAAGACCGTCCGATCTTCTTGCACGAGCTCGGGGGGTAGCTCGCCAACTAAATCACCCAGGTCATCCGGGGCGCATCGGTTGGCTCGCCGGCCTCGGCTTGGCCCGCCAGCCCTCGCTTGACGCGCGCCGTCGGCCACCGGAGGGTCGAGAGCGCCCCTCGTCCGTCTTCGACCCGTTCCGAGAAGATGGGGAGGTCGAGCAGCTGCCTCGCCCGTCCCGCGGGCGGCTTCCCGCCGTGAGGCGCAGTAACGCCGTGCTCGCCGCGCTGAGCTCGGCTCCTCGCGACTAGTCCTGTCGGGGCAGGGCGAAGGCGAGGGGGGAACGACCGAGCGGGGAAAGCGGGACGGCCACCGGAGCCGCGGCAAAGGCGATCGCCTGCACCACGCCGTGGCCGGCGACGCCGATCGTGCCGCTGGAAGGGCTCGCCGCGAAGCCGGTCACGACGCCGACCGAATAGGCATAGCTGCCGTTCTTCTCGGCGAACACGATCGGATTCGGAGCTGAGGCGACGTGGGTCGTGCTCCCCACCGTGACGCTCCAGTTCGTGCCGCTGGCGAGCCCGCTCTCGTCGAACGTGAGCGCGTAGGTGTAGGGGGAGAAGACGACCGGGAGGCTCACCGTCGTGCCGTTCACGGTGAAGCTCCCCCGGTAGGTGGTGTTCCAACCCGCCTTGGGTCGGATGCTGAAGGTGTAGCTGCCGTTCGGCAGGGAGAACACGAGGGACGGGACCGACGCATGCCGGCCTTCCTTGCCGACCTTGACCGCCCATGCCGTCCCTGCCGGGAGACCCGACTCGGTGAACGTGACGCGGTAGCTGTAGACCTTGAACTTGAGGTGCACGGCGACGTTCGAGGAGGAGGGCAGCGTGACGACGCCCTTGGCCGGGCTCACCGCGTAGCCCGGGAGGCCGGTGACCCGGTAGTCGTAGCTCCCCGCGGGAAGTGCGAAGAGGATCGCCTTGCGCTCGGTCACGGCGGTGAGGTTGTACGGATAGCCTACCGCCGAGGTCCCGTTGACCCTCACGGACCAAGCGGTGAACCGCGGGAGCCCCCGGGCATGGAAGACGAGCGAGCGGAACCCGGAGGGCCCGTGGAACGGAAGCACGACGAACCGCTCGTGGCCGTCAACCTTGAACCCGCCCGCCTTGCGCGGCGGGATGAGGAGGTTCGCGGTCCCGATCGCGCGGAAGGCGTAGGTCCCGTTCGGGAGGTTGAGGACCCGCGAGGTGGCGCCGGTCGTGAAGTTCGAGAAGAGTAACGTGGCCTTGTTGAGGATCTCGGCTCCCCACGTGGCCCCGGCGACGACCACCCTGGGGACGAACATCACCGGGTAGGTCTGCACGCTCGAGAACGGGAGCGCCAGGGTCGCGCTCGACCCCGCGATCGTAAGCGAACCGGGCGTCGGGCCGGTGTAGAGGTAGCCAGGAGAGCTCAGCCCCGCGTAGGAGTAGCTCCCGTTCGGAAGGTAGACCACCTCGGAGCTCGCGCCGGTCGTGAAGTTCGCGAGCAGCTCGGTCGCGTTGGAAATCTTCGCCCCCCAGACCGACCCCGGCGAGGCGGGGGTCGCCTCGACCGTCAGCGGGTAGAGAGTGAACGGCAGAAGCGGCACCGAGTCCCCGCCGGGGTAGATATAGCTCGCATGGTAGACCGGACCGCCGAGCAGGCTCGGCAGCAGCGTCGTAAGGTTCTCGTGGTAGGGCAGAACACCGTAGGGATTGCCTCGCGCGGCGTCCCCGTAGTCCCACCAGAAGTTGCCCCCCTGATAGGAGGTGCCCAGGATGCTTCCCGTGAGCGGCTCGAAGGGGAATCCGCTAGCGTGGTTCACGTTGGAGGCGGGCTGCCGAGCGACATTCCAGGAGTTGGTGAAGAGCTCCGGGGCGCCGGTGTAGAGGTCGATGGGCAGTTGCCAGGCCGTGATCGGCGAGAGGAACTTGTTGTTGTAGATGAGGTCGTTCGACTCGGCGACCATGAGGCCTACCGCGAGGCTCGACGACAGGAGAGGGAAGCGCGCGCTCGGGGGGGATCGCTCCTCGAACGTGTTGCCCCAGACGGTGTTGTTGCCGCCCCCTACCTTCGCCGGGCCGAAGAACGTCCCGCCGCTGTAGAGCAGAAGGCCCTGCGCTTCGGAATCGAAGGTGGAGTTCGCCACGAGATTGTGGCCGCCCTCGTAGAAGACGACGTTGAAGGCGTTGAAGAGCGTCGGGATGAAGGCGTTCTCGGCGAACCAGCCCGAGATGCCGCCCGCGCTGACGATCGAGACGTTCGAGGCGCCCCAGAACCAGTACGGCGGGTCGTTGGTCGCCGGTAGGTAGGTCCCCGCGCCGGCCGCGGTGTCGGTCGTGGTGGTGAAGGGAGGCGGCCGTGCGAACTCGACCGGGACGCTCGTCCGGTAGAACAGGACCGCGGGGTATGCCGGGAAGCCGTACTCGTTGTAGATCCCGAAGGTCGACCCGATCGCCGTGGGCTGGAGGCTGGGCATCACGTACGGGTTCGCTGCGGTCCCGTTCCCCGATACGGCCAGAGCTCCGACCGCCGCGTTGGAGAACGCCCAGAGCGGCGTGTAGACGCCCAGGGCCGCGTCCGCGGTCAGGTTGACATAGAGGGTCGTCGGAGCGGTGAGGTCGATGGCGTGGGTCGCCGACGCGTAGCCGGAGAGCTCGGTGACTATCGAGTAGTGCCCGGGAGCGAGGTAGAAGGTCCGGGTGAATCCCCCCGGGGCCACGGACGGCTGTTCGACGGTGAACGTCGGAGCGGCGCCGGTCGGCGTGAGGATGCTGATCGCGTTGAGGGGGTTCGACGCGATCGTGAGCGGAAACGAGCCCTTGGCCCCTGTCGCGTTCCACAGTCCGGTGAGCACGGAGGGTCCGGTGGTCATCGTCCCGTAGGTCGACAGACCGGAGGGCCCACCGGGAGCGTTGCTCCAGGCGACGTTCGCCCCCGTGGCCGTCTCGCCCGTCTCCCCCCCGTAGCTGAAGGCCGACGGCACCGAGACAAAGCGGCTCCCGGCGTAGTAGGCGAGCCCGAGGGTGGCGTCGGCAGCGAAGAGCGTCGCCTGGCTGCCCGATCCGGGTCCGCCGACAGTGACCTCGAAATCGTCCGGGACCCCCATGGGATTGTAAGCAAAGCCGTTGGCCGTGTAGTTCGCCGGCCGGCTCACGGGCGCGCCGGAAGCTCGGATCGAATTGAACACGACATAGTCCCAGGCCGAGGAGGCGAAACCCTCGCCGGTTCCGCTGAGACGGATCCCGAAGTCGACCGCGTCACGGTGGTCGATGATGGTCGAGTTGAGGTAGAGGCTGAGCGTGAAAGGATAGCTGATCGGGGTCGAGATCACCCGCTCGCCGTAGTAGAAGCCGAGCGATCCGACACTGTTCGTCCCGTTCGGCCCGTCCGAGGCGGAGCCGCTGATGCCGTTGTAGCGGAGGGCGTTCTGGGTCATCAGGGCCGAGGAGCTCGAGAAGTTCCAGACGTTGGTCACGATCGTCATCAGCTGCGTGTCGGGGTAGTAGGCGACGACGTTCTGGGTCCAGAACGAGTAGCCGTGGTGGCCGAACAGCGTGACGTCGGTCAGCACCGCGTTGAGCTGGATGCCGTAGCCGTCGGGATTCGCCTGGACGAGGTCGAGAGGTTGCACCCCCGTCGCGTTCGTCGTCACCGTCGCGAGGATTCGGGTCGTGTTGAGAACGGTCGCCACGGTGGAGTTGGACGGCCCGGCGCTGAGCCCGTAGTAGGCAAGGCCCATCGGGGCGGGGCTCGCATTATAGGAAGGGCTCACGAGGTCGCCGGCCTTGGCCGCGTCGAGCCGGGCTGCCGAGACCGAGGGACGAGGCACGTAGACGAGGTTCGAGGGCACCCCGGCGGCCCTCGTCGCGGAGAGCACCCGACTCGCCGCGGCGGCGCCCGGGTTGGACGGAACCGGCGGGGAAGAGAACGCGGGCGCTACCGACCCACCCACCGGCCCACTCCCGGACCGGGAGGCCACGGCCGGGGCGCCGACACCTACGATCCCGACCGACGACCCCGCGCCCGACGCGACGAGGGCGGAATGTGTCCCCCCGGCCGTCGCGAGGGAGCCGAACGAACCCACCAGGACGAGCGCCACCATGAGGCCCGCACGGCCCGGCCGCCTTGGGTTCGTGGACATCTGCCCCGCCCGAGGCGGAGGGGTGGGGTTAAACCTTGTACGCCTGCCAGCCGCGCTTCGCGGAGGACTCCCAGCGCCTCCGCCGGCCTCGAGCGGTCGTTTCCGGGGTGCCGGCAGGAACCTCCCTCGGCTCGGAGGTTCGCCGCGGAAGCTCTCGGGAGCCCTGGCTACTCCTGCGAGGAGGGTCCGGGCCCCGAGCTCTTGCGGGAGCGGGCTGCCCACAGGCTGCGCGCGGCGAGGCCGCGCAGCACTTCGCTGGGCCCGTGGGCGATCGGGCCGCTCCGCAGGTCGCGGTACCTCTGCTCGTGGGCGAGCGCGCCGGAGTAGCCGCGTCCCCCGTGGAACTGGATCGCGAGGTCGACGGCGCGTAGCGCCGAGGAGCTCGCGAGCACCTTGGCCATGGCGGTGGGGGCCGCGGCCTCCTCGCCCAGCTCCAGGCGGCGGAGGGCCTCGAGGGTGAGGAGCCACGCCGCCTCGAGCTCGGCCGCCGCATCGACCAGGGGGAACGCCACCGAGTGGTACTCCGACAGCGGACGACCGAAGGTAGCGCGCTCGCCGACGTAGGCGATCGTCTCGTCCAGCGACGCGCGGGCGACCCCGAGGTAGATCGCCGCGAGCAGTCCTCTCTCGCGGACCAGCTCGCGCAGGAGGGGCGCGAACCCGTCCCCCTCGCCACCGACACGGGACCCTACGGGCAGCCGGACGTGGTCGTAGACCACCCGCCCCCGACGCTGCCACCTCTCGCCCATGTCCGTCGGCTCGATGGTGCGGGAGATCCCCGCGAGGTCCTGGGGCACGAGGAAGGCCGTGACCGGTTCTCCTGGCCCGCCCTCGCCCACCTTGCCGTAGACGAGGGCCGCCTCCGCGTCGGCGGCGAACGCCGCCTCGCTCTTCTCCCCCGTGAGCTCGTAGACGTCCCCCCGGAGCTCCGCGCGCAGGGCAAGGCCCCGTGCGTCCGAGCCCGCCGCCGGCTCGGTGATCTGGTTGCCGACCAGCCGCTCGCCTCGGATCAGCGGGTCGAACCAGCGCCGGACGAGGTCGGGAGAGCCGCGTTCGAGGAGGACCGAGGTGAACTCCGGCTGGAGCGAGAGCTTGGCGAAGGTCGTCCCGCCGACGTAGGCGAGATGGAAGAGCACGACCGCGGCGCGTTCCAGGGGGAGGCCCCTCCCCCCGGCCTTCGGAGGAATCGTGAGCCCGAGAAGGTGCGCCTCGCCCAGAGCACGGAACTCGGTTCGAGGGAACTCGGGTGTGCGGTCGAGGGCCCGATACCTCGCTGCAAGGGCGAGCTGGTCGGCGACGGAGCGGACCTCCCGGACGAGCGAGTCGTCCGGGAGCGGCCAGAGGGCGGGCATCGCGGCTAGCCACCCCCGGAGCGGTAGTGGGGAACACGCGAGGACGGCGGCCCGCGAGGCGGGTCCTCCCCGACCACCCCGAGCTCGCGCAGCCGTCCGATCCGCTCGGGGGGATAGCCGAGGAGCTCCCGCAGCACCCTGTCGTTGTCCTGACCGAGCCAAGGGGCACCTCGCCAGACCTTCCCCGGGGTCGCAGAGAACTTCGGCGCGATACCGGCTCCCTTCACGCGGCCGGCCACGGGGTCCTCCCACTCGAGGAACATCTCCCGCGCCGAGTAGTGGGGGTCCTGCGCGAGCTTCGCGATGTCCGCCACCCGGGTGATCGCCACGTCGTGCTCCCGTCCCAGCGCCTCGAGCTCGTCGATCGTGCGCTCCGCGCACCACGCCGCAATCGCCCGATCGACCGGCTCGCGATGCTCGAGACGGTAGGCGGGTTCGTCGTAGGCGGTCTCGTGAAGTCCCACGAGCTCGCGGAGCCGGCGGAACGACTGCGGCGTCGGCGCCGCCACGACCACCCAGCCGTCCCGGGCGCGATGGACGTCGTAGGGGTGGAGGCGGGCGTGGCCGGTGCCAAAACGCCCGCGCACGACGCCGCGCTCGAAGTAGTCGAGCGCCAGGTTCTCGAGGAGGACGAAGAAGACCTCGTACTGCGCGACGTCGACCGCCTGCCCGTGACCGGTCCGTTGGGCATGGATGTAGCCCATCAGCCCCGCCGCCGCCGACGCGAGGCCGGTGACGGTGTCGTTGAGCGCGGTGCCCGAGCGCATCGGCGGCTCGGGATCCGGCTTTCCCTGGAGGGCAAGATAGCCGCTGTAGGCCTGGGCCGTGAGGTCGTAGGACGGCGCAGCGATCCTCTGCGGGTCGCCGGTGCGCCCGTAGCCCGAGACGTGCACGATCGTGAGACGCGGGTTCGCCTCCCAGAGCTCCGCGTCCGAGAGTCCGAGCTTGTCGTAGGTCCCGGGTCGTGACGACTCGATCCAGAGGTCGGAGACCTTCGCTAGGTCGAGGAAGACCTGCCGGCCTTCCGGGCGCCGCACGTCCAGCCCGACGGCGAGCTTGTTGCGCGCATACTGGACCCAGGATTCGGAGACACGGTCCTCGGGGGAGCCTCCCGCGAGGACGGGAGTGAGCGTGCGGGTCGGGTCCGCGTAGGGCGGCTCGAACGGCGGCCCCTCGACGTGGACGACCCGGGCCCCGAACTCGGCGAGGTAGGTCGAAGCCCAAGGCCCGGCGACGAAACGTGCCGACTCGAGGACACGGACCCCCTCGAGGGGCCCGAAGCCCGGAACGATCGAGCCGGAGGAACGTGGGTTCACGGCGGCGCAGCCGGCTCCTCCGCGATAAACCGGGGGGTTCCGCCCGTAACCCCGGGGTCCAAATACGCCGCCCCGGTCCGAGCCCGCCGATGGCCGCGCCGTGGGAGCGGTTCGAGGGGGAAGCGTTCCGGGACGAGCTGACCCGCTTCAAGACGGAGAACCATCCGTTCACGACGCACCGGTTCTTCTCGGCCCTCGAACACGGACGGGTCCCCCGCCCCGTCGTGCAGGAGTGGGTCCAGCAGTTCTACCCCTGGCTTGCCTCGGTGCCGATCGCCATGGCCGAGCGGTACTCCAACTGCCCGATCGACCCGGCGAACGACCCGTACCGACGCCTCATCCTCGACCAGCTGGTAGAGGAGGCCGGCGACCCGAAGGGAAGCGCTCCGGGGCATCCGGAGCTCTGGCTGAGGTTCTGCGAGGGCTTGGGTGTTCCCCGGGCCAAGGTCCTTGCCGCGTCGGTGCTCCCCAGCACGATGGTCGCCATCGACGACTTCCTCTACACCAACCGCGTCCACCCTTTCTACGTCTCGGCGGCGGGCTCCTCCGAGCCGCCGAACGTCGAGCTGTGCGCGCGGCTGCTCCCTTCGTTCCGCGAACACTACAAGGTAGCGGAGGACCACCTCGAGTACTACCGGCTCCACGTCACGGCGGATGTCGAGCATTCGGAATGGATCGGCCGCATCGTCGCCCGGTTTGCCACGACCCCGGAGGTCCGTCGGCAGATGTGGGAGCAGATGCTGCGGGGCTTTTCGCTCCACGCGCTCCTGGTCGACGGGGTGCTCGGGGCGACCGGCTTTGACCCCACGAAGGGTTAAGAGGCGAAACGAGGTTAGCCTCACGATGGCAGCCGGGTCCGGCGAGGGACGGTGCAGTGTGCCCGCGGAGCGGACTGCCGAGGCCTGGCTCTGGTGAACGGGAGGCGCCTGGGAGGCGCCGCCCCGAACCGCGCGTCCTAAACGCGTCGGGCCGGTCCTTCCGGGCGCCTCTCGAGCTCCACGAGGGGAGAACATCATGCACGGAACCGAGATCCGAATGAGGCGCCTGTTCCCGAACACCCAGCGCAAGCTCTTCTCCGTCCCGCTCGACCACTCGGTGTCGATGGGACCGATCGACGGGCTGGAACAGCTCCCGCCGCTCGCCGCCGAGCTCCAGGACGGCGGCGTCGATCTCCTCATCGTGACCAAGGGCGCCGTGCGGCAAATCGCGCCGACGCTCCGCCCGGAGGTCCGGCTGGGCGTGCATGTCTCGGCCTCGACCTCGCTCGGGACGACCTCCCAGCGCAAGGTGTTGGTCGGGTCGGCCGAAGAGGCGGTCGGCCTAGGAGCCGACCTGCTCTCCGTACAGGTGAATTTCGGCGTCCCCGAGGAGCCCGAGATGCTTCGCGACCTCGGCGAGGCGGCGGACCAGTGCCACCGGCTCGGGCTGCCGCTGCTGTGCATGGCCTACGTGAAGAAGCCCGGCACGGTGAACCCGGAGGAGCTTCGTCACGCAGCCCGTGCGGCGGCGGACACCGGGGCCGACATCGTCAAGACGAGCTATCCCGGCTCGCCCGAGGAGTTCGCCCGGCTCTGCTCGAGCACGCCGGTCCCCCTGCTCATCGGCGGAGGGGTACGGCTGGACGACAAGGACGAGTTCCTCGGGATCGTACGCGGCGCGATGGCGGTCGGTGGGGCGGGCATCTGCATCGGACGCAATCTCTTCCAGCGGAGACCGCTCCTCCCGCTCGCCCGCAGCCTCGCGGAGCTGCTGCACGGAACCGCGTAGGGGGCCCGTGCCATGCTCGACCGGGTCGCGATCGCTCCGACCACGGACGACGCTGCTATCGAGGCGGCGATCGTCGAGCGGGCCCGTAGAAGGGGGTTCTCGCGCTTGGTGCTTCGGCCCGGCGCCTCCGTCCGCCCCTCGGAGACGGAGGAGGTCGTCCTGCGCGACGGAGAGGGGCTCCGGTTCCCTCGGGAGACCGCGGCGGTCCCGGTCCACCCCATCGCCGATCTCACCGGGCTCGAGCACCTCCTCGCTTCGGCCGCGGACGGCAGCCTGCTCGCGGTCGCCTGGACGGGCGACCGGGTGATCCCGCTCGAGTGGGCGGTCGCGCGTCGGGGCCGACGCTTTCGCCTCTGGACGTTCGCGCGCTCCCCGGAGGAGGCGCCCGCAGCCCTCGGGGCGCTCGAGCACGGGGCGGATCGCGTCGTCGTGGAGGTGCATCGACCGGAGGAGGTCGACCGGCTCGAGGCGCTTCTCGACCGGCCCGCGCCCGCCACGCTTGCCTGGACGACGGCGGAGGTCCGGTCGGTCCGGCCTGTCGGCCTCGGCGACCGCGTGATCGTCGACACCACCTCCCTTTTGCGGGCGGACGAGGGACTCCTCGTGGGCAGCGCCGCCGCCTTCCTGTTCCACGTCGCGAGCGAGGCGGTGGGCTCGTCGTTCAGCCGTCCGCGTCCGTTCCGTGTCAACGCGGGAGCGGCGCACTCCTACGTGCTCATGGCGGACGGAACGACCCGCTACCTTTCCGAGCTCGCCGCCGGGGACGCCGTCCTCGCGGTCGGCGCCTCCGGCACGGGACGCGCCGTTCGTGTCGGGCGGATCAAGATCGAGCGACGTCCGCTCTCGCTCGTCCTGGCGCGGGACGGCGAGCGGGAGCGGACGGTCTTCCTCCAGGAGGCCGAGACCGTGCGGCTCAGCACCGAGGAGGGGCGCCGGGCGCTCACCGACCTGGCCCCGGGCGATGCGGTCCGCGGCGTACGTTTGCCGCCGGCCCGCCACCTCGGTGCCGAGATCGAGGAGTCTATCGAGGAGCGATGAGTCCCGCGGCCCCGTCGATCGTCACCAGCTTGCCGGCCCGCTCGCTCGAGGCGCTGGGCCGCCAGGTCGGCCTCGCGGTCTCCGCCGGTGCGGACCTCGCCGAGGTGCGTGTCGACCGCCTTCCTCCGGCCGAGCGCGCGGGGCTGGCGGGACTGTTCCCCTCCCCGCTGCCGCTCCTCGCCACCTACCGCTCCCGGGCCGAAGGAGGGGACGGGGCGGAGGACCCCGGCCTGCGTCGGGAGATCCTCCTCGAGCTCGCCCGCCTGCCGTTCCGCTGGGTCGACCTCGAGCTCCGACGCGACCTCGCGATCCTCCCCGAGCTTCCCCCGGCCGAGCGGCTGGGCCGGATCATCTCCGTCCATCCCGGTCCCGGCTCGGTCCGGAGCTGGGAGGGCTGCCTGCGCGAGCTGGGAGGCGTCGAGGGGATCGGCAAGCTGGTCGTTCCCGCAACCCTCACCGAGCTCTTCGAGGTCCTCGTCCCCCTCCTCGACCGATCACGGGACTCTCGGCGGGTCGTGCACACCACCGGTCCCTCCGGCCCGCTGCTCCGGGCCCTCGCGCGGGAGTTCGGCTTTCCGTTCGTCTTCGCCTCGCTGCCCGAGGCCAGCGGAGAGGCCGCGGTCGAGGCGAGCCAGGTCCCTCTCGACCGACTTCGGCCGTTCGTGGACGGACCGCCACGGAGCCCGCTCTTTGCCGTCGCGGGACGCCCCGTGCTGCACTCGCGAAGCCCCGCCGTCCACTCCGCCTGGATGCGGGCCGAAGGCAGATCGGGTCTCTTCGTCGCGTTGGAGCCCGCGGACGAGCAGGAGTTCGTCCGGGTCCTCCCGGCGCTGGCCGCGGCCGGCTTTAGGGGCCTCAACGTGACCCATCCGTTCAAGCGGGCGGCGCTCGAGACCTCCGGCGAGATCCGGCCCGGCGCCTCCGCCTGCGGCGCCGCCAACTGCCTCAGCTTCCAGGACGGAGCCGTGGTCGGCGAGAACACCGACCTTTCCGCGGTCCTCCGGCGGCTCGAGGAGCTCCGTGGGTCCGGTAGGTGGGACGGCCGCTCGCTCACCGTCCTTGGGGCCGGAGGAGCGGCGCGGGCGACGCTCGCCGCCGCGCGCCTTCTCACGATCGACGCAACCATCGCCGCGCGACGGCCGGCAGCGGCGCAGGAGCTTGCCCGCGAGTTCGGGGCACGGGTGCTCGAGGGAGGGCCGGGGAGGCCGGCCGGCCTGCTCGTCCACGCGACGACCGTCGGACGTGCCGGTGCGGGTGAGCTCGCCGTCCGGCTCGACCCATTGCTCGGTCCGGGTACCCACGTGCTCGACTGGGTCTACGCTCCCGACCGTCCGTTGCTCCGGGTACGGGCCGAGCGCGCCGGCGCCACCTACGAGGACGGCTGGCGACTCTTCGTCTACCAGGCGGCGGCCAGCTACGCGCTCTGGTGGGGATCGGCTCCGTCGACCGAGCTGCTCTCCGCCGCGCTTCGAGAGGGTGGATGCGCGGCGTAGGACGGGCCACGGCGGCGATCACGATCGCCAACGCCCTGCCCTCGGGGATCGGCGCGGCTCTGGGCATCGGCCTCGAGACGACCGTCGAGCTGCTCGTGTACCGCGACGGCCGAGACGGCTCCGAGCCGGTCGTCCGTCCCTCCTCCGCCGCGACCCCCCTGGTCCGTAAGGCTCTCGAGGTCGCCCGCGCACGGTACCTCGGCGACGCGGCCGACGGCCGGGCCGAGCTCTCCGTCCGTTCGGATATCCCCGTCGGCCGCGGCCTCAAGAGCTCGAGCGCCGTCGCGAGCGCCGTCGTACGAGCGGTCGCAGACGCCGTGGGTGCCCGGCCTCCCGCGGTCGAGGTGGCCCGGCTCGTGGCCCAGGTCTCCCGCGAGTCGGGGGTCAGCGCGACCGGCGCCTTCGACGACGCGCTCGCCGGAGTGCGCCCGGGGATCGTCGTGACCGACAACGCGACCGACCGGCTGCTTCACGAGCTCCCTGCCCCCTCGGCGGCCGGCGTTGTGCTCTGGATCCCCGTCGGGGAACATGCACCCTCGCCGGCGCTCCGGGAGCGGTTCGCCGCCGAGGCTCCCGCGGCGCGGGAGATCCTCCCCCTGCTCCTCCGGGGGGACTGGGCCGAGGCGATGGGACAGAACTCCGAACTCGTAGAACGGGTCATGGGCTATCGATACGGCGGGCTCCGGGCGGAGTGCCGGCGCCGCGGCGCTCTCGCGTCGGGTACGAGCGGGATGGGCCCCGCCTTCGCGGCAGTGGTCCCCGAGAACCTCCTCTCGACGTTTTCCACCGTATTCCCTGCCACGGGTGGGATGACGCGTTCTGTCGCCCTGTCGACCTCGCCGCCGGAGGCGGAGGCACGATGAGCCGGATGTGTGTGCGTCCCGGCCCGGTGGGCGGCAGGCTCCTCGCCCCTCCCTCCAAGAGCTACACCCACCGGGCCCTGGCCGCTGCCCATCTCGCCGATCGTGCGACCACGATCCGGCGGCCCTTGGTCTCGGACGATACGCTACGCACCGCGCGCGCCGTCGGCGTCCTCGGCTCGCGTCTCCGCCTCCGCCGCGGGACCTGGACGATCACCCCCGCCGAGGAGCGCCGCCCACGCCGCGTGCGGACCGTGGACTGCGGCGAGTCAGGGACCACGCTACGGTTCGCGAGCGCCCTCGCGGCCCTCCAGAGCAGCCCGTACCGGTTCGTCGGCTCGGGTCGGCTCCCCCGCCGACCGATGCAACCGCTCCTCGGCGCTCTGGGCGAGCTCGGCGCCTTGGTAGAGTCCCCCGGAGGAGCGGCGTCGCTCCCCCTTCGGCTGCGCGGGCCGATCCACGGGGGGGTCGCGCGCCTCGACCCGTCGCGGAGCTCGCAGTTCACCTCGGCCCTCCTTCTCGCGTTGCCGGTGGCGTCGCCCAGCTCCCGCATCGCCTTGAGCGGTCAGGCGGTCTCGGAGCCGTACGTGGAGGCGACACTGGCCGTCCTCGCCGACCGCGGCGTTCGCGTGCGCCGGGAGCTCCGCGGTTTCTTCCTTCCTGGAGGGCAAACCTACCACGGCGGCGTGACGACGATTCCCGGCGACGCCTCCTCGGCGGCCTACCTCTGGGCCGCCGCGGCGCTCGCTGGCGGCTCGGTCGACGTGGAAGGGATCCCGGCCCGATGGCCCCAGGCCGACCTCGCCGTCCTCGACCTCCTCGAGAGCTACGGGGCCTCCGTGCGTCGCACTTCGCACCGCGTCCGGGTCGCGGCCGGGCTGCGACGCCCGTTCGCCTTCGATCTCGACGACGCGCCGGACCTCTACCCCCTCGCCGGGGTCCTAGCTGCGGCGGCGGCGGGACGCAGCGTCCTCACCGGGGCCGCCCACGCGGCGGGAAAGGAGTCGGACCGACGGCGGGAGACCGCGCGGCTGGTTCGTGCGATGGGGGGCCGGGCGCGGCTCTCGGAGCGTCGCCTCGTCATCGAGGGGACGGCCCTCCCGCGCCCGCTGCGTCGGTTCGTCTCCCACGACCACCGTCTCGTGATGAGCGCGGCGGTCGGCGCGCTTGCGTCGGACCGTCCCAGCGAGATCGGCGAGGCCGCCTCGGTGGGCAAATCGTTTCCCGGATTCTTCGGGGCGCTCGAGGCGCTCGGCGGCAGGATCGGCCCCGCATGATGGAGTTCGGCCAACGCTTCCGTGTCGGGATCTTCGGCTCGAGCCATGGCCCCGAGGTCGGGGTGACGATCGACGGGCTCCCGAAAGGCACCCCCATCGACGCCGGCGCGATCCAGGCCGATCTCGACCGTCGGCGGCCCGTGGGCCGTCGGCTGGCGACACGGCGCCAGGAGGACGATCGCCTCGTGATCGACCGGGGGGTCGTGGAGGGTCGGGCGGACGGGGGGACCTTCCGGGCCCATGTCGCCAACGAGGACGTCCAAAGAGCCCCCTACGACAAGATGCGCGACACTCCCCGACCGGGGCATGCGGACTACCCGGCTCGGGTCCGCCTCGGCGAGGGGGCCGACCTCTCCGGGGGAGGCATCTTCTCCGGACGGATGACGGTCGGCCTCGTCATCGCCGGCGCCGTAGCCCGCGGCCTCCTCGCCCCGCGAGGGATCCGTCTTGCGGCGTTCACGCGCGCGATCGGCCCGGTCGATGCGCCCGTCCCCGAGGAGGCGCCCCTCGAGGAGATCGCCCGCCACGCGGCGGAGCACGAGGTCGGTTCTCCCGATCCCGAGGCCTCGCGCCGAATGGAAGAGGAGATCGCCTCGGCCCGACGGGACGGCGACAGCGTGGGAGGGATCGTCGAGGTACGCGTGACGGGGGTGCCGGTCGGTCTCGGCGAGCCGTTCTTCGACTCGATAGAGAGCGTGATCTCCCACGCGGTGTTCAGCGTCCCGGCCGTCAAGGCGATCGAGTTCGGCGCCGGCTTTCGCGCCTCACGCATGCGAGGCAGCGAGCACAACGACCCGTTCGTCCTCGAGGGCGATAGCCTGCGGACCACGACCAACCACGCCGGAGGGATCCTAGGTGGGCTCGCCACCGGGATGCCGATCGTCTTCCGGGCGGCGGTCAAACCGACCTCCTCGATCGCTCGGGCCCAGCGGACCGTCAACCTCCGGACCCGAAAGGCGACCGAGCTCGTCGTGACCGGCCGCCACGACCCCTGCATCGTCCCCCGGGCCGTGGTCGTCCTCGAGGCCGTGACCGCTATCGCACTCGCCGACCTCGCGCTGCGGGGAGGTTTCCTCGCATGAGCCGCGACCCTATCCCGACGGCCATCCTCGGAGCGGGAGGCTACATCGGGCAACACTTCGTCCGGCTGCTCGCCGACCACCCGCGCTTCGCCTCCCCCCTCCTCGTCGGGGGGGAGCGTTCCGAGGGCCGTCGGCTCGAGGAGCTCTGGCAGCTTGCGGAAGCCCCGCCGGCGGCGCTCGCTTCCGAGAGGCTGCGCCGAGGGACCCCGGCAGGACTCGCGCGCTCGGGGGTCCGTGTCGTCTTCTCGGCCCTCCCCTCCGGGACGGCCGGGGCGTTCGAGAGCGAGCTCGTTCGACGCGGGGTCTCGGTCTTCTCCAATGCCTCGGACCACCGAATGGACGCGGGCCTGCCGCTCCTCGTGCCCGAGGTGAACGCGGCGCATCTCGGCCTCCTTCCGCGCCCGCGTCCCGGTCGGGGGATCCTGGTGACCAACCCGAACTGCTCGGCGGCTGGGCTCGTGGTCGCTCTCGCCCCGCTCGTCCCGCTCTTGCGGCCGACGGCGCTGCATGTGGCAACCTACCAGGCGCTCTCGGGAGCCGGCTACCCCGGGGTCCCCTCGCTCGCGATCACCGACAACGTCGTGCCGTTCATCCGCGAGGAGGAGGAGAAGGTCGAGCAGGAGACCTCACGAATGCTCGGACGGCTCGTGGCCGGGCGCATCCGGCCGCTCCGCCTCCCGACCGTCGTCCACTGCGCCCGGGTGGGGACCCGGGAGGGGCACCTCGAGGCCGTGACGGTCGAGACCCGGCGACGGCCGACGCTCTCCGAGATCCTCGGGGCGTGGCGCTCCTTCGACCCGCTAGCGGGCCGCGAGCTCCCGACGGCGCCGCATCCGCCGGTCGTCCTCCGTGCCGAGCCGGACCGCCCCCAGCCGCTCCGCGACCGCTGGGCGGGGGAGCCCGCCCGGGCCCGGGGCATGGCGGTGGTCGTCGGAAGGGTCCGCTGGTCGCCCCCGTATCTGAGGTTCTTCGTCCTCTCGCACAACGCCGTGCGCGGTGGCGCCGGCGGTTCGGTGCTCAACGCCGAGCTCGCGCTCCACGAGGGACGGATCCCTTCCGGGGGTGCATGAGGGGGTCCGGCCCACCGCCCACCGTCGCCAAGTTCGGCGGGGCATCGCTCGAGGAGCCCGAGCGAGTCGTAGGCTACGTGCGCGCCCTGCGCGAGGGAGGGGACGGGCTCGTCCTGGTCGTCTCGGCGAGAGAGGGCGTCACGGACCTTCTTCAGGGAGCGCTGGCACGCCCCCGATCGGCCGCCGAGCACCGCCGGGTGTACCTCGAGCTCGCCCGACGCCACCCCGAGCTCTCCGTGGCCGGGCAGCGGCAGCTCGAGCGCACCGGCCGTCTTCTGCGCGATCTCGAGTCGGACGGCGCGCCGGACGGACCGCGATCCGACCGCCTCCTGAGCCAGGGAGAGCGTCTCGCCGTGCACTGGGTCGCCGGGCGGCTCGCCGCGGCAGGCATCCCGGCGACCCCTGTCGAGGCGGACCACCTGGGCCTCATCACCGACAACGCCTACGGAGCCTCCTGCCTGCTGCTCGACCGCTCCCGGACCGCCGTGCGCCGCGGGCTCGGCCGGCTGCTCGCTCGAGGGGAGGTCCCGGTCGTCACCGGCTACTTCGGCCGCAGCCTCGAGGGACGGGTGGCGACCTTAGGGCGTGGGGGCTCGGACTACGCCGCGACCGGCATCGCCGCCTTGCTCGGCGCCCGTCGGGTCGAGCTCGTCAAGCGCAATGTCGCCGTCTTCTCGGCCGACCCGCGGGAGGTCCCGTCGGCCCGTCCTCTTCCGGAGCTCTCGTACGAGGAGGCGGAGGAGCTCGCCCAGTTCGGCGCCCGGGTGCTTCACCCGCTCACGATCGAACCGGCGCGGGCCCACGGCATCCGCCTCAAGGTCCGCTCGCTGGACGACCCGACGGTCTCCACGACCATCGGTCCGGGTGACCCGCGGCGACGCAACCGGGCGATCACGCTCCTTCGGCCGTTGAGGATGTTCCGCCTGAGGGTCCCCGGAGGACGCCAGCGCCCCGGGGTCGTCGCGGAGGTCTCCGAGCGCCTCGCGCGCTCGCAGGTCAACGTCGTCCAGCTGTTCACCTCCTCGGCCCTGCTCTGCCTCGTCGTCGAGCCGAACGGAGCCAAGCGACTCGTCACGGCGCTTCGCCCGATGACGACGGACGACGCCGCCGTCCTCGACGGGCCGCACCAGGTCGCGCTCGTGACGGTCATCGGAGACAGGGTCCTTGACGACCTGGACCGGCTTCCTTCCGAGGCGGTCCGCGGAGCCCAGGGGTTCAGCGCGACCCCGCGGGCGCTCTCGCTTGCGGTCCCCGAAGCGCACGGCCGGTCGGTCGTCGGCGCCCTCCACCGGGCGCTCGTCGAGCGGAGGGAGGCGTGATCGACCCGTGGGAGGCATTCTCGCGCGACGCTCCCTCCTCGGAGGTCGCCGGCTACTTCGAGGGCGGGGGACGGAGGGGCAGCGCCTCCACCGCGTGGTGGTTCCACGACCACGCCGAAACGCTCGTCGTCGACCGAGCGAGCCAGCTCCCCGAGCTGCGCCGCCGCTCGGATCGGCACCTTAGCCGCGGAGGCGCGGTCGTAGGCTACGTCGGCTTCGACGCGGTCGGCCTCTTCGAGCCAGCCCTCCGGCGCTTTCCCGCCGGTTCGCCTTTCCCCCTCGGGGAGCTCGCCCTCGCCCGACGGGTGCGGTCCGCGCGCTGGGTGAGGCCCCCCCGCCCGATAGCGCTGGGGCGGACCCGACGACGCCCGGTCTCCGACACCCTGCCCCGCGCGCGGTTCGAGCGCAGCGTGCGTCGCCTCGTCGAGGAGATTCGGGCGGGCGAGGCGTTCCAGGTCGTCCTGTCGCATCGTCGCTCCTGGCCGCGCCCGGACGATCTGCTTGCGCGCGCCGCCATCCTTCGACGGGCAGAGCGCTACGCGTTCTTCTACTACCTCAAGTTCGGCGATCGCGAGATCGTCGGCGCGAGCCCGGAGTCGGTGGCGGAGGTCGCCGGGAGCCGGGCCTACGTCGACCCGATCGCGGGGACGATCCCGTCCGGCCCGCGGCGGCGCCGGCTCCCTCTCCGCTCGGATCCGAAGGAGCTCGCCGAGCACCGTATGCTCGTCGACCTCGCCCGGAACGACTTGGGACGGATCGCCCGCGTCGGATCGGTCCGGCTGGTCTTCCGCGAGCGACCCGAGCGCTACGCCCGGCTGGTCCACCTCGTCAGCCGGGTGGGAGCAGGGCTTCCCGTCTCGGAGGGGCCGTGGGAGGTCCTTGCGTCGACGTTCCCCGCGGGCACGGTGAGCGGGGCGCCGAAGATACGCGCGGTCGAGCTGCTTCGCGAGGAGGAGGCGAGCTGGCGCGGGCCCTACGCCGGGACGGTCGGCCTCCTTCTGCCGGGTCGGCGGGCGACCTGGGCTCTCGCGATCCGCTCCGCCTTCGCCTCGGGACGGACGATGTACACCGCGGCGGGTGCGGGCATCGTCCACCGCAGCGAGCCGGCACGCGAGTTCAAGGAGACGCTGGTGAAGCTCTCGACGCTCGAGAGCGCGCTCGTGGGAGAAAGGCCAGCATGAAGGTGCTGCTGGTCGATCACGAGGACTCCTTCGTCCACAACATCGCCCAGGCGCTGGCCAGCCAAGGGGCGGAGGTGCTCTGCCTGCGCTCGACCCTTGCCGAGGCGCCGGCGGTGGCGTTCGATCCGGACGCGGTCGTCCTCTCGCCCGGGCCCGGGCCTCCGAGCGATCGGCGCCTCACGCGCCTCTCCCGCGCGCTCCTCGACCGATGGGAGGAGGAGCGGGCCTTCCTCGGGGTCTGCCTCGGCCACCAGCTCATCGCCGAGCGCGCGGGGGCCCGCGTCGTCCGCGCCCGCGCCCCGGTCCACGGCGAGACCACCCGCGTGGTCCACGACGGCCGGGGGATCTTCGAAGGGGTCCGCTCCCCCTTCGCGGGGGCCCGCTACCATTCCCTCGTCGTCGACCCGAGGAGCTTGCCGAGCTCGCTCGAGGTCGCGGCCCGGGGCGAGGGCGGGGTCATCATGGCCCTTCGCCACGTCCGCCAACCGGTAAGCTCGGTTCAGTTCCATCCGGAGTCCTACCTCACGCCGGAGGGTCCCCGCGTGCTCTCTAACTTCCTCCGCGGAGCGCGACGATGATCGGTCCGCTCCTCTCCCGACTCCTCGACCCCGCGGCGCTCGGTCCCACGACCGTACGAGGGCTCTTCGACCGCCTGGTCGACCCGTCCACCGTCGAGCCGGAGCGCACGGCGCTCCTCGTGGCGCTCGCCGCCCGCGCCCCGTCCGCCGCGGAGCTCGCGCTCTTCGCCCGGGAGATGCGTCGCCGTGCGCGCCCTTTCCCGGTCCCTCCCGAAGACCGGCCGGTCGACCTCTGCGGGTCCGGAGGTGCGCCGCGGCCCTCCTACAACGTCTCCACGGTGAGCGCGCTTGTCGTGGCCGCTGCCGGTACCCCCGTCGTCAAGCACGGCAACCGCTCCTTTCGGGGCCCCTGCGGGTCGAGCGACCTCCTCGAAGCGCTCGGGCTTCCCGTCACGAGCTCCCTCGCGCTCCCCACCGAGACCTACCGAGCGGCCCGCATCGCCTTCTTGCACGCCCCCCTCCACCATCCGGCGACGGCCGCGGTCCGCGTTGCCCGGTCGACGATCGGCATTCCGACCATCTTCAATCGGCTCGGACCGCTCTCGAACCCGGCGAGGGTCCCGTTCCAGGTCGTCGGCTCGCAGGACCCGTTCCTCGCCGGTCTCTTCGCTCGGGCCCTTCCCGCCCTCGGGGTCCGGCGGGGGATCACCCTGAGCTCGGCAGAGGGGTGCGACGAGTTCTCTCCCCGAAGGCCCACGAGCGCCCACCTCTGGGGAATGGGCGGCAGTGAGCGTCGCACGATACGGCCCGAAGGGCTGCTCGAAGCCTCCGAGAGGCGGGGGCCCTGGGGGCCGCTTCCGCCCGAGCCGGCCGCCCGCGAGGCCGAGCGGCTCCTGGCGGGCGGCTCGGGAGCGCGCCGTGGCTCGATCCTCTTGACGAGTGGCGCGGCGCTCTGGGTCGCCGGGGCAGCCCCGAACCTCGGAGGGGGGGTCGCTCTCGCGCGCCGGACCCTCGACGGAGGCGCGGCCCTCGATCTGCTCGAACGGCTCCGCACGGTCGCCCGGTCGCTGGAGAGTGGGGCTCCGTGACCCGGGGATTCCTCGAGGAGATCACCGCAGCGCTCCGAGTGGAGCTGGCCTCGGGCGGCTACGCGCGTGGCGTGGGAGCCGCGCCGGCCGGTCCGCGCCCCAGCCTCCGAGCCGCGGTCCAAGGCGGGCGTCGTGGCGGCACCCTCCTGGTCGAGTACAAGCGCGCGTCGCCCGGACGCGACCCACCCGAGCTGCCCCGTCGCACCGTCGCGGAGTTCGTGCGGTCGACCGACCTTCCCGAGGTCGCCGGCTACTCCTGCCTCGCCACGCGGCCCGGGTTCGACGGCGCGCCGGCACAGGTCGCCGAGCTCGCCGCGTCCACTCCTCGGCCGGTGCTCTACAAGGAGTTCGTCCTCGGTTCGACCCAGGTCCGTGTGGCGGCGGCTACCGGGGCGAGCGCGGTGCTCCTCATCGCGCGGCTGGAGCGGGCCGGGCTGCTCGACCAGCCGCTTGAGACGCTCGCCGGCGAGGCCCACGCCCTCGGCCTCGAGGTCCTCCTCGAACTGCACGCTCCCGAGGAGCTCGACCTGGTCGGCGCGACGAAGCCCGATCTGGTAGGGGTCAATGTCCGGGACCTCGACACGCTCAAGTTCGAGCGGGCTCGGGCCCTCGCCACGCTGAGAAAGGCCCACGCGGCCGGGATCGCACCCCTCGTCGGACTCAGCGGGGTCGACGGACCCGCCGAAGCGGGCCCGTTCTGGGAGGCGGGCTGCGACGCGCTCCTCGTGGGCTCCGCCGTCGCCCTTGCGCGGGACCCTGCCGCTTTTCTTCGGTCGCTCTGTCGGGGGGGAGGCGTCCCGTGAAGACGTTCGTGAAGTTCTGCGGGCTCAAGGACGCCGCCGCCGTCGCGGAGGTGCCGCCGGGCGGCGCAGCAGGTTTCGTTCTCGGGGTCGAAGGGTCCCCCCGGAACATCGCCCCCGAGGAGGCGGCGCGTCTCCTCGAGCGGCTGACCAACGAGGCGGAGGCCTGGGCCGTCACCGTCCGCCCCTCTGCGCACTTCGTCCGGAAGATATTCGACGAGGTCGGCGTGGACCGCATCCAGGTCTACGGCCCGATCCCCGAGGGCCTCGAGTACCTCGAGCGCCACCACCTGGTCCCTTCGATCCCGATCCCCCCCGCCGCCACGCGCGGCGAGCCGCCGGTGCTCCCGCCCTCGGAGGAGTACCCGCGGATCCATCTCGACAGCTCGGGCCAGCCGCTGCCCGGCGGCAGCGGGGTCCGGGCCGACTGGGAGGTGTGCGCGCGGTTGGTCGACCTCAACCCCGGCCGCAAGTTCGTTCTCGCCGGGGGACTCGCCGCCGAGAACGTCGCCGACGCCCTCGCGAGCGTGCGTCCGTGGGGCGTGGACGTCTCGTCCGGCATCGAGAGCGCCCCCGGAGTGAAGGACCTGGCGAAGATGCGCGCGTTCGTCCGCGCCGTCGAACGGTTCGAGAGGGGCGATGGGTAGGCGCTTCGGGCCCTACGGCGGCGCCTACGTTCCCGAGACGCTGGTACCCGCTCTCGCCGAGCTCGAGGCTGCCTGGCGTGCCGCGCGGGCGGATCCGGCGTTCCGCAAGGAGCATGCGCGGCTCGCCCGGACCCTCGGGGGACGCCCGACGCCGCTCCATCTCGCGCCGAGGCTCTCCGCCCGGGCGGGCGGCGCGCGGATTTGGCTCAAGCGCGAGGACCTTCTTCACACCGGGGCCCACAAGTTCAACAACGCCCTCGGCCAGGGTCTCCTGACCGTGCGCATGGGCAAGCCCCGGCTCATCGCCGAGACCGGCGCCGGCCAGCACGGCGTCGCGACCGCCATGATCGGCGCGGCGCTCGGGCTGCGCACCGAGGTCTACATGGGCGAGGTCGACATGGCTCGCCAGCGCCCGAACGTCGAGCGGATGCAGTTGCTCGGGGCGAAGGTCGTCCCCGTGCGCTCGGGGAGCCGGACGCTCAAGGACGCGATCAACGCGGCGCTCCGCGACTGGATCGCGAACGTTCGCACGACCCACTACCTCCTGGGCTCGGCGGTCGGTCCGCACCCGTTCCCGTCGATCGTCGCCGACTTCCAGAGCGTGATCGGCAAGGAGATCCGGCGGGATGCCTTGCGGGCCTTCGGCAGGCTCCCCGAGCTCGTCGTCGCGTGCGTCGGCGGCGGGTCGAACGCTATCGGCACGTTCAAGCCGCTTGTCCGCAGCCGGGTCGAGCTCCTCGGCGTGGAGGCGGGCGGTCCCCGGGGAGCCCCCTGGGGCGCCGCCTCCCTCTCGCGGGGGCGCCCGGGAATCCTCCACGGGGCGTTCACCTACGTCCTCCAGGACCGGGAAGGGCAGATCGCTCCTACCGAGAGCGTCTCCGCCGGCCTCGACTACGCCGGCGTCGGCCCCGAGCATGCCTGGTTGCGGGACTCAGGGCGCGTGCGCTACGTGGCCGTGCACGACGACGGGGCGCTCCGCGCCTTCCGCTGGCTCGCGGAGGACGAGGGAATCCTTCCGGCGCTCGAGCCGTCCCACGCGATCTACGCGGCGGTGAAGGAGGCGAGTCGCCGCTCCCCCGACCAGAACATCGTCGTCACCCTCTCCGGCCGAGGGGACAAGGACCTCGAGGTGGTGCTTGGAGCAGCTCGCAGACGTCCTTAGCTCCCGACGGGCCTCCGGCCTGCCGATCAGCGTCCCCTACGTCATGGTCGACCGTCGACGGCGGGCGCGCCTCGGCGCCCTCCTGCGCGCGCTGCGCTCCTCCGGGGCGACGGCCGTAGAGCTCGGCTATCCGTTCTCCGACCCGATCGCTGACGGCCCCGTGCTGGAGGCGGCGGCGGACCGGGCGCTCGAACACGGGACCGATTGGGCCGAGCTCCTGCGGCAGATCGCCCTCGCCGCTCCGGTGCTTCCCACGGCAGTGATGACCTACGCCAACCCGGTCTGGAGGCACGGCCTCGAGCGGGGCATCGCTGGCCTCGCCCGTGCCGGAGCGACGGGGCTCATCGTCCCGGACCTCTCGCTCGAGGAGGCCGGGCCCTGGGCGCGGGAGTGCCGCCGCGCGGGGATCGCCCTCGTGCTGCTCGCCGCGCCGGCGGCCTCCCCGGAACGGGTGGCCCGCATCGCCCGGGCCTCGAGCGGATTCCTCTACCTGGTCTCCCGCTACGGGACGACCGGCGCGGCACGCCCGACGGCCTCGGAGGAGCTGCGCCCCCTCGTCCGGGCGGCCCGCCAGGCCTCCCCCGGACTCCCCGTCCTCCTCGGTTTCGGGGTCCGCGACGCCGAAAGCGCGCGACGCGCCCGGGAGAGCGGGGCGGACGGGGTCGTCGTCGGCAGCGCACTCGAGGAGCGGCTCGCGACCGGCGCGTCGGTCGAAAGCGTCGGCCGCTGGTTCTCCCAGATCGCCCGGGCCCCCGCCTAGGGAGATGCGCGACGTGTCCTTCTGCGGGCTCCCCCGGACCCGGCGAGCCTTCGTCCCGGCGCGTCTCGGCACCGGGGGGACAAGCGCCTTGGCCTCGCACATGCTCGTCGGCAGGGGGCCCGAAGCCACGTGACGATCTCCACGCCCCAGCCCGCTCCCGGCACCTCCGCCCCGGAGGCAGCGAACCCGCCTCCCGAGAACCCCCCGAAGCGCCGGAAAGTCCCGCGGAAGGCGCTCGCGGCCGGGATCGCCGTGGCGGCTGTGGCCGTGGTGGTGCTCCTGGTGCTCACCGGCATCCTCCCGCTCTTTCCCGCCAAGCCGAGCAGCAACGGCATCCCCTATTCGCGCGCGATGGAGCTCGCGTCGAGCGCGCTTCCGGCGCCGTTCGCCGGCTCGTCGAGGCTCCTGGTCGCCTTCGGGATCGCCTCCACCACGGGAGGAACCCTCTCCGCCGCCTCCTTCGCCAATGCGACGACGACCAACTGCACCGTGACCGAGCTCGCGGGCTATCCGCCCTCGGGGTTGATGACCATCCCCGCGTTCTCGGGCACGTTCAGCTCGGGGCTCTCGCCGTTCTGGGTCGCCGTCTTCGAGGCCAGCTCGACCGGACCCTTCGTGGTCGTCCCGGTGGTCCTCGGTTCGGCCAGTCCGGCCGCGGAGCTCTCAGGCACGGGCTGCAACCCCTCGGGCAACGCGGCGAACCCGTTGCCGAGCATTGTCGCCGACAGCCCGCAGGCGGCGAAGGCCGCTTGGTCGCCGTACGGGAATGCCTACGCCCAAGCCGATAACGCCACGACCCTCACCATGGCCGCCTACGGAGGCGCGAGCTCCGGGACGTACACCTCGCCTCCGATGTGGGTGTTCCTCTACGCCCCGTGCGACCCGCTCGCCGGCGGGACCGTCCCGGTCACGGCGGGGATCGTCGGGCTCAGCCTCGCCAATGCACGCTTCCTGTTCGCGACCTCGCAGTCGATCGACTGCCCGGCGTGAGCCTCCCCACGGCCGTGCAGCTCCCTCCGGAGACGGGAGCGGGGGGTGGGCTCAGGGCCGTATCCGCTCGAGCGAGAGGAACCGCACGCGCCCGCGGCCGACGCTGGCGAGCAGGAACTCCTTGCGGACCCCTTGGGCGACCCGCACGGCCCCGGCGATCTCCGGCCAGGTCGAGACGTGGTCGTCGGGAAGCGCGTGGACAAGGTAGCGGGCGTGCGCGCTCTCCGGGTTGCGCGGATACGCGCGGAAATGCGCGCCGTACTTGAACCCGGTCTTCACCACGAGGCGACGCGCCCGCAGCTCCTCGTAGGCGGCGAGCCTCTCGGAGAACCTCGGGTCGAGCCGGTGGGCCCGTCGGACGAGGCGATCGAGGGGGACCCTTCGGCCGCTGCGTGACTCGCGCAGCTCGAGCTGGCCCGAGCAGACCAGGTGAGCCGCTTCGATGAGGCTGAGCTCGAGGCGATGCCCGACCCGGCTGCCGTAGGCCAGGTGGCGGCCGAGCTCCTCGACCGCCTCCGGCACGAGCACCGTCACCCGGTCCTCGCTCAGCCAGCCCTCGGTCGGCGTGGCCAGCGGCGCCGGGGCAAGCGCGCCGGTGGGTGTCGGCTGGCGCACGCGGTAGTAGGTGAGGTCCGACTCCTCGTCCACGACGCCGAGCCAGATCGCCTTGCGTGCCGCGAGCCCCCGATCGGAGAGCTGCACGAGGCGCGCGAGGTCGAACGGAACGCGCTCGCTGAGCGCCTCGACCCAGAACCTCGCCGGCGTCTTGTTGAGCGTCCCGCCGCGAGGCAGGACGGCGAAGACCACCGGCGGAGGCCCCCTCCGGACGACGTAGCCGCGCTGGCGCAGGTCGCGGTAGACGAGGTAGCGCACGGCAAAGCCGGGGTCCGCCCTAACCGCACGCCGGAAGACCGTCGGCCAGAGGACCGGCTCGGCCCGGGAGCCGGCGACCTCGACCCGTGCCATCTCGGAAAGGTAGACGGCCTCGTAGGGGTCGAGGATGAGGCTCCCGTCTCCCTGGGGAGCCCCGAAGAATCCGCGTGCGTAGATCGCGCTCGCCTCCTCGGGGACCGCGAGACGGACCGACCCGTCCGCTCCGAGCGTTCCGGTCACGTCCTCGGTCCCTTGAGCTCCGAAAGGCGCACCAGGCTCTCGAGCCGGACGCCGAGGCCGGCGAGGAGCTCGCGAGCGCCCCTTTCCCGGTCGACGACCGTCACGGCCTCTTCGACAAGCGCCCCGGCCTCCCGGACGATCCCGACCGAACGCGCGGTGCTCCCGCCGGTGGTAGTGACGTCCTCGAGGAGGACTACGCGTTCCCCCCGCACGAGGGTGCCCTCGTAGGCCTGCCGGGTGCCGTGCTGCTTGGCCTCCTTGCGAAGGACCACGTAGGGCAGGCCGGTCTCGAGCGCCACCGCGACCACGAGAGGGACAGCGCCGAGCTCCATGCCGGCCAGCCTATCGGCTCCGCCGACGCGCTGGGCAAGGGCTCGGGCGAGCCGCCGAAGCGTTCCGGGGTCGGTCCATGCCTTCTTCACGTCGATGTAGACGTCGCTCGACTCGCCGGAGGTGAGAGTGAAATGGCCGAAGCGAACGGCGCCGGCCGCGACCAGCAGCTCGGCCAGCTCCGCGGGCGACGCTGGGCCCTCTGCCGTGGGCTTTGTCACCAGGGCACCTTCTTCAGTCCTGCGTGGAACCCGACCCAGTTGAACGTCAGGTGCAGCCCGAGGGTGAAGACCAGGAGCCATAAGAGGGCCATCCACGAGCCGAACGTTCCCCAGAACAAGGTAGGATACAGGAGAAGCCCAAGGGCGATAGGAAGAAGGACGAACGGCAGCTGGTCGATGAGCAGCCCGCGGGCCCCGCTCTCGAGCCCCGCGCGACGCTTGAGGAACGAGCCGAGCGCGTCGCCGCTCATCGCCCCGAAGGTGATGAGCGAGATCACCGGGACCGCGGCGAGCACGCTGGAGGCGAACCGGGGCACGAGCTGGAGGTGGGGAGGGGCAAGGAGGATGAGCCAGGCCTCGAGGAGGCCGAAAGGGAGCGCCAGGAGCGAGCCGCAGAGGAAGCCGGACCAGGTCTTGGACGAGCCGAGCACCCTTCGCTGGTCGCTCGCAAGGCTTCGCCCGAAGTCCATCGGGGGGCCGCGGCCGCGCGGGAGGGTGGCGAAGGCGCTCGCGAGATACGCGGGAAGCAGCACCCAGAGGACTTCAAGGGCGGAGTCGAGGATCGGGGGCAGCACGACGGGCTCTCCCGTCACGGCTCGCGAACGAACCGCTCGATCGTCCGGGCGACCCCCGCGAGGAGCCGCGGGTCGACGCTCTCGTCGACGTCGTGGATCTGCGCCTGGGAGTCCATGCTGCCGAAGACGAGCGCGGGGAGGGGGTCGCCCGCAGGGGTCGAGAGCCCCCGCAGGCTGCTCGCATCGGTCCCGCCGTACTCCCCGAGGAACCCCCCGTGGCCCAGGGTCTCACGAACCAGCCGCTCGAGCTTGCGGGCGGCCGGATGCTCCGGGCTGAGGATGTAGCCCGGCCGGCAGCGGGACGGCGGGGCGACCAGCTGGGCCGCCGGCGCGTGGTCGGAAGCCCAGGCACGGACCTGAGCGAGAGCGGGCCGGAGTCCGTCCTCTAGCTCCATCTCGGGGGGAAGCCTCAGGTCGACGGTGAACCACGCCGCGCCGGGCGCGGTGGCGTCGAGCCATCGACGAACAATCGCCTCGCGCAAGAGACGCAGGGTCGGCGGCACCGGGTTCTTGGCACGGTGCGGGTAGCCGGCGTGGCCGGCGGTCCCCAGGACCTGGAGGGCGAGCGCTCCCGGAGGGAGGGCCAGCGAGCTCGCGCCGGCCGGGACGAGCTCGAACGGCGGAGGCAAGAGGGCGCGGAGCTCCGACGCCAGGAGGGCCAGACGCTCGGGAGGACCGCCGAAGAGAAGGGTGACGGCTCGGGGGATCTGGTTGCCGGCGGTCGACTCGGCGTGCGCGAGAAGGAGCCGTAGGGTGGGACCGGCGGGGACCTTGTCGACGTCAAAACGGGTGACGGTCGCCCGACCGGTCAGCACCGGCTGGGGGGCCCCGCGGTCCGGCCAGTCCTCGGAGGTGCAAACGGACCTCCAAGAGGAGGCGAGGGCCTCGAGACCGAGGAGCGCGTCGCCGTAGTCGAGGGCTTCCGGAAGTGTCACCTTTCGCGCGAAGGAGGCTTCGAGGAACGCCACGCCGCTCGAACCGACGGTAGTGTGCGGGCTGCCGTCCGGGATCAACGCCACCTCGGCGTTCAGCAACCGTCTCGGGTCCCCGGGAGGCAGCGAGGCGTCCAGCGCACGGAGCGCCTCGATCCCGCCCTCGCCTCCGGTCTCCTCGTCGCAGCAGGCTAGGAGCCGAACGTTGCGCGGAAGCTCGTCCGACTCGGCGAGCCGACGCATGGCAAGGAGGGTCGAGGTGATCCCGCTGCCGAGGTCGTCGTTGGACCCGCGCCCGTAGAGCCTTCGGTCGGCGCGGAAGGTAAGGGAGTGGGGCGGGCTCTTCCATCGGGCACGTTGCTCCTCGGGGACGGGAACCACGTCGAAGTGCGCGAGGACGAGGACCGTCTCCTTCGCCCCGCGGTCGAGGTCGACGACGACGTTCGGGCGAGGGACCCCGCGAAACTCCGCCGGGTCCTTAGCCTCGACCAGAGCGTCCACGACGCGGGTCGACAGGCCGAAGGCGCGGGCCCAGCGAACGATCGCCTCCGCCGCACGGCGGTAGTTCGGCTTCTCGTAGCGGCCGAGCGTGACGTCCTCGAGGTTGGTCGGGGCGATGGCGACCAGCTCCTGGAGCAGCCTCAGTGCGGCGTCGTCGCCGAGGAGCTGCGCGGCGTCGGCCGGCAGGCGCTCGGAAGGTTCGGGGACCATCTCGGTTCACCTCAGGAGGAGGGCGACGACAAGCGAGCTGGTGAGAAGCAACACGAGCGAGGCGGGGAAGATGTTGGTGAACATCGCGAGCGTGTCGCCGAGGGAGGTCAAAAGGCGAGCGGTATAGTTCGGTCCGAGGACCCGCACGCCCCGCACGTCCGCCGAAGCGAAACCATACTCGGCGGGTCCGAGGTCGTCGACCGCGGCGCGCAGCACGTTGGCCGCGTCGCGTGCCAGCGCCTCGGCCGGATATCGTTCCCCGACCGGGTTGATCCCTCCGTCGACCTCGTGGACGACGTGGTTGTCGGTCGTCATGACCTCGGCGACGTCCACGACCTCGAGCAGCTTCGCGAGGATCGGCGCGCGGGCGCCGAGGACGAGATTGTTCCCGTCGATGAGAACGTAGCCCGTGGTGCTCGTCCCGGAGCGGACGGCGAGGGCCCGGATCCCCTCCGGGCCGATCCCGTCCTCGCCGATGGAGTAGCCGATGCGTCGGGCGACCCCGATCTCCACCGGTCCCGTCCGGCTCGCGGCGCGCGCCGCCGCGACCGCCGCCCGGGTATCGGCGATGAGCTTCTCGGCCTCGGGGCTGCCGTAGGTGATGTCGCCCTGGTCCTCGACGTAGGAGTTGTGGGCGTCCACCAGCAGCGGAGGCACGCCTCCCTCGCGTCCGAGCTCGCGGGCGATGCGGTCGGCGACCGAGAAGGCGATGTCGTCCGTCGGTTCCGGGGCACGGCTCGCTATGACTAGAGCGAGGTCCCCGAGGAGCTGGGCCCGAGCGATGCTCGCGGGATGGGGCTCGACCAGGGGGCTCGCGTGCTCGAGCGGACCGGGCCGCAGGGAGTTCAGGAGATCCCGTGCCGCCTCGGCGAGCCGGTCGACCTCCTCGCTCGTCGGCAGGTCGAGGTCGTGATCGGAAGGGGTGTGCGGGACGAAGACCGTCCCGGCCGCGGGACCGAGGCTCTCGGAGAGCTTGTGTGGCAGATCGCTCGAGCCGAGGGCGGCGAACGGGCCCGGGTGGACGGTCGGGAGGATCCAGGAGGCGTGGACCCGGCCTCCTCGGAAGAAGGCGAGGACCCGGACCTTCACGTCGGCGAACACCGCCCCGTCCCCGAAGAACGACTCGAGGGCCGCGGTGGCGGAGGGGTCCCGCGCCCCCACATGGTCCAGGAGCGGGCGGATGAGGGAGACCCCCGAGCGATGGAACTCCCGGCGGATCGGGCGGTCGGCGGCGTGGAGGACGACCAGCGCGCAGACGAAGGCGATGGCAAAGAGCACGACGGTCCCGGCGAGGGTCGGCAGATCCGGCGGGACGAGGGCGAAGAACCCGGCGAGGAGGAGCACGGGCTGGAGGAGAGAGGCCGCGAGTACCGTCGCATGGCGGGGCCGGGCCACGCCGAAGAGGGTCAGGTGGCGGAACCAGAGCGCCGGAGCGGCCACGAAGGGGCCGAGCAGAAGGAGCGGGGGAACCGCGCCGGGCCAGAGCGCGGTGGCTCCCTGCCAGGCGAGCACGAGGGGAAGTTGCAGGACGAGGGTGCTCAGCGCAAGGAACAACCCGCGGTGGAGCTCGAGGCGGCCTCCGAAGGCGGCGACCAAGGGGGTCGTGGCGACGGCGGCGAGAAGCGCCGGCCCTACCCAGACAAGCGCCCAGCCAAGGAGGAACCGCGTGGAGAACGGAGGCCAGATCGCCGCCGCCATCACGGTCCCAAGGAGGACGACCAGGGCCACGCCGAGGGGGGGTCGTGGGGCTCGCACGAGAAGGCGGGTCGCCCTCCGCCGCCGCGGGCGGGGAGCTTCCGAGGCACCGACGTCAGGAGGAGCGGGCACGGCCGACCTCCCGCAGGATGTCGCGGAAGCCACGACCCAGGCCCTCTTCCTCGGTCACGGTCCCGGTGACGAGCACATCCGCCCCGGCGGAGAGAAGGTTCCGTGCATCGGTCCCCGAGCGGATGCCTCCGCCGACGATGAGCGGAACGGTGAGCGACCTTCGGACCCGACGCACCATGGCGAGCGGCACCGGTCGGGGGGCGCCGGAGCCGGCCTCGAGGTAGACGAACCGCATTCCCAACAGCTCCGCCGCGAGCGCGTAGCCGGCGGCGGTGTCGATCTCGGTACGGGGGACCGCGTCGACCTTGCCGACCTGGCCGACGCGCATCCCCGGGGCGACAACGAGGTAGCCCATCGGGATCGTCTCGAGGCCGCTTTGCCGTACCCTGAGGGCGACGCGGGCATGGGCTCGGATCACGAGCTCGAGGTTGCGCGAATTGAGGAGGCTCATGAACAGGATGGCATCCGCGCCGGGGGCTATCGACTCGGTCCCCTGCGGGAAGATGATCGTCGGCACGCGGACGACCCGTCGTATCGCCACCAGCGCCTCGGCCATGACGCGAGGGTTGATCCCCGTAGATCCTCCCAGAAGGATCGCGTGGCTTCCGAGCTCGACCGCGCCTCGGGCGAGCTCCGCGGCCTTCTCGTCGGGCGACTTATCCGGATCGATCAGGGTGAAGTGGAGGGGCCCGCGCCTGAGGACCCGGTCAAGGTAGGCCTCGACGCGGCCGAGCGCCGGTCGGGTCAACGGAACGCCACCGCCAGGAAGGCACACAGGGCAACGGCCATCGCACCTTTGCTCACGGTCTGCTCGAGGCGAAGGCGCTGCGGGAGGAGGGCGACCGACACCACGAACAACGCATCCGCCACGCCCACGACGAGAAGATAGGCGAGGCCCCCCCACGAGCTCACGCGGACGAACCAGAGGAGAGGCACCATGCTGAGGGCGATCGCGGCGGCCGTCACGGTGCGGGCCACCGCCGACGCCGCGCGAAGGCCGTGGGTCTTGGGGAGGGTGGAGCGGTCCACGTCGCCGCGGACATCCTCCATGTCCTTGATGACCTCTCGGCTCAACGTCGCGAGGAAGGCCATGGCGGCGAACGGGACGACCACGAGGGGTTCTCCGACCGAGGCACCCCCGTAGAGGAGCACCATCGCGGTGAGACCCCCCACGGTGAAGTTGCCCACGAGCCCGCGGGCCTTGAGCCTAAGCTCGTAGCCGACCAGCCCCGCGACCGCGACGGCGAGGATCGCCGCGACCCATGGCTCGGCAAGGGCAACCGGAACGGCGAGGAGCGCCCCGCTGAGGAAGAGTCCCGTGGTCAGCCTCCGTGCGGCAGGGAGGCCGAGCTCTCCGGTGACCAGCGGCCGGTCCGGGTGGTTCACCCGGTCTCCCTCCAGGTCCTCGAGGTCGTTGAGGACGTTACCGCCGGCGGTCACGAGAGCGGCGGAGGTCGCGGCGAGGAGCAAGAGTGTCCAGCGAAGCTCGGAGAACGGGACATGCACGGTGATGGCGGCGAGACCCCCGACGACGGTTCCGGCGAAGGAAACCGCCACGTTCGTGGCCCGCACGACGCGGACGGCCCCGAGCACGGCAGCGATTGCCCTCGGCCCACCAATAACGGTTGTGCCCGAACGCCCCCGGCACCCCCGTGACGGGTCGACGGCCCCCGAGGAGCGGGGCGGTCGCGCCACGGGAGCCCGTGAGGCCGGGATCCTCGCTACCGCGACGGGGGAGGCACCGGGGGACGCACCTCCCCGCGCCGGGGGTTCGGGGGCCCCTCGGTTATATCCGAGCTAGCTTCGACCGGGCCCGTGCCCATTCCGCGGGTCCCCCATCCCTCCGTGCGCGCCTTCCGCCTCCGCAACGGCCTGCGAGTCCTCCTCGCTCCCGCCCCGCGGAGCCTCACCGCGAGCGTCTGGGTCTGGTACCGGGTCGGATCGAAGAACGAGCGGCCGGGGATCACCGGCGCCTCGCACTGGGTCGAGCACATGCTCTTCCAGGGTTCCCCGCGCTACGGCAAGGGAGAGATCGACAGGGCGGTCGTCTCGGTCGGAGGCGAGCTCAACGCGTTCACCGATTCGGACTTCACGGCCTACTATACGACCGTTCCCCGGGAGCACCTCGCCGTCCCCCTCGATATCGAGGCGGACCGGATGACGCGCGCGCTCCTCACCGACCAGGAGGTCGCCCGCGAGCGCGTGGTCATCCATTCCGAACGCGAGGGCAACGAGAACTGGCCCGAGTTCCGCGTCGAGGAGGAGCTCTACGAGCTCGCCTTCCGGCGCCACCCGTACCGATGGGATGCCCTCGGCCGACGTGAGGACATCGTGCGGATGAGCGCCGAGGAGCTGCGGGAGTACTACCGTCGCTTCTACGGGACCCGCAACGCGATCCTCGTGATCGCCGGGGGTTTCGACCCTTCATCGACCGAGCGCGAGGTCCGCCGGCGCTTCGGGACCCTTCCGGGGGGTGGCGAGGACCCCGCCGTCCGCGACATCGAGCCGGCGCCTCGCGGAGAGCGCCGCGGCGAGCTCTCCGGCCCCGGGACGACCCCGTATCTTCAGATCGGCTTTCGCAGTCCGTCCTTGGACGATCCCAAGACCCCTGCGACGATCCTGGTCGACACCGTGCTCGGCGGCGAGACACGGCTCTTCTCCGTGGGCTCGGGCTGGGGCCGCTCGCGGGAGCACCCGAGCTCCCGTCTCTACCGCGGCCTGGTCGACACGGGACTTGCCGTGAGGGCGACCAGCGAGTGGCGCCCGCGACTCTACCCCGGACTGTTCACGGTGCAGGTCCAGGCGGCACGCGGGACAACCCTCGACCGCGTGGAGTCGGCGACCCTCAAGCTGCTCGAGCGGCTCGCGAACGACGGCCCCACCGCGCGCGAGATGGACGACGCCCGGACCAAGATCCGACGCTCCGCGCGGCTCGCCTACGAGGGGGCGTCGCGGACGGGTTTCCGGCTGGGCTACTTCTCCGTCCTCCGCTCGCCGCGTTTCGAGCAGGAGATCTTCCGCGCCCTGCTGCGCACCTCAGCACGCCAGGTGCGTGCGAGGGCCTCCGAGCTCTTCCGGGCCGAGGCTCGGACGGTCGTGCGCTACCTCCCCACGAAGGAGCTCGCCGATGACTGAACGGAGCGACCCCCTCCGTATCGAAAGGTCCGAGCCGATCGACGGCCTCGAACTCGTCCGCCAGGCCCCTCCCGCCGGTGCGCAGAGCTTCGCCGCGACCTACCTGGGCCCGGGGGGCTGGGGGCACGACCCGGTCGGGGCCGAGGGGACGGCCCGGCTCGCGAGCACGCTTCTCACGAGCGCCGCCGGACCCTACGACAGGGTCGAGCTCGCCCGCAGGCTCGACCGGGCCGGGGCCACGCTCACCTCACAGTGCGCCCCCGAGTCCGCCGAGGTCACCATCTGGGGGCCCGCGGAGGAGTGGGCCGATCTGCTCGGCCTGCTCGCCGAGGTGGTGCTCCGACCCCGGTTCGAGCGGGACGACCACCGTCGCGTGCTGCGCCAGTTGGTCGAGCGACAGCTTCGCGAGGCGGCTCAGCCGGCGAGCCGGGCGGACCGCGAGCTCTTGCGCACGGTCTTTCCCCGGGGGCACCCGTACCGCGAAACCGGCCTCGGCGATCGACGATCTCTGGGGCGGCTCCGCCGTGAGAGCATCGTGCGCTTCCACGGCCGCCACTACACGGCGGACGGAGGCATCCTGGTCGTGACGGCCCCTGCGAGGCGCTCCGCGGTCGAGCGGGTCGTGCGCCAGCACTTCCGGGGCTTTCCGGCGAGCGCGGCGCCGTCGCTCCGGCTCCCCGCGGCTCGGAGGGCAGGGACCCAGCTCGTCAAGGTCGTTCTCCCGGGCCGTACCCAGGTCGAGATCCGGATGGGCGGCCCGTCGGTGGCGCGGGACAACGTGAGCTATCCTGCAGCGTTCCTCGCCAACGAGATCCTGGGCGGCCGCCCGCTCCTTTCCCGCCTGTTCCAGAACGTCCGGGAGAAGGAAGGGCTCGCCTACTACGCTTCCAGCGATCTCGAGGCGATGCGCCTCGGCGGCTACTGGGTCGCCGGGGCCGGGACCGGCGCCGACCGTTGGGAGAGGGTCGTCCGCATCCTGGAGGACGAGCTACGTCGCCTCCGCGAGGAAGCGGTCGGGACCCGAGAGCTCAGGACCCTGCGCGAGAGCGCGATCGGGGAGATCCCCCTCTCGCTCGAATCCACCTCGGACGCGCACGAGCTTGCGGTCGAGGCGGCGTACTATCATCTGCCCGAGGACCACTGGAGAAGCTGGCCGGCCCGGCTACGGGCGGTCGGGCCCGCCGACCTCCGCGAGGCAGCCGCGGAGGCGTTCTCCGCCGACGGCGCCGTGACGGTAGTGGCTGGTCCTGTGGGAAGGCGGTAGCGCGTCGCCCGGAGGAAGTCTGCTCTCGGGCCGGGCCACCGCCCCTCCGCGGGAACGGTGGACAGGCGCCCGGCAGCGCTCCGGGCACGCACCCATACGCACTTATACGGGCAACCGATGGGGACATCGTGCGCGCACGAGCTCGGTCGGTGCCTCAGCCGGAGGGCATGCTTCGCAAGAACATCACCATCACTCCGCAGGAGGCGAAGTTCCTCGAGCGGCATCCCGAGATCAACCAGAGCGCCCTCTTCCGCCAGGTCGTCGAGAGCCTCATGATGGCCGAGCGCACGCCGTCCACCGCCTCCGCCCAGCCCCTTCGGCTGGGCAAGGCGGTCTACCGCTCGGGGGCGATCATGTTCAGCCGGCCTTCCGAGGAGCGCGACTGACCCTGTCCTAACGAGGCGGGACGAGCCCAGGAGCGTCCCCTTCGCGCAGGCGGGGCGCGAGGTCGCCCAGCGCCGGTAGCTGCTGGTCGCTGGCCCTCGCGTAGAGAATCCCCTCGGCCCGTGGCGTCAGGCGCAGCGCTTCGCGAGCAGTGGCCGGGTCGACCTCCTCGAGCGCGTGACGGGAGAGGATATGGCCGAACGCCCAGCGCCGGCGCAGGGCGAGGTCGGTGAAGTGAGGGGCGTAGTGACCGCCCCCCACCCCTAGCGCGATGCGGTTCCCTCCCGCCGGTCGGGAGAGGGACGGTAGGATCCGAGCGAGGCAGGCGATCTCCTCCTCGGGAGGGCCGGGGAGATCCCCGTAGCCGATCTCGACGAAGAAGGCGGGCAGGGAAAGCTCGGGGCCATGGTGGGTGGCCTCGTAGGTCGTGGTGCGCCCGAGGGCCCTGGCCTCGTCGGCGACGACGCGCAGGGTGGCGGTCATGAGCTCCGGGTCGGTGGGGACGAGGCTCCTGGGGCGGCCCCCGACCTCTGCGGATGCCCCGGGGTTTCCGAGCGGATGGACCGTCAAGCAGCGGATGTTCTGGCGGCTCCGGTGGATCGACGGGAAGACGAGGGTCGGCTGCTGGCGGAGGAGTTCGGGGGGCAGCTTCGTGTCGAGCTGCTCGTCGTGGATATGGAGCGTGGGGCGCCGAAGGTAGTAGGGTCCCTTCGCCCAACGACGAAGTCGGACGCCGTCCACCGTCCAGTCCGTGGGCGGGACGGCCCCCCAGACCTCGGCGAGCCGCCGGGCGACCGGGTCGATCTCGGAGGCGACCAGCAGTATCGGCCGAGCCTCCCCGGCAACCGCCGTCTCGGCCCCCGCGGCCGGCGCTTCCGTTCTGCCCACTCCCGCCCTCTCCCGCCCCCGTCAGGGCCCCAGGCAGCCCGCGTCGGCGGGCCACGGTAGCTTCGGCAGGTCCCCGGCGGGCGACGAGGGAGGGCGCTCAAGGTTCGACGAGGCCGAGGCGACGCCGCACGACCCGGAGCGTGGGCGATCCGCCGTTCCCACGGGGGTGCCGCGCCCCGGTCGCCGGCGAAGAAGGGTCCTTCCCCGCCCGCTACCGGTCATAGTCGCCGAGGAAGAGGCCTTCCTCGAGCTTCCGTCGTCTCCGTCGGGCCCGTCGTCGTCGTCCCCACAGGCCGGAAAAGATGCCGAGCGCCGCCAGCCCCCCGAGCACCACGTAGAAGGGGACCGGCCCGACAGGAAGCTCGAGGGTCGAGACGATCTCCTCGAGCAGCGTCGGAGGCTTCGCCTGCCAGACCACGAGGACGTTCACCTCGGAGCCGGTCACGTTCACCGAGCCGGCGGTCGGAGAGGCCGTGTAATGGGCCAGCGGTGCCACGGTGAAGTTGAACGTTCCGTTCGTCGAACCGAAGGTGATCGGGCCGGTTCCCCAGAGCGTACTGTTGTCCAGGGTGACCGACCAGAGGACGCCGGGCGAAAGCCCCTGAGGAACGAAGACGACCGGGACGCCGCCAACCTCGAGAGTCTCGGCCTGGCCGCCCACGAGCACGATGTTGGTGAGGACGGAGGTTCCCCCTGAGCTCGTCACGGCGACGGTGTAGTTGCTTGGCATCACGATGACCTGCACGCTCCCCCCGGAGAAGGGGACCGAGCCTCCGGCCAGCTGCAGCACGCCGGTTCCGGTCACGGAGAGCACCGAGACTTCCAGGCTGGCGACCGAACCTTGGCTCCAAAGGCCGTTGAGACCGATCGATCCCTCGGTCAGCACCGCCCCGGGGGCACCGGCAGGGCCGAGTGCGGCGGCCACCGACCCGTTCGTCAGCCCTTCGGCGGTCGCGTACCCGTAGTTCGATGCCTCGGGAACGGCCGCAAAGTTCCGCCCGTTCCAGTCGTAGAGGCCCAGGAGCACGTCGGTGGGGCCGGCTAGGGCGGTTTGGTAGCCGCTGTAGGGACCCCCCGCGACCAGCTCGGCGTCCCCGTAGCAGCGCGGGCAGCCCGAGCCCTGGAGCCGGGGGCTCACGACGAACCCCGCGAAGCTGCTGAGCGACGAGGCGAAACGGAATGTCAGCGTGTCGAACGCGATCCATCCGGGTCCGTCCTCGTACAGGAACCGGACCGCCGGGTGGCCCCCCGGACCCAGCGAGGCGTTCATCTCGAGCCCGACCGTCGCAGGGAGCTTGAGTGTCGGGTAGGAGCCCGGCAGGCTCTTCGCCGCCGTCGCGCCGTAGTAGTCCCCCGAGGGGGAGTGGAAGACCGTCCCGTTGCCGGAGATCGCGCTGCTGTTGAGTATCGATCGGGGAGAGGAGGAGGCATTCCAGAGGTTGTCCTCGAAGAAACCGGTGTCCAGGCTCGTATCGAGCTCAAGGACGTCCTGGGCCCAGTAGGTGAAGCTGGTCCCGTTCCACGAGAACGTGACGAAGGCGTTGAGTTGGAAGCTAACCAGGGAGGCTCCCGTGCCGAGGCTCGAGTTGTAGGTGGAAATCGCGCGGAGATCGATCTGCCCCACGAACCCTGTCGAAGTGTAGCCGTCCCCGCTACCGAAGTCTGCGATGCCGAGGGGTGCCGAGCGGGCAGAGACGTACGGGGACCCTGGGCTCCTCGGCTCGGACCACGACGGGGAGGCCGAAACCGACGGGACGGGGAGGGGCTTTGGTAGCGGCACCCGAGCGCCGCTCTGGGATCCTGCCACCGAGCCCGGGAGAAGAGGGGCGATCGAACCCGGTGGGACGGCCACAGCGAGCAGCAGGGCCACCAGCCCCAAGGCGACGCCGGGACCGAGAAAGCCGAGTGCTCCCTCAGGTGCGGGAGCACGGCGGGCCCCGTGAGCTGCCCCGGCCGCCCGTCCCCCTGGGGGTTGTCTTGCCGACATCTACCCGATAGTTTGCGTCGGCGACTACTTTTCAGTTCTCCCCGAAACCCGCCGGAGCCTCAGGTTCGCCCGTGCCCCGGAGATGGGCAGCGGCCGAGGGCGAGCCGGCAGTTTCTGCGAGCGGGACACCCTGAGGCCCCGCCCACTACTAGGGTTCCTCAGGGGGTGGGGCGAGGTCGCGGTAGTAGGTCACGACCCCATGGTCTCGAAGGACGTCGGGCTCCTGGTAGCACATCACCCACACGCTTCGATAACAGTCGGGGCACCTGGTGAAGAGCATCCCGAGGATCGCCGCCCCGACAAAGACGATCCCGAGCCAGAAGAGGAGCGGGCCGTAATGCACCGGCCCCATGCGCGGCGCCCGCGGTGAGAGCCCGATAACAATGAAGAGAAGCCCCAGGGCGACCATCGGGATGAACCGGGCTATGACGTGCCAGCCACGCCAGGGAATCCGGTACTCTTCCGATGCCATGGCTCGACCTTCTAGGACGGTTCCCGTCGTAGCCCTGAGGGCAGCAGCATTGGCCCCGGAGGGAAGGGTCCCACCGGAGTCCCGGAGCTCCGACCTTCCGAGGCGCGTCGGGTCGCCTGGCGAGCGGACATCGTACCCTCCTCAAAGGAACAGGAGGGCGTCACGATGCTTAAACTCCTTAGCAGCCCGCGAGGGCTCTTTTGGCCACGCCCGGGGCCGTGTCGAATGAACCGTACACCTCCACAAAGCCCTCCTCCCTCAGGGCGACGCCGCGAGTGAGTTCGTCCCCACCGTAACACGCTCGTATCCTAACCTCGTCTTGAGGAAGAGAAGAAGGGGTTGGGAGGGGAGGCAAGCCTCCCCTCTCCGCAGTGTCCCCTGATGGGGACCCCGAACGACGGTCTTGGTTGTCCGCGCGGTACCTCTAGCCCATCACGGATCCGTAGATCGGCGCGGTGTTCATCGGACAGACCGTCGCGTGGGTCGCGTCCACGTAACACTGCGAGACCAGGATCGAGACCGAGCTGATCGATGCCACGATTCCCGAGAAGAACCCTTGGTTGCTGGTGGTGTTGTTCATCGCCATCGACAGGTTCCCCGAGATCTCCGTTGTCCAGGCCATCGACATGTCGAACAGGAACGTCACCGTCTTGTTCGTCCCGGCCGTGCCCGAGTTGACGTAGTAGACCTGCGGGATCGGCGTGGCACCTCCGAAGGACACTTGGATCTGGTAGGTGGTGTTCCCCGGAGTGTAGTTCGCAAAGAGCACGGTAGCCTGGTACACCATGTCGCTCAGCGCATAACCGGTCTGGTTCGGCAGCCAGTACTCAGGGTCGGGACTCGTCGCGTTGGCCCGACTCACCCACGTTCCGTTCGAGGCGTAGAAGCCTGCGTGCGGATAGAAGGTAGTGTTGAGGTTGGCCGCAAAGAACCGGCAGTGCGTGAAGTTTGTCAGGTTGGTGAACACCGGGTCGCACCCCGTCATGTTGATGGTCGAATTCGAGAGGTTGCCGTTCCCTGTCAAATTGGCCAAGGAGATGTTGTACCCTGCCGAAGAGAGGTTGTTCGCCGTCGTGAGGTTGATCGGCATGGACTCGTTGTTCCAGATGGTGTAGTTCGCGAAGGCGCCGTAGGTCCCGTTGATGAAGTCCCACTGGTAGGTGATGTTCCCGTTGTTCACTGCGTTCAAGCAGATGAACGTCACCGAGGAGTTACGGGAATTGACCGGGTTCGAAGCCGACAGGTTGAGCGGGTGCTGCGCGCTGGTGTTGTTCAGCGTGTTCGTCCCGTTCGCCGTCAGATTCTGACACGGCCCCGCGCCAGTCGTGTTCGTCCAGTTCAGCAGGGGGATCAACGCGGCATACTCCGCACCTGCGCTCAGGTAGTACACCCCGTAAGGCGCGCTGTTGTGCCCCTGCGCTCCGCTCTGGGGGAAGATGTGCGAAAACGTGCCGAAGTAGAACCCGGCAACGCCAAAGCCTGCGAGCAGCGACGCTGTGGCAATGACTGCCCCCGCGTAAACTGCCCGGTGGCCCCAGCCACCCGATCTCGCACGGCGAACCCCCCTTCGTCGATGACCTTCTCGACGCATTAGCCCACCTATGCGAGCCCATATCATACCCCTATTAAAATCTTCCACTGTTGGTTACTACCTGCTGAGCTGGATACCGTCTCGACGGGCTCGCCGGCGGTCCCCCGAGGTGGCTCCCGAGGGGGTCCCACCTCGGGCGGGCAGGGAAACTCAAGCCTTATAGTGGGCGGGACCCCTTGGCCGCTTACTGACTATGGCAAGGGTCGCATCGACGGCGGGGGTCGAGCAGGACGGCCGTCACCTTCACGTCCACCTGACGGACCCCAGGGCAACCTACTACGACCTTGTAACCGAGTTCCTCCAGGCGGCGGGCAAGGCTCCCGACTGGTTCTGGCGCCTGGTCGGCTCCTTCGGCAGCCACGAGTCCGAGAAGCTCGAGGAGATCATCTCGAGCGCCTTCGAGGCAGGCGCTTTCGTCGCCCACGACCACCCGGAGGATGTCGACTTCGAGTGGGTGACGGAAGAGCAGTGCGAACAGGAGCGGATGGAGTCTGAGGCCGAGCCTGCGGAGGGCGACGAGGGAGCCCCCAACGGTCGTTCTGGCCGTCAGAACGGGTCCGCTCGCCACGGCAGCGAGACCTTCGGCTGAGCCGCTGGACTCGGCGGCACGGATGGCCACTCCGCATAGGCGCTGCGACGAGCTTGGGCGGGGCTTCGCCCGGCCGTGGCGACCTGTTGCTCGGGAGCAGGGCGGAGGTCCCTGTGGCGGCCTCGTAGCGGCGCCTGCGTGTTCTTGGCGTCCCGCCGCCTGGGACCGGGGTACACACTCTGGCGGCGCGGCTGGGCCGCATGGCGGGTAGAGGGGGGGATCGGTCGCCGCTCCGGTCAGAGACCCCGGGGGAGCGTGGGTCCCTGCGGCCCTGCAGCTCGCCTCCCACCCCCTGCTGGATTGGGAGACCGCCGACTCACCGACCCCGGGCAGGCAGCCTTTTCCGCGACCGTGATGGCGACGCCTTAACACGGATCCTGTTCCCGAGCACCGGGGCATGTCCTCCGCAGGGGGTCGGGCCGGGCGCATGCGGCACCCACCCCCTCCTCGGTATCACCTAGGATATCGGTCATCCCCGTTAGCGGCTCGGCTAGCGCTCACCCTACCAGGCGAACCCCACCGGATCCTGGCGTTCCCGGCCCTGAGTGCTACCGACACGGGCGAATCCACGACCCTGGCGAGGCGTACGGCCTCTTCGGCGGAGCCGGTCTCCTCATCACCAAGGAGGCTGGGTCTCTCAGAGATGGGGGTGGTCGGGGCGCCGGTGGGAAGGGCCGGGAGTCGTCCTCGGTCCGCCGATGGTTCGTCGGGCCGAGTACTCCGAGAAGCCCACGCGATAGCGCCTGAGTTCAACTGAGCACCCCACCCCGTCATTTGAACGGTCGCGACGGCGGTTTCCAACTGTTGACCTCGGGCACCGTCCCCAGCGCCCGGCCGGCGTCGACGCACAAGAGCTCGAGGAGACTCGCGAACGGCAACTGTTCCTTCCGACCGTCCCTCCGCCTGGCGCCTATGCCCCCGCAGGCGCAGGTGTTTTCGTTCGGCCTGCTCGCTTCCCGAGGGCGTAAGCCGGCTCTGGGGCGCCTGGCGTAGACAACCGTGCGTCGTAGAACCCCCGCCTTCCACCTCGAAGCCCAGTGGAATCGCCACCGGGAGGAGGGGGCTGTCCCCTCCGACGCGAAGGGTCTTGCCCGAGTATCACCTCCTGCGGCCTCGATGAAGGCCCAGCTGGTCTACACAGGAATTCGCGTCAGGAACATGGATCGGTCGGTTCGCTTCTACACAGAGGTCCTTGGCATGAGGCTCCGCGGGAGAGCCAAGAACCGGTCGATCCACGGGGAGTGGGCGCAGCTCGAGAGCCCGGGGACCCACCAGCTGCTCGAATTGAACTGGTACTCCTCGCAGAGCCCTTTCTACACCCCGTGGAAGCACGGGGTGGAGATGGACCATCTCTGCTTCCGGGTCGACGATGTAGACGGGGCGGCGAAGACGCTCGAAAAGGCCGGTGCGAAGCGCCTGGGGGACCCGTACCTCACTCCCGGCTGGAAGATGGTCGACCTATCCGATCCCAATGGGATCTGCGTCGAGCTTGGTGCCCCTAGCCGGGCTCGGCGCCCGCGTCGGAAATGACCTCGGGCACGTCAGGAGGTGGGCTCAGCGCTCATCCGAGGTTCACTATCGGTAGCTGACGGAGCACCGAAGTCCCGATCGAGGACGAACCGAGGGGGCTTCCGACCGTCCCCTCGGCGCTGGGAGGGTCCTCGGGAACGGGCGACGGTGCCGGACCGCCCGGAGTCTCTGGCGCCGGGCCGGCCCAGTCCCCGGAAGGGCGGCGGAACGAGGCCGGGGACGGAATCCCCACGCGAACCGTGAGGAGACAGGATACGCCACACCCGCCACCAGGATCACCGCCTGGGGGAGCGCGGAGCCTCCCTTAGCAGGGGAATCCGTGCTGGGCGTGCACTGTAGCGCTTCGCGCGCCTCGCGGCGGGGGCTACCCTAGGGCGGCTCGGACGCGCCGCCGGGGCGGCGTCCCCGCTCCCCCCGACCTCGGCTCGGAGGAACGCCCTCAACGAACGAGGCAATAACCGCCCCCAGAGGAACCTACAACCGATGCCCCCTCAGGGCAAGGGGCTAGCGGGAACGGGGGCATGGCCGGCGACACCGGCCCGACGGGCTTCGAGGAGGAGCCCGGGGAGGTCGCGACGCAGGAGCCCTTGTAGCTCCTTGAAGGCAGGCGACGGCGTGAAGCCCCCTGGGGCGGGCCGCGCCCGTCACGGCGCCGCCTGGCCTCGCGCAATCCCTGTTGCCTGTCGCGGTGTCGGAGGGCCGGGCGTTTCGCCGTCTCGGTGCGAGGCCGGAGCCGCCGGAGCGGGGAGCCGGCCTCGGATTCTCCGAGTCTAGTCGATCTTCGGGGACGCGGCGACGCCCAAGTCCTGCGGGGTCTAAATAGGTCCGTCGCTTCGGATTAATGGCGTCTGGCCACCGGGGGGTGGGTGCAACCATGCGGATGAGCATCTATGTGATACGTCGCATACTCATCGCGCCCGTTGTCCTCGTTGGAGTGATGACCATCGTCTTCACCCTCACGAGCTTTCTGCCGGTCACCGACAAGATCTCCACCCTTGCCTCCGTGGGGCCGAACCAGAAGTGTCCGGCCATCCAGCCGTACTGCGCCTGCACCGTGTTCGGAAGCAGCCAACCGGGCAACTGCGCCAACCCGGCGTACTGGAGGGATTACGACAAGTTAGGTCTCAATCGGCCGATTCCCGTCCAATGGGCCTTCTACACTTATCGAGCTTTCACCTTCCAGTGGGGGACGGTTTCCAACAATAGCGCGTTGGTCACTGACGCGGAGTACGGGAACTTTAAGGACAGACCGGTGACGACGATGCTCGGGGTCCTCTTGCCCTACACTCTCGAGCTCGCGATGGTCTCTCTCCTGATCATCCTCGCCGTCGCGATCCCTTTGGGGAATCTCGCCGCGGTCTACCGCAATCGCCCGGTTGACCAAGCCTCCCGCGTGATGTCGTTCTCAGGGTTCGCTTTACCGTCGTATCTTTTAGGGACCTTGATCGTCATGGGCGTGACTTTGGCCCTTATCGGGGGCCATACCTTGGCCGTCAGGACCCCTTGGTGCCCCGCCCCTCATCCAATCATCACCGAGCTGCAGGGCTCTTGGCCGGGCCAGCAGTGGGGCTGCTACACGGGCAAAGTGCTCCCCTCGCTGCACTACCCGGTATGGATCTCGCAATGCGGCTCCCTCCACAACTATCCCGGTCTGGCCACGTGCCCCACGGGATTTCCCACCGTGGATGCCGTCATCAACGGCCAGTACTGGCTGGCCTTCGACAGCCTACTTCGGCTCGTCCTGCCCGCGCTGGTGATCGCCTTCGGTGCGATCGCGGCGCTCCTTCGATTCGTGCGCAACAGCATGCTCGAGGTGATGAATCTCGACTACATCCGGACGGCGCGAGCCAAGGGGGTCCCTGAGCGGACCGTCGTCAAACGACACGCCGGCCGCAACTCGATGAACGTGACCATCACGGTCTTGGGGCTCACCTTCGCCTACTTCATCGGCGGTTTTCCCGTCATCGAGTCCGTCTTTGTCCTCAACGGAGTAGGCTACGGACTGGCCTTGTCGATCATCTCACCCATGGACTTTGGGACCGTGTTTGGCACGACGATCCTGTTCACGTACCTGGTCGTCGCCGCGAACATCATCGTGGATGTGCTCTACGCCTACCTTGACCCGAGAGTGCGGCTGGGTTGAGCCGGGAGTCGATGAGCGCGACAGAACCGCTGGGGGGCGCCGCGACCAAGTCGCGATGGCGACCGAGTCCCCGCCTCGCGCAGTTCAAACGCACGTGGTACTTCTTCCGTCGCAACTCGCTCGCCATGGTCGGGCTAGGGATCATCCTAGTGATCGTGGCGGGGGCCGCCTACGCGGCCGCACAGCCGTACAACTGGACGGCGATGACGCCCTACTGCGCCACCAATTTCGGGCCGAAGTCCACAATGACTTCCTCCGGAGGTTACAACGTGAGCACGGTCAGCTGCAGCCCGTATGTCTGCAACTACCAGACAACCCTCCCCACCAATTACGCCGACTTCTGCGGCGGGCATTGGTACAAGGAACCCTACTCGGGCTCGTTGTCGAAGACCTACTACAGTGGGGCGGTCCCTCCGACGATTAGCTTTTCGACGTTCCAATCGGGGACGATGCCGTTCGGTTCGATCTCCGCGAGCGATACTTCCCTGAACGACATCTACAACCTTTACACGGAGCTTCTTCGCGGCTCGGATTGGTCGCTGATCTTCTCCGTTTCGATCGTGGGGTCCGGCGCGCTCATTGGCCTCTTGCTGGGGGCCGTGGCCGGGTTCTGGGGGGGCGCCATCGACGAGGCCCTCATGCGTATCGTGGACGTGTTCTTGTCGATCCCTCAGATCCTATTCATCATCGTGATGGTGTCGGTGCTGCTGGCCTTGGCCAAAACGAGCCAGGCCCTCGAAGGTCCGACCACCGAGCTCTCGTTCCTCGTCCTCGGTTTCGTCCTCATTTGGTGGCCATTCTACGCCCGTCTTGTCCGTGGCCAGGTCCTCGTGGTCCGCGAACAAAAGTACGTCGAAGCGGCCCGGGCTAGCGGGGCGGGGAAGGGACGCATCCTTCTCAAGCACATCATTCCGAACAGCCTCTACCCGGTGTTCATCCAGTTCTCGCTGGATGTCGGGACGATCCCGATCATCATCGGAGGGCTGGTCTATCTCCATTTCCCCATCTTTCCCAACGAGAGCCCCTATTTCCCGGAGTGGGGGGCACTCTCTTCGCTCGGGGTCACGGGGGTGGGAGACTATCTGCGGGGCTGCCAGCTGGGCTCCGGCTGCTTCATCCCGTGGTGGCAGATCATCATCCCTGGCGTGGCCCTCTTCCTCTATGCCATCAGTGTCAACCTGCTCGCGGACGGCCTGCGCGACGCACTTGACCCCCGCCTGCGGAGGTGAACGATGGCTATCGCGGAGCAAACAGGGGACGAGTATGGCCGTCGGTGGCGCCCGGCCACCTCCCACCGGGTCCTTCGCACCCGACGTACTACAGGACCGACCCGGTCCATCCCGCGTTCTGTGGGTCCCGTTCCCACGGAGCGGCCGGCCGTCGCTGGGTCCCCCGCTGCGGAGGCCGTCCTGGAGGTGAGGGATCTCAAGACCTATTTCTTCACCTACGATGGGGTCGTCCGCGCCCTGGAGGGGATCAACCTCACGGCGCGGCGGGGTCAGACGACAGGGGTCGTGGGGGAAACCGGCTGTGGCAAGAGCGTGACGGCGTTCTCCGTGACCCGCCTCGTGAGCCACCCCGGCCTCGTCATTTCAGGGAAGATCCTCTACCGCGGGGCGAACCTTCTCTGGGGCCTCGAACGCGAGGCGAAGTTCAAGAGGCGTCGGGACGGGCGGATCAAGGTCGTGCAGAACTTCCGGCGGACCCGGGAGGCTGCCGAGCGTCTCGCGGCGATCCGTGGCCGGAGGATCGCGATGATCTTCCAGGAGCCGATGCAGGCGATGAACCCCATCTTCTCGATCTCCAATCAGCTTGGGGAGACGATCCTCCTGCATCGCGGGTTGGAGGTCGTCGAGGGGATGCTTCGGGCGGACGCGCAGTGGCCCGGGCTGGCCCTGCTTCCTCAGCAGGCCGAGCTCGACTTCCTTGCGGAACCCGGCGCGGCGGCGGCGGGCACCGGGGGTGCCCCCGAAGGGAGTGCACGAGACCGAGGGCGAAGCTCGGCGGAGGCGATACGGGCCGCGATCGATGCGCTTGTCGCCGCAACCACGACCGACGACGAGCAGCTTCGCGCCTTCAGCGAGCGCTTCGGCGAGGTGGTGGGCGTCCCGACCCTGGGCACGGAGGCCTTCTACATCGTGAGGACGACGCACGCGGGAGATCCCTCTCGTCACCGTCGGATTCTGCGCAGCCTGCGACGCGTGCCGCTCTCCTCGTTGCAGCGCTCCTACCTCCTGCACCTTCGTAGGACCTACGCGGTGAAGACCAAGCTCGACCAGCTCTCCATGAAGGAGATGAAGTCCGGACAGTCCGCGAGCTTCGAGCGCCGCCGGCTGCGGTTCATGCTGACGATGGAGAACCTGCGCACGCTCCACTTCCGACTGTGGGGCATCCGCAACAGGATCGGGAGGCCCCTCAAAGACGAGGTCTTCTGGCGGACGGTCCGGCTCCTGGAGGGCGTCAAGATCGCCAATCCGGCGCAGGTGGCCCGCATGTACCCGCACGAGCTCTCGGGGGGGATGCTCCAGCGAGTGATGATCGCCATGGCGCTCTCGACCGAGCCGGACGTGCTCCTGGCCGACGAGCCCACGACGGCGCTGGACGTCACCATCCAGGCACAGATCCTCGAGCTCATGCGCGATCTTCGGGAGAGGATCGGCACCGCGGTCCTGCTCATCACCCACGACCTCGGGGTGGTCGCCGAGGTCTGCGACCATGTGAACGTGATGTATGCCGGCGTCGTCGTGGAGGCGGCACCGGCCAAGGAGTTGTTCCGGCGCCCGCTGCATCCCTACTCCCAGGGACTCCTCTCCTCCATCCCGAGGTTTGACCAGCCGGACCGCGAACTTCAGACGATCCCGGGATCCGTTCCGAATCTCGTGCGCCCGCCGCCAGGTTGTCGGTTCCACCCTCGATGCCCCTATGCGATGCCCGTCTGCAAGGAGCTGCGGCCCGAGAACTTGATGGTGGGACCGGAACACATGGTCGCCTGCCACCTTTACGCGCCCAACACCGTGGACGCTTCTGGCACCCCCGCGCCTGCCGCGGAGCCCGCCTCCCCGCCGGCGCCTCCCGCACCCGGGGGCGCCGAGGCTCCCCCGCTTCGGAGCTGAACGGGCGAAAGCATTGAGCTACGGGCCGTCCCAGACCCGAAAGCAGTTGGCCGGGACAGCCGGCGACCTCTCCTCGACCTCGGGAACGCCGCCTTGGAGTCGGTCCGCAGATCCTCCGATAGGTTGCACGGGTGCGTGGCCGAGCACAGGTCTGAGATGTGGCCCTTTACTCGAGCGCCCGCCCGCGCCCGAACCCCAGCTCGTGCCGACACGCTTCCTGGTTGCCGATCTCCCTGAGCAGCTTTCGGTCCCTGACCCAAGGTTGCGCCTCCCGACCCGCCCACCGTCACGGCACCGCGTAGCGGTTTCCTCCGAAGGAGACGAAGCAGGCTCGAGACGCATGACGGCCCCACGAATCCTCACCGGGAAGGTCACCTGCGCATCGATAGGGCAGATCCACTGCTCGGCCCGTCGCTCGAGCGGGATCACGCCCGTGAGGGCGTGGGGCCGCCCGACGCTGGCCGCCTTGCACCACTTCTGGGCCCGGCGGTTGAGGTTCCCCAGGGCAGTGAGTGGTCGACCGCGGAGGGAGCGGCCCGTGACGACCATGATGGTCGACTCGATCTTCCCCTCCGACAGAGGGCGCTATGGCTTCCAGTGTCGATGGGCCTGGTAATTTCCCCACTTCTGGGCTTTGATTTTTCCCCACTTCCATTCAAACACCTACCTTCGTCGTTCGCGCGTTGACGCGTCGACCCGTTCTTTCGATTCCATCGGCACCACAGGGGTGGGGGTGCCGGCCTTCCGCCGCACCCGCAGGCGATAGCTCTCCCCTCGAATGTTGACCGTCGTGGAGTGATGGAGGATCCGATCGAGCACCGCGGCGGCCAGCACCGGGTCCCCGAGCACCTCGCCCCACTCGGAGAACGCCTTGTTGCTCGTGAACAGCGTCGAGGCCCGTTCGTAGCGATTCGCGACGATCCGAAAGAACAGGTGCGCCATCGTCCGATCCCACGGAAGGTAACCGATCTCGTCGAGGATCAGGAGCCGCGAGCGGCAGAGGTTCCTCAACGTTCGTTCGAGGAGGCCCCGGTCCATCGCCTGCCGGAGTTTCCCCAGTGCCCGACTCGCCGACATGAACGTCACCGAGAACCCGGCCCTGGCTGCCTCCATTCCGAGCGCGATGGCGAGGTGGGTCTTCCCCACCCCGGCCGGTCCTACCAGGATGACGTTCTCCGCGTTGTGCACGAACCGCATCGTCGCGAGCTCCTGGATGAGTGTCGGGTCGACCGATGGCTGGAACTCGAAGTCGAACTCCTCGAGACGCTTGCGGACCGGGAACCCCGCCAGACGCACCCGGGTCTCCGTCGAGAGCGCCTGGCGCGTCTTCACTTCCCGATCGACCAGATCATCGAAGACCTCCGTCAGCGGATGCGCACCCTTCGCCCCGTTCTCGAGCGCCACGTCGATGCCCCGCTCGACGGTCGCAAGGTTGAGCGCTGGCAGGTTGGCGTGCAGCCGCTCGTAGGCGAGACTGCCCTTCATCGCGCACCTCCCGCACCTCCCGAGGTGAGGAACTCATCGTAGACCGCCAGCGGCCGCTCCTCCACCTCGGGGATGGGCGCCGCGGCGTGGGTGCGGAGGTACTCCGAGAGGTTCCGCTGACGTTCCGCTGAGTAGAGCCCGGCGAAGTGTTCCTTGATCCGGACCACGGCACCGCTCCCCCCGCGCAGCTCGTGACGACAGACCTCCTGGTTGTCCACCTCGATTAGGAGCTGGCGGTCTCTCAGGCGCAACAGGGCCTCGCGGCCCGCATACCGCCAGGGGACTGAGTAGCGGTTGCCGCCGAACGACACGAAGCACTCGCGCGAGACCTTGCGAGTCTCGCTCACCGTCACGGGGAAGAGGGGCCGTGCGTCGAGTGCATGGAGGTGCTCTTCCTCGAGGAGGTCGAGGGGGATCCGCCCCGTCGTGGCGTGGACCCGCTCGGCGTTGACGGTGTTGCACCACCGTTGCGCTTGGCGGTTGAGGTCGCCGAGGCCGGTGAACGGCCGACCGAGGAAGAAGTTCTCTTTGACGAATCGGATCGTGCGCTCGATCTTGCCCTTGGTCTGGGGGCGGTAGGGCCAGCACAAACGAGGCCGGAACCCGTAGTAGGCGGCGAACTCGCCGTACTGTCGGTTCCACTGGTGCTCGGCGGTGAGGAGTGCCCGCTCGAAGACGACCCGGGTCATATTGTCATACAACAGGTCGTCGGGGTAGCCGCCGAGGTAGTCGAACGCATTCAGGTGGCAGCGGATCAGGACGGGGGTGGTGATCCGGGTGACGAACTCGACGTAGCGGCAGCGGGAGTAGCCGAGGATCATCGAGAAGCCGTATAGGTGGCGGCGCACCCCGTCCTCCTCGAGGTATCGGAAGTAGCCGAAGTCGACCTGCGCCTGCTGGCCGGGATCGGTCTCGAATCGAACGACGGCGGCGGCTTCCTGCCGCCACCGCAGGGGCCGGGCGAACCGGGCGACCCGGTCGTAGCTACCCGTGTAATTCTGACCTCGGACCTCCTCGAAGAGACAGTTCGAGACGAACGGAGACGCGGTCAGCCGGGCCGCAAGGTACGCCTGACAAACCATCCCGTGGATACCGCTCCATCCGGTCCGAGATAGCGCCGGACGAGGCGGTCCCATACGCGCTGCGCGGAGGCGACTCCCGACGCCAAAGGTGAGGGCCGGCTAGCGTAACCTTCGCGATGCCGAGAAGCTCCAGTCCCCCGGAGCGGGAGGGTGGTCAGGTCTCGAGCCCGCCGCCGCGGCCAGCCGGCCGGCGGTGTCCTCCTCTCTGCTGTCAGAGCTACGAATAAGAGGGAAGGAAAGGGTTGGACCCACCCCGTTGCCGGGGTGGGTACGGCGGGTCCGTCCTACCTGGCCTAGAACGTCACCGTGATGACCTGCGCCGCGGACGGCGCGGTCACGTTGACGTAACCGGTCACTGTCGTGGACCCGGTCGCGCTGTAGGTGTAGTTGCCCGTGGGCAGCCGGAACACGTGCACTGCCTTGTCCGTCGTCTGCGAGCAGCCGAGGCCGCCGCAATCCGCCGCGAACCAAGCCGCAGAGGCGCCCGCCGCTCCGGTCAGTGTGACCGTCCAAGTGGCCCCCTTCGTGAGGCCAGACTCCTTGAACTTCACGACCTCTGTCAGAAGCTTGAACTTGATCAGCTTCTGCATGGCCTTGGCCGGAACGCCGAAGCCGCCGTGGCTCGGCAGCGCCTTGTAGATGCTGGGGAACCCAACGACCGTGAACTTGTAGTGCCCCCCCTTCGGGAGGAAGAGCGGCGCCGGAGTGTAGGTCCCAGCTCCGTTGACCACGTAGTGGTTCGGGTCTCCACCGTGCGGGAGTGACGTGTTGATGTAGACCAACCAGGGCGCACCGGTGTACATGTGCAGCTTGCCTTTGCCTACCGTCAGGCTCTGGACGAACTGGTAGGACTGAAGCTGGCCGAACAGCACCTTGAAGGTCGTGCTGGCGGCGATGTTCGCTGAGGTCTGGTTGGGGGAGCCCGGTCCCATGATCTTCGCGACCCCGTAGCCCGTCGGCGGGACGATCTGGAACGAGAACGGCCCGTTAGGCACGGAGCTGATGGTCACGGATCCGGCGGTACCCTTGCCCGCTGCGACTGTGGTGTCGTTCGGGAACCCGTACGTCGAGTTGACGCCCCAGTGCGCACCCGCAGGGAGCTTGAGCTCCTTGAAGGTCACCGAGTTCGTCCCCTTGAACTGCACGTGGAACCACGGCTGATCCCCGCCACCGCCGAGGGTCGGGTTGAGGTTGATCGAGTGGATGTTCACCCACGGAGCGACCTCGGGGATCGTGTTCTGCTGCGAGAACCACACGTACGTTCCCAGCTTGCCCATGATCTGGCTCATCTCGTTGTAGAGGAGCACGCGCTGGGAGTTGTCGGGCAACGGGGCGGCCTGGATCGAAGCTTCGACCGCGGCGTTGTAGGCAATCCCCTCGCACGCCGTCGTCAGGGCGGGGCTCTTGTAGGCCCAGTAGGAGATGTCTGCCTGGGACCCGCTCGCGTGGCCGCATGCCGTCTGGTTCAGGCTCGTGTTCGTGCTGTCGAACTGCAGCGCAATCGCACCGGGCACCGTGTACGTCCCATCGGGCGTAACGTACGGAGCGACGTAGTCCGTCGGGTCGGGGTAGTCAGGCGCCCATCCCAGGTTCCAGATCGGCACAGGGTCCTGGCCTGCGGACGAGAACAGCACATCCACGATCAGCTGGTTGAAGGTCAGCTCCAGGAAGTACGGCTTGATCGCCCCGCCCGTCGTGGCGTTGATGGACGAAGCCCAGTCCTGGGCAGCCTTGTTCAGCGCGTTCGCACCGGTCTCCCCGACGATCGGGAGGACACAGGGCGTCGCGGGCGTGCATGCCGCCATCTGCGCATCGTAGTAGTTCGAGGACACGTTGTTGGCCTGCGCCCACCACCAGGCGGCTCCGCCGACATCCGCCGCGTTGGTGTCAGGGTTCCCCTGCGGACAGTTGCCGTTGGCCGTCAGGTTAGTGGGGTAGTAGTTGCCCATTCCCACCGGGATCGGACCGCACGCGTAGAAGTCGTACGGGATGCCCGCCGTGTTGAGCAGCGAGTTCTGGACGGTCGTGTACGGATAGTCGTGCGAGAAGAACTGCCTCGCGGTGTTGCTGGTAAAGAAGTTCGCCGGGATGTTCGGCGCCGTGGCCGTCGGGAAGAGCGAGGAGAATCCCGTCTTGTTGTAGAGCATGTCGAACCCGAAGAAGAAGTTGCTCAGCGAGTGAGCAATCGAGTACTGCATCTTGCTCGAGTTCACCAGCGGCCAGAAGTAGGTCGACGTGTCCGTCGACTCAATTCCACCCACGTCGATCGTCCCGGAGCTGAACCCGTCGTACGACCCGTTGTCGTTCGGGTCGTAGGTCACGTTGACCTGAGGGATGTAGCTTCCCGGGGCAGGCTCACAGTAGCCCTTGTAGATGTAGGTCATCTTCCCGCTGCAGCCCGAGGGCTGCACGTAGGCCGGGTTCGCGATCAGGGTGTAGCCGCCCGTCCGGGACGGGGAAACCGTGTAGTACGGGCCCGAGCCGGTAAGGTTCTCCATCGGCCAGGTGTCCACCGCCGGCGCGTTAAGCGCACGGAGCTGGACAGAGTCCCAGTACTTCGGGTTGCCACCGGTCGTAGCGTTGTGCAGCCACGCCTGGAACGAGGCGTCCGAGGTGCTCTTCGCGCCACCGGGGAGCAGGCAGGAGCCGTCCCCGTTGAGGGCCGCCGAGGCGAATCCCGGGACGTTCGCGCCGTGCAGGGTAAAGATAGCGCACGGCTCGACGCTCGCACCCAGACCATCCGCAACGAACTGCAGGAACTCAGGCCAGTCCTGGCCCGAGCCGTTCGCAACGAAGGTGATACACCCGTTCTGCGCCAAGGCTTGCGCCGGGCAGTAGGTGCTGTCGTTGATCAACATCGAGGACATGATGTTGTAGGGCGTGTTGTTGAACGGGAAGTGCATCGGGGCGCCTGCGGTCGCGTTGACGTCAAACGCCGGGTTCCCGATCTGGAGGAGAGACTGAGCCATGATCCACCCGTTCTGGGACGCGACGAACGGCAGGTTCGCGTAGTTGAGCGTGCGCGCCACCGAGAACATCACGTCCGACGGGTAAACCGGGAAGCTCGCTCCCGTCGAGGCATCGTAGAACCTCGCGTTCGGGTCGATCGGGAACGTGTAGAACGTCGCCTGGCCCGCGGTCTTGGTGTTCACCGCTCCCGGCGCAATCAGGTTCGTTCCGGCGACGCCGTTGAGGTTGTAGTCGACCGCGCAGCCGTGCGTGCCGGGAACACACGTAGAGAGTGTGGGCACGAACGTCGCCGTGGTCGTTCCGTTGTAGGAGACCAGCGTCTGGTATACGTTCAAAATCGGCTCGAAGCTTACCGTATCATACGCCGTCGAAGGATCTTCCGTCGTTGCACCACCAGGAGCAATCTCGTGGACCACGAGATAGTTGTGGTTGTTCTGCAACGCCGGCGTTACGGCAGCCGCATTCGACACACTCGCCGCGTTCCCCGATCCTGCCGCGCTCGCCGGGGTACCCGAGGCCGTGCTCGGGGCGGCAATTGCCGCCCCGTGCGCGACCAAGGGCAACCCCAGGCTCACGACGAGGACCAAGGTGGCGGCGAGCACTAGGCTTCGCTTTCCCATCAGCTTATTTGCTGACAATTTCGACCCTCCCACCACTTGGGTCACCGAGACGCCAGAGCGGGCACCCGTATATGAACCTTGAGCGGTTTTTTGTCTCGGAGACGGTCCCAGGAGAGGTTAGCACGTTCCCGTTAGGGAACCGGGGCGGAGGCGTTCCCTCGCTCGAGGACGCGGCCTTAGGTTCGAAGGGGGGCGACGGGGCAGAACGGTCGGTCGAGGCTCCCTTCAGGAAGCCCGTTGCGAGACATTCCGGTAGGGCCGCCGTCGGGGCTTCGGAATCGCTCGTCCCTGCGTCCGGGTGCCGGACCGTCTCGCTGCGCTGGGGCGGCGCTCCCTGAAGTGGCAACGGCATGTTGCCGAGCTTGAGGTAGCCCGTCGCCATGACCGGGGCCTTCGTGTCTTAGAGCCCGCGGCCGGCCGCGCCGGGCACGTGCCCGACCTTGGCCGGCGTGCAGGTGATTCCGGTCAACGGTCTGCTCTACCGGCCCGGTGCAGACTGATGGACGGAAGCCCACTTCGATGGGATGGCTCGCCCCTCGGGGAAGACCTGAAGCAAGCGAGGACACGACCCGCCCCACCCTCCCGTCGCGAGACGCGACTCGCCCACCCACCACGAAACTTTCGCCTCCCTCTGCCCCCCAATGGGCATCGAACGGATCGCGGGCGAGACCGTCTTCGCCGGAGGGTCTCGCAAGTTCGGCCCGGGGGGGTTCGTCCGCACCCTTGTCTCCGGCCCCGGACCCGGCATCCGGAGGGCGCCGGAGTGCTTCCGCGACGTGTAGAACCGACGGACTCCTGGCCCCTCTTCGAAGACGACAGCTTGGCCGAGGTTCTGCACACTACGAGGACGGGCCAGGACGGTTCTCTCGTTCTTTCGATGGATCGCGGACCAACGACAGAGGCCGTCGTCGCCAAGGAAGGACAAAGCCGGTCGGAAGTACCGAGAGCCGGCCCGAGCGCCGAGGAACGGTTTGTCCCGGGCGCCGCTCAGAGGTTCACGAGCCCCGCGGCGAGGCTTGCCATTACGAAGATGAGGGCGACTTGGAAGGCGGCCTGGACCCCGGCGAGCCGGGCGTTGAGGAGCCCCAGCCGACCGATCTTCGCGATGTCAGGGTGCGGCTTCCTCAGCTCCAGCACGATGCGGAGTGCGTTGGGGAGGAAGAGGCCGAACCCTTGACCCGCCAGAACCAGCACGAAGATGCCCGCGAGCTGGATGGCGAGGTAGCTGAGATCGAAGATGCCGCTCATCATGGCGAGGTAGATGCCCGCCGTGATCGTCGCCGAGGCGAGCGCGGGCATGAGGAAGAGCATGGTCGGTACGAGGCGCTGCACGAAGTCGGCCCGGGCGGGGCCCGACATGCGCCCGAGGATCGGGCCGATGACGATGCCCATGAAGATGTCGATACCCGTCCAGAGGGCGCCGTTCATCACATGGACGTAGTCGAGAAGGACGAACCGGTGGAGCAGCAAGGCGATGACGAGGGAACCCACGGGAACGAGCACCAGAGGATAGGCCCGCCACGTAAGGATCGGCACCCGCGCCGCCGGAGCCGGCGGAAAACCCACCGGGGCCGCGGGATGCGCGACCCCACCCGTCGCGGTTGCCATGCCGCTCGCCTTCCAACGTTCCAAGATTCATAACCATCGGGTTGATACGAGGAGCCGACCGAGCCACTCCGCGAACGGCTGGGATCGTGGTCACGGGGGGGCGCGTAACACCACTCCCCGACGCCTTGAATCGTGGGGAGCGTGGGTACGAGTCACCTCTCGCTCGAGTCCCGGCTCCTCTTAGAAGCCGTAGCTGGTCAGGCGGGTGGAGCCCCGGACCGCTCACGGAATCCTGGGAAGCCTTTCCCCTTCAGCGCGTCCGAAATCGCGCAAAGAAAGTCCCACCCGCCCTTCCTGCCGGCTCGGTAGACCGAGGGCGACCGTTCCAAAATTTACGCGCCGAGCCACGATCTATGGCCCCCGCTGACTTTCCAGCACCCCGCGCCGTGCCGCCTCTGGCTCATCGCCTCGTTGTTCTGCCACGGAGCTCCCTGCGTGACGTCCAAGGTGAGCAGCCTCCTAGACGCTTCCGCAGCTCCTTCGCGCTCGGCACGGCGACCGGTTCATGCCGCCGCCCGTCGCCTCGTGCGACGTCGGCGTCGCTCGGTTCCGGTCTTTGCCGATTTCCAATCGTCGACCGGTGCGACGGGAGGATCGACACCCATCAGCGAAAACCGCGCGTTGAGCTCTCCCCGGTGCGGGTCCCTATCCCGCAATGGGCCAGAGCACGTCGCGGATCGGGAGGCGCCTCTCCGAACTCTGCCCCCCTTCCGTAAAGGGGCGCACCATCTCTCGGGAGAGGGACGCCTCGTCGAGCGGGCCGAAGAACGCGGTCACGAGACGGCCCGTTCGCTCGACCCCCATCCTCAGCAGTTCGACCGTCAGCTCTCGCGCGGGAAGCGTCGTCGCGGCGCCCGCTGGGTCCTCGGAGGAGTACTTTAGCCACCAGCGGAGGCCATCGAGGACGGGGACGAAGATCTCTTGGACGGACGGGGAGGACGCGTCTCGATCCTTCGGCCGTTCTTCGGGGGAGAGGGCGACAGTCCCTTCGAGGTAGTTGCGCCGAGCTCGAGCGTTGTCACGCTAGAAGGTCCGCAACGCCTCAAGCTCACTCATCTATTGCCCCCGGTCTACCCCGGGTCCAGGTCCGAGGGAACCAGATTGGGGAAAGGGAGACTACCTGGAACGCTACCGGGTCGGCGTCGAGATCGGCCGGAGGCAACGGATCACCGCTCGAACCCAGAGATTCTGCGACCTTCGGGGTTGGAGGCGCACGAGCTCTCGCCCTCGCGCTGGAGCGATTTCTAGAGCTTCTTCCAAAGGTACGACGGAGTCCAAGCCGGGTGTTGGTGCATGTACTATCACCGAGAGGGTCCAACGGGTTCCCTCGGAAGCGAGAAGCGTCAGGAAGCGAACCGACGCGACCATCACGCTCTTCTCTTACGGGGTCACGCGTCGGGGATCCTGGTGTACCGCGACGGCCAGCCGGTGGGCTGGTGCCAGTTCGGCCGTCGAGCGGACCTGCCGAGGGTCGAGCGGGGGCGCAAGTACATGGCCTTGGCTGGCAGCCTGGGCGAGCTCCCGACCTGGCGCATCACGTGCTTCTTTGTCGATCGACCGGCCCGCCGAACGGGAATCGCGCGGTTTGCCCTCCACGCCGCGTTGGCCGCCATAGAGCGCCAGGGCGGAGGGCTTGTGGAAGCTTATCCGGCCACTCACGGACGGGCCGTGGCAACGTGGTTCGGCTCCGTCGGGATGTTCGAGCGGGAGGGTTTCAAAGTCGTTCGACCCTTCGGGCAGAGCAACCTCCTGGTGCGCAAGTGCATCCGGTAGTTCTGTAGCACGCGGTTGGGGTAGTCTTGTGGTCATCGAGCCCGCGAACCGGGCCCGTCGTCCCTCCGTTCTCTTCGAATCACGCGTAGGTCCTAGGAACGGCGGGAGCTTTTCGGTGGCCCAAAAAATCGAGGAGTGCCCACAGAAACAGGTGCTCCCGGCGGGAGTTTCCCCGGGGGGTCGGTCCCCCCGGCTTTGAACCCGCGTCAGAGGCTCGAGAGGCCTCTATCCTTGACCACTAGACTACGGGAGCCCGAAGGTCCGTACCGAGCTCCCTCTTTGAGCCTTGCTCCTCGGCAGGGTGCGAGCGCGGGGTTCGTCGGCGGTCGGCCACGGCGGATTCTCCGATGGCGAGGCGCGCCGGGGGAGGGCGGGAGAGAGAGTCCCGAGCCCACCCTCTCTCCGTTTCCGTTCCGCTCGGGGAACGGAAGGCGGACGGACCGAGGGCTCCGAGGCGCCTCGCGGTGGCGGAGGAACCTTATGACCCGGCTTCCGCTGAGGGAGCCGTGACCCCACCGGTAAAGGCACGCAGCGGACACATCCTGCTCGAGCCCAAGCGCTCCTACCGCGATTTGGTCCGGGTCTATCCCGAGATCCACCGTCGCGTCGTGGAGATGAACCGGCCGTTCGTCCGCGAGGCCGACCCGCTGCTCCCGGAGGTCCTGCTCGACGAGAACCTGCGCGACCTCAAGGGGGACCGCAAGCCGGTCGGCTACAACCGGCAGGACGCCTTCGGCCTCCGGCTCATCTTCCCGATCGCCGACGAGCGACGCGTCGAGTTCTACTTCTCGAAGCCGACGCGGGCCCAGGAGGTCGTGCAGATCACCGAGCAGGTCTCCGCGTTGCTCCGGCGACGCGGGATCCGCCATACCGTGGAGTACGACCGCCTGCCCCTCGGGCCCCCGCGTTTTCCCCCGGGAACCGTGCCCCCGGGAGTGACGATAGGCTATCCCCGGTCGACCTAGCGCTCGCCCTCGCCCCGGGGGGGTCGCACGAACGGCCATACGGTCCGCGAGGCTCCCGGAGCGGCGTCTCCCTCGGCAACGCCTTCCTCCCGAAGAAGGCGGAGCGCCTCCCGGGCCCGCTCGAGCGCCTGGACGTAATCGCTCGGGGCGAGCTGGAGCGATTCGGCGAGGAGAGCTCGGGAGCGGGTCGCGTCGACGCCCTGCTCCTCGGCCCGCGCGAGCGCCGTCTCGAGCAGGTAGTGGAGGTTGGTGAGCTCGCGGTGGAGCGACTTGCGGAGGTTGAGCTCCTCTTCGGCCTGCAAGACGAGGCGGGCGGCGTCGACCAGACGGCCGGCCGTCCCTTCCGCCTCGGCGTCGCGCAGGCGGGTCTTCACCGGCTCGACCGCGACGTGCAGCCCGCCCTCGGCGAAGGCGACCTCCGACTGGACGTCCTTCTTCCGGCGGGTGAGCGGGGAGCGGATCGCCTCGGCGAGGGCGTCCGAGGCCCCGTCCAGCAACTTCGCGGCCTCGGAGGGGTTGCCGGCCTCGAGGGCGACGCGGGCGTCTCCGAACGCCTTCATCATGGGCGTCGTGTCGACACCGAGCCTCTCGCCGACCCAGAGACGGTCGCGGAACTCGGCGAGGCTCCGCGCGGTCTCCTCCTGGCGACGGGAGGTGAGCGTCTCGAACTCGGTCCGAAGCCGCCGCGCGGCCTCGCCGATATCCCGCGCCTCCTTGAGGCGGTCGAGCTCCGAGCGCAGCGCGGAGCGACGGGCGGTCTCCCCGGCGGAGACCGGACCGAACCGACGCGCCTCGGCCTCGTACTCGGACCAGCGACGGTCGATCAGCGTCCCGATGAGCTTGCGGCTCTGCGCGTCGGCCTTGGCGAGCAGCGAGCGGACCTTCGGCCAGGAGGAGGAGCGCAGCGCGGCCTCGGCCTCGTCGACGCTAGCCTCCAGGGGAGCGAGCTCCTCGCCGACCCCCTCGCGCTGGCCGGCGGCCACGATGCCCCTCAGCTCCCCGACAGGAGCGGAGAACATCCGCTCGATCGCCCACCGACCCATCTCGGCGGCTTCCCGGGCAAGACGCACCGCGACCGCGTAGCGGCCGTGGGAGAGCTCCTCCTTGGCCTCGTCGAACTGAGCACTCGCCTCCTTGGCGTCGGCGCCCAGCGCCGTCGCTTCGGAGAGCTGGCGCTCGGCGACGGCGAGCGCCTCGCGGGCGTGCCTAAATCCCTCCCTCGCGACAGAGAGCGTTTCGTAGACGGCGAGCGCCTGCTCGAGGACGGAGGGGTAGTCGGCGCGTCCGAACGCCGCCTCCGCGGCGTCCAGCGCCTCGCGGGCGACCGGGCTCATGATCCCCTCCTCGCCCGAGCGGCGCATTGACCCGGTCGCGGCCTCGAGGGCGCCCTGGGCGAGCCGACGCTGCAGCTCGACTCGCTCGATCTCGCGCTCGCTCTGGCCGGCGAGCTTGAGCGCCTCGACCGCCTTGCCCTCCTCGAGGGCGGCGCGCGCCTGGTGGAGAAGGTTCTCGGCGATGGAGGTCTCGCCTCCGCCCCTGCGGAGCTGGGCGACGCTCGCCTGGAAGCCGGCGAGCGTCTTGGAGACGTGCTGGTGGATCGCCTCGAGGAGGTCGCGCTCGACGACCGTGCCGAGGTCGATGACCCGCGGGTACTCCCGTGCCTCGAGGCGTCGCTCGACCTCCTCGGCGCGGCCCTTGAGGGGCCCCACGCTCACGTGCAGAAGCTCCGACTGGGCGAGCGCCTCACGGACCCGGCGGCCGGTCCGCTCGGCCTGCTCGACGAACCCCCGGGTCGACACGAGCTGGCCGCGCGCGTCGTCCAGGAGGGCGGCGGCGCCGGTCGGCACGGGCAGCGCGATGCGTCGCCGCGCCTCGGCGACCGTCGGGGGGACGTTCTTGAGCTGGACCCCCGCGGCGCGCGCGACGTCGAGATCGCGCTCGAGCGCGCGGAGGTTCTCCTCGAGCGCGGGGCGCACGAGGGCGACGAGCTCGGCCTCGAGCAGCCGGGCCCCCTCGCTCGTCGCGGCGGGAGGGGCCGCCGGCCTCTCGGTGAGGAGCTTCTCCCTCCGTGCGGCGAACGGCTCCATCGGGAGCGCGAGGCGGTTGCCCTCCTCGAGCAGGAGGCCGATCTCGGAAAGCCGTCGGTCCGCCTCCCGCTGGGACTCCTCGAGCGCGAGCGCCGCCTCGACCTCGTCCAGGAGCGCACGCGAGCTGTCGAAGGCGAGGCGCTGGAAGGCGCTCCTCGCCTCGGCGACCTTCGGGGCGGTCCGGCTGGCGTCCAGCCCTTCCGAGCGAAGTCGGGCGAAGATCTCGTCCAGGCGGGCGAAGCGGGAGAGCGCCGCCTGCGCCGAAGCGCGATGGCGGCCGGCGAGCTCCTCGAGCCGGGAGGCGGCGCGGTAGGAGGCCAGGGTGCGCCCGTCGCGGGCGGAGCGCTGCGCCTCCTCGAGCTGCGCGCGCAGCGATGTGAGGTCGAGCCCCATCGCCTCGAGCTCGACCAAGGCGAGCTTGGCGTGGGAGAGCGCCTCGTCCGAGCGCACGAGCTGCTGCGAGCGCGCTCGCGAGCGGATCTCCTGCGAGGTCCGCGAGGCGCTCACGAAGTCGCCCATGTTGAAGATCTGCTGGACCTCGTCGATCTGCCGGTGGAGCTCCTCGGCCGCGCCGCCCATCGCCTCGAGCGTGCGCACCTCCTCCTCGAGGCCGTCGACCAGGCCGGAGGCGCGCTCGGCGAAGACGTTCGTGAACTCGCGCTCGGCTCGCTTGAGGCTCTCGACGGTGGCGACGATGTCCTCCTTCACGCGGAGGTTCACGTCGGCGTCGGCGAGGTCGCGTCGGGTCCCCGAGGTCAGCCGCTCGTCGGAGATGTCGTGGAACGCCGACTCCATCTCCTCCACGCGGCGGGCCACGTACGGGCCCGCCGCCGCACGCAGCTGGACATCGGCGGCGGCGAGGTGCTCGACGGCCCCGACCAGGTCCCCGCGGTCGAGCTCGGCCCGAGCGTCACCGAGGGCCCGGGCGGCGTCCTCGGGCAGGAAACCCCGCTCGTGGGCGAACTCGCGGGCGCGGTCGAGGGCACGCCAGCGGTCGAGGAAATAGGCCACGGCATCGCTCCCGAGGGAGCGTATCGCCTGCTTGATGGCGTCGCGGGCGGGGCCGACCTGGCCCCGGTCGAGCCGGTCCCGTACCCCCGAGAGGACCGCCTCGAACGGGCTCGTGTCAAAGCCGACGCGACCGAAGCGCTCGAGCATCTCCTCGAGCTGCGAGAGCTCGTCGCGCACGCCGTCGACGTCCTGGGTGAGGCGTCGGACCTTCTCGAGGGCCTCGCGGCTGGCGGCGAACGCTTCGGAGTAGATCTTGAGACGCAGCGCCTCGCGGGCGCGGTTCATCGCCGCGAAGACCTCGCTCGGGTCGCGGCCGAGCCGTCGGGCGCTCGCGATGCGGGGTCGCACCTCGTCCATGAGGCCGGCGACCACCGCGACGATCGGCTCTTCGGCCGCGGCCCGCGCCGCGGCGAGCGCCGGGCCGACCTCCGCCGGCCCCGCGGCCGGAAGACGGGCCGATGCCTCCTCGACCGATCGGCTCGCCGGGCCGGAATCGACCCCGAACTCTCCGAGCCCTTGGAGGGCCCCCTGGAGGCTGGCGATCGCCTGGGTCGCGCGCGCGCGCAGCTGCTCGCCGAGCGCCTGCGACGTCTCCTCGACGCGCGCGACGCTCGTCGGCCAGCTCTCGAAGGGAGCCTGGCCGTCCTCGGCCAAGGCGGCGTCCAGGTCTGCCGTCGGGAGCGAGAGCTCCAGGGCGGTCGCACGCGCGGCCTCCGCGACCTCGCGCGCAGCCTGGCGCCGCCGGGACGCCTCGGGAAGCCCTTCCTCGACCTGGCGGCGGATCTGCCCGAGCGCCTCGGCGACGCGGGCGTTCTCGAGGACCGCCGGCACCTTGGGAAGCCCTTTCTCGAACTCCGCGAGGCGAGCGCCGGTAAGGCCGGCCCAGCCCGCGAGCTCGAGGGCCTTGGCACGGAAGGCCGTGAGATAGGTGGACGGGGTCGCGCGAAGCTCCTCCTCGACGCGGGCGAGACGGCCGACCGTCTCTGTCCAGGACGCCTCGCTCACCGGCCCGGAGAGCTCGCGGAGCTGCTCGAAGAGCGTCGGCGGGACCGGGATGCCGGCGCTGCGGAGGCGCGCGGCCTCCTCCTCGGTGCGCTGGCGCCGGCTCTCGATCGCTGTCGGGACGGTCGAGGCGAGCGAGACGAGCACCGAGCGGGCGTGGGTCTCGAGCTGCTCCCAGTCCGAGCGATGCGCGAGCTCGCGCAGTTGGGCGAGCCCCTCGGTGAGCTCCGGCGGGGCGACGCCGAGAGTGGCGAGCATGGCGGCACGGGACTCGACCTCCTTGAGAGCGGCCTCGGCGCCTCCGCGGCGCTTGCGCAGGGCCTCGGCCTTCTCCTGGAGGATGCGACCGAGCCGTGACGAGGGCATGGCCCCCGCGCCTCCCGGACCCGACACGATCTCGATCCCACCTAGGCCCGCGTGCCCGAGGGCGGCCCACGGGAGGAGCGGGTACGGATTCGATGCGTCGGCCCCTTTATTAATAATGAGTCGCGGCGCGACGAGGTAGGAGCCATGCCCCCGAACGGAGCCCCCGCGCTCAGCTGCGGGTGATCCGCCGCTTGCCCATCGCGTCGAGGTACTGGACCTCGCCGCCCGGGGTGAGCGTCTCCTTCGTCTCGGCGTCGACCGGCAGGGTGAACGTCTCGTAGCTCTCGAGGTCCATGAGCTGGACCTCGGCGGCGCCGAGGGAGAGGATCTGTGCCTGGCGCTTGCCGATGATGGGGACCTGCACCTTGTGCTTCACCGGGAACACAACGCTCCGCTTCGAGCCGTCGAAGAGGCCCACCGCGTCGATCCTCGCCTTCGCTTCGCCGTGTTTCCCCGGTTTGGAGGTCTGGATGCTGAGGATCCGGCACGGCTCCTCGTCGATGAGCATGTAGCGGCCCTCCTTGAGCTCGCGGACCTCCTGCTGCGTCCAGGCCATCGTGCGCCCTCGCCGGCGGGACGGACTCGGTCGCATAAACGTTGCTGCCTCGAAGCGCTCGATCGGGAGCCCAACGATCCGTCGCTCCTGAACTCGGAGAGGATCTGCCCCTGCCCTTCACCGGAGCGAGGGGGACCGGGGGAAGCTCGCGCACTCGGTCTGCCGGGAGATGGCCGGGGGAGGTTCCCGGCCCAAGGAGGGTTTATTCATGGGCCCGAGGCTATTCTCGGGCCAAGGGGTGGGTCGAACTCCGGATGAGCCCCCTTCCACCTCGGGAGACCTCGGAGGCCGAGGCCGAGGGGCGGCGGAGATGGGCCGAGCGGTCCCTGCCGCCGCCCTCCGGCGTCCTTGGCCCTCCGGACGGACCGCTCGTCCGCCAGCTGCTCGGGGGCTTCGCCCCCGGCGACCCTGCCCTGCAGGTCGCCCTGCGGTCGATCCGGGCCGATGTCGAGGCACGGTATCTCCTCCTGCGCGGGCGACGCGTTGTCGGCTCCCTCCGCCCGATAGGCGACCCCGCCGCCATCGCCCCGGGGTTCGCGGATCTCCTCGCTGCGCTCGGGGTCTGGACCGGAGGAGCCCAGGGCCACCCCTGGGACGCCGCCGACCGCTCTACCGGGGTCCAGGCGCTCCTCGAGCGCCTCGCCCGCCGGGGCGTGGTGGTGCTGCGGGACGGGCCGGTCCGGCTCTGCCCGGGGTGCGCCTCGCCCCGCAGCCCGGAGCGGACGATCTACCAGGAGGAGGTCGGAGACACCTACCTCGTCCGGTTCCCGCTACCGGGTGCCGACGGGGCCGTGGACGCGGTCGCGTGGGTGGACGCTCCCTGGCGCCTTCTGGCGACGAGCGCCCTCCTGGTGAACCCCGAGCTCGGCTACGTCGTCGCCGACTATCGCAGGGACGGGTCGAAGGCGCGGCTCCTGCTCTCCCGCTCGTCGGTCGACCGCCTCTCCACTTGGCTCGCGGGCGCTGAGTTCTCGATCGTCCGCGAGCTGCGCGGACGGGAGCTCGTCGGCCGTCGCTATCTCTACCCTCTGCGGCACGAGTTCCCCGAGGGCGCGACGCTCGAGCCGCCCGCCGGCACGGTCCAGGCGGTGCGGGACGTCGGCGACATCGGCACCGGGATCATCCCGCTCGTGCCCGGGCACGGCGGCCCCGACAGCCAGATCGCCGAGCGGCTCGGGATCGCCGGCTGGCCGCTCCTCAACCCTCACGGAGGCTTCGAGCTCGCCCTCCAGCACAAGTACGCTGGCCTCGACCTCGCCACGGCCAACGAGTTCGTCGCCCGCGACCTCACCGAGGGAGGGAGCGTGCTCGCGCGCCTTCGGGTGCTGCGGGGGGTGCCGCACTGCGGGGTCTGCGGCCGGACCCTCGTCTGGGTTCCCGGCCAGGCCTGGCGGATCGATCTCGCCCGCCTCCCGACCGAGCTCACCGACCGCTACGCGCGTCTCCTTCCCGGCGAGCCGCCCCTCGCCCAGCTCGAGGTCACGCCGTGGCCGGTGAGCGAGACGGTGAGCGCCTCCGGCGAGGGAAGCTTCGTCCTGCTCGAGTGCGGGCGATGCGACCGGCTGGACGTCCCGGGCGCAGGCGAGACCTGCCGCTGCGGCGGGCTCCGCGTCCCGGTGCGACGCCGGCTTCTTCCGTCGTTCGAGGGGGCCCTCGCGGCCTGGGCGGGCCGGGACCCGGACCATCCCGAGGCGCTCGTGCGTCTCTACCTCGGCGACCGGCGGCGGAGTCCGTCGCTCGTGCATCACCTGGTCGCGATGGCCGCGCTCGGGGAGACCGTCGGCGAGGTCGGCCTCACGGTCGTGCCGACGGTCGGGCCGGTCGACCTCGCCGAGCTCGTGCGCGAGCGGGGGGCCGATGCGCTCCGCGCCGCGATCGTCGGGAGCGGGCCGCGCGAGCCGTCCGGCCCGGCCCTCGAGGAGCGCGCGCGCCAGGAGCAGCGACGTCTCGCGCGGCTCGTGGCGCTGGGGCGGGAGGTCGCGGCCGAGTCCGACGAGGCGCTGCGCCGTGCGGTGGCGGAACGGGTCGCCGACCTCGGAGCCCGTCCCGAGATCGAGGACCGCGCCGTCCTCGCGCGCTGGGCGCGCGCCGCGCGGGACGCGATCGCGCTCTACGAGGGGTACCGGCCCGGGGAGGCCTACCGTGCCGTGACGCGCTTCCTCGACCAGGATCTCGAAAGCTACCGGGCGCTCGTCCGGGAGCGCCGGGCCGGGCCTCTCGGCGCGCCGGGCCGTAGGGCGGTCCTAGCGACCCTGGGCGAGCTCCTGCTCTCCGTGAGCCCCCTTCTCGCCCCCGTGGCACCGTTCACGGCCGAGGCGCTCTACCGCATCTTCCGCCCCGAGGCGTCGACCATCTTCGAAGAAGAGCCGCTTTCCCCGGAAGGGCCCGCGGTCGACGAGGAGCTGGTCCTCCGCTGGGAAGAGTGGGAGGCGCTCCTTCGGGCGACCGCGCGCCTCCGTCGCGACCTCCAGCTTCCCGCCGAGGCCGAGATCCCCTTTGCCGCGGTCGTCGTCGAGGACGAGGGGGTCGGCGAGAGGCTGCGTGCCGACCACCTCCTCCTCGAGCGCCTCGCCCGGCTCCGGCGTCTCGAGGTCGCTAGCCCCAGGGCACCCTGGCCGGGGCGACGCCGACGCGTCGTCCCGGACGAGGCCGAGATCACGAAGGCCTATCCGACGATCGCGCCGCAGGTGCTGCACCTCCTCAAGCAGCTGCCTGTGCGCGGGCCGGAGGACGGAGACCCGTTGCGCGGGATCTCGGTGGTCGTCGGGGGGCTCACCCACACGGTACCCTCCTCGATGCTCCGGCTGGCCGAGGAGCTGCCGGTCGGGGTGGTCCGCACGCCGTGCTCGCTCGGTGAGCTCTTCGTCGAGCTGCCGGGGGATGGGCCCCACCGGTCCGTGCCGGGAGCCGGTCTCTCGACCGACGCCCGCTGGCTCGTCCGGCGGGTCGCCCGTCGCCTGCGTGATGACTCCTCGCGGGAGCCCCCGGCCTCCGACGGTCCGGTCGCCGCGGTACACGCTCCCGAGCCGCTCGCCACGGAGCTCCACGCCCGCAGCGACGAGATCGTCGCCCTCCTCGGACTGCGCGAGCTTTCGGTCGCGACCGGCGAGCCGCCCGAGCGCGTGCCCAACCGCGTCGTCGGCCGGACCCGAACCGGCGCGCGATGGTCCGTCGACCTTCCCGAGACCCCGGTCCACTCCCGCGCGGAAAAGGCACGTCGCCGCGGCGGACGCGCGCCCCGCGTCCCGCCTCCCCCTCTGCCGTTGCTGTCGGGCCCGGAGGAGATCGACTTCACCGACGAGGCCGTCATCGCCCGAGAGGACGAGATCCGCTCGCTCGCCGAGAGGCTCACGCAGCGCCTCGAGCGGCCGGTGCTCGGTCCGAGCAAGGTCGCGAACGCCTGGGAGGCGGGCCTCCGCTCGGTCGACCAGGTGGAAACAGCCGAGTTCGAGCGCCTCGCGGGGCTGCCCGGGTTCGGCCGCCCCGTCGCCGCGGAGATCTTCCGCAGGGCCGGAAGGGCCGTGCCACGGCCCGATGCCCACAGAGTCCCCCGGGAACCTCCCGAAGGGGTCGCGCCGGCTCGCGACGCCGTGGCGCCCGGGCCACTCTACGGTAGCAGCCCCGGTCCGTCGGCAAGCCTCGCCAGGCCAGGACCCGCCGTTCCGCGCGAACCGCTCGCGCGGGAGCCCGCGACGCCGGCCGGCTCCCCGGAAGGGGAAGCCGTCGCGACAGACGGGACCGACGGGCTACATCCTCCGAAACGGTCCCTTACGCCAAGCCACCGTAGCATGGAGCTTGACACGTCGAGCTCGCTGCTCGAGGCCCTAGGACCGTTCCTGGACGCCACCGCGGCGGGCCACCGGGGGCTCGCGGTCGTCCGCGAGGCTCCCGAGCGGGTGCGAGCCCACGTCGGTCCGAGGCCGGTGACCGTCCTGTGGCTGACCAACCTTCGGCGCGAGCTCTCGGTCCACCCGAGCGACCTGTCCGCCGTGACCCATCGGGTCCTCGCGGCGATCCGCGACGAGCAGGTCAGCGCCGTCTTCCTGGAGGGGATCGAGTACCTCGCGCAGATCCACGGCGTCCCTGCGGTCGCCGAGTTCCTGCGAGAGATCGACCGGGCGGCTAGGGCCTCGGAGACCAGGCTCTGGGTGCATATCGACCCCCACCTCCTGACGCCTACCGAGCGCGAGCGCCTCCTGCGCGGGCTCGAAGGCCCCCTCGAGACCGACGCGGCCCCCCGGGCGGCGCGGGCCGAGAGCGGCGGTTCTGCGTAAACCCCGGGGCTCTCTCGCCCTTCGGGCCTACGGCGTCGACGACGCTCCGTTCCGGGGACGCCGAAAAGCTCGCGGGGCGGAGACGTCCGTGCGTCGCTCCCCTGCCCGAGCCGGCCCTCCGCGGATCTCCTCGGAGGTGGCGGTCCAGACGAACGGGCGGCCGCCGGAGCCCGGGCTCCCGAAGTGATCGCGGAAGGCGCGCTTGAGACGCAGGACCCCGGCCGGTTGGTCTGCGCGGAGCCGGGTACGCGCGAAGCCGGCCCACCAGCGGTCGAGGACGTTCGGCCCTCCCCGCTCGACCGGCAGGAAGTGGAGGAAGAAGCGCGGGTGGCGGGCGAGCCACCGTTCGACCTCGGCGCTCGCCGGAGCGAGGCGCCCTTCCAGCAGCAAGTGGACGTCCAGGTCCGCCGGCGTCTCCCGGTCGATCGCCTGGAGGAAGGCACGGAACTCGAGGGCCCGCCGGTGCTCGGCGAACCGCTCCACGGCACGTCGTTCGAGGGGCAAAAGGGTCGACCCGCGGCCCTTCTCGTCCACGGAGAAGGCCATCGCACGATCCGGAGGGTCGAAGTAGAGGCCCACGAGGTCCGTCACCTTGTCGACGAACTTCGCCCCTGGGTTGCGCCGGAGCGTCTCGGCGGCCCGACGCGGCTCGATCTGGTGGGCCTTCCAGATCCGCTGGACGGTCGATTTGCTCACCCCGGCTGCCCGGGAGAGGCTGCGGGCCGACCAGGGGCCCCCACCGGGGGGATGACGGCCGAGCGTCATGCGAACGATCTCGCGGATGCGTGCCGGCGGCGTCGTGGGAGGTCGGCCGGCGCGCGGGGCCTCCCGGACCAGCCCGGGGACGCGTTGGAGGAGGAAGCGTCGGCGCCACAGGGCGACGGTCCCCGGATCCGTGGCGAGCTCTCGGGCGATGTCGCGATCCGAGCTCCCCTCGGACGCCAAGAGGATCGTCCGCGCGCGTCGGACGATCCGCGCAGAGGACGCCGGGGAGCGGGCGAGGCCCACCAGCCTCTCGCGCTCCCCGCGCTGAAGCCGGACGACAGGAGCGTGCCGCACCGTCGGGCGAATCTCTCCGCAACGATAAGCGGATGCGCCGCCGTTCGCGACGAGGTCGCCCCTCGAGGAGTGCTGCGGCCGCCCCGCCGGCCCACGGGGGGCGGCCCGGCCGAGACGGCGAGGGCCCGAGCGAGTGGCGTCGGGAACCGTTCGGGCGTCCTGCGCAGGGACGAGGCTCTGCAGACCGTCAGCTACTCAGACAGGGCGGCGACCCACCTGCTCCGGCGGCGTAGGTGAATGAGGTCCCGGGACCTCGGGGAAAACCCCGGAAAACGCTAGAACACCCACCCGAAGGGAACTCGAGCGACCGGTAGTTGCTGCCGGGTCGCCGACACGGACCGGAGGTCTCGCCGAGCAGTCAACGGCCGTTGACGGACCGACTTTCTGTCGGCCTCCCGTCCGAGGGCGCGTGAGGCCTCCCGAGGCCTTTCGCGCGGAGGCGGAGTCGCGCTGGCGGAAGGCCCGGCGCTACGCGCGGGGCCTTGGGGCGATGGCAAGGTCACGCTGGAGGACGAGGCGGCCGTTCTTCCTCGCCCATGCCGCCACCTTCGGCTGCAACTCGAAGTGCCCGACCTGCTCGTACCGGAAGCTCACCCCCCGGATGAAGGAGGACCTCTCGACGGGGGAGGTCTTCGACCTCCTCCAGGAGGCCTGGGAGGCGGGAATGCGCGGCTACTACCTCTTCGGCGGGGAGCCGCTCGTCCGCAAGGGCGTCGGAGCGCTGGTCGACCGGGCGCGGGAAATCGGGTTCGTCACGACGAGGAACACCAACGGTTCGCTCCTCGCCGCCAAGGCTCCCCAGCTCACCGGCCTCGACTTCGCCTTCGTCTCGCTCGACTACTTCGACCGTTACCACGACATCATCCGCGGCCGCCCGGGGTCGTACGACGAGGTCGTGCGCGGCGTCGAGCGGCTTCGTGCCCTCGCCGGGACCAAGGTGACGCTCGTCACCACGATCAGCACGCTCAACCTCGGGGCGATGGAGCCGATGGCCCGGCTCGCGGAGCGGCTCGGGGTGACGATCTCCTACAACTCGGTCGAGCCGACCCTCGACTTCGGCCTCACCGAGAGCAGCGCCTCCCCCAACCTCCGGCTCGGGCTCTCCGAGAAGCAGCTCCAAGGCTTCTACGAGACGCTGCTTGGTCTCAAGCGGGACGGCTATCCTCTGCTCGAGACCGAGACGGTGCTCCGCGACTTCGTGGAAGGGCGCCCGTGGAAATGCGAGTTCCCGAAGATGTTCGTCTACGTCTCGCCGGACAAGAAGACCTACAGCTGCGACTACCGCTACGGCTACGACCTCAGGACCGGCTCCTTCGAGGGCTACTTTACGAGCCCGACGTGGAAGCAGCACGTGGTCGAGGCGGAAGGGTGCAACCGCTGCGTGCGGACCTGCGTGCGGGGCTACTCTTACGCTTACGAGTTCCGCCTCGGCAACCTCCTAGAGCTCGCCGGGGACGCGCGCACGCTCTTCCGGGCGCACGCGCCGCGGCCTCGCGTGGGCCCGCCTCGTCCTGTTCTTCGGCAGACGGTTCCCGACCCTCCGGCCGCCCCGCGCGGAGGCCCCGGAGGAGGACGACGGAGGACCGGCGCAGCCCGCGGCCGAGTATCGACCGACGGAAAAGGCCGGGTAGGCCCGTTCATTCAAGCGTCCGCCCGACTGCTCCCCCGCCTCGCGGCCCACGAGGGGACCTTTCCCGCCGAGACCTAGGCCGGGGCGGCTAGCCGAGGTACGAAAAGCCCCCAAGGAGCCCGCCCGCCTCGGTGGGTCGGGGGCGTTTCACAAACAATTATAGCACGGGAGCCAACTGCCGCCCGAGGCGATCCATGCCTCTCCCTCCCGGGCGCTCGCGACTTCTGCGACGTCACGTCCTGGCTCCCGACGAGCGGGTGTTGCTCGAGATGCATCCTTCCAAGTGGTGGTACTTCTTTTGGCCCGCGGTCGCCGCGCTGGTCCTGGTCGTCGTCGAAGCCGTCCTGCAGACCCGGGCCTATCGCAGCAGCCCCTCCGTGCGGAGCCTCCTTGCCCTTCTCGGGAAGATCCCCTACCCGGCGGGAATGCCGTCGGCGACGGCGAGCGTCAACGGCGTGGTGGTCGCGCTGTTCGTCGTGGTCGGCCTTTGGGCCGCGATCGAGTTCGTGCGGTGGATCAACCAGACCTACGTCGTCACCGACAGCCGCCTCATCGAGCAGATCGGGATCGTGCGCCACACCATCCAGGAGATCCCCATGCGGCAGATCCGGGACGTGATCGTCTATCAGAAGACGCTGATCGGGCGGCTGCTGCGCTACGGCAACCTCCAGTTCAAGACCCTGCTCGAGGCGGACCAGCAGCGGGCGCGCGCGATGGCGGCCTGGGCCGAGGACCACTTCGACCCTCGCGGGACCTTCTGGTTCGACCCGCTGCGGCCGGACGAGCCGATGGGCCGACGCGAGCAGGCCCGACGGGCCGGCCCGAGCGGAGAGGAGCTCCCGAAGATCGCCGTGGAGCAGGACTCCGGCGTCGAGTGGTGGATCGGTATACCGAACCCGTTCCTGATCGAGCGGACCGTGGAAGGTTTCCTCCGCTCCGCGACCGCTGGCCCGACAGCAGCGTAGCCGGTTCCGGCGGCTCTGGGACCGTCGAGGTCTCCCGCGCCCTCGAACCAAAGCCCCACCTTTCGGCGAAGGTCTAGGTCGAAGAACCCCGCGCTTACCGGACGAGGCCTTCTCCCCCCTCGCTCGAATCCCAACGCTTCGGCTATCGGGGGTTCGCTGGGAATCCTCGCCGTGCGCCTCCTCGCGGCCTTCGCCGCGTCCTCCCGCTCCGCGTGTTCCGCCGCCGCGCCGCGTCCCGAGCTCCTTGAGTGTCGGCCCGGACCCGGTGGCGATCGCCTTAGACCCGGTATCGGGCGGCGCCGCCATCCAGGGGGACAAGCTCTCGGTCCTCCTCGCCGCCCCGCTGGCGGCGGTCGCCTCGATCCCGGCGGGCGCTGGGCCCTCGGCGTACGGCTGCTCCGCCGAGGCCGCAGCGGCGGCGCTCGAGGGGCTCAGACGGTCGATGCACCTCGAGACAAGGGGCCGGGCAAGGGTCAGGGGGAGGACGGAGCTGGCCGGGCTTCCCCGAGGAGGGGCGCGACGCCCGTCACGCCTGCTGGCCTGCAGGGCGCGTAGAGGTTTGCTGACGGAGCCGCGTCTTGGCACGGGGACCGCGGCGAAGCTCGCGTGGAAGGGGGACCAAGGTGCCTCGCTCACATCCCGGCGACTGCGAGGTAGCTCCCGAAGAGACGGTACCGCGCGGGGGAGCCCGTGCGCAGCGGCCGCCGTGGCGCTAGCCGACCTGCGCTCGTCGCGCGAGCTCCGCGCCCTCGACCATGTGCGTGAGCTTTCCCCAGATGACCTCCCAGCTCCGGGTCCGAAGCCCGCAGTCCGGGTTCACCCGGATGCGCGAGGGATCGCCCAGGTAGCGAGAGGCCCGCGCGATGCGGTCGGCGACGGTCGCGACGCTCTCGACCTCGTCACGGTGCACGTCCAGCACCCCGAGGCCGATGCGACGGGTGTCGCCGTGCTCGCGGAAGAGCTCGAGCAGACGGTACGGATCGTGGCCGGGCGCCTCGCGGTTGGCGAACTCCCACGCCCACTCGCGGCAGGAGCGGGCCTCGAAGATCGCCGGGATCATCTTTTCGTAATCGGAGTAGCAGATGTGGATGGAGAACTCGGCGTCTAGTCCGCGGACCGACTCCTCGAACCCCTCGACGGCGAGAGCGGTCTCCTCCGGATGCGTCCCCAGCGCCGGCTCGTCAATCTGGATCAGGCGCGCTCCCTGGCCCACGAGGTCGGCGAGCGTGGGCCGCAGCACCTCGCGGGCGAGCGCTAGCACGAGCTCGCGCTGGGCGCTCTCGCGGCCGACGCGGCGGTAGCGGCCCGGCTCGCGGGCGAGGTAGTAGTCGTTGTAGGCCCACTCCGCGAGAGTATAGGGACCGGTGACCGGCACCTTGAGCGCCTCGGTCGGGAGCCCCGCCGTCCTCCGGACGAAGGCGAACTCGTCGTGGTGGTACGGACCGAGGAGGCTCGGGCGGTCGCGGATCGCCGCCTTGCGGAAGTACTTGTTGTCGAAGGAACGAACGTGGCCGACGAACTCGGCTCCACGGATCGAGCGGTACGCGTGCTCGGACATCTCGATCCGATGCGCCTCTCCGTCGTAGACGATGTCGAGCCCGGCCCGGCGAAGGAAGGCGAGGTTGAACCTCGAGCGGCGCTCGGCGAGGCTCTCCTCGGGAGCGGCAGCGCCGAGCCCGCTCGCCCAGCGGTCCATGGTCTCGGGGGTCGCCTTCGGCAGGCTGCCGATCTCCTGCGTCGCGAAGAGCTTCACCGGGAGAGCGCCTCCTTGAGCTTGGGGAGGAGCTCGAGCTTCGAGCTCGCGGCGTCGAAGGGCAGGAGGTCGAGCGGGGGACTCGGGCCCAGCCAGACCGAGCTCGGGGAGAGCGCCTCCTCGACCGACCTCACGAGGCGCGAGATCTCCTTGGCATCCTCAGGAAGCGTCGTCCTCGACTCGACCACGCCGAGTCCGAGCCCCTTGCCGCGGAGCGGTAGCGGCCGGCGAAGCTCGAGCTCGAAGAGGTCGAAGCCGATCACGTCGACGGGAAGGGCGACCAGCGCCTCCAGGGACGGCGCCGCGTCGCCGAAGAACGTCCAGACCGCCGTCGTCGCCCCCTGGCAAGCTTCGGCGAGGACCCGGTAGGCCTCGACCAGCGACGACAGCTCGCCGTCGAACGGGGCGTAGCCGAGCAACGGCTCCTGGAACTGGACGAACGGCGGGCGGGCATCGCCCAGGGCACGGAGCTCGGAAGCGAGGGCGCGCGCGATGTCGAGCGCGGCGCGCGTCCGCTCGCCGTCGGCATAGCGGAGGTCCGAGAGCCCGGCAAAGGTGTACGGTCCCGGGAGGATCGCCCGCGAGGAAGGCCCCCGGGGCAGCCAGGAGGAGAGGAGGCCGACGCGGGGCTGCGGCGCCGCCTCAAAGAGCGGCTGGCGATAGAACGTGTTCGTCTCGAAGAACCGGGTGAGCGGGCCGGGGCTCACCCCGGACCAGCCGGTGGAGAACGGTCTAAAGAGGTCCGCCCAGCGAAGGTAGCCGCCCGTCCGGCAGTCAAGACCGAGACGCGCCTCGACGGCGGCGACCTCGTGCTCGGCCTCGGCGAACGCCTTCTCGGCCGCGGCCGCGTCGATGCGCCCTCGGTCCAGGTCGCGCGTCGCCTTGACCAGCGCCTCGGGCCGCGGGAACGGGCCGGTGAGCGTCGTTCGATGCGCGAGCGTCATCGGGCCTCCACGCCGGCGTCGAGCTCCTGCTCCATGGTCGACAGAAGGTTCACGGCGACGGAGAAGTGGCGGGGGGAGACGACCTCGACATTGACGCCGAGGGGAACGTGGACGTCCCGCGCCTGTACCGAGCGCACGACCGCCCTCCAGGTCGCGACGGCCGACTCGATCGAGGCGGAGCCGTCCTCCGAGACGAGGCTGCGCTCGATCCTCTCGGGGATCTCCGCTCCGAGCCACCGGACGAAGTCGAGATCGTCCTCGTCGGCGACCGGAGCGACCGAGAGCAGCACGCTCGCCGGCTCGACCTCGTAGGCCCAGCAGAGCCGGCCGTACTCGCGGAGCAGCTCGGCGATCTGCTGCGGCTCGAAGAGGATCTGTGTCGTGAAGAACGAGGCCCCCGAGCGGGTCTTGGTGAGCATGCGGTAGCCCTCGTGCTCGCGGTGCGGGATCACCACGTTGCCGATCGACCCCGCGTGTCCGCGGAAGAAATCGAGGACCGCGGCGTTCGCCGTGGCGACCGACGGTCCGGGGTAGGGGATGTAGCGGCTCGTCCCGCCGATGAACATCACGTTGTGGATCCCCTCGGCGAGGACCGAGCGGCACCAGCCCTCGAGCTCGCCGATCGAGCGAAGGTGCGCGACGACCTTGTTGAGGATCGCCTCGCAGCCCGAGGTGCGGGTCACCTCCGAGGCGAACTTCCTGAGGTCCCCCGAGCGGTAGTGCGGCTCGCCGTTGTGGTTCTCGCTGACGAGCTCGGGGACGACGAAGGCGTCGACGCGCGGGTGGGAGTCGAGGAGGCCGGCGACGCGCTGGACGTAGGAGGCGACCTTCTCGGTCGGCGTCCGCGCCGAGGGAGGCACCGGCTCGAACAGGAGGGGCCTTTCCCTGAGCGCCTGGGCGAGCGAGCGGCGCGTCAGGGAACTGCCCCCTGAGCCGCCGGGGGAACCCGGACCTCGGGCGCCGAGGGGCCCGCGACCCGGGAGTCCGGGGCCGGGGCGCCTCGAGCGGGTCGCTTCAACGCCCCGAGAGAGCCCCGGGACCCGATTAAGGATTTTCGCATCCGGGCGGCCGGCCCGCCCCGCCGGGGTCGGCCACGGCCCGAGGGCTCCTCCCGGGACCCGGCCCCGAGACCCGAGCCGACGCCCGGGGGGCCCCCCGCGGCCTCGCGGGCGGTGCGCGGCCCCCGTGCGGGATCTCGGCCGTCCCGCGAGGAGCCGACTGTGGCGGGAGACCGGCTCGCCGTGCTCCCCTCTAGCCCAAAAGACGGACGAGCGGGACGAGGAGGAAGCTCCCCCAAGAGAACGAGATCGTCGACACGGAGGCCGAGGACGGGACGAGGGGGACCGCCTTCGCCACGGGGGGGCTCAGGACCTGGACCGGGCCCGGCGCGACGACGGTGAACGTGCCGCTCACCTTGGGACCGCCCTTGGCCTGGGCGACGTAGGTGTAGGTCCCGTTCACCAGTCTCGCCTTGAGCGCCGCCGTCGTGCCGGAGAGGTCCACGCTCATCGGCCCGGTGAGGTTGACGTACCAGAGCGTGCCCGTCGGGAGCGTCGTCTCGCGGAACTTCACCGCCTCGGTGATCGGGCGGAACTTGACCTTCTTGGTCAGCGTCCCGTCCGGCACCCCGAGGTGGCCCTTGGCCGGCGCGGCCTTGTAGTCGGACGGGCGGCTCACGAGGAACCTGTAGTGCGCTCCGTGGGGCAGGCTGAACTTCACGAGGCTCCCGCTCGTCCCGTTCGAGAGGACCAAGGGATTCGAGCCCGCTCCCACGGGAGTGAGGGTCACCGCCCAGCGGCTTCCGGTCGGGAGCCCGCTCCAGGCGCCGTGGACGTATTCGTCGAAGCTCACGGTCTCGAGCGCGCCGAAGTGCACGGTGAGCGTCGTCGTCCCGGAGACGTTGACCGAATCGAACGACGGACGGGCGAGTCCGGTGACCCGGGCGACGCCGAAGCCTTGGGGTCCGAGGACGGAGAAGGCGACCTCGCCGACGTACGCCGTGCCGTTGATCCACCGCCCCGTCGTCGCCGGCAGCACGCTTGCGGAGAGGTCGACCGACCAGGACGCCCCCGTCGGAAGACCTACCTCGTGGAAGCGGATCGTGGTCCCCGGGCCGCAGCCGGCGCGCGTGAGGGGCGCAAAGTCGCCCCCGACGCGGATCGAGCTCTGGTCCGGACTGCTTGCGGGCGGGAGGAGCGCGGTGATCTCGGAGTAGTTGTAGACGTTGGTGAACGGCAGGGTGGAGGTAGGGTTGAGGCCGTTGCCGTAATCGTTCCAGTAGTTGCCTCCCTGCTCGGAGCAGCTCGTGCCCAGGATGCTGCCGACGAGGGGGAAACCGTTCGCCACGGTGGCGGTCCTGCCCGCCGACTGCGGGGAGACGTTCCATTGGTCCTGGTAGTTCGGGGGCACCAGGGGCCCGCAGTCGCCGGCGTAGCCCATCGGGCAGGCATCCGTGTAGATGTCGAAAGGAAGGTAGACGGTCGGGTTGTCGATCGAGAAGTTGTTGTTGTAGAGGAGGTCCCCGCTCTCCGCCTCGGCGAGGCCGGCGAACTGCGGGAGGGCGCCTCCCCCGGAGACCTCGGCCGGGTCGCGGAAGGTGTTGCCCCAGACGGTGTTGCTGGTGCCTCCGAAGAGCAGGAGCGTGTCGAGGGGGGCGCACAGGAAGCACCGCACCGCCGGCGCCACTCCCGGCACCGACTGGTAATACGAGGGGACCGACGGCGTGCCGACAAAGTCGTTCGCCATGACGAGGTCGTGGGTGGAGTTCCACAGGACGACGCTGGCCGTCGGGAAGACGTTCTGCGAGGCGTCGACCAAGCCCGCGAGGGTGAGCGTCTCGAACATCGCCGGCCAGCCGCCGACGTGCGCGTCGTGGGAGAGGGTCACGTGCTCGGTCGAGACGAACTCGATCTGGAGATAGAAGCACACCGAGGTCGGGGAGCTTGCCCCCGCCAGCGGACCGTACTGGAACCAGTAGGAACAGAAGCTCACCGGAGAGGCGACGGTGACGTAGGAGGTCGTGGTGTCGAGGAGGATGCCGGGGAACACGGGGTAGAGGTAGTCGTTCCACGAGGAGAAGACCGGGGAGACGTTGTTGGTCGCGGCCCCACCGCACGCGCTGCAGGAGGAGGTCGGGTTGTTGAACAGGACGTACTGCCGTGAGAGGCTGCCGTTGCCGGCGCTCGAGATCCCCGGGAGCTCGGTGTTCGAGAGGGCCCAGAGGGGCGTGTAGACCCCGCTTGCGGGGTGATAGGGGAGGGTCGCCGTCAGGTTCACCGGAGAGCTCCCGACCGTGAGATTGCCTACCTGCTCGGCGTAGTCCGAGAGCATGAGTTCGTAGTGGTAGACTCCCGCTGCCAGGTGCCAGACCGGCACGTCCGGCGCCCATTGGAAGCTCGTGTCGAAGCTGCTCGCGGTCGAGAGGAAGACGAACACATACGGAGCCGTCGCTCCCGGGTCCGGGGAGCCCGAAACGGCGATCCTGTTGTAGACCGCGGTGGTCCCGACGGTGGAGCCGGCGGCGCCTTGGTAGCCCCAGAGGCCGCGCAGGACGAACGGGCCGGCCGCGGCCGCGGCGGTCGTCCCCTGGTAGGAGACGTAGAGTCCTGAGGAGGTCTCGCCGGTCTGGCTCCCAAAGTTCGTCGCGGCCGGCACGGTCCTGAACTCGGAGGCGGTGCAACGGGCGATCGTGATCGGGCAGTAGTCGAGGCGAGCGGAGAGGTTCGCCGAGAGCACGTCCATCGTCTCGCCGTTGTAGGCACCTATCCCGAAGTCGAGCTCATAATCGTAGGGCATTCCGATGGCGTTGGTCTGGCCCCCGCTCGCGACGAACGGCGCGACGGGGAGATTCGCCGCGCCACCGGAATTGAAGACCACCCAGTCGTAATTGCCGGAGCGGGGGAGGGCCCCGCTCGCGACGACGGTGTAGTTGTACCAGAGCTCCTGGTCACCGGCCGGGGTCAGGGAGGAGTTGAGGTAGAGGGTGAGCGTGAACGGGAGCGGGGTGTGGATCCAGGGGCCCTCCCCGACGTAGACTCCCCCGACCACCGAGCCGGTCGAATCGTGGCTCAGGATCGTCGTGGTGCCGGTGGGGATGGAGGAGCTCGCGGTGGTGAAGTTCCAGGTGTCCTCGCCCAGCTGGAGGGTGTCGTTCGACTGGAAGACATCCACCGCGTTCTGCACCCAGAACTGGTTGCCCCCGACGCCCCCGATCGTCACGTCGTTGAGGAGAGCGTTGAGCTGGATCCCCCACATGTCCGGCGTGTCGGCACTGGCGTAGAGCGCGTTGAACTGGTTGACCGTGAGCGTGCCGGCGATGCTCGAGGAGGAGACCGTCGTCGTCTGAACGGTCCCCGTGGTGTTGTTCTCCCCGTAGTAGGCGATTCCGACGGGCGCCGGCGCCCCCTCCCCCGCGGCGGGGGCGGAGCCCTGGCCCAACGCATAGCCCGGGACGACCGCACCGTTCACCACGCGAGCCGGCGTGCCCACGTAGGGTAGACGGATCTCTTGGCGGGGTATCCCCGCAGCGGTGAGGGCCGCAGCGGTACGCTGGACCCGCTGGTCGAAGAGGCTGTTGGCCGAGCCAGCTGAGGGCGCCCCAGCGGCCGCACTCCCCTTGGAGGGAGGAGCGGAAGCGGCGGGGCTCGACGACGCAGAAAGTGGGAGTGGGGCTGCGGAGAGGGAGGCGGAATCGCTCCTCTCGGGGACGAGGACGGAGAGAGAGGAGAGCAGCAGCGGTACGGTCAGGGCGACAACCAGCGAGGTCCACACGGCCGACTTCATGGGCGGCGCAGGCACCTGCGCGTGCGGAAATAGCTACCGATGGTCGGTGGCCGCGGGGCGACCCCTCTCGACAGGGGGGCCGGAGGTTCCGCCCTAGGAGCGCTGGGAAGCGAAACCCGTGCGCCTCGTGGGCGCCCTCGCCGGGCTCTCCACGCCCAAGCCCCGGCCCGTCCGCGAACTCGTGGACCGGGGTGGTCGGCGGACAAACGGGGAAGCGGGCGGGCCGCGCCACGTAGGGGAGGCTCGGGCCTCGCGGAGCGGTCAACTCCCGCTGACCTTTGGATTATCGGTCCCGAGGAGGAAGGGGGATCATGGCGCTGGCGCACCCGGCTGCCGTTCCCCTCCCTGCCCCGGTACCCGCGACGGTCCGCGAGCTCCTCGAGAACGAGCTTGCGCTCGAGGACGAGAGGATACTCACGCCCCTCACCGATCGGCTCAGAAGGATCGCCGAGGCGCTGGACCGCGGGGAGGATGTGGCCCCTCTAGACCTCTCGCGGGGCCTGGAGCTCCTGGATCGTTACGACCGGGAGATCCACGCGATCCGCGTACGGCGCCTGCTTGCCCTTCTTCCGAAGGTCCCGCCTCCGAGCTCCGTTCCGTCCGCCAGGGAGGGGCGGCTACACCTGTTCCGCAGGAAGGCCACGTACCTTGCCGCTCCCTCCGAGGCACTCTCGGAGGAGTACGACCGGATCGTTGAGGGAGAGCGCGCGTCCGAGAGCAGGGTCTCCGCCCTCCAGACCTTCGCCGATGCCTACAACTCGGGAGGATGGGGCGCGCGCGAGCGGCTCGCCTCCGTTCTGAAAGGCTATCTCGTGGCCGATCGGGTCTGGGCGCGCACCGAACGCGAGTACGCGCTGCACGCACTCGTAGCCGACCTCACCCCTGCGCTCGACCGGCAGGTCCGGGTCGCGATCGCCCTTGTCACGTCCGCGCGAGCGGGGCTGCAACGGGACGTCGAGCGGTACGTTGAGGAACCGCTCCTTCCCCATCTCCACGCGCAAGCGTCCCCGCTTCCGATGGCGACGTAGAGCCCACTGCTTGCGAGAGGGGAGGAGGCCTCCCCGCCCCGGTCCTGGACCGTCCTCCTGACTATCCCTCCGACCTTGTACCCCGCCCCCTGACGAGGCCCCGGCCGCTTCCAGCGGGCGGTCGCGGCCAGGGGCCTGCCGGTCCGCGGGAAGTGGTGCCAAGCGATCTGGCCCGCGAGCCTCTCGAGAGATGCATCCGCCTCCCCACCAGCGAGGGCACGCGGGAGGAGCCGTCCTGCTCTCGCGCCCTGACCTCGGCGGACGACCGGGGTCGAGGGGCGTCCCGACCGCCCGAAACCTGAGATCGACCCGGCTGACCCGCGCTCGACGCACCGATTCCGGTGACCCACCGTGGGACGGCAGGGGAGCCCTTCTCGCACGAGCGGCCGGATCGTGTCGCGGTCCTCCGTTCCTCCGACCTTCTCCGTGCGGGAGGGGCCGACGCGCGCTGCGACTCGCGGTGTCTAGAGGATCTTTCCCGCGCGGACGACCGGCGTCCCGTCGACGCTGACCTCGGAGCCTGCGACGCAGAGGCATCCGAGGAAGTCCGAGGGGTTGTGGCCCCCCGCGTAGGTGTTGCGGCCCACGCTCAACCGGACGCTGCCGCGCTCCTTGTCCTCCATGAACGGCACGTTCGGAAGGTGGGGGTTCAGCCCGATGACCAGCGAACCCGTCCGGTCCTTTCCCGGTGTTCCCCTGGCGTAGTTCTCCGCGAACCTAGCCTCTCCTTCCTCGAACGAGAACGAGGTGAGCTTCCCGCCGGAGAACTCGAATTCGCCCGAGTACGTCGCCCAGGGGAACCAGATCTCGTCGTAGCTCCGACGGTTCGAAACGATCCGCCCCTCGGCGGTCTTCGCGTCCAAGGCGATCCGGAGCCTCCCTTCGGGGAGGTGGGCCATCAGGTCGTACTCGCTGTAGGCCCTGTCCCTGGGGTGGGGGTAGCCTTCGTACACCCTCGCAGGGACCCCCGCCAGGGCGACCTCGAGGTCCGTGCCGTTGGCATGGGTGATTCGGACCTTCTTCGTGCCGGTGAGGGCACGGGCGAGTCGCGCGCCATTTCGGACGATCTCCGTCGGCCGGGCGAGGCAGGCCTCAAGGAGGGCCGTCTTCCACCGCTGCTTGTTGACCCCCCACGCGCGGACCCGAGAGTCCGTTACCCAACCCGTCGCCATCCGCCCCCCTCGCAACCCGGTCCGCCGCGCCAGCTTGTACCACCGGTCGAACCAGCCCTCGCCCCATTCGTCCAGGCCCTTCTCTCCCAGCTTCTCCAATCGGGCCGAGTCCGCCGGGCCCCAGAACTGTACGTAGACGTCCGCCGCCGCGATCGCGGCCCACTCGGGCTCGGACAGACGGCCGAGGGCTTTGGTCTGGTGACGTTCTACCGCGCGCCACCACGCGTCGTCGTCCTCGTACGCCAGGAACGCATTCCCGCCCGCCCGTCGTACCTCGTCCACCATCGCCGACGACATCGAAAGCGTGTGGGTCCAGGCTTCGACCACGACGTTCTCGTCGGGTTGGACCTGGAGGTAGCTCTTGACCAGGTTTCGGGCGGCCGCGCGCTCGAGGGTCGAGGGGGTCGCGTTCACCTCTGCGGGCAGTTCGAGCGCCGTACTTCCGTCTGTCGAAGCCCCCGAGCGCCGGCAAGGGGCTGGACCCCGTGCTCCCCCGGGCGTGCTCGGCATGTCTTTCCATCCCATTGTTGACGTAGTGGGGAAGGGTCCTGACCAACGGCATCCCGTGGAAGGGGAGAAGGGTCAGGACGGGCCCCCCGGTCCGCGGGCCGGCGAGGAACAGGGGGACCCAGGTTGACTGCTGGCTCTAGGTCAGCCCTTGGGGCTCACGGGAACATTTCGCCCGCCAGAGGAGGTGGTGCCCTTGACGCCCACCAGCAGTCCCCGGCCGGGGGTCAGGCTCTCCTTCAAGAACCGGGCAGTCAGCCCCGCGCGCTCCATGAGCTCCAGCAGCCGACCTCGGGATACCAAGAGTCCGGTGACCACTTCTTCGAAGTGCTCTAGTCCGTGGCCGGTTTTCCCGATAAGATAGTGGTAGTGGACCGCGGAGCGCTTTCCTTCACGCGAGGAGTAGGCCATACGCGCTACCGTCACCGAGGGACCCTGTCGGGTCAGAAGGTGAACGTACCCCGGGCGGAAGTCCGCCGGATCGATCCACGGCTCGACCAGAGCTACGCCGCCCGGCGTCAAGTGTCGCGCGAAGTTTGCGAAGGTCACCGCGAGGTCCCGTTCGGACCTTAAGTGGCCGATCGCACTGAAAAGGCAGCTGACCACGTCAAAAGTTTCGTCGAGGCGGAAATTCCGCATGTCCGCGAGAACCAAACGGACCCCGGGAAGGCGACGGCGAGCGATGCGGAGCACTTCGCGACTCGCGTCGAGGCCGGTGACGGCGTAGCGACGGCGCAGGAAGCGCAGATGCCGTCCGGTGCCACAACCGACATCCAGCCACGTCCTCCCTCGGGAGCGCCCGTGCTGTCGAGCAAGAGACTCGAGAGCGCGGGACTCGTAACCGTAGTCCTTCGCTCCGACGAGGTCGTCGTAGTAGGGGGCCAGTCGATGGAACATGAGGGTTCGGCCCGCAACCCCTGCCGTCCTCTGGTGGCCACCCCTTCGCCAGGTGAGCTCACGGATGGTGAAACTGAGCTCCGGGGCAATGAGGGTGTCGCGCCCCTCGATCCAGACGCAGCTAAGCCCGGCCTGCCGGACCCTTGCGTCGACCCGCGTCGAACAGAACGTTGAACAAAAATCGAGATATAATTAAATAGCCGTTAACTTGTCGTTTAACACCAGTGCCGAATCCGCCGACCACGTCGACTGCGAGCCGGTTCCTCGGAGTTCGTCTCACGCTCGAGGAGGAACGCAAGCTCGACGAGTTCCGCGTCACGCGCGGGCTCAGGAATCGTTCGGACGCGGTGCGCACATTGCTTCGGGAAGGCCCTAAGGACGCGACGGGAGCCGTGGAACTCCCCGCGACGCGAAGGAGCGAGCTCGAGAGCCTCGTGGAGGACGGCTACTTCACGACGCTGCAAGCGGCGCTCGAGCACGCCCTCGAGGCTGGCCTTGCCGAGCTCGTGCGCACCCACACCGAGGGTCTCAGCGCGCTGCGACGCCACGCGCGCGCGACCCGGTCCGAGCGGGAGGGACGTCGGCGGGCGGATCGGGAGGGTCGGGGGCTCCTCGGGCGCTAGCTCCCGGGTTTGGGGAACGGTTGGACCATGGAAGGGATGTCGATCGCCTGGAGCGAACGAAGCGGTTTCATCTGCCGACTGTGCCGTCAGGACGCCAAGCATAATGAGGTGCTGCACATCTCGTTCTGCCCGGTCCACGGTCTGAGCTCTCCGCTGGACGAGCTTCCCGGGCGGCCGGAGGCGAGAATATCCCGCGGCTCTACACTCGGACGGGCGACCGCGGAACGTCCTCTCTCAGCGGCGGTGCGCGCGTAGAGAAGGATTCCCCGCGCCTGCGCGCCTACGGCGCCTACGACGAGCTCGGCGCCTGGCTCGGACTCGCGCTCGCGCTCCTGCCGGAATCCCTCAAGGAGATCCGCGAGGTCGTGCGTCGGCTCGGCCACGAGCTCTTCGTCGCGCAGGCCGAGCTCGCGCGCGGCCCGACAGCCGCCCGGCTCCCCGCGACGATCGATCGCACCAAGGTCGAGCGGCTCGAGCGCGAGATCGACCGCTTTGACGCGAGCCATCCGCCCCTCACCGCCTTCGTCCTGCCGGGCGGGTCGACCGCCGCCTCGGCCCTCCACGTGGCCCGCACGGTGGCCCGACGGGCGGAGCGCGAGCTTGTGGGCCTCCATCGTGCCGAGCCGGTGGAGCCGGAGCTGCTCGCCTGGGCGAACCGGCTGAGCGATCTCCTCTTCGCCCTCGCCCTCGCCACCAACCACGCTCTCGGCGTCGCCGAGGTGGCACCGGACTATTCCGTGTAGGGTCGCCACGAGGGAGCTACGATGGAGATCGGCGTGGTCGGAAAGCCGAATGTCGGCAAGTCGACCTTCTTCAACGCCCTCACCCTGCTCGACGTTCCGATGGCCCCGTACCCGTTCACGACCCTCGAGCCGAACCGGGGCGTGGCGGCGGTCCGGGTCCTCTGCCCGCACCGGGAGAAGGGACGACCGTGCACCCCGGGCAACGCGAAATGCGTGGACGGGGCGCGCTGGATCCCGGTCGCCCTGGTCGACGTGCCGGGGCTCGTGCCGGGGGCGCATCTCGGCAAGGGCCTCGGCCACAAGTTCTTGGACGACCTCCGCGCGTCGGACGGTTTCCTCCAGGTCGTCGACCTGAGCGGAGCCACCGATGCCGAGGGACGACTCGTCCCTCCGCGGAGCCACGACCCGGCCGCGGAGGTCGCCTGGCTCGAGGAAGAGCTGGTGAGCTGGGTCGCCGAGATCCTCGGCCGAGGGTTCGAGCGCGAGGCGCGCGGGGTCGAGCTCGAGGGCCGCAAGGTCGAGGAGTTCCTCGCCGCCCGGCTCACGGGGCTCTCGGTGGCCCCCTCCGCGATCCAGGCGGTGCTCCGGGCCGGCGGAGTGGACCGTTCCCACCCCTCGAGCTGGACGGAGGCCCAGCGCGTCGAGATGGCCCGCGAGCTGCTCCGTGTGGCCAAGCCGAGGCTCGTCGTGGCGAACAAGTGCGACCGGGCGACGCCCGACGACGCCGCGGGGCTGCGGGGGCGGGTCGCCCCGATCCCCCTCGCCGCGACCGCGGCCGACGCCGAGCTCACCCTGCGCCGGGCGAGTCGCGCGGGTCTCCTCGACTATCGGCCGGGGGACGCGGAGTTCCGGCTGGCCGCCGGCGCGAAGCTCTCCCCCGCGCAGGAGCGGGCCCTCGAGGAGATCCGCGCCGTCCTCAGGAGCTGGGGGTCGACCGGCGTGCAGCAGGCGCTCGAGACGATGGTCTTCGACCGTCTCGGCAGGATCGTCGTCTATCCCGTGGAGGACGAGACGCGCTGGACGGACGGTCGCGACCGTCTCCTGCCGGACGCCTTCCTGGTCCCTGCCGGCACGACCGCGCGCGCAGTGGCCTACCGGGTCCACACCGACCTCGGGGAGAACTTCGTTCGCGCGATCGACGGACGCACCCACCGGGCGCTGGCCGCCGACCACCCCGTCGACAACGGGGCCGTGTTGCGGATCGTGGCGAGGAAGTAGCCGCGAGGCGGCTCCGCGACGGCGGAACGCTACTCCGGGCCGACCGCCTCGGCGCCGGTCGTCGAGGCTCTCACCGGGAACGGGACCGCGCCGGCACGGGCGAGACGGCGCATCGCTTCGGTTTCCCGGCCCGACCGGGGGAGGACGACGATCGACCCGCCGCAGCCGGCGCCGGTGAGCTTGGCTCCCTCGGCCGCCGGGGCGACCGCCTCGAGGAGCGCCTCGAGACGCGGGTGGGAGACCCCGACCTCCCGCAGGAGCGCCTGGTTCTCCTCCATCTCCCGGGCCACGCCCTCGCGGTCTCCCCGCGCGAGCGCGTCGATCCCCCGGTGCGCGACGGAGGCGAACCGGTCGAGGAGCTTCGGGCCGTCCGCGTTCTCGAGACGGCGCGCGAAGGCCCGGACCGCATCGGCGGTCGAGCGCGGCACGCCGCTGTAGGCGACGATCCAGACCCACCCGGGGTCCTCGAGACGACGGACCTCCCAGCGACGCGAGTCCCCCTCGATCGTCCAGAGCGCCGCGCCGCGGGGGGAATTCACCGTGAGGTAGCCTCCCGCGACGCTCGCCGAGGTGTCGCCGGGGCTCCCCACGCCCTGGGCCTGGCGCTCGAGGGAAAAGCACCGCTGCGCGAGCTCGGCCGGACGCCCTGCGGCTCCCTCCGGGAGGAGCGCGGTCGCCAGGGCGGCCAGGAACGCCGCCGAGGAACCGAGCCCGGCCGCACGTGGCAGGCGGCTCACCGAGCGCACCTCGACCGGGGGGCCGGAGGCCCAGAGCGCCTCGAGAGCGGCACGGAAGTACGGGTTGCTCTCCGACGCTCGTGGGTCGGCGTTGAGCGTGGTCTCCGCCGCGGCGCGGACCACCACCTGCGTGCGGAGGTCGACCGCGAAGAGGAGCTCCGGGGCACCGTGAACGACCGCGTGCTCCCCGAAAAGGATGCACTTACCCGGGGCGCGTGCCGAGGAGGGGAGCGTGCGGGAGCCGCCGGCCGCCACGCCGCTCACGGGGGGCTCCCCGGTCGCACGCGGACCTTCTTTCCGCGGGCCGACGGGACGATCTGGAGCTGGGCGCCGGCCCGGCCGCCGCGAACGGGAAGCCCTCGGACCCTTTCGAGGGCGACGGCGAGCGCAGCGACCTCGCTGTGCGGCTGGTCGCCCACGGCCACGTTGTAGTCCGCGATGCGGTAGAGATCCGAGGGGACCTTGGCGCCGCCCACGACGAAGAGCAGCGAGCTCGCGCGTCGGAGCCGCGGAACGAGCCGGGCGAGCTCGAGCCCGTACATCGTGAGGTGGACGACCCCGCCGGCATGCTCGCGCACGACCGCGCGCCAGTTCGCGGCGGGAACGACCTCGAAGCGGCCTCCCCACTTGGACGCGACGCGTCGGAGGCTCTCCTCCACCGAAGGGTCCGGAGGATGGAGGTACATGCGCTCGGCCCCGAGGGCGCGGGCGGCCAGGGCGAGATGGGTGGTGAGGCGCGGGTCGCGCCCGGGCCGGTGACCGATCCTCAGGACCGAGACGCGGGGCCGAGCGGCCCTACGCTTCGCCTTCCGAGCGGAACCGCTCGACGCGGTGGCCACGGTACTCCAGCTTCTCCGAGCGCTTCACGAGCCCCTTGAGCCGGGTCGGCGACATCTTGAGCTCCTCGGCGACGTCGGAGAAGAAGCGGCCCTCGGTGCCCACGGCCTCGACGATCTTCGCCTCGAGCTTCTCGTACTCCTTCGGGCTCATCGTCGCGATGGCGAGCACCTCGCTGATCTCGGCGAGGGGGCTGGTCGTGTTGACGTTGATCGTCGAGTAGTAGAAGTGGTAGCTCTTCTCGGGCTGGCGGCGGCCCTCCCGCGCGACCCAGCGCGTGTCGATGAGCCTCAGCTTCTCGAAGAAGGCGAGGGCTTTCGTACCCTCCTTGCCGAACTCGTGCTCGATGTCCTCCGCCGTGAGCCACTCCTCGCCGAGGCGGCGGACGAGCTTGAGGCGCAGGGTGGTGCCGACCGCCCGAAGGATCGGGACGAGGTCGCTCACGTCGTTGACGACCTTGATGCGGTGGATCTGGGCGGCCATTCAGCTTCCTCCCGGAGAGCCCTCGGCACTCTGCGCCGCGGCGAGACGTCGGCGGTAGACGCCGTAGCGATCGGTCGCGTCGAAACGAGCGGGGTGAGGGCTGCGGGTGGGAGCGCCGCAGGCCGGACAGGCAGCGCGCAGGGTGTAGCGCGCGCAGGGGCGGCAGACGCGCAGGATCGCCTCGGTCATGCCCGGACGAAGCTCCCCTCGCCGCCCTGGGACTTGATCGACCTGAGCGCGGCCTCGGTCGCCTTCTTGAGCGTCTCCTCGGCCTTCTTGTACTGGGAGGCCTCGACCCGCACGCGGTAGCGCGGCGCGCCGACGTAGTGGACCTCCACGGAGCTCGGGTCGACCTCTTCGGCGGCGAGAAGCGCCTTGCGGACGTGCTCGACGCCATCGGGCTGGGCGTCGGTGAGCTCGAGGGTACCGAGGATCGTCACGTGGGGAGGAACGATGTTCTCGTGCGCGACCTTGAGGAAGGCGCCCGCCCAGGCCGATCGTTCGTTCTCCTTCTGGAACCGCTTCGGTTCCGCGGAGGCGACCTCGAAGGCACCGAAGAGCGAGCCGTAGCGCTCGATGAGCGCGGGGCCGAAGGTCTCGATCGCCTCCTCGGCCGGCTTCGAGAGGGCCTGGGCGACCTGCTCGGCGAGGCGCAGGGCTCGCTGCTCGTTCTTCCACGCCTGGACCTTCTCGCGGCGCTGGTGGTCGTTGATCCTCTTGAGCGAGAGATCGACCTGGCCTTTCACGGGGTCGACACGGAGCACGCGGGCGACGATCTTCTGACCTTCGCGCACGTGGTCGCGGATGTACTTGACCCAGCCGGCGGCGACCTCGGAGAGATGGATGAACGCCTCGCGCTTGGCGTACTCGTCCAGGGTAACGAACGCGCCGAAGTTGCGGATCGACGTGACGGTGCCGAGGACGAGTTCTCCTTCCTCGGGGAACTCTGGGCGCAGGGGCATCCGAACGACCGGCCCTTCGGGGTTACTCCCCGATCGGGCGGACGAGCTCGCCCCGCAGCTTGGCCTGGCCGCCCGTAGGCGTCGCGAGGGTCGCGCCGCAGACCGAGCAGTTGACCGCGGTCGCCGGCCGGCTGAACATCGTCTGCTCCGTGGAGCAGTCCGGGCACTTCACCACCCAGAACGGAGAGGGACCTCGCATCCTTACCCCCTCAGTGCTTCTCGACCAGCTCGAGCGAGCTGGCCCTCCAGCTAGGTGGCTGGACGGTGTACTTGCACTTCTTGCAGCGGTACTTGAGGTAGACCCGGCGCACCGCCTTCGCGCGGCCCTCGGGCTTCGGACGGGGGAAGCCTCCGTAGCCGCGCGTCGCGCGGCGGAAACGGCGCTGACCCCATCTGAGCTCGGAGGCGGCCCGCTTCTTGCCCTTCTCGACCTCGTGCTCGGTGTGGGTCTTGCAGCGAGGACAGTAAGTCGAGACGACCTTCGGATAGTGCATCGGCCGGCGCCGAGACGACCGGTCTATATACCCGTTCGGGAGCGGGGCGGCCCTCCCGGAACCGTCCCCTCGGGCTCCCGGTCCGGCGAAGCCGCCGCGGCCCCGGCGGCGACGCGAACCTTCAAATAACCCACGCTGCTCGCCGCGCCGCTCTCCCGTTACGAGGAAGGGAACCGATGCCGGACCGTCCATCCGTAGAAGCTGTCGCCGAGGCGCTCAGCAAGGCCCCGGAACGGAAGTTCCCGGAGACGATCGAGATGTCGGTGAACCTCAAGGACCTCGACCTCACCGTTCCGAAGAACCGCATCGAGGAGGAGGTCGCCCTGCCGAACGGTCGGGGGCGCGCCGCCCGCGTGGCGGTCTTCGGCTCGCCCGAGCTGCTCGAGAAGGTACGCTCCGTCGCGGACGTCGTCGTCACGGCGGGCGAGCTCGACGACTTCGCCAAGGGGGCGAAGAAGTCCGTCCAGACAATCGATTTCTTCCTCGCCGAGGCGCCCCTCATGCCGACGATCGGCAAGCGGCTCGGCGTGGTGCTCGGCCCCCGGGGCAAGATGCCGCGGCCGGTGCCGCCGGGATCGGACCCCAGCAACCTCATCCGCTCCCTCCAGCGCTCGGTGCGCATCCGCTCGAAGGGCAACCGCACGTTCCACGCCCCCGTGGGCAGCCGCACGATGAAGCCCGAGCAGATCGCCCAGAACGTCGACGCGCTCCTCGCGCGGATCACCTCCAAGCTCGAACGGGGACGGTCGAACATCGAGTCGGTCTACCTCAAGACGACCATGGGGCCGGCGGTCCGGCTCTGGTAGGAGGAGGACGATGCCGGGTCGGGGCGACGTGCGTCCGGAGAAGCTGGCACGGGTCCGTGCCCTCTCCCAGACGGTCCTCAACGCGCCCGTGATGGCGCTGGTCGGCGTCCGCGGCGTGCCCGCCTCCGCGCTCCAATCGATGCGCCGCGAGCTCCGCTCGCGCGGCCACCCGATCGTGGTCGCGAACAACAGCGCGATCCGCCATGCGCTCCGCTCCGCGAGCGAGCAGCGCCCCGCCCTCGCGCCGCTCTTGGAGAAGGTCGAGGACCAGATCGCCATCCTCGCCGCCGAGGGCAATCCGTTCGCTCTCTACCAGGAGTTCCTCAAGACCCGCTCCCCGACCCCCGCCCGCGGCGGGGAGATCGCCCCCCGCGACATCTTCGTGCCGGCGGGGACGACCAGCTTCAAGCCCGGTCCGATCGTCGGCGAGCTCCAGCACGCCGGCTTTCCCGCGGCGATCGAGAAGGGAAAGGTCGTTCTCAAGAAGGACACGACCATCGTTCGGGCCGGCCAGACGATCTCCCGCGAGGTCGCCGGGCTGCTCACGCGCCTCGACATCAAGCCGCTCGAGGTCGGGCTCACGGTGCGGGGCGTGGTCGAGGGTTCGACCTTCTACCCGGCCGAGTCCCTCGCGGTCGACCTCGATGCCCTCCGCGGCGAGCTGGCCCGCGCCGCGCGCCAAGGGCTCGGCCTCGCCGTCGAGCTCGGCTACGTTACCCCCTCCACGCTCGCACCCATCCTCACCCGGGCCCACCGACGCGCGCTTGGCCTGGCGATCGCGGCCGGCTATCCTACCAAGGAGACGCTCGAGCCGCTCTTCGCCAAGGCGATGCGCGAGGCCGCGGCGGTAGGTCGCATCACTGGCACCTAGGGTTTCCCACGGTTCACGAGGAGGTAGAGAACGATGGAGTACGTTTACGGAGCGCTTCTGCTGAATGCCGCCAACAAGCCGATCGATGAGAAGGGCCTCTCGGGGGTCCTCACGGCGGCCGGGCTGAGCCCGGACGCCACTCGCGTGAAGGCGCTCCTCGCCTCGCTCGAGGGAGTGAACCTTTCCGAGGTCCTCGCCAAGGCCGAGACCTTCGCCGCCCCGGCGGCCCCTGCCGCCGCGCCCGAGAAGGGCGAGGGGAAGGCGGAGAAGAAGGCCGAGGAGAAGAAGGAAGAGAAGGGCGTCTCCGAAGAGGAGGCGGCCGAGGGCCTCTCGGCGCTCTTCGGCTAGGCCGAAGGGCGATTTCCGCGGCGCTCCGCTTAAGACACCGCGCCCGCTAGCTCGCTACGGGCCTCCCTTGGGGCCGCCCTACCGAGTTGATGCCGGCGCGGGAGTTCTGCGGCGTGGTAGGGGTCTCGCTGCAGGGCCGGGGCGCCGCCCCCTACCTCTTCCGGGGGCTGAGGGCGCTCCAGCACCGCGGACAGGAGTCCGCGGGCATCGCGACCCATAGCCACGGCAAGCTCTACCACCGCAAGGGGATGGGTCTCGTCCACGACATCTTCAACCAGGAGCTGCTCGAGACCCTTCGCGGCACGGCGGGGATCGGCCACGTGCGCTATTCGACGACGGGGTCGAGCGATCTGGAGAACGCCCAGCCGCTCGTCGTCAAGATCCGCGACCAGGACGCGGCGATCGCCCACAACGGCGACATCGTCAACTTCGAGAGGATCCGCCACCGGCTCCAGGCCCAGGGGGTCGAGATGCTCGGCAACGCCGACAGCGAGACCGTCGCCCAGCTCATCGCCCTCGAGGTCGGCCGCACGCGCGAGCTCGAGGCCGCGATCCGGCGCGCGGCCTCCGAGCTGGTCGGAGGCTACGCGATCGTCTTTTTGGTCGGCCAGAAGGTCTACGCCTTTCGCGACCCGCTCGGGATCCGGCCGCTCGTCCTCGGCACGGTGGACGGAGGGGTCGCGGTGGCGAGCGAGTCGGTCGCCCTTGAGCTCATGGGCGGCAGGCTCCTGCGCGACGTCGCCCCCGGCGAGGTCGTCCTCCTCGACCGAGGACAGGTCGCTCACACCTCCGCCATCGCCAACGCCGGAGATCGCGCGCACTGCATGTTCGAGTGGGTCTACTTCTCGCGCCCCGACTCTATCGCCGAGGGCCGCCCGGTCTACGACGTCCGCTACCGCATCGGCGAACGCCTCGCCCGAGAGAGCCCCGCCGCAGCGGACCTGGTCGTGCCGGTCCCGGACTCGGCGCGGCCGCAGGCGCTCGGTTTCGCCTCCGCCTCGGGCATCCCCTATGCCGAGGCCCTGATCAAGAACCGGTTCGTGGAGCGGACGTTCATCCTCCCGGACCAGCGCAAGCGCGAGTCGGAGGTCCGCGTGAAGCTCCACCCGGTACCGGGGCTCCTGCAGGGAAAGCGCGTCGTCCTCCTGGACGACTCGCTCGTGCGCGGCACGACCCTTCGCGAGATCGTCCAGATGGTCCGTCGCTCCGGCGCGACCCGCGTCGAGGTGCGGATCGGCTGCCCGCCGATCCGGGCCCCCTGCTACTTCGGCGTCGACATGAAGGAGCGCAAGGAGCTGGTGGCCCACAACCGGGACGAAGCGGCGATCGCGCAGGTCATCGGGGCCGACACGGTCCATTACCTGTCGATGGCCGGCCTGGTCGAGTCGGTCGGGCTCCCCGCCGGGCAGCTCTGCCTCGGCTGCCTCACCGGCAACTACCCGGTCGAGGTCCCCGAGGAGCGCCACCGGTTCCAGAAGTCCCTCGAGGAGTTCTAGGGGTGCCCGCGACGCTCGTCGTCGCGCGCGGCCCCTCGGTCTTCCTTCTCGCCTCGGACGGTTCGCCTCCCCGTGAGCTCCGCGCCCCGACCGTCCCCGGAGCCGGCGTCGGGCCCGCACGCCCCGGAGGCGATCCCCGCCCGGAAAACCTCCCTTCGACGCTCCGGGAGGGGATCTCGAGCGAGGGCCTCTCGGCCCCGGGCCGACGGTTCCGCGAGGCCGTTTCCGAAGCGCTGGGACGGCCCGTCGCGCCCGCGTCGCCCGCGGCCTGGCGACGGGGCTACTGTCAGCTTCCGCGCTGGCCGCCCGAGGAGCGGCGCAGCTACCTGCTCGCCCTCGCCCGCGCCCGGCTCGACCGGGTCCTCCGCTCCCCGGAGGAGATCGTCGTGAGCCTCGCCCGCGAGGAGGAGCGCTTCGAGAGGGCGGTCACGCGCGAAGAGCGCGCGGCCGAGACGTTCGTGAGCCCGCCGTCCACCGTCCTCGAGAGCCACGCACGCGACTGGTCGACGCTCCGCGGGCAGCTCCACGAGCACCATCGTCGGCTGGTCCGCCGCCTCGAGGGCGCGGCGGTCGAGCTGTTGCCCAATCTCTCGGCGGTCGTGGGCCCGCGCGTCGCCGCCCGCCTTCTCGCTGCCGCCGGGGGGCTCGGGACGCTCTCGCGGATCTCCTCCTCGCGCCTCCAGCTCCTCGGCGCCCGAAGGCGCCCGTCCCCCGAGAGGGGTCCGCGCTACGGCCTCCTCTACCGCGCCGACTCCCTCGACGAGGTCCCTGCGGACCGCCGGGCGGCGTTCGCGCGGAGCCTCGCGTCGCTCGCCGTGATCGCGGCGCGCGCCGACGCGACGACCCACGCCGCGATCGCGCCGGGGCTGCTCGCCCGACGTGCGCGCCGGGCCGCCGAGCTGCGACGGGGGCGACGATGAGGCCCCCCCGCCCGTTCGAGGCGGCCGGCACTCCGCGCCTCCTGCGACGGGTCGCAGGGGACCATGTCGAGTGGTGGACGGAGACCGTCGGGAAGATGCCCGCGGTCTACGGGGAGCGGTGGGCGAGCCTCGGGGAGCGATCGTTCCGCTCCTTCGACCCGTCGCGCTCCAAGCTCGCGGCCGGGCTCGCCCGGGGGTGGGACGGACCGCTCCCGGCGCCGGGAGAGAGCTGGCTCTACCTCGGCGCGGCGAGCGGGACGACCGTCTCGCACGTCGCCGATTTGGTCGGACCCGCGGGGACCGTCTTTGCCGTCGAGAAGAGCCCCCGCCCGTTCGCGCGATTAGTGGCGGTCGCCGAGCGGTGGCCGAACCTTCTTCCTCTCCTGGACGACGCCCGCGAGCCGGAGAACTACCTCGACCTCGTCGCGCCGGTCGACGGGATCTACGCCGATGTAGCGCAGCCCGACCAGGCCGGCATCGTGCTTCGCAACGCGGAGTACTTCCTGGCCGAGCCGTCCGGCTCGGTCGTCCTCGCGCTCAAGCTCCCGAGCCTCGGGAGGGAGCGCGGGCCCCTCGTCCATCTTCGCGACGCCGAGACCCGTCTCGGAGCCGAGTTCGCGCTGGCGGCATCGGTGCGTCTCGAGCCGTTCCACCGCGGCCACTACCTGCTCGGGGGCTCCCGCACAACGGCCTCCCGGGCAGGGAGGCCCACGTCCCGTGGCCCGCCGTCTCGGCTCTCTCGGACGACCGACGCGCGGGATCGGCCCGGCACCCGCCTCAGGCCACGGCGCGCGTGGAACCCCGGGCCACGACGACGGTGACCACGTCCTCGTCTGCGAGCGCGTGGTCCCGTCCGACGGTCTGGCCGGGGAACCGGGCGCTCCTCCCCCAGACCTGCGCCGCGCGGAACCCCTGCTGGAGGTCGGTCGGGAGCCGTCGGAGGAGCTCGCCGACCGTGTCCCCTTGGCGGAGGATCACCGGCTCGTCGCGGTCGGCGGGCCGTCCGGGGGGCTTCACGTAGATGCGGATGAACCGCAGCGCGTTGCCGATCCCCGCGATGAGCTCGTCTAGGCCGTCGCCGGTCCGCGCCGAGATGAAGAGCGGGCGGAACGGCTGCACCTCCCGGACGAGACGGAGACGCTCCCCCGGGGCGAGCAGCTCGGACTTGTTCACGGCGAGGATCGCGGAAACGTAGACGCGGTTGCCGGCGAGCACGTCGATGAGCTGGTCGACGCTCGCGTCCTCGCGGAGGACGATCGAGCCGTTGTGGAGGCCGAACTCGCGGGCGATGGAGGGGGCGAGCCCTCCGGCGAGGTGGGTGAGACGGACGGTGCTCGACACGGTGAGCCCCCCGCGCTCGCCGCGCTGGAGGACGATGCGCGGGGGACGGTCGTTGATCCTCACGCCGGCCCCCTCGAGCTCGCGCACGAGCGCGCCGAGGTCGAGGTGCTCCGGGTCGATCAGGAAGACGATGAGGTCGACCGAGCGCACGACGCTGAGAACCTCGCGTCCGCGGCCGCGGCCCTTCGCCGCGCCGGGAACGAGCCCGGGCATGTCGAGGATCTGGATGGAGGCGCCTCCCCAGCGGAGCATGCCGGGGATGATCGAGATCGTCGTGAAGTCGTAGGCTCCCGTGGCGCTCTCCGCGGCCGTGAGGCGGTTGAGGAGGGTCGACTTTCCCACGGACGGATAGCCGACGAGCCCGACCGTAGCGTGGCCGCTCTTACGGACCCCGTAGCCGACGCCCCCGCCCTTCCCCTTGGCGCGGGCCTCGCGCTCGAGGCGCAGGACGGCGAGCTTGGCCTTGAGACGCCCGATGTGTCCCTGGGTCGCCTTGTTGTACGCGGTCCGACGGATCTCGTCCTCGATCTCTGTGAGCTTCTCTTCCAGCGAGGACATCCGTCAAACGACGTTGGGGACCGCCCGGCCTAATGAGGACTGCGCGGCGCCTTTCCACCGTTCAGCTTCCGTTCCCGACGGGGAATTGACCCGGGCCGCACCGCTCCGCCTCCCTGTGGCCGCGGCCAGAGGACCGGCCGGAAGCTACGCCCGAGGAGGCTGGCGGTTCGCCCCGGTCGGGGAGGGTCCACGGCCCCGCGAGGAGCTGCTCGGCTTGCGTTCGCGCCTCGAGGCGGCCCTCCGCGCGGGGCACGGGATCGGCGCCCGCCTCTCCTTCGTCCTCACGAGCGGTCCGGCCCCTACGCTCGAGCTGCGTCCCTCCGACCTCGTCGCGGAGCGATGGCTCTCCCGGGCGCTTGTCGCCGCCTACGGCCCCGGCGCCTGGCAGCGGGCGCCCCCGCCTCCCCTAGCCCCGCCCCGACCGGCGTGGAACGCCCGCGTCTCCCTCCTGGCCTCGACACCGGGGCTGACGCGCCCGGAGCCGGGCACCCTCCTTCACGGCCTTGTGGCCGGCTTTCTCGCTCTGCCTCAGGGCACGACGCTCGAACTCGGCCTGTGCCCCGTGAGGGGACCGGGAGCGCTCGCGAGCTGGCTTGCTAGCCGCCCTGCCTCGTCGCCCTCCTACCCCGCTTCGAAGCTGCGGGGGCCGCTCGCGAGCCGGCGCCCTCGTCTCGAGGAGGTCGTCGAGCCCGTCAGCGGACCGTCCTGGTCGGCGAGCCTTCGGCTCTTTCCGAGCTCCGCGGGCCCTGCGCCCTCCGAGGCGAAGATCGTAGAGGCCGTCTGGCGGACCTGCGGCGGGGAAGCGATCCGTTTCCGCCGACACGGCTTCCTCGACCGAGGCTCGGTCGTCCTTCTGGACGAGGCGACGGTCCTCGCGTTGCTGCCCACGCCGGGACTCGCGGCCCTCGCCTCCTCGCGGGAGGCGCCTCATTGTGTCGGGCTGGCCGTGGGCAGGGAGCGCTCCGGGTCGGTCGTGGCGCTGCCCGTCGCGCCGGAGGAGGGGCGTCACGCCCTGATCCTCGGAGAGACCGGGATGGGCAAGAGCTCGCTCCTGGTCGCCCTCGCCCGGCGGGCGGCACGTCTCGGAGGGGTGATCCTGCTCGATCCTCTCGGCGAGACCGCGCGATCGCTGCGGGCGGAACTCGAGACCGAGAGCGACCGCGTGACGTTCCTCGCTCCGGGAAACCCTGGGGCATCCCTCAACGCGCTGGAAGGATGCGCCGCTGTCGACGGCCCGGAGGGGCTGCGGGCCGAGCGACGCCGGGACGACCTCCTTCATGCGCTGCGCAGGGTCCGTGCGGGTCGGTATGCCGAACAATCTTACTGGGGTCCGCGTATCGAGGAGATGGTCGGCCGCGCCCTCCGCGCCGCCGCCGCTCTTCCGGGCGGGACCCTCGAGGATGCCCATGCCCTCCTCTCCCAGGTACCGATCCCGCGTCGAGCCGCTCCCTCGGGGGCCGAGGAGGCCGTCCACGAGCTTCTCCTCCGCGTCCGGGACCGACCGGACGACGCCGAGGGGGCACGTCGCCTCCTCTACGAGGTCGTCCGAAGCCCAACGCTGCGTTCGATGCTCTCGTCGCGCGAGCCCTCCCTCCACGCCTCCGACCTCGTCCGCCCGGGACGGATCGTCCTGGTCTGCGGTTCTGCCGGCGAGGTCGGAGAGTCGGCGGCACGCTACCTGCTCGCCGTCTACCTCGCCGTCGTCTGGTCGGAGCTACTCGCCCGCCCGACGCCGAGCAAGACGTTCGTCGTGCTGGACGAGGCCGAGTGGTTCGCCCACGAAAGCCTCTCGGAGATGCTCCGCGTGGGACGCCGCCTCAACGCCCATGCCGTCCTGGCGAGCCAGAGCCTCGCCTCGCTGCCTAAGGACGTGGGCGAGGCGGTGGCGACCAACGTCGCCGACTGGGTCGTCTTCCGCGGCTCCCCTCAGGACGCCCGCGAGCTCTCCCGAGCGGTCGGTGGGGTAACGGAAGGGGAGCTCCAGGCCCTTCCGCGGGGAAGCGCGGTGGTCCTGCTCGGCAAGGGCGAGAGGGTCCACCGGGTGCACACCGCCCGTCTTCCCGGTCCGGGCCCTAAGGTCCCGCTGCAACCTCGCCTGCCGGCCGAAGGCAGGAGCGCGGGGGCGCCGCGGGTCGGCGACGCGCCGGGACCGACCTCGAAGGCGCCGCGGACGCCTCGCGCGGGCGACGGTCGGGCCCCTCGGCCGCTCTCGGGGCTGCTCTCCTGGATGAGGGAGAGGGGCGCGGGGGCCCCCGAGGGCCGCCTGCTCGCCGTCTCCCTGAGGGAGCTCGCCGACGCGGCGGCAGGGGACCTGACTGCCGTCCGCGAGCTCGGAGGCCTTTTGGGGCGCTCCGGGGCGATCGTGCGGAGGGAGCGCGGGCCCGAGGAGTCCCGGTGGTGGATCGATCTCAAACGCCTCCCCGCGGAGGCGCCGGGGCGGGGCGCCTCGGAGTCGGCCGGAGAGAGGAGCAGAGGTCCTCCCCCGGGGGCCCGAAGCCCTCCCGACGGCGCGGAGGGCTCCTCGGTGCCACGACAATAACTATCTTAGTCTCGGAACGGCTCGTTCGACCCGATGGAGGCCCCGAGCCCGGACGTCACGGTCGCCGCTCGGGAGAGGGTCGAGCCGGCGGGGCCGAACAAGCTGGAGCGATGCCCGACCGGCATCGAGGCCCTCGACAACATCCTCGGCGGAGGGGTCCCCCGGGGCAACATGGTCCTGGTCTCCGGGAGCGTGGGGACCGGCAAGACGACCCTTAGCCTCGAGTTCCTGGTGCGGGGCGCCGAGCGGGGGGAGCGGGGGATGCTCGTGTCGGTCACGGAGGCGACCGAGAAGCTCGTCCAGAACCTCTCGACCTTCGAGTTCTTCCGGCCGGAGCTCATCGCGGACGGCTCGCTCGTCCTGGTCGACCTCCCGGCGCTCTACGAGAAGCTCGGCTTCGACCGCGAGCAGCTCTCCTCGGAGGACCTCGACATCCTCCTGCGCTCGCTCCACGACCTGATCCGGACCCTCGGGATCAAGAGGCTCGTCATCGACAGCCTCACGTCGCTCGGCTACCGCATCCAGCGGGACGAGCACATCCGCGACTTCCTCCTGCGCCTCGGCGAGGACCTGAGCGAGGTCGGCTGCACCTCGCTCATCATCTCGGAGATCGCCCCGCAGACCGACCGCTACTCCTCGCGGGGCGTCGAGGAGGCGATCGTCGACGGGATCATCCTGCTCTACAACACCCGCCGGCTGGGCGACATCCTGCGCGTCCTCCAGATCGTCAAGATGCGCGGGACCGCCCACTCCCGGGCGCTCTACGTCCTCGAGCTCACGCCGATCGGGATCCTGATGGCCCCGCACCTCAAGGGCGGCCGGATGAACGAGGGGCTGTAGGCCGTGGCGGAGGTCGAGATCGGCGAGCGGCTCCGCGGCCTGCCTCCGGGCAGCGCGGTCGCCCTCAAGCTGGACCCGCGCGAGTACGCCGACCACTACTTCGCGGTGCTCAACGCCACGCTGCGCGACCTCGGCAGCGAGACCGACACCCACACGATCTATGTCGCGGTGACGAGCCCGGCGGCGTTCGTCTGGAACGTCGCGCAGGCGCTGGACGTCCCGGCCGAGAGGATCTCGTTCGTCGACGCCATCAGCCACCTCATGATGCACTTCGCCGACCCGCTTCCCAACGCGACCTATGTCGAGAGCCCGCGGGCGCTCGAGGAGATCATGCTTCGGGTGGAGTACCTTCTCCGCCGCTTCCCCCACCCGAGGTCGATCGTCGTGATCGACTCGGTGAACTCGCTCGCCATCCACAACCCTCCCGAGCTGCTGAGCGAGTTCCTCCACATCCTGCTCAACACCCTCAAGAGCCGCCAGGCGCTCACGCTCGTGCTCGCGACGGCGGACGAGCAGGCCTCGAGCGTCGACCAGCTGCTCAACCTGGTCGTGGACGAGACGCTGGACGTCGCGAGGATGGGTACGTAGGCATGGCCGACGCCGCCCGGTTCGTCGACATCCCCGAGATCGACCGACCGATCGTTCCCGCGCTGCCTTCCGGCTGGCTCTGCGTGCTCGCGGGGAACACCTCGACCGGCGCCCCGATCCTCGCGAAACAGTTCGCCCACGCCGGCGTGGGAAGCCTGCCGGTGCTCTTCTACACGACCTACGAGCGGACCGAGGACCTCGAGCGGACGTTCGAGGCGTTCGGCTGGGACGCCTCCGAGGTCAAGGTCGTCAACCTCGCCGAGGAGTACTACCAGCGGGTGCTGGCCAAGGGCCTCGAGGCCGCCCGCGTCCGCGAAAAGGGGCTCTCGGTCGCCGACCTCAAGGTCCCCCGCGCCCGCGACCGGACCCTGGCGCCGTTCCGACTGACCGACAGGCTCCTCGCCGACCTCGCAGCGATCGACAGCCCGTTCCGCCTCGTGATCGACTCGGTCGACTTCTTCTTCGAGGTCCTCGAGGCGTCCGACGTGATGCGCGTCGCGCGCCAGATCCGCTACCGCTGTCAGTCGATCGGCGGCCAGGCGCTCCTCGCCCTCCACGCGGCGCGGCCCGATCAGCCGGTCACCGAGCAGCTCAAGGATCTCGCCGACGTGGTCCTCGAGTTCCGCTCCGAGCCGAAGGGCGACCGCTACGCCCACACCCTCTACCTCGAGAAGGCCGGAAGGCGGCCGGACCTCGCCCGCGTCTTCTCCGCGCGTCTCGGCGAGGAAGGCTGGACGGTCGAGGCGACCTCGGGGAAGTCGCGGTAGTACCCTACCCAGACGCCACCGAACCTTTATCGGTCGGCCGCGGCTCGTTCGGCGGCGGGAACCCGATGCAGGACGTGCTCATCCGTACGCTAGAGAAGGTCGAGCTCCGCGACCCGATCCTCATCGAGGGCCTGCCGGGCGTCGGCAACGTGGGAAAGCTTGCCGCCGACTACCTTCGCGACCAGCTGCCGGCCAAGCCGCTCGCGACCATCTACTCGAAGTTCTTCCCGCCGCAGGTCTACGTCGGCGAGAACGGCGTCATCCGCCTGGTCTCCAACGACCTCTCCTACTGGAAGGCCCCGGCGAGCTCGCCGCACGACCTTTTGGTCCTCGGCGGCGACTACCAGGGGATCAGTCCCGAAGGGCAGTACGAGATCACGGAACGGGTGCTCGACTACTGCTCGGGCCTCGGCGTGCACGAGGTGTTCACCCTCGCCGGCTTCGCCCAGGGCCGCATGGTCGAGGAGCCGAAGGTCCTCGGGGCGGCGACGCATCTCTCCCGTGTCGAGACGATGAAGAAGTTCGGCGTCGTCTTCTCCCGCACGGACCCGGGGGGCGGGCTCATCGGCGCGAGCGGCCTCTTCCTCGGCCTCGGCCGGCTCTTCGGGATGGAGGGGGTCTGCCTCATGGGCGAGACGAGCGGCTACTTCGTCGACCCGCACAGCGCCGAGGCGGTGCTCAAGGTCCTCTCCCAGGTCCTTCTCCTCTCCCTCGACTTCACCTCGCTCGAGGCGAAGGCGCGCGAGATCGACCGCATCGCCCAGAAGATCCACGAGGCCGAGCAGCGCCCGAGCGAGACGTCCGGCGCGGCCGCCCCGCGCGAGGACCTCGGCTACATCGGCTGAGGCGCCGATCGTCGGCGACGACCGTGGGCCCTTCCGGTGGACCGAGTCCCTCGCCGAGGCCGTGGCCTCGGTTGCGCGAGCGGCTTGCGCGAAGGGCGGAGAAGGACGGCTTCGTTCCGTTCGACCGCTACATGGACACGGTCCTCTACGACCCGGAGGTCGGCTACTACGAGAGCCCGAGGAGCCCGCTCGGCCCCTCGGGCGACTTCTACACCGCCGTGCACGTCTCCCCGCTCTTCGCGCGGTGCCTTTCCGAGCGGACCCGGCGCGCCCGCGAGCAGCTCGGGATCGGGCGGCCGTTCCGCTGGGTGGAGCTCGGGCCGGGCGACGGGACCCTCGCCGCGACCGTCGCGGGATGCCTCGCCGAGGGGCACGCCCCCGGTGAGGTCGAGCTCGTCCTGGTCGACCGCTCGGCCCGTCGCAGGGAGGCCGCGCTCGAGCGCGTCGCCCGAGCTGTCGCGGGGACCGCCGTCAGCGTCCGGGCCGCACGCTCGGTCGCGGAGCTCGGGCCCTTCGAGGGGATCGTGGTGGCGAACGAGGTGCTGGACGCCCAACCGGTCCGGCGCTTCCGGCGGGAGGCATCCGCCTGGGTCGAACTCGGGGTCCTCCTCGGCGCCGGAGGCCCCACGGAGGCCTTTCGTCCCGCCCGCGAACCGCCCCCGTTGCTCGGCGAGGACCTCCCCGAGCATGCCGACCGGATCGTGGAGTGCTCGCCCGGCGCCGAAGCGCTGGTGCGCGAGGTCGCCGACCACCTGGTCCGGGGAGTCTGCCTCCTGATCGATTACGGCGCGGAGGAGGGCGAGCTCCTCGCCGCCCATCCTCACGGCACGCTCGCCGCCGTCCGGGGTCACCGCGCGCTCGACGACCCCCTGGCCGAGCCGGGCGGGACGGACCTCTCCGCCTTCGTGAACTTCTCCCGCGTCCGTCAGGCCGCACGCGACGCGGGTCTTTCGGAGATCGCCTACAGCTCCCAAGCCGAGGCGCTCGGCGCCTGGGGGTTCGAGAAGCTCTTCGCCGCCGAGCTCGCGACCCTCCGCAGCGGGGAAGCCGAGGTGAGGCTCCGGCTTGCCGCCAAGAGCCTGCTCTTCGGGTTCGGCTCCTTCCGGGTCCTCGAGCTCGCCGCCGGCGGACCGGCCGTCTAGGCCGGCTCGGCGCGACGCGGCGTCGGGGCCACGCTCAGCGGCTCGGCGACGTGGGCGTCGACCAACAGCTTGGCGACGTCCGGAGGAAGGGAGAGCACGTCGTCCTTGGCGAGGTCGATCGTCTCCGAGCCCGCCTCGATCGTCCGCGGCTCCCCGACGATGCGCACGTAGCTCCCGACACCGGCCGCGGCCGGCGGGGGTTGAGGGGCAGCGGGTCGGGACGGAGCGGGAGCTGGGGGCGATACCGCCGACGCGGCGGGAGCCGGGGAGGCATGCGCCAACGCCGGTGGCGCCTGCGGCTCGAGGTACGGGGCCAGCCCGTGTCGGTGCTCGAGAAGGGTCGTGAGGAGGCGGTCGAAGAGAAGCTTCTCCTCGGGAAGCGAGTTGGGAAGGTCACGAGGGGCGCCGATGCTCGCCTGGAAGGCGAGAGCGAGGAGCTTCTGCAGGCGCGCCTCGAGAATGTCGCGGGCGACCTGGCTCGCCCTCTGGTAGGTCTGTCGGGCGATCTCGCCGCGGCGCGCCGAGGGATTCTCGCGCAGCTCCGACTCGTAGGAGCGCTTGAGCTCGTCGAGGTAGCGGGTCGTCGTGGCGTAGTAGTCCGGGGGCAGCTTCGCCAGCGTCCGCGCCGTCGTCTCGGCGCGACGCCACTCGAGCAGCAAGCTGTAGACCTCCGGCACCGACCTCCTCCCTCGGGAGCGCCGAGGGGAGCGCCCCCCGACCATAAGCGTGCGGGCCACCGAAGGGGGCGGAGGGTGGGCGATGGGAGCAGGAGGGTTCCCGGCCCCCCTAAGGTAGATGACGGGCCCCGCCCCTTTCCCGCCTGCTGCGATGCCTCTACCGCTGCCGGCCGACCCCGCCTTCGACCGGTTCGTCGAGGTCTGGCTCAAGCTCCTCGACGAGGAGGAGGACGGCGCCTGCGTCGTGGTCGTCGAGGGGGACCGCGACCGTCTCTCCGTCCGTCGGCTGGGATGGACCGGCCCGGTGGTCGCCGTGCACGGCGGCCGCACGCTCTCCCGGACCGCGCACCAGCTCGCGCGGGGACGGCGGAAGACGATCGTCCTCACCGACTGGGACACCGAAGGCGGGCACCTCGCCCACCGTCTCAAGGAGTTCCTCGAGGCCGAGAGCGTCGAGCTCGACCTCGGCTACCGCCAGCGGCTCGCCCGCATCCTTCGCGGCGAGCTCGTCCACGTCGAGGGTCTCTACGGCTGGGCCCGACGGCACGCCGAAGCGACGGGACGCTCGCTCGACACGCTGCTGGACGGACGCCCGGGTTCTCCCGAGCGGCTCGCTACGGGATGACCTTGGTCTGGGTGCGTCGCTCGGGCCGGCGGTTGCGCGCGCGGGACGGACGGTAGCGCTCGGCACCCTTCCCCTTCCAGCGGAGGCCACGGCCCTCCTTCCCTGCGCTCGTGAGGCCGCGGTAGACCCTCCCCTTGTGAACGGGGTCGGCGATCCAGCTGATCTTCGGGTCGGCGAGGATCTCCGGATGGACCGGATCGACCAAGATGACCTCGAAGAACTTCTGCTTGCCGTCCTCTCCCACCCAGTAGGAGTTGAGGACCTCGAGGTTCGGGTAGTGCTTCTGCGCCCGCTCCTCGGCGATCCGTCGGAGGCTCTTCGCGAGGGTCATCCGGAGGATACCCTTGCGCTTGGGCCGGCGTCCCGCGATGATCGCGCGCTTGTTCTGGCCGCCGCGACGGACACGGACCCGTACGACCACGTAGCCACCCTTCGCCCGGAAGCCGACCGAGCGGGCCCGGTCGAGACGGGTCGGGTGCTCGAGGCGCGTGACGCTATGGTCCCTCCTCCAGGAGAGGAGACGCTCGTGCCGAAGGCCGGCACCCTCGTCCCCCTGCGTCGCCCGGAACGATCGGGCCATGTAGCGGTAGGCCGAACTCGCCATAGGAAGCGGGCGTGGGACCCGGGGTCGGATTATAAGCCTGCCGCCGGAGCGCCGGGGGACTAGCCGCCGGGGACCGGGTCGCCCGCCGGCTCCTCCGCCGCGAGGGGTTTCTCCCAGGGGAGACGCGAGGTCGACGGGCGGAAGACCTTCGCGGTCGCGTGGCTCTCGGTGGAGATCGCCCGCTCGAGGTGGCTCATGATCTCGCGGACGAAACGGTCCATCCGGGCGCGCTCGGCTCCCTCGAGCTGCGTCGGCGTCTCCCAGACGAGGGCGGCGCCGCCGCTGGTCGAATAGAGGCGGAAGGAGACCGAGTGGGCTGCCGAGGGGACGGCGGGGTTGGTCCGCTCGAGGCGTCCGGCCACCCGGTTCTCGTTTGGCACGCTCGCGCCCTCGCGGTCGACCGAGAAGCCGAGCGTCACCAGATAGTCGGCGAGGTAGTTCGCAAACCGCTCGCGTCCGAGGCCTCGGACCCGAAGCCAGTCACCGTTTCCTTCCGTCACGTTCCCCCCTTCTTGCAAGAGCGCGCCCGAAGCTGGCGAAGAGCCCGAGCATCATCCGGTACTCCGCCTCGGAGGGCGTCGACCGGCCGAGGACGCGACGGAACAGGAGGATTAAACCCCGTCGTTTGTGCGCGGGGTAGCCGGTCGCGGCCGCCAGGGTCCCGATTCGCTCGAGCAGGATCTCCTTCTCCCGTCCGTTGAGCACGATCGATTCCGGCGCGGGGGTCGTCTCCGGGTTGTCCGGACCCTGAGCCCGGTGCACCGCGTAGAGGACGACCGCGACGGCGTGGGAGAGGTTGAGGGTGGGGAACTCGCGTCGGGCTGGCACGTGGACGAGCAAATCGCAGCGCGCGAGCTCCTCGCGGGAGAGCCCGTTGTCCTCGGGGCCGAAGACCACGGCGATCGTTCCCTCGGCGGCCCAAACGAGCTCGCCGAGGCGCTCGGGGCTCACCGTGCGACGCAGGTAGGCGGTCGAGCGGCCGAAGGCGAGGTCGGTCGTCCCCACGACGAGGTCGCAGCCCTCCACGGCGCCGGCGAGGTCACCCTCCTTCCGCGCCGAGCGCAAGAGGGCGAGCCCGCCCATCGCCCGCCGCCGTGCCTCCTCCCCGAGGCGTGCCCGGGGACGGACCAGGACGATCTCCGCGGCGCCGAAGTTGCGCGCGACGCGGGCAGCCGCGCCGACGTTGCCGTCCTCCTTCGGCCGGACGAGGACGAGCCGGATCCTGCCGGTCACCCGGCGGCCTCCTCTGCGAAGAGGCGGCGGACCATCCACTCCGCCTCGAACGGCCTCAGGTCGTCGTAGCCCTGCCCAACGCCGACGAAGACGATGGGCTTGTGCGTGACGAACGTCGCGCTGAGGGCTCCTCCGCCCTTCACGTCGGCGTCCAGCTTGGTGAGCACGAGCCCGTCGATGCCGATCGCCTTCTCGAAGAGGGTCGCCTGTTCCACGAGGTCGTTGCCGGTGAGGGCATCGCCCACGAAGAACGTGAGGGCCGGCTGGGTGACCCTGCGGATCTTCTTCGCCTCCTCGACCAGGTTCTCGTTGGTGTGCTGGCGGCCGGCGGTGTCGACGAGGACGACGTCGATCCCCTTCGCTCGGGCGTGCTCGATCGCGTCGAAGCCGACCGCGGCCGGGTCGCTCCCCTCCTGCTGGCGGATGACGCGTACGCCGAGCCTCTCGCCGTGGACGAGCAGCTGCTCGATCGCGCCGGCTCGGTAGGTGTCGCCCGCGGCGATCACGCAGGAGAGTGCCTGAGCACGGAGCCAGACGGCGAGCTTGGCGACCGTGGTGGTCTTACCGGTGCCGTTGACTCCTACGAAGAGGATCACGAACGGCTTGGGGGTGTGGCTGCGGATCTTTCCGGCAAGGTCGAACGGCGGAGAGGTGAGGATCTCCCGGGTCGAGCGCTCGAGCGACGCGCGGATCGCCTCTTCCGCGTCGACCCCGTAGCGGAGCTTCCGTCCCGCGAACTCCTTGCGGAGGTTGCGTCGAAGGCGCTCGACGACGGGCAGCGCCACGTCCGACTGCAACAGGGCGATCTCGAGGTCGTCCAGGACGTCGTCGATCGTCGCTTCCTTGACCCGCTGCCCGAAGAATCCCTCGGCGAAGACCTCCTTGCCCGGCCCCCGTCTCTCCGGCGCGGGATGGGGAGGCGAGGCGGCGGGTGCAGGGGGGCGGCCGGAAGGAGCCGCCTCCGTGGGCTTGGAAGGGACCGGGGGTTCCGCCGCCGCAGGCTCGGCGTCGGCGGCCTCCCTGCGAGTTCGCAGGCGTGCCTTAAGTCCGGCCCACATCCGGGCCCGCCTCTTCCCTGCGCGCCGCCTGGTCGAGGCGACGCGAGATGAGCTGGATCCGCTCCTCGAGGGCCCCCATGTTCCCTTCGAGCTCGCGTAGGGCCTGGTCGATCCGGTCGAGCCGCTGCGCCAGGATCTCGGACGCCTTCGGCCGCTCCATCTCGACCAGCACTCCCGAGCCTATGCCGAGGAGCACCGGCTCCTCGTGTCCGACGCTCCCGCGGACGAACGCCTCCCCGCCCAACGGTAGGAGGAACTCCGTGCCGGGGGCTGCCCGGTCGACGCCCTCGAGGCTCTCGCGTGCCCGGACGTGGTCCTGGCGCGATGCCGAGAGCAGCTGGAGCTGCTGGGCGAGGCTGTTGAACTGGCTGCGGTAGGCCTCGAGGCGCATGAGATCCTCCTGCAGCTGGGCTTCCGTCGGGGTCGCTCCCTCGCCGGGAGGAGATGCCTGGGCCATGACGGGCCGCCGAGAGAGGGTCCCGACTTAACGGTTGGTCCTCGACCCGGCCGGTCGCCCGGCCCTCGACCGCCCCTCGGGCTGCCTCGCCAGGGACCCCGGCGCCGCCGGCAGCCGGCGGACGTTTCGGCGATCCCGCGGCCCGGGAGCGCCCGCCCTAAGGAGAGCTAGCCGCCACGGCGAAACCCGGTTTGGGCCGCAGATCGGCCGCCGTCCGTGACGAGCGGAAGGCCTACGCCGCCGGGACCTCGGAAACCGAGGTGATCCGTATCCGCTGGCGCTTGACCCCGTGGCATCCCCCGATCTCCGAGAGCGCCCACTCCCGCGCCTGCTCGGGCGACTCGGCCTCGTGGCTCTTGGTGAACGGCTGCCAGTAGCCGCGGCGGGCGTTGAACGAACCTTCCACGCGGAAGACGGACATCGATCGTCCTCGGCGGCCCGACCCGGCAGCCCTCTTAAGGCTGGCGCGGCGGCTCCTCGGTAAGGGGGGCTTTCCGCGACTCGTAGCGGGCGAGCTCGCGGAACCAGCGCTTCTGACGCTCCCGGAGCCGCTCGGCCGACCCGCGCTCCTCCTCCGAGGCAGGCTCCCCGGACCCCTCCTCCGCCGGGGCGTCGGAGGGGGTCGTGGCGGGAGCTGGGTCCCGGTCGAAGGCTAGGAGGCGAGGGCGGCGACGCTCTGCCATTCCTTGACCACCTCCTCGTCGGAAAAGCCCACGGTCGGCGAGAAGACGAGGACCGAGCCCCAGCGCTCGCGTGCCGCCGGGAACTCGTCGACGCCTATCGGAAGCACGACCCCATCCGCGCGGGTCGTCTCGACCAGCCGTCGGAGGAGGGCCTCCACGGCCCCGGTCCCGGCTTCGGAGGATTCCACCTTCGCCTCGGGGTCGAACCGCAGCAGCACCTCCTTAACGAGCGTCTCGCTCCCGGGCAAGGTGACCAACGTCACGCGGCATCCGCGCTTCATCATGAGGTAGGCGCCGAGGGCCCCGCGGAGGCCGTCGACCACGGCGACCAGCCGGCCCGCCACGCCGAGCGGGATCCCTCCGGGGCCCCGTTGGCGGTCAAAGTAGAGGTAAGTCCTCGGTCCGCGCACTTCGACGAAGAGCTCGACCTGAGGCTGGGTGAGGTCGACCCGAAGCCCCCGGTCCCCGAACCGCGCGAGGAGATCGGCACCGAGGTCCCGCGCGAGCTCCTGGCTGGTGAACGGGTGTTGGCCGGTCCGCCGCGCCCGCACCGCGAAGGTGGATCCTGCGACGAGCTTTCCGTCCGAGAGCTCGAGGAGGCGGTCGCGGATCCCCTCGCGGGAGGTCGGCACTTCGTGCACCACGCTCAGCGAGGTCACGCCGAAGACGCGACGCACGAGCCGCGCTGCGGCGTCGGCGTCGTCCGCTTCCGCGTAGAGGTGACCACGGTCCGAGCGCAACCTTAGCGAAAGCCCCTCGTGGACGAACTGGCCGACGAGGTTGCGTCGCAGGGTCGCCTCGAACTCCCGGCGCACCGGCGGCGACTTGAGCGCGAGTTCGCCGTAGCGCACGAGCAAAAGGGCGGTCATCGGGAAGGGTTTAATCGGACGCCCCCGTAAAGCCGCTTCGAAGCGGGGCGACCGTGGGAACGTCGAGCACGAGGACGACACCCATCGTCGACCCCTGGGAAGCGTGGATAGGCGAGGTCGCCTCCCGCCTCGCCCGGGCGGCGGCCGAGGTCGGCGTCCCGCTCGGAGAGACCGCCGCCGCCGAGCAGCTCGAGTTCTCGAGCGCCGAGGGCGCGGACCTCGCCCTGCCGGTCCATCGGCTGGCCGCCGCGGCCAAGGAGCCTCCCGAGGCCCTCGCCGCCCGTCTCGCCGCTGCCTTTCCGCCGGGAGAGCCGGTGCTCCAGGCTCGTGCCGAGGGAGCCTACGTCAACGTCACCCTTGACCCCGGGGAACTGGTCGCGACGATCCTCTCGCTTGTCCTCGGCCGCGGCGGGGAGTACGGACGCGCCGAGGCCGCAGGCGAACCGGTCTGCATCGAGCATACGAGCTCGAACCCGACCGGCCCTCTCCACGTCGGACGCGTCCGCAACGCGATCGTCGGCGACACGCTTTCCCGCGCGGCGCGGGCGGCCGGCGGCCGGGTGACGACGCAGTACTACGTGGACGACATGGGCCGCCAGGCGGCGATGGTCACCTGGCTCTGGCAGCAGCCGAGGGAGGCCTGGCCGGAGCCGGTCCGAGCCAGCGTCGAGGGCCAGGAGCGGCCCGGCGAGAAGGTCGACCACTACCGCGGCCGGCCGTACCCGGCGCTCAGCGCCTACCTCAAGGAGCATCGGGAGACCGCGGAGGCGGTCGCCGAGTTCGTCCGCCTTATCGAGAGCGGCGCGGCTCCCGCGGCGCATCGCGCTCTCGCCGGGGAGATCCTAGACGCGATGCTCGCCTCCCTCGCGCGCCTCGGGATACGCTTTGACGAGTTCGTCTGGGAGTCCGACCTCCTCAAGGACGGCTCGGTCGAGAAGGTGCTCGAGCGGCTGCGGGCCGCCCCGCACGCCCTCCAGGAGGAGAACGGCGCCTGGGCGATCGATGCGGAGAGCTACGGGCTTCCGAAGGACTCGACCCATGTCGTCTTCCAGCGGGGCAACGGGGTGAGCCTCTACGTGACCCGCGACGTCGCCTACCATCTTCTGAAGTTCTCCCGCTTCGGCCGCGTGGTGGACGTCCTCGGCCAGGACCACCAGCTCCATGCCCGGACCCTGGACGCGCTCCTCGCGGAGATCGGCGAGGGCCGACGGCCGAGCTACGTGTTCTACCAGGACATCCACGCCCCCGGCGGGGGCCGGATGTCGACCCGCGGAGGCAGTGCGGTCTGGCTGGACGACCTGCTGGACGAGGCGTTCTCGCGAGCTCGCGCCGAGGTCCTCAAGCGGCGCGACGACCTGTCTGCGGAGGAGGTCGACCGGATCGCCGAGGCCGTCGCCTCGGGTGCCGTGCGGTTCCACATCGTGCGCGTGGCGCCGGACAAGCCGGTGCGCTTTCGGTGGGAGGACGCCCTCTCCTTTGAAGGCCGCAGCGGGCCGTTCGTCCAGTATGCCTACGCGCGCGCCTCGAGCGTGCTGCGCAAGGGCGAGGCCGACAGTCCCCCCTACCCCTTCGATGCGAAGCTCCTCACCGACCCGGAGGAGCTCGCCCTCGTCCGCCTCCTCTCGCGCTGGCCGCGGACGGTCGCCTACGCGGCCCGGAGCGGCCACGTCCACACCCTCGCCGGCTACGCCCACGATCTCGCCGACAGGTTCAACCGGTTCTACCACGCGCTCCCGGTCCTCACCTCGGGGCCGTCGCGCGAGAGCCGCATCGCGCTGGTCGCCGCGGTCCGGCAGACGCTCGCCAACTCCCTCGACCTCCTCGGGATCGTCGCTCTGCCGACGATGTGAGACCCTGCCGCGGGGTCCGAGAGGGCGGACGCCGGGCAGCGCTCAGGTGGGTCCGAGCAGGGGATCGGGGACGCCGGCCGCGCGGAATCCCCGGGCCCGCAGCCGGCAGGAGTCGCACGTCCCGCACGGGCGTCGCCCGCCGGCGTAGCAGCTCCAGGAGAGCTCCCACGGAACGCGGAGCCTCTCGCCGAGCCGCACGATCCCGGTCTTCGAGAGGGTGAGGAGAGGGGCGCGGACGTGGGGAGCGGAGCGCCTCTCGCTCCCGGCCCGGGTCCCCAGCCGCGCGAGACGCTGGAACGCCCGAAGGAACTCCGGGCGGCAGTCGGGGTAGCCGGAATAGTCGATCGCGTTCGCGCCGAAGTAGATCGTCCCCAGGTGGTGGCTCTCCGCGTAGCCGAGAGCGATCGAGAGGAGGATCGTGTTGCGCGCCGGCACGTAGGTGCTCGGGACCCTCCCGCGCCGGGGTCCGCCGGAGGGAAGCCGCGCGTCGGCGCTCGTGAGCGAGGAGCTCAGCAGTCCGGCGAGCGGGAGACGCACCAGGTGGTGCTCGGCGACCCGAAAGTGCCGGGCGAGCGCCGTCGCGGAGGAGAGCTCGCGGGCGTGGCGCTGCCCGTAGAGGAAGCTGAGGGCGTGGACGGGTGGGGCCTCCTTCGACGCGAGGGCGAGGCAGGTCGCCGAGTCCATTCCCCCCGAGAGGAGGACCACGCTTCCTCCGCCGCGGCCGGTGCGCCTCACAGGCCCGGGCCCAGCAGCAAGAGGAACGCCGCCGCGATCCCTATCGCGGAGAGCATCCCGAGGAAGTTGGTGCTGCCCTTGGTGAGCAGGCCGCGGTTCTCGAGCGCCTCGCCGAGGACGGAATCGACCTGGCAGGCGAGGAATCCCGCGAGGCCGACCACCCCGAAGAACATCGCCGGGGCCCCGAAACCGGTACCCGAGAGGGCGAACGCCGCGCCTCCCACCAGGGCGATGCCGAACGCCCCTACGAGGGCGAACCCCTCGCCGACCGCGGAAACCCCGCCGTTCGTCCCGGGCTCGACCGCCTTCATCGAGAGGATGCTGCGGGCCGCTCCGGAGAGGACGCCGAACTCGCTCGCCAGGGTGTCGGCGAGGGCGAAGGAGAGGGCGGAGCCGAAGAGCACCGCGGAGGTCGTGGGCGAGATCCAGGAGAAGCCCGCGGCGACCGCGATCCCGGTGGGGAGGACGATGTGGGCGATCACGTTCGAGACGCCTCGCTCGCCGGCCGTCCCCTCCTGGACGTGGCGTTGCTGCTTCTCCTCGAAACGGAAGCGCGTCGCGAGCGAGCTCACGACGACGAAGACCACGAGCAGGGTGAGGAAACCGAACCCGGAGAACGTGACGACCGCGACGCCGAACGCTCCGGCGACCGCGGAGGCGAGCGGGGTGAGCGCCCGGGCGGCCGCTGCACCGACGGCGAGCAGCACGGTGATGGCCGACCCGACGGCCGCCAGCAGCAGGTCGAGCAAGAGGGGCCTCCGTCGTGCGAGGGGGACCGGCCCTTAAGGGCTTGGAACGAGGACAGGGACCGAGCTACCCTCGGGCGAGGACTCGAGCGACCGCCCCGGCGAAGGAGTGGGCCGTGAGGTCGGGCTGGCATCCGTGCTCGGCCAGCTCGCGCTCGACGGCCTGCTCGTGGCCGGGGTTCTTCACGAGCGCGGTGAGGAGACCGAGGCGGCGGCCGGCTTCGATGTCGAGCCAGCGGTCCCCGACGATCGCCGAGCGGGCGAGGTCCAGGCCGAGCTCCTCCCGCGCCCGCTCGAAGAGCTGGGTGCCCGGCTTACGGCAGGCGCACCCGCGGTCCGGGTGGTGCGGGCAGAAGTAGAAGGCGTCCACCCGCGTCTTCTCGCGGGCCAAGAGCTCGTTGAGCCGCGCGTGGATGCGGCCGACATCCTCGGCCGTGTAGAAGCCGCGCTCGACGCCGGACTGGTTGGTCACGCAGACGACCAGCTCGCCGTGATCGTGGACGAGCCGAAGCGCATCCCCGACCCCGCGGAAGAGCTCGAGCCGCGCCGGGTCCTTGAGGTAGCCCGGGTCCGGGTTGAGCGTGCCGTCGCGGTCGACGAAGAGCGCCCTTCGCCGCCGCTTCTCGCCGTAGAGGCTTTCCTGCACCGGCGCCACGGCGCCGAGGAGAGCGCCTCGGTTTAAACGATTGGTCGGTCCTCCGCGCACGATGCCTTGGGAAGCGTCTCGGACCCTCGACCCCGACCTGGCCCTCGGACGGGCGCTCGACGGGGCCCTGGCCCCCTGGAAGAGGGCCACCGAACCGTTCACGCTCCTTTTCTCGGGAGGCGTCGACTCCGGCCTCCTGGCCTTCGAGCTCGGGGCGGCTCCCGGCTTTCGGGCGCTGACCCTCGGGCGTCCGGGCTCCCGGGACCTCTCCGCGGCCGAGCGGGTGGCCGGGCAGCTTGGCCTTGCATGGAGCGCTCACGTCGTGTCGGACGACGAGCTCGCCCGGCTCGACGGCAGGCTGGCCGACGAGCTCGACACCGCGCCCCCCGCTCTTCGTGGGGTCTTCCTCGCCCTGGGCGCCGCCCTCGGTGCCTCGACCACGACCGAGGTGCTGCTCGGGCAGGGAGCGGACGAGCTCTTCCTCGGCTACGCCCACTTTCGCGGGCTCCGTTGCGAGGAGGCCGCCGCGCGTGCCGAGGAGGACCTTCGCCGCCTTCTCGAGGAGGACTGGCCGCGCACGGTCCGCCTCGCCCGGGCGCTCGGTCGGCAGGTGACCGCTCCCTACCTCTCCCCGGCGTTCCGAGAGGCCGCCCTCGCGATCCCGATCGGGGAGCGTCTCCCGGCCCCGGAGTCGAAGCGCTACTTCCGGCAGTGGGCGGCGCGAAGGGGGCTTCCCGACGCGGTGGCGCACCGACCGAAGGTGGCTCTCCAGTACGGGACCGGCGTGGCACGCTGGTTGCGGGCTGCCTCGCAGCGGCCCGGTGCCCCGGCGCGCTAGCCCACCCGGGTGCCGGCCTCGCCCCGAAGCGCCCTCGGCAGGGAAGGGATGTCGCAGATGAGGAAGTGGCGTCCTCCCCCGGAAAGGAACGCAAGTCCCGCGTCGACCTTCGGCTCCATGCTTCCCTCGGCGAACTCCCCTCGGGAGCGGTAGTTCGCGAGCTCCTGACGCGAGACCTCGCCGAGCCAGCGCTCCCCCGAGCGCCCGAAGGAGAGCGCGGCGCCGGGGACGTCGGTGACTATGGCCATCGTCTCGAGGCCGAGCTCTCGGGCGACAAGCGCCGCTGCGAGATCCTTGTCGACGACGGCCTCGACCCCCTCGTAGGCCCCGGAGGGCCGACGCACGACGGGGATGCCGCCGCCTCCCGCGACGACCGGGATCCAACGCCCGCCGGCGCCGGTGTCGAGGAGCCCGCGGACGAGGGGTCCTTCGAGCCATCGGACCGGCCTCGGTGAGGGGACCAGGCGACGCCAGCCCCCCCGGACCCGGTCGTCGACCATCGACCATCCGAGCTTCTTGCGCAGCAGCCGCGACTCGGCTTCCGAGTAGTAGCGCCCGATCGGCTTGGTCGGATGGAGGAACGCCGGGTCGTTCGCCCGAACCTCGGTCCGGCTGATCACGGTGAGGACCGAGCGACCCACCCTGCGCCGCCTGAGCATCGGGGTGAGCTCGCTCTGGATGAGGTAGCCGATCTGCCCCTGGGTCTCGGCACCGAGCACGTCCAGCGGAAGGCCGGGCAGCTCGTCGGCGGCGAGCTCGTTCTGGCGTAGGAGGGCGCCGACCTGAGGACCGTTGCCGTGGGTGAGCACGAGCGTCCCGCTCGTTTGGGCTGCCTCGGCGAGGACAGGGGCGACCGCGCGCAGGCTCGCCCGCGCCTCCTTCCACGAGCCGCTGCCGCCGGCGCGCTGGAGCGCGTTGCCGCCGAGGGCGATGAGGGTCCCGGCCATCTACGATCGGGCAGGCAGCGGATCAGGCGCAGAAGAACCCGGTGGTGGAGAGGGCCCGAGCCGTCGTCCCCCGCTTTGCCCCTGGGAGGAGGCGCCGGAGGGTCCGCGCCGGCGGTCCGGGGCACCGCTAAATATCCGGAGTCGGCTCGCCGAGCGTGACGAGCGACACCTCCTCGTTGTTCTGTCCGATCGAGTTCCGCTACGGCCGCGAGGAGGTCCGCAGCGTCTTCTCCCGGGCGGCCCGCCTGCGGCGCGCGCTCCACGTAGAGGCGGCGCTGGCGGCGGCCGAGGCGGAGCTCGGCATGATCCCTGCCGCCGATGCGGAGGCGATCGGCCACGCGGCGACCCTCGAGAGGGTCTCCCTCGCGCGGGTGGACGAGATCGAACGCTCGACGCGTCACGACGTGATGGCGATCACGCGGGCCCTCGCCGAGGCAGCCGGCCCTGCCGGCCGTTGGGTCCACTTCGGAGCCACGAGCGCCGACGTGACCGAGACCGCGATGGCACTCGAGCTCAAGGAGTCCGTGGAGATCCTTTCCAAGGACCTCGAGGAGCTCGGCCGGGTGCTGGTCGGGCTTGCCCGCACGCACCGGCAGACCGCACAGGTCGGCCGGACGCACGGCCAGCACGGCGTCCCCATCTCCTTCGGCTACAAGGTGGCGGTCGCCGCCGCCGAGGTCGCCCGGCATCACCGTCGTCTATTGGAGCTCGCGCCTCGCCTCTTGGTCGGGAAGATCGCCGGCGCCGTCGGCACGGGAGCCGGCTTCGGGGACCGGGCCCAGGCGGTCGAGGAGCGGGTGATGCGCTCGCTTGGCCTGGCCGCGGACGAGGCCCCCACCCAGATCGTCGGGCGGGACCGGCTCGCGGAGTTCACCAACTTCCTCGCCCTGCTCGCCGCGACGGCCGAGCGCCTCGCGACGGAGGTCCGCAACCTGCAGCGCACCGAGATCGCCGAGGTCGCCGAGCCGTTCGACGAGGAGCGCCAGGTGGGCAGCTCGACGATGGCGCAGAAGCGCAACCCGGTGACGAGCGAGAACATCACCAGCCTTGCCCGCCTCGTCCGTGCCTTCGCCCTCCCGCCGCTCGAGAACATGGTCCAGTGGCACGAGCGCGACCTCGCCAACTCCGCCAACGAGCGTATCGTCCTGCCGCACGCCATCGTGCTCTCGGACGACATCCTGCGGAAGCTCCTCGAGGTCTTCGCCGGGCTCGAGGTCGACCCGGCGCGCATGGCCGAGGCCCTTCGCGCCTCGGGCGGGGCGGCGATGACCGAGAACCTCCTGCTCGGGCTCACGGCCAAGGGGCTCGCGCGGGCCGAGGCCCACGAGCTCCTGCGGCGCCTCACGCGGGATGCCGAGGCAGGCCCGCCGCTCGTCGAGCGGGCGAAGTCCGACCCGTCGGTCCGTGCCCTGCTCTCCGCGGAGGAGGTCGACCGCCTTCTCGACCCGGCGAGCTACGTCAGGGCCGCGGCCGCGAAGACCGACCGCATCCTGGCGGACCTCGAGAAGACCTTCGGGCCCGCAGCATGAGCCGACCCGCCCCGATCTGGAGGGCGGCGGTCGAGGTCGTAGCGGATCGTCGCGCGACGAGCCGCTGGCTCGCCCGCGCCCTCGGACCGGAGGCGGCGCGGGAGGTCCCCCGAGCTCGGGCGACCGTGCGACGGGGCGCCGAGGGGACGCTGCGGCTTTCCGTGGTCGCCGAGGACGGCGGGGCGATGCGCGCGGCGTTGAACACCTACTTGGGCTGGATCGACCTCGCGCTCGCGACGCTGGGAGCGGCCTCCGCGACCCCGGCCGCCGCGACGCCGCCTGCGGCCCCCGAAGCGCTTATCTCTCGAGCTCCGTCCTCGCCTGCGTGGCGCTCCCGGCGAAGCTCCAGAACGACCTCAAGCAGTTCCAGCGGCTCCAGCAGGAGCTCGGCGCCATCCAGCAGCAGCGCCTCCAGCTCGACCTAAGGCTCCGCGAGATCACGCACACCCTCGAGGAGCTCAAGACGGTGGCCGACGAGTCGGTCATCTACCGGCCGGTCGGGGGCCTCCTCGTCCGAGCCAAGAGCCGCAAGGAGGTCGAGGACCTCCTGGGGGAGGAGAAGGAGACGCTCGAGATCCGCCAGAAGGGGATCGAGCGGCAGGAGAACCACCTCAAGGAGCGCTACGGGACCATGCAGCAGGAGCTCACCCAGCAGCTCCGAGCGGCCGGGATCTCCCCGGAGACCTCCGAGGGTCCGGAAAGCTAGGCCGGTTCTCCCGGCCCTTAGTTCGCCCGGTCGGTGAGCCGGTGAGCGATCTCCCGAAGCAGCGGCTTGGCCGACGGCCGGATCGCCCGGCTCAGCTCGATCCGCCCAAGTCCCCGCGAGGTGAGCTCGGCGATCCGCCGCTCGCTGTAGTCGAGGCTACCGCTCGAGCGGATCGCCTCGCGGGCGAGCTCGAGGGAGGCACGCGAGGCCCGGGGGCGCCCGAGGACCCGGGCGACCGCCGCCTTCTCGGCCTTCGAGCCGGTCCGCCAGAGCCGGACGATAAGGAGCGTCCGCTTCCCCTCGCCGAGATCGTTGGCGCTCTTGCCGACCTCTTTACCGCCGAAGCCGGCACCTAAGACGTCGTCTCTCAGCTGGAAGGCAATCCCGAGGTCGACGGCGTAGGCTTCGAGGTCGCGGAGGGTGGCCGGGGAAGCTCCCGCGAGACGCGCGCCGATCCCCAAGGGAGAGGCGACGGTGTAGACCGCCGACTTGAGCCGGTGCACCGTGAGAACCTCCGCCTCGGTGACCGAGCCGGGCTCGGCCGAGCCGTTGCGCAGGTCGAGCAGCTGGCCGTAGGCGGTCAAGCGCGTCATGCGCACGTACTCCTCGAGGGCGGAGAGCCGACGCGCCGCATCGACCCGGACGGAGAGCAGCCCGTCGACGGCGAAAGGCTCCTCGAGATCCCCCAACGTGATGGCGACCCCCTCGCCGTACTCCTCGCTGGGGCCCCGGGCGCGCTCCCGTCGATGGCGGCGGGCGACCTCGAGGTGGAGGCTCGGCCCCCCGCGACGCTCGGAGGCATGGTCGATGATGTCGTCGTGGACGAGCATCCAGCTCTGGAAGTGCTCGAGGCCGACCGCCGCAGGCATCGCGACCCCGGGGTCGCTTCCGGTCCCGATGTGGTAGCCGGCGAGGACCAAGAGGGCGCGAAAGCGCTTGCCTCCGCGGAGCGTGAACCCGCGCAGGAGCTCGGCATACGACCTCACGGGGGGCGGGACACAGCGGCGTTCGCGTGCGTAGCTCTCGGCCAAGCTGCGCTCGAGCTCAGGCAGGTACTCGTAGAGATCTGCGAGCTGCACGACGGGTGCGACTGGACTCTCACTGTATTTAACGGACCCGAGCTTGGTGCGGTCGATGGGGAGCACCGCCTTCGTCCAGCTCGCCTCGGGCCTGGTCGAGGCGATGGGCCAGAGGCTGGACGCGGCACGTCCCACCGATGACGGTCTGGTCTACCGGACGAGCGACGGCTTCCTCTACGCGTTCCTCGAGGACCCCAACCGGGTCTCCCTCGAAGGGATCCGCCGGCTCGCCGATTCGGACGGCGACCCGACCCTCCGGCTGGTCGTCCTGACCCCGGGGCGGCTACCCCTCCTGCTCGCGCAGGAGGTCGCTCGACGCGGGGGCACCGTCGTCGAGGGGACGAGGTTCACCGAGCTCGCCCGCCAGCTCGGCCTCGAGAGCCTGGTCGGAGAGGAGCCGCGTGCCCGTCCCGGCGCCGAGCGAAGGTTGCTCCCGAGCGCCCTTCAGCTGGATGACGTGATGCACCGCGCCCGCACCTGGCTCGATTGGGGGGTACCGGCCCTCGCGCTGCGGTTCTTCCGCCAGGCCAGCGAGATGAAGCCGGAGTACCTGCCGGCCCGCGTCGGGATCGGGCGCGCGCTGCTGGGGCTCGGGTTGGTCGGCGACGCCGACCGGCAGTTCGACGAGGTCCTCGCCTCCCGACCGGAGGACCTCGAGGCCCGGCTGGGGAAGGCCGCGGTCCTCGGAGCGAGGGCGCATCCGCACGAGGAGGTCGCCCTCTACCGCCAGCTCCTCGAGGAGGACGCGGCCCGGACCGAGGTGCGCGCGCATCTCCTCGCGGCGCTCATCGACCTCAAGGACTGGTCGAGCGCACGGGTCGAGGTCGATGCGATGCTGGCGACGACCCCCGAGGACCCGCAACTGAGGTTCTTGCGCGGGGTCGCGCTCGAGCAGACCGGCCAGACCCAGGCCGGCTCCTCCGAGCGGGAGGAGGCACGGCGCCTCGGACTCTCCTACGAGAGGGAGTCGGCTCTCTGCCAGCACCTCGGCCTTCCGATCCCGAAGCCGCCGCCACCTTCCGCGCCCGCGCCCCGCGCGACGCGGGCGACGGCCCCGCCCGCCGAGGCGGTGGCGACCCCGACGGCCACGACCCCTCCCCCGCGCGCCTCCCGCACCGGGCGGCCGTCGACGGCGCGGCCGAAGGCGAGCGCCGGGAGCAGCCGGGCAGCTCCCAAGCGACGCGGCCAATCCCGCAAACGTAAGTAACCCCCGTCCGCGTCGTGCGCGTCGGGAGCCAAAGCGTGCGGATCGCATCGGTGCTGCCGAGCGCGACCGAGATCGTTGCGGCCGTCGGGGCCGCCACGGAGCTCGTGGGCCGAAGCGAGGAATGCGACTATCCCACGGAGGTCCGCACGCTGCCGGTGCTGATGCGCGCCCGAACCCTCGACGCGGACCACCGCTCCGCGGAGATCGACCGTCGAGTGCGGGAGGCACGGGCCCGCTCCGAGAGCCTCTACGAGCTCGACCTTGACGCTCTCGCCCGAGCCAAGCCCGACGTTCTCCTCACCCAGGACCTCTGCGGGGTCTGCTCGGTGACCGAGGCCGAGGTCGAGGAGGCCTGCGGACAGGTGGGGATCCGTCCCGCGGTCGTTTCGCTCTCCCCTTCCACCCTCGACGAGGTCTGGAGCTCGGTCGAGACCGTCGGAACGGCGATCGCGCACGAGGCGGAGGCCCGCTCGCTCGCCCGTCGGCTTCGGGAGCGATCCGCCCCCGCGCGAGCGGACTCCCGCCCGAGGGTCGCCGTGGTCGAGTGGCTCGACCCGCCGATCCTTTCCGGGCTCTGGACCCCCGAGATCGTGCAACGCGCAGGAGGCACGCCCATCGGCCCCGTTCCGGGAGCGGCGGCCGAGCGGACGACCTGGGCCGACCTCGCAGCGCAACGACCCGACCTCACGTTCCTCTCCCCGTGCAGCTTCCCGGTAGAGCGGACGCGACAGGAGCTCGGTCGCGATCCCTCGCTGGCGCGCACGATCCGCGAGGCGCTCCACGGGGCGCCCGCGGTGGTGGCGGACGAGGCCTACTTCAGCCGCCCGGGGCCTCGCCTCGTGCACGGCGTGGAGCTCCTCCGCGACCTTCTCCAAGGTTCTCCTGGCCCGTACCCGATGCCGGCGCTCCCTCTCGATGACGTGCTCGCGGAGGTGCTCGCGTGATCCCCCCGAACCCGAGCTACACCTACAACTTCGTGACGCCGTCCGCGCCTCGACGCAGGTTCAGCACCTCGCGCAGGGAGCTGCTCGAGATCGGGATCGCCTACGTCGTACTGACGATCGACCTCGCGATCATCCTTCCCCAGGCGAGCTTCCTCTTCTCGGGTTCGGCGAACCTCGTGCCGTCGGTGATCGGCGCCCTCACCACCCCGCTCTTCGTCGCGGTCGCGGCTCTGGCCGCTCTCTCGGGGTTCATCGCCCACGAGCTCGCTCACAAGTTCGTAGCGCAGAGCCACGGCTTCTGGGCGGAGTTCCGGATGTACCCGACGGGCCTGTTGCTGTCGTTCGTGACGGCCCTCGTCGGATTCTTGTGGGCCGCCCCCGGCGCCACGGTCGTCTCGGGAATGGACCCGCGCGACCGCGCCAACTGGGGCCGGACGAGCCTCGCGGGGCCGATGGCGAACGTGGCCTTCGGGACCGCCTTCTACCTCGGGGCGATCGGGCTCTATCTCGTCGGCTCGGGTCTCTTCAGCGCCCTCTTGCTGCTGGCGTACATCAACGGCTGGTTCGGCACGTTCAACCTCATCCCGCTCGGACCGCTGGACGGGCGCAAGGTGCTCCGCTGGGACCGGCGGGCGTGGGTGGGCTCCATCGTCGTTTGCGGGACGCTCGCCGTCGCGGGCCTCTGGGCGTATTCGATCTCCACGCCACTCTTCGTCCGATGAACCCGATCACGCTCGCGCCCAGGGTCCTCGACCTCGGCCGGGAGCGCCGCCTTCTCGACCTCGACTTCCGCGACACCGAGGGGCTCGTGGCGGCCTACTTGCTCCCCACGCCGGACGGCTGGATGCTGCTCGAGACCGGCCCGACCAGCTGTCGGGAGGCCCTCCTGCGCGGGCTCGAGTTCGCCGGGGTCGGGGCCGGAGAGGTCCGGCATGTCCTCGTCACCCACATCCATCTCGACCACGCCGGTGGGATGGGAGCCCTCGCCGACGCGCTGCCCCGCGCCACCTTCTACGCGCACGAGCTCGGCGTCCCGCACCTGGTCGATCCGACCCGGCTCATCGCGAGCGCTCGCCGGGCCTGGGGAGAGGCCTCCGACCCCCTCTGGGGAACGATCGCCGCGGTGCCGGCCTCCCGGATACGGGCGCTCAAGGGCGGCGAGCTGCTGCCGCTCAAGGACGGCGAGCTGAGGGTGCTCGCGACCCCCGGCCACGCCCGCCACCACCTGTCGTTCTTCGATACGGCCCTCGGCGCGATCTTCACGGGCGACAGCGCGGGGGTCCGCCTCGAGCGCTCCGACCGCGTGCGTCCGGCGGTGCCCCCACCCGACCTCGACCTCGAGCAGCTTTTCGCGAGCCTGGAGACGATGCGCCGTCTCGACCCCCGCGCGGTCGTCTACAGCCACTTCGGCCCGAGTCCCCACGGGGCGGAGGACCTGCGCGTGTACAGGGAAGTGGTCGAGCGCTGGCGCGACGTCGCGCTCGCGGCCGCTCGGGAGAGGCCCGAGGTGGGCTACATCGCCGAGAAGCTCCGCGAGGAGGAGGGCGACCAGGGAGCCTCCTCCGAAGGCGACCGGGCCGGCCTCGTCTCGGGCTACGAGATGGCGGCGCAGGGGTTCCTGCGCTACTTTGAGACCCGCGGTCTTTTGGGCGGGGCGACCAGGTGAGCGGCCCCCCGCCGCCCAAGAGGGCGGTCGCCGCCGCTGCGCTCCTCCTTGCCCGGACGGTCTACGCGTTCAACTGGTACAATATCGGGGCCGTCCCGACGCCCATCGAACACCGGTTCGGCATCGGCACCGTCGAGTTCGGGATCGTGCTCGGCGCCTTCCTGCTCGGAGCAGGACTTTTCCAGGTTCCGGCGGGGGTCGTCGCCCTCCGCTGGGGGAACCGGTCGACCTCGATCGCCGGCCTCGGGATCATGGGAGTGTTCTGTCTGGGTTCGGCCTTCGCGTCGTCGTGGGAGCTCCTTGCGCTCTTGCGTTTTGGAGCTGGGGCGGGGGCGGCGTTCTTCTTCGCTCCGGCGCTCGGGCTGGTGACCTCCTACTTTCCGGCCGGCAGCCGCGGACCGATCATCGGCCTCTACAATGCCGGTTTCAGCCTGGGCTCGGCCGTGGGGCTCTTCGGCGGGGCTCTCCTCGCCGGTCCGTACGGCTGGACGATGACCCTCGGGGTCGGCGGCGTGCTCCTGCTCGTCACCCTGCCGATCGTGGTGCTCCTCCTTCCGGCCGAGCCCGCGCGGTCGGCCGCGGTGAGCTGGAGAGCGGTCCTCGCCTCGGCGCGGCCGGTCGCCACCTCACGCGCTCTCTGGGCGATCGCGCTCGGGGGCACGGGGCTCTGGGGAGGGTTCTACATCGCCGCGCAGTACTTCGTCGGGTTCGCCCACGCCGCCCATCCGGCCTGGTCGCTCGTGCTGGCGGCGACGGTGCCGTCGGTGCTGATCGTCACCGAGATCCCCGGCGGACCCATCGGAGGCTGGCTCGGCGAGCGCTCTCGGGACATGCGTCGCCTCTTGGTCTACGGCGGGATCGTCTCCGGCGCCCTCCTTTCCGTGCTGCCGCTCCTCGTCTTCTGGCTCGCCGGGGCGGCGTTCGTCGCGATCGGGTTCTCCGCGGGCGTGACCTTCGCGGTCCTCTACCTCATGCCGAGCTACCTCCCCACGCTCGGGGGGGAGGGGTTCGCGCTCGCGGTCGCCCTCATCAACTCGGTGCAGATCTTCCTCGGGAGCGCGCTCGCGATCGGATTTGCGGTGATCGCGGCAGGTCACGGCTACCCGGCGGCCTGGCTCTTCGCGGGGGCGGTGACGGTCGGGTTCCTTCCGTTCCTTGCCCTCATGCGACCGGTGCGCGGGCGCGTCTTTCCCGGACGGCCCGTCGCGGCCGCTCCCGGGACGGGGGCGGCGGACCGCTCGGGCCGAGGAGTGTAAGCAGGTTCGTCGGACGGCCCTCCACGGGGTAGCCCGCGGTCAATACGGCCGGGCCGGGCGCGCCAAGGGGGAGACGTCCGAGGAGGCGATTCGCTGCGAGCGTGAGACCGGGAAGATCGCTTCGGTGGGGTGCGGGGTGCGCGAGGACCCCGCCGACGAGCGCAAGGCGGCGGCGGACGGCCCCGTCCCGCGAGAGCGCGACCACGGGGCAGGAGGGATGAAACGCGGAGACGAGGCGGGCGGTCCGACCAGAATGCGTCGGAGTCACGACGGCCCGGGCGGCCACGGCCTCGGCGAGCTGGACGGCCGCCGCGGCCACCGACTGCTCCGGGCCCTCTCGTCCTGCGGCGAGGCGTGCCTCCCGCATCGGCCTCGGGTCGAAGGTCGGCTCGGTCGCTTCCGCGATGCGCGCGAGCCATCGGACCGCTTCTACCGGAAAGCGGCCGACCGCGCTCTCCTCGCTGAGCATCACGGCATCGGCGCCGTCCAGAACAGCGTTCGCGACGTCCGTCGCCTCGGCCCGGCTCGGCCGCGGGGAGGAGACCATGCTGAGGAGCATCTGGGTCGCCACGATGGCGAACCTGCCCGCGAGGTTCGCGCGCCGCACCAGGCGCTTCTGCTCGAGGGCGAGACGTTCGAGAGGCAGCTCGATGCCGAGGTCCCCCCGGGCGACCATGATCCCGTCCGATTCACCCAGGATCGCGTCGATGCCCTCCATCGCCTCGGCCCGCTCGATCTTGGCGATGAGGCCGGGCCCCGCTCCCACCCCTTGGCGCGCGACCCAGGCGCGGGCCTTTCGGACATCCGCGGCGTCCCGGACAAAGGAGAGGGCCAGAAAGTCGACGCCCTCGTCAAGGACGGCGGAGGCGAGCTCGCGGTCGGAGCGGGCGAGGACCTCGGTCCTGAGGTGCGCTCGGGGCAGGAAGAGCCCGGCATGGGAGCTCACGGGACCGCCGTGGGCCACGACCGTCTCGATCCCGCGCGGACCGGCGCTGCGCACCCTCAGCTCCACGCTCCCGTCTCCGAGGAGGACGGGGTCACCGACCCTTGCCACCCCGGCGAGCCGGGGGAGCTCGACACCGACCCGCTCGGGACCCCCCGGTCCAGGGTCCCGGTCGAGGGTCCAGCGCTGGCCGGTCCGCAGGATGAGAGGGGGACTCGCGAGAGCTCCTAGCCGAATCTTCGGGCCGGGAACGTCCGCCACCACGGCAATCTCCCGAGAGGAGCGCGCGGCGATCTGCCTCAGGCGACGCACGACCTGCCGATGCTCTCCGCTCGTCCCGTGCGCGAGATTGACGCGAAAAGCATCGACCCCGGCGCGAAGAAGCGCCCGAAGCATTGCGGGGGAGTCGGAGGCAGGACCCACGGTGGCCAGGATCTTGGTCCGTCGCACGGCCCTCCAGCGACCTGTCCCTCTTAGCGGAACCGGCAAGGAAGGGCCGACCCCGGCGAGGCGGCCCGCAGGCTTCGAAGTTTTCTACCGGTCCCCCGTGGCTCCTTCAGCCCCGTGGTGTAGTGGCCAAGCATGCTGGCCTTTGGAGCCGGCGACAGCGGTTCGAATCCGCTCGGGGCTACCACGTCAGAGCGCTATACTACGGAGGCTCGTAAGTGGGACCAGCCTCCGCCCGAGACCCCCAAGCCACCAACCGCCCGACACGCCAAGATCGCCCTTCGACCCCCAGCGGGAGCGGGGTAGGTCAGCGCACCGTCACCGAAGGGCAAGCAGGCAAGTCACCGAGAGGAGGTCCCGCCCGCCCCTCGGCCTACCGAAACAGAGCCGCCGTCAGGCGGGCGAGGGCGTCAGGGGGGAGGAGGCGGAGCCGCCGATGGCGAAAGCGCCCGTTCCACCTCGGCGAAGCACGCACGGCAGAGGCGATACTGGCGAGCTGCCATTCGAAGCGTTCCGAACGGGCTAGTTGAAACAACCGTCATCTCGCCTCGGTGATGTTCAATGGGTCGCCGACACTTGTCGCACGTCCAAAGGACCATAGGTAGCCGCATTGGGTCTTGGGAGATTAACCCGCCGTCGTGCCTGCGGACTATGCCGCGCCACACGCGGCCGACGCCTTCTGGGCCACGAGGAGCACGGCCTTGAACCGTTGGAGTGCGTCTGGGCGGAGCCGACCGTTCTTTCGGAGCGACCTTTTCCAATCCCTGACGGTATCCCAGCCCTGCATTCCGCTCGGCTTACGGACTATGTAGGTAGCGCTCCGCTCCGAGGGCAGACAGGATCCGCTTCTGCTCCTCCGTGAGTCGGCTCGCCCACTCCCGAGCCGATTTCCCGGTCCCGAACCTCACCCACGCAACGTTCTCGAGGTGGCTCAGCGCCTCCGCGAGGCTCCGATCGGGGTATTTCCGTTTCAGGGTCTGCTCCGACCAGCTCCACAGCAACGAGGCCGTGTAGAAGATCGTCGCATACGCATCGAGCCGTTCCCGACTGTGATACCGCACCGGACCCAAGCAGAGCTCTCCCTTCCCGGTCCGGAACACCTTCTCGATCCCATCCCTTGCGAAGTAGGCCCGGTACATCTCCGGACCGCTCAGCGATAGGTCCGTGCTGAAGATCAAGAACCTCCCATCGAGCGGCCGGTCCCGCGCCACCGCCTGGGGGTCCACCCGGAACCCTCGACGGCCCCGACTCTGCACCAGGAGGCCCGGCACATACCCCTTCTGCTTTCTCAACTTCGGGTTCTGCACCCGGAGCTCCCGCTTGAGTTCCGCCAGTCGTACCGTGGTCACGGGACCCTTCAGTTCCTGAAGGGCCTGGTCTCGCCCCTCCCGGTCCAACGCCCTCCGCTTCAGGTTCTCCACGACCGCCACCCGAACCTCGGGGATGCCGAACAGCGTCGTCGTCAGCGCCCGGGCGTAGACCGAACCCCGAGAGGTCACGGCCAGGTATTCGGGCCGCTCCAGCTCCTCCTCGTCGAAGAGGGAGGCGAGTGCCACGGTCTTCGAATCCCACCCCTTGACGAGACCGATCAAGGGGTAGCCCTCCCTCCTCGACAGGTCGACGTTCTCCTTCGAGATCATTCCCCGGTCCATCACCAGCCGGATCCGTTCGTAGGCCCGGGCCCGGAGCATCTCGATGGTGCCCGCGACGCCCAACGAATCGTTCTGGGCGCCCGGGAGGGCCCGACAGAGGTACGGATGGTGGTGCCCCTCGGAGACGACCATCCCGAATCCCACCACCGGGGAAAGACCTCCGTTGCTGTCGTGCCCCACTTGAGCGTAGGGGTTGGTCCAGCCGTAGTAGGCCTGCTTGGTCACGTCGTAGTAGGCCTCGGGAGGCTCCCGACTCTGCGAGCGCCACGCCCGCGTGAGGCGCTCTTGGAGGAGCAGGCCCCGGTCCTCGAGGATGTGAGTGTCCTCGGACAGATGACAGAGGGCCCGGTGAACGTTCCCGAAGTCCTCGGGGGTGAGGCGCTTGGGTCCGAGGGAGAGGAGGCGGGGGAACGGTCCCGCCTCGGCCCAGGCGGGCAGGTGCTCGTCGGGGACGCGGTCGGAGGCCTGGTTGACCGCCATGAGGACGAAGCGCCCCGCCACCTCGTCGTCCACACCGAGCACCGCTCGAGCGTGCTCTCGGACCCGGAGCTTCTCGGCGGCGGCGAGGAAGACGAGAGGACGGCCGACCGGGACGGAGGAGGAGACTCCATCGAGATGGACCTTGGGAGAGCGGAGGACCCGCCCGTACCGGTCGCACGGACCGAGGAAACGGATCGTGCGCTTGCGGCCCTGCTTGCGCTTCGAGTCCCAGTACGGCTCGCGCTCGTAGGCGTAGAAGCGGTCTCCCCGTCGTCGGACCTCGACGTAGGTCTTGGCCATGGTCGGTAGATGGTCCGCCTATACGGACCATGTAGAAGAGGCTTCCGGCGCAGAGGAACCAACCCGTTCTTGACGAGAATCCGCGGAGACTAGTCCGCACCTAGTGCCGCGACCGGAAACCGAGTCTAGGGTCTGAATCCCTCCGACACAAGTACTTTCCCGGGGGAGGGCATCCCCCCTTCCCATGCACCGAGTCCGCGAGGATCTGATCCAGAACGAGGGTGGGG
>JAKAUN010000009.1 GCA_021817605.1 Thermoplasmata archaeon | reverse complement strand
TCACGGTATATCGGACGTGCAAGAAGCGAGAGCTCGACTTCTTAGGCGTGATAATCAGCGCCCTGAAGGGGGACGGCTACCCGGAGTTCGGAGCCCCGTTAGGAGCTCCAGCAAGCTGAACAGTTACGAGCTCCGGACATTCCTCGTCGCGGACGGTGCCCTGTGCGCGAAGAAGGGGCAGTCCGTCCCGTCAGGGTATTACAATCTTGAGAGGATGCTCCGCGCCATCACGAAAGGTGGTGGGGTCGTTGGAGTTTGCGGGACCTGCATGGACGCTCGGGGTATGAAGGACGAGGAGCTCACCGAAGGCAGCCGGCGCAGTTCCCTCGACGAGTGGACAGAGTGGACGCTGTGGGCCGACAAGGTCATCGTCTTCTAGGATGCTCAAGGGGTCGCTGATGCCGTCGCAGGTCGTGATCGTGGGCGGCGGGGTGGGGGGCCTCGTCGCCGCCAACGAGCTCCAGGGCAAGGTCGGGGGCAAGGCCTCGGTCACCCTCATCGACAGGAAGGCACGGTTCCAGTTCCCGCCCTCTTTCCCGTGGGTCGTCATGGGGTCGAGAACCCCGCAACAGATCGAGAGGGACGTGGGTCTCCTGGAACGGAAGGGCATCCGGGTCCTCCAGGACGAGGTCGTGGGCTTGGACCTCGTGGGAAAGAGCGTCAGAACGGTCCGCGGGCAGGTCCCCTACGACCATCTTGTGATCGCCCTCGGGGCCGGATACGCGCACGAATCCGTTCCTGGGCTACGCGAACACGCTCACCACATGTACGACCTCGATTCGGCGGTCCGGCTTCGTGACGCGGTGGCAGGCTTCCAAGGTGGCACGGTGGCCATCGGGATCGCCCGCCTACCGTTCAAGTGCCCGGCAGCTCCCTACGAACTTGCGCTCCTCTTGGACGACAGCTTCCGTCGGCGAGGCGTCCGTGCCGAGGTTAGGATTGAGTTCTTCACGCCGGAGGGTGCCCCGCTCCCGGCCGCGGGGCCCGAGAACGGCGGCAAGGTTCTGGCCATGCTCCAGGAGCGGGGGATCGCCTACCACCCCAAGCGGAAGCTGAAGGAGGTGGGTCCGCGTTCGCTGACCTTCGAGGAGGGCGAACCCCTCCCGTTCGATCTTCTGATCTGCGTGCCCCCGCACCGTGCCCCCAAGCCGGTCGTGGACGCGGGACTGACCGACGCGTCGGGCTGGGTCCCTGTCGACCCGGGTACCCTCCAGACCGAGCAGTCAGGCGTCTTCGCCATCGGCGACGTCACGGCCCTCGCCACGCCGAACGGCTACGTGCCGCTCCTTCCCAAGGCCGGGGTCTTCGCCTCCGGGCAAGGGAAGGTCGTGGCGCACAACTTGGCTGTCAAGATCACCGGTCGGGGACGGTCCCAGACCTGGGACGGATACGGCACCTGCTTCCTGGAGACAGGGAAAGGAAAGAGCGCATTCATGGCGGGAAACTTCCTGGCCGCCCCCCGGCCCACGCTCAAGCTCAGGGGTCCCAGCGCGATCTATCACACGCAGAAGGTCCTGTTCGAGAAGTACTGGCTGCGGCACTGGTTCTGACCTGCCTTCCCGCGGGTTTACGTAGCAGGTAGATAATCGAGCCCACCGACAGCGGAGAGCAGGTCCTTCTGCTCCTTCGTGAGCCGAGGGCACCATTCCCGGACCGATTTTCCCGTCCCAAACCGAACCCACGACACGCTCTCGAGAGAGCGAAGGACCTCCGCGAGGTGCCGCTCGGGGTATTTCTCCTGCAGCTTGCGCTCCGCCCAACTCCACAACAGATACGCCAGGTAGACCACCGTGGCGTAGGCGTCCAGCCGATCCTTCCGTCGGTATCGCACCGGGCCCAGGGACAGCTCTCCCTTGCTCGTCCGGAACGCCTTCTCGATCGCATCCTTCGCGAAGTAGGCGCGATACATCGCCCGACCGTCCAGGGAGAGATCGGTGCTGAACAGCAGGAACCGTCCGTCGAGCGCCCGCTCCACCTCGACTGCCTTCGGGTCGACCCGAAACCCCCGACGGCCGGGGGAGGGGACGACCACCTCGCCCAGTTCCGCACGGATCTCCTCCAACCGAGCTTTCGCCACCGGTCCCTCGAGCTCTTGCATCATCAGGTCGCGTGCTTGTCGGTCCTCCGCCTTCCTCGATAGGTTCTCAATGACGGCGATCCGCATCCTCGGGAACCCCATCAACGACGCCGTGAACGCCCGCGCATACACCGCCCCGCCATGGGAGGTCCCGACCACATGCTCGGCCCGCTCGAGCTGTTCGCCGGGCCATCGGGAGGCGTAGGCGACCGCTTCCGCGCTCCACCCCTTCACCGAGCCGATCACATGGTAGCCCGCCGCGACCGCCCGGGTGACGTTCGGCCTCGAGGTCATCCCCTTGTCCATGACCAGCGCCAGGTGCCCGAGCTGCTGGCCCTGGAGGAACTCCAGGGTCGGCGTGACGCTCAGGAAGTCGTTCTGCCCGGCGTAGAGGGCGCGGCAGAGCAACGGATGGTGGTGCTCCTTCGACACCACCATCCCGAACCCCACGACGACCGTCGTCCCGCGCTCGTCGTGCCCGAGCTGGGCGTAGGGACAGTGGCTTCCGTAGTACGCCTGCTTGGTGATGTCGTAGTAGGCGCCGGCGGGCTCGCGGGAGCCGTTCCGCCACGCCCGATTGAGCTCCTGCTGCAGGAGGAGCCCTCGGTCCTCCCAGGTCTTCTCCGGAGTGAGGCGACTGAGCCACCCGAGGGCCTCCTCAAAGGAGCGCGGCGTGAGTTCCTCCCCCTCCCACGAGAGCCACTTCGGGAGCGGACTGGCTCTCACCCAGTCGGGAAGACGGTAGATCGGGACCCGGGCGGCCGCCTGGTTGAGGGCTAGGATCAACAGGTGGCCCGCCGCTGGCTCATCGACCTTGAGGACCTTCTGGATGCGTTCCCGAACTCCGAGCTGCTCGGCCGCGGCGAAGAAGACGGCGAGCGGACCGACCGGGAACGCTGAGTGAACGCTCTCGAGCCGGGTCTTGGGCGGGGCCAGGATCCGCCCCTTCGGGTCGCAGGGCCCGAGGTAGCGGACCATGCGCTGGTGGGTTCGTCGGCGCTTCGGGTCCCAGTAGGACTCGTACTCGTAGGCATACCGACGCTTGCCCACGACCTTGTAGACCCGGTGGGTCACGGCATACGCCATTACGTATGCTATACAAGACCTTGCCGGTCGAGTGGGCCCACCGATCTACGAGAGAGAAACTGGGTTTGGGTAGGCACCTGCTACCCAAATGCCGTGGAAGTCAGGTCAGAGTATGCGAAATTCCAAAGGAGCTCCTCCTCGGTACAAGGCGCCGGGGCGATCAGCTTGAGCACGGGTTCTCCGAGGCTCGTAGCGTGAAAGACCTTCCGGTGCCCTCAGTCGTCGCTCGCCGAGGGGGCGCGAGTGCAAGACCCAGGGAGTTCCCAGCCGCCTACCCACGCGAGGGTCCGGTGCACTCTCAAGCCGAGCAAGCACAAAGTATAGGTCCAAGCCCGCCATGGGCCCTTGGGCTTTTCGTTCCTGCGCCGAACAACCCTCGACGCCATCGGGGGCGCCTCGCTCGCGATCGCCGGGGCGGAAATGGCGGTCGAAAGCGTTCGAGCCTACCTCGGCGGAGATCCGCGCTGGCTCCTCTACGTGTACCTGCCGATCGCCACGGTGCTCTTCGTCGCCGGTGCGGTCGTGCTTGTCGCAGCACAGCGCCGGTACGAGCTCGAGCGCGGACGAGAAGGCGGACCCGGAACGCCCGCCAACCGCCCCCGATGAGCATCCTACAGACTTTTCATGGCCGCACGGTCGGCTACGGGCGGAGGCGGATTCTTGGTAGGGACCGTCCTGCGCCAGTTGGGATCGGCATCCGAACGCATGACCGCCACCCGCGGGACGGCCAAGCCGCGCATCGTGGATGCATTCCCGGCGTTCGAGAAGTTCTGGGAGAGCGTTCGCAACGAGCCTCTTACTCGCCAGCTCGAGCGCTGGGAAGTCGAGTACATGCAGCCCTGGCCGGAACTTCTCGAGAAGCTGAAGGAGAACTACACCACCGAAGGGGTGGACTGGAGACGGGTCGCACGAAAGCAGGTGTTCCCCCACTTCGGGAGCCACCTCGATCGGATGCGGGAACTCCATCATGACCTCCTCGAGACTCTCCCTACGAGTTGGGCGCGTGCCCGGAGGGTCTTGGAACTGCGCTTCCCGGTCGCTTTTGTGATCTACGTGGGCATCGGTTGCGGTGCAGGCTGGGCGACGACCTACGAGGGACGCCCCGCCTGCCTCTTCGGGCTGGAGAACGCGGCCGAGAACCACGGGGGTGGGGATGGGTGGTCCCGTCGGATAGTTGCTCACGAGATGGCACATCTCGCGCACCAGGTCTGGCGAGGCGACCGGGGGGAGCAGAGCTCCGACCCGTGGTGGACCCTCTACGAGGAAGGGTTTGCTACCTACTGCGAGCGGAAACTGGAGCCTCGATTGTTCGCCTTGCGCACGGGAAAGGGGGACTGGCTCCCGTGGTGTGAGGAAAGACGCCCCTGGCTAGCGAGGAAGTTCCTGCGGGACGTACGAGAGAGAAGGTCGCTCCGGCCGTTCTTCGGCTCATGGTACGATGTCGGTGGCTACATCGAGACCGGCTACTACCTGGGGTTGGAAATGATCGGCGACTGGGCCCACGACCTTCCGCTTCGAGCTTTAGCCACCCTGCCGCGAACCGAACTCCGACGCAGGGCCCGCGCAACGCTCCGAAGGTTTGCGGAGAGCGGCGCACCGCCCCAGGATCGGACCACCTCTTGAGGGTCTGCTCGATGCAGAGGCCGACCTACACCATCTCCTCGTCCCCTCGTCGGAGCGCAGCGGCTGCCTGCGAGTCGCCCGACAAGGCTCGTATAGCCCGAGTTTCTCCCACCGACGAAGCTCCGATGGTGCGCTCCCTGGGGATACCCTTCGCAATCGTACCGACGATTCTCCTCCTCTGCTCCATGTGGGCGGGGGCAGGTGCCGCGGCAGCCCTCGGGACCCACGGGCTCGCCCCACCGGCCGGCCCGGCCCTGGCCCCCGTGAGCCGGTCGGTCGTTCCCCTGGACGGCAGCATCGCCGCCACGTCGGTCCCCCTCGGGCCGATCATGACCTCGAACCCGGTGAAACAGGTCGCCGCCGACCCCCTCAACACTACCTTCGTACTCCTCTCGAGCGTGAAGGTCGGACAGAATCTCACCGGCCTCTTGCGGATCGTGTCGGACCGGACCTTCGACGTGGTGGATCACCACGGCTTTTCGGAGAACGGCTCGCCGAACATGACGCTGGACGCTGCGACCGGAGAGGTCTACATCACCGATCTCAACGATTCGGTCTCGGTGTTCTCGGGCGCGAACCTTCGGCTCATCACGAACATCAGCACCTCCCCTCTTGCCCGGCTCCCTCTCTACGACCCCGGGAACGGCGACATCTATGTCGCCCATGCCTGCCCCTACCCTGGGGTTGTCGGAACGACCGACCTGACGGTCATCGATGGAGGCACGAATACCGTGGTCGCCTCGGTCCGGGTCCCTTGCGATCCTACCGCGATGGTCGCCGACGCATCCAACGGCAATCTCTTCCTCCTCACCGGCCCGGCCGGGAACCTCACGGTCATCTCCGGGACGAACCAGTCCGTTCTCGCCACCGTCCCCGACGTGGGCGGGACGGTGCTCCCGGGAGCGTCGCCGAAGTTCGAGATGATCTACGACCCCGTGGACGGGGACGTGTTCGTGAGCTGCTTGACAAGCGGCTTCCAGGCGTGCGTCTCCGTGGTCAACGGAACGACCGGCGGGCTCGTGCACACCGTGGATGCGACCGGGACGATGGTGGGGCCGTTCGCGGTGGACCCCCGCGGCAACGTCGTCTACGTCGCGGGCTTCGCCTCCAACGGACTGCGCGACATGACGCTGTTCGTCGTGTCGGGGAGTCGCTTCACGGTGAGTCCGGTCACCTCGCTCGGCTGCTTTGCCGACTCCCTCAGCACGGACCCGACCAACGATGTGATCTACGCCCTCGGCAATTGCGGCGGCACCGCCGGGACCCCCGGGACGCTCTTTATGCTCTCGGCGACGACCTACGCGATCGAGGCTAGCCTTTTGGCCGCTCCGCACGCCCTCTTCGAGTACGCCAATACGTTGGAATCCACGGCGGTCGACCCCGTCACCGGTGACGTCCTCACCGCCTTCGCAGCGCCCACGGGCGGCTCCGTGGTGACGATCTTCGGGCCGTTCCCGGTCACCTTCTCTACGACCGTCGACGCGCTCGGTCTCAACTGGACCGCGAGCCTCACGTTCCCCTCGGGCTACGTCGATGCCGCCTTCACCGAAGAGACGGGCCTCACGTTCTGGGTGCCCAACGGCTCCTACGACTTCGCGCTGAGGGTCCCGGGCGACTACTGGGCGAGCCCCTCCTCCGGAACGGTAGGGGTCCAGGGTGCTCCCGCCGCGCTCCATGCCACGGTCGCCTGGGCCTGGTGGGGGTGGGCCGTCCTCGTGCTGTCGTCGGTCGCCCTTCTGCCGGGCGCGATCGCCGCGCGACGCGCCCGCGCGTCTGCCCGAGAGTGGAAGGAGCTCGCGGCCGCGAGGCTCCGCTGGGACCTCGAGCATCCCCTCGTTCCCCCGGCGGACGCCCCGGGGACCTCCGGTCCGCGGTAGCGCCTCGGGCGTACGGCCCCTGGGGCAGGTCAGGGCGACCGCCCCGACGTGAGAGCTCCCGTCGCCCGACGCGGGGGTCGGACCGGGCGTCCGAACTCCCCCGGGCCGCTCGCCTCCCTCTCTCCGGGCGGGCCCTCTACAGCAGGGGGGAGTTGTAGCTCACGACATAGTAGATGGGCGATCCGCTCCCCACGAAAAGCCACCACAGCCCGGAGCCGGTGGTGAACGTGAGGGTGCCCTGGCTCCCCGATTCGTTGAGCACCGTCGTGGAGGTATGGAGCGACTTCCCGCTCTGGAGGAAGACCGTGGCCGTGGCTCCCTGCGGCTGGTACCAGCGGACCGTGACAATCACGTGCTCTCCGGACGGAACGCTGAGCTGCTCCTGGGTCGTGGACGGCACCACCGCCTCGTAGAAGTGGGGGCAGGGGACGGCGAAGAGGACCGCCAGGTCGACGAGGATGGCGACCCCGAGCAGGGCCATACCCCACGAGGGGCGACGCAGGCGAAACCGCCGCCGAAGCTGCACGATCGACCCAGGACCCCGCTCGGGCATATGAGCCCTGCCGGACCGGGGGCCTCCGTTCGCCGGCCCTCGTCTCAAAGCTGAATAGGGCGGCGCGGCTTACAGAAGGGCCCCGTTCGAGGAGATGCAGGGCCTCAACATCTGCGTCAGCAGTCAGACGCCTCTCGTCCAGTTCCTCGCCCGGGAACGGACGGCACGCCGGAGCCGCCGCGGCGAGGGTCCGGTCGAGCTCGAGGCACTCGAGCAGGGCGTGGATTACCGGTTCTCCCCCGGAGGGGTGACCCGGATGGTCTACCCGTTCCTCCGACGTGGCCTGGAGGGCGGCCTCCTCCGTTCCGCGCACTGGGTCGCCCTCAACCCGCACGCTCCGCCCTTGGCGCGGCTCCATGGCGTGATCCTCCACCACACCTCGCTCGAACACCGGCGGCTCTCGGGCTACAGCAAGACCAAGGAGTCGCTCTGGGGCGCTGTCCATGGCACGGGGGACCCGCGGGGGCGAGACGAGCTGTTCTGGACGGAGGATTTCTCGGAGTACACCTACTACAACCGCGCAACCGCCGAGCGGATACGGGAGCTCGACCGGACCAACGACTTCGACCTGTTCTATGTACACGACTTCCAGCAGTTGCCGACCGGCGAGATGCTGCGCACGCCGAAGTTCAAGGTCTTCCGCTGGCACATCCCCTTTGACGAGCGCACGCTCCCTGCCGACTGGAAGCCGACCCTGGTGCGCCTCCTCAACAGCTACGACATCGTCGTGGCGAGCAGCCGCAGGTACCTGGCGGCCATCCGGGCCCTCGGCTACACCGGCAGGACCGAGCTCCTCTACCCGTATCTGGACCCGGAGGAGTACGGGCAGCCGGCCCGGCCCGAGATCGACGCGACGTGCGCCCGCTGGGGAATCGCCGCGGAGGACGATGTCGCCCTGGTCGTCGGACGCATGGACCCGATGAAGGGCCAGGACCAGGCGATCCGTGCCTTCGAGCGCGTCGCGCAGGGCCATCCGCGGCTCAAGCTCGTCCTCGTCGGCAACGGCAGCTTCTCCGGCTCGCGGGGCGGCCTCGGCCTGTCGAAGTCGCAGCTCTGGCACCGCTCGCTCGAGCGCCTCGCGGCCAAGCTCGGAGTCGGGCCGCGTGTCATCTTCACCGGCTACGTCGACCAGCGCGGGCTCGACTGCCTCTACGAGCGCAGCCGTTTCACCCTGTTGCCCTCTTCGGAGGAGGGGTTCGGGCTGGTCGCGGTGGAGAGCTGGCTCCACCGTCGGCCGACGCTCGTCTCGGAACGGGCCGGGGTCGCCGAGCTCGTGAGCGCGTCCAAGGACGAGCTCCTCATCGACCCGGCCGACCCTGCCGACATCGCACGCAAGATGAAGGGGCTCTTGGACGGCGGGTCGAGGGCCGAGGAGCTAGGGCGCGCGGGGCACGACTGGTCACGGCAGTGCTGGATCGACTCGGCGCTCTCCGAGGAGAGCCGTCTTATCTCCGGGGCCATCGAGGCGTGAATGCGCGCTTTCCCCGACTTCCTCACTCCCTACCTTCCGTTCGTCTACGCTGCGATCATCCTGCTGGCGACCTGGGCGGTGGCCAGTATCGTGCGGGTGCTCATCGGGCGGGCGCTCCGCGGCAGCGTCCCCCAGGCAGCGGTCGGGGCGAGCCGCATCGGGGCGAGCATCGTCTGGGTCTGCGGGGTCATCCTCGCCGTCCAGGAGCTCGGCGTCGGCACGACGATCCTCTTGGTCCTCGTGGCGCTTGCCGGCGTGGCGGCGATCGTGGCCGCCCGCGAGCCCCTCGAGAACGCCTCGGCACGGTACTTCGCCGACATCTACGTGCCTTTCCGAGTCGGCGACTCGGTCGAGGTCGGACCGTACGCGGGCACGGTCATCGAGATCAACGCGATGAGCACGGTGCTCCTTTCCAAGGACGATCTCCTCGTCTCCGTGCCCAATACCCGCTTCGTCCGCGACGTGGTGGTGAACACCTCGCCCCAGGCATGGAAGGAGGTCGCGGTGCCGATCTCCCTCGGGGGGTCGATCGACCTTCCGAGCTTCGAGAGCGCCCTCATGAAGAGCCTGAGCAAGCTGAGGCCTCGCCTGGACCGACGGTTCCCTCCGATGCTCGTGGTGCGCAACCGCTCCCCGCAGGGCACCGAGCTCACCCTCACGGTCATGCTGCGCACTCCGGGAGAGCGGGCCACGATCGCCACCGAGGTCAACTCGCGGGTCGGCGAGGTCCTCGCCAGCCTCTCGGGGGCCTCCCGCTGAGCTCCGCCGTCTCGCACGGGGAGCGCGACCCGGGGTCGGTCGTTCCCTGCCCGTCTCGAACGCACGGCCGCAGCGGCGGCGGGCTTCGGACGGTCATCTCCAGAGGCGGTAGCCGATCCGCCGAAGCCCGACCACCACGAGGACGATCCCGATCACGACCATCATGAGGGCCACCACCTCGCTGACGGTGAGTCCCCCCGTGAGCGAGAGCGTGAAGAGCGCCGTCGGGGGCGACCCGCCGGACGGCGTGGGGCCGAAGAAGCACCCATAGAGAAAGTAGGAGATCCCAGGCTCCAGGACCACGGAGAACGATCCGTTGCCGCCCGAATGGCTCGCCACGATCCCCTTCGGGATGGCGCAATCCGGTTGCTGGAAGCTTACGAAGATCCTCGAGAAGTTGGTCGCTCCGGACCAGCGGATGTGCGCTGTCACCTCGGTGAGCGTCGTCGGGGTGATCGTCCACTCTGCCCCCGCCGGCATCTGCCGGCTCGTCGGCTGGGAGGAAAGGACATCGACCCCGACCACGACCAGGAGCCCCACCACAACGAGGGTGGCCCCGACCCAGATCCGGGTGGCTCGGGGCCGGCGCCTCCGCCTGAGCTGAGGTAGCGGCGGACCGAGGGCTCTCTGGCCGGCCCAGCGCGAGGCGGAGGCTCCCCGGACGGCGACGCCGAGGGAGGGCCCGCCGCGGCTCCCGTGCTGCCGGTCGGTCCGCCCGGTTGCGGCGAGCCGGTCTTTCGGGCCGGGCCGGGAGCTCCGCCGACTGCCCCTCGAAGAAAAGGGCCCGGACCGACGCGGGGACCGTTCGCCGGGAGGGTGGGCCGAAACGAGACGCGGCCCGGCGGGCGGGGTCGGCGTTCCGCGGTTCTCCCCCACCGTTCCAAGCAGGAGGCCTCAGGCCACTTGAGGGTATCCCCGTGCCTCGGATAACCTGCCGACCCAAGAGCGGGGAGCGACGGGGGAGGGTCAAGGCGCCGCGCGCGGGGCGGCGGTCCGAAGGACCGTCGCCGTCTCGCACCCCCCCTAGGCAGGGGGAGCGCGCCAGGAGAGCCGTTCGACCGCGCGTCTCCTCCCGGGCGGGGCAGGGGGGAGCGCCGCGGCGAACGCGCGGGCGTTGCGGAAGCTTTCGCGGGATAGGGGGCGGTGCTCCCATCGGGCCATCCACGACGCGACCGCCGACGACCAGCTCTGGCGGGGCTGGGTCGCGTAGAGCCGGAAACGAGGATGTGCCTCGAGCCAGGCGAGGGTCCGGGCGCCGAGGCGCGTGGGGCGGCAGTCGGCCACGATGTCGAGGCGGGTGGCAGGCGGCGTCGCGCGCTCGATCCCGCGAAGGAAGACCAAAAGCGGTGCCGCCGAGCTGCCCCTTGAGCTGGCGGCGACGCGGGTCCTACGGAGACGGCGCACGGCTTCGAGGATCCGTTGCGCCGCCGCCCGCGGGTCGGAGACCAGGGCGTCCAGCCGGACCTCCGGACCGAGTGACGGGCCCCCGGGTCCGTCGGCGAGGGAACCGCCCTGCGAGCGGACGGCGAAGACGACGGCGCGGAGCTCGGGGGTGCGCAGGGCTCCGACGAGCTCGACCCGGGCCCCCCCCTCCCCGGAAGCCTTGGGCGCATCGCGGTCGACGAGCCCGTGGGCCTTCCAGACGCGGTGGACGAGCATGTGGTTCACGTTAAGGGTACGGGCGAGCGACCGCGTGCTCCACCCTTGGGCGGGGGTGGCGCCGAGGTCGGTGCTCGCCTCCAGTATCCGCGCCACGACCGAGGGTGCAACGCGTCGCGGATCGCCGGAGCGCGGCGCCTCGCGCTCGACCCCTTCGAGGCCGTTCGTCACGAAGCGCGTGCGCCAGCGGGCGACCGTCTCCGGGTGCGTGGCAAGATCGGCGGCGATCTCCGCGTTCGTCCGGCCGCGCGCCGCGCCGAGAACGATGCGCGAGCGCAAGGCGAGCCGCCGGCCGCCCCTCTCCTCGCGTGCCCATCGCTCGAGGACGACCTCCTCCTCCGGCGCGAGCGCGATCCGAGGGGCGCGGCGCATCGAAGGGTTCGAGGCGCCGCCCCTACAAAATGGATTGTCCCGGCCCTTCGGGCCCCAGGATCAGAAGCGGGCGATGCTCCCGGTGGCGAGGGCCCGGCGCTCGAAGACCTTCCAGAGGCCCAGGGCGGCGGCGAAGGAGATCGCCGCCGCGACCGCCACCGCCGCCCACAGCCACCAGAGGGCGGGAGTCACGCCCCCGGTGATGGCGGAACGGATCGCGGCGAGGCCCCAGGTGAGAGGGATCGCCTCTCCGAGCACCTGGAGGGGGACAGGGAGCGCGCTCACGGGGAAGTTCACTCCCGAGAGCAAGAGGCCGACGAAGAGGAAGATGTTGCCGAGGATGATGGAGGTGCGAAGGTAGAGCGCGACCCCTCCCAGGAGGAGACCGAAGCCGACCATCGCGAAGGCGGTGAGGGTGACCGACGCCGCCACCGCGAGAAGGTGGGCCGGCGGGATGACCGCTCCGAAGAACAGCGCGGCGTAGACGAGCCCGACCGTCACGGTGGCGAGGGAGATGAGGATCGGAATGAGTCCTCGTCCGACGTAGAGCGCCGCCCGGTTCGCGGGGGAGACGAGGAGGTGCTCCATCGTCCCGTACTCCTTCTCGTGGTCGGTCGTCTGGCAGACGGAAAAGACGCTCGAGTAGGTGACGGTCGCCACGGCGTTGCCGATCGCCGTGAACGCGATCTGGTTCGTCATCCCCCCGAGCTGGTCGACCAGGGCGAAGAACGCCATCTGGGTGAGCGGGACGACGAAGACCGTCCCGAGGACGAAATCGATCCGCATGAAGCCGAGGCTCGTGCGTGGCGCGAAGACCGCGTTCGTCCAGAACGTCCTGAGGAAGGAGGCCCTCGTCCCGTTCTCCGTCATCGACCGTCGTCCTCCTCAGTACTCGGAAAGGTGCCCGGTCTCGAGCACGTGGCGCTCGACGCGGTGGAAGACCGCCCCGGCGATCGCCAGGTAGATCGCCGTCGTGGCGACCGCCCCGAGGAGGTCCCAGCCGAACCCCCAGGAGAGGCCGGCGTAGCCCGGGATCGCCTCGAACCTGAGCGCGTCGAGCGCCCAGGTCGGCGGGAACAGGAGCGACGCCGGATTGCTCCAGAACGGAAGCAGGACGATGGGGAACATGCAGCCGGTCCCGACGTAGAAGGCGAACTCGCCGATGTTCTGGATGAACCCGGCGTAGCGGGTGTAGACGTAGAAAGCGGCGAAGACGACGCCGACGGCGGCGAGCGTGAGGAGGACGAAGACGAACAGCACGGCGAAGAGCAGCGGGTTCGGGACCGTCGGCGGGCTCCCCGCGAAGGCCACGACCACCCCGAAGACGATGAGCCCGCCGAGGAGGCCGGAGACGACGTTCCAGAGGACGCGGCCGAGCACGACGTACACGTACGGGGTCGGGGCCTGGATCGTGGGCTCGAGGGTGCCGAAGTTGCGGTCCTGCCCGGTCGCCCAGCCGCTGCCGTAGAGGGTCTGGCCCCACATGCTCATCATGCCGGCGCCGAGGATCGCGTAGGTGAGGTAGTAGCGACCGGCGCCACGGAACAGCTCGAAGGAGACGATCCCGAAGATCACCGGGGCGATCATCGAAGGGACGAGCCACTGGGGGTCGGCCATGAACTGCAGGACCGAGAGCCTCAGCGCGGCGAGGGTCGAGCGTCGGGCCGAAAAGCCCGTGCGCTTGGCCCCCGGCCTCATCGGGCCTCCTCCTCCACGAGGTCGAGGTAGACATCCTCGAGCGACGTGCGCCGCTCGCGAAGGGAGAGCTCGGGGCGTCCTGCAAGGACGCTACGGACCTCCTCGAGGCCGAGGTCGCCGGTGCGGACCCTCAGCGTGAGGCGCATCACCGGCCCGAACTCCTCCGTGACGACCTTCGAGACCCCCGGGAGGGCACGCAGCGCCTCCAGTTCCCTATCGTCAAAGCCGTACGCCTCCGCTTCGAGGGTCCGGTCCCCGCCGACGAGGCGGCGCAGGGCGTCGACCGAGTCCATCGCCACGATCCGACCCTTGGAGAGGACGGCGATGCGCGGGCAGAGCTCCTCCGCCTCGAACATGTAGTGCGTCGTCAGGAAGATCGTCACCCCGTCGCTTACGAGCGAGCGGATGAGCTTGCGGGTCTCCCGGGCGCTCTTCGGGTCGAGTCCGATCGTCGGCTCGTCCAGGAACAGGATCTCAGGACGGTGGAGGACCCCGCGCGCGAGGTGGAGCTTCTGCTTCATGCCGCGCGAGTACTCCTCGACGCGACGGTCGGCCGACTCGACCAGGTCGACGCGCTCGAGCATCTCGTCGATGCGGCGCTCCCGCTCGCCGAGCGGCACGCCGTAGAGATCGGCGAAGTAGCGGAGGTTCTCGCGGCCGCTGATGCGGTTGTAGAGACCGCGCTCCCCGCCGAGGACCAGTCCGATCCTCGGACGGAGCCAGGCGGTCTCGCGCGAGACGTCATGGCCCAGTACGCGGGCGACTCCCGCACTCGGGAGGAGCAGCGTCGAGAGGATCTTCGTGAGGGTCGTCTTCCCGGCGCCGTTGGGGCCGAGGAGGCCGAAGATCGCGCCGCGCTCGACCTCGAGGTCGATGCCCCGGAGGGCCTCGGTCCGGGTGATCTCGCGAAAGAGGAACCCCTTGCGGCTTTCGAACAGGCGGGTGAGACCCCGGGTTTCTATCGCGGGGGAGCTCGCTAGGGTCATCGATCCTCGGGGGCGTGGCGCGGTGTTCTATCCCTAATAGGTCTGTCGATGCATCGGGAAGGACGCGCTACGGCTCCTCGAAGGGCGTTGCGGGCCGCCCGACCCGGCGCGGGGTTCACGGCCGAAACAGTTCCGGTGAATTTTATAATCGGAGCATCCGTCGTGGACCGAGGATCCTCGTGGCCGAGAGTAGCGTGACCCCCGCCCGAGCCCCCCCGGAGAGCGTCGAGCTACCCGTCCCGCAGGTCGAGAACGCCCTCAGGACGATGGTGCTCGCCCGCGTCCTGGACGAGCGGGCCATCGCGCTCCAGCGGCAGGGCCGCATCGGCTTCTACGCGCCGCACTCCGGCCAGGAGGCCGCGCTGGTCGGCTCGGCCCTCGCGCTTCGGCCTCCCGACTGGGTCTTCCCGGCCTACCGCGAGCTCTCGGTGGCCCTCGTGCGCGGCGTCCCGCTGCAGGCGATAGTCGACCAGCTCTGGGGGAACGTGAACGACCTCAGCAAGGGGCGCCAGATGCCCAACCATTTTGCGTTCCGTCAGGTCCACTTCGTCTCCGCCTCGAGCCCGATCGGCACGCAGATCACGCAGGCGGTCGGGGCGGCGATGGGGATGCAGCGACGCAAGGAGTCCGCGGTGACGATCGCCTACTTCGGCGACGGCGCGACCAGCTCGAACGACTTCCACGCCGGGCTCAACTTCGCCGGCGTCTTCCGCACGCCCACCGTCTTCTTCTGCCAGAACAACCAGTGGGCGATCTCCCTCCCTCGGGCGCGACAGACCCAAAGCACCACGCTCGCCGAGAAGGCGGAGGCGTACGGCTTCGCGGGGGTCGTGGTCGACGGCAACGATCTCCGCGCGGTCTACTCCGCCGTCTCCGACGCACGTCGCAAGGCGGTCGAGGGCGGAGGACCGACCCTCATCGAGGCCCAGGTCTACCGGCTCGGCCCGCATTCTACCTCGGACGATCCGCACCGCTACCGTTCCGACCGCGAGGTCGAGGAGGCCAGGCGCGGCGACCCGGTACACCGGGTCGAGGAGGAGCTCCGCAGCTGCGGCGCCCTCGACCAGGCCGGGATCGACCGCATCTGGGAGGAGGCACGCAGCCGAGTCGCCCAAGCCGTGACGGCGGCCGAGAGCGCAGGCTCCCCGCCTTCCGCCTCGCTCTTCGAGGACGTCTTCGCGACCCTCACCCCTCGGCTCCGCGAGGAGAGCGAGGCGGCGGGAACCCTGCCTCCTGAGGAGGGGCGCTCCCGATGAGCTCCCTCACGCTCGTCCAGGCGATCAACCGCGGCCTGGCGGAGGCGATGCGTACCGACCCGGATGTCGTCGTCCTCGGCGAGGACGTCGGGACGAACGGAGGGGTCTTCCGTGCGACCGAGGGGCTCTTCAAGGAGTTCGGTGCCGAGCGGGTCGTCGACACGCCCCTCTCGGAGACAGGGATCATCGGCTCGGCGATCGGTCTTGCCCTCTATGGCCTCAAGCCCGTCGCCGAGATCCAGTTCCTGGATTTCATCTATCCGGCGTTCGACCAGATCGTGAGCGAGATGGCCAAGATGCGCTACCGCTCCGGTGGCCAGTTCCCCTGTCACGTGGTCGTCCGGACCCCCTACGGGGGCGGGATCCGGGGCGGAATCTACCACTCGCAGAGCACCGAAGCGTACTTCTGCCACACCGCGGGGCTCAAGGTCGTCGTCCCCTCTACCCCCGCCGATGCGAAGGGGCTGCTCCTCACCGCGATCCACGACGAGGACCCGGTGGTGTTCCTCGAGCCGAAGCGGATCTACCGCTCGGTCACGGGGGAGGTCCCCGACGGCGACCACCGGGTCCCCTTCGGCGTCGCGCGCACGGTGCGGGAGGGTACCGACGTGAGCCTGTTCGCCTACGGCGCGATGGTCCCTGCGGCCGAGGAGGCCGCGGCCGTCCTCGAGAAAGAGGGGGTCTCGGCCGAGCTGCTCGACCTCAGGACCCTCTCGCCCCTGGACGAATCCGCGGTGATCGCCTCGGTCGAGAAGACCGGACGCGCGGTGATCGTGCATGAGGCGGCGCGCTTCTGCGGCTTCGGCGCCGAGCTCGCCGCGCTGCTCGCCGAGAAGGCGCTCTACTCGCTCAAGGCTCCCGTGGCCCGCGTCACCGGCTTCGACACGCCGTTCCCCTACGCTCTTGAGCAGCTGTACCTGCCGAACACCGAGAAGATCGTCGCCGCCGCGCGCGCGGCGGTCCGGGCGGCCTGAGGCAAAGCTCCCATGGTCTACGAGTTCCGTCTTCCGGATATCGGCGAGGGAGTCGCCGAGGGCGAGATCGTCCAGTGGTTCGTGAAGGAAGGGGCGACCGTCCGCGAGGATGCCCCCCTCGTGAGCGTCCTCACCGACAAGGCCAACGTCGAGATCCCGTCGCCCAAGAGCGGCACTGTCGTCAAGATCCACGCCCAGGTCGGCGAGAAGGTGAAGGTGGGCGGGCTCCTCGTGACGATCGACGCCGGGGGTGCGGGCCCCGCGACGCCCCCCTCGGGAGGCGAGGCAGCGGCTTTAGCGACGCCGAACGCCCAGGCCCCGTCCCCGCCGCCGGCGGCACTCGCCGCTTCCTCCGCTCCGTCCCCTTCCGTCCCCCCGGCGGGGGCCCCGACGGGCTCGTTGGCCCCGCTCGCGTCCCCTCACGTGCGGCGCCTTGCGACCGAGCGAGGGATCGACCTCGCCCACGTGCGCGGGACCGGCCCCGGCGGGCGGATCACCGAGGCCGACCTCGCCGTCCCGACTCCTGCGTCCCCCCAGGCCTCGGGGGAAGCGGCGGCTCCTCCGTCGCCCCGCCCGGCCGCCCCGTCCCGGGCGCCCCCGCCCGCCTCGGAGGTCGCCGAGCGCGTTCCGATACGCGGGCTCCGTCGGGTCATCTCCGAGCACATGAGCGAGGCGGTCCACCGAGCCGCCCACTTCACCTACGTCGAGGAGATCGACGTGAGCGAGCTCGTGCGGCTGCGCGAGCGGATGGCCAAGCACGTCGAGAAGAACGGCGTCAAGCTGAGCTACCTTCCGTTCATCGTCAAGGGGGTCGTCGCGGGACTGCGGGCGCACCCGCGCCTCAACGCCACGATGGACGACGCTCGCAACGAGCTTCTGGTGCGTTCGGCCTACCACATCGGGATCGCCACCGCCGCGCCGGACGGTCTGCTCGTGCCCGTGATCCGCAACGCGGGGACGAAGAGCCTTCGGGAGCTCGCCCGGGAGATCCAGGACCTCGCCGAAAGGGCGAGGGCCGGCAAGCTCGACCGCTCCGAGCTCTCGGGGAGCACCTTCACCATCACCAGCCTCGGCGCGCTGGGCGGTGTCCTCGCCACGCCGATCCTCAACTACCCTGAGGTGGCGATCCTAGGGGTGCACAAGATCCAACGTCGGCCGGTCTACCGGGCGGACGGCACGATCGGCCCGGCCGATCTGATGAACCTGTCCGTCTCGCTCGACCACCGGGTGATCGACGGCTACGAGGGTGCCCAGTTCCTCGCGACGGTCAAGTCCTACCTCGAGGACCCTCACCAGATGTTCGCCGAGCTCGCCTGAGCTCTCCCGGGTCCTCCCTCGTGACCGGAGCGGTCCCCGCCGGCCGGCGAAGAGCAGGGCTCAAGACAGGGGCTCACTTCGGCTGCCGCGGGGTGCCCGGCGTGCCCGTCACCACGAAGGTCCCGAGGCTCCGCGCGAGACCGGCGGCCGTTACGGAGGCGGCGCCATGAGCGAATCCTCCGGGCTCGTTCCCCTGCCCTACTCCCCCTCCGAGGTCGAAGCCCTCCTCGGCGAGGGAGGGGCTCGGACGCTCCTTTCGGCCTACCGCTGGATGGTGCTGGCGCGGACCCTGGACGCGCGGATGCAGGCGCTCCAGCGCCAGGGACGCGTCGGCTTCTACGGCGCGGCGACCGGCCAGGAGGCGGTCAACGTCGCGGCCGGGCTCCTCAGCGCCCCCGAGGACTGGGTCTTCCCCGGCCTTCGCGAGCAGCTGGTCGCGCTGGTCCGGGGCCATCCTCTGCCGACGTACGTCCACCATCTCTTCGGGGACGCCCTCGACCCGGCGCTAGGTCGGAACATGCCCTGCCATCCGAGCGCCCGGGACGTGCACTACGTCTCGATGTCCTCGGTCATCGGCACGCAGATCTCCCAGGCGGTCGGGGTCGCCCAGGCGATGCGCCTGCGACGGGCCGCCGGGGTCGTCCTCGCCTTCTTCGGCGACGGGGCGACCAGTTCGAACGACTTCCACGCCGGGCTCAATTTCGCCGGCGTCCTGAAGGTCCCGGTCCTGTTCTGCTGCACGAACAACCAGTGGGCGATCTCGGTCCCCGTCGAGCACCAGAGCGCGGTGCGCCAGCTCTCCGACAAGGCGAGGGCCTACGGCCTCCTCGGGCATCGGGTCGACGGGACCGATTTCGTGGCGTCCTACGCCGCGCTGTCCGGGGCCCTTGGCAGGCTGCGCGACGGGGCTCCCCCCGAGCTGCTCGAGTTCCTGCTCTACCGCATGACCCCGCACTCGAGCTCGGACGACCCGGGCCGCTACCAGCCGCCCGACTGGGCCGAAAGGGCCCGCCGCCACGACCCGGTGGCCCGCCTCGAGCTCTGGATGAGCGAGAACGGGCTTCTCGCCGCCGGCGTTCGCGAAGAGCTCGTCTCGGCGGCAGAGGCGAGCGTGCGGGCGGCGATCGAGGCGGCGGAGGCGACCGCGCTGCCGGCGGAGAGCACGCTCACCGAGGACATCTATGCGCCCCGGGGGCCGAAGCTTATGGGCTCCGGACGCGGGACGGAAACGGGGTAGACCATGGCAGGCACCTACTCGCGCACGACCGAGGTCGCCGTGCTGGGCGGCGGGCCGGCGGGTTACATGGCCGCGATCCGGGCCGGCCAGCTCGGTAAGAAGGTCCTCCTCGTCGAGCGGGCGGAGCTCGGAGGGGAGTGCCTCAACCGCGGATGCATCCCCTCGAAGGCGCTCATCCACGCTGCGCGGCTCCTGGACGAGCTGCGCCGGGAGGGGCCCGAGATCGGCGTCCGAGCGAGCGAGGTGAGCTTCGACCTCGCGGCCGCCTCGCGCTGGAAGGACTCGGTCGTGACCCGCGAGCGCACCGGGGTCGCGAGCCTGCTCGGCTCGGCGGGGGTCACCGTGCTGCCGGGGGAGGCTCGCTTCACCGGGCCTCGCTCGCTGGACGTCAGGGCACCGGACGGCGGCCACGAGCGTGTCGATTTCGCCTACGCCCTGGTGGCGACCGGGGCGGTGCACACCAACCTGCCCGGGTTCGAGACCGACGGGACGACGGTCCTCAACGCCGCCGACATCCTCGCGCTCAAGGAAGTTCCCTCCTCCCTCGTCGTCCTCGGCGGCGGGGTGAGCGGCTGCGAGCTCGCCCAGTACCTCTCCCGCGTCGGGGTCCGGGTAACGATCGTCGAGCTGCTCGCGGAGATCCTCCCGGGGCTCGAGCCCGATCTTTCGAGGGAGCTCACCGGCGCCCTCGAGCGCGCCGGGGTGCGGATCCTCACCGGCACCCGCGCGACGGCGCTCACCCGCGTCAAGGACGGCGTCCGCGTGGAGGTCACGCGCCCCGACGGAGCCGAAACGCTCGAGGCCTCCAAGCTGTTCGTCACGGTCGGAAAGCGGCCGACGACAAGAGACCTCGGCCTCGAGGACGCCGGGGTCGCGGTCGATCCGAAGAGCGGCTTTGTCACGGTGGACGCCCAGATGCGCACGAGCGTCCCTCACATCTTCGCCGCCGGCGACGTCGCGCGGCCCCCGATGCTCGCGCACAAGGCCTACCGAGAAGGGATCGTCGCCGCCGAGGCGATCGCCGGCTTGCCAAGCCGGTTCGACGTGCGGGGGATGCCGTCGGTGGTCTTCACCGACCCCGAGCTCGCGAGCGTCGGCCTCACCCGGTCGCAGGCGGAGGCGGCGGGCTCGCACGTGCGGGAGGCGAGGTTCCCTTTCGCCGCCCTCGGTCGTGCGTACGCGAGCCACGCGACCGGCGGCTGGGTCAAGGTCGTGGGCGACGAGGCGACCGGCCTCCTCCTCGGGGTCCATGCCGCCGGCGCGTCGGTCGGCGAGTTCGTCGCCGAGGCGGCCCACGCTCTCGAGATGGGGGCGACCGTCCGGGACGTCGCGCTCACCGTGCATCCGCATCCGACGTTCTCCGAGGCTCTCGGAGAGGCGTGCTGGCTCTGGCTCGGCGAACCCATGCACGTCGCCCGGAGGGGAGGCGTTGCCCGGCCCCGCAGTGGTTGACTGGGGCCTCCGGGAGTATCCGGACGCCCTCGAGGCGATGCGCGCGCTCGTCCGGGAGCGCCGCCGCGGGGCGATCGGCGACACCCTCGTGCTGGTCGAGCATCCTCCGGTAGTGACGGTCGGCGTCGAGGGCGACGACGGCAGCGCCCGGGACAGCGGCCTTCCCCTCGTCGCGGTCGAGCGCGGAGGCAAGGCGACCTACCACGGACCCGGCCAGCAGGTCGGCTACCCGATCGTCGACCTCGCGCGACGGGGCTCGGACGTCCGTCGCTTCGTCGGCGAGGTCGAGCAACTGGTCGTCCGGGCGGTCGCCCCCCTCGGGGTCGAGGCGGGACACCTCCGCGGCCGCCGCGGGGTCTGGGTCGCCTCCGAGCGCAAGATCGCCTCGGTCGGCATCGCCGTCGACCACTGGGTGAGCTTCCACGGCTTCGCCCTCAACGTCGAACCGGACCTCTCGGCCTTCGCGCGTTTCCATCCGTGCGGCTTCGAGGGCGCCGTGATGACCTCGCTTGCGCGGGAGCTCGGGCGCTCGGTCGGTCTCGCAGAGGTTCGGCCGCACCTCCTCAGGGCGTGGAGGGAGCTCTTCGCCGAGGGCACGGGCACCTCCCCGGGGACGGAGTCCCGGGTCCCCCTACCGGCGGCGCCCTCATGAGCGCCGCGACCCCGGCCGGTCGTCCGCTCCTCGTCGTCGGGGGATGCGGCGGACTCGTCGGACGGGCCGTTCTCGAGGAGTTCGCTCCCGACCGTCGGATCGTTTCGGTCCACCGCCATCGGGCAGCCAACGAGGCCGCGGCGAACGTCGAGTGGGTGCCTGCCGACGCGGTGTCTATAGCCGACTGGACCCCGCTGCTCCGGGGGGTCGATGAGGTCCTCTTGCTCGCCTGGCATCGGGCCGGGGGCCGGCGTCGTTTCGTCCCGCTCGCCCGCTCGCTCGTCCGCCTCGTCCACGACGCCGAGAAGGCAGGTCTCCGTCGGCTCGTCCACGTGAGCGTTCCGGCGGCCCCGGAGCGGCTCGAGCGCTCGCTTCCCTACCTCTACGCCAAGCGCGCCGTCGACCGAGCCCTCGAGGAAAGCGCCCTCGAGCACAGCATCGTGCGCCCGACGATGCTCTTCGGACCGAGGGACAAGCTCCTCACCGTCATGCTCGGCACGATGCACCGCTACCGCCGCTTTCCGATGTTCGGGGACGGCAACTACCACATCAGCCCGATCGCCGCCCGCGACCTCGCCCTCGTCCTCCGACGCGAGCTCGGGCAGAGTGGCCGCCGCACGGTCGAGGTCGGAGGACCCCGTCGCTGGCGCTACCGCGAGCTCACCGACCGCCTCTTCGCCTTCCTCGGGCTCGAGCCGCGCTACTTCTCCCTCGGCCCGCGGATGTCCGTGGCCTTCGCCCGGCTCGTGGAGAGCGTCGGCTCGACCAAGCTCTATGCCTACGAGGTCGAGTGGCTGCTCTCCGACATGCTCGGGCTCCCTCCCTACCCCGAGCTCGGACGGCCGTTCCGCTCGCTCGAGACGTTCGTGGAGGCGGAGGTCGCCCGCCTGCACGGCTACTGAGCCGATCCGCTCGAGAGGGGAGCCTCTTCCCTCGCCGTTTTCCCGCTACGCTGGCGGAAGCGCGGGACGCTGGCAGGTGTTGTGGGAGACGTGCGCGTGGGGCCCGCCGAGATGGCAATGGAGCGGCCGGGGGTTGCGGAGGGCCAAGGTGGCCCTCCGCTGGCGCGTGGCGGTCGCCGGATCAAGGGACGGCTGCGACGTGGCGACGTCCACGACGAACGAGGCGACCCCTCCCCGGGGCCGCACGGCCGCGGTCGCCTCCGGGCCCGCGGGAGGGGCTCCTGCCCCCCCGGCAGGCGGGGGTTCGGGGCCGCCGACCGGCTCCGCAGGGGGGCCGACACCCACAGGTATTCCCGGCTCGGGACGCAGGGTCGGCTCGGCAGCCATCGCCCATCCCCCCGAGAGCGCGGGGCGCTCGCGCGCGAGCCACGCGCGTCCCAGGAGGCCAGCGAGGGTGCGCCAGGTCTCCTCGACGGCCTCGGACCGAACGGGCCGGGCCTCGGGAGAAGGTCGCTCTGCCTCCGCCGCGCCGCTCTGGTCGTCCGTCATTTTGGCTTCGTGGCCCGGCGGGCGGCTTTGCGCCGTCGCGCGCCGGTCGGGGGTGCGGGCGGAGGGACCCAGGGATGTGACGGGGCCGTGGAAGAGGAACCGCCTCCGAGGGCTGTGAGCGCCGCGGAGCCGAGGGCCCGCAACGGCGACGGGCCCGGGACGAGGGACTCGACAGCTCCTGGCGACCACCACGGACGTGGTCCTTCGGCATGCAGCGGCTTGGCGCGGGGCTCCCCCTCGGCGTCGTGTGTCGGCGCGGTCATCGTCGGCCCCATGGCCGCTTTCCCTCCCCAAATACCGGTAGGTTCCATCGGCCTTACGCCTTGGGGTCCGGTAGCCTCCTCGCCACGCGAGAACCTGGGGTAGGTTTAAGCGGCGAACCTCGCATCGTTGCGTCGATGGAAGCCCCCGACCTTAATCGTCGACTCGTGGATTTCGGCCAAGTCGCGGGGGAGGTCCTCCGTGACGTTCCGAACGTGACCGAGCAGCAGATCCGTCACTGGATCGTCAACCCGTTCCTCACGTCGCTCGGATGGGACCCGCACGACAAGCGGGAGGTCTACCTCGATTACGCGGTCCAGGAAGGGAAGGAGACGGTCGACTACGCCCTCCTCAACGCCGAGGGCGCTCCCAAGCTGTTCCTCGACGTCCGCGAGCGCTCGGCGGGAGTGTCCGAGATCGGGCCGGTCGGCGAGCATGCGAAGGCCTCGGGCGTGCCGCTCGTCCTCCTGACGAACGGCGCCTCCTTCTCCCTCTGGTACGTCGGCAGCGGGGCGAGCCCCTCGCAGCTCTTTGTCCTCGCCCTCGAGCAGCTACCCGTCCATGCCGAGAACCTGGTCGGGCTCACGGCCGACTTCCGCCTGAGCGAGAGCGGCGTCCACGAGATCCGCCGCACCGCTCTGCGCCTCGCCGTCCTCCAGATGCTCGAGGAGAACTCCGAGAAGACGTTCGACGCCCTCGTCACCTGGGTCCAGTCCCAGGTCGCCCCCGGAGAGCTCGACCAGACCACGGAGGAGGCGATCCGCGACGCGACGATGCTCTGGCTCACCGAGGAGCACACGGGGCTTCCCGGCTTCGGCGCCCCGGACGGCAAGAGACTGCACGACCTCAGGGTGACGACCCCCAAGGACTGGGAGTCGTTCCCCCGCGGTCCTCCGGGCACGTTCCGCTACAAGTACGACAACTCGAAGACCCTCGACCTGCGGCAGAGCGCCAAGGAGGTCCGCGAGCAGCTGAGGGTCCAGGGGCTCAAGACCCCGACCGCTACCAGCTTCGGCGGCTTCTACCACGCCCTGCGGGCACGAGCCAACCTCGGGAGGGAGTAGGCCTCCTCCCCGGGACCTGAGGCGGCCTCCTTAGGGCCTCGGTCCCACCCGCCGGCGGAGCCGTCGCGGGAGGGCGGGGGCCCTCTCTGGCGTGGGCGGGCCTCCTCGGTGTCCCTCCCACGCTCGGAGCAAGCTACGGTGACGGACCCGTGCACAACCCTGGCCGCCGGTGGGCCAGGGGCTCACCCAGCTCGCGGCTAGAGCAGAGTGACGATGACCGTGTACTGGTTTAGGGACGTGATGGCCGCCTGGCTGAGGTCGAAGGCGTAGATCGCGGTCTCGCTGACGGTGATCGTCGCGGAGGTCTTGACGAACGACTCGGCGATGATGTCGCTCGACGCCGGAGTGACGCCCATCGCGACGTCGACACGGTACTCTGTCGAAGTCATCGCCGTGAAGTTCCAGGCGATCTCGAGCACGTAGACGACGTCCGAGCTCTGGAACCCCGAGGGGGAGGTGCTGAGGCAGAGGACCGTGGAGGAGCCGTTCGTGAGGAGGACCGGGGAGACCGAGGTGCCGAGATTCGGGGTCTTGCAGCTGCCCGCAGCGGGAGTGGTGTTCGGCCCGATGGGAACTGCCTCGGCCAGCACGTAGGAGACCCCGGGAGGCGACTGGGGAACCCCCGTCGCACTGCTCTGGGTCGGGGATCTCGAGAACGTCCCGATGGTGAACGCGGCCAACGCGGCCCCACCGAGGATGCCTACCACGGCGATGGCCCCCACCGCGACGAGGGTCGTGACACGGTGTCTCCGCCACTTCGTCAAGGATGTTGCCCGGGGGAGGAGTCTAGACTGCGAGGGGGTTAAAACTGTTCATCAGAGGCACCGGCCGCACCGTGCGCGCCACGGAGGTCGGTAGACCCTTGCCTGGCTCGCCCGGGTACCTGCCAACATCCCTGATCCCGCCATTATCCGGACCGCTCTCGGGAGCTCCCCTCTCTTCCCCGGGGAGGGCCCCCTGGGGCCGTTGTCCCGTTTCCCTGAGGAGGGCGGCTCACCGCAGCGCGGCCGGCCCGGGGGGCCGGGGAGAAATCAATCGCGGGGTTCGCTTGGCCCCCGGCGCGGGGGGGAACTCGGTTGGTCGGATTGGAGAGCCACTTCGGCCCCCTTCCCAGAGCGGAGGGGTCCCATGGGCGGTGCGAGCCTGCCCAGGGGCGCCGTCCCGGACGCGTGGAGGGCATTCCGGAGCCGACCGGTCGGATCCCCCCCCGGGCCGTCGGAGTCATCTCTGTCACCTGGTCGCGACGCGCCCTAAGCGGGTCCACTCGTTCGACGCGGTCCCTGGTGAGGAAGGGAGGAGCCACGCGCCCCGGGGCGGGGGACCGATCCCGTGGGGGTCAGGCGACGGGGACCGGCGTCGGTTATCCGCAGGAGAGCTCTCGCGACGACGGACGGCCCCGCGACGGTCACCGACGAACTCCGATGCAACCCAAACCGGTCCCGTCGCAGGTCTCCCGCTTCCCCCCCCGCTTCCGCATACTGCTCGTCCTCCTAGGGCTCGTCGCGGCCTTCACGCTCGCGCGCTACCTCGTGCTAGCTCCCCTTGGCTATCCCCCGAGCTCGGACGCGGGCGGGGACCTCACCTGGCTGCATACCTATCTTGGGCATCCCGTTCCGGGGATGGACCTCTCCCAGCTGCAGCCCCCGGTCTACTTCTTCGCCGTGGTCGCGCCGTTCGGGCTCCTCTTCGGCCCGTTCGGGGGAGCGCAGCTGACCATGGCCGTGGTCCCGAGCCTCTTGGTGCTGCCGGGCTACTGGCTCGCCCGAGCGGGCGACGCGGACCGGCCCACTTCCGTCGTGATCGCGGCGCTCCTCGGCTCGGCCGGCGCGCTCAGCCTGATGGTCACGTGGAACTCCGGTTACAACAGCTTCGCGTTGCTCCTCCTCACGGCCTACTACGCGGCCTTGCTGGCCCACCTCAAGCGCCCGACGGACAAGAGGGCGATCCTCGCCGGGATCCTCATCGGGCTTCTCGCGGGGACGCACCCGCTCACGTTCCTGTTCGCCGTCGTGAGCACGGGCCTGGTCTCCCTCGGCTACCTCGCCATGCGGCGCCCCCGGCGCGCGGCCGCGCGGGCGGTCGGGAGGGTAATCGGTTACGGCGCGCTGGCGAGCATGCCTTTCGTCTCGATATTGTACGCCAACGTCACCACATCGACCGGGGTGGGCACTCCTCTCCCCGGCTCGGCGGCCCGCGCCCTCCTCCACACCTACGCAGGGTTTCCGGCGCTTGCTTGGGGATTCCAGGGAGACCTTCCGCCCCCGACCCTGGTCGGGGGGGTATACGCCGCTCTGATCGCCCTCGGCCTGGCCGTCCTCGTGCTGGTCTGGAGCGACCGGGCGCACCGGCTTCTCGCGCTCCTGACCGCGTCCGTGGTGGGCACAGCCCTCCTCCTCGGCCCGCTCGACCCCGGCAACGCGGTGCGGCTCGGCTACTTCATGCCTATCGCCGTCATGCCCGCGCTCGTCGCGCTGGTCCCTTCGTTCCGCTCCCTCCTCAGCTCCGCCTACGGACGACCCGCTCCCCCGTCGGCTCCCGCGGTCCGCGAGACCCTCGCCTCGCGTCCTTTTCGGCTCCCGCTCGCCGCGATGGGCGCGGGGGCGCTGGCCGTGCTGCTGGTCGGAAGCGCCGCCACCCTCTCCCTTTCCGAGATGGAGCAGTCCAGCCGGTTTTATCTCACCCTCAACGAGGACACTGTGCGTGCTCTCAACTGGCTCCGCGATAACACCCCGGCCACGGCGGGCATCTACGACGGGGCTAACCTCAACTCTTGGATCCCGGGGTATGCCGGGCGATTGGGATTCTCACCCGGCAACCTCCAGAACGAGATCACGAGCCAGTCCTACCAGTTCACCCTCGATGCCAACCTCATCACCCTAGGCTCCTACGTGCTCGGCGACGGGGCGCTCTACGTCGGAGAGAACCTCCCCGGCGAGATCTCCTCGCCGGCGGTCTACCTGCGGACGGCCGGCTCCTACCTTCCTTTCCTCGAGTCGGGACCCGACTCGACGTACGTCACCCTGCCCAACGGCACGGGAGAGGTACCCCTCTCGTCCGCCGCGTTTGAGGGGGTCTCGGAAGGGCGCACCGGCGGCGGTGCCCCGTACCTCGACGCAAGCTTCAGGTTCGTTGCCCAGAACCTCACCGTGCTGGCGACGGTGACGCTGGACGGCTCTGTTGTCCAGGAGAAGCTGACCGCGCCCGGAAACAACCTCGTGCTCCCGTGGAGGGAGGATTTCCGAATCCCTCCGAGCGGCTACTTCTTCAACTACACTCCCTTCCGTAACGTCACCTCGGCCTCGGGGCTCGCGAATGCCTTTGACTACCAAGGGACGAGCTTCGGTCTGGGGGTCGCACCCAACGAGTCCGTCCTCGCCGAGTCGCTCTCCTCGGGCTGGGGGATCATCGACCTCGCGCCGTCGGGGGCGACACTCTCCGTCGCCCTGCTCGGCTGGAGTTGGGGGGTCTCCGCATCGTCCGAGGTAGTGGTGACCTCCTCGCTCGCCGCCGCGTTGGGAATCTCCTACTACGTCGTGAACTCGTCGGTGAATTACGCGGTTTTCGTGCGGATGAGCGTGGAGGCCGGCCGAGCGAGCCCGACGGTTGTCGTGGTCTTCATTGACGGGCCGGTGACCATCTTCAGGTCGACAACCCGTTGAGGAGTTCCCGCACGCGGGCGACGAACCTCGGGCGATCGAAGGAGGCGGCCCGTGCCACCGCACGCAGCGACTCGTTCTGTGCGTAGGCCGGCTCGTCCTCGAGCCGGTGGAGGACCTCGCCCAGCTCCTCGGGGGTGCCAAAGCCGAACCCCCATCGGCCTTCCTCGAGGAGGTCCACCCAGGCCCCTGAGAAGGCGCTCCGCAGCACCACGGGGATGCACCCCCGGGCCATTGCCTCGAGAACGACCATCCCGAACGGCTCGAATGCCGCCGCGTGGAGGATCGTCCGCGACCCCCGGTAAAGTTCGACGAGCCGCTCGCCCGGAACGTCCGAAAGGAGGGTCGTTCGCTCGTCCGCCTCCGCGGCCCGGATGGCCCGTCGCAACCTGCGGAGGTAGCTAGGATCGCCGGAGAACCCGGCGATGATCAGCCGCGCGCGCGCTTCGCCCCGGGTCGCCTGGGCGAACCAGGGGACCAGAACGTGGTAGCCCTTGCCCCTCGAGATCGTTCCCACCGCCACGCTCTGGGCGGTACGATCGACCGGCTCCGGCGGGTTGCCTACGGGGTCGATGACGGCCGGAACCACCGGTACGGGGGCCCCGCCCCACGCGGCGGTCACGGCACGGGCCGTGACGCTTGAGTTCGCCCAGATCGCCTGGGTCCATCGCGGCGGATCCGCCACCACCTTGCCGAGGACCCGGCCGACAACGGCTTCCCCGACCCGTTCGGTGAGGGGAGCGGTTTCGGAGAGGGCCGGGGCGATCCGCGGAGAGCGGGCCGCGAGCGGGTAGTGGACGTAGAGAGACGATCGGACGGAACGAAGGCTCGGGAGCGCGGCCCGGGGAATGTCGTCCTGGAACCACAGCAGGTCCGGGTGCGCTGCGCGGATCGTTCGACGGACCCAGCCGTCGAACCCCGGGAGGAGAAGGCCGACGTAGGCGGAGAGCTTTGCCGGGAATATGCGGAACGCCGTGTAGGGGAGGGCCCCTGCCTCTTGGCAGCGGAGGGCGAAGCGGGGGTGCGCGTACAGCGCGGCCCACGCGTCGGCGTTCGGGAGCCGTGACGGCGCCAGCGCGTGATACGCCGCCACGTCCACTTCGTGGCCGAGCTCGAGGAGGGTCCTCGCGAGCGTCTCGGTGAAGGTCGAGCCGCCTCCCGTGCTCAAACTCACGCCCGCGTTGGGCGCGAAGAGCAGGATCTTCACGAGGGGGCTCCCCCCGCCATCTTCGACCCTCCGCCGACGCCTCGGTCCTTGGAAGGCCGCCTCATCGGCCGACAGCGATCCGGCCGAACCCTCGGGAGGGACTCGGGGCTTTCAGGACGGGCTCGGAGCTCCATACACCCGGGAGAGCTGCCCTCGGATCGAAGCATACGACAGCTTCTGTTCGGCGTACTCCCGCGAACGGCTCGAGCGCTCCTGTCGAAGTTCCGTTTGGTCGAGGAGGCGACCGACCGCCTCGGCGCACTCGTCGACGTTGTCGAACCAGGAGACCACCCCGGCTTCGAAAAGGCCGTCGTAGATCCGCGACTTCGCCACGACGACCGGGAGGCCCGAGGCCAGCGCTTCGTTGACGACCTTCCCGTAGGCCTCGATGCGGCTGGGCAGAACGAAGACCCCCGAACTACGGTAGAGCTCGGTGAGCCGGTCGGAGCTGCACTCGGTGAGGAGGGTCACCCGCCCCTCGAGCCCTAGCCGCGAGGCGAGGCCGCGGACCGCGGGCTCTTCCGGGCCGCGTCCCACGAGGACCAGCCGGACGTCCGACGGGAGCTTCGTGAGTGCCTCCACGAGGAGGGTCGGATCCTTGCGCTTCTCGAGCCGCCCGACGAAGAGCACGGTCCTCGGCGTCGCCGCGGGCGGATCGGGGAGAGGGTGGTAGCGGCCGGTGTCGACCGGCAGCGGGATCAGGGTCGAAGGGATCCCGAGGCGCGCGAGCGTCTCCTTCGCGAAGGAGGTGAGCACGATCACCTGGTCGTAGCTTCCCAGTGCCTCCCAGACCAGCTCCCAGTCGATCCGGCGCAACAGCGTGTTGAGGGTCCCGTCGGACCTGGGCTCGTCGCCCAACCAGCCCCGGGAGCGGGCGAGTCGCAGGAGGTACTCGGCCGGGCCGTGGATCGTGACGACCTTGGCAAGGTCCATTCCCTCGCAGAGGCGGATCGTCACCTCCTCGTTGAGATGCAGGACGTCCGGGGGATGCCGACGGACCTCCTTCTCGATGGCCCGAGTCGTCAGCGTCCCACCTACCCAATGGGCGAGGGCCGATAGGTAGGGAGGGAGCGGGTAGCGGTCGATCGGGCTGCGCACCGGGAGGCAACGGTCCCGGAACTCGTAGCCGGGAACCCAATCGGAGACCGCGCGGACCGCCGCCGGCCCGTAGTTCTCGGGGGTGTCGGAGAACATCGCGAGGATGTCGTGGATGTACGCCTCGACCGCGCCTCCCGTCCCTGGGGGAAGTCGCACCATCCCGGTCCCGCCCACGAGCACGCTCGGTCGGTCCCGCCCCGAGTCCGTCATGAAGACCCGACCGACGTCGGGCCCCTCCCCGCCCCGCGGTCAAGGAGCCGGAGCGTGGCGGCCCTGCACGCGGGGAGGCAGGGACGAAACCGGCGGGACACCTCAGTCCTGGGTGACGATGACGTTGAACCCGTTGAGGGACTGAGCCCCCGACTGGGTGAGGTCGATGGCGAAGACACCGATCTCCGTACCGGAGATCGTCGCGGAGGTCTGGACGTAGGAGGCCGCGATGATGTCGGATGAGCTCGGCGTGAGGGCGAAGAAGACCTCCACCTCGAACGTGGTGCTCGACGCGGCGCTCGCATTCCAGGAGACCTCCACGACATAGGCAGAATCCCCCAGCGCGTAACCGCTCGGGGAGGTGGTGAGACAGACGGTGGTGCTGGTCCCTGAGGTAAGCGCGGTGGGACTCGCCGGCGTCCCGAGGTTCGAGGCGGTGCACGCTCCGGCGGCCGGAGAGCTCGTCGCCGTGACGAGTACCTCCGTAGCCAAGGGGAACGAGACTCCCGGCGGCGGGCTCGGGCTACCGGTCACGCTCGTCTGATGAGGGTTGTAAGTGAACGTGCCGATCGTCAGGACTCCGACCACATATCCGGAGAAGCCCACGACCGCCACGACGGCCGCCGCGAGATAGACGACCCGGATCGAGCGTCGGCGCCCTTTCTCGACCATGGCCCCCCTCTGACAAACCGGGTGGGGTATTTGAACCCGCGTGCGCGCACCGGCGCCTCGCGGGGGCGTCGGAGCGGGGCCTGCGGCCCGTCCCGTTCCCTCGAAGACCGGCTTTCACGGGACCCCCGCCGAGGGAAGCGGTGCCACCCCGAAGTCTCCCGCGCGGCTGCCGTTTCCACGGCCCGTCCGGGAAGGGAAAGGCGGCCGTCGCCGAGCCCGTGGCAAAGCTAGTCCGCGCGCGCGGCGGTAGGCGCGCTCGGCCAGCCCGTCTCCCTCTAGCCTCGGTAGGTGCCGGGGGGCAGCGACCTTCGAGACCGAGAGCTAGCCCGCGAGCCTCTGAGGAAGATCTCCGGCCGCCGCTAAGGGAGGAGGTCCCGTGTCGCGGCCGAGGAGCCGACCGCGGCCGACGGCGACCCCCCTCCTCTAGTGGGTCCGTGCATCGACTTCGGGAGGGTCGGGGGGTCTGTAGATGATTCCGTGAGCGAACGGAACCAGACCGCCGCTTGGGCCGACTTCACGCTAGTTTCGTATCCCGGGAGCGCGATGGGGGGCGCATGGCCCCCGAGTCGAACGAAGCCGAGCATCCCACCAACCCGTTCTTCGATCTGGTCGAAGCGCTGTCGAACCGTCAAGGACAGATTGACATCCGGCTGGAGAAGATGTCGCTCAAGCTGCCGTACTTTGGCGGAGCGGTCGAGCTCAACGGCACGTTGACCGTCTCGGTGCACCTTCGGGAGCTCACCGAACGGGAGCGTACCGCCCACGCCACCCGCCAGGTCAAGGCCTTGTCCGCCTGAGCCCTTGGGCATACATATTAATACGCATCAATGCGCACTATTACAGCGTGTACGCGCCTCCGTTCGTCCGCGGGCCCCACCCGTGTGTCGCGTCGCCGTGTGGGCACCCCGAGGAGCATCACGTCCCCACTCCGGAGCTAGCCGCCGACGGCGAGCAGGTCGTCTTCTGCGCTGCGTGCCACCGACACGAGGTCCGAAGGATGCGCCGCCCGTGGCGCTCCCGCCGGAGATTGTTCGTGCTCGCCTGGGCGCTCCCGACGCGGGCGGTCTGATCTCTTCGGGCTCCTGCCGCCCTGCGGGCGGCCCCGGCGCCTCAGAGGATCGGCACGATCCGTCCGATGAGGAAGCCGGCAAAGCCGGCCCCAAGCCCGATCAGCAGCATGCGGGCTGCACCAAGCCACAGCGGTCCGACGGTCGTCCGAGCTTCGTAGACGCCGACCGCGCCGAGCGTGATGGCGCTCAGCACGACGGCGACGATCGCCGCGAGCTCGTTGGACAGCCCCACGAGGAACGGCACGAGGGGGATCACTGAGCCGAGCGCCGTGGCGCTCAGCACGATGAGGCCGCTGTTCCGCGGCTGGTCGGGGAGGATCTCGGAGAGGTTGAGCTCGAACGCCATCATGAGCTCAAGCCAGGCCTTGGGCTTCGACTCGATGCGACGGACCATCTCCTCGACCTCCTCGCCCTCGAAGTCCCAGCCGCGGAGGATCACGCGGACCTCCTCCCGCTCCGCCTCGGGAACTTCGCGCATCTCCCGCCGCTCGCGCTCGACCTCGCTCAGGAACAGGTTACGGCGCGAGAGCGTGGTGGTGTAGGCGACCGCGCCCATCGAGATCGTCTCGGCGGCGAGAGCCGCGAACGCGGCGACGAGGATGATGCGGGTCGTGGTTCCCGCCGCGACCAGGCCGAGCAGGATCCCGAGGACGTTTACCAGCCCGTCCTGGCTCCCCAGGATGAAGTCGGAGAGGAGCGTGGGTCTAGGGTGCCCCTCCCTTCCTCCGGCCTCCGCATGGGCCATGCGGCTCGGCACCCTTCCCCCCCCGATAAGGGATTCTGACCGCAACGCGGCCCGAACTCCCGCCGCCCGCGCCTTTCTGCCCCGAGGGACCCTACCGGGGACGGCGGCGGGCCTGGCCGCGGACCCGTGCGGCTCGACGCAGCAGGCGGCGGGCGTCGGCGACCATCCGCGCGTGGTCGAAGGCCAGCTCGCGCGCCTCGCCAAGGTCCCTCCAGGCCGCCTCCCCCGCGTCATCTCCCGGGCGCGGCGTACCCCCGCGGCCGGTGACGAGGAACACCACGCTCGTGCTCGGCTTGCGTGGATCCCTCTTGGGACCGGAGTAGACGCCGACCAGCTCCTTCGGCCGTGCGGAGAGTCCGGTTTCCTCACGGATCTCGCGCACGAGCGCCTCCTCGACCGTCTCGCGGAGCTCCACGAACCCACCCGGCAGCGCCCAGCAGCCTCGGAAAGGGGCTCGGCTCCGCCGGACCAGCAGGATCCTTTGCCCTTTGATCCACACGGCGTCCACTGTGAGTGCAGGGTTCTGGTAGCGGGGCGACACGGTCCTCCCTAGCAGCGCGTACCCTGCCTTTGCGGGGCACGGCCGCTCTCCTTCCAGTGAACCTCCATGGCTTATACGGGAGGAGTTCGCAGCCTGCCTCTGGAAGAGCGTCGCCATGGCCGCCGAAACACCGTTGGTCCACCGCAGCGTACGGACCGGGGGTCTCCTCCTGGTCGTCGCCTCGCTGCAGTTCGTGATCGCCCTGTTCCTCACCGAGAGCCGCCTTTCCCGCGCGAGCCTCCTATCGGCCCGCGTCACTAACCTCGGCACCGCCCCGTCCCCCTGGGGACTGGTGTTCAACGTCTCCCTCGTGGTCCTCGGGGTCGTCGCTGCCGTCGCCCTTCTCCTCTCCTGGAGCGCCTTCGACACCCGGCCGACCCGGGGGATCGGTCTCTTCCTGCTCCTTGCCGGAGCAGCCGCGGCGATCGGTGTGGGTGCCCTCTCCCTCGGGGGCGTCTCCTCTTCCGCTTCGAGCATCGTGTGGGCGCGCGGCGCCGGTGTCACGGCAGTCGGGCTCGGTTACCTCGTCGTCGCCTTCGCGATGCACCGTCAGGAACGCTGGCGGGCCTCCCGTGCCTACACACTCGCGAGCGGGGTCGCCGTCCTCGCCTGCGGGGCCCTCTACGCCACGGGGACCTACCTCGGGCTGGGACCCGGGGGGATCGAGCGCCTGGGTCTCGGCGTGGCCCTCCTCTGGCCCATGGTCGAAGGGGCCCACATCGCTCTCCTTCACCGGTTCGCACCGGGACTTCATGTGAAGGTCGCGGCCGCCTAGACCCCCCAGGGTCAACCCCCCCCACCTTAGGCGGCCGCTGACCGGACCCACTAGGTCCGCGTTGGCAGATCTGGCCCGAAACCGACGCGTCCGCTAGTTGGGTTCGCCCGGTTGGTGTGTAGGGAGATCCAGACTCTCTACCTTCGCGGGCGGGAGTACTGCTCGAGGAGGGCACAGGTCGGGCAGAGCCCGGGGGTCCCCTCTCTCTCCGCGCTCGTCTCGCAGTCCCGGCAGAGCGGGTTGCCGCATGCGCCGCAGGAAGCGTGCGGGGACGCGACCGGCCGGTCGCAGGAGACGCATGGCGACCCTCCCGAGCCGGAAGGGGCTGGCTTGCGCGGAGAAAGCTCGGCCAGGAGCTTGTCGAACTCCTGCTCGATCTCCTGGTCAGCAGGCGGACCCGCCTCCAGGCCCGTTTCGACCCTCGCGGCGACGGCCGACGAATCGTCAGTTCGCGGGGTGGGGGGAGATGGGGTGTTGTCGGGTCCGTGGGGGTCGCTGCCAATCGTTTGCTGAGATTGTGGCGCCGGTACGCCCTTCTCCCCGTCCACTCTCACCGCCTCCGGTGCTTGGTTGATGAGGCCCGCGAGGAGCAACTCGAGCTCCTCTGCGGAGGATGGCATGCCGGGCGATGGGCTCAGCCCAGCGGCCGCGACCCGTCGAGCGCTGGGTTGCCCCACAATCGGAGGGGCGGTCTGTGCGTTGTCGGTCCCAGCGGTCGCTGTGGGCTCGGCTGGCTCGGGTATCGCGGATGCCGGGGCCGTGGCTGCGGGCGGTGTGCCTCGTGCTGTTGGCTTCGCGACAACTGGCTGTGCGATTGCGGTAGATGGGCTGCCGGTGCTCAGGGCAGGGGGGCTAGGTGAGGATCGGGGTGCTTCTGCAGGCGTCTCTGCGCGACCGACGACCGTCGGCTGCGAAGCCGAGTCCGGTCCGGAAGGGGATGTGGGAGAGGCGGAAGGCGGGGTCACCGCCAGGGCTGCTCTCCTCAATTCATCGCGGGAAGCGGCACGGGTGGTGTCCTCTTGCGCCCGCGGTTCGGACCGGGAACTCGGACCCTGCCGCGCGTTCTCCCGTTGCGCCTGGGCTGCCAAGCGACGGGCGAGGATCTGCGCGGGCGACGCCATCGGAGCAGGAGGTGGCAGGCCCGCGGGGATATCCGGTGACACGACAGCTGGCGGCACGCGCTTTGCTGGTTCCTCTGCTTGACGACTCGGTCGCGGCGCGGAGCGTGGGGCCTCCCGCGAGGGGCCGGGTGCGGGTACAGCGCCCGACGCCCGTGGCATAACGGGTCCGAGGAAAGGTGCGGCCGGAACCGTGGTCTCTGGAAGGCGGGACGGGGGAGCCTTTGCGCGGACAGGATCCATCATCGCTCGCTGATATGCCTCCCATTCCCTTCGGGAAATGACCACCTCATCGGGTCCCACGGCTCGTGTATCTCGCTCTTCGGCCTCATCTTCGGGCCACTTAGCGAGGGAGCTCGCGAGCCCCCCCCCAAGAGATATTCCCCCAATCATGGCCAGCACCGGCCAGAGCCTGTAGCGGCCGAAGGTCGTCGCCGAGTGCGTCAGGGTGAGGTAGGCTGCGAGGCTTAGGCAAACCCCTCCTAGGACCAGGAGGGGCATCGATTCCGCAAGGTGGAGACGGGGTGCGGACCTTTCTATCGAGCGCGGGGGTCGGTCCTTCCGCTCGCGGGCAAATCCCCGGGACGACCTGACCATCGATCTCAGCATGACGGCGGTTAATCCACCGCTGAAGAGCTAGGTCGCTCGCCTGTTAACAACTTGTCGCATGAGAGAGAAGGGCGAGGAAGAGGTTGGGGGCGGCTACAGCCCCCCCAGGGTCGGGAAGGACCTTCGTGCCTACTGGATGACCAGAGTGAGAGTATCGATCCCGCCAGCAGGCATGCTCGGAGACCCGTAGTCGACGTACACGTCGACGTTCTGTGTCCATGGCGAACCGGTCGCTCCAGTAGTCACGCTGAGGCTGTTAAAGCCGGTAGTGATGGTCGTGCCGTAGGACGTCGTAATCGTGAACTTGTCCGTCTGCGCGCTCGTAATGGAGAAGGAGTAGGAGACATTGAACATCTCGGCAAAGTCTCCGGCGGTGCAGGCGGTTCCGCCAGTGACATCCGAAAGATACATTGTGACGGTCTTGCCGCTCGTGGCTTCGGTGATGGGGGTGGTCGTGCAAGAGGTGACCCCCGTAGGGATGTTGGCAATCGACAGTGTCGGGGTCGAATAACCGTTTGGGGCACTGTTGGTACCGGCGTACATCCCCGCTGTCTGCGCGACGGCGGTAGGGGATAGAATCGCGCTACCCATGGCTACACCTCCGCTCACGCCCACGATTGCGACAAGTGTCGCGACGTAGATCAGCCGTCCACTCACTCGTGTGTTCATCTTTCTCCTCATGGCTTCAATCCCCACAGGGGTGCGTTTGAATGCGCATTTCCACGTATTTAAACGATGGTCTTGAGCGGAGGCGATCGGCCGTCTCAGAGGGGTGTTTTACCTCTAGAATAGGTGGTAACCTGTCGTGTAGCTCGGATTTTCTCCTCGGGAAGCCGTGGTCGACCCACGTCCTATCGCCCCTCGTTTGGCGGCCACGGGCTCAGAGACCCTTGACCGATCCAAGGCCGGTGCGAGAGGGGCAGATGGGTCTCGAGAAGTCGAGGCCCGCTCGCTACCTCAGGACGGCTCGCGCGGGACTTGCGAATAGCCGCATCCTCAGGGCTGCCGGACCTTGGGTCCCCCACGGCGGGTGCAGCGCGGTTGCTCGCATGCCCGAAGCATTAAGCGCCCGGTTGTGGTCTCGCCGGGACGGATGCAGATCGTTCGGAGCAAGGCTCCGCTCCGAATCAGTTTCGCGGGCGGGGGGACGGATGTCTCCCCGTACCCGGAGGAGAATGGCGGCGCGGTCCTCAACTGCACGATCGACAAGTTCGCCTACGCGACGCTCGAGGCGGTCCCGGACGGTAGCGGGACCACGGCGGTCGAGTCGCTCGACTATAACCTGAGCGTCAACTACGAGAAGCCCGCCGACCTGGTCTACAACGGAGAGCTCGATCTGGTCAAGGCCGCCCTGCGCGTGCTGCGACCCCAGGCGAACGGCGACCGGGTCCACGACACCCTCAAGCTCTTCCTCCACTCGGACGCGCCTGCGGGCACGGGCCTCGGGACCTCCTCGACGATGACGGTCGCGTTGGTCGGCGCCTTCCGCCACTACCTCCGGGAGCCCTGGACCCCGTACGACGTCGCCGAGCTCGCCTACAAGATCGAGCGCAACGAGTTCGGCATGCGCGGGGGCCGCCAGGACATGTATGCCGCCGCTTTCGGGGGATTCAACTTCATGGAGTTCACCCGCAACCACACCATCGTCAACCCGCTCAAGATCCCGAGCGAGGTTTCCAACGAGCTCGCCTATCGCCTCCTCCTCTGCTACACCGGCACCGGCCACTACTCGAACGACATCATCGTCCGCCAGCAGGCCGGCTACACCGAGCGTCGCGCGGAGACGGTCCACGCTCTGGACGAGACCAAGCGGCTGGCCGTCGACATGAAGAACGCTCTCCTCCGGGGCAACCTGGACGAGATGGGCCTCCTGCTCGACCGCGGCTGGCAGTTCAAGAAGCAGTTCGCCGACGGGATCACCAACGACAGGATCGACGCGTTCTACTCGCGTGCACGTGAGGCCGGGGCCCTCGGCGGCAAGCTCGTGGGAGCCGGTGGGGGGGGCTATCTCCTCTTCTTCTGCGACTTCGCGCGACGGGCCAAGGTCGCGAAGGCGGTGCAGGAAGCCGGCGGCCGGGTCGAGGACTTCTCCCTCGAGCCCAACGGGCTGCAGACCTGGTCGGTGCGGCCCGCGGTCTGAGCGACGGGGACGATGTCCGACGCAGCTTCCTCCCGCGCGTCCGACACGGCCTCACCTCCGGAGCTCTCCATCGTCCTCGCGGTCTACAACGAACGCAAGAACCTCCCCGAGCTGCTGCGACGGCTCCGGAGCCTTCCGCTCCCGTCCTGGGAGGCGATCGTCGTCGACGACGGCAGCACGGACGGCTCCCGCGAATTCCTCCTCGAGCAGGCGCAGGCGGACCCGAGACTGCAAACGATCCTTCACCAGGGTAAGCAGACCACGCTACGCGCGCAGGTCCTCGCCCTGAGGGCCGCCCGAGGGAAGTTCGCCGTCGTCATGGACTCCGACCTTCAGCATCCCCCCGAGCTCCTTCCCCCGATGCTCGCCCGCCTCGAACAGGGCGCCTCGCTTGTCGTCGCGAGCCGCTACGCGGACGGCGGCTCGCCGGGGCCGCGCTCCCCTCTGCGCGCGGTGATCTCCCGGTCGGCCGAGTGGCTCGCCCAGCTCCTTCTACCGGAAAGCAGGGCGGTCTCCGACCCGGTCTCGGGGTACTTTGCGTTCCATCGGTCGGTCTACGTGGGCATCGACCCGGGCTACCGGGGCTACAAGCTGCTGCTCTTCCTCCTCGTCATGTGTCGGGGCCGCGACGTCGAGGAGGTCGGCTTCGTCTTCGAGCCACGCGGGGACGGGGCGAGCAAGGTGACGCAGGGCCTCGCGTTCGTTCGGGTCTTCCTCATCGAGCTCATCCTCGCCCGACGCCTCGCCGGAAGGATGCGTCGTCACCCGCCGGTGGTGGCGCCGTCCCCGGACCCGGGGGCGTGAGCTCGCTGGCGTACCCCCGTCGGGGTTATGTTGGTCCGTTGCAGGCCCTGCCCCGCGGCGGAGCCTGCGACGCGCCAGCGGCAGGCGTGCGTCCCTGGCCGCTGCGCGGAGGGAAGCGATGAGGATCTTGGTCACGGGGGCTTCGGGGTTCATCGGACGATACCTGTCGAGTTACGCGGCGGGCCTTGGCCACGAGGTGACGGGCACCTACCTCACCCCTCCGGAGCTCTCCTCCCGCATCTTAACCGACGGGCGCATCCGCTGGAAGCAGCTCGACATCCGCGACGGACGCGCGGTGCGTCGCATGGTCGAGACGCTCCGGCCTCAGGCCGTCTTCCACCTTGCGGCCCAGGCCTACGCGAAGAAGGCGTGGGCCGATCCGATCGACACGTTCCAGACCAACGTCCTTGGCACCATCCACCTCTACGAGGCGCTGCGCAGGTCCCCGCCGGGCGAGGGAGTGCTGTTGACGGCCTCGGCGGCAGCCTACGGCATTCCCCCCAGCCTTCCGGTCCGGGAGGAGGCCCCTCTCTGGGCGACCAATCCCTACGGTGTCTCGAAGGCGTCTCAGGAGGCGATCTCCTACCAGTACCACCTCAACTTCGGTCTGCGCATCGTGCGCGCCCGCCTCTTCGGTACGACCGGGCCCGGCAAGACGGGCGACGCCCTCAACGACTTCGCTCGCCAGGTGGCCCGGCTCGAGCGCACCGAGGGACCCGCCGTCCTCAAGGTCGGCAACCTCGAGCCACGTCGGGACATCTCGGACATCCGCGACTCGGTCCGGGGCCTCTGGAAGGTCTTCGAGGCCGGCGACCCGAAGCAACCGATCAATGTCGGCGCCGGCCAGAGCTACTCCGTCCGCTCGATCGTGGAGCAACTGGTCGCCCTCTCGAAGGTGCCGCTCTCCGTGGAAACGGACCCGAACCTGCTGCGGCCGACGGACGAGCTCGACAACGCCTCGGACACCCATCGGCTCGAGGCCCTCGGCTACCGTAGGGAGTATCCCCTCGAGCGGACGATCCGCGAGTCGCTCGACTTCTGGCGGGCGGAGGCCGACCAAACGTCGGCCCCTACGCCCCGTCCGCGCCGCGTCGCGCGAGGACGCCGCCCGACCCGCTCTCCCCCCCGCTCCCGTTCTTCCCGCCCCTCTCGCCCATCCCGACGGCCCGCACGGACCTCGGGGGGTGTCCGACGCCGTCGATGAGCGGCGGAGCCGGGGGCGACGCCCGTCCCGACGTGCTGCTGGTGGTCCTCGACTGTGTCCGCTCCGACCTCTTCGACCAGGAGGTCGACCGCCCGGGCGCGATGCCGTTCCTCCACGAGCTGCGCCCCGAGCTCCTCACCTTCCCCGGCGCGGTGAGCACCTCGAGCTGGACGGTCCCCGGCCACGCCAGCCTGTTCACCGGGCTCTACCCCTGGGACCATGGAGCCCACTACCGCAACGGGCCGATCCTCACCCGCGAGCCCGAGACGATCGCCGAGGCCCTGCTCCGCGAGGGTTACGCGACCTCCTTCTACTCCGCGAACGCCTACGTGCAACCCTCCACGGGACTCACCCGCGGCTTCGACCAGAGCCTCTGGGGCGGTGGGAGGGAGTTCTACCTGCGCTTCCTCGGCATCGACAAGGCGACCTGTCCCAACCTGGGCGGGCCGGCGCTCGTCTGGCTCCCGAAGGTCGCCGGGGAGAGCCAGCCGTCGCCCCTCCGGGACTTCGCGATGAAGGCGTTCTCACGCTTGCCGGCGGTCTGGGACGGCCTCAACCGCGTGGGAGGCCACGTCCGCGGGACCTTCCGGACGGCGATGCCGGCCATCGCCCCTTGGATCGAGCCGTCGCTCGACAGCTGGCTCGCCTCCCAGCCATCCGAGCGCCCGGTTTTCTCCTTCGTCAACCTCTTCGAGGCCCACGAGCCTTACCTGGCCGACGCCGGCCTCGAGGTCCCCCTCGGCCGCTGGCTTCGCTACGCCGGCTGCTCGCAGGACCCCGTGCTCTGGGTCCAGGGACGCTGGGAGCCCACTCCGGAAGAGCTGGCGATGGTCCGCGACGCCTACGTCGCGTCGCTGCGGACGATCGACCGGAGGCTCCGTTCCCTCATCGAGACCTTCCAACGACGTCGCAACTGGGAGAACACGCTCTTCGTGCTCACGAGCGACCACGGACAAGCGTTCCTCGAGGAGGAGACGCTCTTCCACCGGTTCCGCGTCGACGAACCGATCGCCCGCATCCCGCTCTGGGTGCGGGCCCCGGGCGCCACGGTACGCGGGGAGCGGTCCGGCGAGTGGGTGAGCCTCGTGGACGTGCCCCGGACGATCGCGGGGCTCGTAGGGCGCGAGAGCTTCGGGGACCCGAGCTCCCGCTCGCTGCTCTCGTCGCCGGCTCCGGGCGAGGACCGCCCGGTTTATGCGATGACCGACGGCATCCCTTCCGGTGAGATCCCGAACGTCTCGGCGGCCAGGAAGGGCTTCCTCGACCGACTCGAGATCGCGGTCTACTCCGGGGCGACCAAGGCGGTGGCCGGGGAGGCCGGCGCGGTCCGCAGCTACCGCGTCGCGATGCCGGAACGCGGCGTGCGCCCCACGCCGCTGGAGGAGGGCCCCGAGACGCGGCGCGTCGCTGAGCTCGCGCGCCAGGCCCACGACCTCGCGTCCGCGAGGATCGCCGCGCAGCCGTATCACGGGTCGATCGAACGTCGGATCGCGGGCTGGGGCTACTAGAACAGCCGTCCCTCGGCCCCTCGAAAGAAGGGAGGCGGACGGCTCTCGGCGCGGAGCGCGTCGCAGCATCTGGCTCGACAGTTCTTAATAGTGCACCCATCGGTTAATTCTCGATGCACCCGACCTCGCGGCCGACCGAAAGCAGCCCCCGCCGCACCCCGCGCGTTCCTGCGCCCGACACGCCGGGCGGGGGCATTCTCGCCCTCGCCTTCGCGGCGGGGCTTGCCTACATCCTCGTCTTCGTGGCGGCGTACGACCCGATGAGGTCGCTTGCGCTCTGGGTCGCCCCCGTGGCGCTCTTCGCCGCGCTGCTCGGCGCCTTCGCCCTCGCCACCATGCTGGGAGGGGACATCACCGCCTACCAGCGTCTCGAGCTCGACCTGTCGAGGACGGTCCTTGCCTACGTTGGGTCGGGCAGCCCCCCGGCGTCGGACGCCCCGCTCGCGGGGATCTGGCGCGCCTACGTCTCCGCAGCGGAGGAGTCGCGACGGGTCGCGCGGGCGCATGCCTACGCTCTCGGATTCTTCACCCTCGCCGCCGTCTTCGCCCTCCCCGCGGCCCTCCTGGTCGGGCTCGGATCGGTCCTCACGACCCGAGACCTCGTCGGGCTCGGTCTCTTCCTCGACTGGTTCGCCTTTGCGCTCCTAGTCGCGGGGGCCGGCTCGGTCTCCTTCACGATCGGCTACTCGAGCCCGGTTCCCGGCTTCGAGCGTGTGGCGGCACGCCGCTGGCGCCGCAACGCCGGTCGCCAGCAGGCCGTCGACGGCGCCCTCGGCGAGGTCAGCTGGCTCGGCGAGTTCGTTCGCGGCGCCCGCGAGTCCTACGTGAGCACTTCGGGCCGCTCCGTCCTCCCGAGCTGGCGGGAAACCTGAGCCGGGCCGTCGCCCGCTACAGCGGGAGCAGATTCGCTCCCGTGGTCCCGGGCGCGAGCGACCCGCTCTGCTCAGCCTGGAGAGGTTCTTCCGGGTCGGCCACGGGTTGTCCGGTCGTCTCTCCCAGGGCCACGGCGGCGCGCAGGATGCCGATGTGCGTGAGCGCCTGCGGGAAGTTGCCGAGCATCGTCCGCGATGCGGAGGCATACTCCTCGCTGAACAGGTCGAGGCCGTTGCCGGCCCCGAGGAGGCGCCGCCAGAAACGCAGCGCGAGCTCGGTCTGTCCCGATCGCGCCAGGCACTCGACAAGCCAGAACGACGCGGGCAGGAACGCTCCCTCGGCCCCGGGGAGCCCGTCCGGCGCCCGATAGCGGTAGACGAACGGGCCGTCCGCGAGCTCGCGGACCACGGCCTCGATCGTTCCCTGCACCACCTTGTCGTCGAACGGGAGGAAACCCACCAGCGGAATGCGGAGGTTCGCGGCGTCGATCGCGGTCGAGGAGGCGGCCTGGCGGAACGTCGCCCGGGAGGTGTCGATCCCCTCGGAAAGGATCCAGGCGCGGACCTTCTGTGCCTCGTTCGACCAGCGCTCCACGTCCCCGGTCCTGCCGTGGCGCCGGGCGAGGCGGGTGGCGCGGTCGAGGGCGACCCAGGCCATGAGCTTGGAGTGGACGAACTGCTGGGGCGGTCCGCGGACCTCCCAGATCCCCCGGTCGGGAAGCCGCCAACGCCGCACGACGACCTCGGCGATCGATCGCACCTCGTTCCAGTTCTCTCGGACGAACGCGGGGTCGACCTTGTCGAGAAGGGCAGCGGCATCCAGCAGCTCGCCGTAGATGTCGAGCTGGAACTGCTGGGAGGCGCGGTTGCCCACGCGCACCGGGCGCGAGTCCCACATCCCCTGGAGGTGGGAGAGCTCGTGCTCGGCGAGGTTGCGCTCTCCGTGCGCGCCGTAGACGACCCGCAGACGATGGATCGGGTCGTCCCTCAGCCTCAGGAGCACCCAGCGCAGGAAGGCGAGACCCTCGCGCTCGTGGCCGAGACGCAGCATCGCCTGGGCGGCGAACGCCGCGTCGCGGATCCAGACGTAGCGGTAGTCCCAGTTCCGCACCCCTCCGGGGAATTCGGGGATCGAGGTCGTCGGGGCGGCGACGAACGCCCCGGTGTCGGCATGCGAGAGGAGCTTGAGGGTGAGCTCGCTCCGCAGCACCCAGCGATGCCAGCGGTGGGCGACACGGTGGACGGGGGCCCGGGAGGAGTGCGCCCACCTCCTCCAGTAGCGCTTGGCCGTGACGAGCAGTTCCTCGGCCGGGGCGAGTCCCTTCGGGCGTCGGCCCCACGCGATCTCGAAAAGGAGCGGGTCGCCCGGTTCCATATCGAACTCGGAGCGCAGGTGCGAGCCGTCCACGTAGCGGGGCGGGTCGGAGGACACCTCGAGGCTCGCGTCGCCGGCGCGTGCCACCGCCCGACCCCGGCCGAGCGTCCAGGCATGCGGGTTAAGCGCGTAGCCGAACGCCGGCAGGCAATCGAAGCGGACCGACACCGCGCCACCGACGGCGCGCAGGCGTCGGACGACGAGCGAGGCGCCCTCGGGCCCGGCCCCCTCGACAATGGGGAAGAAGTCGAGCAGCTCGAGCCGTCGCCCTCCGGAGAGGAAGAATTCGGTGGCGAGCACGCAGGTCGACGGCAGGTAGCGCTGGCGCGACCGGTAGGGGCCCACGGGAGCGAGCCGGGCGTAGCCGCCCTTCTCGGGGTCGAGGATGCGGGCGAAGACGCTGGGCGAGGCGAAACGAGGTAGGCAGGCCCAGTCGATCGATCCGTGGCGCGAGACAAGAGCCGCCGTGTGGAGGTTGCCGATCAGTCCGAAATCACGCAACGACGGCTCCAGCGGCTCCCGACCCCCGGCTCCCAGTCCCGGCGCTGCTCTTACGAGTTTGTCTCTGTCTCTCCCCAGGCTCAGGCTTGTATGTCCCGCCCGGCTCGCCGCGGACGTGGCGCAGGCGCCGGCAGGCCTCCCCCCTTCCCGGGGCCGCTTCTGGACGAGGACCCTCGCCGTGGAGATCGCCGTCCTCGCCGTCACGCCCCTGGTGCTCGGCGTAGTGGTCGGCTTCTGGCAGATCAACCCGGTCGCCTCGGCGGAGTACGCAGCCGTCGGGAGCGAGGCCCATCTCCTCCTCGAGGGGTTCCCGGACGACCGACTGGTGGTCGAGATCGCCTACCAGACGACGGTCGGGCCGCCGCCGGGGCCCTCGGTCGCGACACTCTTGAGCCGCATCCACGAGACCTGCCAGAAGTCGGTCGTCCAGCTCGACGAGCACGCGTTCTCGAGCTCGCAGAGCTCCTTCAGCGAGTCGCAGATACTCACGCTCGAGAGCCACGTCCGCCAGGTCTGGCCCACCTGGGGCACGATGTCGCTGTTCTACCTCTACCTAGGGGGGAGCGACTCGAGCAACCCGGGAACGCTCGGCATGGCGTATCGGGGTAGCTCGATCGCCGTCTTCGCCGGAACGATCGCCACCGCCTCGGGGGCTGTCGGAGCGACCGCGGTGACGACGACCGTGCTCGTCCACGAGCTCGGCCACGAGCTCGGCCTCGTCGGGATCGTCGGTTACGCTCCCAACGAGGACCCGAACCATCCGTACCACTCCTCCGACCCTTCGGACGTGATGTACTGGGCCGTCGAGACGACCGCCATCTCCCGGCTCTCGGGCGGTCCGCCCAACCAGTTCTCCGCCGCCGACCTCTCCGACCTCACGACGGTCAAGAAGACGTTCATCTATTCCGAGGTCATCCCCTGGATCGTCCTCGCCCTGGTCGGAGTCGTCGCCGGCTATCTTCTCGTGAGCCAGCAGCGCTCGTTGCGACGGTAGACCGCGAACGGGCCCTACCGGGGAAACCTTGGCAGCTCGGCCCGTCGGCGGGGGCGGGCGCGCGCGCGAAGGACCCCTGGCTACGGCCAGGCCATCTCGCGAAGGAGCGGAGGAATCCCCTCCCGGTAGCTCGGAAAGCGGGGGCGCCAGCCGAGCGCCCGCAGCCGCTCGGGAAGGAGGTAGCGGTTGGCGAGCAGATGGCGTGCGACGATCGGCCCGTAGAGCTCCTCGGCCGTCCGGCGGTCGATGCTCGGTGGAGGCGGCCGCCCGAGCTCGGCGGCGACCGTGCGGACGAAATCCCTCCAGGTCGCGGGCATCCCGTCCACCACGTTGTAGACCTCTCCGGCCCGGCCGCTCTCGAGCACCGCGCGGAACGCGGCGCCGGTGTCGGAGAGCGCGACGAACGACCAGTGATTCGTGCCCCCCTCCACGACGCGGTAGCTCCCCTCCCGGATCGCCTCGGCCATCGGGCGGAACCAGGCCCCGTCGCCGTAGACCATCCCGGGACGGACGACGAGCACCTCTGCGTGCGCCTCTCGAGCCGCCTCGGTCGCCGCCGTCTCGGCATCATGGTTGGCCCGGGACTCCCCTTCGGGTGCCGCGGGCGTCGTCTCGTCGATCGGACCGGGGGTGTCGGGATAGATCCAGTAGCCGGAGCCGACCACGAGCCGTCGCCCCCCAACCTCCCCCGCGGCGCGCGCGAGGTTGCGTGCCCCTTCGACCCGCACCTCAAGGGCACGGGCCTCCGGGGCTGAGCTGTCGTTCCAGGCCGACGCGAGATGGACGAAGTTCGTGCACCCCTGCGCCGCGCGCACGAGCGACGGCTGGTCGAGAACGTCGCCTACGGCCGCCGTTCCTCCCGCGGCGGTGACCCGAGCCGCCTTGGTGCCGTCACGTACGAGGCCGACGACCCTGTGTCCGCCTGCGGCCAGGGCGCGAACGACCTCGCTTCCGAGAAAGCCGCCGGCTCCGACGACGAGGGTCGCTCCGCCGGCGGTCTCTTCCGTCACCGGTTGCGAGGAGGCGAGTGCGGGCATCTCCGGGCCATCTCCTGCTGCCCATTGTTGCTTGCGCCTCGTTGCGGACCGGGCCCGGGAGCCCCCCGACCGACGTTCGGTGTCGACGCAAAGAGGCTTTGAAAGCGGGAGGTTCGGCCAGAAGCCGATGTCGTCGCCCCCCAGGCTGGATCCGATGGCCCTCCCTCGTCCTTGGCGGAGCGCTGCATGAGCTGGTTCTACCTGCCTGCCGTCATCGCCGCCCTGGTGGTGACCGTTCTCGAGCTCACCGAGGTGGTCGCCCTGGTCTTCGCGCTCGGCGCGGAGCAAGGGAGCGTCCGCCACGGAGTCGTCGGCGCGGGGGTGGGCACCGCGGTGGTCGGAACGACCGCGCTCGTCGCGGGAGCGGTCGTCCTCGCCTTTCCCGATGTCGATCTCCTCTGGGCATCGGCGGTGATCCTGGCGGCGTTCACCGTGTTCCTCTTCCGCAGCACGTTGAAGACCTTCCGGCGCCGGCAGGCGCCCGCAGGGACCTCTCCTCCCGCTCCGTCCCGCTCGGGCCTCCAGTTCGCGGGGGGTTTCACGGTCGGCGCTGTCGAGACCACCGAAGCCGTAGTGGTCCTCCTCGCGCTGACCGCCGCCGGCCACGGCCTCTCGGCGCTCTTCGGCGCCCTCGTGGGCGGAGCCGCGCTCGTGGTCGCCGCCCTCTTCGTGCACGAGCGCATCCGCCGGATCAAGACCCCGTGGCTCAAGCTCGGGGCGACCTCGCTCGTTCTCGCCTTCGCCGTCTTCTGGACGGGCGAGGCCGCCGGCTACCATTGGCCCTACGGGGACCTCGTTCTCGCAGGTCTCTTCCTGGTCGCCCTCGGGGTCGTCCGCCTCGGCGTGGAGATCGGCCTCCGGCGCACGCGCGTTTCGCCTGCGTAAGCCCCGGGGGTCCGGGCCGGTCCAGGGGACCTCACGGTCCCGGGCGACGGACCCCGTAGACCCGGATCGGTTGGAAGGAGTAAGGAAAGGGTTGGCCTGAGAGGGCCCTACTCCGACCTACCCGGGCAGGAACTTCTTCCCGTAGGTCGTGTTCGTGAGGTGGGCCGTGGCCATGTACCACGCGAGGAGGCCCGTCAGGATGGTGAGACCCCCGGTCGCCCACTCCATGCCCTTGGAGACCGAGTTGCCCGCCCCAATCGTCCAGTACTCGCTGAGCCAGAGGACGAACGAGACGAAGAAGAACAGGAACAAGAAGAACGCCATCCATCCGTGCTTGAGCGAGCTCACCAGGTAGGTGAGCGTCATGAGCAGAAAGACGAAGGTGAACCCGGCGAGCCCGTAGGAGAAGACCCCTGCGAACGGCCCACCGCCGAGCGAGTTATAGGAGGTCAGCGTGCTCGCCCAGACCAGGAAGAACGCGCCGTAGCTCGTGAACGCCGAGCCCCAGTAGAGGTGGCCCTTCGAGAGGGCGAGGAGCCCGACCACGGCGAGGACGATCCCACCGAATATCGACGCAATGGGAAACGCCGCCCAGTGCCCGGCAAACCCATTGGCGTAGGGCGAAGGCAGGAGCCCCAGCCCGATCATGATCAGGGTAAGGCCCATCGCCAACAGGCCGACCACTTTCACGTTCGACCCCGTGTCGCTCTTCTCGGCGGTCATGGAAGCGCCTGCCCCCATCCCCATCGCCTCTGCCGTCGCTGGCATTCGGGGGCTGACGACGCGGTCCTAGTAGATAAATGCCTCTTTTCGACGGTAATTCGGTGTTACGCCCCACCGCCGAGCGAAATCGCCGAAAACGGCCGTCACACCGAGCTCAACGGACCCCGCGTCGCAGGGGGTGGGTCCGTTGGCGCGCTAGTCTTATCCTTTGGGCGCGGTCGTAGTTGCCCGGGCCATGCAGGAGCACGAGGAGCTCGACAAGATCGTCTTCGGGAAGACCCGCGTGGTGCTCACCCGGGACCTCTCGGTGATGAACCCCAACCTGGTCGCCGGAGCCCAGGGGCTCGTCGTCGGCAAGATCGCGAACTACACCCTCAAGGTCGCCTTCCCCAAGGTGACGGTCGGGGTCGGCTGGCGGGACTGCGAGATCGTGCCCGGAAAGACCGGGATGCCGACCGAGGCCGAGCAGCCGAAGGTCATCCCTACGCCGCGCCACATGGGCGAGGAGTAGGCCGGCCTACGCTCCGCCCGCCGCGCCGTCCAGAAGACGGCAGGCGAGCCGGGGGATCTCCTCGAGCCGCTCGACCCTGTACTGGGCCGGGGGATTGGTCCACCCCTCCGGGAGGAAGAGGGCGCGGTACTGCTCCCCGTAGCGCTGGAGGCCGGTGTATAGGATCCCTCCCCGGAACCCTGCTCGGCGCGCCCCTTCGATGTCGACCCAGCCGTCCCCTACGTGAACGGCGCGGGACGGATCCGCGCCGAGTCTCGAGAGGGCATCGACAAAGATCTCCGCGGCGGGCTTCGACCACGGGCGCTCGTCGCTGAAGACGAAGGTCTCGAGAAGCCCGTCGAACCCCAGGCGGCGCAGGACCGGGCGGAGCGCTGCCCCCGGCTCTCCGGTGGTGTTCGAGATGACGGCCGTGCGCAGCCCGAGCTCGCGCAGCTCTGCCAACATCTGAAGCGCTCCCGGGGCCTTTTGGAAGGGCGTGGCCGCGACCAGCTCGTGCAGGCGTTTGAGGTAGGCCGGGGTGTCCACCTCTCGTCCCGTGCGTGCCGCCGCGCGCTCGAGCTGCTGGGCTGGGGTCACGGAGCTCCCCCCTTGCGCCGCCGCAACGGCCGCGCCGTACTCCGCGGCAAAGGCCGCCCGCAGCTCTTCGACCCCGAGCTCGGCCGCACCTGCAGGGCCGGGGGAGGAGGCAAGCGCGTCGGTCGCCAGGTCGAGCTGGGCACGCATGTACGCCTCCTCCGCTTCCGGCTCGAGATAGACCAGGGTGTGCCACAGGTCGAGGGTCACCGCCCGGACCGGACCGTCCTGACCGCCGCCCGGGGGTTGGGGGATGCACAGCTCCCCGGAAGAGGGTGGAGCCGGCTCGGCGCGCGCCTCGTTCACGGAGAGGCTAGCCCTGCGGCGCAGAAATAGGGCGGGGCCGTCGTCTCGGAGGCCTCCCCGGGCGCCACGAGCGCTTCAGCGGATCCTCTCGAGGGCGAACGAGCCCACGACCAGCGCACGGTTCGTGGCGCGACACTCGATCCAGTCCCGGGTCTCGACATCGCCGAATCCCTTCACGGAGAGGAACGTCCTGTCGCGGTCCTGGCGGAACAGGATCGCCCCGTCCATCCGCGAGAGCAGCGACTCGACCTGGGGCTCGGAGAGCGCCCCGGCCTCGAGCGAGTACATCGCGATCGCGTCGCGGGGCTTGAGGATTCCGACCACGTTCTGCAGGAAGGAGAACCCGGCCCGCTCGTCGCCGTGCGCGAGGACCGCGGAGAGCCCGAGGAAGCCCACGCGGAACCTTCCGGGCGGCTTCTCCGAGAACTCCTTGGAGGCCCGGACGAGCGCCGAGAGTATCCCGGCGAGGTCGTCGGCCCCATGCGGGAGCAGACGGTGGGGCCCCGCGGTCGCTTGCGCCCCCGAGGCATCGACCCAGGTCACCTTGCCCTTCTGCTCGAACTCACGGAACTGAGGAAGGAGCAGCCCCAGGCTCTCGGAGACCTCCTCGGGAGACCGGGTCGCCGTGACGAGGACGATCGGCTCGGAGCGTTTGAGCCCCTCCGCGACGAAGGCGTAGAGCGTGATCTCCTTCCCGACGAACGCATCCCCTACCAGCGCCACGTGGCTGCGAGGCGGAAGGCCGCCCAGCAGCAGGTCGTCCAAGCGCGGGGTGCCGCTGGCAAGACGGTCGGGGTACCGACGGGAGCCGGCCGGGGCGAGGGTATCGGAGGCGTCTTGGCTCTCCGGGTCAGGGCGTGGCGGGCGCTCGGAAGACGAGGAGAACAGGCGCGCACGCATCGGCCGTGAGGAACGCCCGGTGCCAGCCGCGGAAGCCGCCGACGCCACGGGTGGCGCAGCCTCCCGGGTCGCTCCGGAGCTCCAGTCGGCTTCCGGGCGACGCAGAGCCACTTCGGCCTCGCTTGCCTCGGCGGCCCGCTCGCGGGAGAGCAGGCCAGCCTCCCGGTGCTCGAGCTCGGAGAGCGCCTGCGCGAGCTTCCCCTCGCGTTCGGCGAGGATCTTCTCCCGGTCGGGCAGCGATGCGAGGGAGCGGTCGACGTCGACCGACTTGCGGGCGATCTCGGCCTGCTGGCGCCCGACCTCCTGGAGCCGTCCCTGGTAGTCCTTGAGCATGCCCGTGAGCTGGCTGTCACGCTGCTCGACCGCCTTGAGCCGGCTCACGAGGTCGGCCTCCTTCTGGGCGAGCGCCGCCTCCCGTGCTGCGACGGTCGCCTGACGCTCGGCGATCTGGCGTCGAGCGACCTCGTTCGTGCGTGCCTGGGAGGCGACCTCCTGCGCGCGCTGGCTCAACAGCGCGTTCTGTTCGTCCAGGAGCGTCTTGAGATGCCGGGAGCGCGCCTCGCGGGCAGCGAGGTCCTGCTCGAGGGCCGACGGGGCGGCCGCTCCACGGCCGGCGGCAGGAGCCGCCTGCTCGCGGGCCGCGACCTCGCCCTCCCGACGAAGGATCTCCGTGGTCTTCTCCGCGATCTGCTGCTCGCGGGCCGCCAGGCGCTCCTCGTGCTGAGGCAGCTCGGCCTCCCTCCGCTCGACCTCGCCCAGCCGCTCGGCAAGCTCCACGTCGCGCTGGGCCTGTTCGCCTTCGCGCCCGGAGAGCCGTTCTGCCCTCTCGTTGAGCCCCACGACCACCTGGTCGAGCTCGTGGGACTTGATGCCAAGCGACTTCTCCCGGTCGTCCGCCGCCCGGCGTTTCCCCTCGAGCTCGGCGGCCTGCCCGGCCAGATCCCGCTCCTTCTGGGCGAGCGCGTCGGAGCGTTGCCGCAGGTCGCCGTCGAGGGTCTCGAGGCGGTCCTTGGAGGCGGAGACGATCTCCTGGCGCCGTCGGGCGGAGGCCTCAGCGGTCTCGACATCCGCCTCGCGGCGGAGCAACGCGAGCTCTCGGAAGCGTAGCGCCTCCTCCTTCTGCTGGACCTCGTCCGCCAGCTGTCCGATGCGGGTCTGGCCGGAGAGGACGAGCGCCTGGCGGTGGGGCTGCGTGCCGGAGGAGAGAAGGTGGAGGAAAGACCCCGACGTCTGGTAGAGGACGGCCGAGACGAGGAGCGCCACCGCGAGGGGCTCCGAGCCGGTGCCCGTCTGCGTCGGGGGGAAGTAGACGAGCAGGGAGGTGGCGAGCGGGAGGAGGGCGCAGAGGGCGCTCGCATACTGGCGGCTTCCCCACGGGCGCCAGGTGAGCGCGAGCCCGAGCAGCGAAACGGTGATCGTCGCGAGCGTGAGGGCGAGGAACCCCGGGAACAGCGCGTGGCTCCCCCACGGCCCGAACCCCTCCACGCGGCCCACGTAGAGGCCGGCCGCGACGAGGCTCAGCGCGACGCCTCCGACGGAAGCACTGAAGTGACCCTCCCACGGCCAGTAGCGGAACTCCGCCCACTTGGTTCCGAGCCCGATCGTCGATAGCAGAACCGCTGCCAGGAGCGGGAGGAGCAGGTAGACGGTCGGCAGCACCGCGGCGGAGCCGTGCTCGGCTCCCGTGAGCGTGGGGAGCGGCGAGAAGAAGAACAGAAGAAGGATCGCGTCGAGCCCGAGGAGGGCCGAGACCACGACCGTCAACAGATGGGCCGAGCGGCCGATCTTGAGTTGGAGGAGCGCGTCCCGTTTGGCCGCCTCCAGGTCCTGACCACTGAGGCCTGTCCGCCGACGCGTGGTACGGTCGCTTGAGGAGGGCGGGTTCCGCTTAGGCATGGGACCCCCGCCCATTCAAGGGCGGGACCCTGCCTAATTAATGTTGGCAAAGTCGGCCGAAGCCCCCGGGAGCCTCCGTGGCGCCTTCCCGCAAGAGCGCCCGTCCGGCCGACGCCTTCGGGCCCCTCCGCTCCTAGGACGGAGGGGGGACGGGGGCGCCTCCGGTCCTCCGCACGGCAACGAGTACCGCAGCCGATTCTTCCCAGCAGCCCCTCTGGTGTCCCACGGCCTCCTCGGTCTCGAGGAGCCGCGCCCAGGCACGCCGACGGGAGGCCACCGCCCCGATCCGCGCCGGGTCCGCCCCAAGCGCGGGGGCAACGGCAAGGATCTCCTGCACCGCCCAGAGGGGAGCACCGTAGCGCCCGACGATCTCGGGGACGCTCCAACGCTTGAACCCCCGCTCCCGATGGCGTCGCGGCTCCCGGACGAAACCCTCCCGAAGGATCCGCGGCACGACCGCCCGAGGCGGCGCCTCGAAGAGGCGCCCGACCGCAGAAGCGGGGAGGCGTTCGAGGTAGGCGGACCTGACCCCGGGCCCGGGAGCGATCTCGAGGAGGAGCAGCCCATCAACAGTGAGCAGCCTCTCGGCCTCGGAAAGGAGCCGTTCCCCGGCCGGGCCCGCGAAGCCAAGGACGTTGCCGAGAAGAGCCACCTGACCGAAGGAGCCGAAAGCGAACGGCGCTGCGCCGAGGTCGCCGCGGACCACGAAAGGCGCTCCCTCCGCTCCAGGCGCGCCGGCGCGGCCGCTCCGGGCGAGTCGGAGCATCTCGACGGAGAGGTCGAGTGCGACACGTCGTGCGCCGCTCCCGCCAAGCAGCGCGGTGAACCGCCCGGGCCCTGCCCCGCCGTCAAGGGTCCAGGCGCACGCCCGCCGGTTCCTTTCCAGGAACCTCTCGCGGAGCTCCCGGAAGAGGTCGCGCTGGGCCGTTCCCTCGTACCGTGTCCACTCGCGCTCGGCGCGGTAGGGGGAAAGCTCGGCGAAACGCTCAGGAGAGCTCTCGCCCTCCTGTGCGGCCGCCGACCGCCTGCTCCGACCGGTCGGATGTCCCCCGCCCGGCGCGTCGCCGTAGGTGAGGTTCCGCACTCTGCGGTCCAGCCCGACTCCCTCTCGCGAGGAAGGTCGGTTCCTTTATAGGTCGGACCTCATCCCCCGGCCGGTCGAGCCCATGCCGTACTACGAGTGCCCGAAGTGCGGGGGAGGGTACGTCATCGACGTGCCTCCGAGCGCACGGCCCGTCTGTGACCGGGACGGCGCCCGGCTCAAGCGCGCGAGCGACGCCTCCTACGAGCGGAACGCCCGCGAGAAGTAAGGAGCGACCCTCTCTCGCCGCCATGGCGGTCTCCGATCCCAAGCTCGGGCCCCTGGTGCGTCGCTCGGTCCACCACGCGGCGGCGCTCTGGTTCTTCGGGACCCTGCAGTTCCTGCTCGTGATGGCCGGGGTCCAGCTTGCCTGGACCCATCCCTACAGCCTCTCCCACAACGTGATCAGCGACCTCGGAAACACGGCCTGCGGCCCGTATCCCACGAGCACCTCGTCGGTCGTCTGCTCGCCGTACCACGTGCTCTTCAACGTCTCCCTCCTCGTCCTCGGCGCGCTGGTGGTGCTCGGCGCCCTCCTGGTGGCGTCGGCGTTCCCGCCGAAGCGGCGCACGAGCGCCCTCGGCCTCGGCGCTCTCCTGGTCGCAGGGCTCGGGCTGGCGGGGGTGGGGCTATTCCCGGAGAACGTGAACGGCTCGGTCCATGTCGTCTCCGCGGCGATCGCCTTCGTGGGCGGAGGGCTCGCCTTGGTCTTCCTCTCGCTGGCGATGTTCCGTGACACGCGATGGGACGGCTACCGTGCCTACACCCTGTTCTCTGGCCTCGTCAGCCTGGTCGCCATCGGCCTCTACGCCGCGGGAGACTACTTCGCCCTGGGACGCGGCGGCATGGAGCGGCTCGCGGCCGCCCCCCTGCTGCTCTGGCTCCTCTTGGCGTCGATCCACCTTCTCTACATTCCGGCCTACGCGCCCAGGACCGTGCCCGGGGCCGGGTAGCGTCCGAGTCCGAGCCGGCGGGGGCCGGCGGAGAGCCCAACGAGGGTCCCGTGACCCGACGGCCACCGGGAGCTACGGGGTGCCTTCCGTTTCCTGAGGGCCGTCCTCCTTCGTGGCGGGACGGGTCGATTGGAGCTGTGCGACGATCCGCTCGACGACCTCGGGGTTGGCGAGGGTGCTGGTGTCGCCGGTGTCCGAGCCGTTCGAGATCCCGGCGAGGACGCGACGCAGGATCTTCCCCGAGCGGGTCTTCGGCATGTCCGGCACGACATGGACGGCCTTCGGCCGCGCGATCTTGCCGATGGCGGTCTCCACGGCGAGGACGACGCGTCGCGCGACCTCCCCGGGGGGCTCCGTGACGCCGTGGTGGAGCGCGACGAAGACCACGGGAACCCTTCCCTTGAGCTCGTCCGCGACAGGGACCACCGCCGCTTCGGCGACCTCGGGGACCATGAGGCAGGCCGACTCGATCTCCTTGGCCCCGAGCCGGTGGCCGGCGACGTTGATCACGTCGTCCACGCGGCCGAGGATACGGACGTAGCCGTCCGCCGCGAGGAGCGCGCCGTCTCCCGCGAAGTACGGCCAGGCACGCCAGTCCTTCGAGGCCGGGTCGCGGTTGTACTTTCGGAAGTACTGTTCCACGTAGCGGTCCGGATCGCCCCAGATCGTCTGCATGAGCCCCGGCCAGGGATGCGGGATGCAGATGTTGCCCGCCCGTCCCTCGCCGGCGGGGATCTCCTGCCCGTGCTCGTCCAAGACAACCGGGTGGATGCCCGGCGCGCCGGGACCGGTACTGCCGGGCTTCATGGCGTCCAGCGCCGGCCAGGTCGCGCAGAGGATCCCTCCGGTCTCGGTCTGCCACCAGGTGTCGACGACGACGGCCCGACCGCCTCCCACCTCGCGGTAGTACCAGCGCCACGCTTCGGGCTCGATCGGTTCGCCGACCGTGACGAGCAGGCGGAAGCGGCAGCCGTACTTGCGAGGCTCCTCCGGGCCGAGTCGGCGCAGCTGGCGTATCGCCGTCGGCGAGGTGTGGAAGACACCGACCCCGAGCTGTTTCGCGATGCGCCACGGCCGTCCCGGGTCCGGAAAGGTCGGGAGGCCCTCGTAGAGGACCGTCGCTGCGCCAAGGGCGAGGGGCCCGTAGACGATGTAGGAGTGACCGGTGATCCAGCCGATGTCCGCCATGCACCAGTAGACATCCTCGGGACGCAGGTCGAGGATCGCGCGGCTGGTCCCTGCCACGTAGGAAAGGTAGCCACCGGTGGAGTGCTGGCAGCCCTTCGGGCGCCCCGTCGTCCCGCTCGTGTACATGAGAAAGAGCGGGGCCTCCGAATCCATCGCCACGGGCTCGACGGTCCGGCCGGAGTAGCGCCCGAGGAGGTCGTCGATCCTCGTGTCGCGTCCCGGCAGCTCCGGCGTGCGGGAGAGCGAGCGGCCGGGCTCGCGGCTCCAGATGAGGACGGTGTCGATCTCTTGGCCCCCTTCGCGGGCGGCGACGACGGCTCCCTCGGCTTGGGCGAAGTGGTCGACCAGCACGCCGTTGCGCCAGAAGGCGTCGCTGGTGACGAGCACGCGGCTACCGGAGTCGGCGGCGCGTCGCCCTGCCGCCTCGCCGCTGAAGCCTCCGAAGACGACCGAGTGCACGAGGCCGAGGCGAGCGCAGGCGAGCATCGTGATCGGCAGCTCGGGGACCATCGGCATGTGGATTGTCACGCGGTCGCCCGCGACGAGACGGCAGTGATCGCGCAGGAGGGCGGCCATCTCGTTCACCCGGCGATGCAGCTCGCGGTAGCTGATCGCTACCGGGGGCGCCTCCGCCGGTTCGGGCTGGAAGAGGATCGCCGGCTTGTCCGCGTGGAGCGGCAGATGACGGTCGATACAGTTAGTCGACGCGTTGAGCCGGCCGCCGACGAACCACCGGTAGAACGGCGCGCGGTCGCTCGCGAGGACCCGCTCGAAGGGCCGGTCCCACCGGAGGAGGTCGGCGTACTCGCGGAAGCAGTCGGGGAACCGCTCGCGCGAGAACCGCTCTCGAGCGGCCGGATCGCGCATGTTCGCCTGGCTCACGAACTCCGGCGGAGGGGGGAGGAGCGACTCCTCCTTCCAGTGGGCGGCGATCTCGGCCTCGGTGATCTCGGTCCGCGCGGCCGGCGCCTCCGGTCCGTTCCCTCTCATCGTGCGCAGGAGCCCTGCTCGTGCGCGGGGCGCCAACGCCCGGGCGCAAATTACCTTGGCCGGTGCGTCGTCCGCGCGAGGAGAATACCGGATCCCGAGGTGGCCGCGGGCAACGATCGCCCGTTAGAATGCTTAATTGGGGCCGCTGTGCTCCCTTCCTCCCGAAGCCTCATGCCCGGAACCGGTCAACCGACCGAGCGGCCCGAGAAGACGGTGCACCTGAGGATCGACCCCAACGATGAATCCACAACACTCGAAGATGTCCTCGCGAGGATCTCCGAACTCCAGCGCAAACACCCGGACCGGGAGGTCTTCTTCGACGGGGACGAGTACGCGATCTGTTCCCGGCCGAAACGCGTCAAGCAGGCGGCCGTCCACTAAGCCCCCTCTCGGCTCCCCAGTACTGGTCCTCAATCTCAAGGCCTATCCCGAGGTCCTCGGGATGGCGGGCCTTCGGATCGCCCGCGAGCTCTACCGGGCCGGAAGCGCCGCCGGGGTCGCGGTCGCCATCGCTCCGGCGCTCCCGGACCTCGGGCGCGTGGTCTCGGAGGTCCCTATCCCGGTCCTCGCGCAGCATGTCGATCCGGTCGAGCCGGGGGCCCGCACCGGCTTCGTCCCCGCCGAAGCCCTCGCGGCGTCGGGAGCCCGCGGGAGCCTGGTGAACCACTCCGAGCACCCGTTGTCGACGGACGCGACAGGGGAGGCGATCCGCCGGCTGGGCGCTCTCGGCTTGGTCGCCGTGGTCTGCGCCCGCGACGAGCGCCGGGCCAAGCAGCTCGCGGCGTTCGAGCCTCCGTACCTCGCGGTGGAGCCTCCCGAGCTCATCGGCGGGCGACGTGCCGTCTCCACCGCGCGACCGGAACTGGTCGCCAACACCGTCCGAGCGGTGAGGTCGGTCTCGCGCTCCACCCGCGTCCTCTGCGGCGCCGGGGTCCACTCCCGTGTCGATGTCGCCCGGGCCCTCGAGCTCGGAAGCGAAGGGATCCTGGTGGCCAGCGCAGTCACGCGCGCACGCGAGCCGCGGAGAGCCATCGAGGACCTCCTTTCGGGGTTCTAGCGGTCGCGGCCGCCTGCCGCGCTCCCCCGGTCCCGGGCGGTGCCTCGTCCGGAGAGGCCAAGAGCCCCCGAGCCTCCCCAAGAGCTCGTGGGCCCCGATGCGGTGGGTCCACGACGGAGCCCTGTGACGCGCCCGACCTCCCGACGCCCGTCCGACCGCACGGCGACGCGAGCCCGTGCGGCCGTCCTCGGGATCGATCTCGGCGCGACCAAGGTCGTCAGCGCCCTCGTGGACACCCGAGGGCGGCTCCTCGTCCACAGCGGGCGTCACCTGCATGCCAACGACGGCCCGGGCGGCGTCCTCCGTAGTCTGGTCGCCTCCGCCGAGCTCTGCCTCAAAGAGGCAGCCAGCCCCGTTACCCGGGTGGGTCTCGGCGTCGCGGCGCAGGTCGACCCGATGAGCGGCTCTGTCGTGCATGCCCCCAACCTCGGCTGGCGCGACGTTCCCCTCGCCCGACGGGTCTCCGACGCGCTGGGGATCGCTTCCGTGAGCGTCGTGAACGACGCTCGTGCCGCGACCTACGCCGAGTGGCGTTTCGGAGCGGGCAGGGGAGTGGAGGAGCTCTTCGGACTCGTCTTCGGAACCGGGATCGGAGGCTCCGCCATCGTCGGTGGTCGGCTCGTCGAAGGAAGCTCCCACGCCGCCGGCGAGGTCGGGCACCTCACGATAGTGAGCGGGGGCCGCAAGTGCCACTGCCCGAGCTGGGGCTGCTTCGAGGCCTACGCCGGCGGCTGGGCCATCGAAGAGCGGACCCGGGAGGCGGTCCGAGAGGACCCGCATGCCGGGCGGACGATCCTCAAGCTCGCGGGGGGTTCGCCCGAGGCGATCTCCGCCGGCACGCTCTTTCGCGCCTACCGCCGTCGCGACCCTCTCGCCCGACGCCTGGTCCGCGAGACCGAGCGCTACCTCGCGGACGGGGCGGTGAGCGTCGTGAACGCCTTCAACCCCGCCGTCCTCGTCCTCGGAGGCGGATTGCTTCGGGGTATGCCCGAGTTCCCGTCAGCGGTCCGAACGGCCGTCCGCGCCCGTTGCCAGCCTCCAGCTGCGGGAGCGCAGGTGGTCGAGGCGCAGCTCGGGGAGAACGCGACGCTCATCGGTGCGGCCGCGCTCGCCCGCGAGCGCGGGGCCCGTCCGCGGACCCGCTAGCGCGCTCTCTCGGCGGGCGATCCGTCCGTCCCCTTCCGTCCGAAGGGAGCCATCTCGCTCCCCGAGATCGTGCGGCAGGCCTCGAACAGCCGCGCGGCGGCCGTGAGGTCCCGCGACGCCGCCGAGCCCGGCCGCATCAGTCGGCGGGCGATGTAGAGGCCGCTCCTGCCGTTTAGGGAGCGATCGGTCGCGGCGAACACCGGGCTCTCTGCGCCGCGGGCGACCTCGATCGCGAAGAGGAGGGAGGCGAGCTTGAGACCCGCCCCCAGCCCGCCCCGATTGTTCTGTCCGAAGTGCGTGCGCACGAACCCGGGGTGGACGGCGAACACCGAGACCCCGCTGCCTTCGAGGCGTCTGGCGAACTCACGGGTGAGGAGGATCAGAGCGAGCTTGGAGCGAGCGTAGGCTCGCATCGCTGAGTAGCGGCGCGCCAGGCCGAGGTCGTCGAAGTCGAGGTGCTGGAACCGATGGGCCGCGGAGGCGATGTTCACGACGCGGGAGGGAGCCGCCCGGGCGAGCGAAGGGAGCAGCAGCGTGGTGAGAACGTACGGTGCGACGACGTTGAGCGCGAAGGTCCGTTCGAGGCCGTCGGCGGTGAGCTCGCGGGGCGCGAAGACGCCGCCGGCGTTGTTGACGAGGATGTCGATCTCAGGGAGGCTCCGGGCGAGCAGCTCGCCCACCCGTTTTACCTCGGGGAGGAGTGCGAGATCGGAGGTCTCGATGGTCCGCGTCGCGGGCCGCCCAACCGCGCGGTCGATCTCCTCGCGGACGCGCGCGAGCCGCGCGGCATCCCGGCCCACCACGACGACGGTCGCGCCGGTCCGCGCCAAATCGAGGCTGATCTGGAGGCCCAGACCGGAGGCCCCTCCGGTGACGACGGCGATCCTTTGGCGCGACGGGGCCACCGCGGTCGGCGCGGACGGGGAGTGAGGACTCGCCGTCGAAGGAGCGCTTGCAGCCATCCCGGTCCGTTCGCGCTCCGGGGCCCTCAAGGGTGCAGGGCCGGCTCGCTCGGGAGCCTACGGCTGGATGCTGATGGTGCCCGACCGGCCCGCGGAGATCTGGAGCTTCCCGCGGAAGTCCTTGACCCAACCGTCGGAGATACGGATCTTCTGGCCCACCGAGAACCGTTTGATGTCGTCGCCCCAGAGGGTCAACTGGATGGTCCCGGTCGAATCCTGGAGCGTGGCGTCCGCCACCTGAGAGGGTCCTCGAGAAGTCGTGACGTCCCGGACGGGGGAGATCGCAATAATCGTCGCGTCGATCGTGGCGCTGGAGTTCGCGCGCAATTCGGCGATGCCGCTCATAGCACCGACGGCACACGGGGGAGCGTTAAGCCGTTTCGGAGAGGTCTCCCTGGGCTCGCTGACGTCCGCGGCCCGCCCGGGACGCTAGAGCGGGGGGAAGCCCGCGAGGCCCCGGGCGGCACCCTCCCGCGCGCCGGGAGCGGCCCCGTGGTCCGCCGACCGTCCGGGGCTCTCCCGGGAGGCGCTCAGGGCCAGCCCCGCCGGGGCCGGCCCTGCGGCGCCTAGGCGAACGCGACCGGATGCGTTGTGGCCTTCGCAGGGACGATCACCGTCAACGTGCCTCCCGCGGGAGTCGCGGAGAAGCCGGTGGCACTAACCGTCCAGGTGTACGTCCCCGCAGGGAGGAAGAACTTGATCGCCCCGGTTCCGACCGTCTTCGTGAGGCTGATCGGGTAGCTGAGTGCCGGCGAGCTCCCTCCGGTGATCGTGATCGTCCACGACGTCCCCGCGGCGAGCCCGCTCTCGGTGAAGACCTCGGCAGCGGTGAGCAGCTTGAACTTGACGAGCCGCTCCTCGGCGTGGACCGGGACGCGCAAGTGTCCCTTGCTCGGCAACCCCTTGTACTCGGGGCCGGGGACGGTCACCGTGAACTTGTAGCTCGCCCCCGCCGGAAGCTCGAAGCCGAGGGAGCGGCCGTTCGTGGTCGACGCACGGGGCAGCGGCCCGCCGTGGGCTGCGGCGGGGACGAGGGCAATGCCCCAGAAGGCCCCCGGATACGGGTCGTACTTGACCAGGGGGCTCTCGTTGAACACGACGCTCTCGAGCGGTCCGAACACGACCCTCCAGAGCCTCGCCCCGCTCACCAGCCCGGACGTGATGTTGGGGGAACCGAACCCGGCGATCCTCGCGACGCCGTAGGTGGTGCCCGCGAACGTGACGTTCGGAATGGAGTACGCGAGCGTTCCGTTCGGCTCCTGGAAGGTGAGCGCGCTGCTGGACGCCGTCGACGAGGTCCCCTTGGCGGTCGTCGTGGCGGTCTCCGTCCGCACCGAGATGGCTCCCGGCGCAGCGGCGGTGATCGACCAGGGTGCGCCGATCGGGAGCTTCGATTCGACGAAGGTGACCGTGGACTCCGGGGCGAAGGTGAGAGCGACCGTGGTCGGCGCGCCGGCGACGTTGACCGTCCCGGTCGCAGGGGTCGGCGCGTAGCCCGGATGCCCTCCCACCGCCCCTACCCGGAACGCGAAGGAGCCGTTGGGGGCAAGGAAGCTGACGGAGCTTCCGGAGCCTACCTGGGCGAACCCTTGCAGGACGACCGCCCACGGGGTCGCGGCCGGCAGCCCGCTCTGGTCGAACGTCACGGAAGCGGTGGCGACCGCGCCCGGGGCGACCGCGGTGATCGTCCCGCCGATGCCGTCCGCGACGTAGACCTCTCCCAGGAGCCCGTCGGGGACGAGCGCGGAAGGTCCCGCCCCGACTCCGACCGTCCCGAGGACGCTGAAGCCCGGCCCGTCGATCACCGTGAGCGAGTTCGAGCCTGCTTCGGCCACGTAGACCCTCGCGCTCGCCGCGTCATAGGCGAGAGCGGCGGGCGAGGATCCGACCACGATCTCGCCGAGGAGCTGGTGGCCGGTCGTCGAGTAAACGGAGAGGTTCCCCGTCTGGGCTGAGGCGACGTAGAGCCGACCGAGCGACGGGTCGACGGTCAGCGCGGAGGGGTCGGCGCCCACGGGGATCGCCCCCAGGACCGAATCCGTCGTGCCGTTCAGGACGGAGACGTTGTTCGAGAGAAGATTGGCCACGAAGACCTGGCCGCTCGCGGGGTCGATCGCGAGGGCGTCCGGAGCGGCGCCCACCCGGAGGCTGGCGACGGGGAGGTTGGTGGAGGTGCTAATCACGGTCACGTCGTTCGAGCCGCGGTTCGCGACATAGACCTGACCGAGGGCGGGGTCCGCGACGATCGCGTCCGGCGAGATCCCGACGGGGATCGACCCGAGCGTGGCGCCGGTCGCGGCGGCGATCACGGTGACGTTGTTGGAGCCCTCGTTCGCCACGTAGTAGGTGGCGTTACCGCACGCGGTCGTCGCGACCAGCGTCAGCGCTACGGGGTGGCTACCGACGAAGACCGAAGAACGCGGAGTGCCGGAGCTGGCGTTGAGGAAGGTCACTTGGTTGGGGACGGAGTCGACAACGGCCAGTGTCTGGCTTCCGCAATCGAACGCAACCGCCGAGGGGCCCGGGGAATCGAGGGGCGTGGAGCAGTTCGGCTGGCCGAGGGACGGGTCGACGGAAAGCAGGCTGTTCGAGCGGTTGTCCGTGACGTAGAGCTCGGCGTCGAGAGGGTCGAAGACCATGGCGAAGGGCTGGGCCTGGTAGAGGGAGATCGTTCCCGTGACGGTGCCACTGGAGGCGTTGAGCGCCGTCAGCGCGCTGCCGTTGGCATCGGCCACGAAGAGCGAACCATCCACCGGTTCGACGGCGAGAGCGGAGGGCGCGGGGCCCCCGGTGTAGCTTGCGAGGACCGTGTTGTTCGTGGGGTTTATCACGGAGATGCTGTCGGAGGCTGCGTTGGCGACGAAGACCCGTCCGTTGGCGGGATCGAACAGGACGGCCGACGGCGCCGACCCCACCGAGATCGCCGCCACGGGGGCGAGGGAAGTGCCGTTGAGGACCGTGAGGTTGTTGGAGAGCGAGTTGGCGACGTAGACGAAGCCGGTCGCGGAGTCGACCGCCAACGCGTCAGGGGACGAGCCAACTCCCACCGTCGCGAGGACGGCCGACGTCGACGTGTTGACGACCGAGACGGAGTTCGAGCGCGAGTTCGCCACGTAGAGCAGCCGCCCGGTCGGATTCAGCGCCACGGCGTCGGGGAAGTTGCCGACCGTGATCGAGCCGACGGCCGTTTGGTTGGCCGCGTTGATCACGCTGACGTGACGACCCGGGCCGTTGTCGGCGACGTAGAGATACCCGTTGACCGGGTCGAAGACGAGACCCGCAGGCGAGCGACCCGTGGCTATGGTGTCAACGACCGCGTGGAGCTGGGGGTTGACGACCAGGAGCGCGCTCGTTCCCGAGGCGCTCACGTAGAGGAGGCCGTTCGCGGTATCGACCGCGACCCCTCGCGGAAGGACGTTGGCAAGCGAAAACGTACCTACGACGGCAGCTGCCGGGGAGGGTGCCGAGGGCGCGCCGGTGAACTCGCAGACCGCAGCGGACTGGGCGGAGGACGCGGCACCGAGGGGGGATCCTCGCGAGCTCTGCGCCACGGGAATCGCGGGAAGCCCTACGGTCGGCTGAAGGGAGCCGACCGAGCCGTTGGAGCTGGAAGCGAGGGAGTTCTCGGGAGCTGGAGGGCCACGCACTGACCCTCCGACGCCGAGCGTCGCGACGGCCGCGAGGGTCGTCACGAGCAGCAGGCCCACGACGCTCAACGCGGCGAGGCGACTTGCGAAACCGTTCGATGGCATGGACGTTGCACCGTCGTACTATTGCCATGGACAGAGTTCAAATACTCTCCCTTTGACCGAGAGGGCCGCTACTGTCGCCTTGCCAGGGACGCACGCCGTACTTCTGGCCTCCCCCACCGGGCGGCGGGAGACCCGCGCGCTCCGAAGCGATCGCAGGCTCCCGTGGGCCCAAGGCGTTCTGTCGGCGGGAGTTGGGCCACCCTCCTCCCCCGATCCCCGCACCCCCGGGCCGGCACCCCGTCGTACGGGCCCCTTTCGCCCGACCGGGGGAGGGTGGGACCGCCACCTCCTCTAGCTCAGAAGGCCAGCCGTCGGAGCGCCGGGACCGCGCCGAACGCGCCGCCGGCCAGCAGGTAACCCGCGGCGAACAGGAGACCGAGATCGGCAGGCACCGCGGTGCGGGCGAGGTAGCCGAGAACGATGGCCCCGACCGCACCCGAGGCGCCCGAGAAGAGGTAGAGGTTCGCGGTGATCCGCCCGAGGGCCTGCGGAGACCGGGTGCCCTGGAGAAAGACGCTCTTGGTCGTCGACGAGGAGGTCAGGGCACAACCGAGAGCGAACCAGACGAGCACGCTCGGAACGACCGACGGAGCCACGAGGGCGGCGCTACCCGGGAGAGCTCCGGCGGCCAGGTTGCTTCCTGCGAGGACCGTCCCGATGCGTCGACGTGGGTTGATCCGGCCCAGGACTAGGCCGACGGCGAGGCCTCCGGTGACCCAGGCGACGTAGAGGGTCGCGTAGGCGCCACGCGCGTCGGGGAACAGCTGCGAGGCGAGCAGGACAAAGAGAGAAGAGTGGGGGCGCTGAAGAAGAACCCCCGGAGGAGCTCGACGGACGCGAGCTTACGCAGGGGACGGGCGCTCCTTCTCGCGAAGCAGGCCCCTCCCTCGCGGAACTCGGCCAGGTATCCGCCTTCGACGGAACCCCCACCGCCGGGGAGAGAGACGAGAGTTGAGAACCCGGCCGCCACGACGAGGAGGGTTGCATACAGGTAGAACCCTCCGGCCGAGCCTACGAGCGCAAGGAGGAGGGCACCGCCGGCATAGCCGGCAAGCTGGATCCCCCCGCCGAGCACTCCGCCGAGCCCGGCGGCGGGAAAGAGTTCGTCCCTCTCGACCAAGAGGCGGGGGGCGACGTTGTTCGCCGCCCAGGCGAAGTCCCAGAGAAGCGAGAGGAAGAGGATGAGTCCGAAGAAGAGAGGAAGAGTGAGGAACCTACCCTGGACCGCTGCGCCGAGAACCGCAGCGCCGACGGCCTGGGCCGGGTAGCAGAGCAGGTAGATGGTCCGCTTGTTCCGCGCGCGATCGACCCACGGACCGACGAGGAACGTGGGCGTGTAGATGCCCAGCTCTGCGAAGAGAGCGAGGCCAACGACCCAGAGGTCCCCCGTGCTCTGGAAGGCGACCCAGGGTACCGATATCGCATAGACCGCGTAGCCGACGCTTGCGGCGGTCGCGCCGGTTTGCCAGAGAAGGTAGCGACGGTTCCGGACGAGCCCGCGGTAGCCGGTCCCGATGTCGGGCGGGCGAGACGCCCCAAGCTCCTCGCGAGAAGCGACCAAAGCCGCCTCCCTCTCTCGACGTTTTGAGCTATCTTTATTACGAGGGGGGTTTCCGCCCAGCCGACATGCCTTCCGGCTCTCCCCGCCTTCTCGTCCTTGGCTTGGATTCGGTCTCACCCTGGCTCCTCTACGAGCGCTTCCTGCCGAGAATGCCGCGTCTCAAAGAACTGCTTGACCGCTCGCTCCGAGGCACCCTCACCACGGTCGATCCCCCCATCACTGTGCCGGCGTGGGCCGTCATGTTCGCGGGTGTCGACCCTGGCACGCTCGGCCTGTACGGCTTCCGTCACCGCCGTCCGGGATCGTACTGGGACAACTATATTCCAACCTCCCGCACCATGCGACGCCCTTTGCTTTGGGATCGGTTGTCGCGCATCGGACGTCGCGTCTGCGTCATCGGCATGCCCCCCGGCTACCCTCCGCCGGCGGTGAACGGCGTCTACATCTCCGACTTCCTCACCCCGGACAACGTCACCGATTACGTGAACCCCATCTCGATGCGCGGAGAGGTCGACCAGGCCGCCGGGGGCTACGTCTTCGACGTGACCTTCCGTGCGGAGGATCGCGAGCGGATCGCCCAGGAGATCCGCGAGATGACGACCAAGCGCTTCGCGGTGGCCCGCCATCTCTACGCGAAGGAAAAGTGGGACTTCTTTGCCCTCCACGAGATCGGCCCGGACCGCCTCCACCATACCTTCTGGAAGTACTTCGACCCCCAGCATCCCCGCTACGAGGCCGACTCGAAGTTCCGTGACGTCGCCGACGAGTATTACACGCTGCTCGACGCCGAGATTGGTCGGCTTCTCGATATCGTGCCCGAGGACGTGCGCATCCTCGTCGCCTCCGACCACGGCAGCCAGGCGATGCAGGGCTGCTTCTGCATCAACGACTGGCTTGCGAAGGAGGGGTACCTCGCTTTCCGGGGGAAGCGGCCTCCCGCCGGCACCCCGATCGAGAAGACCGACATCGACTGGTCGAAGACGCGGGCGTGGGGTGCGGGAGGCTACTACGCGCGCATCTTCTACAACGTGAAGGGCCGCGAACCGCAGGGGATCCTGGCGCCGAACAAGCTCCCGGAATTCGAAGAGGAGCTCAGCCGGCACCTCGCGACCATCCGCCGACCGGACGGCTCCCCCATGGGGGTCGATGTACGGGTCCCGCGGAAGGTCTACCATGAGGTCAACGGCGATCCCCCGGACCTGATGGTCTACTTCGCGAACGCCACCTGGCGGTCGGCCGGAACGGTCGGTTACGACTCGCCCTACCTCTCCGAGAACGATACCGGGCCGGACGACTCGGTCCACTCTTTCGAGGGCGTCTATGCCCTCTCGGGGGCGGGAAAGGGCCCGGGCCCAACCCAGAAGATCCTCGACATCGCGCCGAGCCTTCTCTCCCTGCTCGGGCTCGAGATCCCGGCCGAGATGCAGGGCCGCCCGATCCCCCAGTTCGTCTAGCGACGGGGCGGCCGGGCCGACAGACCGAGGCTACGTGCGGGCTGGGCCTCCGACCGCGAAAGGGGGGGCGACCGACCCGCCGTTGGCCGCGGCCGCTCGAGCCGTCAGCGGCTCGGGGGGCGCTGGACGCGACCTCAAGCTCCTCGTCCTGACCCGAGGGCTGCGGGGCTTTGGGGCGGGTTCGCTGAGCGTGGTCTTCGCCCTGGATCTTGCCCGCGAAGGGTATTCGTCGCTCGCGATCGGGCTGCTGGTCGGCCTCGCCATGGCCGCAGCCGCCCTTTGGGCGATCGCGGCTCCTCGAATGGAGCGCCGCCTCGCCCGTCGCCAGGTGTTGGGCCTCGGGGCGTTGTTGTTCGCGGCCGGCGGGGCGCTTCTCTTCTTCGACCTCTCCAGCCTGATCACCATCGTCGTTGCCCTCGCGCTGGGTGGGATCGTCGCGAGCAGCAGCGACATCAGCCCGTTGGGTGCGATGGAACAAGCCGGACTGGGGTCGGTGAGCGCCCAGAAGGACCGGACCCTCTGGTTCGCGGTCTACAACCTTGCGGGGTATCTCGCAACCGCGGCCGGCGCTCTCGCGGCCGTCCCGCTGGCGAGTGAGCCCCTGTCCATCCCGTGGCTGCCCTCGGGAACCCACGACTCGGTCCTCCTGCTCTACGCCCTGCTCGGCCTCGGTCTCCTTCCCGCGTACCTTGGGCTTTCCCAGCACGTGAACGAAGGCTCCTCCGAGCGCGTGGCCGGCCTCTCCCCAGAGCGCCGACGTCCGATCCTCGAGCTCACCGGTCTGTTCTCGGTGGACGCGTTCGGCGGAGGGCTCATCGCCAACACGCTGGTGACGGCCTATCTGGTCGAGCGGTTCCATCCCGCCGTCCTCACGATCGGCCTCATCCTCGCCGGTGGCAGCGTGGCCGCGGCGGCCTCGCTCCTGCTCGCCGTGCCGCTCGCGCGACGCTTCGGCCTCGTCAACACGATGGTCTTCACCCACCTGCCCTCGAACCTGCTGCTCATCGCGCTCGCGTTCATGCCGTCCGTGTTCGCGGCGGGGGCTGTCTGGGTCGTCCGTTCGACCATCTCGCAGATGGACGTGCCCACACGACAGTCCTACGTCCAGTCGATCGTTCGGCCCGAGGAGCGGGCCGCGGCGGCCGGCTACACGACCGCGGGCCGTAGTGGCCAAGCCCTCGGCGCGCCCGTCACCGGCGCCTTCCTCGAGGCCGGTGGCCCCTGGATCGCGGGTCCCTTCGTCCTCGCCGGTTCGATCAAGATCGTCTACGACCTCATCCTCTACCGGCGCTTCCGCCGGCGCGAGGGTACGGTGGCGGGTTGAACCGGGGCCCTTTCGGCCTGCCGCGAGCCTTCGGCACTCCCCGGTCCGGAGCGGCTTCTCCCGCGTGAGCAAGTCGAGCTTGAAATACAGCATATGCATATGCAGATGCATGCCATCGCACAACGTGGCCATTCAGAAGGCGGTCTTCGAGGCGCTGCTGCGGGAGAAGCGCCGCGGTGAGAGCTTCACTCAGCTCTTTCGGCGTCTACTCGAGCAGCGGGGTGGCCTGGAGGACCTCGTGGGGGCGTGGGGTGTCGCCGGCAAGAAGGCCGATCGCGTGCTGCTACGGGGGCTCAGACGGGAGCGCGGACGATGAAGGGTTTCGACACGTGGGCGCTTCTCGAGATCCTCGAGGGCTCCCCTGCGGCCCGCAAGGAGCTCCGCCGACTTCGTGGGGAGGAGCTGGCGACGACGGAGGCCTGTTTCCTCGAGCTGGGGTATCTCGCGGCTCGGGGTGGCTCGAACTCCCAGCTCGCCCGTCGGACCGCGCTTGCGCGGCTGCGGCGGCGCTTGACGGTCCTTCCCCTGGACGCGCGCGCGATCGAGGAGGCGGCGCGGCATCTCACCGGTCCGGCGGGGGCTCTCCCTCCTGCGGTGCTGGGGTCTCTCGGTGCGTTCGAGGCGGCCGGCTGTGACGAGCTGTTGACTTCCAGCCCTGCGGAGCTCCGCGGTCGCTGGCGCTTCAAAGTGCGTCGCTTCGGCCTAAGTGGCAAGTAGTAATGCTTGTTGCGCTTTTACCATTCCTCCATATCTCTTAGGGGTGAAACATGGCTCCTGCGGGGGCTCGCCGGGTGGCGGTGGGGCCCGTACGGGCCGCGATCGCCCACATTTGCACGCAAAGGGGTGGGGTCTACGGGCCAGATTCGGGTCGGCGTCCTGTTCTCCTACCAGTTCCACTTATTGGCATCGGGTGACGTGCTTGTCACGTAATATGCGTGTCTAAAGTCTCTGCTTACGCCCTCGTCGCATAGGGTGTGGGGGGCGGGTCGGCGGCATTTCTCTCTCGAGACGGCGTATAACAGGAGTTATACGAAGGCCGTTGGGGCAAATTTGAGGGCCTGACCCTGTTGGAGGGGCGCCCGCGATCGGCCAGGTGGGTCCGTCGCATGCAACGTCGTGAGCTCCCGAGGTCCGGGGGGAGCTCCCGGGGGCGTCCAGAGGTCCAGTGTGGGGTTGGGGGTGCGGATTGCGCAGCGGGGCCCCTCCCGCCGCGTGCCCCTGGCGCGGCGTTAGCGTAGCGGGGCCTCCGTGGGTGGGGACGGGATCCATCGCGGGCTTGACGGTTTGTGTCGGCGAGCTCGGCGTCTCCGAGGGGGCCTGAAGTCCGGGCTTCGGAGAGCGCAGAGTGCGTCTCTGGGGACCGCGAGAAGCGTGTCTCTCGTGTCTCCGATAGGTTTCTTCGGAACACTTGGACACCGGTCCATCCGGTATCCTCGCCGAGCGATCGGGGGAGCCCCGCCTGTCCTCCGCCGGCTTGGCGGCTAATCCTCTAGGAGTCGAACGACCCTTGCGCGTGGCGGAGGTTTCTCGGGCCCGCATGGCAGCTGACGGCCAGTCAACATATGCATATGCAGATGTCGTGTTCTCGGTCGGGGGGATGCCCGGGCAGGTTCCTGGTCGGTGGTGTCTTGGTTGTCGGTGGTCGGGGCCGTCGTGCGGGGATCCTCGCCCCCCGCTCGGCGGAGGACGACTTTCGAGGGCTCGAGACCGGCCTTAATCATCGGGGGGCTTGCGGTCGCCCTTCGCGGCTACCCTGAGTAGGGTCGGTACCTCCAAGCAGGGTGGCCCAGCCCGGCCCTCTGGGAGTTCGTTCTAGTCCCCACCCACTCCCGACACAACATTCAAAAGCCCGACCACGGCTGGAGGCGCCCATGGACCGTGGCCTGTGGTACGCCGCTGGGCTGGTAGTCGTGACGATCGCTCTCGTGATGAGCTCTGCCTTCGTGGCCGTAGGAATTACGGCAAGCTCTCAGCAAACCCCGACGCGCGCCGCGAGCCCGGGGTCGCTCGCAGCTCCTGCCGCCAGCCCCGCCGCCACCTTTTCACCCCGTGCGTCTTCGACGTCTGACGGAGCTGGGCTCTCGAGCCTGGAGCAGGGAGCCGGGCCTGCGGGCGGCGTACCGTGGCTTTGTTCGACCGTTAGCGGTAACTCCTTCTCCTGTGGAGTGAGCTCCCCGTCCAAGGCCGCCGAGCCGCTCGCGGCGGCCGCTGCCTCCCCGAACAGGCCCTCGTCGGTCCATCCCGCAGCCGCGGGCAATGACCTCCTCAACTGGACGAACCAGACCAGCTATATGACCGGCCCGTCGGGGGTTCCCTCCAACGGAGGGGGTACTGCGGCCGCGGCGTACGATCCTATCCTCGGTGCATTGGTCGTCTTCGGCGACAGCTACTCGCTCCTCGCAACGAACGACACCTGGGCGTACTTTGGCAACTTTTGGTACAACGAGACCCTCTCCCTCGGGTTATCCGCGGGCGGCCTCCCGACCCGGCTCGCCCACGCCTCCCTGACGTGGGTGCCGGACCTGGGGGGTCTGGTCCTCACCGGCGGCCTCTACGCTGGCCAGACGCTAAGCAACGAGACGTGGCTGTTCAACGGGTCCTGGACCAACGAAACCTTCGCTTGGGGGGCTGCCCCGCTGGGCTACCTGAGCAGCGTGGCGTACGACCCGGTCTACAACGCCCTCGTCTCGGTGAACGGTTGCGGCGAGCTCAACTGCTCGACGAACCTCAATCAGACCTGGATGCTCGAGCAGAGCAGCCCGGGGGTCTGGCAGTGGGTAAACTACACCGCCGTCCTTGGCGGCCCAGGCCGGACGTACGCGAGCCAAATGGCTTACGACTACAACGACGCCTACATGCTGCTCTACGGCGGGGAGGTCACCGGGCCTCTCGTCAACGCCACGCTTAACGACACCTGGCAGCTCAACGCCACAGGCTGGTACAACATCACCACCACTTCCGTCCGGTGCGCGGCCGGCGGCTGCTCCTCTCCGGCCCCCTCGGCGGCCGGGAGCATGACCTGGGACGGCCAGATCAGCGCCGTGGTCATGTTCGAGGCGTACGGCGCCCTCGGCGCGAACAACGGCACGTGGTTCTTCGACAACGGCTCCTGGTTTCCGCCGAGCCAGTCGTCCAACAGTAACCTGACTGAGCCTCCGACCGTGCTCTTCGGAGCGATGCCGACCAACAGTTCCGTGATAGCACCGGTCCTCATTGGCGGCGTCGGCTGCACCCCCTACTACGGGTGCGGCAACTCGACCTGGGTCCTCGATTTCCGTCCCCAGGTCACCCCGCCGATATCCGCCGTCGACCCGGTGGATTCCGGGGCGCACGCCCTCGTCCAGTCCTCGATCAAGCAAGGGACGGGAACGGGACCGTATCTGCAGTACGAGCTCTTCGACATCACGCTGGGCAACAACGTCCTGGGCTTCTTCAACTCGTCCAGCACCAGCGCGGCGAGCCTGACGTTCTCCTACGACTTCAACTACACCGGTTACGCCCCCGGGTTCTACGCACTCTACGCGAGCGTCTGGGACTTCTTCGGCGTCTTTGGGACGAGCACGAGCCCCATCCAGGTGAACGCGTCGATGTCCGCCCCCCCGGTCGTCGCGACCCCTGCCCCCACCGAAGTCGGAGCGGCAGTGTCCTTCTCGGAGGCCGTTACCGGCGGGGCGCCGGGTTACAGCTACGTATGGAACTTTGGGGACGGCTCTACCTCCACGCTGACGAGTCCCTCCCATAACTACGCCAAGCCGGGAACCTACCACGGCTGGGTCCGCGTCACCGATCTGGGCGGCGGCATCAACAACATCAGCTTCTCTGTGCTGGTCTACCCGGCTCTTCAGGCCTCGGCGGCCGCGCTGCCGAGCCCCTCAGACGCCGGCGCCCCCGTCCTCTTTGCCGGGACCCCTTCCGCCGGGTCGGGCACCTACAGCACCTACTCCTGGGCGTTTGGTGGTGGGGCGAGTGCGTCGACCAAGGACGCCACCCACACGTTCAGTACCCCGGGGACCTACACCGTCTACTTCAACGTCACCGATTCCGCCGGCTTCACCGCGAGCACCTCGACCACCGTCACCGTGCACCCGGCGATGGTGGTAGGGAGCATCACGGCGAGCTCGACGGGCCCGCAGACCGGTGCAAAAGTGACGTTCGGCGTCCCGGTCTCCGCCGGGACCGGCCCGTACACCTATGCCTGGTCGTTCGGGGACGGCGCGAGCTCGACCTCCGCGACTCCTACGCACTCCTACAGCAAGGCCGGAACCTACACCGTGACGGTCGTCGTGACGGACGCGGCCGGCGTATCGCAGACCAAGACGCTCACCGTGAGCGCAAGCACGTCGTTCCTCACCCTGCTGACGACCCCGCCGGGGGTCTTCGGGCTCGTCGCCGCGATCGTGCTGATCGTCGCGGTCGCGGCGCTGCTGCTCGTCCGCCGGCGCCGCAAGGCGGCGCCAACCCCCGCGCCGCCGGCGCCGAGTCCCCCGGCCGGGGTGAGCGGAGGAAACGCTACGGGAACCCCGAGCCCCCCGTCGGGCCCGAGTCCCCCGTCCGGTAGCTCGTAGGGCGGGCGCGAACCCTTTCCCTCCGCCGGGCGGCGGGCCGTCGGTCGCGGCGCGGCCCACCGCCTTGGCTGGACATCTGCTCGTGGCGAGCGCGAAAAGGGAGCGTCCCGTCCAGTCCAGTCGACCGGCACCCGGCGTTCGTGCGATCTGCGCGAAGCTAGCCTTTTGAGCCGGAGTTAAGTCCACTAGGTCGTACCTCGCTCGGGGGAGTCGGACGATGATGGCCGCAAGCGGAAAGAAGGTCTGGATGGACGGACGGCTGGTCGACTTCGCGGACGCCAAGGTCCACGTCCTCACCCACACGCTGCACTACGGCGTCGGGGTTTTCGAGGGAATCCGGGCCTACCCCACCCGGGGCGGACCGGCGATCTTTCGCCTGAAGGAGCACGTCGAGCGCCTCATCACCTCGGCCCGGCTTTACCACATGCCGCTGCCCTGGGATGCGGAGGCGATCGGCCGCGCCATCTTGGAGACCCAGGCGGCCAACGGCGTCCTTCCCTCGTACATCCGACCCCTCGTCTATCGCGGCGAGCCCGCGCTCGGGGTGAAGAACTCGACCGGGAAGGTGTCGCTCGCCATCGCGGCGATCCCCGCGAAGAAGTACCTGGGAGAGGGCTCGGAGGCGGGGGTCCGTGCGAAGATCTCCCCTCTGCGAAAGCCCCGGTCGGACGCCCTCCCGTCGTTCGCGAAGGCGTGCGGCAACTACACCAACAGCTACCTCGCCGGTCTGGATGCCCAGCACGACGGCTACGACGAGGCGATCCTTCTCGACGCGGCCGGGAACCTCGCCGAGGGGACGGGCGAGAACATCTTCCTCGTCCGAGGGGAGAAGCTCTACACGCCCGGCCTCGAGTCGGACATCCTGCTCGGCATCACCCGCGACACGGTCATGCGGCTCGCCGGTGACCTCGGCTTCGAGGTCGTAGAGAAGGCGCTCTCGCCGAACGAGCTCTTGACCGCCGACGAGGCGTTCTTCAGCGGCACCTACGCCGAGCTCGCGCCGATCCGCGAGGTCGGCGGCTACAGGGTCGGGTCGGAGACGCCCGGACCGGTGACGCGGCAGATCATGGCGGCGTTCGAGAAGGCCGTCCGTGGCGAGGACGCGCGCTACGCCTCTTGGCTGTCCAAGGTCCCGACGCTCGCGGTCCCTTCGCCCCGAGCAGCCCGCCGCTAGTCTTCCTCGTCCTCGGACTCGGGAGATGGCTCCGGGGCCGCGGGCCCGTGCGAGCAGGAGTGCACGTGCGGGTCCGGGCGCCAGACGAGCTCGATCTTGAGCCCCTCGGGCCCCCGCAGGAAGAGCGAGCGCGAGTCCTCCCGCTCCTTCTCTCCGGTGATCGTCACGCGGGCGCGTCCGATCCGGTTGCGTAGCCCCGTCCACTCGGCCACGCGCAGCGCGAGGTGGTCGACCCCTCCCAGCGAAGCGCCTTCCTTGGCATCGTGCAGTCCGAGGACCTGGTCGCCAAAGAGGAGGAAGGCATGATCCGGCCCCTCTCCGATGACCTCCATGCCCAGCTGCTCGACAAAGAACCTCTGGGCTCGGGGCCGGTCCTTGACGAACAGATCGACGTGGTCGAAGCCGACCAGACCGAAATCCCTGTTGGCACGGCGCGCGGGCACTTCGGCGGGACACTCGTCTTGCTCTATATCGGCTGCGCCGTTTCCGACGGCCGGGCCGGCCGAGCCGCGGGCCGACCTTGAGGCGCCCCGGCCGCTCAGGAGCACGGTCCTCGTTAAGTGCGTGCGCTCGTGCGACCCCCCGTGCGCTCGCTCGTTGATTTCGAGGAAGGCGTGGAGAAGGTCCTCTCCCGGCTCGCTCGAAAGGCCGCGTTCGCCGACGTTCTCCTGCAAGGCGGACACGGCGTGACGGTAAGGGTCGATTCCAAGCTCTTCGATGTCTCGGCCGAGCCCCGCCTCCAGGGGGCCGTCTTCCGCCTATGGGCCGGAGAGCGATGGATCGAGGCGGCGAGCTCCGATCTCACCCCGACCGCCCTGGAGCGGTGCGCCGAGCTGCTGGAGCGCGGGCTCGGACGCGTCGGCGGTCCGGGGGCCGCCCCCGGGAGCGCGTCGACGGTCCGGGAGGAGCGCGCGACGAGCTCGGCCCGTCCGCTCTCGGAGATGGCCCCGGAGAGCCTCCTGGCGCTCGCCAAGGAGGCCCGCGGCTGGGGGCTCTCGCAGCCCTCGATCGCCGAGGCGCAGGTCCGCATCTTCCGCTCGAACGACCAGCGTCTCTACCTCAACAGCGCAGGGGCCCGCTGCCTCCAGACGATCGACCGTGCCGTCTTCGTGGTCGCCCCGATCGCGATGGAGAACGGGAAGGCGGAAACCGAGCCGCTCGTCCGCGGCGGAGAGGGCGGCCAAGAGCTCTTCGGGGAGCTTACGGAGGAGAATGTCCTCACGGCCGCACGGCGCTCGAAGGAGCTCCTCTCCGCGAAGAGCCCTCCGACCGGCGAGATGGCGGTCCTCCTCGACCCGAGCGTCGCCGGTCTCTTCGCCCACGAATCCTTCGGCCACGGGACGGAGGCCGACCAGTTCACCCGCGACCGCTCCTACCTCAAGCCCCTCCTCGGGAGCGAGGTCGGGCCCCCGTCGCTCACGATCGTCGACGACGGTAGCTACCCGAACGGCTGGGGTACGCTCTTCTTCGACGACGAGGGCCATCCGGGCCAGAAGACCAAGCTCGTCGACGCCGGGCGCTTCACCGCCGCCCTCCACGACCGGGAGACGGCCGCGGCGTTCTCCACGCGGGCGACCGGCAACACCCGTCGCTCGGACTTCTTGAGCCGCGCCTACGTGCGCATGACCAATACCTACGTCGAACCGGGGGAGCTCTCCCTGGACGAGCTGGTCGCGGAGACGAAGAACGGCGTGATCCTGGAGCGCGGCACGAGCGGGATCGAGGACCCTCTGGGGGGCCAGATGCAGCTCAAGGTGAAGGCGGGCCACCTCATCGAGAACGGCAAGATCACGGACCTGGTCGGATCGATGGCGCTCTCGGGAAGCGTGCTCAAGTTCCTACGGGCGATCCGCGGGGTCGGAGTGCGCGGCGAGTTCCGCATCGAGTCGGGCTTCTGCGGCAAGGGCCACGGCGACTACATCCCGGTAGGCTCCGGCGGGGTCTACCTGCTCTCGCAGGCGGTGGTCGGACCGGCATGAGCGATCCGTGGAGGAGCGGCCCGACCGCAGCCGAGCGCGTCGCCGAGCGGCTGCGGCTGGAGCCGCCCTGGGAGGTCTTTGCCGAGGAGGCCGACCGCTACGAGGTCTACCTCAACGGGACCCGGGTCGAGCTGGTCCGGGGACCGATCGCGATCGAAGGCTACGGCCTGAGGCTCCTCCGACCGAGCTCGGGCAAGCTGGCGACCGGCTTCCAAGCCTCCACGAACTTCTCTGACGCGGGCATCGCCGAGGTCATCGCCGATGCCGAGGCGGTGCTGCGGCACTCGGAGTTCCCCGCCGCCAAGGCGGAGCTTCCCTCCGGGGGCGGCGGCTCCCCCTCGGTCCAGATCTCCGATCCGAAGCTCTGGGAGGACCCGGCGCGGGCGGTGGAGGAGTACGTCACCGAGCTCTCGAACCGGTTCTCCGGCCGCACGAACGTGGTCCTGAGCTTTGGCGCGATCCGCACGACGCGTGTGCGCACCTCCCTCGTGAACTCCTCGGGGCTCCGGAGGAGCTACGAGCACACCCTGGTCTCGCGCGAACTCGCGATCAAGGCCTCCGGCGGTCCGGAAGGCTCTCCGGCCGGCGAGTACTGGGTCGACGAAGGGGCACGCCGGCTGGAAACCGGCTCCCTGGGATCCGAGGTCGACGCCTGGTGCCGCTACGCCGCCGACGCGCGGCGGGCGGTCGCGCCGCCGACCGGAGAGCTCGCCGTCGTTCTGCCGACGACCGTCCTCTCCGGGATCCTACCCCCGGTGGTCGGGCTGCGCTGTTCGGGGGTCGGTCGCCTTCGCAACCTTTCCCCCGCGATCGACAGCACGATCGGCTCCGAGAACTTGACCATCTTCGACGACCAGGCCTACCCCTGGGCCCAGGGCTCCGCCCCGTTCGACGGGGAAGGCACCTCCGCGGGAAGGCCGACCGTCATCGAGCGGGGGGTCTTGCGGGGACTTCTCTACGACTCCCTCCATGCGGCGGCGTTCGGACAGCGGTCGACCGGTAACGCGACGCGCGCGGGACTGGCGCCCCGCGAGTGGTTGAGGTTCCTTCACACTCCCTCCTCTGACGTCTCCACTCTGGTCGTGCCTCCCGGTTCGGGGGGCTCCGACGAGGAGCTGATAGAGCAAGCCGGGGACGGCCTCTGGGTCCAGCAGCTTGGCTGGGCCCGTCCGGACCCGATCTCGGGGGCGTTCGGCGGAGAGATCCGCATCGGCTACCGCATCCGCCACGGCAAGCTCGCCGAGCCCGTGCGCGGAGGGATCGTGGGGGGCGTGGCGATCGCCCCGCAGGGCGCTCCGTCCCTGCTTACCCGCATCGCGGCGGTCGGCGCGCGAACCGAGCTCAGCGAGAGCCTGGCCTCCCCCGCCTGCCTGGTGCGACCGCTGACCGTCGCCGGGAACTAGTCGACCCCCGCGAAGCGCGCTTCGCCGGGGCTCAGGGTTTCTTCAGCAAGGCCAGAAGGATCGTGTTGCACGCCGGGCAGCGGCTCCCGGGGAGGTTCGCGGAGTACGTTCCACCGAAGCCCGTACCTACCAGCACCTCGAGGCCTTTGGGGCGTAGACGGGTGGTCGACGCCTCGTGAGACCAGAACAACCCCGAGCCGTTGGTGGTCGTCACGAACCCGGTCTCGGTGGGCCCCCCGCATACCGCGCATCGCCGATCGGCCATGGAACTACGCGCCGTCAGAACGGGCGGGCTATCTCTTTTTTGCGCTGGTGCAGAAACGCCCCGACCCGCGCGCTTTAGGGGGGGAAATCAGGGCCCCCACGGGCCGGGAATCCCGTGGGGGCCCAAAGCATCGGGAGATTACAGAGGGATGTCGTCGATCATGCCTCTCCTTCGGCCGAGGCGGTGGGGGGGCGTTGCCCTTCCGTCGGGCAGCCTGGAGAGAGCCATCGGGGCCATCCCCAGTGGGTGGGACTGTCGAGCTTGGACGGAGGGGCAACTGCGAGGAAGAAGCTGCGATCCGCCGCGCGGGAACGGCTCCCACGGCGACCGACCGCCGGCAGGCCCACGGACCGCAGCATCAGAATATCTCTCCTAGATCCGGGGGGGGAAGCCAGGGGATGCTTGGCGCCCGTCCGTGTTCACGGCCTGCCGGGGTCGGGGGGGACGCGTCGGGGGCACGGTGGCTCGCGGTGGGTAGGGGGGCCTCGAACGCCCGGATCCGCTGCGCTGCGGGGAGAGGGGGGGGTTCCTCGCCCTCGGGCTCGGCGGTCGGGATGTCACGTTCTGGCAGAGCCGCGAACACCGTCGGGCGGCACCCGCGTCCCGCAAGGTGCCGCGCGGAGGCCGAGGGGGAGGCCGAAAGCCTCTTTCCACACCGCGGACATACTCTAGCGACCTCGAGCATTACCCCGATGCCGCCGAGATATCCCGCGCTCTCCCCGAGTCGGCTCATCGGATAGATTGTTGTCTGATTTCGTACTTAAACCTCAAGCACAATTTTGTACAAAATAAATCTAAGTAGGGGGGACGCCGTCACAAGTACGATGGGTCGCCAGACCTACCTCCCTATCGAGATACTCGATTACATCGAGACCCACGCCCGATCGGGGGAGGAGCACTTTGGTATCAGCCAACGAGAGCTCGCCAAGAGCCTCGGCTACCACCCCTGCTCGATGTCGCGACCCCTCGATCGGCTTCTTCGGGACGGGTTCCTGACCGCCACGCGGGGGCTCGTCCGGGGCGCGCAGCGAAAGCAGCTCACCTATCGCGTGACCCCCCAGGGGGTCGCCCGTCTGCGTCGGGAGACCCGCTCGGTCCCTCTGCTGGGCCGCGATGCCCCGATTCCTCCCCAGCCGTTCCTGGGACGGAAGGACGAGCTCGAGCAGCTGACGTCGGTGGCTGCCGATCAGGCCCCGATGACGATCATCGAGGGGCCCCCGGGGATCGGGAAGACCTCGCTCCTGGCCCACCATCTGCGCAAGCTGCGGCCCGGGGCGGCCCCGTACTGGTTCACGGTACGCCCCTCGAGCTCTGCCCGGGAGTTCGTCACCGGGCTCGCCCATGTCCTTTCGTTCTCGGGTAACCCCCAGATGGCCTACTACGCCCAGCTGCCCCGGGAGCCGATCGCACGGGAGGTCGCGGACCTGGTCGGCCGCGCGCTCGAGCGGCGGCCGCTCGTCTGCGTCGTGGACGACTACCAGTTCGCCTCCACCGATCTGCGCAAGTTCCTGGGTGCGTTTGCGGCGTCGCTGGCCCCCCGCGGCGCCCACCAGTTCTATATCGTCGGGCAGGAGGTCGTCCTGTCGGAGGGGTTCCCTCCGGCGCCGCGGAGGCTCGTCCTCGGGGGACTCGACCGTGTCGCGGCGCACGAGCTCATCGTCCGGCAGGGCGGGCCCGCCGCCCAGTTCGAGCGGATCTACCAGACGACGCTCGGCTCCCCGCTCCTCCTCATGCTGGCCGCCTCCAATCCGACCCTCGAAGCCACGCCCGGAATGCTTCCGCTCGAGGTCATCCGGCAGCTCCCGAGCACCGACTTCCGCGCGGTGCTCCTGGTGACCCTCGCGAACGAGCCGCTTCCGGCGGACCTGGTCCGGGAGACGGCGGGCGTGGACGCCAACCGGCTCCAGGACCTGGTCCGGACCGGGGTCCTCCAGCCTAGCGGCAACGACCGCGTCGAGGCTCTGGAGGTCGTCCGCAAGGCCGTCCTCGAGACGATGCACCCCCGGGACGAGCGGGAGGCCCGTCTCGCGCTGGCCCGGTTCTACGGACTCAGCCACCGCCCGGAGGCGCTCCGGGAGCGTTTCCAGCACCTGGTCGCGGGGGAGGAGCTCACCGGAGCCCTGCGGCTGCTGCGCGAGCACCAACAGGTCATCCTACGGCTCGGCTATTCCGACAGCCTACGCCGGGCGTTCCGGCATCTCTCCGCGGGGCTTCCGCGTGGGCCAAGCCGCTTGCAAGTGCTCATGGCGGAGGCTGCCCTCGTGCGCCGCCACGCCGAGAACGCGGAGGCGATCGTGACGCTTCGCCGCGTCATCGCGGAGGCGGGGGAACGCAACCCCCTCGCGGAGGAGGCTCGGCTCGGCATCGTGGAGCAGCTTTTGAGGGCAGGCCAACCCGCCGAGGCGTTCGTCGAGTTCGAGAGGGCGCGCAAGCTTCCTCGGCCGACGCGCCGGCTCGGCATCCTGCTTCGCCTGACCGAAGGCCGGGTCGCGGAGGCTCGGGGCAATAGCGAGGCCGCGTTCAAGCTCTACCAGGAAGCGGTCGACCTATCGAAGAGCTCGGACCCGGACCTCGGCCTTGAGGCGATCGGAGCCTGGTCGCGCTTGGCCGCGTCCAGCAAAGAGCCGCACACCGTGCTCCGGGTGCTGGAATCGGCCCTGCCGCGGGCGCGCCGCGCGAACCGGACGGACGTGGTCCTCAACCTCCTCATGGCACGCTCCCGGGCCCACTTCGAGGAGGGAAGGACGGATCTGGCCGAGGTCGACGTGCTGGCCATCCGCTCCGAGGCCGAGTCGCTCGGGTACGTGAGCTTGCTGGCCTACGCCCTCAGCAGCCTTGCGAGCCTGGCGATCGAGAAGTCCGCGTGGACGGCTGCGAGCGGCTACGCCCGCCAGGCAATCGCCGTCGCGGAGCAGGTCGGCAACGACATGATCCTGGGCTACACGCTCTTCACGCTGAGCGCTGCGACCCTGCGTCAGACGGACGACGGGGCGGACGACCTGGACCGCGCAAACCGGGCGCTCGTCTACCTCGAAAGGAGCGTCGAGGTCCTGGGCCGGATGCCTCCTTCGGAGCTGCTCGTGATGGCGAACTGCTACCTCGCCGAGGTATGGCTCACGAAGAAGGGCATCCCCCTCGCTCGCAAATACTACGGCGTGGCCTTGGCGCTGGGTAACCAACTCAATCTCATCCGCACCACCCAACGCATCGCTGCCGATCTAGGTCCCCGCCTCGGTCTTGCTGCGACCGAAGCTCCCTCCTGATCCCAAGGGACCCGGAGGGAATCCGACCGGGCCACGGGTCACCCCGTGGCCCGATCGGCAAAGGGAACCTTACGGGAGTTCAACGGCCATGAACGGGGGAATGGGCACGTACATTGCACGACCTCCTAAGCTGGCGGGCGGATTTTCGCTACTTTAAGATGCCGGTTATGGGGCCTCTTGCCTCGTCAGATATACCGCCCGCATGTATGCGCCAGCATGCGCATGAAAATGAGAATTCTTGGGAACGGCCCATCGGTCGGTTAAGCGGAATCGTTGGCGAGATCCTTCCCATCTCCCTGGCGGCCTCGCGAAGGAGTCCGCGGTCCGGAGGCCCTGCCTGTCGCAGCGCCGGGGTCGGGGCCGCGGGGCTAAGCACGCTTCCGCAGCGTGACCCGGTCGCCGTTCCACGAGAACGCAAGGCGAGGCCGGCCGCTCCACCGACGGCGGTGCTGCCAGAGGCCGCCGGCCAAGAGGGGCAGACCGATGGACGCCTCGACATGGGCCATCGCGCGTCGTGCCGTGCGGGAGATCTTGCCCCAGGACTGGGCCTCGTCGAGCGTGCTCCCCGAGAGCCCTCCCCAGTGGGGCGCGTCCGTGGTGATCTGGAGAGCGTAGTAGTGCCCCTCGCCCTCGCGGCCGAAAGCGTAGTTCGCCATGACGATGCCGTCGTTGATCCAGTTCTTCGGCGTCCCCCCTCCGACATAGACCACCGCGGTCCGCGCGGAGGCAGCGAGGATCTGGACGAGCTCGTAGTTGTCGCGCACCGCGTCCAGGAGGAACCGTTCCTTCTTGCCCCGGTTCGCCTGGTAGTGGAGGGTGAGCCCGATCCCGATCGAGCTGTCGATGAGCGCCGGCGAGAAGACCGGCACCCCACGCCGGGCGGCGGTCGCGAGGATCGACTCGCGGTCCGGGAACCTCGAGCCGAGGAACTGAAGGAACTCCCGCGACGAGGCGGGCCGTGGGGGCAACTCGTGGGTGACCCGAGCGATCTCCCGGTCGGTCTCCTCGAACTTGATCTCGTCGACGTAGGTGTCGTAGATGCGGTCGAGATAGAGCTCGCGCAGACGCAGGTCGTCGGCTGTCGGGCTTCCCATCCAGTGGCGGCCGCCGATCGTCTGGTAGAGGTCCTGGTAGAGGACCGCGCCGGTGGAGACGACCACGTCGACGACGCCCCAGTCGATGAGGTCCCGCAGCACCTTGCGGAGGCCCGCGGCGATGAGCGGCCCGGCAAGGCCAAGGAAGATCGTGGGGCGTCGCCGGTCGGTGAGTGCGTTCTCCCAGACCTCCAGGCATCGGCCGAGGTTCCGCGCCTGGATCGACGTGGTCCTGAACTGATCGAGGAGCTCGCCTAGCCCGTGGACCCGGCGGACGTCCACCGGACGCACCGGGCGGGTCAGGAGGCGCTTGCGCTGCGTCGCAAGGCGTGGCGGCACGGTGCCGGGCAGCGTCGCACGGTTCTTAGCCGTTGGCACGGCCCTCCCGCTTCCCGGGGGGGTCCAGCGCCTTGTTAAATTACATCGGGCCGAACGGGGACGGAGGTGCCCGGTGCCGGCCGAGGTCCCCGCGATCCTCCGTGCCCTCGAAGGGTTGCGGGAGTTCTCCGGCCGAACGGTGGTCATCCTGGGCCCCCCGACGAGCGGGAAGTCGGAGCTCCTCCAGGAGATCGGTGCCCGTGCCGAGCAGCTCTCGGCCCGCGTCGTACGGTTGCGGGGGAGCTACGGCGATCGGATGGTACCCTTCGCCGGCCTGGTCGGCCTTCGGGGAAGCCCCTCGGACTTTCCGTCGGTCGCGGGCGACGCGGTCGGGGACAGCCCCCTCCCCGAGGGGCTCGCCCCTATGGCACCGGTCGCGGTCAATCCGGGGACGATGCCCCGCTCGCACCGTCGGAGGGCAGAGCGTCCGGGGTCGCTCTTCCTGGGAGAACCCTCGCGTCCCCGAGCGGCGGATGCGATAGATCTGGCGAGCTACTGGGAGGAGATCCTCCCCGAGTTCCGCGGCGCCTCAGCCCATCCGGTCGTCCTCCTGGTCGATGACGCCGCCTTCCTCGATCCGGAGAGCCGAGGCTTCCTCCTCCAGCTCTCCGCCCGCGGGCGGCTTCGCCCCCTGTTGGTCGCGGCCGCGCTCGACATCACCGTCCCGGGCACGACGCTCTGGCAGGAGGCGCTCCGCCACCGGGCCGATGTCGACTGGGTCCACCAGCCCGACGCCTCCGCCGACCCCCGCGAGGTGCGGCGCTACCGGGACCTGCTCGACCAGCTCCCCGAGCGCACCCGCCGGCTGGCGGGCTTCCTCGCTCTGCTCGGCGGGGACGTCACCGAGCTCGTGCTCGGGCGCGTCTCGCGCCTGAGCGTGGTCGCGCTCGGCGACCTGCTCGTCCCGGCCGCCGAACGTGGTCTCCTCCGGGTCCGGGACGCTCGCGTCGCCTTCCTCGACCGCGCGGCCGCGAGGATCCTTGCCGGCCTCCTTCCCGAGGCGGAACGCGCCGCGATGCACCGGGAGATCGCCGAGGCGCTCGAAGCGCTCTCCCCGGAGCCGACGTTCGCACGACGGATCGAGGTGGCGCGGCATTACCTTGCCAACCGGCCCGGAGCGACCGCGATGGCCCGTCTGGTCTCCGCCGCGGAGGTCGGCCTCGATCTTGCGGCCTTCGCCACCTCCACCGAGCTTCTCGAGGAGGCGCACGGGTGCCTGGTGACCGTGGGCCCTTCCGAACGCAGGACGCTCGAGCCCGAGCTCTGCCTCTACCTCGCCCGCGCCCTCTTCTTCAGCGGCCGTCCTTCGGAAGCCGAAGCCCGCCTCCGGGAAGGGATCGCCCGGGCTCTGGGAACCCAGAGCCCTCCCGCGGAGCTCGCCCAGTCGATCGAACCGCTCCTCCTGGCGATACGCGCCGTCGGTCCCCGAGCCTCTCTCCTCACGACGCTCGCGGAGATCGCGGAGAGATGCCAGATCGCCGACCGGCCCGAGGCCGAGATCCTCTTCGACACCCTGTCGACCGAGCTCTTGGTCGAGCGCAACCTCCGCGCGCGGGCCGAGAAGACGGCCCTTCGGGTCGCGCAGGCGGCGCGACGCCGGCCCGAGAAGCATCTCCAGGCGATGGGGCTGTTCGCCATGGGTCTTCCCCGCCTCGAGGGGACCCCGGAGGAGCTCGTGGAGGCCGAGCGCTACCTCCGCTCGGCCCATCACCTGCTCGCCAACGAGCGTCGCTGGGAGCTCGACTACCTCCTCTCCGAGTTCGAGGTGCGCGTGGTGGAGCGCCGGGGCGACGTCGCGCAGGCCCGCCATCTCCGCGAGGCGAGCATCGCGGTCCTGGCGAGCGAGAAGCTTCCCACCATCGAGCTCGCCCACCAGATCGGGCTCGCGGCGCTGGAGCTCGACCGGGGCAGCCCTTCCTCGGCCGAGGTGCCGCTCGAGCGGGCGCAGAGCCTTTCGGAGACGATGCATCTCCTTCCGCCGTCGCCGCATCTGCTGCGGCTCTGGCTCCTCCTCGGACGACGCGCGGCGCTCGGTCGGGAGACCTCCCTCGCCGAGGAGTTCTGGAGCGCTCTGATCGACCTCCCGCCGGACGCCTCGGTCCCGAGGTTCCGCGCCGAGGCGCTCCTTCGGCTTGCCCTGCTCGAGCGGGCCCGCGGCCGGACCGACCGTGCGGAGGCGCTCGAGGCGACGCTCGGCGAGCCGGACGAGAGGGCGGCCCTGCCTCCCGAGTGGCAGGGATGGGTCGGGCACGCCGTCGACCTCCCCGGGCAGAGCGGCCACGGCGGCGGAGCGCTGCCGCCGCGTCGGCTATAGCCCGGTCGCGACGCTGAGCGACGGGAAAAGGCCCGGCGCGAGACCGTAGACGATCGAGAACGCACCGACGATCGCGAGCACCGCCACGACCACGCGCTTGAGCCGCTCGGGGCTCACCCGGGTCCCGAGGCGGCGGCCGAGCCAGACGTCCCACGCGGCGACCGCGGAGAGGCCGAGAACCCCCGCGACGAGCACGATGAGCCAGCCGAAGTTGGCGACGAAGACGACCTCGAAGATCATCGTCGTGTCGCCGAGCTCGAGGAGGGCGATCGTGAGGAAGGCGCCGAGGAACGCCGTGCGCGAGGTCGTGACGTCGGCCGAGGCCTCCTCCTCGTGATGGAAGAACAGCCAGAGCGCGTAGCCGAGGAGGAAGACCCCGCCCGCGACCCTCAGGAGGCCGATGCGTCCGGGTCCGAAGACCGCCGAGAGCCCTTCTCCGAGACCGACCGCGAGAGCCGTCGTGACGACGAACGCGACGGTCCCTCCGGCCCAGCTCTCGAGCGCCGGGGCACGCGAGGCGAGCGCGATGAGCGCGAAGCTGGTACGGTCGAAGAGCTCGAGGCCGCCGATGACGACAAAGACGACCAGGAAGCCGTAGACGGCCGCTCCGTCCACCGACCGACACCGACCGGATCAGTGGATCTGGCGGAGGAAGTCCGAGACGAACCTCTCGCAGAACGCACACTTGAGCAGGACCGGACGACGCTCGACGACCTCGAACTCGCTCTCGAGCGGTTCGGGCTGGTTGGAGATGCAGTTGGGGTTCGGGCAGCGCAGGACCCCGACGACCCGGGACGGCAGGTCGACCGTGCGCTTCTCGCGCACCTTGTAGTCGTGGATGATCGAGATCGTGGCCGTGGGCGCGATGAGCGCGATCGCGTTGACCTTCCGCGGGGAGAGCTCAACGCCTTCGACCTTGACGATGTCCTTCCAGCCCAGCTTGCCCGAGCGGACGTGCATCGCGACGCTGACCGTCGACTCGCGGTCGAGCGACTGGGCGCCGATGATGCGGAGGACCTCGAGGGCGAGCCCGTTGCCGATGTGGTCGATGACGGTCCCGTTCTTGATCGGGGTGATCTTGAGCTCCCGCACGGCCATCTACGCTCCCCGACGCGCCGGTCCGAGGATCCCCGCGAGGAGCGCCATCCGCACGGGAACGGCCAGGAACGCCTGGCGAAAGTACGCGGCGTGCGGTGTTGCGTCCACTTCGGGCGCGATCTCCCCGGCGCGCGGTAACGGATGCATCACGATGAGCCGCGGCTTTGCGTGGGCGAGGACGCTCGTGTCGATGCGGTAGCTTCCGCTTACCGCCCGGTACTCCGCGTCGTCCGCGAACCGCTCCTTCTGGATGCGGGTCACGTACAGGACGTCCGCGGCCTTCACCGCGCTCGCGAGCAGCGGCTCCTCCCGGACCTTGGCGCCGAGCCGCTTGAGCTCCGCCAAGTGCTGCTCGGGCAGGCGGAGCGACGGCGGCGAGGAGAGGACGATCTCGGATCCGAACTGGGCGAGCGCGTAGGCGAGCGAGTGGACGGTCCGACCGTACTTGAGGTCCCCGAGGAGGACGACCGACAGTCCGCTCAGCGTGCCGAACGCTTCGTGCATCGTCGCGAGGTCGAGCAGCGTCTGCGTCGGATGCTGGCCCGCGCCGTCCCCGGCGTTGATGACCGGACGCTCCGAGGCCCGGGCGGCGAGGCGGGCGGCCCCCTCGTTAGGGTGGCGCAGCACGATCGCGTCCGAATAGGAGCTCAACATGCGGATCGTGTCGTAGAGGCTCTCCCCCTTGCGGAGCGAGGTTGCCCCGGCGTCAGCGATCGTGAGGCAGTTCCCGCCGAGGCGGTGGACCGCCGCCTCGAAGGAGAGCCGCGTGCGGGTGGACGGCTCGAAGAAGGCCATCGCCACGACCTTGTCCTTGAGGGCGCGCGACGACCGACTCCCTTCGGCCAGGGGGATCATCTTGCGCGCGCTCGCCAGGAGCCCCTCGATCTCCTCGCGGGAGAGGTCTCGGATCGATACGATGTCCCGCCCGTGGATCGACATCGGCCGTCGGGGCCGGGAGGTATGCGGCGGTTTAAGGTCCACGCCAAGTGGTCCGGGTCCGAACCGGCGGCGGCATCCGTCAGCCGGGGCCGCAACCGCTATGGAACCGGGGCGGCCGCCGTGGCCGTGCGAGCTCTGCCGCCGGGGGTCCGTTCCTCGGTTCTCTTTTCCTTGATGGTCCTCGCCTGGTCGGGCAACTACCTCTTCGTCCGGGTGGGACTCGCCTCCGCGAGCCCGCTCTGGCTCGCCACGCTGCGAGCCGCCGCCGGCTCGGCAGGCGTCGGGCTCTACCTCCTCCTGAGCCAGCCGACCTCGACGCTGCGCTCCCGCGACCGTCGTGACGCTCTCCTTTTGGGGCTCCCGAACACGGCCGCGTTCCTCGGGCTCTGGTTCGTCGCTGCAGGATCGGTCGCCGCGGGGGAGGCGGCGGTGGTGATCTACACGTTCCCCCTCTGGGTCGCCCTCTTTTCGGTTCCCGCGCTCGGTCGACACCTCGGCCGCGCGCATTGGGTCGCCGTCGCTGCGGGCTTTGCCGGCGTGGTCCTGGTCTCGGAGCCCTGGTCGACCTCGCTGAAGGGGGTACCGATCCTGCCCTTCGGGGAGCTCTTGGGGGCCGCCGTGTGCTGGGCGGGAGCGACCGTCGTCTTCCAGCGGCGATTCCAGCCCGAGCAGCTCGCGTCGGCCAACGGCCTCCAGCTCTTTGGTGGTTCGCTCGCCCTCGCGGCCATGGCCATCGTATGGGACCACGGGCAGCTACCGCACCCGACGGCGTCGCTCGGTCTCTCGGTATTATGGCTCGGCCTGTTCGGAACCGCCTTTGCCTACGTCGTATGGTTCTGGCTGCTCGGGCGTCAGGCCGCCTCCACCCTGAGCGCATACACCTTCCTCGTGCCGCTGGGAGCCCTCGGCCTCGCGGTCATCTTCCAGGGGGAGAGCGTCGGTCTCGGCCAGGCAGTAGGCGTCGTCCTCGTCCTCCTGGGAGTCTACGCCGTCGCGCGGGCAAGCCGTCCGTAGTGTCGGCGCTGTCGGGGAGGGCCGGCCGGAGCCCACGGGGGCGGAGAGGACCCCCCGTTCAGCTCCGGGGCGTTTCGTCAACTGCGCTTGACTTGACGTTTATCGAGAGAGCGCGCCGTGGAATGGGTTGGGTCTATGGACGACCAGGGGTATTTCAACCTCACCGCCGCGGTCCTCGTGACCGTCGTCGTAGTGGCCGGATTCGCCGCTCTCATGTGGGAGGGCAGCAGCGCCTCTGGCGCGACGGGCTCTTCGCTGCCCACGGTCGAGCGGAACCTCACGATCCAATGGGACCCGTCCGCGTCCTCCTACGTGTATTCCTCAGCCCACCTTTCGGTGCCGCTCAACACCCACGTTGTCTTCGTCATCACGAACTATGACCCCGAGGCCGCCTCCTATATTCCCAGCCCCTCCGACGCCCGTGTCTCGGGAACGAACGGGGCGACCATGACCGTGCTGCGGGACGGCGCCTCCTCGGTCGCGACGGAAGTCCCCTTCGCCCAGGTGAGCCACACCTTCACGATCTCGAGCGGGATCTACGACGTCAACGTGCCGATCCCGGTCGCCTCCTCGAGCACGGACCCAGTGCAGGTCTCGTTCTCGGTCGACTTCACGACTCCGGGGACGTTCGACTGGGGATGCGTGATCCTCTGCGGCACCCAGGACATGACGGCCCCCGGCGACATGTACGGTACCATCACCGTCGCCTGAACGGTCTCTCTCGCGACAAGGGGCCGGTACGCAATCGTCGTAGCTCGGTCCTCGATGGAGGCCGAGCCAAGGCTTGCCCTGCCCCGTAGCCCGGTTCGGCCGGGCAGCCCCTGTCCGGGGGACGCCTAGAGTTGACGCGGCTGTCCAGGATTCCCGGGGTCGCCTTCGGGGCCCTCCCCCCGGAGGAACTCCCGGACGGTCCCTGGCACGAAGGAGTCCGCTCCCTCGAGGGTCCTCCCGCCGGGGGAGACCAGGATCGGGAGCAGTGTCTCCGAGGTCACCCACCGTCGGACGAGCGCGGCATCCTCTCCGGGGCGGTACACGTCGACCACGCGGACCCTGCACCTCATCCTGTGCGCGAGGTCGAGGACGAGGGCGACGCAGCTCTGCACGTCGGCCGGGAACTTCCACGTATCCGCGCGCTCGGGGCCGTACGAGGACCGCGGAGCGACTTTGGGCATCGGCGTTAGGGAAAAAACACGGAACCGGGGAAGGTGCCGAACGAGCTCTCGCCCGTCCTCGTCGTGGTCGACCTCCCCGCCGGCGAAAAGGATGAACTCGGGGCCGGTGCCGTCGTTCACTCCCCTAGCAAGGCTGGGCCGAGCATAACGGCGAGCGGGGAGCGACCCGGTGACCGTCCTTCGAAGCACGATCCCTGTGGTTCCCGAGCGAGTGCTTCCCCGCGGGGACAGACGTCGCGTGCCGGGGAGTCCCTCGGGAACCTCGGAGGTTCGTACGGACCTTGCACCAAGGGGTATATCTGGCGACCCTCGCTCCCGCCACGAGAGCCATGGGGGCTGAGATGGGAGAAAACCGCTGGCGCATGTGGGCGATCTTCGGAGCCATGATCATGGTCGGTTCGGCGCTTGTGATCGGAGCCGGTGCTGCCGCCGGTCTCCACGGAGCTGCCGCGCCGAGCTCTCCGCCAACCTCCTCGTACGCTACCCCCTCCCTTTTCGGGACGAACTACACCGTCACGTTCACCGAGACCGGCTTACCCGCCGGGTCGAACTGGAGTGTCCAGGTCTGCATCACGAACGAGTGCGACGACGACGGGGGCGCACTCTTCCAGAGCTCGAACGGCTCTTCGATCAGCTTCTCCCTCGCGAACGGCACCTACTTCTTCCAGGTACCCGAGGTCAACGAGACCGATGCCCAACCCGGCCAAGGCAGCTTCACGGTCGCCGGCGCCTCCCCGGCCCCGATCGCGGTTCACTTCGGCCCGCCCACCCTCTACACGGTCACCTTCGTGGAGACCGGACTCGCGGCAGGGACCAACTGGTCGGTGGCGCTCGGCGGATACGGAGGCCAGAACGCTCAGGGAAACCAGTCGGGCAACGGTTCCCAGCAGGACCTCGGGCTCTTTGCTGGTGGCTTCGACGGCTGGGGCGACGGTTTCAACATGACCAACAACTCGACCCTCACCCTCTCTTTGCCGAACGGGAGCTACAGCTACACCGTCTTCAACGTCACGAACTACTCGATCGTAGGTCCGTCCACCGGTTCGCTCAATGTCTCGGGTGCCTCGCCGGCTCCGATCCAGGTGACCTTCGCGGCGGCGGCCAGCTACCCGGTGACGTTCGTCGAGCAGGGGCTTGCGAACGGGACGAACTGGACGGTCGAGCTCCATGGCATGAGCAGCTGGGGGGCCCAGGGCAACCAGTGGGGCGGGGACGACGACGGAAGCGAGATGAGCTTCCAGCAGACCACCGCCACCAGCTCGATGGCGTTCAACCTGCTCAACGGCACCTACCGGTTCCACGTTGAGGAGGTTGACGGCTACGCCGCGAACTTCTCGTCCGGGAGGCTCAACGTCTCGGGCGGTCCGGTGACGATCCAAATCAACTTCACCGCGCTGCCGACCTACAACGTCACGTTCAACGAGTCCGGTCTCCCGAACGGGACAGACTGGGGGCTCAAGATCTTCGGCCACACGGGTCGCGTCGCGTTCGGGCACCCGCAGCGGGTCCGCCAGACCCATGCCTCGCCCGGCCTGGTCAGCTTCCATCTCCCGAGCGGGAAGTACCACTACAAGCTCATCCCGCTGAGCGGCTGGAAGACCCGGGGCGGTTTCGGGGGGCGTCACTTCAAGATCGCCAGCACGTCGGTACACCGCACGCTCGTCTTCGAACACCGACGCGTGGCGTTCCCCGCGGCACCCGCGGGGCCCGGAGCACTCGCGCTCTCCCCGTCGACGAGTCTTCTCTCCGAGATCGTGGCCTCGGTCCGAGGGGAGATCCTCGCGCCACACTGGGGTTAGACTCCGAGCCGGGAACGGGCGGTCGCCGCGTCGGGGGCCAACACCCCTGACCGGCGGCTAAGGGGCCCGAAGCCCACGCAGGGCCCTAGGGCAGGGAGGGGCGGGGGTGACCCCGAGGCGTTGCGCCGGTGGCCCCCAACGGCCGGGTCGCCGGCGGCGTCAGGTCGGGTTGACGCCTCGGCTATGTCGCAGGAGGCCGTGAACTATTCACGACCATGGCAGCCGCTCACGAGCGACCCAGAGGAGCCTTGAGCCCGGGGGCCCTTGCGCTGGTGGTCGGGCTTTTGGTCGTCGCCGCAGCGGGGGTCGTCCTGTTGGCCGTCCTCGCGAACGGAGCGCTTGGCTCCGGCTGGGGAATGATGGGCGGGTGGGGCCCGTCCAGTGGGGTGTGGTTCGTCGGCGCGCTGATGATGGTCGTCCCCCTCGCCCTGCTGCTGTTCTTCGTAGTTCTGTTCCTCCGCCCCCTTGCGCCCAATCCCCCGATGTACCCCCCGTCCGCGGGCGCATCCACCCCGGAAGAGGCACTGCGGCTTCGCTACGCCAAGGGCGAGATCAGCTCCGAGCAGTACCACGAGATCCTTCGTGACCTCCGGTAGGGGTAGGAGTCGGCGAACGACCGGCCCGCCTGCTCGGCACGGCTTGACGGCGCGCGCGGGTGCACGGCCCGCCCGGACGGCTGGAACACTCCGCCTTTCGGGGGCCCGCGTCGCGGGCGCGCGGACCTAATAGGAGAGGGAGGCAATTCCACCAGGGAGGGAGAGGCATGGCGACGGAGATCGATCCCGTCTGCGGGATGAAGGTCGACACGGAACGGGCTGCGGCCAAGGGCGTCTTCGACGGAAAGGAGGTCTACTTCTGCTCGAAGGGCTGCCGGGACACCTACGCGAAGTCCCACCCGGGGCACTGAGCGGCGGAGCCGCCCCGAGCGCTCGTCTTTGGCAGGGCGAGGACACTTGCGTCTCCTCTCTTCGAGGCCGTGCCGGACCGTGCGGCTGACGCGTGCGCGACGCGGTAGAGCAGGCGGCGCCCGATGAGCCGCGAATGGGTCGCCTGGCACCAGGACTACCCAACGGACCCCGGCCGAGCGGGCCGCCTTCGCGTGGTCCAGGAGCTCCTCGCACGAGCGATCGACCGGGCGCCTCACGGGCGGGTACGGCTGGTGAGCCTGTGTGCCGGGGACGGAAGGGACCTCCTCGGTGTCCTCCCGTCGCATCCTCGTCGTGCGGAGGTGAGCGCTCGCCTCGTGGAGTTCGAGCCGGAGCTGCTGGGAGTGGGTCGCGAGGCGGCGCGCCGGTCGGGGCTCGGTTCGGTCGAGTTCTTCCAAGGCGACGCGGCGTCGCGGGAGAGCTACTTCGGGGCCGTGCCCGCGAACATCGTCCTGGCCTGCGGCATCTTCGGAAACATCTCCGACGAGGACGTCCGCCGCACCGTGACCCACCTCCCGGAACTCTGCGCCCCGGGGGCGGTCGTCATCTGGACACGGGGCAGGTTCGAGCCGGACCTCACGCCGTCGATCCGCTCGTGGTTCAAGGAGTCGGGATTCGTCGAGCTCGCCTTCGTGCCGATACCTGGCTCTACTGCGGCCGTCGGTGCCCACCAGTTGGTCCGCCAGCCCCACGCGTTGGAATGGGACGGGCCGCTGTTCACCTTCCTCCCGAAATCCCTGCGCCCCTCTGCCCGAGGCAGGCACGACTGCGTGGACCCCGAACCCACGGGACCTGAGTAGCCCGCCTCCGTTGCTCCGGGAACCGGTCGTTCGCCGGGGCACCTCACGAGCGACTGAGATCGCCCCCCCCGCCTCCCGCCCGGGCGGTCGCGGCGAGCGTCCAAGTCTCGAGAGTGCCATCCCGGTCCCAGGCCCGGCGGCCCTCCCTTCCGCGGAGACGGGAGGGGCACGATTTCACCTGTCGGCCGGGTCCTCACGCCCGGCAGAGGCCGGTTCCCGAAGAGGCGCGGCGCTATCTCCCTCCATCGTGCTCCTTCGCGGAGCCCGCTGTGACCGGGACCGACAGCGTCGTCAGCGCCAGCGACCTCGGCTACGCCTACCGCCCGGGGCGCTTCGCCGTTCGCCATCTCACCTTTTCGCTTGGCCGCGGCGAGGTCTTCGGCTTGCTCGGGCGGAACGGCGCGGGCAAGACCACGACGGTCCGTCTCCTCTCTACCTTGCTCATCCCCACAGAGGGGAACGGGACGCTCTTCGGGAAGGAGCTGCGACGCTGCGGGCGCGAGGAACGCCGACGCCTCGGCGTGGTGCTGCAGTCCGAGTCGCTCGACTTCGTCTCGGTAGAGGACAACCTGCGCCTCTACGCCTTCCTGTGGGGGGTTTCCCGGGGGACCGCGAAGGCGCGCGCGGAGGAGATGCTCGACCTCTTCGAGCTGCAAGGGGTGCGCCATCGCAAGCCCTGGGCTCTTTCCGGTGGCGAGCGTCGGAGGTTCCAGGTCGCCCGGGAGCTCATGCACGACATGGAGCTTCTCTTCCTCGACGAGCCTACGGTAGGACTGGATGCGCTCACCCGCAGCCGCATCCTGGACTATCTTGCAGCCAGGGCGCGCCAGGGACTGACCATCGTATTCACGACCCACATCCTGCACGAGGCCGATCGCCTTTGCCACCGGATCGCCGTCATGCACGAAGGTAAACTTCTGAGGATCGGCTCGCCTGCGGAGATCAAACGCAGCTACCGAGGCTCGAGGACGGTGGAGGCCGAGTTCGATCGGCCTCTCAGTGCTGAGGAGAGCGAATCGCTTCGCGGGATCCTGGCCGAGGAGGGGGACGGCTTCGTCCTCGTCGAGGCACGCGAGGATGTGGTGGTCTTTCGCGCGGCGAACGCCGAGACGCTTGTGGCCGAGACCGCCCGGTGGGCCGCTGCCCGCAAGATCGATCTCGAGCGGATCGCGGTCGAGGAAGCCACCCTGGAGGACGCCTTCGTCCGCCTCGTCTCGGACGGACCCCCGACGGGAGCCGGTCCCGAGGGGCTCGGCCGATGAACCTCCCGCCCGTGCTCCGTCTGGTGGTCCGCAACTTCCGGGCGAGCCTCGACCCGATCACGCTGCTCGTGATGTTCGGTCAGCCCGCCTTCCTCATCGTGATCCTCGGCACGATGTTCAACCAGCTCATTCCCGCGATCGGCTCCTCGGGCAACTACGTGGCCTTCCTCGTCCCCGGGATGATCGCCTCCCAGATGATCACCGGGGCCGTGCTCTCCGGGCGGATCTTCTGGCTCGACCGCCGCTGGTCGATGGTCGAGCAGATCTTCTCCGGCCCGTTCCGAAGGTCCGAGTACCTCGCGGCTCTCCTGATCACCACCTTGCTCTTCGCGCTCGTCGGAGTGGGCCTGCTCGCCGTTGTCGCCCTCCCCCTTGTCGGCCTTCCGAGCGTTTCGCTCCTCGCGGGACTTGTCATCCTCGGGACGATCGGCCTGGGCGCGGTGTTCTTTGGCGGACTGCTCATCGCGCTGGGCGCGAGGATCCGCTCGGCCAACCTCTACTTCACGATCCAGTCACTTCTCCAGTACTTCCTCATCTTTCTTTCCACGGTCTACTACCCGGTGACCTCCAGAACCCCGAGGCTCCTGGTCGGGATCTTCTACGCCAACCCGCTCACCTACGCCGCCAACGCCGTGCGGGATGCCTTCACCCACGGAATCGGGAAGGCAGACATCCTCGCAGGAGCGGTCCTTGGCGGGCTCGCCCTGGCGACCTTCCTGCTTGCGGTCCTCTCCTTTCGGTCGCTGGAATTCGGCCCGGTCCAGTGAGGGCGGCGCCCGGCCGGCAGGGCGGACCACTCGTCTCCGGCGCCCGTCGACCAGGGTCGTGAGCGGCACCCCTATGTAGCCGCAGCCCGGTCCTCCCCGAGGGGCCCGGGAGTGCGCGTCGGGTGGGTGGCCGTCGGGATCGCCCTCGTGGTGGGCGGAGCTCTGTTCCTGGTCGTTCCTTTGGAACCGCTGCCGTCACAAACGGTCTCGACCTCGGCGACGATCCCCTACTACCTGGGCCGGGTCGCCGGTTTCTCGGTGACCGGGGCCATTCCCGTTTCCGTCTCGTGGACCTCGGATGCCCCCGTTGAGATCTTCGCCGGCGCGTGCGCGAGCCACTGCACCAACGCGACCGTAAGCAGCGTGGTGGCGGAGTACGGGCTCGGGGGATCCTTCAGCCTAAGCCAGCCGGACGGCGGCTACATCCTGTTGGGGGCAACCCCCTCAGGTGCGGCCGGTTCGCCGGCGAACGTGAGCTTCCGCATTACGACTGCATTGACCACGGTCGGTTCGATCCTCATCGGGGTAGGTTTCGTCTGTCTGTTGGCGGGCCTCGTTCGGAGGAAGGGGCCCAAGCCGCCCTCTCCTTCCACGCGTCCTGTCGAGCCGGCCGCGCCGCCGTCAAGCCCGGCGGTAGACCCCGGGCCGACGCTTCCGCCGCCACAGGGAGCCGCCTTGATCGGCCGATGGGTCTGACCGCGCGACCCCATCTGATCCGAGGCACCCCGGTCGATGGCTTGGGAGGGGCTGATCGCGCTACCCCGAGAGGCCGCTCGACCGCCCGGGGCCGCCGCCGCCACGGGTCCGCCGAGCAGGGCCGGGGAAGGCGCGCCGAGCCGCAAGCCGCCTGCCCGATGTCCTCCGCGGTCCGGTCCTGGAGATCGTCGCCAGGGATAGTCATCTCAAGGGGAACACTTTCTCACTCCGGCTGACACCGGCCCGATCCGATGGCTTCGAAGACCCCCGAGGGGCGACCCGGGCCCCCGGTTCCTCGAGGGTGTACCGCACGTGCTACGTCAGGTCTCGCAGACTGGCGCGAATCTGCACCAGGAGTTCCTTTCGACGCGCCTTGGTCGCGTCCATGAAAGACTCCAACATCCCTTCGAGAACCATCACCGAGGCCTTCTCGAGTTGCGCGTGCACCGCTAGGATCTGGCGAAGCACCTGGGTGTCATCCTTGCCGTTATCTACCATCTTGATGATCCCCTCCACGTGCCCTTTGGCTAGGACGAGGCGGTCCCGGATGTCTACCCTGGGGGACCCCAACATTCCGTCGCTCCATACCACGTTGGAGCATTAACCCTTCTCACCCGAGTCCCCGTCCCGCCGGCGCATTTATAAATCCCCATCCCCCTGGCCCCCCATCCCCCCCTGGAGGGTAGGGTACGCAGTCGGCGTTCAGGCCCAGATTCCTGCGTCGGGGCACCGTATCGGGTCCGCGGGAGCGTCACACCCGAGGCCCGCCCCACGAGGATTCCTCCCGGAGCGAAGCATGAAGACAGGTTCGAGCCCGGGCGGAATGGGAGCGGTCTCCCGGCTCTACTTCCGGTACCGTCGGTTCCGCAAGCAGCTCGCGATCCTCGCCGCGGTCATAGGCCCCGGTGTCATCGTGATGGTGGCCGACAACGACGCCGGTGGGCTCACCACCTACATGCTTTCCGGAGCGTATTACCGGTACAGTTTCGTTTGGATCGTCCTGCTCCTGGGGCCGGTCGCGTACGTCTGTCAGGAAATGACCGTACGCCTTGGGGTCATGACCAAACGAGGTCATGCTCAGGCGATATTCGAGGCGTTCGGGCCGTTCTGGGGATGGTTTTCGCTCTCGGACCTCACCCTCACCGACTGTCTCACGATCACGACCGAGTTCATCGGGATGACGATGGCGATGGCCGTGTTCGGTATCCCTCCGTTGTTCACCGAGGTGGTCGTGATCACGTTCATCATGGTCCTTCTGCTCAACGGACGCTACTGGACCTGGGAGAAGATCGTCCTAGCCATCTGCGCCGTGAACATGGTCTACGTTCCGGTGGTCTTCTTCATCCACCCGAATGTCGGCGACATCTTTAGGACGGGCGTGGTGCCGGGCTTCCCTGAAGGGCTCGGGGGCCCGGTCGTCTTCCTAATCATGGCGACGATCGGAACCACGATCGCGCCCTGGATGATCTTCTTTCAACAGAGCTCCGTCGTCGACAAGGGACTCAAGAAGCGCGACGTGCCCTACGCTCGGTGGGACACCGCGATCGGAGCGACCTTCACCGTCGTTACGGCCGTTGCGCTCATCATCATCGCGACGGTGTTCTTCGGCGGGGACACCAGCCTGATGTCCGCCGGGCAAGCGGCGAGGCTCCTGGTGCCGCTGCACCCGTACGTGGGCATCATCCTCGCCATCGGGTTGTTTGATGCCGGGCTCATAGGGGCGCTCTCCGTCTCGTTGGCAAGTTCCTGGGCGGTCGGCGAGGTCTTCGGATGGTCGCACTCCCTCAACGACCGACTGGGACAAGCGAAGTGGTTCAACGTGTTCCGCTTGAGCATCATGGTCATCGCGGGAAGCATCGTCCTGATTCCGGGAGCACCGCTCGGTGTGATCACCCTCTTCGTCCAAGTCATCGCGGTCACCCTGCTGCCCGCTGCGCTGGTCTTCCTGATCGTGCTGCTGAATCAGGAGGAGCTGGTTGGGAGCTACAAGAACACGCTTGCCCAGAATGTCATGGCCGGGACCATCGTGGGCGTGATCCTGACCCTCTCGACCGTCTACGCCGTCGGGACCATCTTCCCCCATCTTTTCGGAGGCTGACGAACTGTGAGCTGGATACAGAATGCGGCCGGGAAGATACGCGAGATCAACCGGACGTACGCCGTCCCCCGGATTCGCCTGAACCGTGGAACCAAGGTCGTGTTGGTCCTTCTCCGCATCTACCTTCTCAGTCTGGTGGGTCTGCTCTTGTATTCCCTCATCACCCGGCTGGGGTACTAGGAGGCAAGGGACGATGGAGCGCCGTGCTGTAGCCCGACGGGAGCGATCCCTTTTCCCGACCCGGGGAGGATGACGGTGGCGCACGTCGGCGGGGAAAGGGCAAGGCCGACCCACCCGGCAGCTCTCGTCCGGGATATTGAGGAAGCCCAGTATCTCCGAATCAGCGAGCTCGTGGACCGGAAGGTACGGACGGAGTCCGGCGACACGCTCGGGAAGCTTCAGGACTTTGTCTTCCTCGACGACCCGAAGTACGCGGAAGTGACCCACCTGCTCGTTCGGCGACCTTTCGGCCGACCGCCTTTGAAGGTCCCCTGGCCCCGGGTCGTCCGAATGGACGCTACGGAGACGGTCGTGAAAGATCCTCCCACCCAAACGGAGTACGAAGGCGTCGCGGACCTAGGAGAGCTGCTTCTCCTCCGTGATCGGATTCTCGATAAGCGCATCCTCGACACCCGCGGATTCGGGATCGATGTGGTGTATGACATTCGGATGCTTCGAGCGGGCAGCCAGCTCTTCGTCGTGGCCGCGGTCATTGGGCAGGAGGCCCGACGGCGCCGGCTCGGAGTTTGGGGGAGGGTGGCCTCCTCGGTCTCCGAAGGCCGTTCGGCCGAGGAGCTCATTCCCTGGAAGTACGTTCAGCCCGTCGGTCCTGACCTCACGAGCACGGCAGGGGACGTGCGACTTACCGTGAGCAAGGAAGCCTTGGGTAGGATACCCGCGGAGGACGCCGCCGACGTCCTCGAGGAGCTGAGCCGCGAGGAACGGCTTACCCTCTTCAACGCGCTCGACACCAAGGCCGCGGCGCATGCTCTGGAGGCGACCGAGCCCCGCGTGCAACGGGAGATCATCGCCGACACCGAGGCCACTCGGCTGGGCCAGATCATCGCCCATCTCTCCCCCGTGGAGATCGCGGATATCGTCTCGATCCTCCCCGAGGAGAACGCGCGCGAGCTCTTGGGGATGCTGAAGGGTGAGATCGCGACGAAGGTCCGTTCCATCGTAGAGCAGCACGACGTGCCGGCGGTCACGCTGGCGGTTCGGACCTTCCTCGAGTTCCCCGGAGAGCTCACGGTGGAGGAATCGTTCGCGCGGTTCCGCCGCGAGGCGCCGAAGTGTCTTGTCACGATGTACATCTATGTGGTCGACGCGGACCGGGATGTCCGAGGAGTCGTCGACATCAACGAGCTCCTCCAAGCCGAACCCACGCAACGACTCGAGGAGATCATGACCCAGGGCCTCGTCGCAGTCTCCCCTCAGACCGGACGAGCCCGGGTCTTGGAGATGTTCCGAAAGTACCGGTTCCGGGCGATCCCGGTGGTGGACGACTCCCGAAAGATCCTTGGCGTGATCCGCGAGAAGGACGCGTTCGTTCTCGAGGAAGACGAAGCGAGGTCGAAGCGGCGTCTCTAACGGGGGCGGCGGTCTCGGTCAAACGGAGAGAAGTCTCGACCCACACGCCTATTCCGGGTTGCGGCCCGAACGGATTCGCCGCGCAAGTACGATCCAGTAAGGGAGTTTACAAGATAGGTGTGGTGTGCCAGGACATTTGACCGGTCAAGCCGACAACACATTCGACCGGTTCTGGACGGCCCTCAGCTGACTTGGGCTCTTCAACTTTCGGCTCCTCCGGGGGCGCCGACGACGACAACCCCGGAAACCCAAGCAACAGGCCCTCCCGCATCCGCAAGCAGATTCTGCCCCGCGTGCGGTTACGAAAACTCGCGCGAGTTCGCGTACTGCTAGCGTTATGGTAGACGACCGCCCCCTCCGCCGCTCCAAGGGTAGAAATTGCGGGCCCCGGTTTCCCGGGGGCCGGAGGGGCCGACCAATCGCCTAGCCAGCGGAGGACCGAGCGCGTGGATGTGCCAGAGGGAGATCCCCTCGTTCGCCGAACGAGTGCACGGCAGAAAGGTTCCTTACGGAGCGTGCCGATGCCTACTGCGACGTGGAGTCGGGGAGTCGCGATCGCCGGCGTGCTGTTCTTGCTTACCGGCATCATCCTCACCGCCACGATTGTGCTCGCGGCTGCAGGCATCCTGTTCCTCCTCTCCGGCATCCTTCTGATTGCATTCGGGGGCGCTCGGGCTTCCAAGCCGAAACCGCCCGTGGTCAGTCTTCGACTGCAGCAGGGTCCGACGTACTATCCACTACCCCCCGCCGATCTATTCGCCACCGCCTCAACCGATCTACATTAACGTGCAGGCCACCCCCATCCCGCCGGCGGTCTACCTGCATTGCAGGTACTGCGGATCGATGAACCCGGCCGGGAACGTTCACTGCACAAGCTGCGGTGCGACCCTCTGAACGTAACCGGAGGGCCCCCCGGAGGCCGAAAGGGTTAGCCGCCGCCCGGGGGAGGAGACGAGCGGATACAACAGTTGCTTAGGTTTCGCGGAGATCGGCCCGAAGCTTAGTCTCGGTCCGCCGGGTATGCCGTCGAAACGCCGCTTCAACGGCTAACGCCCCGGCGATTTCTCGCCGGAGCGGCCAGGTCGTGGTAGTAAGCCCCATTCCGTTTCAGGCAGCATTCGACTGCGCGCTCTCCTCGACGGTCAGGGAGACGCATCCTCCCGTCCCTTAGGGCTTGCTCCCGGGGAGTCGGCCGTTTCACCAAGTCCCGGCGGAGCCTCCAGGGCGGCCCCTTCACCGTCCCGCCGGGCTGTGTCGTTTCTGCTCCGGAGCTCGGACTCTCGCCCGTCGGGCTCCCACCCGACCCCGTGTCTCCCGGAGTGGGGACTTTCCTCAGCGGCGAGTCGTCGCCGACCCGATCCACCGTCAGCTGCCCTCCACCTCCTGGCGGGGGAGCGACAGAGGAGTGCCCTAAGAGGCTTCCGTGGAGGGCAAAGGTCGAAATGCTCTCTCGACGTGGACGCCTCATGAGCGGGCCGAAAACCAACCCCCCAAAGGACGCTAGCGGCTCCCGGTTATCGGACCAGCCGAGCCTTCTCCCCTGCCTTCTGCTCCGCCGGGGCCAGGTGTGCCTCCCGTCGCCCGATGGGCCGTTGGTGGCGCACACCCCCTCCGGCCAGACCTACGACCCTTTCGACGTGGTCGACCAGCTCGCCCGGGATCATCCGATCATCTACGTGGTCGACCTCGACGGCATCGAGCGCGGTCAGCCGCAGCTCGACTACCTTCAGGAGCTCACGCGTGAGGCGACGATCTGGGCGGACGCGGGGGTGCGCAACGCCGACCAGGCCATCGACGTCCTGGTCGCCGGCGTGTCCCGGGTGATCCTTTCCAGTGCCACGCTCGTCGGGCCCAGGGAGGTCCGAAGGGCCTGGCGACTCTCGACAGACATTGTTTTCGAGCTCGACCTGGGCCCCTCGGGCCTGCGGCTGAAAGGAGAGTGGCCGGTCGCGAGCCCCCGCGAGGTCGCCTCCCTCGTCCGCGAAGTGGGGGTTACCGACCTCGTCCTCTCGCCCCGCGAGATCGACGTCGACTGGTCGCTCGTCAGGGATGTTGCGACGGCCGGCCCCGTGTGGGTCGACGGCTCATTCTCCCTGAACGAGCGAGGCCGTCTCGCCGAGAGCGGGGCCTCGGGCGGGATCTTCCACTTGGACGGCATCCTCGGGCGAGAAGAGAAGCCTCTCGCTTCGGCCCCCCCGCCTCCCCGTACTCGCAGTGCGCGATGATGAAGAACAGAACCGGCTGAACGGTGATGAATGATGGGCGAGCTGAGCGCACGAGAGGGGCCGGCCCTGTCGAACGGGTGCCGCCCGGTTCGACAGGAAGTTGGGCGGGTGCCGGCGAGATCGAGCGGAGGTCCTTCGCGGCGCAGCCCGTAGAGGGCTCCACCGACGCGGGCGAGCGTCCGCGTGGTGGTCTCGCGGGTGTGCGGTGGCAGGACCTGTCCCAAGCCCAGACCCGAGAATGAAACCTCGCGTCGAGCCAATATTCCGGGCAATCGCCCTCGCACCGCGGGAGGCAGACGGCCTAGCCATCGCCGCGCAGGCCCCCGGACCCCGCTGAGCCATCGTGGGAAAGCCCCCCACGCGGGCGTGGAGGCGCGGCCCGCATCGACCGCTAGGGTTTTGCTCCTGTCCTCCTCGACTCGCACGAGGACGGGCCCGTGAACCATCGGATCAGCTTCCCGGACGGTTCGACGCTCGAGGCGAACCCGGCGGAGAGTATTGGCTCGCTGCTCACCCGTTGGTCTCCCTCGTCCGCGCCGACGTTCCTCGCCGGGCTCTGGAACGGGCGCCCCGTGGACCTCGCCTTCGTCGCGGACGGACCGGGTTCCCTCGCACCACTCGCCTTTTCCGACCGGGCAGGAAGGGACATCCTACAGCACTCGTCGGCCCACCTCGTGGCCAAGGCCCTGGTCGAGACCGTCGTCGGGGCTCTGCCGAAGGTCGGTCCTCCCACGGAGGAGGGGTTCTACTACGACTTTGACGTCCGTCCCCTCACCCCGCCCGACCTCGACGCGATGAACGCGGCCATGGACCGCGCGGTCCGTGCCCGCGAGAAGTTCGTTCGCCGGGAGATCACCCGCGACCAGGCCGAGAAGCTGTTCGCGTCGAACCCGTACAAGCTACGCTACATCGCCGAGACCCCCGCCGGCGAGCCGATCACCGTCTACGACACTGGCGCGTTCACCGACCTCTGTAGGGGACCGCACGTCCCCGACACGGGCTGGCTCCAGGGTGCGCACATCCTCGGCTTCTCGGCCACCACCCCGGATTCTCCGGGGGCACAGCCACTCCAGCGCGTCCGGGGCATCGGCTTTCCGACGCGGCCCGAGCTCGACGCGTTCCTCAAGTTGCGGGAGGAGGCGGTCGCCCGCGACCACCGAACGATCGGCCAGCGGCAGGAGCTCTTCTTCTTCAGCGAACGGACCCCCGGGTTTGCCTTCTGGTTGCCGAACGGGATGGTGATTGTCCGCGAGCTCGAGAAGTTCGTGACGGAGCACCTCAAGAAGGCGGGCTACGCCGAGGTGCGAACCCCGCTCCTCTTCCACCGCTCGGTCTTCGAGACGAGCGGCCACTGGGAGCACTACCGCGATACGATGTTCCTGAGCGAGCTCGACGGCGAGCTCTACGGCTGGAAGCCGATGAACTGCCCCGGGGCTATGCTCATCTTCGGCTCGCGCCCGCGAAGCTACCGGGAGCTTCCGCTGAGGCTCGCCGAGTTCGCGCCTCTCCACCGGCTTGAGCCCAGCGGGACGCTCCATGGTCTCATGCGGGTCCGCGAGCTCGTCCAGGACGACGCGCACATCTTCGTCACGGAGGAGCAGATCGAGCCCGAGATGCGGGTCCTTATCGACTGGGTGCGGGACGCCTGCGCCACGTTCCGGCTCGACTTTGCGTTCGAGCTCTCCACGCGACCGGCCTCCTTCCTCGGAGGTTCCGAGGAGTGGGATCGCGCCGAGGCGACCCTCGCGAGGGTGCTCGAGGGCGCCGGGGTCGCCCTCCGCCGCTCTCCGGGGGAGGGCGCGTTCTACGCTCCGAAGATCGACATCCACCTCAAGGACAGCCTGGGGCGGCCGTGGCAGACGGGCACCATCCAGCTCGATTTCCAGATGCCCCGCCGCTTCGGCCTCGAGTACCAGGGGGCCGACGGGAAGATGCATACGCCGGCGGTCATCCATCGCACCATCCTGGGGACCTGGGAGAGGTTTACCGGGGTCCTCACCGAGCATGTCGCCGGGCGTTGGCCCCCGTGGCTCGCCCCCGTGCAGGTCGCGATCCTCCCCGTGACCGAAAGGCACGGCGCCTTCGCTCACGCTTTTGCCGAGGAGCTCCACGCCTCCGGGCTGCGCTCCGAGGTCTCGGGGAGCGAGGAGACCTTGCCCAAGCGGGTGCGCGCCGCCGAGCTCGCACGGGTTCCCTACGTCGCCGTCGTGGGCGACCGCGAGGTCGCCGACAATTCCGTCTCCGTGCGAGTCAGGGGCACGAAGGAGGCGCGGAAGATGTCGCGGCCGGAGTTCCTCGCCTTCCTCGGCGAAAAGGTTCGCCGACGCGACTTCGACCCGTAGTTACCCCCGGTCGCGGGCCGCGGCCCGGTCGGCTGCCACGTTACGGACGCTGCCGACGGCCGCGACGCGCGTTGCTCGTCGCCCAAAGGAGCTCGGCGTCCAGCGCCGAGGAGTCCACCCGATGGTCGTTCCCGAGGTGACCTCGGAGCTTTCGGATCTCGACCTGCGCCCCGCAGGTCCGGCATGCGACCCGGCTGCGTCGGGTGCTACCGTCACCGGATCCAAGGGGAACGACGCGGCCACCGCTCTAGGCTCGTCGGGCCCCGTTTATAGACCCGCGGCCGGGACCCAAGGAGATAGAGGACGGAGGGCCCGGTCGTGCTCTGTTGAATGAATGATTCTTCCCTGACGTCTCGCTCCCGTTGCTCTACCCCCTACATGGGGTTCCGCGAGGGCGTCGGGGGTGGGGCGTGGGTTTCCCCATACTCCCGAAGCTCCTCGTATGCCCAGAATCGCTGGTAGCCTTCCGCCCGGAGCCCTCCCGGCGATCGGGCCACCGTGTTCTCCCCGAACTTCCGTTTCACCGCCGAGAAGGTCCCCTCCGTCCCGGGCCAGCGCATCCCGTACCCCTTCGTGTCGGCCCACGCCCGATACCCGCGCTTCCGAAACTCCCGCACCGCCTTGCGTCTCGGCCATCCCCCCGGGTGCGGGCTGTGCCTCCGACACGTCGCCGAGTTCCGCGCGATCTTGATCACCGGCTCTATCGCCATCTCCTGGAGCGACCGGAACATCGACCGGCTGTCGAACGCCCCATCCCCGTCGAACTTCCGAACGTGGTGGCCCTGCGCCACCGCCGCCCGCAGGTGCCGTTGCGCCACTTCGGCCTCGGAGTGGCCGACCCCCTCGATGTAGACCTCGATCCCGATGAGCTTCTTCCGACGCACGTCCGCCGTGATCACCACGATGAGGTGCTTGCGCCGCTTCGCTTCAGGGTCGCCATACCGAAAGATGCGATACTCCCCCGCGTTCCCGGTCTTCAGCCCCGAGTCGTCGGTGGCCAGCTGCAGATCCGTGAACTTCGGCAGCTTCACCGCCGGCGTCAGGTGGTGGAGGCGGTGCCACAGGGTCGTGTAGTCGGCCGAGGTGGTCGAGGGGGTGAGCCCGAGGGTAGCGAAGCGTCGGATGAGCCCCTCGAGGCTGCGATATCGAGAAACTGCTTCCAGATCACGAGCCATCGGACGAACGACTCGGGGAGGCGGTACTGGCCGCCCCGCTTGCCGCGGTTCATCTTGGCGAGCTCCTCGGTCCGATGCTCGAAGGGAGTGGGATCGAGGAAGAACTCGCCCCGAACCACGAGGCGCTCGTTGTAGGACGGCCAGTCGCGGTGATCGGGGTGGGGCTTGCCCCAGCGGCGGGACATGCCGAAGGGGTGAGGGGTCCCGGTTAATCTAAGCCTACTTCCACCCGAACCGATTCAATCACCACAGCACCCGGTCGGCAAAGGTTATTAATCGACCCTCATCGGACGCGTCGTTTCGGAAGGCCACCGATGGAACTGTCCACCGGCCAGCTTGAGCTACTGATCTTTCTGAGCGCTGTTCTGGCCCTTGCCTACGCGGGGGTCCAGACCCTCTTCCTCCTACGGGCTGACGAGGGCGACGAGAAGATGCGCGCGATCTCCGGCGCCATCCGGGAGGGGGCTGTCGCCTTCCTCCGTCGGGAGTACACCTGGGTGTTCACGGTCGCGGTGGTCCTCGCCGTCGCGATCGCCTTCGCCTTCGGGATCACCTCGGACGGGCCGCGTCTGGCGGTCGGCTTCCTCTTCGGAGCGGCCGGCAGCGCCCTCGCCGGGGCGGTCGGGATGGTGGTGAGCGTCCGGGCCAATGTCCGGACCGCGGCCAAGGCCCGGACGGGCGACCTCGGCAAGACGCTCGCCTACGCCTTCCGCGGCGGGACCGTCACGGGGCTTTCGGTCGCGGGGCTCGCGCTCCTCGAACTCATCGGATTCTACTACGTCTACGGCGGCAACGTCCCCGAGATGGTCGGCCTCCTCTTCGGCGCCTCGCTCATGAGCCTCTTCGCACGCGTCGGAGGCGGCATCTACACCAAGGGCGCGGACGTCGGGGCCGACCTGGTCGGCAAGGTCGAAGCGGGGATCCCCGAGGACGACCCGCGCAATCCGGCGGTCATCGCCGACAACGTCGGCGACAACGTCGGCGACTGCGCCGGGATGGCCGCCGACCTGTTCGAGACCTACGTCGTGACGGCGGTGAGCGCGATGCTCCTCGCCTTCCTCATCAACAAGAGCAACCTCTCCGTCACGTTCAGCTCCACCTACCCGAACGCGATCCTCTACCCGCTGGTGATCTGCGGCTGGGCGATCGTGGCGACCCTGGTCGGGATCGTCTTCGTGCGTCAGCGCAAGGGTGGCTCGATCATGGGCACGCTCTACCAGGGCCTCGCCGCCACCACGGCGGTCGGGATCGCCGGTCTCTGGGTGCTCGACGCCCTCCTCATGGGCGGCAACATCGGGGTCTTCGTGGCGACGGTTGCCGGCCTTTTGGTGATGATCTTCATCGTGATCCTCACCGACTACTACACGAGCGCAAAGTACTCTCCCGTGCACCGCATCGCCGAGGCGAGCCAGGCGGGAGCCGGCCCCACCGTGATCGCGGGGCTTTCCGTCGGCCTCGAGTCGGTCTTCATCTCCGGGATCGTCATCGTCACGGCGACCCTCGTGAGCTACCTGGCGATGGGATGGAACGGATGGGGCCATGCGGTCGACGAGTACCGCGGGCTCTACGGCATCGGCCTCGCTGCCGCGAGCATGCTCGCGGTCACGGGGATGATCATCTCGATCGACGCCTACGGCCCGATCACCGACAACGCCGGCGGGATCGCCGAGATGGCGAACCTGCCTCCCGAGGCCCGGGCGGTCACCGACCCGCTGGACGCCGTCGGCAACACGACCAAGGCGGTGACGAAGGGCTACGCGATCGGTTCGGCGGTCCTCGCGGCCCTCGCGCTCTTCGCGGCCTACACCTTCGCCGCGGCACAGAACTGGGGGAGCCCGCACACCTGGCGCGACTTCACCGGCCTGCTCACGATCAACAGTCCGCTCGTGGTCGCCGGGCTCATCATCGGAGCGATCCTGCCCTTCTTCTTCACCTCGTTCCTGATGAACGCCGTGGGCGTCGCTGCCCAATCGATCGTCTTCGAGGTCCGCCGTCAGTTCAAGGAGATCCCCGGCATCCTTGCGGGGACCGCCAAGCCGGAGTACGGCAAGTGCGTCGACATCGTGACCGTGACGGCGCTCCGCCAGCTCGCCGTCCCGGCGCTGGTCGGGGTGGCCACCCCGCTGGCGGTTGGCTTCCTTCTCGGGCCGGTCGCGCTCGCCGGGCTGCTGCTCGGCGTCATCCTTTCCGGCTTTCCCCTTGCGATCTTCATGACGACCGGCGGGGGCGCCTGGGACAACGCCAAGAAGTACATCGAGAGCGGCAACTTCGGCGGCAAGCACTCCGACGCGCACAAGGCCGCGGTGGTGGGCGACACGGTCGGCGACGCCACCAAGGACACCGCCGGCCCGGCGATCAACCCGCTCATCAAGGTCGTCAACACGATCTCCATCCTGTTCGTCGCGCTGATCGTGGCCCACTCGGTGATCGGGATCTAGGGCGGGTCCGCCTCGTCGCGGTGGCCCGCCTCGTGTCCCGGCGAAGTCCACCGTTCGGCGGGTTGGAAGACGGTGGAGCGCCTCCGCTCGTTCGAGGGGACGGCGATGTGCGACATCTGTGGCTGCAGGTCGAAGAAGAAGCGGTAGAGAACGGCGCCACTTTTTCGCACGGCCGTCGGGGCCGCTTGGGTCCCCCGGTGGGGCTCCCTGGAGGCTTACGAGCTCGCCTCAGGCGTAGTGCTGGAGGCTCGAGCGCTCCTTCTTCGCGGCTTCGCGCTCCTCGCCGCGTTCTTCGCGCCGCCGTTCCTTCTCGCACTCCGCTTCGGTGACCCAGAGGAACTCGACGTCCCGGGGGTGTTCGTGCGCGATGAAAGCCCCGGCCTCGAAGGCGCTCGAGAGGAGCTCCTCAAGGTTCTCGGCCTCGTTCCCTTCGAGGCGGCCGGCGGTCCGCCAGTACCAATCGGCGGTCTTCCCGGACGCCTGGAGGTACTCGGTGATGAAGTCGAAGATCGAGCCTTTCTGGTCCGCAAGCCGGACGTGGAGGTGGCGGTCCTTCTCCTCGGGGTCGCGGGGGGTGGCCTCCGGCTCGGAGTTCGCCATTTCCCCGGCAAGGTCTCAGGGTGCCTATAAGCACGCGGCCCCCGGGAGGGCGCGGGAACGAGACCCTTCAAGAGCCGGGAGGCTTTGGACCCCGGGACCGTGATGCCTACCCAGCCGCCGGTTACGCCCCCGGCAACGCGTCAGCCCGCGCCGGCCTCGAGCTCGCCACGGTACGTCTACCTCGTCGGCCGCCTGCGCGGCCGTCAGATCACGATGGAGGAGGCGACCGAGCTCTTCGAGATCCTCGAGGCGATGCTTCGGGAGAGCCTCGTCGTCCGAGCTCGTCTCGAGGCGACGCGGTCGATGGCGGCGGGCCCCGCTCCGGCCCCGAGCCGGCCCACCGAGGCCCGGCCTGCCCCCAGGTCGTCGGACGACCTCCTGCTCCTCGGCCTACTCGCCCTCGGCGCCGGGGCCGGTCTGGGAGCTGCCTTCTCCCGACGGCTCGCCGAGTCCGGGGGCCGCGGCGACCCCCCGTCGCCGCCCTCCGGCGCGACCGGACGGACCCGGGCTGAGCGGTAGACCTTCCGATGGGCTCACGGGCGTTCGTCTTCGCGCACCTCGCCGACGCACACGTCGGAGCGTGGCCCCGGGCCCCGGCGGTAAGGGCCGCGCTCCGACAGAGCGTGCTGCGCGCCCTCGAGGTGGTCGAGGAACGGGACGCCGAGTTCCTGGTCATCAGCGGGGACCTCTTCCACACCCCGGTGCCCGACCCGGCGGAGGTCGCCCCTATCGCCTCGGCGCTGCGGCGGCTGGTCGACCGCGGAAAGCGGATCTACGCGATCTACGGCTCCCACGACTACGTCGCCCACCGCACCAGCTGGCTCGACGTCCTCGCCGCCGCCGGGGTCTTCGCGAAGGTCGCTCCCGAGGCGGTCCGTACCGAGGGGACCCGATGGACGCTCCCCTTCCTGGTCGACAGGCCGACCGGCGCCGCGATCGCGGGTATCTCGGGGCGCTCCCACGGGCTCGACCGGGCGTATTTCCGCGCCGTGGACTCGGAGGCGTTCACCCAGCAGTCCGGCTTCAAGATCTTCCTCTTCCACGCCGCGGTCGAGGAGTACCTGCCCGCCTCGCTTCGCGAGCACATCCGGGGCATCTCGCGGGAGGACCTGCCCGCGGGCTGCGGCTACTACGCCGGCGGCCACATCCACGCGACCTACCTCGGCGACGGGCCGGGAGGGGGTCCCCTCGTGAACCCTGGTGCCGTCTTCGGGACGAGCCGCACCGACCTCGAGCACGCGGTCGCGGGGACGACCCACCGCGGCGTGGCCATCGTCCGGGTCGAGGACGGGCAGGCCCACGTCGAGCTGGTCGACACTGCGCCAAGCGACCTCCTGCGTCTGGTCGACGTGGATGTCACGGGACGCAGCGCCGAGGAGGCGCGACGCGAGATCGAGCGCAGGGTCCGCGAGGAGTCCTCGCCGGGTACCCTGGTCTTTCCCAAGGTCCACGGCGAGCTCGCCGGCGGGAGCCTCGCGAGCCTCGACTTCGCCGAGGTGAGCAAGGCCGCCGCGCCGGCGGACGGGGCGATCACCTGGGACGTGCGTGATCTCCTCCCGCCAGGGGAGGAGAGCGGCCCCCGGGGTGACGAGACGGACATCGAAGCCCGCGAGATCGCAGAGCTTCTTTCGGACACCCGAAAGACGGCCGGCTGGCTCGCCGGGAAGGAGGCCGAGCGGCTCGTGCGCGAACTGGTGCGAGAGCTCGGGGTCCCGAGGGCCGAGGGGGAGTCCCGCGCCGACTACCAGAACGCCCGCATTGACGCCGCCCGTCGGCTCCTCGGGCTTCCCGCGTTGCGGGGTGACTAGGCCGCGGAGGCGACCGGGGCATGCAGATCCGGGGGGTCACGCTGCGCAACATCCGCAGCTTCGAGAGCGCCCGACTCGATCTCACACCGGGGACGACCCTCATCGTCGGCGACGTCGGTGCCGGCAAGACCAGCCTTCTCTACGGAATCGAGATGGCCCTCTTCGGCGTCGCCGAGGTCGACGCGGGCTTCCTCGTCCGCCACGGACGCTCGGAGGCCGAGGTCCGCGTGCGCCTCGGGGAGGGGAGCCAGCGGTTCGAGGTCTCCCGCAAGTTCCGCCGGGTCCGCCGCCGGGGGCACGAGACGTTTGAGGCGGAAGGGATCACTTTCACCGAGGACGGGCGGCCGACGAGCTACTCGGCGACGGAGCTGCGCCGCCGTGTCATCGAACTGGTCGGCTTTCCCGACAATCCGAACCCGAAGGCGCACTCGGACATCTGGCGCTGGGCGATCTACGTCCCCCAGGAGAGGATGCGTGAGATCCTCGCCGCGGACCCGGAAGAGCGCCTCGAGACGGTTCGCAAGGCGCTGGGGGTCGAGCGCTATCGCACGGCCGCCGAGAACGCCGTGAGCGTCGCCTCGGACCTCAAGGTCGACGCGCGGCGACGCCGCGAGGAGGCCGACCGCCTCGTCCACTGGGACGAGGACCGGGCCAAGGCAGCCCGCGAATCCGATCAGCTCACGCTCGAACGCCGGCAGCTTGGCGAGGAACTCGTGACGGAACTCGCTTCGCTCGAGGAGGGACGCACGCACCTCGAGGCGGTCGAGCGCTCCGTCGCTTCGCTCGAGGCCGACCAGAGGGAGCTCGACGGCCTCGTGAGGGACCAGACGACCGAGCGACACGTGGAGGAGGAGGCTGCGCGGAGAGGCGCCGAGCTCGAATCCGACCTCGCCCGTGCTGAGGGAGAGCGTTCGGCCGCTCGCAGCTTGGCGGCCAACCGTCCGACGCTCTCCGGGCGACTGGCAGCGTGCGATCTTGAGCGGACGCGCCTCGAATCCGCCGTCGGCCGCGCGGAGGCGGAGCTGCGAGCCCTCACCGCCCGCCGGGCGGAGCTCGCGGCAGCGCGTCGGGCCGCCGAGGAGCTTCTCCGAAGGCAGGAGCGTGCCCGCGTCGAGCGGGACGCGGTCGCGACGGCTCTCCACCAGGCGCTCGCCGAAGGACCGTCGAGAGAGCCGCCGGCCCCGACCCCACGGACGCTCGCGGAGCTCGAGGGGGAGCTCGGGCGACGCAGGGTCGAGGAGAACGGCGCGCTCGAGCGCCTCGCCAAGGCGCGCTCGGACCTCGCGACGATCGAGGAGCTGTTACGCGCCGGGGTCTGTCCTACCTGCCACCAGACGGTCCGGACCGCCGAGTTCTCCGAGCATGTCGGAGAGGCGCGGACCCACGTGGCGAATGTCGAAGGCCTGAGGTCGGAGGCCGCGCGCGCCCTCGAGCAGCTCGAGGCGGAGCGCAAGGCCCGCGAGCGCTACGAGCGGGCCCACGAGCGTTGGGTCGAGGTCGATCGGCGTCGCGCGACGCTCGGCGACTCGGTGGGGAGGTGGGAGGAGGAGCTTCGCGCCGCCACCGCCGCTCTCGCGGCGGAGCCAGCCGGGGGCACGAGCGCGCCCGAGCTCGACCAACGGCTAAAAGAGCTCACCGGGGAGCAGAGCGGGCTCCGCGCCTCCTGGGAAACCGCCGGCCACGAGCGCGCGGCGATCCAAGGCGAGCTCGAGAAGGTCGCACGGGCCGAGGAGCGACTTCTTGGCCTCGACCGCGCGATCGAGCGGACGCGCTCGGAGCTCGGGCGCCTCGCAGAGGAGAGACACCTCCGGGCGGGGCGGGCCAAGGACCGGGCCGCCCGCAGCGAGGCGCTCCAGCAGAAGCTCTCCGGGCTCGAGGAGCTGCGGCGAGGCGCCGAGAGCTCTCGCAAGGAGCTCCGCCGTCGGGAGGAGCGTGTCGGAGCGGCTCGGGAGGCGCTCGTCCGGGCGGACACGCGCCTCGAGGCCCTGGCCGAGAGGATCGCCCTCGCCGAGCGAGGACGCGCGGAGCGCGCCACGCTCCTCGAGGAGGCGGAGGGGCTCGAGGCACGGGCAAGCTGGATCGGCGACCCGCTGCGCCGCCACCTCCTCGCCATGGAGAAGGAGCTCCTCGCGCATGCCCAGGGCTCGTTCGACCGCTCGTTCTCCCGCTACTTCGCGGCCCTCCTCGACGATCCGGGGCTGGTCGCACGGACGGACACGGCATTCACCCCCCAGGTCACGATCAACGGCGAGGTGACCCATGCGGAGGCGCTGAGCGGCGGCGAGCGGACCAGCCTCGCCCTTGCCTTCCGATTGGCGCTTGCCGCCACGGTCCGCGCCCTCGGCGAGGTACGGCTCGAGACGCTCCTCCTGGACGAGCCGACGGACGGCTTCTCCTCCGAGCAGGTCGTCCGCATGGGCGAGCTGCTGGACGAGCTCAAGCTCCCCCAGGTGATCGTCGTCTCCCACGAGGCCCAGCTGGCCTCCATCGCCGACCGCACGGTCCGCGTCGTCAAGCGGGACGGGCGCTCCACCCTGGAGGTCGCCGCCGAGCCGCCCGGCGAGGGCTCACTCGATGGGTTCGGCCCATCGGCCGACCCCGGGTCGGAGGACGGCCCCTCCTCGGGCCCGAACTAGACGGCGGCCTCGCCGAACTCCGCGTCGTCCCACGGAAGACGCTGGGCCAGCTCGAGGTTCTCGGAAAGGTGCTGGGGGGTCTTCTGCCCGACCAGGGTGGTGAGGGTCCCCGGGGCCGACCGGGCGAACTGGAGCGCCGTCTGCGCCGCGGAGAGTCCGCTCCGCGAGCGGCCGCCGCGAGCCAGCTCTCCCTGCAGCAGGGGAACGCTCGTAAAGCAGCCGAGGCCGAGCTTCTGGGCTGCCCGGAAGAGCGGGAGCCGCTCGCCCCCGACCGATTGGGTGGGCACGGCCCAGGCCTCGGGCATCGCCGCGTTGAACGGGAACTGCACGAACCGAAGGCCGTGCTCCTCCCCGCCGACCTTTCGGGCCCGCGCTAGCGCAGCCTCCAGAGGGAAGTGACCTGGCCTTCCCGGAGGGGTCCGGAGCGACTGCCAGGTAGCGAGGCCGTAGGAGACGATCTTGCCCTCTTCACGGAACGACTCGAAGAGACCGAACGCCTCCTCCAGGCGGACGAGGAACGTCTCGAGGCCGACCGCGGAAAGCTGGGCCTCCGGCCCGTTGTGGAGGTAGAGGAGATCGACCGTCCCGAGGTCGAGGTTGCGAAGGCTCCGGCCGAGCTGGTCGGTGAGATAGGAACGGCTCATCGAATGACTTCCGTCGACGAGGTCCTCGGGCCGGACGACCCCCGGACCCAGCAATTCCCGCTCCACCCATGCCGCGGGAGAGATCCCCGCTTCGGCGTCGGGGGCGAGGTAGCCGATCTTGGTCGACAGGAAGACCTCCTCCCGTGCGACATCGCCCCCCTCGAAGAGGCGTCGCAGGGCACGACCCACGCTCCTCTCGGCGCGTTGGTGCCGGTAATTGATGGCGGTGTCGAGAACGTTGACCCGGCGGGAGCTCAGGCAGATCGACACCGCCTGCTCCACCGCGAGGTCCGTGGGGCCGTCCGCGGCTCCGAGGTAGGTGCCGAGACCCACGGAGGAGAGCGTGAGGCCCGAGCGGGTGACGCGGAAGTGCCCGGGGGAGACTCCGTGACGCTCCACCGCGCGGAGGGCGAACCCGCGGGTCCCTCGCGAGGTCGCCCCGTCGGACGCGGTCATCGCCTCGCCCACCGCGCGGAGCAGAAGAGCTTCCCCGCGGTCGGACCACGACCCTTTAGGCCGCCCGAAGGACTCTGGGGAAGGAGCTAGCAATGCCCCGCCGCAAGTACGGCCGGATGCAGAAGCCGATCCCCCCGGTGCCGCCGGAGAAGTGCCGGCTCGGCCGTCTCAAGCGTCCGTGCCCGCTCCACCCGCGGGCGACGAACGGCTAGCGGGTGATCTCCCGCGCAGGTGCCGCGCTCTCGCCCCCGGTGAGGAGGGGGGTCGCCACCTGACGGTGGAAGCGATCGGCGGCGCGCTCCAGGCGTGCGACGAGCCTCGGGGAGATCTTGTCCCGGGCCTTGCCCAGGGCGGCCTCGAGCTCGAAGCGCGCCTGGGCCCACCGGTAGAGCGCCTCCCCGTAGGCTGCCTCGTAAAGGAGGGTCCTTCCTCCCGAGCCCCGCGTCCGACGTCCGTCCACCGAGACCTTTCCCTTGAGCGTCTCGTGGAACCGGGTCCCAGGGACCGGGACCGCGATCGACACCGAGTACTCCTCGGGGCTGAAGCGCCGGAAGAGCTGGAAGGTCGCCTCCAGGTCTTCGAGCGATTCGCCCGGGTAGCCGAGCATGAGGAACCAGAACTGCCGGATACCCGCCCGACGCAGAGCTTCGGCGGTGCGCTCGATCTGTTGGACCTTCGTGCCCCGGTTCATCAGGTCGAGCATCTTCTGGCTGCCGGACTCGACGCCGACGTAGACCCGCGCGAGGCCGGCCTCCCGCATGCGGCGCAAGAGGTCCGGCTTGAGGAGGTCGACCCGCGCGAGACATTCGAACTTAAGGCCGAGCCGCCGCTCGAGCATGCCGTCGAGGAGCATCTCGAGCCAGGAGCGGGAGATCCCGAAGACGTCGTCACAGAATCGGACGTAATCGACGTGATAGCGCTCCTTGAGCGCCACCAGCTCCTCGAGGACCCGTCCCGGCGACTGCTGGCGGAACGTCCGACCGAAGGTCGGCTTCGAACACCAGGAGCAATCGAACGGGCAGCCGCGGCTGGTGAGGACCGCCGCACGGCGCTCGCCACTCTGGCGCTCCCAGCGTCCGAGGTAGGCCTCCATGTCCACGAGGTCCCAGGCCGGCAGAGGAAGAGCGTCGAGGTCGCGGACCATCGGGCGGGGGGGACCGCGGAGGATCGCCGAACCGTTCCACGTGAGAAGTCCCGGGGTCTCTGCTATCGGGGCGCGTGCCGCCGCCCGACGGGCGAGGTCGGTGAGCGTCCTCTCCCCTTCGCCGGGGACGACCGCATCGAAGCCCGCCCTCAGGTAGAGCTCCGGACGAGAGGCGGCGTCCGGACCGCCCGCGACGCTCAGCGCTCCGGCGGCACGGGCCCTTTCGGCGATCTCCATCGCCCGGCCAGCGATGAGCGTCTTGGTGTGGACCCCGACCACGTCCGGGACGAAGCGTGCGAGGGAACTGTCGACGGGGCGGAGGTCGCGGGCGAAGGTGAGGTCGACCATGGCGACGTCGACCGCTTCTTCCCGGAGGAACGCGCCCAGGGTTAGGAGCCCGAGCGACGGGTAGAGCTCGATGAACTTCCGCTCCATCGGGTCCTCCCGCGCCATGTACGGGTCCACGAGGAGCACGCGCGGACGACGCCCACCGGCCCGGAGAGCGGGAGCCTCAGGCATGGACTCGACTCCTTCCTCGGAGGGGACGGCCTCCCGATAGGGCCCCTACTGGGCAGTAGGGGACACACCAGCCGCAGTCCGTGCAGTTGTCGTGAACGACCAGTCGGGTCGGGGTGAGCTCGAGCGCGTCCGGAGGGCAGACCCCCGTGCAGAGCCCGCAAAGGACGCAGGTATCCTCCTCCAGCTTGATCATGGGCCCCCTCCGGGCGCCACGTTCGCCGCGAGAGGACGGACGGGGCACGGGCGCCCGTCGGGGGACCGCCCGTGGGCCCCTAGGCCGGGGGGTGCGAGGCGCTCGCCTGCAGCGCCTTGCCGAGGGCCGCGAACCCCGTGAGCGCGCACTTCACGCGCACCGGCGAGAGGGGTATCCCGAGTTGCTTGAGAACCTCGTCCTGGCCGATGCCTCGGAGCTCGTCGAGCGTCTTCCCCGCGATCTTCTCGGAGAGCATCGAGGCGCTCGCCACGCTGATCGCGCAGCCGTCGCCCTCGAACTTGGCTGCCTCCACGCGCCCGGTCCCGGGGTCGACCTTCAGGCGGAAGGTGATGCGGTCGCCGCAGAGGGGATTCGCCTCCTCGCCCGCGTAGGTGGCTCCCTCGAGGGGGCCAAAATTTCGGGGCGCGCGGTAGTGCTGGAGGATGACCTCCTGGTACATGTCGTACGCCATCTGAGCCCGGCCCGGAGTCCGGTGCTCGTCCCACCGTAGCGGACGTACTAAACGCCTTCCGCGAGAGGGGAGAGCCCGCCCGGGAACGCTGCAGCCCGGACCAACCACGGGACGAGCCTTTCGGCGGGGCCCGAGTCCGGACAGTTGCCCTCCGAGAGGCACGCATGGAGCCGCGTGAGCCCGCCGGCACCGGGGTGCCGGAGAAGACCGGTAGATAGTAGGTTCCTGGCAACTGCCCCTCGTCGCCCGACATGGCGTCCCTTTTAGACGACGCTCGCGGGCTCCGACCGATACGACAGAGCCGCCGTTGGAACGCGGGACGGAGGGAACGCGGGTCCGCGGCGGATCGCCACGGAGGGCTCCCCAGGCGCGACAACTTATAACCACAACCGGGTGTGTAAATCCAATGGCCTCAGCCGCCCCACGGTACGACGCTTGGCTCTCGGCGGAAGCGGTTGCCGCCCTCTCCGAGAAGGCCGGCGACCCCAGCTCCACTGCCCGAGAACGTCGGGAGGCCCACAGCCGGTTCCTCAAGCTTCCCCTCGAGCCGAATCCCCTCTACCGGGGGTACGGCTACTTCTCCAACGTCGACCTTGCCGGGCTCGACCCCGCGGCGTCGGGGCCGGCGGTCGCCCTGCCGCCGCAAAACGAGGGGACGGTCCGAGTGGTCCACGACGCGAGCGGGACCCGGGGCTTCGTCCCCCCTGAGCTCGTCTCTGCGGGGGTCCGCTTCCGTGCCTTCGAAGAGATCTGGTCAGGGGGGGAGGCCGACATCGTCGCTTTCCTCGGGAAGGAGGAGGAGGCGACGGACCGCCTCTCCGCGCTCGGTAGCGCCCTCGTCAACCGCGGCTACGAGCTCGAGCTGCCGGACCGCTACCGCGCCCCGGTCCGCGTGGCGGATTACGCGGTGCTTTCCCTCCCGCACGAGGCGATCAGCATCCATCGGTCCGTGCGTTGCGGGGTGGGCTCGCAGCTGCTCTTCACCGAGGAGGTCTTCTCCACCCCCGAGGTGCCCGAAGGCCAGCGACTGCACGCCTCCTCCACCTCCCTCACCACCGGCGCCGACGCGAAGGTCGTCTACCTCGGGGTCCACAGCCCCGATATGCGGACGGTGTCGATCTACCGCCGTCGGGCGACCACCGGGGCCAACTCCCGCATCGCATGGCTCTGGAACGGCATGGGAGGGTTTCGGACCAAGGTGCGCAACCAGTCGACCCTGGCCGGTGCCGGCTCGGAGGTCACGGACCTCCAGACGTTCTTCGGCGCCGGCGACCAGTCGTTCGACAGCTCGGTCGATCTCACCCACACGTCGACCGATACCCATGGCCAATCGATCACCCGGGGAGTCTTCCGCGACCAGGCCCGGGGGATGAGCCGGGGGCTCGTTCGCATCGAGCACGAGGCGCGCAAGACGGTCGCCTACGTCTCCGAGCACGCCATGCTCCTCTCCAAGGGGAGCCGCTCGGACACCATCCCGATCCTCGAGATCCTTTGCCGCGACGTGAAGGCGACCCACTCGACCTCGGTCGCCCCCGTCGACCCGGAGAAGGTCTTCTACCTGGAAAGCCGGGGCTTCTCCCAACCGGCCGCGGTCCGTCTTATCGCGGAGGGCTTCCTCGCCTACGTGCACGAGCGTGCTCCCGTCGCCGGACTGCGCGAGCTGCTCTACCCGCTTCTTGCCGCCCGATGGGACGGACGCGAGGTCCCCTGGACCGGGCCCGAGTTCCCCGCTCTGCCTCCCCTCGAGGTCACCGGGACCGAGGGCGCCCCGGAGTGGCGGTTTGACGCCAAGCTCCGCTAGTGGCACGATGCCCCCCAACGGCCGGGCCGAAACGCTAACGGCTCCCCAAGCTCCGGGAGGGGGGCCGCCATGACCCCTCCGCTCGTGCTGGACGGTTCTAAGCTACCGGACGCGGAGCTGGAGGAGCTCGTGCGCTCGCTCCGGGCCGACCTCGCCGAGACCGAGGAGCTCGTCCTCCACCCCCGGGGAAGGGTGCTGCAACCGGCGAGCCTCGAGACCGCGGCCGACCTGTTGCGGAGCGCCGGGGCTCTTCTGGGGGACTCCTCGCCCGCGAGCCGGGAGGATCTCCGGCGGCGGGCCAACCTCGCCTACGCCGTGCTGCTGGCCGTCATCGACCTTGTGAAGTCCCACACGGAAGGACCCACGGTGCCCCGCTCCCGGAAGACCAAGAGCTAGCCGACGGCGCCGCGGTCGCCTCTCGCGATAGCCACGGAGAGACCGGGGCGCGGCGGCTAGCCGCTGCGACGCATTCAGGGCTTATGGACGAACTTCTTCCCCGGCGTGGGGAACATGTCCTCCACTATGACCCGGTTGTGGTCCGCATCGTAGACGTACGTCTTCCCCGGCTCCTCGTCGCGGGTCTTTGCGTGGGTGCCGTCGCAGAAGGGCTTGTTGCGGCTGAGACCGCATTGGCAGACCGCGACGGTGGATCCCCCGACCTCGATGAGCGCAGGTCCCGTCGCATCGTGCCGAATAAGTCGCATCGTCGACCTCGGTCGCCCAGGGGCCAGCCGGCTCTTTTTACCCACCGCTAGACGTTTCGGCTGCCCGTTGACTGCGTTATCGCCCGCGCCGTGGCGGAGGACCCCGGCCGGGCCCCGGTCGAGGAAGGGCCGACAGCCCTACCCGACCGCGCCGGACATCTCGAGCTGGATGAGCCGGTTGAGCTCGAGGGCGTAGTCGACGGGAAGCTCCTTGGCGAACTCCGCCAGGAACCCCATCAGGATGAGGTGGATCGCGTCCGACTCGGAGAGGCCGCGGCTCATGAGATAGAAGATCTGCTCCTCCCCGATCTTGCCGACGACGGCCTCGTGGGTGATGGTGGCGTCCTCCTCGTGGATCTCGTTGTAGGGGTAGGTGTCCGAGCGGCCCTGCTCGTCGGGAAGCAGCGCGTCGCAGCGTACCGCGGCCTTGACGCCCGTCGCTCCGGGGGCGACATGGAGGAGGCCTCGGTAGCTGGTCTGCCCGCCGCGGATGGCGATCGATTTCGCGATGATCTTGCTCGAGGTATCCGGCGCCGAGTGGACCGCCTTCGCTCCCGAGTCGATGACCTGGCCCTCGCTCGCGAAGGCGACCGAGAGGATGTCGGCCCGCGCGCCGCGCCCTTTGAGGTAGACGCTCGGGTACTTCATCGTCACTTTCGAACCCATGTTGCCGTCGACCCACTCGACGAGCGCGCCCTCCTGGGCCACGGCGCGCTTGGTGACCAGGTTGTAGACGTTCTTCGACCAGTTCTGGACGGTGGTGTACCGTAGCTTCGCATACGGCTCAGAAATGACCTCGACCACCGCCGCGTGGAGCGAATCGGTCGAGTACACCGGGGCAGTGCACCCCTCGAGATAATGGACCTTGGCTCCCCGGTCCGCGATGATGAGCGTGCGCTCGAACTGCCCGACATTCTTCGCGTTGATGCGGAAGTACGCCTGGAGCGGGATCCCGGCGTCCACCCCCGGCGGGACGTAGACGAAGCTCCCGCCCGACCAGACCGCGCTGTTGAGCGCGGCGAACTTGTTGTCGTTGTAGGGGACGATCTTGCCGAAGTACTTGCGCACGATGTCCGTGTGCTCGCGGACGGCGGTATCCGTGTCGCAGAAGATGACCCCCTTCGCCGCGAGGTCCTCGCGGATCTTGTGGTAGACGGTCCCGCTGTCGTACTGCGCGCCGACCCCTCCAAAGAACTCCCGCTCGGCCTTCGGGATCCCGAGCTTCTCGAAGGTGTTCTTGATGTCCGCGGGAAGGTCGTCCCAACTGCGCTTCGGCTTCTCGTCGCCGAGCGGGTCGGCGTAGTAGGTGTAGGCGTCGAAATCGATGTCCGAGAGGTCGGGTCCCCAGTCGGGCATCGGCCGTGAGACGAAATGGTCGTAGGCCCGCAGGCGGTACTCCAGCATCCAATCCGGCTCGTGCTTGAAGGCGCTGATCTTCCGCACGACGTCCCGGGAAAGGCCCTTCGGGATGCGGACCCGGTAGGTCTCCGGGTCCTTGAAGTCGTAGCGGGTGTAGTCGAGCGGACTGATCTCAGAAGCCGTCTGCGCCATGGTCGCCCAGCTAATTCCAGCACCGCGGCGTATTTAAATCAGAGGTCGCTTCCCGCGCTACTCCGTCCCCCCTATCGGTGGAGAGTGGCCCCCCGCGGTCGGTGTAGGTGAGAAGGCTACACCTCCCGAGGGCCGTGCACGAGCGGAGTGTCGCTCCGGCGGGAGCGGCGGTGCGCCGCTAGCGGGCTGTGCCCGTGGGGAGCTTCTCCCCGGCAAAGAGCCGGTCGACCTTTTCGAGCGCGTCGAAGAGCCGGTCGATCTCGGACTCGGTGTTGTAGAGGTAAGGGCTCGCCCGGGTAAGCGCCGGGACGCCGAGCCGCTGCATGAGGGGCTGGGCGCAGTGGTGTCCGGCGCGCACGCAGATCCCCTCGGCATCCAGAAGGCTCGCCACGTCGTGGGGATGCACGCCTTGGAGAGCGAAGGAGACCACGGCCTCCCGGTCCCGAGTCTCGTGGGGGCCGAAGACCTTCACCTTCCCCCCGACCCTCTCGCGGGCTCCCTGGAGAAGCCGCTCGAGGAGCCGCCGCTCGTGCGTCCTCAGCTCGTCCCAGCCGACCCGCTCGAGGTAGTCGATCGCCGCCCCGAGCGCGATCGCGCCGCCGACGTTCGGCGTCCCCGCCTCGAACCGCTGGGGAGGTTCGCGGTAGCTCGCCCCATCGGTGCGGACCTGGTCGATCATCTCGCCCCCGCCCATGTACGGCGGCAGCTTGGCGAGCAGCTCGGCCTTTCCCCACAGGGCGCCGATGCCCATCGGGCCGAGCATCTTGTGGCCGGAAAAAGCGAGGAAGTCGACGCCCAGCTCCGCGACGTCGAGTCGGCGGTGCGGGGCGGACTGCGCCGCGTCGAGCACGACGAGGGCGCCGTGCGCGTGCGCCTTCTCCGCGATCTCCCGGACAGGGTTCACGGTGCCGAGGACGTTGGAGACGTGGGTGAGTGTGACGACCTTAACTCGGCCGGCGGCGAGGTAGCGGTCGAGCTCCTCGAGCCGCAGCCGTCCCTCGTCGTCGATGTCGACAAAGTCGATCTGGATGCCGGCGTGCTCCCGCAGGAAGTGCCAGGGGACGAGGTTCGAGTGGTGCTCCATGATCGTGGCGACGACCCGGTCGCCCCGCTCGAGGACCGATTGTCCGAGGCTTGTCGCGAGGAGGTTGAGCGCCTCGGTCGTCCCCCGGACGAAAACGACCTCGTTCGGGTCCTTCGCGCCCAGGAACCTAGCGGTCCGGGCGCGGGCGGCCTCGTAGGCGTCGGTCGCCTCGACGCTGAGCTCGTAGACCCCCCGGTGGACGTTCGCGTTGGTCCGCGCGTAGAAGCCTTCCTCGGCGTCGAGGACGGAGCGCGGTTTCTGGGAGGTCGCCGCCGAGTCGAGGTAGATCAGAGGATGGCCGCCCGTGGCGCGGGAGAGGATCGGGAAATCGCCCCGACACGCCTCGAGTCCCACCGCCCGACCTCCCCGACGGGGGAGCGTCCTACCCGGACGTCCCCGGAACCCCGACGCGAACCCAGTCGTAACCCTTTGCCTCGAGCTCTTCGGCGAGTTCGCGGCCGCCCGAGAGGGCGATCAGGCCGTCGACCATGACGTGCACGCGATCCGGCTTGAGGTACTTGAGGATCCGCTGGTAGTGCGTGATCACCAGGATCCCGGCGTCGGGTCGGTGGAGCTTGGCCACCGTCTCCCCGACCGCCTTCACCGCGTCGATGTCGAGACCGGAATCCGGCTCGTCCAGGATCGAGAAGACCGGCGTGAGCGTCGCCATCTGGAGGACCTCGACCCGCTTCTTCTCCCCGCCGGAGAACCCTTCGTTGAGCGAACGCTTGAGCAACGCATCGTCCATCCCGAGGTAGCCGAGATGGGTCTTGAGCTCCCTATCGAAGCGGGCCGCGTCGGCGGTCTGCGCCGTGTGGCGCTGCATGTAGGTCGTCCAGAGGAACTTCGAGAGCGAGAGGCCCGAGACCTCCTGCGGGTACTGGAAGCCTAGGAAGAGCCCCGCCCGCGAGCGCTGGTCGACCGGCATCGTGAGCAGATCCTTGCCGTCGAGCAGCGCCCGACCCGCGGTCACCTTGTACTTCGGATGACCCATGAGCGCGTAGGCGAGGGTGCTCTTCCCCGAGCCGTTCGGTCCCATGAGCGCCGTGAGCTCTCCGCTCTTGAGCGTGAGGTTGACCCCGCGGAGAATCTCCTTTCCGGCGACCTCCACGTGCAGATTCTCGACCTGAAGGACGTGCGGCGTCGAGAGCTTCGTGCCTTCCATCGTACATTTGCGAGCCGATACCGTTATTTAAACATGGCGCGGTGTGTAAATCTCCCCACCGCGTAGCGCGGGGTCGGACCACGCAAATGGCGGCCGAGCTGGAAACCTTCGAAGGAACCCGCGGGAAGATCCTCGAGCAGTTGGCCGAATCGCCCCGCACCGCAAGGGACCTCGCCTTGGTGCTGGGGATCCAGGAGAGCGCTGCGCGGGGCCACCTCGAACGGATGGAGGAGAAGGGCCTGGTCGTCCCAACCTTCCATCGCGAGGGCGTCGGGCGACCGCGAAAGCGCTTCTCGCTCACCGGCCGGGGACAGGAACTCTTCCCGAAGAAGTACGATCTCATGCTCGACGCGATCGTCGAGGAGCTCCTCTCCGGCGAGGGAGAAGGGTACGTCGGCGCGCTCTTCGCGCGCGCGGCCGAGCGCCTCGCCCGACTCGTCGCCCGCGACATCCCTCCCGGGGCGACCGACGAAGAGAAGGCGCACAACCTGGTGGTGCTGCTCAACCGTCTCGGCTTCCGGGCGATGGTCGAGAAGAGCCCGGACGGACGGTGGCGCGTTCTCCGCGCGAACTGTGTCTTCCGCCGCAGCGCGCTCACGCATCCGTTCCTCCTCTGCGACATCTTCGACAAGCACCTCACGGAGGCCCTCCTCGGCGAGGTGGGAGTCGACCTTCAGGACTCCATCGGACGAGGGGGGTCCCGGTGCGCGCATCTGATCCAGCTCGGCTGACCACGTCCTTCGGGGGGGCCTCTCCGCGGGCCTCCGAGCTCTTGGACGACCCGCTTCTGGCCGTCGTCGGCAACACCCCGCTCGTTCCGCTGCGCCGCCTGGTCGCTCGCCACGGCGGAGCCTTCGAGCTGTGGGGCAAGCTCGAGGCGACGAATCCCAGCGGCTCGGTCAAGGACCGCGCGGCCCTTGCCATCGTGCGTGCGGCGATCGAGGCAGGGGACCTCGGTGCCGGCCGCACCTTGGTCGACGCTTCGAGCGGCAACACCGCGGTCGCCTACGCGATGCTCGGCGCGCGTCTTGGCTTTTCGGTCACGCTCTTCGTCCCTCGCAACGCCAGCGCCGAACGGTTGGCGCGCCTGAGCGCCCTCGGGACCAGCGTGGTCCTCACCGATCCCGGTGCCGGGACCGACGGCGCCCAGGAAGAGGCTCGCGCCCTGGCGGCGTCCGCCCCCGAGCGGTACTTCTTCGCCGACCAGTACAACAATCCCCAGAACCCTCTCGCCCACTACCGGACCACGGGTCCGGAGATCTGGCGCCAGTCGCGCCGGCGCCTCACGCACCTGGTCTGTGGGGTCGGAACAGGCGGGACGATCACGGGGACCGCACGCTTTCTCAAGGAACAGGAAGCCTCGATCCAAGTGGTCGGAGTGGAGCCGGACGAGCCGATGCACGCGCTCGAGGGCCTCAAGCACCTCCCCACCGCACGACGCCCCTCGACCTACGACGAGGCGCTGGTCGACCGGACCGAGCGCGTGGCAACCGAGGAAGCCGTCGCGCTGCGCGCGGCCCTCGCCCGTGACGAGGGGCTCGTGGTGGGCCTTTCCTCCGCCGCGGCGCTCGTCGCGTCGTTGCGGGTCGGCGGCCGGAGCGAAGGCGCCTACGTGGTCACGGTCCTGCCCGACAGCGGCGGGAGCCCCGGGCAGGAGCCGACGGCATGAGGGGGCTCTCCGTACCGTCCTCGCTCCTCGAGGAGATGCGGGGCTACGCCCGCGAGAGCTATCCGGAGGAGTGCTGCGGCTTCCTCTTCTCGTCCGCGGACCGGGTGGAGCTCTCCCCCCGGCCCATCGGCTCGGTCGCCCTCGCCCCGAACGAGCGGGTCGAGGAGCGCCACCGTCGCTTCGTCATCTCCGCCGAGCAGCTGCGCGAGGCCGAGCGCCGGGCGATCGAGCGGGGCGAGGTGGTCTGCGGCTTCTTCCACTCACACCCGGACCAGCCGGCCCGGCCGTCCCGCTTCGACCAGGACCACGCCTGGCCCTGGTACTCCTACGTGATCCTCTCCGTGACGGCGGGGGACCCGTCGCCCGAGGTGGGAGCCTTCCAGCTCGATCCCGATCGCGGGGAGTTCGTCCGCGTCGCCCTCGCCACCGAGACGACGCCCCCGTCCGTCGCGTCGGGAGGCGCCTGATCCGTTCGGAGGGAGCTCATCATGGCAAGGATACCGATCAAGGTGCCGACGCCTCTGCGCGGATTTGCCGGCGGCCACGCCGAGGTCCTCGTCGAGGGGGAAACGGTCGGGGCGCTGCTGCGCTCGCTCACCGAGACCCACCCGGCGCTCCGGCGCCATCTGCTCTCGCCGGACGGGGCCCTGCGCAACTTTGTCTCGGTCTACCTGAACGACAAGGACGTCCGTACCCTCGCGCGCGACCAGACCGCGGTCCGGGACGGGGACGTGCTGTCGATCGTTCCCGCGATCGCCGGCGGAGCCCCCTCCGGGACGATGGCGCCGGGGGCAACGCCCCGGGAGGGAGGACGCGCCTTCACCTCCGAGGAGCTGCGACGCTACAGCCGACACTTGCTCCTTCCCGAGGTCGGCGTCGCCGGCCAGAAGGCGCTGCGCAACGCGAAGGTCCTCCTGGTCGGCACCGGTGGGCTCGGGGCGCCCGCGGCGCTCTACCTCGCCGCGGCCGGGGTCGGCACGATCGGACTGGTCGATCTGGACGCGGTCGAACTGTCGAACCTGCAGCGCCAGGTCCTCTACTCGACCGCCGACCTCGGGCGGCCCAAGCTCGAGGCGGCTCGCGAACGGCTCGAGGGGCTCAACCCGGGCGTCACCATCGTCCCGCACGCCGGACGGCTCGACTCGACCAACGCGATGGAGGTCCTGCGGCCCTACGACCTCGTGGTCGACGGGACGGACAATTTCCCGACACGTTACCTCGTCAACGACGCCTGCGTGCTGCTGGGGAAACCGAACGTCTACGGGTCGATCTACCGTTTCGAGGGCCAAGTGAGCGTCTTCGACGCCCGTCGGGGGCCGTGCTACCGCTGCCTCTACCCCGAGCCTCCGCCTCCCGACCTCGTCCCGTCCTGCGCGGAGGCCGGCGTGCTCGGGGTCCTCCCGGGCGTGGTCGGAGCGCTCCAGGCGACCGAGGCGATCAAGATCCTCCTCGGACTCGGCGAGCCTCTGGTCGGCCGGCTCCTGCTCTACGACGCCGGCACGATGAGCTTCCGGGAGCTCGCCCTCGCGAAGAACCCGGAGTGCGTGCTCTGCTCGCCGAAGGCGACCCAAAAGGGACTGGTAGACTACCTACAGTTCTGCGGTGTGGCGCCTCCCGGAGCGGCGTCCCCGGGAGTCCCCGAGATTACTCCTGAAGAGCTTCGGGACGCCCTGGCGGGCGAGGAGCCTCCGCTCCTCGTGGATGTCCGAGAGCCCGAGGAGTGGGAGATCAGCCAGCTTTCCCGGGCACCCCTCACCATCCCGAAGGGCGAGCTCACCGAGCGGATGAGCGAGCTCACGCGGGCGCGCGAGCTCGTCCTCTATTGCCGCAGCGGCGCCCGATCGGCGGACGCCGTCCGCACTCTCCTCGAGCTCGGCTTCACCAACGTGCGGAACCTCCGCGGCGGCATCAACGCCTGGGCCGAGCGGATCGACCCGAACCTGCCGGTCTACTGAGCGGGTCGGCCCGGCCCGGGGCTGCCGACATCCTTGGAGAGCGGTCCGGTGTAGGAGCGCACGCGACGCGAGAGCTCGCGCGCGAACCCCTCGGGGTCCTTCGGGGAGATGTAGAGCGGGTAGGCCCCCGCCGTGACGAGGAGGCCCCGGACCGGGTCGGTATAGATCGAGTCGAACTCCCCGATCGACGGGCTGTAGAGATGACCCCTCCATCCCCACGAGCCCATCGTGAGCCCCCCGCCGATGGGGACGAGGTCCCGCATGCTCGCGTACTCGATCGCCCGCACCTCCTCGAGCGGGACGGATCGCCCGCCGAGGACGCGCCAAGCCCGCAGCCGGGTGTCGTCGATAGTGTAGGTCGTGGAGAGGTAGCGCGCCAGGAAGACGGCGGTCACCGCGAGGAGCAGGTACGGCGTCCAGCCAAACGTGCCGAAAAAGCTGGACCGGGAGAGGTAGACGAAGAACAGGAGGAGGAAGACGTAGGTCCCCACGACGGCGTAGGAGAGCGTCCCCCGGGCCCGGAAACGCCCCTCCTCGTCGAGATCGGGAGCCTCCTCCCCGTCAGCTTGCGGCTTCGTAGGAGCAGCGGCCTCCGAGGGGGAAACTCGGGCGTCGTCCGGGTCCTCACTCATTCGACCAACCGAGTCCGGGTGCGAGATCGTCGGGTCCATGGTAGAGACGTGCCGACGAGCTCCCACCGTTCGGTCCTCCACCGTAGATAAGGAGCTAACCCTTTCGGCCTCCCTGGGGCGCGGGGACTTCTCCCCTCTTTCGGTCAGGAAGGCGCCGAAGAGGACGTTCGTTCCGCGTTGTGGTGCATCGGGCACTACCGAGCGGCTCGGAGCCGCCCCTCGCCCCGCTCGCGCGCCGGAGGGCAGGCACAGAGGGAGTTCGTGAGCACCCCCATCCCGGGGTGAGACGGCCAATGATTCATCACCGTCTCGCCATCCTTGAGCTCTCCCGGGGCCCGCTCCACGTACGGAAAGGAGGTCCAGGAAGGTTCCGTCAAGGTCACGGACGAGGGTAACGCGAGCCAAGGCGTGAGAGCTCGGAAATTGTCGATGAGCGTCTGCAGAGGAGCCTAGGTGGGTGGCCTAGTCCGGCCCGAATTTCCAACCGCTCCTTGAGCCCGTCGCCGGCCAACGCAAGGACGGCGTCGGACCGAGGCACGACCCTGGGGACCCCTGCAGCCAGAATTCTCGCTCTCGGTCCAGCCGGGTCTCTGTTCGCTGACCCGGGCCCCCGTGCGAGCTGGGTGCAGCTTGGCCTGAGACGCTCGACAGAGGGAGGCCCTCTTTCTGGCTGACCCGCCGGTGAGAACGGGTGCGTTGTTCCCCGGCAGCCGAGCTGGAAGGAAGGGTGTGACAATGGCACCAAGGGCCGCCAGCTCTCGGGGGTGTGGGTCGCACAGGAAGTACGGGACCTGCGTTCTCGTCGGCGTCGGGAACCATAACCGGCTCGCCGCCCAGCGCGATTCCCTCTTCGATCCCGGGCGGTGGGAAGTATGCCGGGATGGGGTCGGAAAGCCGACCGACAGGCCCAGGGCTCAGGCCGAAGGAGCGCTCGGACCCAGACCGGAGAGCCGTTGCTCTCGCTCGTAGCGGAGGACCGCCCAGTAGGAGGTGGCCGCGTAAACGAGGAGTCCAAGCCCGAGCAGAGCAAGCCAAGCGAGTCCGGTCAGTAGGGGCCCCAGAATCACCACGAAGAAGCCCACAACCCAAAGCCACTCCGCCCGGCGAACGCACTGGGCGGCCACTCGAGCTGCCTCGGGATTCAGCGGCACTTCTCCCAGCCGTACGGCCGCCTCGACCCGCGACCATCCGTAGACAATCAGGCCGATACCTGCACCCACCGTTGCCAGAAGCGCGTAGACCCTAAGGGGCGACGGGAATCGGACGGTGGCAAGCAACCCCATACCGCCCATTACTCCGGCCGCGCCCAGGGCAATGATCAGGGCACCGAACCGGCGCTGGCGGCTACTCCGAGAAAGCGCGTCGCCACGCGACATCGGGAGCTGCATGGAGTACCCCCTGATCCTCGGTTTAACTCCGCAACTGACCATGGCCTCGGAACGCATCAAAGTTTGCACGACCCGACGAAAATTCTCCACCTGTCAAGTTGACGGAAGTTCTCGGCGGGCCGGCAGCCTATCCAGGATGTCGACCGACCGGAGTGCTTCCCGCGCTGGCTCCGGGCGCTAAGAGTCATCCCAACGCAATCTCAACGGGGTGGACGGCCAACCACGGCCCGGAAGCCTTGCCGGTTGGGGCACTGCAGCGCCCCTTCGAGCTATAGTGGCAACGTGGACCGGATGCGCCAGATCGGAGGCCCATTCCGGGGGATCGGAGAGGGGAATGGGTTCTCTCCCTTACGTTTACAGGAACGAGAGGGGAATGTTCCTTCCCAGGGTCATCCGAAACGGGCTAGCTCACGTCAGGAAGCGGCCTCGTAGTAGAACTCCCCCCGGGCACGCTGCTCGCGGTCAAGAACCGACCCCTCGCGGTTGATCCTCGGACGCAGGGTCTCCGCGTCGCGACGGAACGTCACGTTTACGCTCGCGAGCAACCGGTTCATCCCCTCGCGCATCGCGAACGGACCCTCGCCCCGGCCCCGAGCCGGGTCACCGTCCGGATGGTCGAAGACGACCAGCGCGTCGCACGCGAGGTCGAGGAAGTAGACGTCGTGGTCGACGAGGAGCGCGGAGACCGCCTGGCGCTCGACCTGGCGCCGGAGGAGCCGGGCCATCGCCATCCTCTCGTCGGCGTCCAGGTAGGCGGACGGTTCGTCCAGAAGGTAGAGGGTCGCCGGCCGCGCGAGGGCGAGAGCGACCGCGGCGCGCTGGAGCTCCCCGCCAGAGAGGTCGGTGAGCGCGACGTCGGCCACCTCCTCAAGATGGAGGCCGGGAAGTAGCTCGCGCTCGAAGAGCTTGAGGTCAAAGTTCGGCTCCGCGCCGAGCGCCTGACTGCGCTCGCGCAGGCTGGTTGCCTGGGTCGCCTTGAGGTACTGGGGTTTGTAGCTCACCGTCACGCCGGGAGGCGGCACCCCGCGCGTCGGCGGCTCGACCCCCGCGAGCATGCGAACGAAGGTGGTCTTCCCGGTCGCGTTCGGACCGACCACCCCCACCGTCTCTCCCTTGGCGAGCGAGCCGGCCGCGGTCTCGAGGGAAAAGCCGGGCCAGTCCTTGGCAAGGGGGGGGAAGCTCACGAGCGCGTCCCTCCGCGCCGAGAGCTTCGGAGGGTGGCTCACGAACCGCACCGGATCGGTGCGGAAGCGGACGTTCTCGTCCTTGAGGTAGCCGGTGAGATAGGTGTTCACGGCGGCGCGCATCGGCAACGGATGGGTAACGACGCCGAAAGCCGCCGGCTCGCCGTAGATGAGGTGCGCCTGGTCGGCAAGATAGTCGAGGAGCGCGAGGTCGTGCTCGACGACGAGGACTCCCTTGCGCTCGCCGAGCTCGCGCAAGAGGCGAGCGACCTTGAGCCGGTGAATGATGTCGAGATAGCTTGACGGCTCGTCGAACAGGTAGAGGTCGGCCTCCGCGGCGAGGGTCCGTGCGATCGACGCGAGCTGAAGCTCCCCTCCGGAAAGCTCGCCGAGCCGGCGGGACGCTTTCGCCGAAAGCCCCACGGCGTCGATCGCACGGCGTGCGGCCGCCTCCTCGCCGACGAACTCCTGTACGCTCGAGGGCTCGTCGGCGAGACGGTCGACGTACTGCGGCTTGAACGCCGCGACGAGCTTACCCTCCGCCACGCGCTCGAAATGGGCCCGCAGCGCGGTGCCGCGGTAGTGCTCGAGCACGCTCGGCCAGGTGCCCGGCTCCTCGAAGTGTCCGAGGTTGGGGACCTCGCGGCCGGCAAGGATCCTGAGGGCGGTCGACTTGCCGGTGCCGTTGGGTCCCAAAAGGCCGGTGATCCCCTGCGTCGGGGGCAGAGGAAGGCGGTAGAGTCGGAAACCGTTGTAGCCGTAGCGATGGACGATCTCCGCCTCCTCGGCCTCGGGGGTGTTGAGGATCTTGATCGCGTCGAACGGGCATTTGTGCACGCAGATGCCGCACCCAATGCAGAGGGTCTCGGAGATCACGGGCTTGCCGTTCTCGCCCTCGACGATGCACTCCTGACCCATCCGCACGGGGGGACAGTAGGCCTGGCACTCCCACTGGCACTCCTTCGGATGGCAGCGGTCCGCGAGGAGGATCGCGATGCGCGCCATCTAGCCGTCCCGCCGGTCGTCGGCGATGCGGCCGTCCTTCATGAACAGGTGCCGCTGGGCTTTGCCCGCGACCTCGGGATTGTGCGTGACCAGGACGAGGGTCGCCGCGCGCTCGGCCCGGACCTTGACGAGCAGCTCGAGGACCTGGCGCGCGTTGCCCGAGTCGAGCTCGCCGGTGGGCTCGTCGGCGAGGAGGAGTCCCGGCCGGTTGGCGAGGGCGCGGGCGATGGCGACACGCTGCTCCTCACCCCCCGAGAGCTGGTGGGGGAACGCCTTCTCCCTCCCCTCGAGACCCACCTCGCGCAGCAGCTCGGCGGACCGTTCCCGACGCTCGGGCTGTCGGACCCCGAGGGTTCTCAGGGGTAGCTCGACGTTCTCCCGTGCGGTCAACGCGGGCAGGAGGTAGAACCTCTGGAAGATGAACCCGACCCTCTCGAGGCGCAGCCGGGAGCGCTCGCGGTCCGCCAGCAGGCCGACCGAGCGGCCGTCCCAGAGGACCTCGCCCTGCGTCGGGCTGTCCAGGAGACCCAGAAGGTTGAGCAGCGTGGTCTTTCCGCATCCGCTCGGTCCTTCGACGCTCACGAACTCCCCGCGACCTACCGTGAGGTCCACGGAGCGCAGGGCGGGGACCGCCTCGGGCGTCGACGAGCGATAGCTCTTGGAGACCTCCCGGAGGACGACCTCGGGGGCGCCCTGAGCGCTCACCGCAGGGCCTCTAGCACGTCGAGCGCGAGGGCACGACGCGCGGCCAGAAGGCTCGCGAGGAGCGAGAGACCGGTGACCCCGAGGGCGATCGACACGAGCGTAGAGGGTTCGAAGATCGCGAGCTCTGCCGCGAGCTGCACCGTAGAGGTCGCCCAGGTGGCGAGGCCGCGCACGATAGCCCAGCCCGCGAAGACCCCGAAGGTCCCGCCCAGTGCCGCGAGCAATGCCCCCTCTTCGAGGATTCCCAGGACGATGCGACTCCGCGGAACCCCGAGGGCGCGGCGGATGCCGATCGACCGCTGGTCCCCCTCCACCCTGCGCAGGAGGACGAGGGCGAGGAACATGACCCCGACGGTAAGCCCGACCGAGGAGAGAGCGAGGTAGAAGCCCGTCAGCAGGGAGCTCGCCTGCTCGAGCTGCTGGGCCTGTTCGGAGAGGGTCGTGACCGTGTAGCCGGGAAAGTGGCCCTGGATCGTCGCCCGGAGCGCCGCGAGGGCCGCGGGATTGGAGGCGACCGCTGCTTGGGCGACGACCTCGAGGGTGTCGGCAGCGTCCGGGACGACGGTCCCGGGGCCCGAGGCGAGGTGCGCGAGCACCTGGAGGTCGGAGAGGGGCAGCAGGACCGCGTAGACCCCGGTCGGCACGCCAATGAGAGGGGGCACGCCGAAGACCCCGGTGACGTTGAAGGCGATGCCGAGCGAGGCATTGACGGTCGGCGAGAGCACAAGGGTGTTGCCGACCTGGACGCCGAAGGTCTGCTGGAACGTGGTGGAGACCAGCACGTCCCAGCTTGCCGGGCCGGCATAGCTTCCGCCGTCCCAGTGGATCGTGTCGGTCGGATCCCCCAGGGGAAGTACCGACGGGAACAGCGGTCCCTCGGTCGGTCCCAACGTGAGGGGGAAGGAACCCGGGATGACCCCCTCGGCGAGGACCCCGGAATAGCTGCCCGCCCCTAGGACCGCGTCGATGGGGACGGAGAGGATGGGTACGGCGGCGGCCACGCCGGGAATCGACTCGATCTTGGTGGTCGCGTTGTGCGCGTTGCTGATCCCGTGGGTGCCCGAACCGCTGACGATGAGCTGGTAGCCCGAGCTCCGGAGCGAGGCGAGCTCGTGGTCCGCGACACCGCCGCCGACGCTGATGAGCACGACGGGAAGCGCGACCGCCGTGGCGATGGCGGCGACCGACAGGACGGTCTGCCAGCGCCGGTGACGGGCGTTGCGGCCTCCCAGGACGCTCCCGAGCGTCACGGCGCACGGAGCTCCTCGGCGATCGGAAGGCCCATGGCCCGGACCGCCGGGGCGGTTCCTGCTACGAGGCCGATCCCGACCACCGCGGCCGCGCCGGTCACGATCACCGTGGGATCAAAGGAGACGAAGGAGAATCCCGCAGGGAGACCCGGCAAGAGACCGACCAGGAAGGCGTTCATCGCGAGCGCCCCGAGATAGGCCAGCGGCAGGCCCACCGCGAGCCCCAGCCCCGAGAGGACGAGCCCTTCCTCGAGCACGGTCCAGCCGACCTCCGCCCGGGGCGACCCTATCGCGCGCAGGAGCGCGAGCTCGCGGCTACGGTCGTCGACCGACATCTGCAAGATGGTCGTCGTGAAGAGCGCCGCGACCACGATCCCGACCGAGCCGACGAGGGTGCCGAACGTGCGGTAGACGTCGACGACATGCTGGAACTCGCGCAGGATGTCCGAGAGGGTCAATACCGAAAGCTGGGAGAACGCCCGCGCGATGCGGACCTGGTCGGTCGCCGGAGAGGACGGGTCGTGCAGATGGATGAGAATGAACGTCGCGTAGTCGGTGGTGGGCGAGGCGGCACCGACCAGCGACTGGATCTCCGAGAGGTAGCCGAAGGCCAGGAGCGCCGAAGGGACGAGCCAGAACGGGCCCGAAACCCCGACGACGGTGAACTCGGTGGCGTTCTCGTACCACGCGGGTAGCCCGGAGGTGGGGCCTGCGGGTGCGGCCCATAGCTGCTCGCCTACGGAAACCCCGAGGACCCCGGCGAGAGCCTGGTCGATGACGAGCTGGTGCGTAGGGGTCCCGTTGTAGGAGCCGTTATTGTAGTACGGGTCACCGGGGTAGGTGAATCCGGTGCCCGCGGTGATCGGGGGGATCTCGATCCCCTGCGTGTCGCTCGGGATCCATCCGACCGTACCGGCCTGCGTGGTTCCCCAACCGCCCGGCACGGTGCTCGCGTTCGCCCGAGCCCAGAGCGTCGCGTTGCCGTAGACAAGATTGTCGACGAGCCAGGGACTCGCCACCGCGACGTTCGGGTCCTTGGCGGGAATCTCCTGGGCGAGGCGGTGCGCGTGAGGGATCGGGGGAGGGGCGGCGCCGAAGGAGCTGCTCCCTCCCGAGCTCGTGGCGAGAAGGTCGATCCCACTTGCGTTGGCGAGGGTCGTCGCGCTCGTCTGGACCCCTGCCGAGAGCGCGAGGAGCAGCAGCACGAGGCCCGTCGCGAGGCCGATGCCGAAGACGGTCGCCGCCGAACGGCCCGGTCGACGCCGTAAGGCCACCACCGAAGCGCGCATGACCCCTCGCGGCGCCGTTCAGCCGTCCGTCGGGTGGCGCAGCTCGCCGAGCGTGATACGGTGCGACGCCTCGACGTTGTACTTGTGGATCGATTCCTCGCTCACCGTTGACGCCCGGACAGCTACCGCGTCGGGGAGGGCAGGGAACCTCTCCGGAAGGCTCGCCAACAGGTCGCGAAGGACATCCTCGACGAACTTCGGGTGGCGGTGCGCACGGAGCACGACCTCGCCCTCGTCGCCCCGCTTGAGGATCGCGTAGGTGGGGCTCGACTGCGCCGCTTCGATCGCCGCGATCACCCGGTCGACCTCGACCTCGGCCTCCTCCGCGATCTCGAAGACGAGTCGGGTACGGTTGCGCTGGTTGTGCGTGATCATCGGGAGGTCGCGGAGAGCGGGGTCGGCCAGCTGCGGATGCTCGCGCGTCAGCAGCTCCCGGCAGGTCTCCATCGCGCATGGGCAGGCGGTCATGCCGACCGCCTCGGCGCCGACTGCCCGTTGTAAGAGGAGCCCGCCCGAGGGAGCGTGGCTGACGGTCGCCTCGGCGAGGAGCGTGTAATCCTCGAAGCTGCGCTTCTCCTCGGAGACCCCCTGTCTCAGGAAGTATTCTGCCGAGGCCCGGACCGAGGCCTCCGTCGCATAGCTATGGCGGGCCAGGAGTTCCGAGGCGATGCGGGAGCAGGCCATCTCGAGGCTGCCCACCGGGCGCGTGGCCGTCTCGTCAACGACCTCGGCAAGGATCTCGGCGTTGCGCGAGAGGTCCGAGCCTTTGCGCCCGGAAGGGAGGTCGACGGCCACATGGAACGTCACCGCCAAGGTATGCTCGCGGTCGGGTCGGCGCACGACCAGCGGCTTGCGGATCCCCGAGAGGCCCACGGATCGGAGCCGGAGCCCGCCTTGGGTCGGGGCCATCGCGTGGACGTCCTGCGCTGGGCTCATCGCCTTCCCACGGGGAGCAGGCCTCAAAGCGGTTCCCGGCCCCCCGGAACGGCTCGTTCCGGCGAGAACTTATACGCGGAGGGCCGCTTCCTCGTTAGATGAGCGACGCGACGGTGCCTCCGACGACCGCCCCCGTCCAGCCCCCGGAGGCCGCGGATGGCCGCTACGCCGAGCGCGAGCGGCAGATCACCGAAGGTCTCAAGCAGGTCTACGACCCGGAGATCCCGATGAACATCGTCGACCTCGGACTCGTCTACGGCTTCGAGTGGGCGGGAGACGACGTCACCCTCAAGATGACGCTCACGGCCCCGGGCTGTCCGGTCGCCGGCATCCTGGCCGAGGAAGTGAAGTCGGTCGTGGAACGGGTCCCCGAGGTCCACGCCGCCAAGGTGGAGATGGTCTGGGACCCCCCGTGGACGCCCGACCGCATGAGCGAGTTCGCCAAGCGCCAGTTCGGCTACGCCTGAGCCGGCGCCCGAAGGCCACGGAGACCCCCACCGCGAGCTACGTGCCGCGATAGGGTTAAAGCCGGGTCGGATTCGCGAGCGACGATGGCCCGCAAGGAATCCTGGAGAAAGGAACTCGGGCGGGAGCGCGCGATGAAGAACGAGTTCATGGCCCGCCACCCGGAGTCCCCATTCGTTACCGGCCGCGTCCCCTTCCACGAGCTTGTCTACTTTCCCCCGGACCCGTCCTACCGGGTCGAGGCCCGCCTCGAGCGCCTGCCGGCCCCGGCGGAGGCATACCTGCGGACGAACCGCGACAACCAGGCCGTGATGCGGTATCTCGGTGACCTACGCTTCCGCCTGGCGAGTCGGGAGCTCCGGCTGCGGGTCTACCACGCCGGAGAGGGGGTCGGCCGCTCGGCCTTCGTCCCGTTCCGCGACCGGACGAGCGGCCGCCAGAGCTACGGGGCAGGGCGCTACCTCACCCTCGAGCTCAACGAGACCGACCTCTACGAGCTCGACTTCAACCGCGCGTTCAACCCGTACTGTGCCTACACCGACGACTACGAGTGCAGCTTCCCGCCGGCCGACAACGACCTCGCGGTCGCCGTCCGGGCCGGGGAGAAGAGCTGGGCCGCCGAAAAGGCTCCTCGGCCCGTCCCGGCGGCCCGTCGGGCGACCCGGCGCGTCACCCCGCCCAAGCCGTCCCGCAGGAGCCCGGCTAAAGGTGCGGGAGAACGGCGGCGACGCCGTTGATCACGAACTGGACGCCCAGGGCGGCGAGGATGAGCCCGAGCACCCGGGTCATCGCCATGACGCCCACGCGGCCCATCGACCGAAGGATCGGCTGACCGAAGCGCAAGATCACGAACGTAGCGGCCGCCGTGATCAGGATGGCGACGAACGTCGCGACGATGAGGAGCGGATCGTTTCCCGCGCTCCCCTCGTAGATCATCACGGTCGAGATGGCCCCGGGACCGGCGAGGAGCGGGATCCCGAGCGGCACGACCGCCACCTCGTCCCGGCGGTGGACCACCTCGTCCCGGTCGCGCGGTCCGATCTTCGTGCGGGTCATCTCGCCCTGGAGCATGTCGTAGGCCACGAGGAACAGCAGGATGCCGCCGGCGATCTCGAAGGCGCCCAGAGTGAAACCGAAGGCGGCGAAGAGAAATCTTCCCAGGAGCGCGAACAGGGTCAGCACCGCCGCGAGCACGATCACGGCCCGTTGGAGGACCAGCCGACGGTCCGCAGGTTCGAACCCGTCGGTGAGCGCGACGAAGAACGGAAGCGTGCCGAGCGGATCGACGATGGCAAAGATGCTAACGATGATCTCCGCGTAGACTGCGAGGGTCGTCATCGACGCGATTCCGCCTCCGGTAGCCCGGAGCGCGGGGTGGTTTCAACCCTTCGGGAGGCGGACCTAAGCGCCGGTTTCGGGTTCCGCGGACCCTCGGGCGGCCCGTCGCGCCCCTGCGCGGCCGGCCGGTGACCCGGCCCCCGCCCTGGTGAGCCCCGAGGCGCTGAGCGAGGCAGCACGGGAGCGGGGGGGCGAGCGGGAGGCCTTCGTCCCCCGTCCCGGGGCCTTGGCGGGCCTCCGGGTGCGCCGCACGAGATTGCGCGCACGCAGACGGAGCACCAGGGGCTCCTTCTGGGGATTCGCCAGCATCAGGGCGTAGGTGCCCGGCGACTTCGGGTCGAAAAGGATCCGGGCCCTGCCCGAAAGGCGCATCCGTTGCAGATGCGGCCCGCCCTGCTTTCCGAGGAGCATCACGAACGACCGCCCCGGCTCGGGGTTCTGGAGCTCCACGTCGATCTCGCACGACGGTTCGACCAGCTCTATTTCGAGTCGCACGGTCGAGACCGGCTCGAGGACCAGATACCGGGGGAGGCGCGCGAGCGAGACCGCCACACCCTGCCGAGGCCCGAAGGAGGCAAAGCTCTACCGGTGACCCGGCGAGGGCGCGCGGGGTTAAATTACGCCGGCGCTCGGGCGTCCCATGGCAGCGAAGCGCAGCGCCCAAGCAACCTGGCTCGGAGACCTGGCCCACGGCAGCGGGACCGTGCACGGTACGACCGGGGCGCTCGGCGAGGTCCGGGTCTCCTGGCCGGCACGGACCGAGGCCCCCGGGGGCAAGTCGAGCCCGGAGGAGCTCCTCGCCGCCGCGGAAGCGTCCTGCTTCTCGATGGCCCTCTCGGCAGGGCTCGGACGCATGCAGAAGCCTCCCGAGAGGCTGGACGTCACCGCGACCGCCACCTTCGACAAGGTCGGGGACGCATGGAAGGTCACGACCATGGAGATCGAAGTGGTCGGCAAGGTCGCCGGCATCTCCGCCACGGAGTTCGAGCAGGCCGCGAAGTCGGCGAGCGAGGGCTGTCCGATCTCAAGCGCCCTTAAGGGCAACGTGGCCATCAGCGTGCGGGCGCGACTCGGCTAGGGGCATCCGTAGGCCGTGGGGATCCTGTTCCCCTGCTCTGGACCAACTAGTTCCGGCTCCCGAACTCCGAAAGGCTCCGCTGCACCTTGCGCTTCCGCAGCGCGGGGTTCGGCTCCGGGGACGGACCCGCGGTTTCCCGCTCCTCGGGTCCGTTCCCGGCCGGGGAGGGTCCCTCCACCGCCGGTTCTTCTGCGAGCAGCCCCTCCACCAGCTCGACGTCGGAGCTCCCGCCCAGAAGGAAGGTGACCTCCTCGGACGAGAGCCCGAGCTCCTCGACCAGCGCGCGGGCGAGCTCCCATCCTCGCGCCTCCCGGCGGTCGCGCACGACCCCGTCAAAGAGCCGCTCGAGCAAGGGAAGGACGAGGGCCGTCGCCTTCGCCTTGGAGAGATGCAGACGCTTTCCCACCTTCAAGGAAAGCCCTGCCCGCACGCCGCGCACCCCGCGGGAGCGGCCCATCTCGGCAAGGAACCGCGGAAAGCGCGCCTCCCCCCACGACGGGCCGGGACGGTCCCGGACCGCCAGGGGTACGCCGCCGGCGAGGAGCTCGGAAGCGTAGCTCCACAGCCCATAGACCCTCCAGCGGCGGGCCCGGGCGAGCAGAAGCTCCGCGGCGGCGAGGACGGCAAAGCCGGCGTCCCGGTGGCCGGCATCCACGGAAAAGTGGTCGAGGTTCTCCTCGATCCACGGCAGGAGGTCGTCCGGCGGGACGTCGACGCGGTCGCGGACCTCCACCGATCGGTAGTAGCGTGGACTCGAGAGCGCCTCCTCCGTGAAGTGGGCGAGGTCGCTGGCCAGGTCCCTGGCCCCGAGCGCCTCCCGCTGGGCAGGACCCGGCGGCAGCGGGGCGATCGCCTCGAGGTCGTTGAGTGCCGCCCGAAAGTCCCCTCGGGAGCGTCCCACGATCGCCTCGAGGACCCCGGGAGCAAGCCGTATGCCCTCAGAGCGGGCGATGACGGCCAGGCGGCTCGAGACCTCGAGGTCACGGAGCGGAAAGAAGCGTATCCGGGCAACGCCCGAGCGAAAGACAGGCGAATACCGCGCAAGGGACCGATCGTCATTGACCGTGAGGACGAGGGGCTGACGCGTGGAGCGGACGAGCCGGGCGATCGTTGCGAGGCCGCCCCGGTCGGAGAGGTCGGAAGCGGCACCGGACCCCCTCCAGTCCTCAATGTCCCGGCGGGCCTCGGCCAGCCGCGCCCAAGCGTAGGAGCCCGGGCTCCGCGGCACGGACGGCCAGTCCTCGAACGGTCGTGACCTCGTCGTGGAGGTGAGCTTCCAGGCGTTGTTGAGGGCCTCGACCGAGGTGTAGCGCTGCCGGAGGAAGTCGCGTAGGGAAAGCGTCTCGGGAGGAGGACGGGCCGCCTCGGTGGCCCGTCCCGAGAGGCAATCCGCCTCGTCAAGCAAGATGAGGGCCCGATGCGGGCCCGGGGCGCCAGGGTCCCCGTCGAGGCTCTGAGAGACGGACGCGCGACCCGCGACCTGCTCGAGAGCGACCTGGTTACGTGCGTCCGAGGCGTTCATCTCCACCAGGGCCCAGCCGAACTCGTGGGCGAGGGCGATGGCGGCCGTGGTCTTCCCGACCCCCGGGGGGCCGATGAGGATCGCCGCCCGGAAGCTCGCGGGGCTTGCGGCACGCCAGCGCTCGGCCCATGCCCTCAGGTCGTTGCGCGCCTTCCCATTGCCCAGGAGGTCCACAAGGCGCTCGGGGCGAAACCTCTCGGAAAGAGGGAGGCGGGCCTTGTTTGGGTCGGCCATCGGCTTCGGCAGGCGGGGTGGGGAATAAGCGCTCACGCCTTGGCGGCTACGGCCCCGGAGCGAGGTACGCTATCGCAGCCGGGCGCTGGAGTCCCGCGGGATGCCCGGATCGGCTTCGCCCACGGTCGAGCGCGCCGCTCGCGCGGGAGACGTGCGACTCTCCCCCATCGCCGTCGCGCCACGGAGTCTCGGGGCAACCGTCCCCCAGGCCATTGCACCGGTCGCCGCCCAGCTGCGCCGCTGCCGCGAGCTCGGGGTCACGACCTTCGACCTTGTCGACGCGCCCGACCCCGGTTTCGCCGCGGTCTGCCTTCGCCGCGCGTTCCCTCGACCGGACCCGGACCTCGTGGTCCTGGTGGCGGGGCAGCCGGCGAGGAGCTTGGCCATCTCCCGCGCCGGGCCCCCGCCCGTTAGCTCCGTCGGGGCGGGGCCCGCAGGCTCTCGCCGGCCCCCCGAGGAGACAGCGAGCCTGCTGTCGGGCTTTCGACGGGTGGTAGAGGCGCGCCACGACCCACGCTCCCCCCTAGGATTCCCCTCGTTCGTGTCGGACCTCCTCGGCCTGCGTGACGAACCGGGGGTGGCGGATGTCTGCGTGCGTTGCGCCACTCTTGCGGAGGTCGACCAAGTGGTCTCCCACCCGGGCGCACCCTTGGCCTCCGCCAGTTTCTCCCTGCTCGAGCCGGAACTCTTGGGCCCGCGCAGGGCTTCGTGGGACAGTGGGATCGCCCGCTGCATCGCTCGCGACGTGCTCGCGGGCGGGCGCCTGGACGGCTCGGCGTGGAGCGGCCCGGGGGGGGAGTCCAAGGGCCTGGGGCGGGCGCCGCCGACGCCGGTTCGCGACCTCTCCGCAGGGTACGCCGGGGTGCTCCGGCTTGGCTTCCTTACCGCGCGGCGCGACAGGACGCTCGCGCAGGCCGCCGTCGCCTACGTGCTCACCAAGCCGTGGGTGAGTACCGCCTGCCTACCCCTGCCACCACCGCGACGGCTGGAAGAAATCCTTCGATTCAGGGAGGTGCCGCCGCTGAGCCCGCAAGAGCTCGGCCAGCTCGAACACCCCGAGAAGCCCCCGGAGCCCGAAGCCCGCCGCGGCGGAAGCTGAAATAGCACCGTCTCCTCGCACCGGTGTGCTCGACGCGGGGGATGTGGCACCGTCCTTCCGCGCTACGGCGGCCGACGGTTCTCCCATCTCTCTTGACGACTTCAGGGGCCGTCCCCTGGTGCTTTTCTTCTATCCCAAGGCAGGAAGTCCCGGGTGCACCCGGGAGACGGAAGGGTTTGTCGGCGCCTACGAGGCCCTGCACGCGGCGGGAGTAGCCCTCCTCGGGGTGAGTGTGGACACGACCAGCTCCCAGGCACGATTTGCCGTGCGCTGCCAGGTCCCCTTCCCGCTCGTCGCCGACCACGACGGATCGGTAGCCCGTAGCTACGACGTCCTCGGCCTCTTGGGACTTGCACGGCGCGTCACCTTCCTGCTCGACGCGGACGGGGTGGTTCGGGAAGTCATCCGAAGCCCGTTCCCCCGCGTGCACGTCCGTCGGGCCGTTGCGAGGTGGGGTCCGCAGGCGCCGGTTGGGGCACCAGCCCCCGCCGCGACCCCCGACGACCCGCGGGCCCCGGAGAGCGGCCCATGAAGATCCGAACGGTCGAGCCCCTCGAACTTGCCGCGCCGGCGGGTGAGAGCTCCTCGCCGTGGGGATCGACCATCCTGCTCGTCCGAGTGACCACCGAGACCGGGGCGGTGGGCTGGGGCGAGGCGCCGACCACCCTCATGACCCATCCGGTGCGCGAGAGCGTGCGGGAGGTGGCCCGGTTCTACGAGGGCCGGGAGCTGCATGCCCATCGCGAGGCGTTGCGCGAGTTCGAGCGCTACTCGTTCTATCGCTCGCGCTCCATGGAGGCGACCAGCGCCCTCTCTGCGGTCGACATTGCCTGTCACGACCTTCTCGGTCGCGAGCTCGGGGTGCCGGTCTGCGATCTCCTCGGCGGACGCATGCGCGACAAGGTCACCGCCTACGCCAACGGCTGGTACGCCGACTGCCTTACCCCGGAGGAGTTCGCCGCCCGAGCCCAGGAGTACACCCGCAAGGGTTTCCGCGCGCTCAAGTTCGACCCGTTCGGGGACCAGTACCGGACCCTTTCACCTCAGGGCCTCGACCTTGCCGTGGCGCGCGTCGGCGCGGTCCGCAATGCCGTGGGACCAGATGTCGACCTTCTCATCGAGTACCACGGCCGTTTCCTCCCCGAGGCCGCCATGCGCGCCGGTCGTGCCCTGGATCGGTTCGCCCCGAGGTTCATGGAGGAGCCGGTGATCCCCGAACTTTCCGACGGGCTTGCAGATTTCCGGCGCGAGGTCGTGACCCCCGTGGCGCTCGGGGAACGCCTGCTCACGTCCGCTGACTTCCTCAGCTTCCTCCGACGGGGTCTCGTGGACATCCTCCAGCCGGACATCACCAACTCCGGTGGGTTCAGCTACGGCCGAGAGATCGCCGGCGTCGCGGCAGCGTGGGGCGCGCCGGTTGCCTACCACAACGCCTTCGGCCCGGTCCAGACCGCGGCGACCCTCCAGATGGACGCAACGCTTCCCACCTTTTTCCTCCAAGAGAGCTTCGAAGCCAGCTGGCCGGACTGGAAGCGGTCCCTCGTCCGAGGCTACGCGCTCGAGGACGGGGAGTTTCGAATCCCCGGCGGGCCCGGCCTCGGGATCGTTGTCGACGATGCAGCGGTGGAGCGCTTCCGCTCGGAAGCGATCGACCCGGTCGGCCCGGAACCGCCGTGGGTTGTCGGCGGAACGTGGGCCCGTCCCCCGCCCCGGACCGGCAAGGGAGCCGACGGCTGATCCCATGGTCGTCGGGGGCCTGCGACCGGGGGGTCCCTGGGAGGCCGCGTGATCGCGGGCCCCAGGGATTGGAAGGGCAAGTCGCAGCGGGCCTTCGCGGCCCTGCTGCTGAGCGTTCTATCGGGGGTGGCCACCGCGACCTACGCCGGCTACGCGCTCACCTCGGCCTGGACGATCTACGTGGACTGCAATCCGCCGCCCACCGGGACCTCGTGCACCTACCGCGCGTTCTGGGGACTCTCCCCGACATGGTTCCTGGTTGCCTGCCTTCTCGGGATCGCGGTGGGCCTCCTCATCGCCGTGGTGGGCTGGGAGCTCTACCGACGCGCCTTCGGGCTGAGCCTCGGGATGTACACGCTGATGGGCCTCTCTCTCGCCGGTCTGGTGGCCTATGGCGGCTTCGGCATCGGGACGGCCGCTGGGGTCGTGGGAAGTCTCCTCTTCGCCTCGCTCCAGACACGCCGCTCGGGAGCTCCCACCGAGTGGTCTGGCTCCTACCCGGTGGGAGTCCCACCGGTGAAGAACGCCCCGCGGCCGGTCACCGAGCGGCCCGCGGTCTCCGAGTGGGACGGGGTGGCTCTTGCCGGAGCCCCGGCGGCGGCCGAGACGCCCACCAAGCTGCCGAGCGCGGACCGGCTCGCCGCGGCACTCCGTCGCTCCCGCCAGGCCGTAGGCTCCGGAGCAGCGCGCCCGAGTGCCGCACCCGCGATGATCCTCCTGCCCCCTCCTCCGACCGGCCTCGGTCTCGAGCCTCCGTCAGCTCCCGTGCCCACCCAGGCCCCACGCCCGTCTCGCCCGCCGTTCGGGGGGCCCGGAGCAGAACCTTTGACAGGTTCCCCCGCACCACGTGCCGAAAGCCCGTTCGGTCGTTCGGCCGAAAGACCGCCACCCCCGACCGGGGCTCCGGCGACCGCCCCCGCGGCGGTGCCTGCCGCCAGCCCCGCTTCGGCTGCCCCCACCCATTCGGCCGGAGTCCCGTGGGCGGGCTCGACCGCGGCGGCGGGGCCTGACCCGACCGCGCCACCAACGGCTGCGCGTGGCTTGGCGGCCCTGCCATCCCGTCCCCAACCGTCCCGTGCAGAGAACTCGCCGGCCCGAGCCTCCCCAACCACAACGGTCGGCACACCGCAACCTGCTCCTGCGCTCCCCGCCGTCCCCCAACGACCCCTCGGATCCCCGCATCCCCCACTGCCCCCACAGGCGCCCGCATTACCCGAGCCAGCGGTCCCTTCGCTGCCCCCGCAGGACGTGCCCAACCCTACCGCTCCTACCGGGGATACGACACGAACGACGCCCCCGACAAGGACTCGTGCCTGGACCTGCACGCACTGCAAGCTGGTCAACGCGCCTTGGTCGGCCCACTGCACCAGGTGCCGTTCGCCCGCGCTCGGAACCTAACTCCGGCGGTAGGGGGCACGGCTCGCGGCGTCACCGGGTCCTCGAGCTTTTAGACGGGACCGGGATGGACCGGCGCCGGTGGAAACGATGGCCGCAGGTTCGATACCGATCGACATGAGCAAGTCCGAGCCCGTCGACGAGTGGAAGGCCGACCCCGATCCTGCGCGGGTTCAGGTGGTCATCACCGATGGAGGCAAGCGGGTGGTCATACGGTTCGAGGTGAACATCATCGGCGTTCAACGCATCGGGAACAACCCTCTCAACGGTGAACCCATCTACAATATCGCCAGCCAGAACGTCGTCAAGATGCTCCAGTGGGACCGGGGACTCAAAGCTCTGCCCAAGGGCAAAGAACCCCCCGGGTCGGCCTACCGCTAGTCGCCGCGGGGCCGGGCCTGCGTGGAAGCATGATGCCCCCTCGGGCGGAAGCGACCTCTTGGGCCCCAGCGGCGGCTTCCTGGAACGGGGCTCCGTCCCGCGAGCCCGGGCCATCACGCTCACCAACTTAGGGGGCCACACGCAACTCGGGCAGAGGACCGTCACGGCTCGAGCTTGGCGAGGCGTCGCGACAGCCCTTGGTCTCGCGGCAGGTGAGCCCGCCACCCTTTCCGCCAAGAAGCCGATCGCACCGACGTGACGGCGCTGGCTCACGCCGCCGAGGGAAGCGTTTCCCAGATCTCGTACTTGCGCGCGTCAGCACGATCAGGTCCAGGCCGCGCGTTCGGCCCATTCGTGAAGCGTTACCCCCGGACTCTTCCGACCCCGGGAATAGGCAAGATCCACCCGGCCATCGAAGGGGGCGAGCTGCTCGAGGTTCGTCGTCGGTCCGACGGAATCTCCGCCGTCCTCGAGAGGGCGAACCGTCCACGAGAACCGTCGTGTGCTGGCCCGTGAAAGGAAGCCGCCAGAGAGGATTGAACTCCCGACCTGCTGATTACAAATCAGCCGCTCTACCTGCTGAGCTATGGCGGCGCTCGTCGGTCATTCCGCCGACGGGCAAGATAACGATTCCTTCGCACGCACGCGCCGCCTCCCAGCCCAGTCCGGCTATCGTCGTGAGGTCCGCGGCCACGGGGACCTTGCGGACATGGAGAGACGGGTCTCCTCCGGCGCTCGACACGCTGAGGACGCGGGGAGCTTCTACACGCTCCGCACGCAAACCGCCCTGCCCAGCCCCCGGCGATGAGCGAACCTAGGTCTTCGGGTTCTTGCGAGCTGTAGGGGAATCGAGGAAAGGGTTGGACCGAGGCTCCCGCTTCGGGGTGAAGCAGGTTTCACCAGCGCCTGCTACTGGACGATCCGCTCCTCTTCTCCGCGGGAGTCTGCCCGCACCACCGTGCGCTTCGCGGTAGATCCAGCGTTGGCCTGTCGGCTCCGAAGTAGACCCACCACCGCGATGCCACAGACCAGCCCGATAGCGATCTGAGCCCCCGCCAAAGGAGTCACCGGGTCCGAGACTCGGGCTCCCGCCGGCTCGGCCGCGCTGTTGAAATCATTGACGCTCGAGACCGTGGTCGCGCCGCTATGACTGTTCGTGAAGGTGTAGGCCTGGGGGTCGTTAATCACAATCGTCGGGGCCGCCATCAGTTGGGCGCAGGGCCCGGTGTTGGGCGGGCTCGGACAGGAGCTGCTTCCCGGCGCGAGTTGGTCGAACAACTGGCCCTTGAGACCGTAGCTGAGGTGGATGGCGAACCAGAGTTGATTCCCCGGGGCGATCGATGGGCCGACCAGCTCGAAGGTCACTACGACCACCGAGCCGAGGCTGCGTGGGTTGTAGGTCGAGAGCCCGAACGTGGCGTTCGTGATCACGAACTGGCTGTTGATGTTGGTGCTCGGAGGCGACGACGGACAGGTCGGCAGCGGCTGGTTGAGGAACACCTGGCTGGGGTTCGCACCGGTCGTCACGAACGGATACGGAATCTCTACAGTAAGCGTCGTCCCCGTCGTCATGCCACTCAGGCTGTAGACGTTGTAGTAGAACTGGCCCGGGTTCGAGGACTTCAGCTGGAACGCGCTACCGACGTACTTGTTGTAGATGAGGCGGAACTGCCCGTTGGGCAGCGGACAGAAGTTCGTGTCCGTCACCGTCGCCGGGGTCGGGTGCGTGACCTGCACGCTCGCGCTGTCCTGGGCGGTGAGGTTGTTGCCCGCGAAGTCCGTCCCGTTCGCGACCACCGTGTCGTAGGAGTAGTCGAAAGTGAACCCGGCGGGGATCGTGTAGCTTCCCGTGCACGTCGTCGACGCTCCCACGGCCAGCGTAGTCGCCGCGCAGCTGAGCTTCCCGGACAGGTTGTCGGTGACGCTCACGTTGTAGAGTGTCGTGTCACCGGTGTTCGTCACCAGCGCACTCACATCGATCGTGTTCGACGTGACGTCCGAGACCCGCGTCGGGTCCACCGTCTTCACCACCGTGAGCGACGGGTGCACCACCTGCACGCTCGCGCTGTCCTGGGCGGTGAGGTCGTTGTGCGCGAAGTCCGAGCCGTTCGCGACCACCGTGTCGTAGGAGTAGTCATGCGCGAACCCGGCGGGGATCGTGTAGCTTCCCGTGCACGTCGTCGACGCTCCCACGGCCAGCGTAGTCGCCGCGCAGCTGAGCTTCCCGGACAGGTTGTCGATGACGCTCACGTTGTAGAGTGTCGTGTCACCGGTGTTCGTCACCAGCGCACTCACATCGATCGTGTTCGACGTGACGTCCGAGACCCGCGTCGGGTCCACCGTCTTCACCACCGTGAGCGACGGGTGTACCACCTGCACGCTCGCGCTGTCCTGGGCGGTGAGGTTGTTGCCCGCGAAGTCCGAGCCGTTCGCGACCACCGTGTCGTAGGAGTAGTCGAAAGTGAACCCGGCGGGGATCGTGTAGCTTCCCGTGCACGTCGTCGACGCTCCC
>JAKAUN010000003.1 GCA_021817605.1 Thermoplasmata archaeon | reverse complement strand
CCCAAGGTCGCTGGAGAGACTCTTCGGCACGGACGTTGTCCAGCGCACCAAAGGGGTCTCGGAGATGTCCGTTGCATAGGAGGTAGGGGCTGCCGGCAGGAGACGGTGGGAACACACGTTCCTCCGCGTTGGAATCGGAGCGTGGTCGAATGCGTGCCCGGCCCTCCCGCTTTCGAGGCTCGCCCAGTTCCTCGTAGCTCTCTCGAACTCGCATGGCCGGGCGCTCCTCCCTCCACCGGGAAGGCAATCGTCTACCTCCGGGACATCACCCGATTCGGACATCCTCGCCATCGTCGCGCTGTGCGGCGCCCTTCGCTACCGGGGCGCATGGGCCCCGCACAGAGGCTTCGGGTCCATCGACTCGAGTCGAACGAAGGGTGCACCACTCGTCGGGGCGGTCGTTCCCTGCGTTGACGGCGGGCCCCCTAAGTACGGGGGACGGTGAGAATGGAGGGTCGTCCACAACGGGCCGCGGCGACGTTGGGCCGGGCTCAAGTCCGCTCCGGAGTTTACAAGATAGGGACGGGGACGGTCCACATTCCTGACGGAGATCGCGGCGCCCGAGACGCATCGCCTACCGCGTGCTGAACCTGCTCCTCTCCCTCCACTACGCGTAGATTACGAAGCCGAACTCCCGGAACGGCGTCTCCTGCACCGGGCTCATCCGGCGGAACCGACGCTCCACCTTCCCTCCCGGGTTCAGCAGCACCACCTGGTGCCATCGCTGCAGTCCGTGGGCCAGCTCGCCGATGGTGACGGGATGACCGGTGCGGTGCAGCTGCCGCTGGAGGATCGCCATCAGCTGGAGCCCGAGGAAACAGATCAGCTGGTGGACCCGGATCTTCGAGTCCGTCCAGTGACACTGCGGCGTGTCCGACAGGTAGGGGGAATCCTTCAGTCGACGGACCTGCTCTTCGGTCACCGCCTTCGCCCGACACGTCCGGACGGTCGCCTCGTCGTCCCACTCCTCCCGGTCGGTGAAGTGCAGCGCCCGACCGGACCCCAGCGCCCGACCGCGGATCGCCGCTTCCTTCCGCTTCCACTCCACCTCGAACGGCCTCGGCCCTGATGGATTACTTTCCATTCGAAGCGCGGTTCCGCCGCTCCTCGACCCGCGTCGCTATGTACTTCGCCGACTTGTCGCATCTGAATGCCGTCGCCGCCCTGGAGCTTCGAGTTCCGGAACTGCCGAGGGTACCGCTAGCTCTACCTCGTCCAGAAAGGCCGCACTCCCAAGGGGCCTCGCAACGTTCCGCAGATCTACCTCGGCACCGCCGACTCCAGTACTTGGCAACCTGCCGGACGATGATAACCTGACCCTGCCTGACGTTATCGGCTCGTGACCTTTGTAGGACGAGACTTCCGGCCCACCCGTCGAGCTGGCCTGAACTGCTTGTTGACAGCCGCCGCGTCGAATGCCTCGGGGTCGAACTCTTCACCCAGCCATTCGAGGAGCTCCTCTCGGGAGCTGCTTTCGGGTTCGAACTTCGGGTCCTTCAACATGCGCAGGATGTCCGCGTATCCGTAGATGCCCCCACAGTCCTCCGGCGGGCATGCCCTCTTACCATCCAGGCATTGGGGCAGGCTCGCCCCGGCCTCGAGAGGAACCTCCTTCTCGAGGCGCACTTCGTGCATCCCATCATCCCCGAAGTCGTAGTTGTAGAGAACTCGACCGCCGCCCCGTCGAAGCAGCTCCCGGAGCGATAGGTGCCTCGAGTCCAGGGTGGGGTGGTCGCCTTCGTTTTCGGGATCGGGCGGTTCCACCGAGATGTAATTGGGACGTTCGCCGAGGAGGAACTGGTGGAGGTGGCAGTCGTACCACCCCCTGGTGGTTTGGATCACATCATGGAGATACTCGACGGATTCGTCCGGTGGCACCAACACCCTTCGCCATACCGGCGGCCGAACTCCGAGGAGAGTGATCCGAAGCTGGTAGGCGGTGGGCGTTGAGGTCGCTCGACGCGCGGACGATGGACCTCCCTCACCGCTCCAAGGCGCCTCACGATGGCGCTCCCCAGAAGCTCGAGCAACACTGCGAACCGCAGCAACTCGTCGTGGACGACAAAGCCCGAGGGACCTTGGCGTCCCTCGCTCGCCCATTGGAGCTTGAGAATGACCCACTGGTTCTGGAGTTGCATCGCCACAGCGACTTGGAGGAGGCGAAGAGCGGGGGAGCGGCTGGACGTTCGAGCCAGTGCCTGCCCCATGATCCGGTAGGAAGACTCGATTCCGAAGCGGCCCCGGTATCGGTCGGCGACCTCGCACAGCCCCACTTCTCCGAGAACGGCGTAGATTAAGTACTGGCACCCGTGCTTGCCCCACTTCTGCCCCATCTGGTAGCGCACCACGACATGGATGGTCGCTTCGAAAGGCGGGTCCCCGGGCCGCGGCCCCTTCAACGTGTGGGCGGTCGTGTAGGAGCGCTGGCCCCGCTCCCACTTCTCTCGCTCAACAGCGAGCAGGGTCCCCCCATTCCTCGGGTGGAACCGGAGCGAGGCGATGAGACGGAACCGGGGCATCAGGATCGACAGAGAGGCGAAGCGATGGGCTCGGTGGGTGCCCCGCTCCTCCTTGGTCTTGACCACTTGGCGGTGACGGGGATCCACCGGCTGACCGTAGTACGGTCGGTCATGGAAGTCGATGGCGACATCGACGGGTTCCTTCGGGACGTAAGGACGGATCTGGCGACGGAGGACGAGAGTGAGGGCGCGCTGGGTCTGTCGGAGGCCGAGATGGCCGAAGACCCACCGAGCGGTGCGGTCGGAGCGGCCTCGACGGCGCTGGGCTCGAGCTCGATGGACCGAAGCTCGCAGGACGGAGGCTCGGAGCAAGAGGTCGGCCGTGTCGTGGATCGTGGCCGGGCGGAAGGTCCGGCAGAGGGCGCTTTTCAGGAGAGGGAGCAACCAGAAGAGAGCGGTCGAGCGGATCTGGCGATCGGAGAGGGTCCTCGGTCTTCAGCGAGTCCGACGAGGCGGTGAGTATTTCTCTCGGTGGCGAGCTCCCTTCGCTGCGGTCGCGAGACCGCCGCCGCGGCGTCCTGGGTACACACCGAGACGTCCGCGGTGCTTCCTTCTTCAACGGGCATCTCCATCGGAAGCCGATACGGTCCGGAGCCCCCGAGAAGTCAGGGGGTCACGTCAGGCGGTACGTTGCCAACCACTGGAATCTGAAAGTCCGTGCCTGAATGGACCCAGGACTCCGACCAGGATCTACGCTACCAGCTCGACGCCCTCCGCCCGCAGGGCCAAGCGAACGGCCGCCGTGGATGCGCTGGGGCACAGCGGGCACGGTACTTCCTCGACGCAGGAGCTCGTCACCCCGCGTCGGCTACGGTCACCCAGTTGGGGTGAGGATAACACAACCGAAGAGACCGTCGTGGGGAGGCAACCCGGCCCTTGGGAGGCGTTAGGCCGGCGGGGTCGAGCGCTCCGCCTGAGACGAACGGTTCGCGTATGAGAGGACGGCGAAGACCGCCACGGCACTGATCGCACCCGCAAGAGCTCCTCCCCACATGCCGAGCAAGAGAGCGCCCTGAAGCAAGCCGGGTGCGCACCCGGAGGGAGGAGACGGGTTGGCGTAGTAGTACCCATTGGGACACGCGGTCGCAGATTGAGCGAGCGTCGCTCCGATGCTGCCTCCCCCCACCCCGGAGAGTAGGCCCAACAGGGCGCCGAGGAGAGCGGCAAACGCTCTCGGTCGGCCGAACGAGGGAACGGAGCGAGCGGCCGCGCTCGCGAGCACCGCACCAGTACCGCCGCCCAAGAGACCCGCGAGGACACCCCCGAGGAACGCGGCTTCCTGGGGGTTTGCGGAGAGTGCGTTCACCCACGACTGGGCGAAACGCTCCGAGAAGTAACCCGAAAGGACCCCAGCTACGATGCCGAGGACCGACCCGACGACGGCCCCGACTCCCGGCCGTCTCGCTCGGACCCAGACAAATGCCACCACCGCGCCGACAACAGCCCCGAGGACGGCGCCGAGAAGAGACGCCACGAAAATGGCCGCACCCCCGGCAAGCAACGGCGTGCCGCCTTCGGTCGATAAGCCAAGCGAATCCATCGAAGGAGCAACAAACCCTCCCGCCACCGAGCCGACGAAGGCTGCGAGTGCGATCGACCAGTGGCCCCGTGAAGTCGCTCCGACCTCGGGCACCGATTTCGGCGAGCCGTTTTCCTGGATAATAAGTGTCGCAAGGAGCGGGCACGTCATCCTTCTCGGCGCTTTCGGCGGCTTGAGGGGACTGATCCCCCGCCGAGCGCAATTCCGCCGTACATGAAACGCCTCCTCGCGAGCTTGATCGCGTGAGCGCGCCCTCGCGGCTCGGCAGCGGCATCGCCCCGCCGCGGCCCTCGACCTCCCATCGGCGGAGCCAGTCCAGATCGTCCCCGACAGTCCGGTGCAGGCCGGGGTTCTGCTCGCGCCCCGCCACGTTCACCCTAAACAGGAGGCGGTCGACCGTCGTCCTCCAGAGGTCCTCCGCCTGGCGAGGCCCCTCGTCGTCGTTGGCTCACGAAGGAGCAGCTGGCCAGCTTATTCGCCGTGGCCCAAGCCCGAAAACGGCTCCTCGTGGCACGGATGGGCTATGGCGGTCTTCGTCGCTTGGAAGTGCTTCGGCTGAGAGTCCGCGGCATCGATCTGGACCTGGAGCGTCCGGTCATGCGGCTACGCGGGAAAGGACGTGCGGGCGGGAAGCGGAGAACCCTCCCGATCGGACCGACGGTCGTCGGCGTATTGTTGGAGAGAACGGCGACATTGAGACCGATCGATCCGATCTACGCGCACCACGGGAAGACCCTGCACAGCGATTTAGAAGCGGCATCCCCTCGGGCTGGGATCCAGAAGACCACCGGCCACGACCCGAGGCGCAGTTTCGACCGTATCGCCTACTACGCGGACGCGAATCTGGTCGGTCTGAAGCACCTCTATGGCCACGAGTTGGTCGAGATGACCGCGTACTACGTCGGTCTCGACGAGGCGCAGATGCGCCACGATCGGCAAGTTCGAGAGCGCGATGGCCGAAGCGGTCGCGGTCGGAGGATAGCCCAGAGTTATGAAGAATCGGGCATCCGCCCTGACGGTTGCCACTGTAGCTCAGTCGGCAGAGCGGCTGATTCGTAATCAGCAGGCCGGGGGTTCAAGTCCCTCCAGTGGCTTTCCCAAATGGTTCATTCCGCGTCAATCCCCCCTCGGAGCGATGGCGGGGCCGAGACCCAATCTGTACCGTGCCCAGGGCTAGACCGAGTGGGCTCGTACGCGACATCAGGGACCGAGGGCGGGGCTCCCGCGGGAGGCATTGTCGGTGGGCCGCCGAGGGCGCGTCGTCAGACCCCCCGAACGCCCACGCCTACTCGAGCGGTGCGTCGACCTCCCTGTCAACTTCGCGGCCGTCCAGCACGCGTTCGGCACCGGCCCCGAAAGGAGGCGTCTGCGCGCGGCCGTTCACCACCTTTAGCGGCGGGGTTTCTGTCCGGTCAGGGCCGCTGCTCGGGCGACGGGTCTCGTTCCCGATCGACCCGAGGCCGTCGGACGCTCTGGTAGGCCTCCACGAACTGCCGGGCCATCGTCGCGGCCGACGCGTGCTGCTCGACCCAGGTCCGACCTCGTTCTCGGAACGAGGCGACGAGGTCGTCGTCCTCGAGGAGACGCTCGATGGCGTCACCGAGGTCCCCGGGGTCCTGAGGGTCCACCACCAAGGCCGCTTGCGACCGAGCGGCCAATTCGGCCGGTCCGCCCCATCGCGTGACCACGCAGGCGGCGCCCGAGGCCATCGCCTCGAGGAGGGCGACCGACGAGGTGTCGGAGAGCGACGGAAGTACGAAGACGCGTGACTGGGAGAGGAGCGAGGGTTTCTCCTCCTCCGTGACCGCTCCGACGTAGCGGGCGCGACTGGCCAGAGGCCGTCCTGGCGCGAGCCGTCCCTCGACGGACGACCCGAGCGGGCCCTCGCCCGCGACCACGGCAAACCAGGGTCGATCGGTCCGCAGTCGCTCGATCGCGTCGAGGAAACGGGCGGCTCCCTTGTCCCGGGTGAGCCTCCCCAAGAAGGTGATCAGCGGGGCGTCTTTGGATCCCAGGCGCTCGCTCCAGCGGGGGATCAAGCGCCCCGGGCGGAAGACGCCGGTGTCGACGCCGTTGACGACGACGCGGGGGGCGGAGCGGCCGGCGGTTCGGCCCGGTCGCCTAAGCGCTGCCGCAGCGGCCTCGGTCGGCGCCGTCGCGAGGTCGCATCCCTGACAGAGGTCCAGGCTGAAGGCGCCCCACGCACGGAAGAAGGCGCGGGACACGCGGGTCCTGCCCGCGCCCCGGAGCATGTCGGTGAGATTGGTGTGGTAGGTTCCCACGGTCGGCACCCGGGCCTTGCGGGCGGCAAGCAGGCCCGCAAGTCCCACGAGGCCAGGGGTGTGGATGTGCGCCACCTCAAAGCGTCGGCGCAACGAGGCAGGAGCCACCCAAGGGAGCGGCGCGATGCGGTACTGGGGATACCGTGGCGCGGCGAAGGAAGCATGACGGCGTATCCGGACACCGTCCGGTCGCGCTTCGCGGGAGGGGGCGCCGGGAGGCCTCACCGTGTGCACCGTGACCTCGTGACCCAGGCGGACGAGGGCGCGCGCGAGGGTGTCGGTGACCTGGGCAACGCCGTCATGGGTGGGGACGAAGCTGTCGGTGAAGAACGCGATCCGCAGCGGCGTCGCTCCCCCGGCGGTCTCCGCCCCACGGGGGTCGGCCGAGGGCCGAGGCCCGGGGGGCGGACCACTAGGCATTATTGCCACCTTGGAGTGCCGAAACGGCCGTGCTACGTAGCGTCTACCTCGTCGGCATCGTGCTGCTGGCAGCAGGATTCGTCCTCCTCGGCCTTGGTCTCATTCCCAACGGGAAATCGACGACCGTCGCGATCCCCGCGGGCTCCTCCGTCCCGCTCGCGGCGAGCACGCTCACCCCGCAGACCCTCTCTGTCAGCTGGACGGGCGAGACCGTGGGCACGCGCATCTACCTCATCGTCGGGACACCCACGTGCTCTTCTCCCAAGGGACTCGTGGCGCGGGGGACGGGCGGGAACGGGTCGATCTCGGCGACGCTCCATCCCGGGACGACCTATCTGCTCTACGGCTGCGGGGTCACGACGTTCAAGACGGTGACCGTCAACTACACGGCGAAGGGCGGGATCGGATGGGACGTCATCCTGGGTGCGGTGACCGTGGGCTTCGGCCTCCTCTTCGTCTTGGTCGGGGCGAGGAAGTGGGGACACGAGGAGCTGCTGCACGAGGGGAGCTCCTCGCCACACCCCTCCCAGGTCGATCCGGTCGCTTCCGCGGCCGCCCTCCGATCCTCCATCGAGCGCTCCCGGGGAGACTTCATCCAGCCGGCTACCCCGGCGAACCAGCTCCGCCCGTTGCCCTCGCAGACCTGCCCTAGCTGTGGCAGAGTCTACTCCTCGCGAAAGTACCGGACCTGCCCGGAATGCTCCACGGCCTTGGGGCCCCCCTCCACGACGAGCCGGTAGGCTGCCTCGTTCGCCACCCGGATCGCCGTGGCCTCCCCCATGGGCACGGGGTCGCCGCCCGGCCGCCTCGGATAGACTGCGCAGAGAACTCCCGCTCGCAGCCCGTAGAGCCGGGCGAGGGTGAGGAGCACGCTCGCCTCCATTTCCACGTTGAGGATCCCGAGATCCGCGAGCTCTGCCCGGCCGAACACCCCCGCACCGATCGGGAGCCGCCGATAGCCGCGGCGCCCCTGCGAGAGCTGGAAGGTGTCCACCGTGGCGGTGATCCCGCTCCGGTAGCGGACCCCGAGAGCCTCCGCCGCGGCGACGAGCGCGGCATGGACCTGCGGGTCGGCGGTCGCGGGAAAGCCCATCGGCGCGAAGGAGGCGCTCGTCCCCTCGAAGCGGGCGGCGGCGAGCGTGATCACCACGTCCCCGCCCCGGAGGCCCTTCGCCACCGGCCCCGAGGTTCCGACGCGCAGGAGCGTGTGGACCCCTACCCGCGCAAGCTCTTCGACGACGATCGCCATCGCCGGGCCGCCGATCCCTGCCGAGACGACCCCAAGCTCCGCGCCGCGGTATCGGCCGCGAAAGCTGCGGAACTCCCGATGCTCGGCGACGGGCTCGGAGCTCTGCCAGCTGGCTGCGATGCGGTCGGCCCGCTGGGGGTCGCCGGGAATGAGTACGTGAGGTGGCAGGTCCCCGCGCCGCAGATGGAGATGGTAGGTCGGTCGCGCTCGGCTCGCCACGCGGGGTCGAGGCCGGCCCCCCACTTGAACGAGCCGTGACCTCGGCTTTCCGCGGAGGCCCAGCGCCCGGCCGTCCCCGGGGAGATCCGCGAGCAAGAGGGGCACGGGGCGAAGCGGCCCCCCTCGGACGAGCTTTGGGCCGGTGGGGCGCTCAATCGGCCTTCACCGAGAGGCCAAGAGTCGGCGGGGATTGGAGCTACGGGAACGGGACCATCATCGCTCGCTCTCCGCCGGGACCAAAGGGCTCCCCAGGAGGGATGGGCCCCCGAGGTAGACCACGGGGGGCATCGGTCCCGTTCCTCCCGCGGGGAGGTCAGACCCTCGGTGGCGACGGTCGAACGGGACGGCGACCCCTCCCGCGTGCCGGGCGGCCCCAGTGGCCGCTCGGCGGTCGGGGGGTCTCGAGGAGTCGGGTTCCATCGTCCGCCAGGAACAAGGGGCAGCGGCGAGCTGCTCTCGAGCGAAAGCCCCTCGGCAACGCTGCGGGAGACTGCCACAGGACCCCCACCATCTGGGTTGAAGCCTGGGCCACGGCGTACTCGCCAGGACGGATGTGTCCGTAGCTGCGCGCGAAGGTGCCGTAGAACGCTGGCCCCGCTGCGCCCACTGCCCCGGCGAGGGTAACCGCGAGCCACGGCAACGGGTAAGGGGGAGAGGACCGAGGAGCCGAGCTGACCCGCCCCCCGATCCTGCCGAAGAGTACCGCTGCGCCCATGGCGTGCAGGAGAAGCCCCACGAGCACCGAAGTCTCGGCCGTTCCTGCGGCCGGGGAACGCAGAGGCGTGGTGGGGACCGCTACGGTGGGTGCGGAGTAGCCCACCGGCAGGATCGCGTCCATCCCGCCGTCGGCAGAAGCCGCTCCACGAACCCCGGTTTACCGCTCGCGGCACGCCCGGCCCCTCGCTCGTTCCCCCGAGACCGGCCGGTCGAACGCTGCCGTGGGCGGATGCCGCCCCGCTCTTGGGCGGACAGCGGTTTGTAGCTCCCTCCGCTCTCCCCGTACCGTGAAGGCCGTCGTGATCGAGCGCGGCGGTGGACCCGAGGTTCTCTCGGTCCGCGATATCCCGCGCGAGGAACCCGGGCCCGGCGAGCTCAGGGTGCGCGTCGGCGCCTCCGGGATCAACCGGGTAGAGGCGAAGATCCGAGCCGATCCCGCGAGCCGCGGGGTGCCCTTACCGGCCGTGCTCGGCTACGAGGCCGCGGGATGGGTCGATGCTCTCGGTCCCGGCGTCGAAGGGTTTCGCCTCGGCGAGCGCGTGTTCTACGCGGCGGAGTTCCTAGGTACCTCGCGCGGGACCCACGCCGAGTATCACGTCGTGCGGGCGGACATCGTGGGGCCGGCCCCGGCCGGCCTCACGCTCGCCGAGGCCGCGGCGGTGCCCCTCGCGGGAGGCACGGCGTGGGAGGCGGTCGTGCGGCGTCTCAAGGTCAGGCCCGGCGAGACGGCCCTTCTCCTCGGAGCGGCCGGGGCGGTGGGCACCTTCGCCGTCCAGTTCGCCCAGCTCTCCGGCGCGTCGGTCGTTGCGGTCGCGGGGGAGGGGAACCTCGAGTTCCTCCGGAGCCTCGGTGCCGACCGCGCCGTCGACTATCGCCACGAGGACGTCGTGGCAGCGGTGCTGGACGCCACCGCCGGCCGTGGGGCGGACGTGGTGCTCGACCTGGTCGGAGGGAGCTCGCTCGCGACGGCGATCGGCGCCGTGCGGGACTTCGGCAGGCTCGCTACGGTCGTCGGCATCTCCGGCGACTACGCGAAGTTCTACGCGAAGAACCTCTCCCTTCACGGAATCCTCTTGACCCGAGAACGCGAGCGCCTCGAGGAGATGCGTCCGGTCCTCGAGTCGGGAAGGCTCCGGCTGCCGATCACGACCTACCCTATGGAGGAGATCCGTCGCGTGCACGAGCAGCTCGACTCCGGCCATGCCCACGGCAAGAGCGTCCTCACCGTCGCGGAGCCGACGGGACCCGCCTAGCGGGCTGTTCCGCGGCGACGTGCCCGGTCGGCGTCTCCGCCGGGCCGCCTTGGGACTTCGAGACGGTTCTGCGGGGGGGCTCGTCCCGCGGGCGGTTGCGTCAACACCGCTCGACGGGGCAACTATGTCGGCTGCGGCCTTGCCGTTCTGTTCGAGAGACCATGTCGGCCCATTCCAGCAGGCTTCGAGGCCATGTCTCGGGCGTCGAGCGTAGAACCGTGATCCGTCCCTCGCGCGAGCCCAGGGAATCGCTCCTGTGCGCTCGGGACCTGATGAGCACCGACGTGCTTGTCTGCCAGGGCACCGACTCCTGCGAGGACGTCGTCGAGCGGATGAGGGAGGGCAACGTCGGGATACTCCCCGTGATGGACGGAGGGTCCGTGGTCGGGGTCGTCACCGACCGTGACATCGCCTTGCGGCACTTCGGTCGCCAGGGCGCCGCCCGTCCCCACACGACCGTCCGAGGCTGCATGACCTCCCAGGTGGTCTCGGTCGACTCCGAGACGAGCGTCGAGGCATCGGTCCGAGCGATGCGGGACAACCACGTGCGCCGCCTCCTCGTCATGGACGGCGGGACGCTCCGGGGGGTCCTCACCCTGGACGACGTCATCGTCGCGTCGGACGGTCGCCCGGCCTTAGGCTCGGTCGTGAAAGAGGCGCTCCGGGAGCGCGTCGGGCCGGTCCCTGCCTGAGCTCCTTCGCTACGCCCGCGCCGAAAGGCGAGGGCCCACGGCGGGTGCGGGGATCCAGAACGGACGGCGGGGTGCGGCCCGCTCCGGTTCAGGCGCCGGAGGCGCTGATGTCGACGATCCGGACGGGGCTCTTTGGGCGGTCGCGGGCGTCCCGGGGTACGGCGGCGATCTTCGTGAGGACCTCATGGCCGGAGCGCACGTGTCCGAAGATCGCGTGCTTTCCGTCCAGCCAGGGCGCCGGGGCGAGGGTGATGAAGAACTGGCTCCCGCCCGTGTTGGGCCCGGCGTTCGCCATGGAAACCACGCCCGGCCCGTCGTGATGCAGCCCGGCGCCGAACTCGTCAGGGATGTTGTAGCCCGGCCCGCCGGTGCCGTCGCCCTTCGGGTAGCCGGTCTGGACCATGAAGCCGGGGATGATCCGGTGAAACGAGAGCCCGGAGTAGAACCCTTTGCGGACCAGGGTAAGGAAGTTCTCCGAGGTCTTCGGGGCCCGGTCGCGCAGGACCTCGATACGAAGGTCGCCCAGCGTCGTACGCATCGTCACGGTCGGGTTCGCCATGCCGACCCGATCGCCGTGGGGAGGAAAAGCCCGACGGCGTCTCCTGAGGAGGGCAACCGGTTTATCCTGGGAGCGCGGGCTCTCTACCGCAGGAGCTCCTGGGGCCGACCAAAGCCCGCCACGCATGAACCGCTCTCTCGGCTACGCCGGCGTAGGTGTCGTGCTCTTCGGCATGGCGCTGGTCGCCTCCCCGATCGCGCTCATCGGACGGGAGGTGCTTGACATCGAGCAGATCGCCGGATTCCTCATCGCCCCGGTGGGCCTGGTGGTGGTCATGATCGCCGCGGCCTCCTTCGACCCGGAGAAGACGACGGTCCAGGGGACCCTCGGCGGTCCCGCGGCCATGGCGGCCGCCCGCCGTGAGGCCGGCGAGCTTCCCCCTGCGGCTCCCCTGCTCGCCAACCCTCGGGCGCCGGTCCACTGCCGCTACTGCCGTACGATCATCACCTACGACCTCGTCCGCTGCCCTCGATGCGCGCGGGACCGATCGTGCCGAGGTTGCGGCCGACCCCTCGCGCTACGCGAGGAGCAGGCGGCCTGCCCGGGGTGCAGCCGGGCGGAGTTCTTCTGCAACTGTGCCCGGCAATCCAGCGCCCCTCGCTCCCGGGCCCTGGGGCCGGCACGCTACTCGTAGGAGGCCGATGGACGACCTTCGTCTTCCCCGGGGGGTCGCGACGGCCCCCGCCGGGCCGGTCGAGGTGAACTTCGACGGGGCCTGCGAGCCGGCCCGAGGAGGGGGGATCGCGACGTATGGCTACACCGTGCACGGAGGCGGCCTCCACCACGAGGACCGGGGACTCGCTGTCCCTCCCTTCCACCCGCGGGCCACCAACAACGTCGCCGAGTACGTGGCGGCGATCTGCGCGCTCGAGTGGCTGGTGCGCCAGGGGTTCGACGGGGAGGTCGTCCTGCAGGGCGACAGCCAGCTGGTCATCCGCCAGATGGAAGGCGCCTACGCGGTCCGCGCCGAGCACCTCAAGCCCTACCACGAGCGCCTTCGCCAGCTCGAGGCACGGTTCCGCCGCGTCGAGTTCCGGTGGATCCGCCGCGAGGAGAACGCGCGCGCCGACGCCCTCTCCAAGGAGGCGATCGAGGACGCGCGCTCCCAAGTGAGCGGGAGCCGTGCGCCCGGCTCGGCCGGCGCAGGGACCGATCAGTCGGAGCCCGACGACGAGCCCGGCTGACCCCAGCGAACCGTGTAGACGAGCGTCCTTCCCTCGATCGCGGCGCGGGCGCGTGCCGAGTCGACGTAGGTGGCGAACGCCGCCGCGGCCTCGAGCGAGAGACGCGGGGGGAGGCCGTAGCCTCGTGGGGTTCCTACCCCGAGAGACGACGGAGGCCTGCGGAGCGAAGGACGGGTCGCCGCCAACGGGTCGAGCTCTTGCGCGGTCACGTCTCGATAGACAGGACGAGCGCTCGGGCAAGCCCCGGTGCCTCGACAGGGGGGCTGACGAGGCACGGGGCCGCGGCGAGTAGCGTGTCAGGGAGCCGCTCCGCGTCCAGCGGAAGCGCGGCTATCATCGGCCACGTAAGCGGTGTGTCCGACATGGGCTCTCAAGGGTTGTCAGACGGCCGTCGTACATAAACCCCCATCTCCAGTGGAAAAGGAGGGGTTGCCAGCCCCCTGTCTGAGGGGAAACAAGCCTCCAGGGGTGGCGGACAAAGAGCCGACCATCCGTTCGGCCAGGTCCCCACCCCGGAGACGCCCGCCTCCTCGGCCGCGTGGTGCCCGGCTCGCTCGCTAAGTAGTCCGCGACCTCCCGGAGGCGGAGTCGATGGCCGTGGCCGTGTCGGGAGATTCCCCCAAGCCCTCGGAGCTCATCCATGACGCCGAAGCCGAACTTCTCGATCTGGCGAGCGAGTCGCAGCGGACCGATTGGGTCTACTCGACCTACGTCAACGACGACACCGAAGCGCTCTCCGCCGCGGCGGCCTCCCGCCTGATCGCGGCGACGATGCGGCGCGCCCGGGAGCTTGCTCGGATCCCGCTCGAGAGCCTCGCTCCGGCCGAGGCGCGCAAGGTCCATCTCCTGAGGGTCTCCCTTCCGCTGCTCGCCCCGGCCGATCCGGCCGAGTCGCTCGAGCTCACCCGCTTGGTCGCCGCAATGCAGGCCGCCTACGCGAAGGGCCGCCACCGCCCGACCGGCGCGAAGGAACCGCTCGACCTTCAGGGACTCGAACGGATCCTCGGCGAGAGCCGCGACCCGGCTCTCCTCGAGGACGCCTGGAGCGGCTGGCACGCCGTGGGACGAACGATCCGTCCGGGGTTCGTCCGCTACGTGGAGCTCGCGAACCGCGGCGCCCGTGAGCTCGGCTTTGCGGATACCGGGGCGATGTGGGCCTCCAGGTACGACATGGCTCCTGAGGCGTTCCTCCGCGAGGTCGACCGGCTCTGGGGCGAGGTGCGTCCCTTCTACGAGTCGCTTCACGCCTTCGTGCGCCGCCGCCTCTTTGAACACTACGGCGCCGAGATCGTGAGCCCGTCCGGCGCGCTGCCGGCGCACCTTCTCGGGAACATGTGGGCCCAGTCCTGGGACGGGATCTATCCTCTGGTCGCCACCGGCCTGGCCGACGACGGCCTAGACCTCACCCGGCTCCTGGTCGACCGAGGGACCTCCCCGACCGACATGGTCCGCTTCGGGGAGGGGTTCTTCGACTCGCTGGGGTTCGACAAGCTCCCCGCCTCGTTCTGGGAGAGGTCCATGTTCGTCCGCCCGCGCGACCGGGAGGTCGTCTGCCACGCGAGTGCGTGGGACATCGACTTTGTCGGCGACCTTCGGATCAAGATGTGCATCGAGGTGACGGGGGACGACTTCCACACCATCCACCACGAGCTCGGGCACAACTACTACCAGCGTGCCTACAACCGGCAGAGCTACCTCTTCCGCGACAGCGCCCACGACGGCTTCCACGAGGCGGTCGGCGACGCGGTCGACCTGTCGGTCACGCCGGAGTACCTCGTCCGCCTCGGCCTGCTCGGCCAGGCCCCCCCGCCCGAGGGGGACCTCGGCCTCCTCCTCCGCCGCGCGCTCGAGAAGGTCTCTTTCCTGCCTTTCGGCCTCCTCATCGACCGCTGGCGATGGAAGGTCTTTGACGGTTCGATCTCGCCAAGGGAGTACAACCGGACCTGGTGGGAGATGCGCCGCAGCTACCAAGGGCTCGCTCCCCCAGGACCGCGGGGAGAGGACGAGTTCGACCCGGGGGCGAAGTACCACGTCCCGGCGAACGTGCCGTACGTCCGCTACTTCCTCGCGGCGATCCTCCAGTTCCAGTTCCACCGCGCGCTGCTCCGGGCCGCCGGGGAGCGCGGACCGCTCCACCGCGGTTCGATCTACGGCTCGGAGGCGGCGGGCGAGCGTCTGCGGACGATGCTCGAGCTCGGCGCGAGCCGGGAGTGGCCGGACGCGCTCGAGGCCGGGACCGGCGAGCGCCGGATGGACGCGAGCGCGATGCTCGAGTACTTCGCCCCGCTACGTCGCTGGCTGGACGAGCAGAATCGGGGACACCCGACAGGCTGGTAGCCTCCGGAGCCGAAGTCTCCCGAGCGGGACGCCACGCGCGTCCCCCGGCGCTCCGGCTCAGTTCTCCTGGGGCAGGAGGGCCAAGGACCCCCCGAGACCGTAGGTCAGCGGCCGGGCCGTGCCTCCCCTGTCGCTCGGCCCGCGCAGCGCCTCGACCGCGTGGACGAGGAGCTCGAAAGCCTCCTCCTCCGCCTCCGTCGCGTCCAGCTCCCAAAGGCGGTCCGGGACCATCACGCGAAGCCGTCCCCGATCTGCGCCGAGCAGCACCATACCGACCCCTCCCTGCGGCGCCCATGCGAGGAGGCGCTCGTCGCGTCGGTCGATCACCCCGACCCAGCGCAGCGAGCCGAACCAGCGGCCCACGAGGCGGGTGAGAAGCTCGGGGGCGCGGAGCGCGTCCGCGAGCTCGACCTCGGCGACCACGTGCAACGCCTCCTCACGCGAGGCCGCGGTCGTGGGGGGCGGCTCGGGGACGCGGTAGCCGGCACGGGAGCGAAGGACGAGCCCGTCCCTCTCGAGACGCCTAAGCGCACGTGCGAGCGACTCCGGGTGGGCGCCGAGCACGCGTCGCAGGCCGTTGAAGGCAATCTCCCCGGGGAGCCTTCGGAGGGTTGCCAGGACGCGGTCGTCCAGGCGGCCCGTCGATCCCTCCTTCGGCGTCGCCCGCCCGTCGGACATTGCCGGCGGAATCTCGCGGGGGCCTCATAGCGGACCGGTTACGTCGGCGTTAGCACCGTGGGTGCGCGGAGGAGGCACCGTGAGCGGACCGTGGAAGACCCGCTCAATATCCTCGCCCGAGCCCCTCGTGCTCCTTGGACGCAAGGCGTCCGAGAGGAACCACATGACCGAAACGGGAACCGAGGATTGCTGCGCCGGGCCGCGCCACGGGCCATGGGTCTGGACGGCCTACCGAGCCTACAACGAGCTCCTGCGCGAGAAGCTCCGCGCGAAGTTCGAAGCGGTCGAGGGCCCCTGGATGGACAAGCTCGCCGAGCTTCTCGTGGAGATCGTCAACGCGCGCTGGGAGGGCGGTCGCAAGAAGGACCTCGAGCTCGAGGAGCTCTACGGCCGGCTCGACAAGCTCCTGTCGGAGTAGGCGCGATGGGGCTGCCAAGGCCTCCGATGCTTCCGAGCCCGCCTCTTGGCCCGGAGCCGTCGCTCCCTCACCTTCCCTAGGGGAGCCGTGGCGCCGGAACCACGCCTCGAGCTCGAGGAGAGGATCGTCCGCGCGGTCGACGCCGTCTCCCCCAGCGTCGCCCGCGTGGACACCCTCCGATCCCAGAGCTTGAGGGGGACCGACGGCAGGAACTCGTGGGGCCAGGCCACGGCGCTCGCGATCGAACGCGCCGGTCTTTTGGTCACCAACCACCGCGTCGTCGACGCCGCCGCCCGGGTCCGCGTGACGGTGCCGGACGGGCGCGAGCTGGCTGCCCGAGTTCTGGGCGGGGACGCGGTCACCGACGTCGCCGTCCTGCGTGTCGACGCCGTCGACCTACCGGCGGCGTCGCTCGGCGACTCCGACCTTCTTCGGGTCGGACAGTTCGTTCTCGCGGTCGGCAACGCTCTCGGCCTCCCCGGCGGCCCCACCGTTTCCCTTGGGGTCTTGAGCGCTCTCGGCCGGCCGCTCCCGGGGTCCGACTTCGTCTTCGAGGGGCTCATCCAGACCGATGCGGCGATCAACTCCGGCAACAGCGGCGGCCCCCTGGTCGACCTCACCGGCGCCGTGGTCGGCCTGAGCTGCTCGGTCGCCGCGTTCGCCCAGGGCGTGGGGTTCGCCCTCCCCCTCCGCGCCGTCCAACGGATCACGCAGGAGATCGTGCGCGCCGGACATGTCGAGCGTCCGTGGCTAGGGGTCTCGGTCGCGCAGGGCTCCCTTTGGCGAGGCGGGCAGGGAGCGTCCCGCAGTCCGGAAGGGGTCTTGGTCGAGAAGGTGGTGCCCCGCTCGCCCGCGCACCGCGCAGGGATTCGCCCCGGCGATTTGCTCACGCGTGTGGGCCCTTTCGAGATCCGGACCGTCCGTCAGATGCTTGAGGCGATCGCGAAGTATCCGATCGGGACGGAGATCGACCTCACCTTTCGCCGGCGGGGGGAGTCGCTCGCGACCCTCGTTCCCCTGCTGAGGGCCCCCGACGAGCGGCTCGCCGCGAGGTAGGCTCCCCTCCCGCGCACGGGGCTCGGGCCACGCACCGCGCTATTACCCCGGGGCACCTAGCGTGTTCGCAGATGCTCTCGGACGCCTACGGCCGTCAGGTGACCGACCTTCGGGTCAGCGTCACCCGTCGCTGCAACTTCTCCTGCATCTACTGCCACGACGAAGGGCTCGGACCCGTCGCCCGGCCCGGGGCACCGCACGACGAGGAGATCGCCCCCCTCGAGGTCGAGCGGCTGGTCGGGGTCGCCCGCGAGTTCGGCATCCGCTCGGTCAAGTTCACCGGCGGCGAGCCGCTGGTGCGCGACGACCTCGAGGAGATCGTCCAGCGGACCGTTCGCCAGATCCCGGACGTCTCGCTCACCACCAACGGCTCCCTTCTCGAGACCCGGGCCGGTTCGCTCCGGGAGGCCGGCCTCAAGCGGGTCAACGTCTCGGTCGACACGACCGACCCGGCCGAGTTCCGCTCGATACGCCACGGGGCGCTTCGCCCCGTGCTCCGCGGCGTGCGCGCCGCCCTGCACGAGGGTCTCACCCCCGTGAAGCTCAACATGGTGGTCTTCGGCACGACCGTCCAGAGCATTCCGAAGATGATCGAGTACGTCGGGGCGACCGAGGGACTCAAGCTTCAGCTCATCCAGTTCATGCCCGAACTCGCGGCCCATCAAACCGTCGCGGCCGACATCGCCCGGGTGCGTGCCTGGCTCGAGGAGCACGCCTCCGGGGCCCTGATCCGTGAAATGCACCACCGGAGGGTCTACCTGTTCGGCCGGACGGAGGTCGAGCTGGTCGATCCGGTCTACAACCCGGAGTTCTGCGCGAACTGCCACCGGCTCCGCGTAACGCACAAGGGCGAGCTCAAGGGCTGCCTCAATCGCAACGACGACCTCGTCGCCACCCGTGGCCTCAGCGACGCGGAGCTGCGCGAGGCGTTCCGCAGGGTCGTGGCGCATAGGGTCCCCTTCTACGGCGTCTACGTCACCGAACCGCCGCGGGGCCGCACCGCGCCGCCGCCGTACCGTCCGGACACGGGCGCCACACTTCCCGTGGTTCCGTAGCGTCTCCGGCTCGGAGCGGCACGGTCGCCTGCCGCGTCTCTCGCCGTAGGGGAACGGTGTAATATCGCGCGGCGTCTCGGGGTTCGGTGGCCGCATGACCGTAGACTTCAGCTTCGCAAGGAGCCCGGGCTTCAAGGTCGCCTCGCTCGAGTGGAAGGGGCCCTGGAACGAGAAGAAGATCCGCGCGCAGTTCGAGCGCGTCGAGCGGTGGATCAAGGACGCCGGCGCCCGGCCGGGGCGCTATGTCTTCCGTGAATGCGGCGAGCGCCGCTGGGAGGCGGCGATCGAAGTGAAAGGGACGGTGCGCGGCTCGAAGGGAATTCGTCTCAAGACCCTCAGGCCGACCTCGGTCGCCCGCGTCGTGTTCGACCCGGAGGAGATCTCGCCTCGCGTGATCTACCACGGGCTCTCCGACTGGCTACGATGGCGCCGACGAGAGAAGGAGATCCGCTCGGTCGGAGGCTCCCGTGAGATCTACCCGGCCAACCCCTGGAGGGACCCCCGCGCCTGGGCGCGGACCGAGGTCCAGTTCGTCGTGCGGCGTTGAAGGCCATCGGCCTCCCTCGTCGGCCCGAACCGCGGCCCCGACCCTTCCCCGGCGCGACGACGGGACGAGGTAGCTAGCCAATGGCCGTCGAGCTTCCGGTCCGGTCGACGGAGGAGGCCAAGGCCGCCGGGACCCTCCGAGCCGGGGGCGCCATCGGGGTCGCCTCCGCCCTCCTTGCGCTGGCCCTCCCGTGGGTCCTGTTGGTAGGCTCCTCTGCCGCGACGCGGCTCTTCGTCCTGAACTTGAGCCTCCTGCACGCGGTCGGCGCTCTTGCCCTTGCGGGCAGCCTGGGGGTGCTCGTGACCTTCCTGCTCTACCGACGGGCGTTCACGCGCCTTCGCCATGCCGATCCGCGGCTGCGCGCCGCGGTCCTGCTCTGCCGTCTCGGGTCCATAGGGACGGTCGCCCTCCTCGCGGTGTTTGCCTGGTTGCTCGGAGGCCCCGGTTCCCTGGTGCGGTGCCTCTCGGGTGACCCGTCCGATGTCTACGTCTGCGTACGGTCGAGCGCGCCGGAGGTCGCCTGGGTCGCCGTCACCGGCTTCTGGCTCGTCTGGGCCGGCGGCGTGGGAGTGGTGGTGGGCCTCCGGCTGGCGGGTCGACATTACCGGGCGGAGACCCTCGGCGCGGCGGCAGCTCTCTACGGCGCGCTCCTCGTCCTGCTGCTCCTGCCGTTCGTCAGCCTCGTCTACCTCCTGCACGGCGCGACCTACACGGGCCTGGTCGCCGCGCTCGCCGGAGTCGCGGCCCCCGCCCTCGTCTGGCAGGGAGCCCGGGTGCGCAGCGGTCACCCCGCCCCCTCGGCCGGGTGAGCGACCCTCGGCGCACGGAACCGTCTTGTCCTCCTCGGGTCGTCGTACGAGCGCCATGCAGCCGTCGCCTCCAAGCTCCGGCACCGTGACCGAGGTCGCCACCCTCGCGGGCGGCTGCTTCTGGTGTACCGAGGCGGTCTTCTCCGAGCTCAAGGGAGTGAGCGAGGTGGTCCCGGGGTACGCGGGGGGGAGCGTCCGCAGCCCGAGCTACGAGGAGGTCTGCACGGGGCGGACCGGTCACGCCGAGGTCGTCCAGGTCACTTTCGACCCGGCGACCGTCTCCTACCACGACCTCTTGATCGTCTTCCTCACCACGCACGACCCGACTTCGCTCAATCGGCAGGGCAACGACGTTGGCGCGCAGTACCGCTCGGCGATCTTCTACCACTCCGCCGAGCAGAAGGCGACGGCCGAGGCCGCCCTGCGCGAGCTCCGCTCCGCGGGGCTCTGGCGGCGCAAGATCGTCACCGAGCTCGTCCCGTTCACCGAGTTCTTCCCGGCCGAGGAATACCACCGCCAGTACTTCCGACGCAACCCGGAGAAGGCCTACTGCCAAGCGGTCATCGCGCCGAAGCTCGAGAAGTTCCGCAAGGAGCACGCCGCGCGCATCCGTTTCGCATCGGCTTAGAGCGAAGCTGCCCCGAGTACCACGGCTAGCAGCCCAAAGTAGGCGGCGAACCCGGCGAGCACGGCCGCCGAGACGATCACGACCGCCCGTTCGACCTTCTCCGACCGACGGACTCCCTCCCGGACCGCCCGCGGAAAGCCGAGCACCCACAGGGCGATCGCGCCGAAGAGCCCCACGAGGAGGACGGCCCCGCCGAGGTAGGCGAAGGCGACGCCGGCCGTGAGCCACCAGAGGACCTGGAACGGGTTCGACAGCCCGAGGGCGAGCGCCCGCGAGAACGTGAGGAGGTCCCCCGAACCGGGATCGGCCCGGTTTCTCCCGCGGAGGAGGCGCACCGCGAAGTAGACCATGACCCCGGCGCCGAGGGCGTAGACGAGAGGAAGGACGGAGCCCAGCACGACCGTCCGGTCGAGGGCGTAGACGACCGCACCGAGGACGGCGTCCGCGCTCACCGCTCCAAGCCCGGTCGTTACTCCCGCGCGGTAGGAGCGGGTGGAGGCCGCGGCGATCCAGGCGTTCATCGGCCCCGGGGGGACCGAGAGCGACGCGCCGAGAGCCAGGCCGATTAGCAGCTCGCCGGCTCCGCTCATCGGCGTCGACGAGGTGGGCTCGCCACGACCCGGTAGGGGAGCCCAACGCCCCCGGACGGGGTCCGGGCGCTTCCCCAAGGGATCTGACGGGCACGGGGCCTGCGCACGACTGCGGTCACCGCCGGCCAAAACCCCTGACCGGCGTGGGGCGGAGCCCGGACCGAGCGCTTGTCGGTCCGAGGAAGGTAAACGTCCCGCCCATCACCGAAAGGACGAAGCCGGCGACGAACCCACCGAAGGCAAGGGGAATGCTCAGCGTCGCGAGCGCGAGCACAACAGCTCCCGCGGCCCGATGGGTCCTGGGGACGGCCAGCCCGAGGCCGCCGAACGCCACGAGCAATACGCCCACGACCACCCCGGCACGGTAGAGCGGCCCGAGGGCGAAGACCCGGTCGAGCGCCGTCTCGGACGAGACCAGGGTCCAGGCGCCACCGACCACGAAAAGCCCGCCGAGGACGGTGAGCATCGCGGCGAACGCCGGCCGCCGCTCGAACCGGACAGGGGTCGTCGTCGCGTTCACGTGGAACCTTCTACAGCGTCCAGGTCGGCCCGCCGTAGCCCGAGGGGAGAGGCGGGCGTTGGGGTCGTCCGAAAGGTTCCGGTCGGGGCGTCGGTTCCCGTCCCGCGCGACGCGCAAGGTAGCCGTCGATCGCCTCGGCGGCCTTCGTGCCGGCCGCCATCGCGTAGACGACCGAGCGTCCTCCCGACGCGAAGACCCCCTCGACATCCGTCATCCAGTCCGGCTTGGTCCCTTCGGGCCAAGGGTGCCGCGACGGACGAAGATCGAGCTCTGCGGGGAATCCCCGGAGGTCGGCGGCCTCGCCTACCGCGACGATGATCGTGTCGCACGCAACGGTCTCCTCCGATCCGGGCACGACCACCGAGCTCGGGCGGCCGGAAGCATCCGGTGGACCGGGTCGCATCGTCTCCAGGACGATCCCCTCGACCTGGGAGGTCCCTACGATGCGCACGGGCGCGCGCTCGAAGAGGAAACGGAGCCCCTCCTCGGTGCCTTCGCTGACCTCCTCGCCGCCGGCAGGCATCTCGCGTTCCGTGCGCCGATAGACGACGGTCACGGTCGCGTCCCGCGCCAGCCTGAGCGCCGAGCGCGCGGCGTCCAGCGCCACGTCACCCCCGCCAACCACGACGATCCGCCGATCCTTCCGGCCGAGGAGCCCTTCGGGTCCCATGTTGACCGCGAGCAGGAAAGGGACAGCGTAGAAGACCCCCGGGAGATGCTCTCCCGGTATCCCAAGCGCCCTTGGGTCCGAGGCTCCGATGGCGACGTAGACCGCCGGGTAGCCCGTCGAGAGCAGGCTTTCGGGAGTAAAATCGACCCCCGCCTTCTGCCCGCCGACGAACGTCACGTCGAGGTCGTGGAACCGTGCGAGGTCGGCGTTGAGCTCGGTGCCGTCCAGGTGGTAGCGTGGGATCGTGTCGACCTGGCCGCCGAGGAACGGCTTCTCCTCGTAGACGGTGATCGGGTAGCCGCGCAGCGCGAGCTCCCAGGCGGCCATGAGCCCGGCCGGACCCGCGCCTACGACCGCGACGCGCTCGCTCTTCGGCCGGCTCGGCACGTAGCGAAGATCCGAACGCCCGTGCTCGAGTGCGGCGCGTTTCAGGTGTCGGATGGCGATGGGGGTTCCGCGACCGCCCATGACGCAATCCTCCTCGCAGTAGTGGTAACAGGTCTTGCAGAGGACCGTGGCGAGAGGGTTGTCGAGCAGGGTGAGACGAGCGGCGTCGTCGAAGCGTTCCTGCGCGACCAGCGCGATGTAGCCACGGCAATCCTGGGTGATCGGACAGGCCTGCACGCAGAACGGCATCGCACACTGGAGGCAGCGCTGCGCCTCGAGGACGGCCTCTTCGCGACTGTATGCGTGGAGCACCTCGCCGAAGCCCGCGGCGCGCTCGCTGCCCGATTCCTCGGGCACCGGGGTCCTCTGGTAGCGAAACGCGCACATCCGGGCCACTCCTCAGCGTCCACGGGCACCACGGGGTATAGCTCCGCCGGGACCGCGGTTGCGTCGGCGTCGCGCACGGCGCCCGCGCGGGTTTCGGACCCGCAAGCGGGGCGGCCCGGGCCGCTCCGAGCGCCGCCGGGAAACATTCCAGTCGAACGGTACGTCTTTTGAACCGGTCGTCGCTACTGGAACTCGATGTCGCCCCCGCCCCCGCCCGATATGGTCGGTCCCCGCCCCAACGAGCTCGTGCTCTACCGCTGCCTGGTCTGCGGCTTTCAGTCGCTCAAGGGCGACGAGATTGGCGAACACCTCATGCAGCACACCGAGGCCGCGAAGTACAGCTTCTCCACGATCGTCAAGTAGGCCGGATCCCGCCCCGAGGGCGAGCCCTCCCACGGCTTGCTAGGGGCGAAAGACCGTCTCGGACCTTCGCACGCGTCTTCCCCCTCGTGGGCGAGGGGGTCGTCCGTTCAGGTCTTCGGCAGGGTCGTAGACGTGGGGCTCGCGGGCACGAAGCGGAGAGAAAGCGAGTTGACGCAGTGTCGCGTGTTGCGCGGCGTGAATCCCTCGCCCTCGAAAACGTGGCCCAGATGGGCGTCGCAGGCGGCGCACCGAATCTCGATGCGGAGTCCGTCCGGATCGGAAAGGCGCCGCACCGCTCCGGGAAGTTCCTGATCGAAGCTTGGCCATCCGCAGCCGCTGTCGAACTTGTCGCCGGACCGGTAGAGCTGCGAGCCGCAGCGCCGGCACTCGTAGCTCCCGGCCGCAAAGAGGTGGTCGTACTCCCCCGAGAACGGCGGCTCGGTCCCGCGACGGACGATGACGGCCTCCTCCTCACGGGAAAGGCGTCGCCAAGGGCGGGCGGGGCTCTCGACCACGCCAAAGAAGCGCTTGGAGGCTCATTACCTTGAGAGGGCGCCCACGACGCGCACCGCTGCGACGCGGGAGGGTCTGCGTAGTGCCGAGCAGCTCCCTCGCGTCCAGCTGCGAGAACCCAGCGGAAGCCGTAAACGTGGTTCCTGACGAGCGTCACGTTCTACCCGAGGTCCTGGCGCGGACACGCCACCGCCCGTCTCCGGCCGGCCTCGGGAGTTGGGACGGGGTACTCGGGAAGGATACCCGCCTGGGGCAAGTTCGCCGGCGTCCCGTTCCGCCCAGAGGCGGATCGTAGCTACTGGCCGCTTTCACCTCCGCGGATGAGGTGTCCAGGGGCTCGCGAGGACCTACTCTGGCGTGTTCCCCAGGTCATCGTCCGTTGGGTTGGGACCAAGCTCCGTCACCCCAACGGCAACCTACCGAGACCGGAGCACGGGGCGATCTCGCATGGGGCTGGGCCGCGGGCGCTATTTGGGCCGAGCCTGCCACCTCCGTCGCGGCCCTTGGTCTGTTCCCGCCCTCCCCGGCGGGCGAGGCGACGGCCCCGCCGCGGCTGGCCTACGGAAACCCCCGAGCGGACCGACCGCCTGCCACGGGCCACGGGGCGTTCGCTTCCGGGCCAGCTCAGGAGGGAGACGCCCGCCCGGGGCCCGCCTCTGGCGCTTCGGGAAGCGACGCGTAGGCGAAGGCGAGGTTCTCCCGGTACATCGAGAGCAAAGCCCAGTCCCGGAACGGCGGTTCGGGTGCGAAACGATCGAGCTCGTCCCGTCGTAGGCCCTCCTTCCGCGCCGCAAGAGCCTGACGCGTCACGCTGCCCACGTAGTCGCGCATCCGGCGGATGCTTGCGAGGTCGCCGACCGGTCCGTGCCCGGGCAAAGCCCGATCCACCGGGAGCTCCTCGATCCTACCCAGGATCCGGTCGAGGGCATGGAGGTCGCCGTCGCCGAGCGACGGATGGAACCCCACCGAGAGGAGGTCCCCGAGGAACACGTGCCGCTCCTCCGGGAGGTAGACGAGGGCGTCGCTCGGAGAGTGGCCGCCCCCGAAGGAGAGGATTCGCGCCGTGCGGTGTGCCCCGCGGACGACCAGCTCCTCGGCGAACGTGAGGTCCGGAGGAGGCACCCTGAGGTCGGCGGGGGTGGCGAGGATGCCACGCATCCATGCCTCCTGGACCGTCCGGTCGAAAGGGGTGCTCGTCCCCTCCTCTCGCGCGATCCTCTCGAGCTCTGCGGGAGCGGCTTTTCGGTCGGAGAGTAGATGGGCGGCCGCGCGCTCGAGCACGAGCTCCCGCACCCGGTGGGTCGAAACGATGTGACGCGCGCCGACCGCTGCGTTGCCTCGGACGTGGTCACCGTGATAGTGGCTGTTCACGAGCAGGTCGACGGGGCGGCCGGTAAGGCGACGGGCGGCGTGAGCCAGCGCCTCACCCGCCTCGGGCGTGAGCATGGCATCGAACACGAGGGTGACGGGATCGAGGTCGACGATGGCCGCGTTGCAGAGCCCGTAGCCGTCGGCCGTCGCGAGGGCGACATGGACTCCGTCGGCGATCTCCTCTAGGTGGAAGTGCTCGCGGCTCCGAACCACGGGTGACTATCCCCTCGGCCCAAAAAAGGCCTGGGGCAAAGCCGGGGTGCGGGCCCTTCTCCCAAGGTGGCCTCCCCGGTGGGGCCGGGGCGGCGGTAGGCGCACCGGGGGGAGGACGGACCTGATGCCTTGCCTCCCTTCCGCCGGGGGGAGGTCCTTCACCGTGGGAGAAGCTTGCCGGCTCGCCTCGTTCGGGCCGACAGAGGGAGTCGCCTTCCCCGTCGTGACGCACGCGGACGACGCGTGCGCGCTCGTCGTCCGGTCCGAGCAGGAACGGCTCGTCGGACCCGCGCTGCCTCGGTTCCCTGGACGGGAGGTCACGAGGATCGGCGACGCCTCTCTGGTCGAACTCTCCAGCGCGCAAGACGCCCGTCGCTCGGCTCCCTAGATCCAGAGACCTTTCCTGGCCGGGAAGACCGCCCGCGCCCCTCCCCGTCCTTCCGGCGGAGAATCGGCATCCACCTCGCGGATATCGTGCACCGTGGCGGCTGCGACCTCGGTAACGCGGCCAACATCGCTTCGAGCGTCGAACCGACTGCCGAGGCCGGGGGAGTCTTGGGCTCCCTGCGAGTCGCCGACCAAGGGGCGGAGAGGCCCGACCTCCGCCGTGTTCGCCCGGGACCCGGCGGGCTTCGCAAAGTCCCCTCGTCCGCCGGCCGGCCGGCGACACGCCCGGTGCGAGGCTCGCGGCTGCGCGGCCAGACGACCCCTCGCCGCTGCGCTCCCCGTAAGTAGAGCGGCGCGTTGGCATCTCCGAGGACCCCATGCCGACCGGTGATCTCGAAGAGGCGTTAGGAGAAGCCCGACGGGCCGCCAAGGACCTCGCGGCCGCCACCGCACGACTGACCAAGCGGGTTCTTGCCCACGCCGACCGGGCCGCGAAGGCCCCGTCGGCGTCACTGCAGAAGGCAGCCCACCGTGTCGCTGAGGAGCTCGAGTCGATGTCCAAGGAGATCGACCGTCTCCTCAAGAAGAGCTAAACCGACGAGCCCCGCGCGACCTCGCCGGGCCGAGCGCCGAGAGTGGTCGCCGCTTCGACGGCATGTGCTGCCCGCTCTGCGAGGAGACGCGCCGCGTCGACCGAAGCTCCGCGGGCGACGGCCACCCCGAGCCGACGCTCCGGGTACGCCTCCGGCTTACCGAAGAGGAAGAGGCGGACGCCCCTCTCCGCGAGCGCGGTGCTGAGCCCTCCGAAGGACGGGGCGGGACCGCTTCCCCCCGCGAGGATCACGTGGGCGGCCGCGGGGGTCGACAACTCCCGCCCTACGTACGGCAGTCCCAGGATCGCCCGCGCATGCAGGGCGAACTCGCTGTTCCACTGGCTGCCCAAGGTCACGAGGCCCGTGTCGTGGGGCCGGGGCGAGACCTCGCTGAAGTAGACGCGCTCTCCCTGGACGAAGCATTCCACCCCGAAGATCCCGAGGCCGCCCAGCCGGTCGGTGACCGCCTGCGCGGTCTCGGCCAGCTCGCGGACGACCGAGGGCTCGGCCGACTCGGGCTGCCAGCTCTCGTGGTAGAGCGTCCCCGGGCGCCGGTGCGCGATCGGGTCCATCACCGTGGTCCCCACCGTGCCGTCCGGCCGGTAGTGTCGGAGGGAGAGCATCGTCACCTCCCGCTCGAACCGGACGAACTCCTCGAGCATCACCCTGGGGAAGGGGACGCGGCCATGCTCGCTCGCTTCCCGATAGGCCGCTTCGACGGCCCCGACATCGCCCACCACGGTCATCCCGTGGCCGGAGCTCGAGACCATCGCCTTGACGACGCAAGGAAACCCGAGGTCGCGTGCGGCGGACCGGGCTTCCTCCGCGCTCTCCGCGAAGCGGAAGGCGCTCGTCCGGACCCGAGCCTCTTCGGCGGCGAGGCGCCGGATCCGTTCGCGGTCCATGGTGGTCCGTGCCGCCTCCGCGTTCGGGATGACCGCGTGCCCTTCCTCCTCGAGCCGGACCAGCTCGTCGGTGGCGACCTGCTCGATCTCCGGCACGAGGATATCGGGCTCTTCCTTCGCCACCAAGGCCCGAAGAGCGACCGGGTCCGTCATGTCCAGCACGTGGTGGCGGTGCGCGACCTGCATCGCCGGCGCGTGGGCGTAGCGGTCGGCCGCCACGACCTCCGCACCGAGGCGTATCGCCTCGATCGCCACCTCGCGGCCGAGCTCACCGCTGCCGAGCAGGAGGACCTTCGTCGACCCGAGGAAGAGCGGGGTTCCGAGACGATCCCGGAAGGGGACCGGCCACCGGCGCTCGGTCTCCGCCACGGGTTCGCCAGCCCGTCACGGGCATAGCCCTTCGGGCAGGCAGGACCCCGGGCCGGCCCTTTACCTCCGGTCAAGCCCCGCGGCGGGCATCGGCTCCCCGCCCGCCTCGGAAGGGCGCTGCCCGAAGCGCGGTCCGGTCGTGCAGGAGGAAGCAAAACGGCGGATCTCCCGCTCTCCCGACTGCGAGGAGGTGCTCCTCTAGATGTCCCCCGATCCTGAGTTCCACCGATCGGTCCCGGTCCCTTCGAGCGCCCTCCCCCCTTGTGGCACGCCCCGGGCCACGCAAGGGCACGGCTCCCTCGCCTACCGTTCCAGAGAGGGGGGAAAGGTAGGGGAGCGCGTTTCGCTGAGTGCTACGGACGCTTCCCGCCCCGCGCGGGCCCAACCCTCCGCGGGCTCACGGAACCTCGGTGGGCAAGATCGTTCCCGAGGGCGCTTCCGAGGGAGGCGCCGGCGGGTCGCCGGTCCCTAGTTGCTTGTCTCCGTGCGACGACGAGCTCGCGGCAGGGACCGGGCGCCCCGAACCCGAGGGTCACCCCTCCTGCGGTCCCGACACTACGAGCGGCCGGCCTCCGGCGGCTCGAGCAGCTCGCATGGGAAGCGGCTAGCCGCGGGGTTTCGGAGGAGATCTACCTCGGCGCCAGGCACGCCCTTCCCGGCGGGCCGGAGGCCGTGGCGAAGGTGGCGTCCTGAGTGCGTCTTCCCTTCCCTTCGGAGGAGCTCTCGGCTAGGGGCGGTTGCACTCCCCAGGCGGCCTGCCGACACCGAGCACGAGGTCCTGCGCCGGCAGCCCCGACGGGCCGTTTTCCCGGCGTTCCAAGGCCGTTTCCCTCGGAAACCACGCCGGGGATTCACGCTGTGCGATGCCCTCGCACGGAGGCGTGCCCTTTATGCCGCTGGGATAGGTCGTACGGTCAGCCCTACCGGGGGGCAGAGCATGAACGCCGCAGACTCCCGCTACCTACGGATTGAGGTTCCCGAAGAGCACGTCGAAGAACGGATCGCGGACTTCCGCGAGGTGCTCCATTCCTACTCGCGCGAGGAGGCGATGCTCGAAGCGCAGCGCTGCCTGCAATGCGCGCTTCCGTTCTGTGTCGAGGCGTGCCCGATCACCCAGGATTGCCGCGGGTACATAGGGCTCGTCGCACAGGGTCAGTTCGACGAGGCGGCTCGTCTCACGCTCCGTGAGAACCCGCTCGCCAGCACGCTCTGCAAGGTCTGCTACCACTACTGCGAGGATGCCTGCATCATGAAGGGTCGCGGTGTGCCCATCGCGATCCGGCACCTCAAGCGCGCTGCGCTGGAGTTCGGCAACTCGGGTCTAGAGTACGTTCCCTCGGCCCCCCGCCACCAGCGTGTCGCCATCGTCGGGGCGGGCCCGTCAGGGATCATGGCTGCTTGGGAGCTCTGCCTGCGTGGCTACGCCGTCACCATCTTCGAACGGCAGCCGGCGATCGGAGGTCAGGCGGGCGCGATCCCGCACTATCGGATGCCCAACCACGAACTCCTCATCGACCTCCAGAGGTTCCGCAACTTCGACCTCACGTTCGTCAACGGCCGCACCGCAGGCGTTGATCTCACCCCGGAAAGCCTGCTCGCGGAAGGGTACCGTGCCGTCTTCGTCGCTATCGGAGCCTCGCGTGCCTCCTATCCGGGCATTCCCGGTGAGCAGCTCGACGGGGTCCTTCCGGCGCTGGACTTCCTCTACGATGTGAACCAGAGCCGACCGGTGACGCTCGGACGGCACGTCGTCGTCGTCGGCGGCGGTGACGTCGCGATCGATTCGGTACGGACCGCCCGTCGGCTCTCCCCGGGCTCGAGCGTGACGATGGCCTACCGACGCACGCGCGGGGAATCCCCCGCCGGCGAAGAGGAGATCCGGGAGACCGAGCCCGAAGGGATCGAGTTCCGCTGGCTGGTCGGCCCGGTCCGTATCCTCGGCAAGGACCACGTCGAGGGGATCGTCCTGCAGAAGATGGAGCTCACCCAGCCGGACGCCTCGGGGCGTCGGTCGGTCCGTCCCTTGGAGGGACAGACCGAGACGATCGAGTGCGACACCGTGATCATGGCGGTCGGCGAGAAGGCCGACCTCACCGGCTTTTCCGACGCGTTGGGCCTCAAGATCGGCACGAAGGGTTGGCCGGAAGGTTCGCGCCCGGGCTACCGCACCAGCCTGGACGGCGTCTTCGCCGCGGGAGGCCGCTCGGTCGTCCACGCGATGGCCGCCGGCACCAAGGCCGCCGAGGCGATCGACGCCTACCTCTGCGAGAAGGACGGACGCAGGGCCGGCCACCGGCCCGATCCTTACGGCGAGGGTGAGTCTCCTCCGCCGTTCCCCGAGGGCTACTCCGGACCGGTCTGGAAGCCCTAGCGGGGCGGCGGGCCGGGTCGTTTGGACCCCTCGACCGGCTGTACTCTACGGTGTTCGACCTGCCCGCATCGAGGGGCCGCGGGTCCTCCCGACCGCGGAGGCCGGGCGGGACCGGATCCGACGGACTGTTCGTCCCCGACGGGCTGTCGTCGAGCGGCGCAGGCGTGGGCCATCCCTGCCTCTGTTCTGGGGTCGCGCCGCCGAAGATCCGCGGCATCGCCCCAAGGAGCGAGGACCCCCTTCGCTAGCGGGTCCGCTTCTTCAGTCCTCAGGGATTTACCCTGCTCGAGCCCGACGGGGTTTCCGGACAGGAGGCGAGGTTCTCCGACGACCGGCGCGGCGCGACGGAGGGGCTCGTCCCTGGCCGCCCGAGGGATTCTTAGCCGACCCTCATCCCGCGGAGCCTTTCCCGCGCACGGAGGGCGGCGATCGATCGGGGGAGGCGTTCCCTCGATCCATGGGCGAGGACCCTCATTCGGTCCCGAGAGCGGCTGCCCGCCCGCTGCGCTCACGCGAGAAGCTCGAGTGGCCCCGTGGCACCGGGCCGCTGCTTGCTACTCCCCCACCGAGACCGAAGGACGCCTTAGGAACCGAACTCCGTGTCGTGGCTCGTGGGGGAGCGCGAGCGGAAGGTTGAACCGCCCGAGAGATTCTGCCCATAGCCATGGCCTCCCGGTTCTGTACGCGGTGCGGCAACCCCTTGCCTCCTTCGGCGGCCGCATGCCCATCCTGCCACGCGTCCGTGGAGCAGGCGCCTGCGACCGGCGCCCAGCCGCTGCCGGCTCAGGCCGCCGGGCCGCTTCCCGGGAGTCCGGCCGGCGCGGGCGTCGCGCAGGGACCCCGGCGCATGTGCGTGAACTGTCACGCCCAGATGCGCTGGATCGGCCACTATAGCCTACGGGCGGGAGGTTACGCCGGAGCCGTTGGGGCCACGACGGGGGATTCGGGTCAGTTGTCCGAGACGCTTCTCCCGTTCAGTCTCTACTACTGTCAGTCGTGCGGCAAGTTCGACTTCTACTACCCCGGGACCTAGCCCCAGGGAGCTCGCTCCGCCTGCCTCCCGCCTCTCCCGCAACGGAAGCTCGGCTCTCGGACTTGCCTTCGCGCCAGCGAGCTCTTTTGGGGGAGGCCCCGTTGCACGAGCCGATGGGACTTTCCCCCGCGACGGTCGACCGCCTTCTCGAGGAGAGCCGTACCCACGACTGCCCGGACTCCCCGGAGACGTGCGTCAGGGTGGTGGCGGTAGCCGAGCTTCCGAGCCGCTTCGGCGAGTTCCAGGTCGTCGCGTTCTGGAACGAGCGCGACCGTCGGGACCACGCGGCGTTCGTCCACGGGGACCTCTTCGACAAGGAGCGCGTCCCGGTGAGGATCCATTCCGAATGCCTTACCGGCGACGCGATCGGCTCGCTGCGGTGCGACTGCCGCGACCAGCTCATCTCCTCCCTCGAGCGGATCGGTCGAAGCGACGGCGGAGTGGTCCTGTACCTTCGGCAGGAGGGCCGGGGCATCGGCTTCGCCAACAAGATCCGGGCCTACCAGCTCCAGGACGCCGGTTTCGACACCGTGGAGGCGAACCAGGCTCTCGGGTTCCGGCCGGACGAGCGCGACTACGGGCTGGCCGCGCACATGCTCCGACTGCTGCACATCCGCTCGATCGAGATCATGACCAACAACCCGGCCAAGATCGAGGACCTCCGCCGGCACGGCGTGGAGATCGTCGGCCGCATCCCGCTCGTCATCCCTCCCAATCCCCGTTCCCGGCACTACCTCGAGACCAAGCGGACGAAGATGGGCCACCTGCTCGAGTTCGAGCAGACCGACGACGAGCCCGAGGAGCCCTCCGCAGAGGCACGGTAGGACTCCGTCCCCTCGGGCACTTCAGGCGATGTGCGCCTCTCGGTTGTGGCGCTCGAGCGCGTGGACCGACGAGAGGTCGGCGTCGCAGACCGAGCAGCGGACCCTTTTCGGATGGGGCGGCGGGGCGGAGATGGCCGGGGCCGCGTGGCTCCCGCGGACGTGGGTCTCCAGGATCTCGGGGGACCGGAACGTCGACCCGCACTGGGGGCAGGTCGCCTCGTTCTCGTCGTACTCGACGTAGGGCACGGGGACCGGGAGGGCCGCCCCCTCTATCCTACTTTCGCCGGGGCGCCGCGGGTGGCTCCCTCTCCCGGCCGAGAGGACAGATCCCCTCCGCCACGGTCCCGGGAGGCGCTCGCGAGCCTCCGTCGACCATCCCCTTTTTGTGGGTATCTGACGCCCGGCGGCCCTGTTTCCGTGGGGGTGATATACCCCCGTCCGCTGCTTCCAACAGACCGCCCGCCACGGGGTCCCGATGATCGTCGGGGAACTCCGCGGCGGAGCTAGTTGAACAGGAGGTGAATACTAAGACATGACTGAATTGACCGAACGGAAGCTCGGGTGGGGTTTCGGGATTGCCGGCGGCGTCCTGCTGTTCGCCGCCGCTCTCGTCGCCCTCATCATTGCCGTAGCCGACCTTGCCGTCAGCCGCCCCGTGAGCGCGGCGACGAGCGCCACGGAGGCGATCCTCTTCTTCGTGGTAGGTGGGCTCGCGCTGCTCTTTTCCCACCTGGGCTACAGGAGCTGGAGCGACCGCCCGATCGTGAGCGGAGTCCTTCTGGTGGTGATCGCCATCGTGGGATGGGCGGTGCTCGGCCTGGCCACGCACGTCCTGGCTCTCGCCGGGGCGTTGTTCGTGTTCCTCGCCGGCGTGCTCTACCTGGTCGGACCGCTGGCCCGGACCGTCGACCGTGCCGTGACGGCGTAACCGCGCCAGAGCGGCTCCGGTCGGCCCCTCCCGTACAAGCGGGCGGGACCCGTCCTAACCCCTTCCATGTTCTCTCTTCTCCCGGTTTTCCGAGCCGGAGCGTGGACCGAGACGTTCCCGCGTAGCGGCGCAGGTCACGAGCTCCTCACCGATCGACCGAAGTTCGGCCTCGCTCCTGCTCGAGGATGCTCTGGCCGCGACTCGGTCCGTTTTGGCTCCGTTGCGTGCCGATAGCCCCGGGTCCTCCTCGCGATCAAGGAGCCGGCCCGTGAGGACCCACCCGACGCCCGCCGAGAGCTTCCGGGCCGCCACGACCTGCCCTTCGCCGACAGGGATGGGTTCGCCTTGCGCTGGTTGCACCGATTGCTCCTCGCCTCTTGGCGAGCGAGCCTCCTCCGCATTTCCGCCCCCGAGAGGGACCGCTTCAGCGCTCGATCCCCGGCTTCGCCCCTCGGTGCCGGCTCCCCTCGGCCGCGATGTTCTCGACACGGGGCCCCGGCCCGGCGAAGGAGGCGGACCCGCGCTTCGATGCGAATCGCTCGATGTCGCCGATCTCAGCGATCAGCACCGGCCCGGCGTGGTGGTCGGTCCCGCCGGACGGGGAGTCCTGTGGGCACGCCGTGCGTCTCGTGCGCGAAGCTGAAAATCCCCCCGGGAATGCGCCGGGGATGCGCGCGGCAGCGGTCCGCTCCTTCCGGGCGCCGGTAGAGCTGCTGGAGCTTCCCGTGCCTTCGCCGGGACCGAACGAGGTGGCGGTTCGTCTTGAGGCGGCCGGGATGAATCCCTTCGACTGGAAGATCGCCGACGGGGCGCTGGAAGGGCGGCGACCCCATGTCTTCCCCCTCGTCCTGGGGGTGGACGGCTGCGGCGTGGTCGAGCGCGTCGGAGAGAAGGCCAAGCGGTTCCGCGTCGGGACGCGCGTGGCGGGCAGCTTCCTCCATGACCCCGTCGGGGTGGGGACCTACGCGGAACACACGGTGGCCCCGGAGACCAACGCGCTCGCCGAGGTACCGCCGGGAGTCGAGCCGGGGGCCGCGGCGGCCCTGCCGACGGCCGGTCTCGCGGCGCTCGACGCGATCGAGCGGCTGGGCCTCTCCGAGGGTCGCAAGCTGCTCATCGTCGGGGCCTCCGGTGGCGTGGGGTCGTTCGCGATTCAGCTCGCGCGTTCCCGCGGTGCCTCGGTCGTCGTTGCGGCGCGGCCAGCCTCGCACGCGCGCCTGCGGTCCCTGGGAGCTTCTGGGGCGATCGCGCCGGAGGCCTGGGACTCGGCAAAGGTCGAGCAGCTTGCCGGCCCGGCGGGATTCGATGGCCTCCTCGACCTCGTGAGCGACAGCCAACAGTTCGCCCGCTGGGCCCGGTGGCTACGTCCCGGGGCGGTTGCGGCGACTACGGTAGGGGCGACCGACCCGGGCAGAGGCGTCCGCCGTGTGGCGATCGACATGCGTCCGAGCTCTCGGGGTGTCGAGGAGCTCCTCGCCGAGGTGGTTCGGGGGACCCTCGTCGTGCCCGTCGAGCGCACAATTTCCCTGGACGAGGTTCCGCAGGCGGTTGGAGAGAGCCGCGCGGGCCGCGCCTCCGGAAAGACCGTCATCGCGCTCGGCTAGCTGGAGCGCCTCTCGCGCCTCGAGCGGCTCCCCTCGGAACGGTTACCTTCCCGTGGCACTGGGTCGGACATGCCCTCCCGCCGCGGCTCCCCCGGCTCGGCGCCGTACCAGGAGATGGCCGAGGCCTACGACATCCTTCACGCGGACCGGCCCTACGCGCAGGAGGCACGGGCGATACGCGCACTCGTGCGACGCCACGCCGGTCCTTCCGCGCGCACCCTACTGGATGTGGCCTGTGGGACGGGACGCCATCTCGAACACCTCGTGCGGTGGTTCGACTGCACGGGCCTGGACTCGAGCGCTGCGATGCTCGCCCGCGCCCGTCAGCGGGCTCCGAGCGCCCGCTACGTGAAGGGAAGGATGCAAGACGTCCCCGTCGGGGGCCGGTTCGACGTGGTCACCTGCTTGTTCTCGGCGATCGGCTACCTTCGTTCGAGGGCGGAGCTCGAGCGCACGCTCAGCGGCTTTTCCGGGCACCTCGCCGTCGGAGGGGTCGTGATCGTGGAGCCGTTCCTCACCCCCGAGGCCTGGCGCACCCCGTATCTCAGCACGGAGACCCAAAGCAGCGGCGACACGCGGGTGCTGCGGATGAGCCTCAGCTCGCGGCGGCGGCAAAGGGCGATCCTCGATCTCCACTACCTGGTCGGCACGCCCGGACGGGTGCGCTACGTTCACGAGCGCCACGACCTCGCCCTCTTCGGGACGCGCACGATGCTGGGCGCTTTCCGAGCCGCCGGGCTCCGCGCGGTGCACCTCCTCCCCGGGCTTTCGACGGGCCGAGGGCTCTACGTCGCGGTGAAGGAGGGTCGACCAGCGCCTCCGCCCCGGAGGACCGCTAGCGGAGCGTGACCCAACGCAGGGAGAGCGAGTTGAGGACGACCGTGGTCGATGAGAGCCCCATCGCCGCCGCCCCAGTGATCGGCAGCACCCCGTAGACCCCCAGCCCGAAGACCGGGACGAGGGCACCCATGGCGATGGGCAACAGAACCGAGTTGTAGCCGATGGCCCAGCCGAGGTTGCTGCGCACCTTGCGCACCGTCCGCCTTCCGATCCTCAGCGCGAGAGCGACTCCGTCGAACCGCGAGCGCAAGAGGACGACCCCGCCGGCCTCGCGCGCGACATCCGTCCCGGCGCCGATCGCCACGCCGAGGTCGGCAGCGGCGAGCGCGGGGGCATCGTTGATCCCGTCGCCGACGTAGGCGACCTTCTTGCCCCGGGCCTGGAGCTGTCGCAGAAGGTCGAGCTTGGCCGCGGGGGAGAGCGCGGCATGGACCTCCTCGATGCCGAGCTGCTCGGCGACGTGGCGGGCCGCGCGCTCGTGGTCGCCGGTCGCCATCACGACCTCGATGCCGTCCGCGCGCAGCGCCCGGACGGCCCGGTCGACCCCTGCCGCCACCTCGTCCGAGAAGCCGAGCAGCCCGACGATCGTCCGGTCGCGGACGACCAGCGACCAGGCCTTGCCCTGCGCGCCGAGGCGATCGCCCTCCACCTGCCAGAGCCCGAGCTCGCGTCCCTCGTTGCGCAGCACGTCCGGCTGAACGACCTCGAGCAAGGCGCCGTCAAGCGTACCGCGGATCCCGCGTCCCGGCTCGAGGCGGATCGCCTGGGCTTCGGGCACGCTCCGACCGCGGGCTCGGGACGCGGCGACGACGGCGCGCGCGAGCGGGTGGTTCGATCCCACCTCGACGCTCGCCGCAAGGTCGAGAAGGTAGGCCTCCGTGACCCCTGCCGCCGGCACGAGGTCGGTAAGCGACGGCGTCCCTTGGGTGAGCGTGCCGGTCTTGTCGGTGAGGACGACGTCCACCTCGCTCGCCCGTTCGAGGGCATCCCGTCCCTTGAACAGGATACCCTCCTCCGCGGCGCGGCCGGTGCCGACGACGATGGCCGCCGGGGTGGCGATGCCGAAGGCGCACGGGCAGGCCGTGATGACGACGGAGACGAAGACCAGGATGCCCAGCTCGAGGCCGACCCCGAGCAGCGCCCACCCCACCGAGGCCAGGACGGCGAGGACAAGGACGACCGGCACGAAGAGGGCGGCGATCCTGTCGGCGAGCTGTTGGAGCGGCACGCGGCTCGTCTCGGCCTCCGCGACGAGGGCTCCGATCTGGGAGAGGAGCGTGTCCTGGCCGATGCGGGTCGCCTCGAGGAGGAGGAGCCCTTCGCCGTTCACCGAGCCGGCGACCACCGTCGCTCCCGGTCCCTTGGCGACCGGGAGGCTCTCTCCCGTGAGTTCGGCCTCGACCGCCGACGACCGGCCCTCGAGGACCTTGGCATCGGTCGGGAACCGTCCTCCGGGGAGCACCCGAACGCGGTCGCCCTCACGGATCTCCGTCACAGGCAGTTCGACCTCGTGCCCGTCCCGAAGGACCGTGGCCGTGGTAGGGAGGAGCTCCCCGAGACGGCGCAGAACCCCTCGGGCCCGCTCCCGGGTGAGGTGCTCGAGATAGTTGCCCGTCAGGATGAGGGTGACGATGAGCGCCGAGGCGTCGAAGAAGTAGGCCGCCGGAAGCCGTCCTGGGAGGAGGACCGCCGCGGCGCTGTAGAGGTAAGCGGCCGTGGTCCCGACGGCGATGAGCACGTCCATGCTCCAGTTGCGGTTGCGCACGGCATCGGCCGTCCCGCGCAGGAACGCCCATCCGGGGTAGAACTGGACGATCGAGGCGAGCCCGAACGCCACCCACGGCCAGGCCGCGAACGGCTGAAGGTAGGTGAGCGCAGCGACCGCGGCCGCCAAGGGCCAGCCGACGGCGAGACGGACGCGCAGCCGTCGCAGCTCCCGCTCGGGCTCGGCGAACTCGCGGAGACAGTGGCTCGAACAGAAGAAGTAGTTGCGGTTGTCGCGGACAAGCTTGAGCTCGGCCGTGGCCTCGTCCACGGCCATCCCGCAGATCGGATCGGTCGCCATAGCTCGTTGCCGCTCTTGCGGGCCCTCGACCGTGTGCCGGTGCCTACGGTGCGCCGTGCCAGCCTGGCCGTCTACGCCAGGTGCCGGATGCCCCCGGGGTGGTCAGTGTGGCGGAGGCGCGGGCGCTCCCCCGCGGCCCGGCCGGCGGCGAGAGCGCGGCCCGGCGCCTGGCCTGCCCCGCAGCTCGCCCCATCGGCCGGACCCTCTTGCGCCGGCATCGGTCCTCTCGTACCGAGGACCCTGCCGTCCCTTAAAACGGACCCGGCGACGTGGTCTCCAGCCCGGAAGGACCTCCCCGGTCCCGCGGCCGGGCCGGCTCGGTCGAATAAATAGCAGCATTGCATCTCAGGTCGGCAAGGGACCGCGGAGCCGTACTATGGCAGAAAGGGGGCGGCTGGAATCTCCCCTCGATTCCGAGCCGGTTCGGTCCGTGGCGAGTTCCCCTTCGTCCGCGAACCATGACATTCTGGAGGAACGGATCCGTCGCTTCGCGGAAGCGGCGGACCGTTTCAGCCGGGAGTTCTCGGAGGTTTCCGGTTCGGTCTTCATCCGCGACCCGGTCCGCTCGGCCGCCCGCAACGTCGAGCTGGCGAAGTCGCTCTTCTCTAAGTGGTCGATCGAGATCCTGCTTGCGCTCTACGCCCTCCATGAGCTCGGCTTCCAGGAGCTGCGCGATACGCTTCGCGTGATCAGCCCCAGGGTCCTTTCCGAGAGGCTCCGTACCCTCGAGGAGCGCGGCCTCCTGCAGCGCGAGGTCCTCGCGACGCGTCCGACGCGCGTCCGCTACTCGCTCACCGAGGACGGCCTCGTCCTCGCGCGGCTCGGGGAGCCTGTCTTCATTTTCCTCAAGTACCGCCGGGACCAGGCGCTTGCCGCGCGCCACGGTCGGCGGGCCCGGCCGTCGTGGGCCCATGCCGCCGACGGACAGGCCAAGCCGTAGACCCCGGCCCGTCCGGCACCCTGGGCCACGGTTCGGAGATTGCGACAGGGGCCCCTTCGGTCCCCGGGGCCGGGACGAGCCTTCTCTCGGGCTCCGGGGGCCGTGCGCGTCGGAGAGCGCCCCCCCGGGGAGACTAGCGGGTCGAGCGGGGCGTCGAGGGCCGCCGTCCTCGCGGGGAACGGCCGGAACCCGGCATAGTTCTCGAAGTCGATTGCTAGCGGGAGTATCCCCCGGGCCCCAACCGTGGGCACCGAAAGCTCGGCGAGAATCAGCCGTAGCCGCTCGACCTCGCGAGTTTCCCCGACGGTTCCGTAGCACTCGAAGCCTACCGCCTTGTCGTTCCATGCTGGGAAGGGGAAGCCGATCGCGCTCTTACGCGTCCTCGGCAAGCCGTGGTTGTACTCGGGCGCAGCTCGGACGAACCCGTCGCACGCGTCGATTCTTTCGGCCCGGCGATCATGTGGGCCCGAGCGTAGCGGCCCTGCGACGGCAGATAGGTCTCCTCGAAGAGCGGGAGGGGGATCACCCTGAGGTCGATGGGTTCGAGCGTTGGCTCGCGTCGGCGGAGCGTGCTCGTAGACCTGCCGTGCGACCGATTCGGAGGGCTCCCAGGGCCGTCTGGTACCTACGATGACGCCGACGCCGAGTCGGTACTGCTCAGGACCCGGCACGGCCTCTCACCCCTACTCGCTATCGTAGCCCTGCGAAGCCGGGTCTCTGCCGTCCCGTCCATTTCGTCCCCATCGCGAGGCTTCCTGGAGCCAGAACGGGCTCCGTGGACAATCTCGCTGCGACGCGCGCCTGAGGTCACCACAAGAAGGTAGCCGGCCCGTGCGTCGGGGAAACGGGAGGGAGGCGGACGAGGACGGCTCAGCGCTCGACCGTCCCGGCAACGAGCGCGCCGACGAGGCTCGGGAACAGTCGTTCGAACCGGGGCCGCTTGTCGAAATGCCCCCCGGCCAGCTCGTCATGGACCACCGGGATCTGGTGCTGCTCGAGCTTGCCCACGAACTGGCGCAGCGCGATATCGAGGAACCACTCGTCCTGCGAGGAGGCGGTGAGGTGAAGCCGACGTAGACGTCGCAACGCCTCGCGCGGTTCGGCCCCGTCCACCCGATCGAGAGGGTCAAACGCCTTCCATCTACTCCAGACCTCCAGAAGAAGCTCGCCGGTCTCCGGGTCGAAGGGGAGGTCGAACTCCGGCGGAGCCGCCGACCGAGGGGAGTAACAGGCCCCCATCGCAAGCAGCAGAAGGGCCGAGCCGGAGGGATCGGTGGGTCCCTTGAGAACCCCGGGCTCCGCGAAGAGTCGGTCAAGGAACCCCTCCGGACCCCCGTACTGTCGGTAGGCCCGCACAGCCCTCGGGATCTCGGGGAGGAAGAGCAGATCGAAGGCCATGTCCCCGGCACTGGAGCCGACCGCGTCGAAGGTCCCGGGCCTCTCCATGGCGAGGTGAAGCGCACCGAACCCACCGCTCGATTGGCCTAGGATCCCCACCGGCCCGGTGTGGAACCTCTCCTGAGCCCAGGGGAGAATCTCGTCCACGACGTAGTCGGCGTAGCGGCCCGTGGACGTGGAGTTCACGTACTGGCTCCCGCCGAGTGCGGTCAGGCAGTCTGGAGAGATCAGGACCGCGGGAGCGGAGGCCCCGGTCCGCACCAGGCGGTCGAACAGCCCGAAGAGATTCTCTCCGAGGAAGGGAGGCGGATCGGCCTCGTGCGGCCCCGCGCCGGCGAACCCGGGGAGGTGTACGAGGAGCGGCCCCCCCTCCGTGGGGCCCCCCGGGGGTAGATAGACGGCGACCTGACGTCGCGACGGGTCGCCCAGGGGGTTGTTCTCGAGCACGTGGCTTTCGATCGTCTCCAGCCGGATCTCCCCGCGGGTCGACCCCCGACCGCCGTAGTGCCGTAGCCGGGTCACCTCGAGACGGACCATGGAAGGGGACTCCGCAACGTGCCTTTAGCTACCGCGAGTGGGCGGCGAAAGACGTGCCCCTCCCCGACGCGACGCCTCATGCCACGGACGCGGGCGAGCGGGGGAACCTGGGCCGAGGGGGCTAAATTCCAAGTAGGGGTGAAGGCGAGTGGGGGTCGATGACCGAAACCGCCCCCGAGCGGGCCCAGGGGTTCCGCCAAGAGCTCGTAGAGGTCCTGAAGACGCTGAACTGGGGCGAAGAGGAGGAACCGGGTCACGGAGGCGTCGAACCCTCGGAGATACTACTTCGGCTGCAGCGGGGCCCGTATCCCGCCCTGACCGAGGGGGCGCTCGACGAGGCGCTCGCCACGCTGCTCGCCAACGGCATGATCGAGACACGGGACGATTCCGAGTACGCGTGGGACCGTCAGCGGGACTTGGGGCGACGCTACGCCCTCACCGTACCGGGAAAGCAGTTTCTGCTGCTCCAGCTCGAGCGGAAGGAGCGCATCGGCTGAGTCGCCCTCGTTAGAAATCCTCGTACGGTGCCGGTCAAGCCACGTCGACCGGCGGTGGCGCCCGCTTCATCGGGGGCTGCCCCTCGAGGACGCCGGGGTCGTGGTGCTGCGGGCGTAGCCCCCTGAGCCGCGACTGCGTTCTTGGCCAACCGATGGGTCGACCCTCTCGACCGGGGTACACCGCGTCCGTCGAAGAGGCGTCGTTCAACGAATCCTGGACGCCCTCCCGCGAGGAGAACTACGGGGCCAAGGCCCCCCCGAGCGCCGTCCCAAGGCCCTCGCGGCGCGCTGGGCCGAGCCACTCGCCCGGAGGCGCCGCGCCCCCGAGATTGGCTCCGAAGGGAATCACCGTGCCCGGCGACCGGCACGCTCGATCGGCCCGGACGGTTTCCTTTCCCGAACCAGCCGCAGCGTGTGGCTGGGCGACCGTGACACGAGGTCGTCCGCCCTAGCCCGAGATGTTGGGTTCCTCGGGGTCTCACCGGAGTTCGAGACCGGGGAAGGTTGATGCGCGGGAGCGGCTGCTCGCGTTCGTATGGGCAACGACGGCACACCCTCGGGCTCGGCCCGAGACGCGAAAGTCCTCCGCTGGCTGCTTGAGGAGGAGCAGCCGGTCGCGCGCTTCACCGCCCTGGTCGATCTGCTTGGGCGCAAAGAAACCGATCCCGAGGTACGGGCGGCTTGCTCGCGGATCCCCCGGGTGGGTTGGGCCCGGGATCAGCTCCGCGCGCAAGGGGCCAAGGTCTCGGCCGAGCGATCATCGAGGCGATGATCGACCGGGCGCGCTCCGTAGGGATTCGAAAGTTGTTTCTTGGAGTATTCCACACGAACGAGCGAGCCATCGCGCTCTACCGGGTTCTCGGTTTCGAAGACGAAGGACGATTGAAAGGCCAAGTGATTCTCGAGGGACAGCCGGCGGACCTTGTGCTGATGTCGCGTTGGACTTGATTGGCAATCGCAAGCGATGACTGAGCCGGCAAAGGGTGGCGTTCGGTCACCCTGGGCGTCGTGCGACCGCGAGGAAACGGTGTGCCTCCAAGCTCCAGCGTCCGTGCTGTTGGATCAGGCGGTGGATACCTTCGAGCACCGGACGGAAGCGGGCAATCGAGAAGCCGGGCACCTCCCAAGGGGCAGCCCGAAGAAAGTACACAACCGCCCCGATGTCGAGGAAGGCCTCGCTCCAAGAAGCTTCCTGGAGCGTTCGGACCTCGAGGCCTGCCGCTGCGATCTCCTGACCGAACTCGGACAGACTACCGAGGTGATTGTAGGCCGGCTCTGAGGGAACTCCGAACCAGCGGGCAAGGCTCTCGTAGTTCCGGGGCCCGATCTGTTGCGTCACGAAGGTCCCCCCAGGCCTCAGGACCCGGGCGACCTCAGCGGCGTCGAAAGCTTCGTGCCTCGCAAGTACGAGATCCACAGATCTCTCGGGAAGGTCGATGCGCAGATCCTCTCCGATAGGCAGGACTCGGACACCGAGCGGTTTCAGCCGAACTCTCGCGACATCGAGGTTGGGCGGATAGCCTTCGGTTGCCACGACCACGGACGGGAGAGGGGAGAGCGACGTCAGAAACTCCCCCCCGCCAGTACCCAAGTCGAGGAGCGCGGAGGCGGGTTCGAGATGCGCCTTGACGATGGACCGAAGGTCCCACGGGGGCTCTCCCCTCTGCCATCGGCGCCCAAGGACCGTGAAGTCCCATCCCGCGATCGGGAGTGACTCGCCGTCAGCG